>CAWKLZ010000007.1:0-414812 GCA_963850625.1 uncultured Solirubrobacterales bacterium
CGGAAAATGGCTCCAGCGCATCGCTGGTCGCTGGCCCCATCAGGAACGCCAGACCGGCGCAGGCGCTGGCTACCGGCAACATCTGTAGCCAGGGTGCGGTCTGTTCAGCTGGCGGAACCAGGGTTATGCCTGCTATGAGTCCAAGACAACCGATAAACATCAGAAGACCGCCCGTTTTCAGGCGCACCGGACGTGCCACTTTGCGGATGATCCGGTTGGCGATAAAACTGATTTCCCATGATCCAGAATCCATTTGCGCCGAATACCAGCGAGAATTCCAGTGGTGTCAGTCCGGCAATATTCATCAGCACCGTCGGTGCCAGAGAATGGTACGTTGCAGCGCCATGCCCATTGCGCCGGCATTGACCAGTGCGAAAGTGATAAAGCGGGCATTAAACAAGATGCGTGCGTACTGACGGAACGGCAGTCCGGTATTGGTTTGCGTGCCGGCCGGACGGGTTTCAGGCAATTTGAAAATGACCAGCAGCAGAACCGCCAGCGTATAACCCGCCAGCGCCCAGAACGGTGCGCGCCATCCGTAATATTGTGCAATCAGTCCGCCAATCAGCAGCACCAGAGCAGGGATGATATTGAGCGTGCCTTTGAGAAAACCGTACGCGCGGGCAGCATAGTTGCCGCTCATCCGGTCGCGCACCCCGCTGAAAATCACCACCGACGTGCAACAGACCGCCAGCCCTTGAAGTGACGCGCGACAGCAGAAACATCCAGGGTGCAACGGCCGTAGCGGCAACGATCGCGCCTGCCAGATAAATCACCACGCCGATGATGGCGGGGATGGGGCAACATCCCGAACCTGGAAACCAGCCGCCCAGGCCACCAGCTGACCGAGTCCCATCACCAGAATGAAAAAGTGAAATTGAGGATTGAATGATCGCTTCTGTGCTGTTCAGACCCAGAGCAATCGCCGGGATGCGCCGGAAGGTAGAGGTCGAATACCAAAAGAGGCCAAGCAGTACCAGGCTCAGCAGCAGGAAAAGGAATTTTTGCATTGAAAACATCACTGTCAGTCATCCGAAAGGAGGCTAAGGTAATGATTTAGTTAAAGAATGGAAAGCAGCTTGTGATAATCGTGCGGGAAGGACTTCTGAATAAAAACGGACACCCGTCAGTGTCCGTTAACGCAGAGATAGGCCGGAAGGCTTATTTTTTGTTCCAGAAATCATCGAACGCCGTGACCGGTGGCTGGCGTTTATGTCAGTACGCGGATGCCGCCTTCAATAATCGCGGCATATTTATCGTCGACTTTTTTGCCTTCGAATAATCGTCAATCATTTCGTAGGTCACGCCAAGCGCAACTTCATCCGGCAAAGCAGGGCGGTTTTCTTCCAGGTCTGCCGTAGGCGCCTTCGTATACAAATGTTCCAGAGGCAGCCAAGTTCTTTGAGTAGCGCCTTACCCTGACGCTTGTTCAGACGGAAAATCGGGTTAATGTCCGTGCCGCCATCACCGTATTTGGTGAAGAATCCCGGTCACGGCTTCTGCCGCATGGTCAGTGCCCACCACCACACCTTCTTCATCCCTGCAATGCTGTACTGCGCTTTCATGCGCTCGCGGGCTTTTTCATTACCTTTAATGAAATCGCTCAGCTCGATGCCGATTTCACGCAAGGTGGCTTCGCTCGCCAGCACGGCATTCTTAATATCAACGATAAACCTGATCAGGCTGGATGAACGCGATGGCATCCTGACAGTCGGATTCATCGGCCTGCACGCCATACGGCAAACGGACAGCGATGAACTGATGATCGGCTCGTGAGTTTCTGCGCGTAATTCGCTAATTGCTATTTGGCAAAGTTTGCCGGTGAGAGTAAGATCCTGCCGAGCCGCTGATACCCAATACCAGTGTCCTGATGAACGGATGGGCCAGCAGATAACTTTGAGAAAATCGACGCTGACACGGACTTCCTGTGCGGCATCGATATGCGGTTTTATCTTCGCCCTTGACTTCTCCTTCGGGGCGCTGCTGCTTCTCCTTCGGGGCGCTGCTGTTCTTTCTGCCCCTGTACTTCCAGGAGATCCTCGGCTACAGCCCGACCGAGGTCGGCGTGCTGCTGCTGCCGCTGACCGGTCTGATGGTCGTCGGCTCGCCGCTCGGTGGCCGTGCCGCGGCCGCGTTCGGCCCGCGACCGCCGATCGCGATCGGCTTGACGCTGATGTGCATCGCGGTCCTGTTGATCTCGCGGCTTTCGCTGTCGACCGACTACGCGGACCTGTGGCTGCCGACCGCGCTGATGGGTTTCGGCGTCGGCTTCTCGCTGACGCCGATGAACCTCGCGGCGATGAACGCCGTCTCCCGCGATCACACCGGGGCCGCCTCCGGCGTGCTGGTCACGCTCAGCGGGCTTGGTGCGACCCTCGGCGTTGCCGTGACCGGTGCGATCTTCAACGAGCTCGACGCGCAGCGCACCGTCACCGACGTCGGCAAGCTCGGGATCACGGTCAGCCGCGACCAGGCACAGGAGCTCGACGGCGTCCTCTCCGGTGCCAGCGGCGCCACGCAGACCCTCGACAAGATCGCCGGGGCATGACACGGCAGCCGTCAAGGAGGCGGTCCGGCAGGCGTTCGTCGACTCGCTCGGCACGAGCCTGAAGATCTCCGCGGCGCTGATCCTGCTCGCGCTGATTCTCTCGGTGATCCTCCTGCGCCGCAGCTCACCGGTCGATGCCGCTCCGATCCCACCGGTGGGTGGCGCGCCGACGCCACGGCCGGCGCCGCGACGCATCGACCTCGGTGACCTGGAGGCCCTCGACCCGGTCGAGGTCCCCTGACGGCGGCTCCCTACGGGAGCCCCACTCAGGCGCCGAGGCGGATCCCGAGCCGCTCGGCGACAGCCGCGTCCTGCTGCTCCATCACCGCACGGACGGCGGCAACGACCTCCGGCGGCGCCTTCTCGAGCGAGCCCGCATCGTGGGGCGGGTCTGGGTCGTACTCGATCCCGAGCTGGACCGCCTGCGCGGCTGTCTCGCCGAACATGCGGTCGACGAGACGCAACGCCATGTCGATCCCCGAGGAGACGCCGGCGGCGGTGACGATCTTGCCGCGCTCGACGACCCGCTCGGCCACCGGGTTCGCGCCGAGCTCGGCGAGGGCATCCCGCGCGGCCCAGTGGGTCGCTGCGTCGACGTCCTCGAGTAGGCCGGCGGCGGCGAGGAGCAGGCTGCCCGTACACACGGAGGTCGTCCAGGTCGTCGTCTCGTGGACGGCCGCAAGCCACTCCGTGTACGGGTTGGAGCCTTGTAGCCAACGCCGGTTGCCGAGCCCGCCCGGGACGACGACGACGTCGGGAGAGCTGACCTCGGCGAAAGGGCGATCGGCGATCACGCCGAGCTGCCTGTTCTCGGTCCGGTAGGTCCCCGCCTCGGGCGCGCAGAAGACCACCTCGGTCCCCGGCACGCTCTGCAGCACGTCATAGGGTCCGATCGCATCGAGTGCGGTGAACCCCTCGTAGATCGGGATCGCTACCTGCATGGTGGTTCCTCCTGGGTCGTTGGCCGTCGGAAGCGTTCAGGCGGATACCGCGACGCGGAAGCGCTCGCGGTAGCCGCTCGGGTTCGTACCGAGCCGCCGCCGGAAAGCCCGGCGCATGACCTCGGCGCTGGCGAAGCCGCAGCGGGCGGCGACCGCCTCGAGCCCCTCGTCGCCGACCTCAAGCCGCGCCCGGGCCGCCTCGATGCGGGCTCGTTCGACGTAGTCGGCGGGGCTGGCGCCAAGCTCGGAGCGGAAGCGCCGCGTGAGCTGGCGCTCGGAGAGGTGCAGCCGGCCGGCCAGCGCGCCGACCGAGAGGTCGTCCTCGAGATGCTCGGCAATCCATCCCTGCAGGCCACGCAGGGGATCCGAGGCCGCTGCCCGGTGGGCGAGCTGGACCGAGAACTGTGACTGGCCGCCGGGACGCTGCGCGTAGACGACGAGCCACCGAGCGATTTCGAGCGCGAGCTCGGAGCCATGGTCCTCCTCGACGAGCGCCAGGGCGAGATCGATCCCCGCCGTCACACCGGCCGATGTGACGAAGTCGCCGTCGCGGACGAAGATCGGATCGGCGTCGACCTCGACCTCCGGATAGGCGGCGGCGAGCGCATCGCAGTACGCCCAGTGGGTGACGGCGCGCCGGCCGTCGAGCAGGCCGGCGGCGGCGAGCACGAACGAGCCCGAGCAGACACCGGCCGTGCGGGTGGCGGCCGCCGAGAGCCGGCGGACCTCGGCGAGGAGTGCCGTCGTCAGTCACGGCCGCGCGCGTGCCGCTGCCGCCGGGGACGAGCAGGGTGTCGAGCTCAGCGACCTCGTCCAGGCGGCCGTCAACGGCCAGCGTCAGGCCGCTGGAGGTGCGGACCGGCTTGCCGGAGACGGAGGCCGTCGCCAGCGAGTAGCAGTGAGGGAGGCGCCTGGTCGCGGTGTTGAAGACCTCCCAGGGCCCCGTCAGGTCGAGGCTCTGGATGTCGTCGTAGACGGCGAAGACGATGGGGCGGGGCTCGGGCATGCCGCCATCATGGCCCTACGAGCGATGTCGCGCAAGTCGCCTATCCCACGAATTCAGCCATCAGTCGCGCGCGATCAGAGGCGACTGGTCACGTTCCACCTCATCTTGCGGTGAAACGTGACCTCTCGCGATTGGAAGCCTCCCCCGGCGGCACCCCTCACTGCAATCGCCGGCCAGACGGCAGCGCCGGGCCCTACCCCGCCGCCGCCGGGACGACCGCTCCGGTCGACTCCTCGTCCCGCGTCAGCCTGTAGGCGAGGTAGACCGGGATGATCGAGATCAGGATCACGAGCACCGCGACCACGTTGACGATCGGCAGCTGGTTCGGCCGCGAGAAGTTCGTGTAGATCCAGATCGGCAGGGTCTGCTCGCCCGCTCCCGCCGTGAACGTGGTGACGATGATCTCGTCGAAGGAGAGGCCGAAGGCGAGCAGCGCTCCGGCGACGAGCGCGCCGCGCATGTTCGGCAGGGTGACCATGCGGAATGTCTGCCAGGGCGTCGCGCCGAGGTCGGCCGATGCCTCCTCGAAGGAGGTCGACAGGCGGCGCAGCCGGGCGACGACGTTGTTGTAGATGACGACGATGCAGAAGGTCGCGTGGCCGACGACGATCGTCCACAGGCTCAGGTCGACCTTCATCAGCTGCGTGAACGTCGTGTTCAGCGCGATGCCCGTCAGGATCCCCGGGAGCGCGATCGGCAGCAGCAGCAGGAACGAAACCGTGTCGCGGCCGAAGAACCGGTACCTGGACACGGCCAGCGAGGCGAGCGTGCCGAGGATCAGGGCGAATGCCGTTGCCACGCAGGCAACCTTCAGTGAGTTGAAGAAGGCATCCCGCGCGCCGGCGTTCTGAAAGGCCTCGCTGAACCAGTGGAGGGTCAGTCCCGGCGGCGGCCACGTCAAGACCGTGTCGGCGTTGAACGCGTAGACGACGATGATCGCCAGGGGGATGTACATGAACGCGAGCGTCACCCCGGCGCCCAGCCGAAGCAGCGCCAGCGAGCGCGCCGAAAGTCTCACGACGGCCCCAGCTCAGACATGCTCGAACGCTCCGAGTCGCTTGGCGACCAACAGGTAGACGACCATGATCAGGATCGGGACCGTGGCGAACGCCGCCGCGAGCGGCAGATTCGTGGTGATCGTCGAGGCAATCACGTTGCCGATGAACTGATTCGAGCTGAGCAGTTGCGGGGCGATGTAATCGCCGAGCGTCAGCGAGAAGGTGAAGATCGAACCGGCCACGATCGCCGGGAAGATGAGCGGGAAGATAACCCGCCGGAAGGTGTGGCCCGGCCGCGCGCCGAGATCCTCCGACGCGCTCAGCAGGGAGTCGGGCATCCGCTCGAGCGCCGCGTAGATCGGGATGATCATGTACGGCAGCCAGATGTAGCTCATGACGAGCCACACGGCTCCGGTGCCCTGTGGCGGCACGTGAATGCCCAGCGGGCCGAGGGCCCAGTTCAGCGTTCCGTTTCCACTCAGGATCGTCCGCCAGGCGTAAACCTTGACCAGGTATGAGGACCAGAGCGGCATGAGCACCGCGACCACGAGCATGCCGCGCGTCCGCGCCCCCGCGACCTTCGCCATGTAGAAGGCAAGCGGCAGAGCGAGGAACACGTCGGTGACCGTGACGAGCGCGGCAACCGTGATCGTGCGGAGCGCGATCGTCCGGTAGACCGGCTCCGTCAGGATCGTGTTGAAGTTGTCGAGCGTAAAGGTGTGCTCGACCTCGCCGCTGAGCTCGCCCAGCGTCCAGAAGCTCGCGACCAGGAGGACCGCGAGCGAGCCGAGGTAGCCGATGACAAGCCAGCCGATCGGGCCGGCGAGCAGGCTCCCTATCTGCAGGCGTGGGCGACCGTGGAAGAGGCCGGCGAGCCTACGGCCCGCCGACCTCTTCGGCTGCTGCGCGATCGCGTCAGCTGCCTCCACTGATCACTCTCTGCCTTTCGGTGCCTTCAGGCGACCGCTACCCCTTGACGTCCGTCCACGCCTGCACCCAGTCGTCGTAGGTGGTGCAGTCGTTGTTGCCGTCGCCGCAGTCGGAGACGGGCGTCGTCCAGTAGTGGAGGTCGTCCAGGTACTTCTTGCCGTCCGCGTCGTACTTCTGGCAGAAGTTCGGGTCGGTGGTGTAGCCGCACGCCTTCGAGTTGGCGGGCGCCTCTCCGAACCATTCGGCCACCTGGGCCTGGACCTTCGGGTCGGTGATGTGGTTCATCCACATGTACATGCAGTTCGGATGCTTCGCCTGCGAACTGATCATCCACGTGTCCGACCAACCGGTCGAGCCCTCCGTCTTCGGGTAGACGGCGTTGACCGGCTTGCCGTCGGCCTTCAGCGTCAAGGCCTGATACGGCCATGTCGTCCCGACGGTCGAGTCGCCGCTGGCGAACGCCTGGATCTCCTTCGTGTAATCCGACCAGTACTGGCCGATGTTCTGCTTCTGCTCCTTGAGCAGGTTCACCGCAGCGGCGAGCTGGTCCTGGTTCAGCTCGTAGGGATTCGTGATCCCCAGGTCGGGCTGATGCTTCATCAGGTACAGCGCCGCGTCGGCGATGTAGATCGGGTTGTCGTACGCGGTGACGTGACCCTTCTGCTGCGCCGCCTGCTTCGGATCGAAGACCGCGCTCCAGGAGTCGGGCGCCTTCTTGTAGTCGTCGGTGTTGTACATGAGCAGGTTGGCACCGCGACCATGCGGAATGCCGTACATCTGCCCGTCGACCGAGTTGTACGGCTGATCCTTGAGGCCGGGGAAGATGTCCGCGTAGTTCGGCACCAGGTCGGTGTTGACCGGGGCGACGTCGCCGCCGTCGATCAGCCGCAGCGTCGCGTCACCGGACGCTGAGACACCGTCGTACTGGCCGGAGCGCATCAGCTGGACCATCTCGTCCGACGTGTTGCCGACCTTGACGTTGACCTTGCACCCGGTCTGCTTTTCGAAGTCGCTCACCCAATTGACCTTCGGGTCAGTCGAGCCGTCCTCCACATAGCCGGCCCAGGCGACGAGATCGACCTCGCCTTCGCCCTTACCGACTTGCTGCGGCATGCTGTCTGCGCTGGTGGTGTCGCTGCTGCTTCCGCCGCAGCCGGCGGCAACCGCCGCCATCAACAACGTCAGCCCGGCGACGATGAGCCAGGCCCATCGCGCGGAGCCCTGATTGCTTCTCATGCGTTCTCCTCTCTCTGGGCAACGGGCACCGTGTGCTCGCGTCGCCAGCCAACTAGAACCGGTCGTCCCTTCTGCTCATGGGCCTCCGCGGAGGTCTCCTCGAGGTTCTGGCGGACGACCTGGATCTCTCCTCCATTTGCCAGCTCCACCGCATACCGCGTGAGCATCCCCGCGTAGGCCACGTCGAGCACAGTGCCGCGTTCGGTCACAAGCCCCTCCGTCGGCTCGCCCTCGGCAAGCAGCCTGATCTTCTCGGGTCTCACAGTGAAGTTCTCCCCGCCCCGCTCAAGCACGTTCGACGTGCCGACGAAGCCGGCGACGAACGTGTTCTCCGGGTGCTCGTAGACCTGTTCGGGGGCGCCGATCTGCTCGATCCGCCCCTCGTTGAAGACCGCGAGACGGTCCGACATCGTCAGCGCCTCGTCCTGGTCGTGGGTCACGTAGACGAAGGTGATCCCGACCTCGCCCTGAATCTGCTTGAGCTCGACCTGCAGGCGCTCGCGCAGCTTCAGGTCGAGCGCTCCAAGCGGCTCGTCGAGGAGTAGCACGCGGGGCCGGTTCACGATCGCCCGCGCCAGCGCCACGCGCTGTGCCTGACCGCCGGAGAGCTCGGCGGGCTGACGGGCGTCGTAACCCGACAGGCCAACCATCTCGAGCGCCTCGCCGCGGCGCCGGTCGCGCTCGGCCTTGTCGACCTTCGCGACCCGCATCCCGTACTCGACGTTGCCGGCGACGGTCATATGCGGGAAAAGCGCGTAGTCCTGGAAGACGGTGTTGACCTGCCGGTCGTAGGCGGGCAGCGTCGTCATGTCGACGCCGCCCAGCTCGACCGTGCCCGAGTCTGGCAGCTCGAAGCCGGCGATCATCCTCAACGTCGTCGTCTTGCCCGAGCCCGACGGTCCGAGCAGGGTGAAGAACTCACCGCCGGCGATCTCGAGATCGACAGAATCGACGGCGACGACCTCGCCGAAGGACTTCGAGACAGCGGTCAGGCGCACGTCCGGCTCAGCGGTCGCGACGGTCCCCGCCGCGTCGGCCGGTGCCTGATCTTCGGAATCCGCTCTCAGTGCTTGCTCCCAATCGTCGTGAGACAAGCTCCCCTCGGCCCTCACGCTATCCGTTCCGGCCAACGGCGGGAGGCCGCCTGCGGCCAATCTTCGGGGAACTCGTTCGCCGCTGAGGAGTACGACCGCGGGGCCGGGTTCTCAGCTGGGCAGCTCGACCAATTGGTCGGCCTCGTTGAAGAAATGCCGGTAGGCCAGTGCCGTCGAGACAAGCGCCGAGATCGTGACGCTGCCGAGCAGGACCCAGAGCAGGATCAGCTGCAGCCGTACCGCATCCGTGGGCTCGGCGCCGGCGAGCAGCATCCCGACCATCGTCCCGGGAAAGAAGATCAGCCCCGTCGTCTTCGTCGAGTCGACGAGCGTGATCGTTCCCGAGCGCAGCGCCCTGCGCACGCTCGGGAGGGCCGCATCATGGGCGCTCGCCCCGAGTGCGAGCGTGGCCTCGATCCGCTCGCGGCCGTCGGCGAACTCGTCGCCGAGCCTGTTCAGTGCAACAGCGGAGGCCGTCATCGAGTTGCCGATCACCATGCCGCCGACGGGCACCATGTAGCGGGGCTGTGGATCGAAGATCCCGAGGCCGACCACGAGGCCGAGAGTCGCGACCGCCGCGATCGAGAGTCCGATCAGGAGCGGTACCAGCGCCCCCGGGACGCGCTTCGCGCGCGAGCGCGCCGTGAGCGCCCCAAAGCAGACCATGACGGCAAGCAACAGCGCGACCAGGGCGAGGCTGTCGACATCGAAGATCAGTTGGATCACGTAGCCGATCGCAGTCAGCTGGACGAAGCTGCGGACGACCGCAATCGCGATGTCCCCTTCGAGCTCGGTCCGCCGCCACCGGGCAACGGCGATCGCGAGGAGCACCAGGGCCAGTGCCGCAACGAGCTGGCCGACGGTGATGTGGATGCCGCTCACTCCTCCCCGCCCTCCTCCGCACGATCGCCACCCGCGGCCTGGGCCTCGCCGGCCCGAGGCTCGATCTGCAGGGTCGAGTCGCCGAGTCGCTCCGCCTGCGCCGGATCGTGGGTGACGACGACGAGCGACAGGCCGCCCTCCTCGCGAAGCTCCGCGAGGGTGCGCTCGATCGCCTCGGTCGCGACGGCGTCGAGCGCCGAGGTGGGCTCGTCGAGCAGCAGCACGTCGGGCTCGTTGACGAGTGCGCGGGCGAGCATCGCGCGTTGACGCTCGCCGACGGAGAGCTCGCCCCCTGGCCGGTCGGCGAAGGAACCGTCGAGGCCGGCGCGCTCGAGTAGCGCTGCGATCGCAGCGTCCCCGAGTTCGCGGCCGGCGAGGCCCGCCGCGAAGCGCAGGTTGTCGGCGACCGTTCCATCGAGCAGCGCGGGTAGCTGCGGGACGAGCGCGACCTCGCGGCGTAGCTCGTGCACCGCCCGGTCGGCGAGCGGAGCGCCCCGGTAGAGGATCCGGCCGGCGGCCGGGTCGGCGAGCCGGTTGAGCAACCGCAGGAGGCTGGACTTGCCGACGCCCGACGGTCCGACCACCGCCGTGGCGCCCTCGGCGAGCTCTGCACTCAGCCCCTCGATCACGGTGCTGCCGCCGCGGGCGACCGAGACGCTCTGGAGCTCGAACAGCATGCGGCGATTATCGCCGGATGCCAGCCCCGCGCCAGCGACGTCTAGCCTCGCTCTCGTGCCGACGATCGAGCCGATGCTCGCGACAGACGCCAAGCGCCTCCCCGAGGGCGACGAGTGGGCCTTCGAGATCAAGTGGGACGGGGTTCGCGCCCTCGCCGAGCTGACCGGAGGTGAAACGAGGCTGTTCAGCCGCCGGGGTGAGGAGATCACAGCGCGTTATCCGGAGCTCGCGCCCCTCGCGGTGGCGCTCGCCGGCCACGACGGCGTCCTCGACGGCGAGATCGTCGCCTTCGGGTCCGACGGCAAGCCGAGCTTCCAGCTGCTGCAACGGCGCATGGGCGTCACGTCGCCCCTGACGATCGCCCGGCGGGTCCCCGAGACGCCGGTCACCTTCGTCGCCTTCGACCTGCTCTCGCTCGACGGCGAGGACCTCGCTGGAGAGCCGTATGAGCGCCGTCGCGAACTGCTCAGCGGTCTCGGGCTCAGCGACGAGCGCTGGCAGGCGCCGCGCCACCATCTCGCCGACGGGCCTGCGTTGCTCGAGGCGGCCAAGCGTCAGCAGCTCGAGGGGGTCGTGGCGAAGCGGCTCGGCAGCACCTACCGGCCGGGTACGCGCAGCCGCGACTGGGTCAAGGTGCGGATCAAGCAGCGCGGCGACTTCTTGATCGGGGGCTTCTACGGCGGCGACGGCGGCCGCAGCGGGCGGCTCGGCTCGCTCATCCTCGGCGTCTGGGACGCGACGCCCCTGGAGGCGGCCGAGCGCGGCGAGCCGCAGCGCCTCGTCTACGCGGGCGGCGTCGGCAGCGGCCTCAGCGAGCGCACGATCGACCAGCTCGAGGAGCTGCTCGCCCCGCTGGCCCGGGACGAGGACCCGTTCGAGCTTGGCGTCGGCCCGAAGCGCGCCGGCCCGAGCTTCGTCGAGCCCCGCCTCGTCTGCGCGGTCGAGTTCAGCGAGTGGACGCGCGAGGCGACTTTGCGCCAGCCCGCCTTCAAGGGCTTGCGTGATGACATCGACCCGGCGACGGTCGTCCGCGAAGGCTGACCGATTAGTTCCGCGGCTCGCCCCGGTCTCTAGCGGCAGATGGACTCACTCACGCAAGATGACATTCCACGGCTTCACCCGGCGCAGGAACGGGTACTAAGCTCGGGAAACTGACGTCGATGGCACGAGCAATCTGGACAGGATCGATCAGCTTCGGGCTCCTCAACGTGCCCGTGAAGCTCTACTCGGCGGTCTCGAGCCGCTCCATCAGCTTTCGCGAGCTCCGCGACGGCGATCACTCGCGCATCAGGCACAAGCGGGTTGCCGAGGACGACGGCGAGGAGGTCCCCTACGAGAAGATCGTCAAGGGCTACGAGATTGCGCCGGAGCAATACGTGATCCTCAGCCGCGACGAGCTCGAGGACCTGGCGCCGAAGAAGACGAAGGCGATCCAGATCGAGGACTTCGTCGACCTCGACGAGATCGACCCGATCTACTTCGACCGCCCGTACTACCTCGGCCCGCAGCCGGGCGCCGAGCGCGCCTACGCGCTACTCGCCAAGGCGATGGCCGAACAGCGAAAGGTCGCGATCGCGCGCTTCGTGATGCGCAACAAGGAGAGCCTCGCGGCGATCCGCGCGACCGGCGACGTGCTGACGCTGGCGACGATGCGCTTCGCCGACGAGGTCGTCCCGCCGGAGCAGCTCGACGGGCTGCTGGGCGAGGAGGGGGACGTCGCGCCCAACAAGAAGGAAGTCGACATGGCGAAGGCCCTGATCGACTCCCTCGCCTCTGACTTCAAGCCCTCCGGCTACAAGGACGAGTACCGCGATGAGCTGCTCGACCTGATCGAGCGCAAGGCGCGCGGCGAGGACCTCGTCTCCGTCGACTCGGAGGCACCGAAGCCGACGAAGGCGCCCGATCTGATGGCAGCGCTCGAGGAGAGTCTGGCGGCGGTCAAGGGCGAGGAGCTCGGCGGCGGCGAGAAGGCCAAGCCGAAGAAGGGCTCGAGCAAGAGCTCCTCCGGGGCCTCCTCGGCGAAGAAGTCCTCGTCCGGGTCCTCCGGCACGAGCCGCTCGAAGTCCTCGAAGGGGAGCTCGAAGTCGCGGGCAAAGGCCGCGAAGTAGAGGTCGACGGCCGGCGCCTGTCGGTCACCAACCTCGACAAGGTCCTCTATCCCGAGGCCGGGTTCACCAAGGGGGAGGTCCTCGACTACTACGCGCGGATCGCGCCGGCGATCGTGCCGCACCTGAGCGATCGGGCGCTGACCGTGACCCGGTGGCCCGATGGCGTCGAGGGCAAGCACTTCTTCGAGAAGCGCAGCCCGAGGCACCGCCCCGAATGGGTGCGGACGGAGTCGATCTGGGCCGGGCGCCGCGCCGGGGAGATCGAGTTCGCCGTCTGCGACGACCGCCCGACGCTGATCTGGCTCGCGCAGCTGGCGGCGCTCGAGCTGCATCCCTCGCTGTCGCTGACCGAGGATGTCGGGCGGCCGACCGTGCTCGCCTTCGACCTCGACCCGGGCCCGCCCGCATCGATCGTCGAGTGCTGCTCGGTGGCGCTGACGATCCGCAAGCTCTTCGCCCGGTTGAACATCGAGTGCTTCCCGAAGAGCTCGGGCTCGAAGGGGATGCAGGTCTACGTGCCGCTCAACACCGAGGCGAGCTACGAGGAGACGAAGCCGTTCGCGCGTGCGGTTGCCCAGGCGCTCGAGCGCTCCGAGCCCGACCTCGTCGTCTCGAAGATGAAGAAGGAGCTCCGCGGCGGCAAGGTCTTCGTCGACTGGAGCCAGAACGACGTCTCGAAGACGACGATCGCCGTCTACTCGTTGCGCGCCCGCCCGCAACCGACGGCCTCGACACCGCTGCACTGGGACGAGGTCGAGCAGTGCCTCGCCGACGGCGACCCCGGGCTGCTCGCCTTCGAGGCAGGCGCCGTGCTCGAGCGCGTCGACGAGCACGGCGATCTGTTCGCGCCGGTGCTCGAGCTCGAGCAGGAGCTCCCGGCCGAGATCGTGTAGGACCCGGGCGTGAGCAAAGCGCCGGCAACAAGCGAACCCGACCTTCGCCAGGGGGAGGAGCCGACCGAGCTGCGCCGCGCGATCGGCCCCCGCCTGCTGCTCATGTTCATCGTCGGCGACATGCTCGGCGGCGGCATCTACGCGCTCGTCGGCAAGGTCGGCGCCGACGTCGGCGGCGCGATCTGGACCGCGTTCGTTGCCGCGTTCGTGCTCGCGGCGCTCACCGCGTTCGCCTACGCCGAGCTCGTGACCAAATACCCGCGCGCGGCCGGGGCGGCGCTGTACACGAACCGGGCCTTCGGACTGCAGTTCTTCACCTTCATGGTCGCGTTCGCGGTGATGGCCTCCGGGATCACCTCCGCTTCGACGCTCGCCCGCGGCTTCTCGGGCGACTCGCTCGCGCACCTGCTCGGGACTGACATTCCGGTGATCCCGGTCTCGATCGCCTTCCTGGTGGCCGTCGCCGCACTCAACATGCGGGGCGTCGCCGAGTCGCTGAAGACGAATGTGGTCTTCACCCTGATCGAGGTGTTCGGCCTCCTGTTGATCCTGCTCGTCGGCATCGTCGCCTTCGGGGACGGCAGCGCCGACGTCTCCCGCAACTTCGACTTCAAGGCCGGCGACAGCGTCTTTCTCGCCATCGTCGGCGGTACGACCCTGGCCTTCTACGCCTTGATCGGGTTCGAGGACTCCGTCAACCTCGCCGAGGAGACGCGACGCCCGAGCACCACCTACCCGAAGGCGCTCTTCGGCGGCCTCGCGATCGTCGGCGTCCTCTACCTGGGCGTCAGCTTCGTCGCCTCGGCCGTCGTGCCGACGAACGAGCTCGCCAGCTCTTCGGCGCCGCTCCTGCAGGTCGTCGGAGTCGGGCCCCTCGGGCTGCCGACGAAGCTGTTCGCGGCGATCACGCTGTTCGCGCTCGCCAACGGCGCCTTGATCAACATGATCATGGCCTCGCGGCTCGTCTACGGCATGTCGAACGAGGGCGTCGTCGCCCACGCGTTCGGCCGCGTGCTGCCGCGGCGCAAGACACCGTGGGTCGCGATCCTGTTCACGACCGGCCTCGCCCTGGTCCTCGTCTCGACCGGCGACCTCTCCGCACTCGCCGACACGACCGTGTTCCTGCTGCTCTGCGTGTTCACGATCGTCAATGTCGCGGTGCTCGTCCTCCGGCGGGACGAGGTCGAGCACAAGCATTTCCGTGCCCCGAGCGCCGTGCCGGTTTTCGGCGCGCTCGTCTGCGTCTTTTTGATCACGCAGACCGAGGCTCAGGTGATCCTGCGTGGCGGCATCATCCTGCTGGTCGGCGCCGCGCTCTACCTGCTCAGCGAGTTCGTTCGCCGCCGCGAGGGCGGCGGCGAGCGGGAGCTCGACGCCCCCAAGTTCGGCGGTTAGCCAGTGGGCTAGAGCGCCTGGCGGATGCGCGGGTTGCGCGTCGCCGCAACCTCGTCGAGGCGGCGGACGGGAGTCGTGTACGGCGCCCCGGCGAGGATCTCGGGGTCGCGCTCCGCCTCCTCGAGGATCGAGTCGACCGCATCGGCGAAGCCGTCGAGCGACTCCTTCGTCTCGGTCTCCGTCGGCTCGACCATGATCGCCTCGTCGACGAGCAGTGGGAAGTAGATCGTCGGCGGGTGCATGCCGTGATCGAGGATGCGCTTGGCGATGTCGAGGGTCTTCACGCCGAGCTCCTTCTTCGCGGGCTTGCCCGAGAGGACGAACTCGTGCATCGGGGTGCGCTCGAAGGCAAGTGGCAGGTGCTCACCGGCGCGGCCGGAGCGCATGCGCGCGAGCAGGTAGTTGGCGTTCAGCACGGCCGTTTCCGAGGCCTCCGTGAGGCCGTCGCCGCCGAGGCTCAACATGTACGCGTATGAGCGCACGAAGACGCCGAAGTTGCCCTGGAAGCCGCGCAGGCGGCCGATCGTTGCGGGGTGCTCGCCCGCGCCGTCGAGCGTAAAGCGCGGGCCGCTGCCGTTGTCGCTCTCGTGCCGCTCGATTCGCGGCACCGGCAGGAACGGCTCGATCCGCTCGGAGACCGCGATCGGGCCGGCGCCCGGGCCGCCGCCACCGTGCGGCTGGCTGAACGACTTGTGCAGGTTGACGTGGACGATGTCGAAGCCCATGTCGCCCGGGCGGACCTTGCCCATTATCGCGTTCAGGTTGGCGCCGTCGTAGTAGAGGGTGCCGCCGGCCTCGCGCACCAGACGCGTGATCTCGGCGATGTTCGAGTCGAAGAGCCCAAGCGTGTTTGGATTGGTCAGCATCAGACACGCGGTCCTCTCCCCCGCCTTTGCCCGCAGGTCGTCGAGGTCGACGCCACCGTCGGGGGCGGTTGCGACCTTGACAACGTCGTAGCCGGCCATCGTCACCGATGCGGGGTTGGTGCCGTGGGCGGTGTCCGGCGTCAGCACCTCGTGACGCTGTCCCTCCTCGCCGTTGGCGGCGTGGAAGGCGCGGGTCAGCAAGAGGCCCGCGAGCTCACCGTGCGAGCCGGCGGACGGCTGCAGCGAGACGTGCGGCAATCCGCAGATCTCCGCCAGCGCCCGCTCCAGGTTCCACATCAGCTCGAGCGCGCCCTGGGCCCGCTCGGGCCGCTGCGCGGGATGCAGGCGCGCGTGGCCCGCCAGCGCGGCGACGCGCTCGTTGATCCGCGGGTTGTGCTTCATCGTGCACGAGCCGAGCGGGTAGAAGCCGGAGTCGAGGTCGAAGTTGCGGCGCGAGACGCGGTTGTAGTGGCGGACGATCTCCGGCTCGGCGACCTCGGGCAGGCGGGCGGGCTCGGAGCGCAGCAGCTTCGCCGGGATCAGCTCGGAGAGCGGCGTCTCGGCCTCGGGCACGCCGGCGTCGGCGAAGATGGCGGCGCGGCGCCCGGGGACGGAGCGCTCGTAGATCGTCGTCGCGTGGTCACGCTGCATCGGCGTCTCGACCGGCTCGGCCGGCGGCGCGTCGTGTTCTGGACCGCTCATGAGCTCACCCCCTCGGCCGTACCGATCTGGAGGTCGGCGCACTCGGCGATCGCGTCCTCGAGCGCCAGCGCAAGCCGGTCGATGTCCTCGGCGGTGCGCTGCTCGGTGATCGCGACGAGCAGCCCGTTGCCGAGCTCGGGGTAGTCGACGTCGAGCGGGATGCCCGCGGCGATGCCGCGCTCGGCGCAGTAGTCGAGGACCGGCCCGACGCGCGCCTCGAGGCGCAGTGCGAACTCGCGCAGGACGGGCGCCTCGTGAGCGAGCTCGACGCCGGCGACGGCGCCGAGGCGCCGCGCCGCGTACGCGGTGCGGCGGGCGAGCAGCTCGCCGAGCTCGACGAGGCCCTGCTTGCCGAGCCAGCTCAGGTAGATCATCCCGCCGAGCGCGTTGAGCGCCTGTGCGGTGCAGATGTTGTGCGTCGCCTTCTCGCGGCGGATGTGCTGCTCGCGCGTCTGCAGGGCGAGGACGAAGCCGCGGCGGCCGTCGACATCGGTCGTCTCGCCGGAGATCCGGCCGGGCATGCGGCGCATGTGCTCCTCCGTCGCGCAGAAGAAGCCGAACGAGGGCCCGCCGTAGTCCAGTCGGCCGCCGAGCGGCTGCCCCTCGCCGACGGCAACGTCGGCGCCGCACTCGCCGGGCGGGCGCAGGACGCCGAGGCCGATCGCATCGCAGGCGACGATCAGCAGCGCGCCAGCCGCATGCGCGGCCTCGGCCAGCGCCTCGAGGTCCTCGACCGAGCCAAGGTAGTTCGGGTTCTGGACGAAGAGGGCGGCGGTCTCGTCATCCAGGAGCTCGGCGAGCGCGCCGGGATCGGTCAGGCCGGCCTCGAGGCCGGCCTCGACGACCTCGGTGCCGTAGCCGCGTGAGTAGGTGACGAGGGTCTCGCGCGAGTGTGGGTGCAGGCCACGGGAGACGACGAAGCGGCGGCGCTTGCCCTTCGCGGCGCCGAGGGCCAGATAGCCCGCGGCGGCAACCGAGGAGGGGCCCTCGTAGAGGCCGGCAGAGGAGACCGGCAGGGCCGTGAGCTCACACATCGCAGTCTGGAACTCGAACATCGTCTGCAGGCCGCCCTGCGAGATCTCGGGCTGGTACGGCGTGTACGGCGTGAGGAACTCCGAGCGCGAGGTGATCGCATCGACGATCGCCGGTGCGTAGTGGTCGTACATGCCGCCGCCGAGGAAGCAGAGCTCGGACTCGGCGTCGGCGTTGCGGGCCGCGAGCGTCCGCAGGCGGGAGTAGACGTCGTTCTCCGCCAACCCGTGCTCGAGCTCCAGCGGGCGGCCGAGGCGCAGCTCGGCCGGGACGTCAGCGAAGAGCTCCTCGACGGAGGCGGCGCCGACGGCCTCGAGCATCTCCCGGCGGTCCGCGTCGGTTGCTGACGTGTAGCGACTCATCGAAGGCCGCCTAGGTTAGAGATGCGGGTGGCGGGGGCCGCCGGGCACCGCTACTCGTCAGCGAGCATCGTCTTGTAGGCGGCGGCGTCCATCAGCTCGTCGACCTCGGAGGCGTCGGTGAGCTTGACCTTGACCATCCAGCCCTCGCCGTAGGGATCCTCGTTGATCGCCTCGGGGCTCTCGGCGGCGGCCTCGTTGACGGCCGTGATCTCACCGCTGAGGGGGGCGAAGACGTCGGAGACGGCCTTCACCGACTCGACCTCGGCGTAGGCCTCGTTCTTCTTCACCTCGGTGCCGACTTCAGGCGGCTCGAAGAAGACGACCTCGCCGAGCGCGTCCTGTGCGAACCAGGTGATCCCGAACGTCGCCTCCTCGCCGTCGATCCGGGCCCAGTCGTGCTCGGGGTGGTAACGCAGGTCCTCGGGGTAGCTCTCCTCGGCGGCCAAATTGGTCTCCAGTCTCCAGTGTCCAGCTGGGGGTCGGGTCAGCTCTTCTTCTTCTCATACAGCGGCATCGGCCGGATCTCGGCGGCGCGGCGGCGCCCGCGGATGTCGACCTCGAGCTCCGCGCCGGGCTCGGCCAGATCGGCGCGAACGTATCCCATTCCGGCACCGAGCTGAAGCGAGGGCGCCCAGGTGCCGCTGGTCAGCTCCCCAACCGGCTCGCCGTCGTGCAGCAGCACGTTGCCGCCGCGCGGGATGCCGCGCTCGGTGAGCACGAGCGCAACCAGCCTCTCCGGCGTCCCCTCAGCCCGGGCGGCGGCGATCGCCTCCGAGCCGACGAAGCCCGTCTCCTCCACACAGCACCAGCCGAGGCCCGCCTCGATCGGGTTGCGCTCGGGGCTGATCTCGTTGCCGTGCAGGTGGAAGCAGACCTCGAGCCGGAGCGTGTCGCGAGCGCCGAGGCCGGCCGGGACGGCGCCCGCCTTGAGCAGGGCCTGCCACAGGCCGGCGGCCGCATCCGGCGGGGCCAGCAGCTCGACACCGGACTCACCCGTGTAGCCGGTGCCGCAGACGAGGCAGGGCACGCCGGCGACCTCGACGGAGGCCGTGTGCATCCGGGCCGGCAGCTCGCCCGCCGCGAGGCCGGCGACGATGCCCCGGGCCTCCGGGCCCTGGACGGCGAGCATCGAGTACTCGGCGGCCGCGTCGGTGATCGTCACGGCGAAGTCCCCGGCGATCTCGCGGAGGCGCGCGAGGTCGCTCGCGTGGTTGGCCGCGTTGGTGACGGTCAGGTAGCTGCCGTCGTCGAGCAGGTAGGTGAAGAGGTCGTCGAGGATGCCGCCGTCGGACGCGCACAGGCACGAGTACTGCGCGCCGCCGGGAGCGAGCTTGGCGACGTCATTGGAGAGCAACCGCTGCAGGAAGGCCAGGGCGTCGGGCCCCTCGGTGCGGATCTCGCCCATGTGCGAGACGTCGAAGACGCCACATGACGAGCGCACCGCCAGATGCTCCTCCTTGACCCCCTCGTACTGAACAGGCATCTCCCAGCCCGCGAACGGCACCAGCCGCGCCCCTGCCGCCACGTGCTCGTCGTAGAGGGGCGTGCGCCGGAGATCGGTACCTGCGTTGGTCACGCCGTCGAGGATATGGAAGGCGAAGCAGATCGGGGCGCGGCGCCCGTAGCCGACCGGTCACGCCGGACCACCCCTGCCGGACCAAGTTGACCTACCGCCGGCGAGAGCAGCGAGGGAGCGGTAAACGGCAGCCCAGGGGAGACGACTGGTCACGAAACCTCTCAACTTGAGAGGTTTTGTGACCACTGGCAGGCGAGAGCACCGAAGGAAAGCTCAAAGCAGCCCACCGCAGACGACTGGTCACGTTCCACCGCAACTTGCGGTGTTTCGTAACCACCAGCCCAGCCAAGCCCCTCCGCAGCCCACCTCCCTCACTGCCCAAGGGCGTCAACCGCCCAGCCCTCGTCCCAGCTAACCCAGGCCAGCCGCCCTCGCCGGCGATCGCCCACGTAACCCCCTCTCCCGCGGGTGGCCCACAGATCGCGGGCCCCCGAGCAATGCCGGTGGCGCAGCGGGGCCCGCGCAGCTCCCGGACAGGACCCGCGGGCCGAGGACCCTCGCCGGCGACGCGCCGGCGATGCGACTACCTGTCGCGCAGGAAGGGCGGGATGTCGATGTCGTCGTCGCTGACCTCGAGGCTGCGCATCTCGCGGTCGGAGCGCTTGATCCCCGCACGCTCGCGACTGCGGCGACGGACCTCGGCGGGCCGGCGGGCGAGCAGCTCGAAGCCCTCGAACCCGGTGGCGATGACGGTCACCCGGAGCTCGTCGCCCATCGTGTTGTCGACGACCGAGCCGAAGATGATGTTGGCGCCCTTGTCCGCGGTCTCGACGACCACGTCGGCCGCCTCGTTGACCTCGAACAGGCCCATGTCCTCGCCGCCGGTGATGTTGAGCAGCATGCCCGTCGCACCGTCGATCGCGGACTCGAGCAGCGGCGAGGAGATCGCCTCCCTGGCGGCATCCGCCGCGCGGGTCTCGCCCGAAGACGAGCCGACGCCCATCAGCGCCGAGCCAGCGTCGGCCATGATCGCCCGCACGTCGGCGAAGTCGAGGTTGATCAGACCGGGAACGGTGATCAGGTCGGTGATGCCCTGGACGCCCTGCCGGAGGATGTCGTCGGCCTTGCGGAAGGCCTCCGAGATCGGCTCGCGGCGCTCGACGATGTTGAGCAGCTTCTCGTTCGGGACGATGATCAGCGTGTCAACCTCGTTGCGGAGGCGCTCGATTCCGTCGAGGGCCTGCTGCATGCGGCGCGAGCCTTCGAACTCGAAGGGCTTCGTGACGACGCCGACCGTCAGCGCGCCGATCTCTTGCTTGGCGATCTCAGCGATCACGGGCGCAGCACCGGTGCCCGTGCCGCCGCCCTCGCCGGCGGTGACGAAGACCATGTCGGCGCCCTTCAGCGCCTCCTTGATGTCGTCGCGACTCTCCGAGGCGGCGCCGGCGCCGACCTCCGGGTTGCCGCCCGCACCGAGGCCGCGGGTCAGCTCCTGGCCGATCGCCAGCTTGACGTCGGCCTCCGAAGCGCGAAGCGCCTGCGCATCGGTGTTCACGGCAAGGAACTCGACGCCCTTGAGGCCGGCGTCGACCATCCGCGAGACAGCGTTGGTGCCGCCGCCCCCTGCGCCGACGACCTTGATCACCGCGAGATAACTGGAAGCCTCCATGTGAGCTTCACTTGCCTTTCTGGGTTCCGTCCGATGCTGAACGCATAGTTGAGGGTTTGCGATTCCTCCCCGCAAACAGCACGAAAACTAGGGCAGAGCCTAGAGGTTGTCAACGCAAGCGCAGGGGGCTTGCAAGATCGCTGTCTCAAGCATTGCCTGAGGGTTTCTCAACTCTCAATCTCAGATTGAGAGTTTTTTGGGACCTCTCAACAGCAGCCGCACATGGCACTCACGGCACCGTCGTGGCGGTTGGGTCGGCCGGCGTCGTGGTGGTCGGCACCGCCGTCGTCGGGGTTGTCGCCGGCACCGTGCTCGTCGCCGGTGGCACCGTCGTCGTCGGGTCGATCGTGCTCGTGGCCGTGCTGTCCGTCGACTCCGGCACGCCACCGGCGACCGGGCGATCGGGAACGCTCAGGTCGAGGTACGAGGCTCCCTTGAACTTCGGATCGGCGAGCACCGCGGAGAGCGCCTTCCACTTCAGCGCCGCCCCCGAGGCGTCGCCGAAGCGCAGCTCGATGCCGGGCCCGAAGTCGACGGTGACGCCGTAGTCCTTGTCCGCCGCCGCACCGTTGATCTCCTCGGCCAGCTGCTTCGGCGCGGCGCCGAGGACCCTGGCGACGGTCAGCGCGTCACCGCCGACGCTCGACCCGGCCGAGCCGTCGCCGGAGCCGTCGGCATCGATCGCCGGGATTCCGTCGGGAGCATGGCCGCTGTGGTCGAGCACGACGCCGTCGCCGGCGACGATCGCCCCGGCCGACTTGACGTAGCCGACGGGCTCGCGGATGTCGACATCGATGAGCAGCGTGTGCGGGAAGTCGGTGGCGATCGCGATGTGGGAGACCTGCGGGTTGTCGGCGACCGCGGCGCGCAGCTGGTCTCCGTTGAGGTGCAGGGTGCTCTGACCGTCGGCGGCGGCGCGCAGGGCGGAGTCGACGTCCGGCGCTTGATCGGCGCCTGTGATCTTCACCGTGCGGACCTCGACGAACGAGGATGTGCGGAACCAGAACATGTAGGCGGCGGCGAGCGCGACGAGGATCAGCGCGAGCACGATCAGCCGACGCCGCACGGTGCGCCACGGCGGCAGGCTGAAGCCGGCCCCGCGGCTGCGCGGCCGGGGCAGGTGTGGGCGCGGGATCCGCCGCAGGTGGGGCCGGGGAAGCGCGCCCATCAGCCGAGCTCCCAGTCGGACGGCCACTCGACCTCGCCGAGCAGCTGAACCTCGGGCTCGAGCACGACGCCGAAGCGCTCGTGCACCCGGCGGCGGCCGGCTGCCATCAGCGCGAGGATGTCGGCCGTCGTCGCCTCGCCGGCGTTCTCGACGAAGTTTGCGTGCTTGGGGGAGAAACGGGCACCGCCGACTTGGAGGCCACGGCAGTCGGCGGCGTCGAGCAGCTGTCCCGCGGAGCGGCCCTCGGCGCGGGGGTCATCGGGGTTCTTGAAGGTCGAGCCGAACGTCTTGATCCCAGAGGGCTGCGCCTCACGGCGGCGGCCGCGCATCGAGGCGAGTGTGCTCTTGATCTGCTCCGGATCGCCTGGCGTGAGCGCGAAGGAGGCGCGCGTGACGACCTCGCCGTCGCGCAGGTCGGAGTTGCGGTAGCGGAACCCAAGCTTCGCGGGATCACGGCGTTCGCTGCCGTCTGCGGTGCAGACCTCGACCCACTCCAGGGTCTTGGCGAGTTCGCCGCCATAGGCGTTTGCGTTCATCCGCACGGCACCGCCAACCGAGCCGGGGATGTTGACGCCGAACTCGAGCCCCGAAAGGCCCCAGCGGGCGGACTTGGCGGCCGCCGAGGGAAGCCGGGCGCCACCGCCGCAGAGCACGCGGTCGCCATCTCGTTCGATCGTCGCTAGATCACCTTCGAGCTTCACTGCCAAACCTCGGAAACCGGCATCCGATACCAACAAGTTCGACCCCGAGCCCACCACTCCTACCGTGAGGCCCCGATCGCGGGCAAAGCCGAGCAGCTCGATCAGCGGGGCGATCTCGCCGATCCGGGCGAAGTAGTCGGCTCGACCGCCGGCGCGGACCGTGGTCAGGCGCTCCATCGCGTAGTCCCGCTCGACCCCCGCCGGCAGTTCGGCGCTCACGAGACCCCTCCCGCGGTGAGCTCATCGCCGACCTTGAAGACATCGCCGGCGCCGACGGTGACGAGCAGGTCGCCCTCCTGCGGCCGAACTTGCTCGCGAATCACGCCGGCGGCCCGGTCGAGCTCGTCGATCCACAACACGGGGCGCCCGGGGGCTGCCGAGGCGGCGGCGCGGGCGACGTCGAGGCCGCTGACGCCGGCGAGCGGCCCAACCGGCTGCTCGCGGGCTGCGTAGACGTCAAGCACGCCGATTACGTCCGCGGTGGCCAGCGCCCGCCCGAAACGCGGCGCGAGCGCCTTCGTCCGCGAGTACAGGTGCGGCTGGAAGATCGCGATGAGGCGCCGATGGGGCAGCTCGCGGAGGGCCGCGAGGCTCGCCGCGACCTCGGTCGGATGGTGCGCGTAGTCGTCGTAGACGCGGGCGCCGTCGCAGGTTCCTTTGAGCTCGAGTCGCCGCGCCATGCCCGGGAAGCTTGCGAGGGCGGCGGCGTACCGGGCCAGGAGCTCCAGTGAGCGCTCGCGACCAAGACCTTCCCCGATCGACGCCAGGGCCGCTGTCGCGTTGGCGACGTTGTGCGGACCGGGGACCGCGAGGGTCACCGGAACCTCGCCATCGGGCGTCGCGACGACGAACCGCGAGCCGCCTCCCGCCGCCTGGATCGCGCGCGCTTGGTAGTCGGCGTCGCCGCCCGGGTCGACGCCGTAACCCGTGCCGCCTCCGAGCCGGTCGACGGTCTCGCCAGCTGGAGCGACGACGCGGGTGGCCCTTGCGCGCAGAAGTCGCGGAACGCCTGCCACAGCTCGGCCTCGCCGGCCCAATGTGAGTGATGGTCGAGCTCGACGTTCGTGACCAGGGCGATGTCGGGATCGAGACGCAGGAAGCTGCCGTCGCTCTCGTCGGCCTCGGCGACGATCAGGCCCCCCTCGCCCCATCCGGCGTTCGCAGGCCCGCCGTTCGCGCCGGCGCCCGGCAGCTCGCCGCCGAGGATGAAGGACGGTCGCGCGCCGCCGCCGCGCCAGTGCGTGGACGATCATCCCGGACGTCGTCGTCTTGCCGTGCGCGCCCCCGACCGCAATCAGCCGGCGCTGCCGCGTCACCTCGGCCAGCAGCTCGCTGCGATGCATGATGCGCTGCCCGCGATCCCGCGCACGGACAAGCTCGGGATTGTCGCCGGGGATCGCCGTTGAGACGACGACCTCGGCATCTGCCGGCACGAGTTCGGCGTCGTGGCCGACGCGCGGCTCGAGGCCAGCCGACCGCAAGCGCTCCATGTAGGTCGAGTCGGAGCGGTCGCTGCCTGTGACCGCGGCCCCGAGGCGTGCGGCGAGTAGTGCCAGGCCGCTCATGCCGGCACCGCCGATGGCGATGAAGTGCAGTGTCCTGCCGGCGAAAGGGAGCTCTGGAGGCAGATCCTCAGGCCCGGACAAGTAGGACCAGCTGCTCATACGAAGCTCAGGATCTCAGCCGCGATCCGCTCGGCGGCATCGGGCTTGGCGATCTTGCGCGCCGCCTCCCCCATGGCGGCGAGCCGCCCCCGGTCGGCAAGCAGCGGCGCGACGCGCTCGCGGAGCAGATCAGCCGTCAGGTCGGCGTCCTCGACCACGATCGCCGCTCCCGCGTCCGCCATCCAGTCCGCGTTCGCGTGCTGATGGGCGCCGGTCGCATGCGGATACGGCACGAGCACAGCGCCGCGACCAGCAGCGGTGAGCTCGAAGACGGAGCCGCCGGAGCGTGCCAGAGCGAGATCGCAGGCGGCGAGCGCGTCGCCGAGGTCGGGGAGATACTCGAGCAATGTGTAGCGGGGCGCGTCGCCGACGCTCGCTCGGATCTCGTCGTAATCGCGGGCGCCGGTGACATGCAGGACGTGGAATGACCGCTCGCTTGCGTCCGGCCCCGCAAACGCCGCGGCCGCCGCCTGGTTGATCGTTCGCGCGCCAAGGCTGCCGCCGAAGATCAGCAAGCAGGGGATCTCGGCCTCGATCACGAAGCGCCGGCGTGCGGCAGCCCGGTCCGCTTCGAGGATCGCCCGGGGCACGGGCCGGCCCGTGTGCAGGTAAAGGGCGCCATTCCGGCCGGGAATCCGAAAGGCGAGACAGACGCGCTTCGCGCGCCGCGCCAGCATCCGGTTGGCGATCCCCAGGTGGCTGTCGGCCTCGGTCAGGACGAGCGGGAGCCGCAAGCCCACGGCCGCCCTGCCCGCGGGCCAGGCGACGTAGCCACCGCCACCCATGACGGCGTCGGCGCCGCGTTCGCGGAGCAGGCGACGTGCGGCGCGGACCGCGATTCCGGCGCGCCCGGCAGCAGCCGCCGCCTTGATCGGGTTGCGCCGGTCGAGGCCGCGGACGGCCAGGAAGTCGATCTCGTAGCCCGCCCGCGGGACCAGCTCGGCCTCGGCCCGCTCGCGCGTACCGATGAAGCTGACCGAGGCGCCGCGCTCAGCGAGCGCGTCGGCGACGGCTAGTGCCGGTACCACGTGACCGGCTGTCCCGCCGGCTGCGATCACCACGTGGGGCACTGCTTCCTCCATGGCTGGAAGTGCGGCGGGTCTTCGGGGCAGCCCGCGAGCTCGCCGCGCGGGAGCTGCGCGACGTCGAGGTGCGTGTCGTCCGCCGCTTCGGCCGCGGCTTCGGTTTTGGCCGCGAGCGCTCCCCGTCGATCACCCAGAGGCCGCCAAGCGCCGGCCGCGCCCGTGTGCCCCGCCCGTCCAGGGCGCTCGCCGCCGTGCCGCCGTTGGCCACGTTGAGGAGTAACCCGACGGCTGCGAGGGTCACGATCAGGCTGCTGTTTCCATAGGAGACGAATGGCAGGGTCACCCCGGTGAGCGGCGCCATCCCCATCGCTGCGTAGAGGTTGATGGTCGCCTGAATCAGGATCATTGCGGTCAGCGACGCGGCGAGCAGCCTGCCGTACCGGTCCTTGGCGCGCTGCGCGGTGCGGAAGCCGCCGTAGCCGAAGAGCATGTAGAGGCCGACGAGGACCGTGATCCCGGCGAAGCCGATCTCCTCGCCGATCACGGCCGAGATCATGTCGGTGTGCGCCTCCGGCAGGTAGAAGGCCTTCTCGACGCTCTGCCCGAGCCCGACGCCGAAGATGCCGCCCGAGCCCATCGCAATCGAGGCCTGGCCGGTCTGAAAGCCGGCGCCGGAGGGGTCCGAGCCCGGGTGCAGGAAGGTCGTCAAGCGCGCCATCCGGTAGGGCTCGATCAGCACGGCGATCAGCGCGACGAACCCGACGACGCCGGCGATGATTGCCAAGTGCCGGATGCGGGCACCGCCGGCGATCAACAGGGCGCTGACGCCCAGCGCCGTGACCATCGTCGTGCCGAAGTCGGGTTGCAGCAGGATCAGCCCGAAGGCCATGGCGACGACGACCAGGTAGGGCCGCATCGAGCGCAGGTCGTTGGTGAGCTCCGGCCGGGCTGCGATCAGGTGGGCGCCGTACAGCAGCAGCGCCACCTTCATGATCTCCGAGGGCTGTACCTGCAGCGGACCGAAGACGATCCAGCTCTTGGCGCCGTTGACCGATGTGCCGATGCCGAGCACCACGACGAGCAGGCCGAAGCAGACGGCAAGGAGCATCGGCGTCAGGCTGCGGATCGTCGCGAGGCGCACCCGCGCCAGCACGTGCAGGGCAAGCAGCCCGAAGGCGCCGAACATGAGCGTGCGCTTCAGGTAGAAGGCGCCGTCACCGTTCGAGCCGAGCAGCGAGGAGGTCGAGCTCGCGCTGAAAACCATGACGGCGCCGAAGGCGACCAGGCACATGGTCGCCGTGATCACGAGCTGGTACTCGATCGGCTGCGAGCTGCGCCGCTTCGCCTTCTTCGCCGCCCCCTTGCGTCGTGACCCGAAGCCGGTGCGCAGCCCCGCGATCGCGCCGCTCACAGCCGCTCCCGCACGAGGGAGCGGAAGCGCTCGCCGCGCTCCTCGTAGTCGCGGAAGGCATCGAAGCTGGCGCAGGCCGGAGCGAGCAGGACGACATCGCCGGGCTCGGCCGCTGCGGCGGCCTCGGCGACGGCGATCTCGAGCGTGCCGGAGCGGCGCATCGGCACGCCGGCGGGCGCCAGTGACTCCTCGAGCGCGTCGGCAGCCTCGCCGATCAAATAGACGGCGGCGCAGCGCTCCGCGACCGCGGGCCGCAGGCCGTCGAAGCTGCCACCCTTGAGGCTGCCGCCGAGGATCGCGTGCACGGGGCGCTCGCCGAAGGAGCCGAGAGCCGCCTCCGCCGCGGCGACGTTGGTCGCCTTCGAGTCGTTGATGAAGAGCACGTCGTCGTGTTCGCCGACCCGTTCGAGCCGGTGCGGAACGCCGGCGAAGCTGCGCAGCCCGCGGCCGATCGCCTCGCGGGGAACACCGCCGCAGAGCGCCGCCGCGGCGACCGCCATCGCGTTGCGGACGTTGTGCTCGCCGGCGAGGGCCAGCTCTTCGACCGGGATGAGCGCCGCACCATCGACCTCGATCGTGCCGTTGCGCAGTCGCACCAGGCAGCCACCCTCGGCGCAGGCCGACACGCCGTAGGCGATCGTCGCACCGTGACCGGGGCGCTCGGAGGCGGCGAACGGGACGAGGTCGGCGTCGAAGATCGCGAAATCGGTCTGCTCCTGGCCGGCGAAGATCCGCAGCTTCGCGTCGCGGTAGGCGTTGAAGCTGCCGTGGCGGTCGAGGTGGTCGGGCGTGACGTTGAGCAGTACCGCGACCTCAGGCGCGAAGGCGGCGCTGTCCTCGAGCTGGAAGGAGGAGCACTCACAGACGACCGTCGCGTACTCGTCGACCTGCGCCGGCAGATCCGAGAGCGGCCGGCCGACGTTGCCGGCAACGACGACGGGCATGCCCGCCTCACGCCACACGTGTCCAAGCCATTCGACGACGGTCGTCTTGCCGTTCGTGCCGGTGACGGCGACGAAGGGGTTCGGGAGCGAGCGCCAGGCGAGCTCGAGCTCGCCGATCACGGGCACGCCGCGCTCGCGGGCGATCTCGATCACCGGCGCACTCTGCGGCACCCCCGGGCTCTTGATCACGAGACCGATCCCTTCGAGGTGCTGCGTGCCGTCGTCATCCAGGTGAATTTCGACGCCCGCGGCCCGCAATCCTGCATCCACGGAAGGAGATCCCGAATCGACGGCGACGACGCGCGCGCCGGAGTCCGCGAGCAGCCGCGCGGCCGCCTGGCCCGAGCGGGCCATGCCGACGATCAGGTACGGCCCATCGGGAATCGGCGGCCTGGTTTCCATAACGCGGATGTTCGCCGTACGGGGGTGCGACCCTGCGCGGCCGGTCACGGCCGTCACCGCGCCTGCTGAGCGGGGCGCCGCCCAACGAGCGTCAGCCGTCAACCCCCCACGGCGAGGCTGGGAGCGTCGAGGGCGGTCGTTAGGGGAGCGATAGTCCGCACGGACGTGAGCGACCCCAACGGCCGCCATCGGCGCTCCCAGTCCGCCGCCGACTAAACCCCGATGGAGTTCTGGAAGAGCGTGTAGCCGATGCCGGCGCAGACGGCGGCGATGATCCAGAAGCGGAGCATGATCTTCGTCTCCGACCAGGCCATCATCTCGAAATGGTGGTGGATCGGGGCCATCAGGAAGACGCGGCGGCGGAAGGTCTTGAAGGTGAAGACCTGGATCGCGACCGAGAGCGCCTCCATGACGAAGATGCCGCCGAGGATGATCAGCAGGACCTCGGTCTGGGTCATGATCGCGAGGGCGCCGATCGCCCCGCCGAGGCCGAGCGATCCCGTATCCCCCATGAAGATCGTCGCCGGGTGGGCGTTGAACCAGAGGAAGCCGACGCAGGCGCCGACCAGGCACGCCGAGAGCAGCGCCAGCCCCTGCTGGCCCGTGGTCACCGTGATCGCCATGTAGGCGAGGAAGACGATTGCGCAGCAGCCCGCCGCCAACCCGTCGAGGCCGTCGGTCAGGTTGACGCCGTTGCTGGCGCCCGCGAGGACGAAGAAGGTGAGGATCACGTAGGCCGCCGGCCCGAGGTACAGGTGCGCACCCCAGACGCGCAACTGCAGGTTCGGATCTAGGCCGACGGACTTGAACGCGAACCACCAGAGCACCACGGCGAGGGCGATCTGGCCGAGCAGCTTCCAACGCGCGGAGAGGCCGAGTGACCGTCGCTTAACGATCTTGACCCAGTCGTCGGCGAAACCGAGCCCGGCGCTGCCGAGGGCGACGAGGAAGACGGCGAGGCTCTCCGTGTCGCGATTGCTGAGCACCAGGTAAGGGATCGAGATCGCGGTGAAGATGATCAGCCCGCCCATCGTCGGGGTGCCGGCCTTCTCGTGGTGCCCCTGCGGGCCCTCTTCACGGATCTGCTGGCCGAACTCGCGGTTGCGCAGGATCTCGATGAACTTCGGCCCAAGGAAGATCGTGATCAGCATCGCCGCCATGCCGCCGATCAGGATCTGACCGCGATCGATCACCGTCGAGGCGGCGTCGCCGCCGATCGCCGCCAGGAGCAAGCCCGTCACGTGCTCTCCTCCTGCTCCTGCTCGCCGAGCTCGACGCGGAGTGTGTCGGCGACGAGCTCGAGACCGACCGAGCGCGAGCCCTTGATCAGCGCCACATCGCCCTCGCCGAGAAGCTCGGCGGCGAGCTGCGCGGCCTCGCCCGGCGTCGCCACCCAATCGTCCGGCGAGTAGTCGGTCGCCAGGTCCCCGACGCCGATCAGCGGCGCGATCCCGAGCCCGCGTGCGAGATCGGCGATCTGCTCGTGGTAGTCGGGGCCGCTCTCGCCGAGCTCGGCCATGCCGCCGAGGACCGCGACGTGGCGGCCGCCTCCGGGGGCGGGCTCGGAGGCGAGGTGCTCGAGGGCGGAGCGCATCGAGATCGGGTTCGCGTTGTAACAGTCGTTGAGCAGCAGGATCCCCCCGCGCAACTCGATCCGTTCGCCGCGAAGGCGGGAGAACTGTATCCGCGACGCGTTCGCGGCCATCGCCGCAGGGTCGAGGTCGAGGGCCACGCCGATCGCGATCGCGCAGAGCGCGTTGCGCAGGTTGTGCTCCTCGGTGAAGCCGAACTCGAAGTCGGCCTCGCCGTGGGGCGTGCCGATCCGGGCCTTCATGTGCAGGCCCGCGCGCGTCGCGCCGAGCGCGAACACGTCGCCGCCGGGGCCGAAGGTGAAAGTGGTGAGCTCGTCGTGCATGTGTGGCTCGAGCGCCTCGGCGTCGGCGGGCACGACGGCGCGGCCCTCGCCCGGGCCGAGCTCGAGGCCGGCGAGGATCTCCGCCTTCGCCTCGGCGATCGCCTCGAGCGTGCCGAGCAACTCGAGGTGGACCGGGCCCACATTGGTGATCGCGGCGACGTCCGGCTCGGCGATTTCGCAGAGCTGGCGGATCTGGCCCATCCCCCGCATCGCCATCTCCATGACGAGGATCTCGGTATCGCGCGGCGCCCCGAGCAGCGCCAGCGGCATGCCGATCTCGGTGTTGAAGTTCTCGGGGCTGGCGTGGACGCGGGCGGGCAGCAGCGCGCGCGTGATGTCCTTGACCGACGTCTTGCCGGTCGAGCCCGTGATGCCGACCAGCGGGCAGCCGATCGTCCGCCGCCAGGCCCGCGCCATCTCCTGCAGGCAGCGCTCGGGGTCGGGGGTCGAGAACACCCAGGAACGGCCCTCGCCGACGCGGCCACGATCACCTCCGTCGGGCTCGAGGTCGGCGGCGTGACGGGGATCGACGACGACGCCCCATGCCCCGGCCGAGATCGCGTCGGCGGCGAAGCGACCACCGTCGACCTGCTCGCCCGGGATGCCGAAGAACAGATCGCCGGGCCCGACCTCGCGGGAGTCGACGACGGCGCGTTCGGCGAACTCGCCAGCGCCGCGCACGGCGACCTCGGCGCCGCCCTCGGCGGCAAGCCGCTCGGCCGGGATGTCGATCACGCCGCTCCGACTCCCAGCTCGCGCAGCGCCTCGCGGGCGACCTCGCGGTCGTCGAAGGGCTCCTTGCGGCCACCCTCGAACTCCTGCCCCTGCTCGTGCCCCTTGCCCGCGATGACGACGAGATCGCCCGAGCGGGCCTGGCCGAGCGCCCCCGCGATCGCCTTGCGCCGGTCGGCCTCGACGACGACGTTGGAGCCATCGCGGATCCCGGTGAGGACTTCCGCGATGATCGCGTCCGGATCCTCCGAGCGCGGGTTGTCCGAGGTGACGAAGCAGACGTCGGAGGCCTCGGCGGCAGCGGCGCCCATCAGCGGTCGCTTCGCCCGGTCTCGGTCGCCGCCGCAGCCGACGACGCTGAGCAGCCGGCCGGCGGTCAGCCCCCGGGCGGCCTCGAGCACGTTGATGAGCGAGTCGGGCGTGTGCGCGTAGTCGACGAGCACGGCGAAGTCCTGGCCCTCGCGGATCGGCTCCATCCGCCCCGGGACGGGCTCGGCGTTGCGAAGCGCCGCTACGGCGTCGGCGAGCGCCACGCCGAGGCCGCCGCTGAGCGCCAGCGCCGCCAGCGCGTTCTCCACGTTGAAGCGGCCGGGCAGACCGACCGCGACGTCGTGGGTACCACCCTCGGCGTGCAGGGTGAAGGTGGCGCCCGACGCGTCGAACTCGAGCCCCGTGGCGCTCATGTCGGCGTCGGCGCCGCCCGCGGAGAAGGTCACGATTCGGGTCTCGGTGCCGGCTTCCGCAAGGTCGGCGAGCAGCCTGCGCCCGTACTCGTCGTCGACGTTGACGGCGGCGACCCTGGGTGGCTCACGCCTGCCCTCCTGCCCGGTGAAGAGCAGCCGCTTGGCCTCGTAGTAGTCGTCCATGTCGGTATGGAAGTCGAGGTGATCCTGGGTCAGGTTGGTGAACGCCGCGGCGGCGACGTGCAGGCAGTCGACCCGGCCGAGGACGAGGGCGTGCGAGGAGATCTCAACCGAGGCGGCACCGTCACCGGCGGCGAGCATCGCGGCGAAGGTCCGCTGCAGGTCGATCGCCTCGGGCGTCGTCCGCACCGCCTCCACGGTCTCACCGCCGACGATCTGGCGGATGGTGCCGAGCAACCCGCACTGGATCCCCGCTGCCTCGAGGATCGAGCGCGTCAAGAAGGCCGTCGTCGTCTTGCCGTTCGTGCCGGTCACCGCGGCGAGCGCCAGGGTCGCGGTCGGATCGCCGAAGAAGCGCTGCGCGAGCGGCGCCATCGCCGCCCGGGCGTCGCCGACGAGGACTTCCGGCACGCCGAGTCCGAGCGGTCGCTCGACGACGAGCGCCGCGGCGCCCGCCTCAACCGCGACCGGTGCGAACTCATGCCCGTCCGAGCTCATCCCGACCACGCAGAAGAACAGGCACCCGGGCGCGGCCTTGCGGCTGTCGAAGACCAGGTCCGTGATCTCGGGGTCGCCGCTGCCCGCGTCAGTGAGCGCACCGATCCCGCCGCAGAGCTCGCCGAGCTTCATCGGAGGCGATTCTAAGAGCGCCGCAGGCCGTTACCGCTCCACGGCGCGGGCCGCCGGGTCAGTTCGGCGGGATGCCGAGGTACGGCAACGCAAACGAGGCGATCTTGCCGAAGGCGGGCGCGGCGACCGTGCCGCCGTAGTAGTTGCCGCCCTTCGGGTTGTCGACGACCACTGCGGCGAGCAACTGCGGGTGCTCGGCGGGAGCGAAGCCGACGAAGGAGGCGATGTACTGGGAGTCCGAGTAGGTGCCGTCGACGACCTTCTGCGCCGTGCCGGTCTTGCCGGCGAGCACGTAGCCGGGAACCGAGACCGAGGCGGTGCCGCCGGGCTCGACGACGCCCTCGAGCATCGTCCGCAGATCGCGGGAGGTCTTCCGGCTGATCACCCGGTGCCCGGTGTCGCGAGGCTCCTTCTGGCCGTCGACCGACTCGATCAGCCTCGGAGTGCGAAGCGTGCCGCCATCGGCGATCGCGGCGTAGGCGGTGATCATCTGCAGCGGCGTGACGGCCAGGCCCTGTCCGATCGGCAGGTTGCCCATCGTCGAGCCCGAGTAGTCCTTCGGCCGGGGCACGATGCCCTGCTCCTCGCCCGGATAGTCGATCCCGGTCGGTTGGCCGAAGCCGAACTTGCGCACCCAGTGATCGAAGCGGGAGCCAAACTGGCCGTGGTTGAGCTTCAGGCCGATCGTGTCGGCGCCGATGTTCGAAGAGACCTTGAGGATGTCGGCGACGCTCATCGTCTCCGGCCCGCGCGCCTCGGCGTCGGTGATCTGCCGATCGGCCACCTGGAGAACGGGCGGCAGGTCGAACGTCGTCGTCGGCTTGACGAGGCCGTCCTGCTCGGCCCCGGCGACGGTGAAAGCCTTGAAGGTCGAACCGGGCTCGTACGTGAACGAGGTCGCCATGTTCGAGAGCAAATCGGGGTTGACGTTGCCGAGGTGCGTCGGATCGACTGCCGGCCAGCTCGCCATCGAGAGGATGTCGCCCGTCTGCGGATCCATGACGATCGCCGTCGCCCCATCGGGGTCGTAGGTCTGGCCGACCTCGTTGAGGACGCTCTCGGTCTCCGCCTGGATCTTGCCGTCGATCGTGAGCTGCACGTTGCCGCCGCTCTGCGCCTGGGTGGTCACATTGCGGCGGATCTCGTCGCCGAGCGCGTCACGCGTCACCGCGACCTGCCCGTCGGTCCCGTGCAGGACGCTGTCCTCGGAGCCCTCGATGCCGAACAGGCCCTGCCCGTCGGTGCCGACGGCGCCGATCAGACGGCCGCCGATATCGCCCTGCGGGTAGACGCGGCGCGAGTCGGGCAGCGTGCCGATCCCGGCGAGGCCGAGCTTCTCGATCTTGTTCGACTCATCGAGAGGCACCTGGCGCGCGATGTACTCGAAGCCGGTGTTGGCGCTGAGCGCCTTGAGGATGTCCGCCTCCTTGCTGCCCTTGATCAGCTTCGCGAGCTGCGCCGCCGTCTTGTCCGGGTTCGTTACCTGGTAGGGCGTCGCGAAGACGTCGGATGCGTCCTCGGAGACGGCAAGGCCCTCGCCGCGGCGGTCGAGGATGCTGCCGCGCGCGCCGGGGACCGTCACCGTCGCGGTCTGCTGTGAGTGGGCGTCGGCGCTGTACTGGCCGCCCTTGACCGTCTGTAGCCAGGCGGCGCGACCGAGGACGCCGATGAAGGCGATCGCGAAGAGCGCGAAGAGCAGCCCGACGCGGCGCTCGATCAACTTCACGCGAGCCTCCTCCTCATCGGCTCAGGGGGCGACGCCGCCGGGGGTCGTCGTGCTCGAAGTGGTGGTCGCGGTCGGGTCGGTCGCGGTCGGGGTCGTGGTCGTCGTGGAGGTCGAGGTCGTCGTCGCGGTCGGATCGGTCGTGCCGTCGGATCGGTCGCGGTCGCGGTCGTCGCGGACGTCGTCGCCGGATCCGTCGTCGCGGCGTCACGGTCGTTGCGGGCGGCGCGATCGTCGCCGCGGCGATCGACGACGTGGTCGGCAGCTGGGAGAGGGTTGAGATCTCGCCGTTGGCGAGCCGCTTGGCGGCATCCGCGGCGTCCGAGCCCTTCGAACCCACGTATTCGATCTGCTTCGGGGTGGGCGTGTCGAGGCCGCCCTTGCTCGCCGCCTTGGCGATCCGCTTGCTCGAGCCGAGCTCCGCGATCTGGGCCTCCTTGACGCTGTTGTCCTGCTGCAGGCGCTCGATCTTCTGCGCGATCGTGCTGCTCGAGGCGCTCAGGCTCAGGCCCCAGACGTTGACGGCGACGATCCCGCCGAGGAGCACGGCGAGGAAGCCGATCCAGGCACGGCTGCGGGTCATCGAGACGATCAGCGAGGAGTCGGCGAGACCGCTGACGGCGCCGGCGGTGCCGGCGACGGCGTGCACCGGCAGCCGCACGACGCCGGCGGGCGGCGTCACGCGGGTGCGGCGAACGGGGGCGGCGCGCGGCGCGCGTCCGGCGGGTCGTCGCTGCCTTCCCCTTCGGGGCCACGCGCTTCGACGGCGTCTGCACGCGGCGCGCAGGGGCGCTGCGCGCGGACGCGGACGGCGGTCGGCCTCGTGCGCACGCTCGCTGCGGTGGCTGCCATCAGGAATCTCCTCCTCGGTCGAGCTTCACCGCGGCGCGCAGACGCGCCGACGAAGCCCTGGGGTTGTCGGATAGTTCGCCGTCGGAGGGCGTTACGCCTCCCCGGGCGAGCAGCTCGGCCTCCGGCTCATGGCCGCACTGGCAGATGGGTAGCTCGGGCGGGCAGATGCAGCCGCGGGCGAGATCGGCGAGGAAGCGCTTGACGCGCCGGTCCTCGTGGGAGTGGAAGCTGATCGCGGCAAGCCGGCCGCCGACATCGAGCAGCTCCCACGCCTCCGGCAGGGCCGCGTCGAGAGCGTCGAGCTCGCCGTTGACGGCGATCCGCAGGGCCTGGAAGGTGCGCTTGGCGGGGTTGCCGCGGCCGAAGCGCTCGGCCGGGGGCAGGGCCTGCTTGACGGTCTCGGCGAGCTCGGCGGTGCGCTCGATCGGCCGCCGGGCGACGATCTCGCGGGCGACGGCGCGGGCGCGGCGCTCGTCCCCGTAGTTGCGGATGATCTCGGCGAGCCGGGCCTCGGGCCACTCGTTGACGATCTCGGCCGCGCTCAGCTCCTGCCGGGGATCCATGCGCATGTCGAGCGGGGCGTCGAAGGAGTAGGAGAAGCCACGTTCCCAGGCGTCGATCTGCATCGAGGAGACGCCAAGGTCGAAGATCACCAGATCGACGTGCGTGCCCTCGGCCCGGAGCTCGGCGAGGGCCTCGTCGAAGCGCATCGACAGCAGCCGCGTCTCGCACGGCGCCTCGGCGGCGAACTCCTCGAAGCGCTCGATCGCGGCGGGGTCGCGGTCGACGGCGATCAGCGTCCCCTCCTCCCCGATCCGTTCGGCGAGCAGGCGCGCGTGGCCGCCGGCGCCGAAGGTGCAGTCGACGACGACCTCGCCCGGGGCCGGGTCGGTGAGGCCGATCAACTCGGCGGCGAGGACTGGGACGTGCTCAGCAGGCATGTAGGTCAGTGTCGCCATTCGCTCAGCTCGGGCCGGCTCCACCCAGGGGACCGGAGGGGGACTGCGCCGCGAGCCGCTCCGTCAGATCGTCGGTCGTCGCGTCGATCTGCTCGGCCTCGTCGCCCCAGGCGGCGGCGTTCCAGATCTCGAAGTGATCGCCGGCGCCGACGATCAGAGAGGGGCCGGAGAGCCCGGCGTGCTCGATCAGGTTCTTGTTGATGCGGATGCGGCCGGCCGAGTCCAGCTCGACCTCGTCCGAGGAGCCGAAAAAGCGACGGCGGACGCGGCGCGCGTCGGCGCTCATCGGGTTGAGCGGCGCGATCCAGCTCTGCTCCATCGTCTCGGCCGCGGCCTTGGGCCAGACCTCGACGCACTTCTCGACGCCCTCCATCACGACGACCCCGTCGGCGAGAGCGGCGCGCTGGTTGGCCGGGATCGTGATCCGGTCCTTTGCGTCGAGGCTGTGCTCGTGCTGTCCGCGGAATGCCATCTTGCGTGAGGAGGTTTGTGGTGCTGGTGTGGCGAAATCGGCGGGTGAAAAAAGAGAGAGGGCCGAGGTGAGGAGATGGGAGGAATCTCCACACCCCGGCCCTGGTGATCACAACTGGTGCGACACAGTAACCCACTTCTTGCCACAACGCCACACAATCTGCCCCCGGCACTACACAGGCTCCGTCGGACGGAACTGCTACCGGCGGCCCCGGAGGCCTAGAACGGCTTGAGAAGTGGGGATCGGCACGGTGGGAGGCCTGCCCACTCCCCCGCCCTCCCGAGTCCTTCCTGCAACGGCCCTTGCACCGCGGCGCCGCGGGCCGGGCCGGTAGATTGCGCGGCGATGGCACCGGAAGGCGAAGACACCGCTCCCCCGGGGGCGCAGCCGGAGGAGATCGAGACGGCCGTCTCCCCCGCCGCCGCGGTGCCCCAGGACGCCGACGACACCCGGGGCCGCCACATGCGCTCGCTCTCCACGAATCCGTGGGTGATCGGCCTGACGCTCTTCTTCGTGATCGGGGCCTTCATCGCGGCCACGGTCGGCGCCGGCATCGCAATCGGCGGCGGCGCCGCCGGGGCGATGCTGCTGCTGGCGATCCTGATCGTCTTCGTGCTCGCCACGAACCGGGCGAAGGAGGACTTCTTCAGCTCCTACGCGACCGCTCGCGGCCTCAACCGCCAGACGCAGGGCTCGCTGCCGCCGAGCACGCCGCTGTTGCGCAAGGGCGATCGCCGCTACGCCGAGCAGATCATGAACGGCACCCTGCCCAGCGGCCTGCCCGGCGCTCTCGCCCTATACACCTACGAGGAACGCAGCCGCGACAGCGACGGCCACGAGGACGTCGACTACTACCGCTTCACCGTCGTCCTGCACGATATGCCCGCCGTCGCGCAGAAGGTCAGCGACATCTACTGCCAGCGCCGCTCGGGCTTCCGCTGGATGGACTCCGCGGAGGACGTCTTCCGCAAGATGAAGCGGCTCGAGCTGGAGAGCACCGAGCTCGACAAGCGCTTCGAGATCTTCTACGGCCCCAACGACGACGAGGTCTGGCTCAAGCGCCTGTTCAGCCCGAAGTTCATCGTCTGGCTGAGCGAGGAGGCGCCCAACGGGATCGCCTTCGAGTGCTCCGCCGGCAGCCTCTGCGTGAACCGCAAGAAGCACGTCGACAACGCCCCCGAGCTCGACGGCATGTGCAACGCCGCCGGCGAGATCGCCCGCCGGCTTGCCGGCGAGGCCGAGCAGTCGACGCTGCGCTAGGCGCCCGGCTCAGCTGTCGCCGTCGGTCTTGGCGCGGTCGTAGTTGAGGCGCATCAGGGCGATCGCCTCGGCGACGTCCGCGTCGGAGTCGAGCCGCCGGGCGCCGAGGCCGTCGCGGTCGATCGGGTGCGTCGTGATCCGGCCCTCGTCCATGAGCGCGCGCCATTGGGCCTTTGGGAAGGCGAAGTGGGCGACGCGGTCCCCGTGCACGTGGCCGATCTGCCGGCGGCCGACGCTGAAGCCGTACTCCCCGCGCTTGCCCCAGGCCGCCGTCACGCCCGGCCATGAGGTCACCTCGGTCTCGATCCGCTCGGCGGGCCGCCAGTCGACACCGGGCCGGATCCTCCGTCGTCGTACTCATCGTCGTCTCCTCTCGAGGTTGATCGGGTTCCGGTTCGAGCGTACGACCTCAAGTGCGCTTGAAGTCAAGGCCTGCCGCGGGCGCTCAGCCGAGCCCGCTGAGCAGCGCGTCGGCGTTGGCGGCGATCGCGGCACCGACGAGCAGCAGGACCGACGGGACCAGCAACAGGGCGACGACGAGCTGGATCTTCGGCGCCGCCCGGGCGGCGTCCTCGGCGATCGCCCGGCCCTGCTCGACCCGCAGCGCGGCTGCCTGCGCCTGCAGGCCGCCGGCGAGCGGCGAGCCGAGTCGCCGGGAGCGGCTCGATCAGGACCGAGAGGCGGGCGAGGTCGCGGCCGCCCTCGGCGCCAAGGCGGGCGAAGGAGGCTGCCTGAGGGACGCCGCACTCGATCTCCGCCCACGCCCCGGCGAGCTCGGTGTGCAGGGGCCCGGCGCCGAGCGCCGTGCGCGCGTCGGCGAGCAGCCGCGGTGGGCCTGCCCCGGTCTCCGCCCGCGCCGCCATCAGCTCGAGCGCGCCTGGCAGCGCCCGGGCGATCGCCCGCCGGCGGCGGTTGCCGAGCCGCTCGAGCACGAGGTCGGGGCCTGCTGCAGCGCCGGCGGGCACGGCGAGCAGGACCAGCAGCCCAGTCCGGCCCGGCGCCGCGGGCGCCAGCGAGACCGCCAGCGGCAGCGCCATGCAGGCGGAAGCCGCCCGAGCCGCAAGCACGACCCTCACGGTGAGCCGGCCGCCGAGGCCGGCATCCCTGATCCGCCGCTCGACGCCCGGCGTCGCCGAGGAGGAGATCAGGCGCCCGGTCGGGCTGCGCTGCGCGCGCGCCGCCGCTCGCCGCGCGGCATCGCGGACCGCGTCCCCGTGCGACCCCCAGAGCTCGCGGATCGCCGCCGCCGCGAGCAGCACGGCGCCGATCGCCGTCAGCGCGCTCACGCCCGCACCCGGCCCAGGCGCTGGATCACGATCCAGGCGAGCAGCTGCAACCCGACCGCGACGGCGACCAGCACGGCGGCCAACGGCTCGCCGAGCAGGCTGCCGAGGAAGCCCGGCGCGACGAGCTCGACGAGCAGGCCAACGGCGACGGGCATCGCGACGACCATGCCGCCGGTGAGGCGAGCCTGCGCGGTCGCCGAGCGCGCCTCCGCCCGCGCCCGCTGGCGCGCCTCGGCGGCGTCGCCGTGACGGGCGAGCAGGCCGACGAGGTCGCCGCCCGAGCGCTCCTGCGAGCAGACGGCAGCGATCAGCTCGCCGATCTCTGCCGAGCCCGAGCGCTGCGCCATCGCCCCCAGCGCCGTCCGCGGCGGCACGCCGAGCTCGACGTCGGCGCAGACCCGGCCGAGCTCCGTTGCGGGCGGGCCTTCCAGGGTCGGGGCGAGATCGACCAGCCCACGGCGGATCGAGCCGCTCGAGCCGATCCCGTCGGCAAGGCCACGGGCGATCTCCGGCACCGCCTCCTCGAGCGCGAACCGGTATCGGCGCTCGCCGCGGGAGATAAGTCGGCCCGCGACCCACGGGCCGAGGGCGGCGAGCGCAACGGCAGGCCCGGGGCCCGTCACGGTCAGCGTCAGCAGCGCCAGCCCGGCGCCGCTCAGGATCCCGAGGCGGCGACGCTCGATCACGGTTGGGAGCCGGCCCTCGCGTCCGGTCCGCAGCAGCGCCTCGGCCGCCGAGCCGACCCAGCGGCGGACGACGGGCAAGCTCGAGAGGAGCTCGGCGAGGGCGAGCGCCAGGGCGGCCCCGCCGGCGCCGGCGATCAGGATCGGCAGCGCGACCCCCACCTCAGCCCCCCTCCGCCGCCTCCCGCCGCCAGAGCTCGCGCAGCTCCGGGGCGTCGGCGTCGCCCTCGATCGCCAGGTAGGAGACGGCGGCCCGGCCGCCGCCCGGCAGGCGGCTCACGTGGACGACCCGGTCGAGCGCGCCGGCGAGCTGCTCCCGGACGACCTCCGCCCCGATCCGCAAGTCGGACATCAGCGCCAGCATCTCGACCCGGCGCAGGGCCTCGGCCGGCCCGTTCGCGTGCACCGTCGAAAGCGCCCCGGCGTGGCCCGTGTTGAGCGCGACGATCAGATCCATCGCCTCGGCGCCGCGAACCTCGCCAATGATCAGCCTGTCGGGCCGCATGCGCAGGGAGTTGCGGACGAGATCGCGGATCGTCACCGCGCCGGCGCCGCCGAGCCCCGCGGGCCGGCTCTCGAGGCGCACGACGTGCGGCTGGCAGAGCCGCAACTCGGCCGCGTCCTCGATCGTGATCACGCGCTCGCCCGGGTCGATGAAGGCCGAGAGCGCGTTCAGCAGCGTCGTCTTGCCCGACCCCGTGCCGCCGCTGATCAGGATGCTGCGCCGCGCGGCGACGTCAGCGCGCAGCTGCTCCATGAGCGCGGCCGGGACGGAGCCGCGCTCGATCAGCTCCTCCGGCCCCGGCCGTAGCGCCGCGAACCGCCTGATCGAGATCGTCACGCCGTCGATCGCCAGTGGCGGGATGATCACGTTGACGCGGGAGCCGTCCTCGAGGCGGCCGTCGGCGATCGGGCTGAGCTCGTCGACGCGGCGGCCGAGCGGCCCGAGGATCCGCTCCACGATGTCGTGCAGCTGCGCCTCGCTCTCGAATGCCGAGGTACGCCGCTCGAGCCGGCCCGCGCGCTCGATCCAGACCTCGTCGTGCCCGTTGACGAGAACCTCCTCGACCTCGGGGTCGGACAGCAGCCCCTCGAGCGGCCCGAGGCCGACCGTCTCGCGCAGCAGGCGCGCCCGCAGCAGGCCCCTGCTGTCGGCCGAGAGCAGCGCCGCCTCCTCGGCAAGGAGCGCCTCGAGCTGCTCGGTGACGGCCGGGGCAGGTCCGCCCCCGGCCGCGATCGCCGCCGCCCGATGCCGTTCGATGAGGCGGCCGCGCAGCTCCTCGGCGAGCGCGCCAACCCGCTCCTCGAGGAGCTCCTCGGCGTCGCGTGCACGGGCCGCGCTCATCGCGCCAGCAACCTGACCTCACGCGCGTAGTTGTCGGCCTCGATCACCGCCAGCGCCCGGGGGCGATCGAGGGCCAGAGTCGCCAGCCAGCCGCCGGCCGTGGGATCGCCCCCGCTCTCGTCCGCGGGCACCGGGGTAAGCGAAAGCAGGCGGACGTCGCGCGCGAGGACGTGGACGCGGGGGTCGGTCGTCGACCCGGGCTCGTCGGCGGCGAGCACGTCGACCCTCGAGCCAGGGCGCGGCAACCCACTGCTCGAGCCGGCGGGGCCGCCACTGACCTCGACCTCCACCGGTCGCAGACCCGCGGGCAGCGAGCTCGGGCCGTGCTCGCCGTGGGGAGGGCGGCGGGCGAGGATCGCGGCGGTCAGATAGGAGCCGGCGGGGACCCGCACGGCCGTCCGCGAGCCAGCCGCCGCCGCCGGATCCGCGAGGGCGTCGGGCGGCGCGAAGAGGGCGGGAATCTCGCGGCTGACCAGGTGCTTGGCAACGGCCGGCGCGCCGAGCCGGCTGCCCCGCTCGAGCGGGCGCTCGGCGACGACGACCGTTCGCAGCGGGCCAAGACCGGCGTCGGCGCCCGCCCCCGAGTGCGCCGCAGCGCCGGCGGAGAGCGCGGCGCAGAGCAGCGCCAGCACGCCGAGGACGAGGGCGCGGCGTCGGCCGCGGCCGACGGGCGGGCCGGGATCGGCGGGCGCGGCCGCCATCAGCGCGACCCGCCTGGATCGTCCGCGCGGGGCAGCTCCAGCGCCGCGACGACCGTCCCCTCCGCGTCCGAACGGGGTGGGATCAGCGCCCCGGCCGCCGACGCCGCCTCCCTGCCGGCGATCCGCAGGCCGTGGCCGCGGCGCGGGTCCGCGACGCCGGTCGGCCTCGGGATCGCTCCATCGAGCGGCGCCGCTCCGGGGCGTCGCCGGTTGCGGACCTCGAGCCGCAGCGAGCGCTCGCCGATCTCGGCATCGAGCTCAACCGGCCCACGGCCGTGCTCGACCCCGTTGGCGATCAGGTTGTCCAGCGCCATGCCGAGGCGCGAGCGATCGGCCTCGAGTTGCACGGGCCGGGCCGTGGCGCGGACGAGGACGCGCGCGCCCGGCGCCGCCCCAGCGCGCCGCCGCATCACCGAGCAGGTCCGCGAGCGTGAAGCTCTGCCGCTGCGGCACCGCCCGTCCAGCCGTCGACGGCGGCCTCGAGGTCGGCAAGCGCCGTGCGCAGCTGCGTGGCGAGCGGGTCGGTGCCCTGCGGGTCGAGCGGCGAGCGTCATCGCCTGCAGCGGCCGGCGCAGCTCATGCAGAGCCTCGCGCAGCGAGCGCCGGCGCCGGCGCTCACGCAGGCGGGCGCCGGCCGCGATCGCGCCGGTCGCAAGCAGCGCGGCGAGCGTCACCGCCACGAGCACCGTCCCTCACCCGCCCTCGACGAGCCGGTAGCCGACGCCCCAGCAGTTGATCACGAAGCGCCCGCGCTCCGGATCGAGCTTGCGGCGCAGGCGGCTCGCGTGCGAGTCGAGCGTCCGCGTGCGGCCGGCCGCCCGGAAGCCCCAGACGTCGCGGAGCAACTCCTGCTTGGTGAAGACCCGCGAGGGCTCACTGGCGAGCGCGCGCAGCAGCTCGAACTCCTTGTTGGCGAGCTGCACCTCGCGCTCGCCGACGCGAACCTCCCGGCTCGCCGAGTCGATCGTCAGCGGGCCGATCCGCAGCGGCCCGCCACGGGCCCCGTCCCGGGCCTCGAGCAGCCGCCGGAGGCGGGCGAGCAGCTCGGGGTAATGGAACGGTTTGCATAGGTAATCGTCGGCGCCCTCGCCGAAGCCGCGGACCCGGTCCTCGGCCGAGCCACGGCCGGTGATGACGAGCACCGGCAACCCGGCGTCGAACTCCGCCGCCGGTCCGTCGGAGGCGCGGATCGCGGCGCAGGACGTCGAGGCCGGCGGCGTCGGGCAGCGCCAGGTCGAGCAGCAGCGCGTCGGGGTGGCTGTAGCGGCAGAAGCGGAGCGCGTCGGCCGCCGTCGGGGCGGCGAGCGCGTGGAAGCGGTCCGCCTCGAGGTTGTCGACGAGCAGCTCCCGCGTCACCTCGTCGTCCTCGCAGACGACGATCGTTCCCAGGTCATCGATCTCCGGCAGCATCTCTGTCTCCTTCGGTAGGCCGGCGTGTGCATCCCGGCAAACCCCGGCCAGCGTCCAGCGCGCCCCCGCGGGGCTCGCCCGGCCGTTTCGTCGCGAATCGACCCCCTCATAAGGGGTCAGATCGAGACGAAACCGTCGAACGAGTCGGCGCCGGCAGCTCGAGCACGGCGCTCGCACGCCGCTCGGCGAGCATCCGCCGCGGCCCACCCCCAGCTCGCTGCGTATGCACGGCCCTCGGCGTCGAGGAAGTGGACGTCGAGTGCGAACCGCATCCCGAACGTATGGATCGAGCGGCAGCGCTCGAGCAGCAGACCCCTCGGTGTCCTCGCGCGCCGGAGCAGAGCCAGCCCGAGCAGGCGGCTCAGCGGCGTCGCGGCGACCGGCACCCGCAGGCCGAGCCGACCTCCGCCTGCGGCAGGTCGCGGAAGCGTCGGGCGGGCAGGGCCGGGTCATGCCACGCCCCCTCAAGCCCGGGCCGGTCAGCCCGGCGCGCCCTACTCGCTCCCCTCCGCCGCCGCCCGCAGCGCCGCGACGTCCAGCTTGCGCATCCCAAGCATCGCCCTCATCGCCCGCTCGGCCGCCGGCGCATCGCCGCCGTTGAGGATCTCCTCCATGCCCTCGGGGACGATCTGCCAGGAGACGCCGAACCGGTCCTTGAGCCAGCCGCACGGGCCCTCCTCCCCGCCGTCGGAGAGCCGCTGCCAGAAGTAGTCGATCTCCGCCTGGTCGGCGCAGGTGACCTCGAAGCTGACGGCTTCACTGAACTTGAATTCGGGCCCACCGTTGATGCCGGTGAAGCGCTGCCCGGCGATCTCCCAGGTGACGGTCATCACCATCCCCGCCTCGCGCGGGCCGGCCTCGTTGTAGTGGGTGGTCGAGACGACGCGCGCGTCGTCGAAGACCGAGACGTAGAACGCCGCCGCCTCCTCGGCCTCGGTGTCGAACCACAGGTTCGGGGTGATGCCCTTCATCGCCTTGCCTCCTTCATCGCTGTCTCTCACCCTATGACCGGACCGTGCGATGGAACTAATCGCCGGCTGCCGGTGCGTTTCCCGCGCGCTACCCGTCGACGACCCGCCGCGCATTCCTCCCCGGCGGCGATGGGTGCAAGCCTGCGTTCAGGCGGGGGCGGGCCGCGACCGCGATCGTGAGCGTTCGAAAACATCCGCATCCCGCGGCGGGGGAGGCCCGCGTCGGGAGGTCACAACTGGTGGAAAAGGCAACGCGCAGAGGCAACTACGAGTCGGGCTCCGACTACGTTCTCGAGTACGGGGAGCTCCGCTTCGCGTTCAACGAGCAGGACTTCTCACAGCGCGTCGAGCAGGCCGCCGTGAAGCTCAACTTCATCCAGCCCGGGCTTGGCGACGAGGAGATGCACGACCTCGTCGAGCTCGCAGTCAACGGCGAGATCCGCGAGGCCGCGTCGGCGCTCGGCGAGCACGTCAACGAGAACTGGGGCGAGCTGGTCGACGGCTCCAACCGCAGCCTCGTGCACTGGATCCGGCGCCTCGTCTTCCGCGGCGCCTGGCTCGATCAGCGGGTCAAGGAGGGCGAGCTCGACATCGCCTTCGATCCCGACACGAGCACCTTCGGCTACATCCAGCCCGATCGCGACTCCGAGCCGATCGAGCTCAGCCGCGAGCCTTCCTGGGCTTCGCTGGCCTACCAGTCCTAATCGACGCCTGAGACGCCGCTGCTCGGCGTCATCGTCGGCTCACGTAGCGCCGCTACGCTCGCCTGCTCTTCCTTGATCAGCGACGTCTCAGTCGCCGATTTCTTGAGCGAGCTTCTCGGCCGCCTCGCGAGCGTCGAGCCGCGCCAGCTGCGCGCGCAGCTCGCGGGCCGCGGCCAGCTCGGTCTCCTCGAGCAGCTGCTCCTCGCCGGTGACGCGCGCCGTGCCCGCGTCGAGCGCCGGGTAGACGCCGGCGGCGGCGAGCTCCCCGCTCAGCTTCAGGCTCACGTTCTCGGTCGTCCTCAGCGCCTCGGCGACGCCGTCGTCGGTGTCGGTGAGCACGGTCGCGATCACGGTCAGCGAGCCGGCCTCCTCGGAGGAGGTCTCGCGGCCGGCGGCGAAGATCGGCTTCGCGGCGCCGGGATCGTCGGCGGCGACGGCAAGGCGCGAGAGCGAGTCGATCAGGACGACGACGTCCTCCCCGCCCTCGACGCGGCGCTTGGCCTGCGAGAGGGCGAGCTCGACGAGCCGCAGCTGCTCCTTCGGGCGCATGTCCGCGGTCGCGATCGCCAGCTCGGCGTCGGGAAGCGCCTCGCGCCACGCCGGCGCCTCCTCGGGCCGCTCGTCGATGAGCACGACGACGACGCCCAGCTCCTCGTTGCCGGAGAGGTCGCGGGCGAGGGCCCGCAGCAGCGTCGTCCGCCCGGAGCCGCGCTCGGCCTCGATCAGCACGCGCTGGCCGTAGGCGAGCGGGACGAGCGCAGCGAGCGCGCGGACGAGCGTGCGCTCGTCGCCCTCGAGCTGCTCGCCGGCGAGCGCGAGCCGCCGGTGCGGGGGCTTCGGCTCGAGGTCCTCGAAGCGGGAGCGTGGCGCGCCGGGCTCGGCGCCGTTGACCGTGTCGATGTGGATCAGGGCCGGATGGCGCTCGCCACGCCGCGGCTTGCGCGCCGGGCCGCTGACGAGATCGCCGTCGCTGAGCTCGCAGCGGCGGATCTGCGAGGGCGAGACGTAGACGTCGCCCTCGTCCTCGGGGTCCTCTTCGCGGCGGACGAAGCCATGCCCGCGCGAGGTGATCTCGAGCACGCCGGTGACCGGGGTCCCCTCCTCGTCCTCGACGACGCGCTCCTCCGCCTCGGCCTCGTCGGCCTCGGAGTCGCGCGCGCTGTCGCGCCCGCGGCCACCACCGCGCCCGCCACGGCGGTCGCTGCCGCTGCGGTTGCGTCCGCTGCGCCGCCGCTGTCGTGAGGCGCCCTCGCCCGGGGCGCGGTCCTCGCCTGCCTCCTCGGGGGCGGCCTCGCCGCCGAGCGCCTCGATCAGCTCGTCACGGGTCAGCATCCGATAGCGGTCCACCCCCTGCTCGCGCGCGAGCTCGTGGAGGTCGGCCAGATGCTTGTTCTTCAGTGAAGTCGACATTCCGCGGCAGGATAGAGAGCCGGGTACCGGTCCCGTCAGGCGCTCGCCCCGGCCGGGTCGCAGCCCTCGCGAGCGAGCTCGTCGACCCAGGCCTCGGCCTCGTCGCGGATCCGGCCCGGATCCCAGCCGAGCTCGCCGCCGAGCGCCTCGGCCACGGGCATGACCGAGTCGGCGGTGCGCAGCTGCAGGCGCCGCGACCAGCGCCAGCCGCGTGCGGCGCAGGAGCACGTCGCCGACGGTCGCCGCCTGCTCGGAGCGAGCAGCGAGCACCGCCTCGGCGAGCATGTCGGGATGGCCGGGGACGATCGGGCGGGCGAGCTCCGGACGCTCGGCGGCGAGCGCCAGGACCGAGCGGGCGCTGTGCCCGTAGCGGAAGGCGAGCTGCTCGGCGGCGTCGTCGGGCAGCTGGCCGGGCTCGAGCGACGCCGGCGGCGCCAGGTCCTCGGGTGAGGCCGACATGCCGAGCGGGATGTCCGCCGTACGGCAGGGCAGGTCGCGGCCCTCGCGCTCGGCGACCCGGTCGACCGTCTGCTTCGCCATTCGCCGCCAGGTCGTCAGCTTGCCACCGGTGATCGTCAGCATCCCCGACGAGGTCTCGTACAGCTCCGCCTTGCGCGAGATGTCGACCGACTTCTTCGGATCGCCGGTCGAGATCAGCGGCCGGACGCCGGCGTAGGCGCCGGTCAGGTCGTCGCGGCCGAAGTCCTCGCCGAAGTAGGAGTTGACGGCATCGAGCAGGTAGTCGATGTCGTCGCCGCCGGGCCGCACCTCGTCGATGTCGCCGTCGAAGTCGTTGTCGGTCGTACCGATCAGCGCCCGCCCGTACCAGGGCAGGACGAAGATCGTGCGCCCGGCGCCAGCGGGAACGATGCAGGCCGCCTTGTTGAGCGGCAGCCGCTCGAGCGGCAGAGTGACGTGCGTGCCACGGCTCGGCGCGATCCGCGGAACCTCGGTCTCGTCGGTGATCTCGCCGGGCTTGATCCGGTCGGCCCAGACCCCGGTCGCGTTGATCACGTTCTCGGCCCGGATCTCGAGCTGCTCCCCGCTGACGCGATCGGTGGCCAGCACGCCGTTCGCCTTGCCGTCCCGCTCGAGCAGCGAGTCGGCCTGGACCCGGTTCGCCATCACGGCGCCGAAGCGCTCGGCCTCGCCGAGGATCGTCAGCACGAGCCGCACGTCGTCGGTCTGGCAGTCGTAGAAGAGATAGGCGCCCTTCGGGCCACGCGGCTCGAGCGCCGGCACGTATTCGAGCGTCTCCTCGGCGGAGATCGTCCGGTGGCGGTCGGGTGACCAGGCGGCGTCGCCCTCCGCGTCCTCGCCGCCGCCGCGGAGCCGCTGGCGGCGGCCCTGGCCGACCCGCGTGGTCGCCATGACGTCGTACATGTTGAGCCCGATGCCGATCTTGACGTCGCGTCGATCATCGCCGAGCGTCGGCACCAGATACGGCGTCGGATAGACGAGGTGCGGTGCCAGGTGGACCATCAGCTGGCGCTCCAGCAGCGCCTCGCGGACGAGCCCGAGGTCGAAGTTCTGCAGGTAGCGGAGCCCCCCGTGGACCATCTTCGAGCTGCGGCTCGAGGTGCCGAAGGCCCAGTCGTTGCGCTCGACGATCGCCGTCGAGTAGCCGCGCGAGGCGGCGTCGAGGGCGACCCCGGCGCCGGTCACGCCGCCGCCGACGACGACGACGTCGAAGGGCTCGGCGGTCAGCTCCGCGATCGCGCGGGAGCGCTCGATCATCGGCTTGGCGGGCGGACGGGTTCGCTCACGCTCGCTGAACCTATCGGGCATGCCGACTCAGTCGAGCCACGTCGCGTACTCGGCGGGCTCGGCCCGCTCCGGCGGGCGCTGCTCCTGGATCGGCTCGCCGAGGTAGATCAGGCCGAGCACCGTCTCCTCCGGCTCGATGCCGAGCGCATCGCGGCCAGCCGGCTCGCGGAGCACCGCCGGGCTGCGCCAGTATGCGGCGAGGCCACGTCCGTGGGCGCCGAGCAGGATCGCGTAGACGGCGCAGGAGGCGGCGTGCAGGTCCTCGGCGGCGGCGAGCTCGTCCTCGGGATCGGCCACCGCCGTGGCGGCGATCAGGGTCGGCGCCCGGTCGAGCTTCGGCGCCGCCTCAGGTCCGGCCGCCTGCTTGAGGCGCTCGAGCGCGCCCGGGCCGATGACGCGGAAGCGCCACGGATTGGTCAGGTGATGGTTGGGCGCCCAGCGGGCGAGCTCGAGTAGCTCGGCGATGGTCTCGCGGGCCACCGGCTCGGGCCGGTAGGCCTTGTGCGTGCGGCGCGTGCGGATCGCTTCCTCGACGTCCATCGCGCGCAGGTTGGCAGACGCCGCTCGCCGCCCGATGCTCAGGGCAGCCGACGCCGGTAGAGGAAGAAGCCGCCGGCGAGCGCGCCGCGAGCACGCCGAGGCCGGCGAGCAACACCCACGTCGCCGGCAGCGAGTCGCCGGCAGCGTCCGCCGTGGTAGTCGGCGCCGGCGTTGCGCCGCCACGGCGCTCAAGCACCGCGATGCGGGCCTGCTCGGCGGCGACTTTCGTCTGCGCGTCGACTGGCTTGTGCCCGGAACCCGGCTCGGCGGGTGGCTGCTGCTTGCCGCGATGCCTCGAAGGCCCCTTACCGGCGCCCGCGCCACCGGCACCGGTACCTGCGCCGTACCGCTGCCCGCGCCCGCGCCGGTCCCCGTCGTACGGGCTCGTGCCCATGCCGCCGGGGATCCGCCGCCGCCGCCGTTACCGTCGCCGCCTCCTACCGCCGCCACCGTTGCCGTGGTGATGGCCGTGGCCACGACCCTTCTTCTTGCGCGCCACGGCGCGATCGGGAAGGGCTTGCGCTCGACCGCCGTCAGCGCCTGTGCGGTGACCCAGACGGGCGTCTGGTCGCTGCTCTTCGAGTACTCGTAGTGGCCGTTGCCGGCGTGGCGGGAGCGCAGGTAGTCGAGGCCGCTGCGCCGCCGCTTGGCGACGCGGGCGGGATCGACGCCGGCCGCGACCAAGCCCTGGATCGCCCAGGCGGTCGACTGCGCATTCGAGTCGGAGCCCTGCACGAGAGCCCAGCCCCCGTTGCCGTTCTGGTCGTGGCGCAGCCACTTGACCCCGGCCTTGATCGGCCGCTCGGCGCCGAGCAGGGCCAGCGCCTGCAGCGCGGCGCCGGTGCTGTCCGGCTCGCTGGCGCCCGTTCGCGTCGAGGCCCAGCCGCCGTCACGGTTCTGGGCATCGCGCAGCCAGCCGGCGGAGCGCTCGAGCGAGGAGTGACCCTCGCCGGCGGCGGTCCGGGCGAGGATCGCGAAGGCGGTCAGGTTGACCTGCTTCTCGTAGGAGCCGTTGTGCGACTGGCGCTTGCGCAGCGCAGCTGGACAGGTCGTGCCCGCCGAAGTCGCCGACGCCGACCCCGGCGCCGCGCAGCGCGAGGATCGTCCGCTCGAGGTCACCCGTCGAGTCGAGGCTGCCGGCCTGCTTGCGCAGGAACGAGACCGGGTCATTGCCGCCGCTGGCCACGTCCCGCGGGTTGATGCCCGCCGCCTCGAGGCCGAGCATCGCCCAGCCGGTCATCCCCGCGTTGGTGCTGTACCCGGGCCCGGTCCCCCAGCCGCCGTCCGAGCCCTGCGCGGAGCGCAGCCACGAGGTCGCGCTGGAGCCGGCGGCTTCCGCATCGGCGGCGGCCGCGCCGCCGCGGCCCGCCCGGCCCGGCGAAGGCGGCGAGCGCCGAGGCCGAGTGCGATCAGCACGACGGCGAGGCCGCCGCCGGCGCGACCGGCGGCGGCGCTGAGCCGCGTGGCGCCCTCGCCGTCGCGGGGACGAGCGGCGCCCACTCGATCTCGAACCGCGTCCGGTACCGCTCGACGATCCGCACCAGGGCCGGGCCCGCGGCGAGCATGATCGCCGCGTTGCCGACCGCGTGGGCGATGTTGAAGGGGATGCTGCGGGCCGAGAGCGCCAGGTAGCGCTCGAGCGACTGCTCGCCGCCGAAGCTGACCATCGCCGAGAGGTCGAGCAGGGCGCCGTAGGCGAGGCCCGCGATGGCGCCCGCGACGGCGAGGCCGACCCGGCCGAGGCGTCGGCCGGTGAGCCGGCCGAGGATCGCGCCGCCGATCCCGACGAGGCCCCAGCCCGCCATCTGCCAGGGCGTCCACGGGCCCTGGCCGAGCCAGAAGTTGGAGATCAGCGCGGAGAGCGCGCCGACGGCGAAGCCCGGCGGGCCGCCGAGCGCATAGCCGGCGATCAGAACGACGTCGGTGGTCGCGACGACGTTCGGGATCGGCGCGAAGACGAGCCGCCCGGCGACGCCGAGCGCGGCGAGCGCGGCGACGGCGGCGACGATCCGCGCCGACGGGCGCGAGCGCTCGAACCAGACGCCGCCCGTGACGAGCACGAGCGCCAGACCGGTGAAGATCGCCAACTGCCAGCTCATCGCGCCAGCCCCTCTCCATCGGCGGCCGCGGCGCCGAGCAGCGCCGCCCCGGCCTTCGGCGTGATCGCCCGCCCGCCCGTGATCCGCGCCACCTCGGTCGCGAAGTACCAGCCGCCGGCGAGCATCTGCTCGGCGGCGCCGTCGGCGAGCACGCGGCCGCGGCCGAGCAGGACGACGCGCTCGGCTGAGCGCCGCGGCGAACTCGACGTCGTGCGTCGCGACGAGGACGGCAGCGCCCCTGCTCGGCGAGGCCGGTGAGCCAGGCGACGAGCCCGGCCTTGCGCTCGCGATCGAGGCCGCGGGTCGGCTCGTCGAGGCAGACGAGCCCGGGCGGGCTGCCGCCGGCGCCGCGGCCGGCCATCGCGATCGCGACCGCGAGCCGCTGGCGCTCGCCGCCGGAGAGATCGCGCGGATCGCGGCTCGGGATCGACCTCGAGGCCGGCAGCGGCGAGCGCCGCGGCGCCGGCCGCGCCGGGGAGCTCGTCCTCGACCCGCTCGCGGACGAAGTAGTCGTCGGGTCGCTGGCCGACGAGCGCGCAGCCGCCGGGCCGCCTCAACCGTGCCCGCCGGCCGGCGTCGAGCAGTCCGGCAGCCGTTCGCATCAGCGTGCTCTTGCCGGCGCCGTTGGGTCCGACGATGCGCGACGATCTCACCCGCCTCGATGCGCAGGTCGACGCCGGCGAGGACCTCGCGCGGGCCGTTGCCGGGATCGAGCTCGACGCGCAGGCCCCGGGCGAGGAGCGCCGGCGGCCCGCCCTCGGGAGCCTCCGTGCCGCTCGCCCGTACTCCGCGGACGGCTGCAACCGACGCGGTGCCCGGCGGCGAGCATCCCCCGCGCCTCCTTGACCGAGGTCGGCCGGCCCTCGAGGCCGGCGAGCTCGAACATCGTCATCCCCGGCGTCGCCAGCCACGGCGCGCGCGCCGTGGCGAACGCCCCGAAGCCACCGGGCGGGCCGTCGAAGGCGATCCGGCCGGCCTCCAGCGCGACGACGCGGTCGGCCGCGGGCAGGCAGCGCTCGAGCCGGTGCTCGCCGAGCACGACCGTCACCCCCCACTCCTCGTTGAGCCGGCGCAGCAGCGCGATGAGCTCATCGCCGGCGACCGGGTCGAGCTGCGAGGTCGGCTCGTCGAGCAGCAGCAGCGGCGGCCGCATGACGAGCGCGGCGCCGATCGCGACACGCTGCAGCTCGCCGCCGGAGAGCGTGTCCGTGGTCCGCTCGAGCAGGCCCTCGACGCCGAGCGCGAGCGCCACCTCCTCGACGGCGCGGGCGGTCTCCGCCGCCCGCCGACCGCGCAACTCGAGCGGCAGCTCGAGCTCCGCCCGCACGGTCGTCGAGACGACCTGGCTCTCCGGCTCCTGGGCGACGAAGCCGACGTTGACCGCGAGCTCAGCCGGCCCGGCTTCGCGGGTGCTACGACCGTCGACGATCACGTCGCCGGCGAAGCGACCGCCGTGGAAATGCGGGACGAGGCCGCAGGCGGCGCGCAGCAGCGTCGACTTGCCCGAGCCCGAGCGCCCGGCGAGGACGACGAAGGCGCCCTCGCCGAACTCGAGGTCGAGCGGCCCCACGGCCGGCGCCGCGGCGCCCGGGTACGTGTACTCGAGCCCGGCGCAGCTGAGCACGGGCGCGCTCATCCGCCGTGCTCCCGTGCGAGCCGGCGCTCGCCACGCAGGCGATCGAGCTCGCGCCGCGAGCAGAACGGGCAACGCGGCGAGCAGCGGCAACGCGAGGGCGAACGCGAGCGTGCCGGGTTCGAGGCCGCCGCTGATCGTCGGGTAGATCTGGATCTCGCCCCAGCCGGAGACAGCCGCGGCGACGGAGGCGGCGATCATCCCAAGGCCGGCCACCAGCATCGCGACCTCGCCCGCCTGACGCCGGTAGCGGACGCGCGCCGGCCGCGTGCCGAGGCCGAAACCGCGCAGCTCGAGCGTCGCCGCAACGTCGACCGAGCGGTCGAGCGAGCCCGCGACGAGCCGGCGTGCCAGCGCCGCGCGGGTGACGGGCGCGGCTCCCGGGCCGCGTAGCGACGCCGCCTCCTGCAGACGCGTCGAGTCGGCGGCGGCAAGCGGCACGAGCCGCGAGATCAGCGTCGCCGTGATCGCTGAGCGCGCCGCGAACGGGCGCGATCGCCTTGAGGATCCGGTCGGGGTCGACGCAGGCCGACCAGACCGCGAAGACCGCAAGCGCGACGAGGATCCGAAGGGCGAGGATGCCGCCCTCGGCGATCGCCTCGAGCGTCACGTCGAGGTGGCCGAGCACCGGCACGTGACCGCCGCGGAAGAGGATCGTGTCGCCGCGGTCGGTGACGAGCGCGTTGACGGCGATCACCGTCGCCGCCAGCACCAGGCCGTAGCGGAGCGGCGCGAGCGCCGGGCGCAGGGCGCCGGAGGCTGCGGCGGCGAGCAGCCCCGCGCCGCCCGCCGCGGCGAGCACGAGCGGGCTCGAGAAGCTGAAGGCGACGACGGCGAGCGGGCCGAGGTAGATCGCGGCGACGAGCGGCCGGGCGCGTCCGAGCGGGCCGGGGCGCGGCGAGTAGGCGAGGACGGCCTCATCGCAGCTCCCACCGCGGGCAGCCGGGAGCGCCGCTCGGCCGCCGGGAGCGGAATGGCGTCGAGCCGGCAATCGTCGCGACGCGCGTAGTGATCCTCGAAGGGATCCTCGTCGAGCAGATTCGCCGCGGCCTCGACCTCGTCCGGCGTCGTCCCGGAGACGACCCACGTCGGCTGCTCGTCCCGCGTTCGCGTGCCGCGACCCAGCCGGCCTCCGAGGCGGATGCCTGCGCGACTCGCCATCGGCGCCGAGCACGTCGAGGGCCCAGCCGTGGCCGCGGCACCGCACCGGCTCGCGCGTACACGCCGCTCGCCCGTGGCCCGCCTCGAGCAGGCGGGCGGCCGGATCGGCGCGCACGTCGCCCCAGGTCGCCGACGAGCACGCGCAGGGTCGCGCTCCGGGTTCGACCGCGGCTCGGTCCGGGGCCGACACGTCGAGCTCGGCGCCGGCGTCGCGGAGTGCGGCCTCGGCCTCACTCGCAGGCGGCGTGCGTCGTCCGATGCAGCACGTCAGCTCGGTCGGGTAGCGCTTGCCGTCGAAGCCGTCGGCGAACGGCTCCGGCCAGGAGCCGACGACCGCCGGCACGTGCTCGGCGTCGGTCCAGTCGTGGTAGTCCCACCAGATCCGATCGCCCGGGTGGACCTTCGCCTCGCCGGCCCCGACCGGCGACCAGTAGCCGTTCACGTAGAAGAACCAGTCGTAGCTGTGCCCGCCACGACCTTGTTGCCGGCGAGGCCATCGATCGAGTCGACGAAGTTGCCGCCGTAGCTCGTCTCGATGTCGCCCTCGCGATCGAGGAAGCGGGCGACGGTCTCGGAGGCGGCCGGGTCGGTGTCGGTCGCCTCGTCGAGCAGCTCGGCGCCGAAGTCCCGCGTCACGCGCAGGCTCGCGGTTCCCTCGCTGCTCGGGCCGGGGCCGAAGCCGCAACCCGCGACCACGACGGCGATCAGGATCGCCACCGCGGCCGCGGATGTGCGGAGGCCTCTCACCTCAGCCGTGCTTGATCCGCTCGCAGCTGTGCTGCGCGGTGAACTTCTGGTGGTGGCGGACCTTGACGACGTCCTTGCCCGGACCGCACTTGACGATCGGCGGCGCCGCGTTCGTCGAGGGCTTCAGGTTGATCACGTCGCGGCCCCGGTAGGCGTTGATCACCGTCGGCCGCTTGTCGCTGCGGATGTGATCGGCCTTGTCGGTGCCGTCGATCTCGAGCGGATGCCCGTTCGGGCAGTCGCTCAGCTTGAGCGGCTCGCAGACGTCGATCGCCGGCGAGGGAATCGCGCCCGTCGCGGACGGCCCGCAGGCGCGTCGTGGCGCCTTGGATCGGGACCGTCGCCTTGCCCTGCGCGTCGGTCGTCACACCCGTGCCGACGAGCTTCGCTCCCGCGGCCGGCGTCTTCTTGCCGTTGTCGGCGTACTCGCTGACCTTGACCCGGAACTTGTGCCCAGGCTTGACCTTGGCCGGGGCGCTGATCGCGAGCTCGGCCGGGTAGGGGTCGTTGTAGTCGTCGATCAGGTACCAGAGGATGTCGTCGCCGCGCTCGACGGCGGTCTGATCGCCGCCCGCCTGCGAGCCGACGTGGTTCTTCTTCAGGTACCAGTACCCCGTCGACGGGGCGATCGCATGGCCGAAGCCGCAGACGCCGAGCCCGAAGTCGAACGAGTCCGTGATCGAGAGCGGGCGCAGCTGGCGTGCGTACTCGGAGGCATCGGCGACGATCCCGAGCGCCGTCGTGCCGGGGACCTTGACGGCTCACCGGAGCCACCGGTGCCCTTGCCGAAGCAGTTGGCCTTTCTCGAGGTCTTGATCTTCGTCGCGCCGGTGTACTGGCGCTTGTCGACCAGCGTCTTGCCGGCGTCGTCGACGACGCGCACATCGGCGCCGATCCGGTTGGGCGCGGCGTGCGCCGAGGCCGCCGCGAACATCGTAGTGAGTGCGACCGCAGCCACGGGCAGGACCCGCCGCAGGCGCAAGAGGTGTGTGGACATGAGCCACCCTTTCCTCGAGGGTTTACAGCTGGGTCAGTGCCGGGTCTCCTGGCTTGCGGGTCTTTTCGCCGCGCCTTCCCGGGAGCCCGTCGGACTCCCAGTGGCTGCGCCCGGCCTCTCGCGAGAGAGGGCGCTGCGGCAAACACACCCGGTCACAGTGGCGGGACCGCGCCGGCATCACACCGGACTTCCCCGTACACGGACCTATATGGACGAGCGCCAGTCTAGTGGCACTCGCCGGATTGAACAGCCGGGAAGGCCGCTAGCTCGTGCGCTCCTCGACGGTCTTGACGAGGCCGTCGACGACCTCGGGCATCGCCTTGCGCATGCGGGAGAGCTCCCAGTGCTCGATCTTGAGCGCGCGCACGACGGATGTCGCGATCACGGAGGCGGAGCGTTCCTGCTTCTCGAGCAGCCCCTGCTCGCCAAAGACGTCACCGGGGCCGAGCGTGGCGACTTCCTCGCCCGCCTTCTCGACCTTGACGGTGCCTTCGTCGATGCAGAAGAAGTCGTTGGCGAACCCTCCCTCCTGGATGATCACCTTGCCCTCGGGGAACTCGACGAGCTGCGTGAACGGAGCGATCTTCGCAAGGCTCTCGTCCGCGGCGCCCTCGAACAACGAGAACCTCTTGAGCTGACTGGAATCCAATTCGCACTCCTAGGGGTTGAGACGCTCAGGAACCTACCCCATCGAGAGGCACCTTTGGGCAGCTTGGCGGCCCGTGTGGGCGCTGTCAGGCGCGATAGGGTGGCACCCGCGCTTCGGTTCGCGAAACCGCAAGGGCCGTGAGTTTGATCATTCTCGTCATCATCATCGTCCTGATCGTCGCCGTCGGCGCGTTCGTCTGGCTGACCTACAACCGGCTCGTCGGCCTGCGCCTGGCCTGCGAGAACTCGTGGTCGCAGATCGACGTCGCGCTAAAGCTGCGGCACGACCTGATCCCGAACCTGGTCGGCGCCGTCGCCGGCTATGCCGAGCATGAACGCGACACACTCGAGCAGGTGACCGAGCTGCGCACCAACGCGATCGGCGCCGACGAGGCCGGCCCTGCCGAGCGCGGCACGGCCGAGGCGCGCTTCGGCGGCGGCATCGGCCGGATGCTCGCCGTCGCCGAGGGCTATCCGCAGCTACGTGCGACCGAGAACTTCCAGAAGCTGCAGACGGAGCTCTCCAGCGTCGAGGAGAAGATCTCGATCACGCGCCGCGTCTACAACGACACGGTCCAGACCTACAACACGAAGATCCAGGTCTTCCCGTCGAACCTGATCGCCGGCGGCTTCAGCTTTGCGCCCCGGGAGTTCTTCGAGGCCGGCGCCGGCGCCGAGATCGCGCCGACCGTGGCGCTCGACGGGGAGGGCGCATCGTGAGCGCCGGCTCGCTGATCTGGAAGGTCCTCTGGCGGGCGGCGATCGTCGCCGTCGTCTACCTGGCTGCGACCTGGGGTCCCGACGTCTTCCAGTCCGACCAGAAGCACTACGAGGTCAGCACCGCGAACACCCGGGTCGAGCTGCAGCGGAACTCGACGCTCCACGTCACCGAGACGCTCGAGTTCCACTTCCACGCGGGCAGCTTCAGCGGCGCGTTCCGCGACATCCCGCTGCGCGACGGGGCGCAGATCTCCCACATCCGGGTGCTCGAGAACGGGAAGCCGTACACGCCCGGGGCGAATACGAGGCTCGGCTCCTCGGACGCCCCCGACAGCTTCGGCGTGATCGGGATCCGCCCTGGCCTCGACCTGCCGGGGGGCAGCTCTCCCTGCGATCCGAACGCACCCTGCGAGCTCATCGTCTGGCACTACCCGCAGACCTCCGACCAGCGCACGTTCACGATCAGCTACGACGTGCGCAACGCGATCACGGCCTACGACGATGGCCTCGACGTCGGCTGGGCCGTCTGGGGCGGTCAGTGGAACTTCTGGCTCGATCACCTGGCGGCCGAGATCGTCACCCCCAACGGCACAGACCCGACGCACGCCTGGGTCTCCACGTTCGGCAACAAAGACAGCAAGCCCAGCGACGGAAAGCGCACCCTCGAGGCCGATGTCTCGATCGGCAACGGGAAGGCGACGATGAGCGCCGACCGCGCCGAGAAGGCGCACAACGTCATCTTCCGCGCGACCGTCCCGCCCAACGCCGTCCGCTCGACGATCGGCGCCCGCCATGCCAGCGGCAGCATCAACCAGGTGGTCGCCCAGGAGCAGAAGATCACTGACGACGAGAGCCTGGTCACGAAGGCCGAGAACGTCGTCTTCGATCACGCCTGGGCGATCTTCATCGCCTGGACGGTGATCGTCGTCCTGCTCTCGATGGCGCTCGCTTTCCTCGCTCGCGAGCGACCGACCTCGGTGCCGAAGTACGTGGCGGAGCCGCCCGAGGACATCCCGCCGGCGCTTGCCTACGCGCTCGCGACCGAGGGCGCCTACGACGACCGGATCGTGCTTGCGACGCTGCTCAGCCTCGTCGACCGCGGCTACTACGCGACCCGCACCTCGCAGGAGGCGGACCTCGACCTGCTGATCAAGGCCGCGGACGACCGGCCGCCGACCGACGGCCTCGAGGAGTACGAGAAGACGACGATGACGTTCTTCGACGATCTGCTCGGCGGCGAGGAGATCGCGCTCTCGAAGATGAAGGACCAGATCCCGGAGCACTCCTCGACCTGGCGCTCCCGCTGGGAGGGCCTGACGAGCTCCCTGGACCAGGCCGAGGAGGGCGAGATCAACTGGGACCGCAACTACACCGGCCTCCGCCTCCTGCTCGCCGTCATCGCGCTGATCGGCTACGGGATCCTCGCCGCGCTCTACATCCTGCGCAGCGGCTGGATCGCGATTCCCGCGGCGACGACCGTCGCCGGGATGCTCTTCGTCTACCTGCTGCCCGCCACGGCATACAAGCGGCTCGACGCGGCCGACCGCGAACGCAACGCCCGGTGGGCCTCGTTCCGGCGCTGGACCGATGACTTCCCGCGCCTCGACGACGACCCGCCGGCGACGCTGAAGCTGTGGCGAGCGATCCTCGTCTACGCGGTCGCCTTCGGTACGGCTGAGCGCGTTGCCAAGTCCGGCCGGATCCCGGCCCCGGTCGGCGCGGAGGCGAACGACACGGGCAGCTGGACCGCCTTCGCACTGTACGGCGGCGTCTGGAGCTCGGACTTCAACTCGTTCTCATCAGGCTTCTCGAGCCAGGTCGCGCCGGAGTCGAGCTCAAGCAGCGGCGGCTTCAGCGGCGGCGGTGGCGGCTTCAGCGGCGGCGGCGGTGGCGGCGCCTGGTAACGACGACCCATTCGGGGAGTTCGCGGGCCGCTTCGCGGAGGCGTGGTCGGCGCCAACCGCGACGCGGCTGGGTCGCCTGCTCTGCGACGACGTCGTCCTCGAGCAGCCGATGGCGCCAACGGCCCGCGGCCGCGCCGCGGCGGAGTCGACCCTCGGCTCGCTGATCGAGCTCATCCCCGACATCCACGCCGAGGTGCAGGAGAGCTGGGGCGGCGCCGGGGGCGGCGCGATCACATTCGACCTGGTCGGCACGCTCGGTGGCCGCGAGCTCCGCTGGCACCTCGTCGACGTCTTCGAGCTTCGCGGCGGACTCGTGGCGCGCCGGATCAGCTACTTCGACCCCGGCCCCCTGATCACCGCGATCATCACCCGCCCGCGGGCCTGGATCCCCTTCGCCCGCTCCGGCGTCTGGCGCCGCTAGGCGGGGCCCCAGGCGATAGATGCCACATAGGGGGTGTCATGGCACCCCCGATGTGGATCCGGTCGTTCAGCAGGCCTTGATCTTCGCCTTCGACTTAACCGGCTTGTCGAGCTCGGTGGCGCTGATCTTGACCTTCGCCTTGACCGTCGTGTGATGGTGCGGCCGGCACCGGTAGGCGACCGCCGACCGTCCCCACGGGAGCTTCACCTTGCGGCGCAGTCCGCCCGCGAGCTCCGAGAAGCCGCCCTGGACCGTGACCCCGTGGCCGAGCTTCGCGGTGACGCTGACGTCATGGCAGCGGTCGAACCCTTGCGGACAGATCACCTTGCCGCTGAGCCCGAAGCGCTTGATCTTGAGCTTGTTCTTGACCAGGTGCGGGACCGGGTTGCTGAGCTTGCGGAAGTCCCGGGCCAGCGCATCGCCCTTCGGCAACTGCTTCGCCGCGGCCGCGCCGACGAGACCGTCGAGCGCGCCCGGCGGCTCGCGGACCGGTAGCCGGAGCTTCAGATCCTTGACGGTGACGTCCTGCTGGTCGTTCGAGGTGTGAGCGTAGCCACCGGTCAGGCCCGGATCGTTGTCGGTGGCCAGCAGCTCGAGCTTGGCGCTGTGGCCGGCGTCGAAGTGCCAGCCGTTCGGGTGCAGCTGAAAGACCTGCGTCTTCGAGGAGCTGCCGTCCGGTCGCCACAGTCCACGCGAGACGAGCGTCTCGGTGCCGTCGGGCGCGACGTCGAGCAGTCGGGCCGCGACCTGGGAGGTGTCGCCCGAGAAGCCGAACTTGGCGAGCACCGTGGCCGCGCCCAACAGCGTGTAGCCGTCGTCGGGCGCCGCGTCGAGACGGTAGTTCGCCGTCCCCGTCTCGTCGGCGCCGGGGGCGGTGCCGCAGGCGCTGCCGCCGACGGGGTTGAAGACGTGGGCGACGGCGGGGTCGCCGCTACCCGCGGCGACCGTTTGCGCTGCCTTGGAGGCGAAGCGGATCTCGCCCTTCGACATCTTCGCCCAGCTCGGGGCCTTGTACGGACCGCCGGACGCCGCTGTGTCGGGACAGGTCTCCGTGAATGCGGTGACGCCCTCACGGGGAGCCTTGCCCTCGCCCTGCACCCAGTAGTCCATCCACTTGTTCTCGTGGCGGGTGAGCGCCGAGCCGACGTCTTCCTTGTTGTTCGCGCGGGGGTGGCCAAAGTCGCCGAAGAACAGCGCCAGATGGGAGTCGTTCGGGTACTGGGTCCGCGTTCGGTTGAAGTAGCGGATCGTCTCGTCAGCAGGGAACAGGTCGTCGGTGAAGCCGCTCGACATGAGCATCGGTGCCGGTGGAATCGAGTGGTCGATGTAGTACGACGAGTGGTGTTGCGTGATCTCGTCGATGACCGATTGCGCGTCCGGCCCGTACGGCTCGCCCGCACCGAGCAGATCGTGCCACCCGGTGATGTCGGCGGTCGGGTCGCTGCCCTTCGGAGCGTAGTAGCCGGGCGCGGTCAGGCCGCTGTAGTAGAGGCCGTTGACCAGCGACTCCTTCTCGACCCCGACCGGGCCCGTGTAGGGCGAGTCGGCGAGGTAGTCGAGCGTGCCGCCGTTCGGCTGCAGCGAGTAGGCGAGGTCGGTCCACGGGACCTCCGGCGTCGTCGCCGCGATCTCCATCGGGGTGCCTTCCGGGCTCTTCCAGGGGACGAGGCTGTAGTCGGGCATCATCATCCGGTCGCGGAGCGCACCCAGCGCCATCGACATGCCACCGCCGTAGGAGCCGCCCTGAGCGCCGATCTTCTTCGGCTCGACGAGCCCCTCGTCGACGAGCTGGCCGGCGAACTCCTGAGCGTCGCGGACCTCGTAGCGGTCGTCGATCAGGCGGATGTAGCCGTCATCGCAGGCGGAGCCCGCCGCGGCGCGGGAGGCGGCCGAGCCGCACGACTCGTGGAAGCCGCGGTCGGTCATCGAGAAGGTTGCGTAGCCGCGGTTGAGCCAGCGGCGCATGTCCTGCAGGCCGAGCTTTGAGCCGCCGTAGCCGTGGAACATCATCACGAGCGGGTACGGGCCGGGGCCGAACTGCGACGGCGAGGGGAAGGCGGCGTCGACGTCGATCGGCACGCCGTCCCAAGCCGGCGCCGTGCTGCGGGGCTCGGCGTTGCAGAAGGTGGCGCCGTCGGGCCGCTCGGAGCAGGGCACGTTGCCATCGAACACGCTGCTCGGCGATGACGCGGCCGCTGCCGGCTGCGCCGTCGCGAACGTGGCGGCGGCGACGATGATCGCCCCCAGGCCAAGCTTCAAGTGACGAGCAACGGCCCGCCGGTCCCCGTTACGCATCCCTCTCCTCCTCACTCGACTTCCCCGTGAAGTGCCGTCACGCTACCAGCCCGAGAACACCGGCCGGGGCCGGCGGTTGCGCCGTCAGCTCTCGAGAAAGAGATCGACAACCGGCTCCCCGCTGCCGGCCCGATAGCCGTCGAGATCGGTGATCCCCTCCTCGGCGAGCACCTCGTCGTCGATGAAGAAGTTGCCGGTGCACTCGCCCGCCGGCCGCGTGAGGATCGCGTAGGCGGCGTCGGCGAGATCTCAGGCGTCCGCGACTGGCATCGCCGCGTCGCCGCCGAGCAGGTTGAGCACCGCCGCGGTTGCGATCAGCGTGCGCGGCCACAGCGAGTTCGCGGCGATGCCGCGATCGCGCAGCTCCTCGGCGAGACCGAGCGTGCAGAGGCTCATGCCGTACTTCGCGATCGTGTAGGCGAGCTGGCCGCGCGAACCACTTCGGGGTCGAGGTTGATCGGCGGGCTCAGCGTCAGGATGTGCGCGTTGTCGGCTTCCGCCAGGTGCGGGATGCAGGCGCGACAGCATGAAGGTGCCGCGCGTGTTGATGTCCTGCATCAGGTCGTAGCGCTTCAGGGTCGAGGTCCGGCGTGCGGGCGATGTTGATCGCGATGCGTTGTTGACGCAGATGTCGATGCCGCCGAAGCGCTCGACGGTGTGCGCGACGGCACCGTCGAAGGCGTCGTCGCGGACGTCGCCGACGATCCCAGGCCCTTGCCACCCGCCTGCTCGATCTCGTCGACCGCCGTGTGGATCGTCCCCGGGAGCTTGGGGTGCGGGTCCGTCGGTCTTCGCCAGCAGCGCGACGTTGGCGCCGTCACGGGCGGCCCGGACCGCGATCGCGAGGCCGATGCCGCGGCTACCACCGGACATGAGGATCGTCTTGCCGGCGAGGCCGGCTCGGTCGTTGGGCATGCGCGGGGCTCCTTCGGGGGGATCGGGGGTGCGCCCGCAACCGTATCCGGGCTACCGTTGCCCCGGCGTGCACGCGGCAAGCGGAGAGGGCGAGGACGAGCGCGAGTTGCGGGAGCTGCGCGAGGCGCTTCGACGCGAGCGCGAGCACCGGCTCGAGGCCGAGCGCCGCGTCGAGCAGCTGCGCCAGCTACCGCGGGCTCGGCGCCTGCTCAAGGCGATCAACTGGACGCGGCTGAACCGCTGGTCGATGAGCTCCGGCTCGCCGCCCGCGGATGCTCCGCCACTCTTCTTCATCGTCGGGCGCGGCAAGTCGGGGACCTCGTGGCTGATGGAGTCGTTCGACCGCCACCCCGAGATCCTCTGCCGGGGCGAGGGCCAGTTCTTCGGCAGGGGCGATGCCGAGCCGGCGCCATGGGCAAGGTCACTGCAGCGGCGCTGCTCGACTCGCCGGAGCTGCGCGAGTGGTGGCATCACGGCGCCTGGGTCCGTGGCGACGACTACGAGCGCGGAGTCGGCTCGATCGCGGGCGCCGCCGCCGCCCGGATCATGGGCGAGCGGCTGGCCGCGAGTGACGCGCGCATCGCCGGCGACAAGACGCCGCTCAACGGCACAGACGTCGTCGCCGAGATCGCGGGAGGCGTGCCCGGTGCCAGGGTGATCCACGTGGTCCGCGACGGCCGCGACGCCGCGGTCTCCGCCGTGCACCACATCTGGAACAACCGAGCGCGGATTACCGGCACGGAGCTCGATCCCGACCTCGCGGCACGGCGTGACCGCTACCGCGCCGACCCCTCTGGCTTCGGCCGGGGCGGTGAGAGTCTCTTCGCGCCCGGCCACCTGGCGGGGACGGCAGCACGCTGGGCCGCCTACACCGAGCGGGCGCGTGCCGACGGCCGGGCGCTGCTCGGCGACCGCTACGCCGAGGTCCGCTACGAGGACATGCTGACCAAGCCGGAGGCCGAGCTCACCCGCCTACTCGCCTTCCTCGGCGTCGAGGCGGGGGCCGAGCGCGCCGCGGCCTGCCTCGAGGCAACGAGCTTCGAGCGTGGGTCGGGCGGCCGCAAGCGGGGTGAGGAGGACTCCTCGAGCTTCAGGCGCAAGGGCGTCGCCGGCGACTGGCAGCGAGTCTTCACCGACGAGGACAAGGCGACCTTCAAACGCGAAGCCGGACCGCTGCTCGTCGAGCTCGGCTACGAGCAGGGTGAGGACTGGTGAGCGCCGCCGGGGGCGCTCAGCGCGCCCATTCCGGTGGCTGCGTCTCGTCGCCGGTACGGCGCGCGTAGCTGATCGCGTAAGCGCGCGGGCGGAAGTGAAGAACAGGGTCCTCGGAGGGCTCAATCCCCTCGGTGAGCCGCAGCGGGTCGAAGATCGTCGACTCGCGCCCATCGAGGACCGACTCGAGCTGCAGCCGCCCGGCGATAAGTCGCTCGCTGTCCCGCCAGACGGAGCTCGGGTCGTGCGGGTCGTCGTCGGCGCCGGCAAGCGCGAGCTCGAGGTCGTAGTCGATCGTGCCGCCTCCCGTCAGCCGCTGAGCGAGCTCCCGGGAGAGGTAGTCAGGAACGCCGCGATCCTGCTCGGCGGCCTCACCGGCCGAACGCGGGACGAACGAGTACCGGACCCAGCGGGAGGAGTCGTCGGGCGCGCGCCAGCGGAACGCATGCACCGCGAAGTAGCTCAGGTCGGCAGTAGCTCGCCGGAGCCTTGAGCGCCGCTGCGTTGGCCCGCAGCGCGCCGACCACCGACGGGTGGCGGAGTAGGAAGAGCGGGAGCCGGGCGGCCATCCCCGGGGCCGCGCTCGGTTGCCCCGAGCAGGGCGACGAAGTCGTCGGGGTTGGAGACGGGGAAGCGGGGCGCGTTCTGAGCGACGAGGTCCGTCTTGCCGCCGCCGGGCAGCTCGAAGCGGACGGCGAGCCCGCGCACGTCAGGCGCCCGGTCGGGCTCCTCGGGGTCGCCGCCGCCGTTCGAGAAACGGGCGATGACACCGACGCGCTCGCCCTGCATGTGCAGCGCCGTCGTCAGCGCCGCGGCCTCGGGCGAGGCAACGAACGTGCCGGCGCAGACGACGCCGCGCGCATGCAGCGCGCGTCGACCGCTGTGGACACCGAAGCGGGACGAGATCCGCTCAACCGCCTCTTCCGGGCTGATCACGGGCGGATCGTATTGCTCCCGCCTCGCAGCGGCGTCCTGACGGCCGTCGCCTGGTACTGCGGCGGCGCCCCGGGAGGGATAGATTGCCTGAACGTGGCATCGGGATTTGGATCGCTGGCTAACGCCGGGGCGCTGGGGGAGCTCGCTCAGGCGAGCGGCCTGCAAGCCGGCCCCGACGGCTACCTCCCCAAAGTCGGCTCGGTCCTGACCCGTGGCGTCAGCATCGACGATGCCGTTCACGGCACGCTTCCAGGCGGGCTCACCGGACAGATCGCGCTGCTGCGGTACGAGACCCACAACGACGACCACACCGTCACCCACCGCCTGACCGCCGTGATCAGCGCGCTGCCGGAGTCGATCGGCTTCGCCCCCTACCTGGCCGTCGGCGGCGGCGGGCACATCGGCCTCGTCTCCCACTCCGAGGTGCGCGAGGTCGAGAACGTCAACGTCCGCGTCGACGAGGGCGTCGACGCCGGGTGGCTGACCGAACTGATCTCCCCCGCGTTCGCCGACTGGCTCTCACGCAGCCCGCGCGACTTCGGCTTCGAACTCGCCGATGGCGTGCTCGTCGTCGTCCGCGACGGGCACCTGAGCGGGCGCGGCGAGCTCGAGTCGCTGTGCGCGGATGCGACGAAGATCGCCACCGCTATCCGCGCCGAGGCCGTGGAGGAGTCGAGCAGCGGCGAGGCTCCGCGCACGGCGGCGAAGGCCAAGGCTGACAGTCGCATGGCCCGCGTGAGCACGCTGCTCGACCACGTCAGCTTCAGTGACGGTCCTCCGAAGGATGTCGCCGCCGCGACGGACTCCTACCAGTCGGTCCTCCGCAGCCGGCCCGGCACATACCTCGGCTCGGCCTTCACGGCGCTCGGCTTCACGCTCGTCATCAGCGTGATCGCCGGCGGCCTGTACGGGCTGATCCTCAACCTGGCGAACCCGCTGCTCGCGGCAGCGATCTGGGAGGGCGGCCTCTATCTGCTGATCTTCTTCCTCGTCCTCCGGCGGCGTATCAACGGGGATGCGAAGGGGTGCGCCGAGGAGGCGTTCTACGCCGAATACGCTCGTGAGCGGGGGCTGCAGGCGGTCGAGCCGCTGCGCTACGCCGCCGAGAACGCCGAGGCCGGACTGCCCGGCAAGCCCGTGCGCGTCTTCACCGGGTTCTTCGCGGGCACCGGGTCGCCCTCGGTCAACGGCGCGCTGGTGCTCACCGGCGATGGCATGGAGCGTGGCGAATGGGCGGCGCTCGTCGCCGGCCGGCGTGGCCCGACCGCGAAGGCTGACCTCACACCCTCCGCCCCGGGCATCTCCAGCGCCTACCTGGACGAGATCACGCAGACCCTGCTGCTCGACCTGGCGACGAACCCCGCTCCTCCTGCGCGGGCCGCGAGCTGAACGCGCGCGCCGAGGGCGCCGGCCCAGAGCCAGCGGAAGCCTCTGTGGCGGAGGGTCGAGAACACGGGCCCAGCTTTGCGCACGCCGCCGCCGGCGGCGGCGCCGGTTCAGCCGAACAGGGCGGCGCCGACGGGCAAGCCGGTGTCCGCCTCGAGCCGGGCCCGGCCGCCGAGCCCTCGAGCTCGAGCAGGAATGCGAAGGCGGCGGGGGCGCCGTCGAGGGCGCTCGACCAGCCGTGCAGTCGCCGTCGCCGTGCCGCCGGTGGCGAGCACGTCGTCGTAGATCAGGACCGGGCCGAGCCGGACGAGCGGGTGGGGCTGATCTCGAGGCTCTCGCGCCCGTACTCGAGCTCGAAGGAGTGCCGTGCACGGGCGGCGGAAGCTTCTCCGGCTTGCGGACCGGGACGAAGCCGGCGCCGAGCTCCAGGGCGAGCATCGGCCCGAGGATGAAGCCGCGCGCCTCGGGCGCGACAACGAGCTCGAAGCCGCCGCCGCCGCGGGAGCTCACGCGCGGTCGCCGCAGCTGCGCCAGCCGCCTCCTCCATGAGGGCCGGCTCACGGTAGATCGGGTTCAGATCGCGGAAGAGGACCCCCGGCGCCGGCCAGTCCGGATCTCCGTGATGTGATCGAGCAACCCCATGCCCGCCGTATTAGTAGCTCTTGGGTAGGCCCAGCGAGTGCTCGGCGACGTAGTTGAGGATCATCTCGCGGCTTACCGGGGCGATCTTGTTGAGCCGCGCGCCCCACCACATGTCGGTGAGCCCGTACTCGAGCGCGATGCCGTTGCCGCCATGGGTCTGGATCGCCTGATCGACGCACTTGACCGTCGCCTCCGCGGCCGCGTACTTGGCCATGTTCGAGGCCTCGCCGGCGCCCTTGAATCCGGCGTCGTAAAGCGCGCACGCCTTCTGCGTCATCACTCGGGCGAGCTCGAGCTCGACCTTGCACTGGGCGAGCGGATGGCTGAGGCCCTGGTGGGTGCCGATCGGCTTGCCCCAGACGGCACGCTCGCGCGCGTACTCCGAGGCCTGCCGCAGCGCGCGGTCGCCGGCGCCGATCGAGCCCGCCGCCGCCATGATCCGCTCCGGGTTGAGCCCGTCGAAGAGCGCGCCGAGGCCGCCGGTGGTGCCGCCGATCAGCCGCTCGTCGCCGACCTCGATGCCCTCGATGTACAGCGTCCACTGCTTGTCGGGCAGCCGCAGCGCCATCGGGATCGACTCGCGGTTGAGCCCCGGCGCGTCGACGTCGACGATGAACAACAGCGGCAGCCCGAGCTGGCCGTCGTCGAGCTCCTGGCGGGCGACGATCAGGATGTGTGTCGCGTGCTCGACGCCGGAGATGTAGGTCTTCTGGCCCTTCAGCACCCAGTTGCCGTCGCCGTTCTGCTTCGCGCGCGTGGAGATGTTGTGGGTGTTGGTGCCGGCGTCGGGCTCGGTCACCGCGAAGGCGATCCGCGTGGTCCCGCGCGCCAGTCCCGGCAGCCATTCCTCCTGCTGCTCGCGGCTCCCGCGGGCGACGAGGATCGAGCCGGCGATCGCCGGCGAGACGACGAGCAGCAGCTGCGTGCAGCCCTGCAGCGCAAGCTCCTCCTGGACGGCCGCCAGCCCGGTCATGCCGAGCCCGCCGCCGCCGAACTCCTCGGGCAGGTTGACGCCGCAGTAGCCCTTCTCGGCGAGCGCGTCCCAGAGCTCGGTCGGCGGCTCGCCGGCCTCCGTGCACTCGAGCATGTACTTCGCCCCGTAGCCCGAGGTGATTCCACCTACCGCCTCGCGCAGCAACCGCTCCTCGTCGGAGGGGACGAGGGGGATGACGGGCTCGGACCTCTCTGCTGTGGCGCTCATGCGGCTGAGCCTATGCGAATTTGACAGTGGTGTAGCCGGTCAGCAGCTCGAGCGTACCCCACACGGTGGCGAGCGATCCGTTGCTCTCGACGCGCCCGAAGCCGACGGCGTGAACGATCTCTTCGAGGCGACCCTCGGCATGGATCCGCGTGTTCGCACGGCCGTCCAGAAGGCGGAGCGCGGCGAAGCCCAGGCGGGGGCCTATGCCCTGCGGCCGGCCCCAGTCCGCGACGTGCAGGCGCCCACCCGGACGGAGGACCCGCGCCGCCTCCGCCAGCGCCCTCGCCTTCGTCGCATCGTCGAGGTGGTGGAGCAAGAGCGATGCGACGACCCGATCGAAGCTCGCGTCCCCGTAGGGCAGCTCGGCTGCGTTGCCCTCCGCCAGCTCGACGGCGCCGCCGGCCCGCCCGGCGAGCGGCCGCAGGCGCGCCCGTGCCCGGCCGAGCACGCGCGGATCGCCGTCGAGCCCCCAAACCGCTGCCACCGGCAGGGCCTCGGCGAGCATCGCCGTCAATGCCCCAGTGCCGCAGCCGACCTCCAGCAGGCGGGCTCCCGCGCCCGCGGCGGGCAGCCCCTCGCCCACCGCTGCGACAAGCCGCGGCCGGAACGTCCCCTCGCGCATCGTCAGCCGCACGACCAGGTCGTATGCCGGTGTCAGCAGATCGCGCCCCGCGGCCGGGACGTAGCGCGGCTCCTGCTCCACCGTAGGCCGCACCTCAGCCGGTCAGCCCGCCGCCGGCGAGCCCGGCACGTCGGGGTCGTGCAGATGGCAGCGCACGGTCGAGGCGCCGACGGCGAGCTCGCGGGGCTCGATCGGCTCGCGGAAGCGGAAGCGGACGCCGCCCTGCTCGACCTCGGTCCCCTCCACCCCGCTCCAGAACGGGTCGTCCGCCGTGGCGGAGCGCAGCTCCTCGACGATCGCCGCAACCTGCTCGTTGCTCGCGCCCTCAGCCGCCGGCACGAGCACCTCGGTCGCGGGCACGTCGAGGACGGCGAGGTCGCCGACGATCTCGCGCTCGGCCTCGTAGCGCTCGGTGTCGAGCTCGTTCCAGCGCATCTCGAGCAGCATCCGCAGGTCGCGGCCCTCCCAGCCGCACGAGCCGAAGGCGCGCGGGCAGCGCGGATGGAAGGTGCAGCCGAGCGGCGGCACGACTGCATCGGGGACCTCGCCCCGGGGCAGGTCGCGAGGCACGGCACGCCGCGGATCCGGCTCGGGGATCGCCCGCAGCAACGCTGCGGTGTACGGGTGTGAGGGGTTCGCGTAGATCTCCGCCGCCGGCCCGATCTCGACGACCTTCCCGAGGTACATGATCGCGATCCGGTCGCAGAAGAACTTCGCCGTGGCGAGGTCGTGGGTGATGTAGAGGTAGGTCAGCCCGAGCTCTTCCTTGAGCTCGAGCATGAGCTCGAGAATCTTCGCCCGGACGCTCATGTCGAGCATCGAGACCGGCTCGTCGGCGACGAGCACGTCGGGCTCGAGAATGATCGCCCGAGCGATCACGGCGCGTTGCTTCTGACCGCCGGAGAGGTCGGCCGGGTACTTGTCGAGGAACTCCTCGGCGGGCGCCAGCCCGACCCGCTCCAGCGCCGCGGCGGCCCGCTCGCGCAGCTCCTCGCGGCCGGAGGCGAGCTTGTGGAAGCGCAGCGGGTCGGCGACCAGGGCGCCGACGGTGAGCGCCGGGTTGAGCGAGGCGTGCGGGTCCTGGAAGACGATCTGCATCCGCCGGCGCAGCGTGCGCAGCTCGCTCTCGGAGTGCGAGGAGATCTCGCGGCCCTCGAGCCGGATCGAGCCGCCGCTAGCCTCGACGAGGCCGAGCAGCGTCCGGCCGAGCGTCGTCTTGCCCGAGCCCGACTCGCCGACGACGCCGAGCACCTCGCCCTTGTGCAGGTCGAGGGAGACGCCGTCGACCGCCTTCACCGAGCCGGCCTCGCGGCCCCGCATCCGGTCGAGGAACGAGCCCCGGACCGAGTAGGTCGTGCGCAGGTCGCGGACCTCGAGCAGCACGTCGTCGCTCACCTCACGCCTCCTCCGCCTCGAGGATGTCGCCACGCGGCAGCGGCTCGCGGTCGCCTGGGCCGAGCTCGCCTTCGGGGCCGTGCAGCCAGCACTCCGTGCGCTGCCCGGCAGCGGTCCGCACCTCGATCGGGAAGCGCTCGGCGCAGACCTTCATCGCGTCCGGGCAGCGCGGGTGGAAGCGGCAGCCGGACGGCGGGTCCTTGAGGCTGGGGGGCGCGCCGGGGATGTAGTTGAGCCCGGTCGTCTCGAGCGAGATCGTCGAGCGCAGCAGCTCGCGCGTGTACGGGTGCGCGGGCTCGGAGAAGACCTCGCGCGCATCGCCCTCCTCGACGATCCGGCCCGCGTACATGACCGCGACCCGGTCGCAGGCCTCGGCGACGATCCCGAGGTTGTGGGTGATGAGCAGCACGGCGGTATCGAAGTTGCGCCGCAGGTCGGCGAGGATGCCGAGGATCTGCGCCTCGACGATGACGTCGAGCGCCGTGGTCGGCTCGTCAGCGATCAGCACCTTCGGCTCGAGCACAAGCGCCAGCGCGATCATGATCCGCTGCCTCATGCCGCCGCTGAACTCGTGCGGGTACTGCGTGAAGCGGGTCCGCGGGATGCCCATGCCGGCCAGTGCCTCGAGCGAGCGCCGGCGGACCTCGTCCTTGTCCATCTCGGGAGCGTGCGTGCGCAGCGCCTCCCGGAAGTGCGACTCGATCGTCTGCAATGGGTCGAGGCGCGTCATCGGCTCCTGGAAGATCAGCCCGAGCTCGGGGCCGCGCATCGCCCGCATCTCGGCCTGCTCGCGGCCGACGAGCTCGGAGCCCGCGTAGCGGACCGAACCGTCGACGGAGGCCATCGCCGGCAGCAGGCCAAGGACGCCGCGGCCGAGCGTCGACTTGCCGCAGCCCGACTCGCCAACCAGGCCGAGCGTCTCACCCGCACCGATCTCGAACGAGACGCCGTCGACGGCGCGCACGGGCACATCGGCGGTCCCGTACCAGACGCGGAGATCGTCGACGGTCAGGATCGGATCGGAGTCGGGCTGGGCGCTCACAGGCGCTCTCCCTCCTCGCCCGCCAACCCGGGGCCGGCGGGGCCCTTATCGCGGTCGGGCAGCTCGGCCGTGGTGGTCCGACGCGCGCGGATCAGCGGGTTGATGACGTCGTTGAGGCCTTCCCCGAGCAGCGTGAAGCCGGTCACCAGGAGCACGATCGCCAGGCCCGGCCACAGCCCGGTCCACCAGATCCCGGCGCCGGCGTCGTCGATCGCGCGCTGCAGGTCGTAGCCCCACTCGGCCGCGTCGGTGGGCTGGATCCCGTAGCCGAGGAAGCCGAGGGCGGCGAGCGTCAGGATCGCGTCGGCGGCGTTCAGCGTCGCCAGCGGCGGCACGTTCTGGACCACGTTCTGGAGGATGTAGCGCGTGATGATCGTCCGCCGTGGCGCGCCCAGCGCCCGCGCCGCCTCCACGTAGGACTCCTCGCGGACGCTGATCACGTGATTGCGGACCACGCGGAAGTACTGCGGCACATACACCGCCGTGATCGCGATCGCTGCCGTGAAGACGCCCTGGCCGAAGGTGTCGGAAAGCAGGAAGGCGATGACGATCGCCAGCAGGATGTAGGGGAAGGCGAACATCGCGTCCATGACGAGGACGAGGAAGCGGTCGAGGCGGCCGCCGAGGTAGCCGGAGATGAGTCCCAGCGGGACGCCGATCACGAGTGAGAAGACCACGGCCAAGACGACGACCTCGATCGCCGTACGCGAGCCCCAGATCACGCGCGAGAGCACGTCGTAGCTGCCGACGGTGGTCCCGAACGGGTGGGTGGAGTCGGGATGCGCCTGCTTGGGGAAGCGGCCGGCTGCGTCGCTGACCTGGTCGAAGCCGAAGGGGGCGATCAGCGGCGCGAAGATCGCCAGCACGACGAAGAAGGTGACGATCACGACGCCCGTCCAGAACAGCCAGCGGGAGACACCTCGCGACTCGCGGATCGGCGCCAGCCAGCGCGGCAGACCGGGGCGTCTCATCGGTACCTCACCCGCGGGTCGATGAACGCGTTGAGGATGTCGATCAGCACCGAGACGACGACGACGGCAATCGCGAAGACGGTGACGATGCCCTGCACCGCGATGTAGTCGCGCTGGTTCAGGTAGCGGACGAGCTCCGAGCCGATCCCCGGCCAATTGAAGGTCTCCTCGGTGAGCACGGCGCCGCCGAGCAGGATCGCGAACTGCAGGCCGGCGACGGTGACGACGGGGACGAGCGCGTTGCGGAAGGCGTGGTTCACTCACGACCCGGCGCTCACTGACGCCACGGGCCCGGGCAGCTTCGACGTAGTCGCCCTGCATCGTCTGCAGGAGGTTGACCCGGACGAGCCGGATGAGCACGCCCGCGATCGTGATGCCGAGCACGAAAGCGGGCAGCATCAGGTGCTGGAGGACATCCCAGAAGGCGTTGAAGTCGCCCTGGATCAGGGTGTCGAGCAGGTAGAAGTGCGTGACCTTGTTGAGGTCGTAGTCGACGAGCGGGCTCGCACGCCCGGACGTCGGCCAGCCGACCTTCGAAGCGAGCAGCTGGAAGAGGAAACCCAAGAAGAAGACCGGGAAGGCATAGATCACGATGCCGAAGAGACGACCGCCGACGTCCCACGGCCCGTCCCGGTAGCGACCCGCCATCAGGCCTATGGGTATGCCGACGAGCAGCGTGATCATGAACGCTGCCAGGGTCAGCTCGAGCGTGGCGCTGCCGTTCTCGACGAGGATCGAGCCGACGGAGCGGTTGTCGGTGACCGAGTGACCCAGATCGAGCGTCGCGACCTGCTTCAGGTACTCGCCGTACTGCACGATCACCGGCTTGTTGTAACCGGCGGCCTCCTTGCGCTTCTCCAGCTCCTTTGCCGGCAGCCTCGCGCCGAGCGCTGCGCTGATCGGGTCGCCGGGCGCGACCCGCATCAGCAGGAAGACCACGGTGAGCAGGATCAGGACCGTGGGCAGCGCCAGCGCGATCCGCGTGAGGATGTACGCGCGCAGGCTCCCCGATCCGGTCGTCCCGCTCAATTCCGTTGCTTCCCGCCCGGGGGCGGGCCTCCTATCAGTCCTTCGAGATCAGCCAGAAGCGGAAGATGAACGATGGATCGAACGTCTCCTCGACGCCATGTACCCCGTCGCGGACGGCGGCAACCTGCTCGCCCTGCCAGATCGGGATCACCGGGGCCTGCTCGGCGGCGAGCTTCTGGATCTGCTCGAAGTCCTTCGAGCGCGTCGCGTCGTCGTCAGTGGCCTTCTCGTCGGCGACCAGCTTGTCGATCTGCGGATCGTCGAAGTGGTCGTTGAGGAACGAGTCCGGCAGGTAGAAGGGCGACGTGTAGTCGTCCGGATCCGGATAGTCGGGGAACCAGCCGAGCTGGTAGATCGGGTACTCGTCGGTGAAGGCCGAGGTCGAGTACTGATCCCACTCGGTCGACTTCAGCGTCACGTCGAAGAGGCCGCTGGAGTCGAGCTGGCGCTTGATCTCGGCGTACTCGTCGCCGGAGGCAGTGCCGTAGTGGCTCGGCGTCCACCAGATCTCGAGCGGCACCGGCGTCTTCACGCCGGCGTCCGCGAGAGTCTGCTTGGCGGCGGCAACGTCGGGGCCCTCGCCGTACTGCTGCGCGAAGGAGTCAGTCGCGTACTGGAGGCCCTGCGGGACCAGCGAGTAGAGCGGCTGAACCGTGCCGTTGTAGACGTTGTCGGCGATCGACTGACGGTCGATCGTCTGGGCCACGGCCTGGCGGATCGCGAGCTTCTGCGCGTCGCTGTCGCCGGGCTGCAGCTTCGTGTTGAAGACCATGTAGCGGATCTCCGTGCCGTTGCCGGAGACGACGTTGAGGCCGTCGGCGCTCTTCAGGTCCTCGATGTCGGTCGGGCTCAGGCTCCGGTAGGCGATGTCGACATCGCCGTTCTGGACCGCCAGCTTCAGCGGCGAGGCCTTCTTGTAGTACTTGATGATCACGCGGTCGTTCTTGGCCGGCGAGTCACCCGAGTACTGCGGGTTCTTCTCGAGCACGGTTTGCTGGCCGGGCTCGTAGGAGGCGAGCGTGTAGCGGCCCGAGCCGATCACCTGATCGGAGGGCTGCAGCTTGTTCGCCGGGTACGTATCGGAGGGCACGATGGCGAACGAGCCCGTGGTCAGCAGCAGCGGCCAGGTCGCATCCGGCTCCTTCAGGTGGAAGACGACGGTGTCGTCGCCCTTCGCCTCGATGCTCTTCATGTTGGCGAGCAGCGAAGAGGCGCCGTTCGGGTCGGCAATCTTGACGTTGCGCTCGAACGAGAAGACGACATCGTCGGCGGTCAGCGGCGAGCCGTCGGAGAATTTAAGGTCAGGCCGCAGCTTGCACTCGAAAGTTGTGTCTGTCTTGTCAGTGAAGTCGCAACTCTGCGCGGCCTCGGGCTCGGCCTTGTTGCCGCCCGGAGGCACGGTCAGGAGGTTCTGATAGATCGAGTAGATCCCGTCATAGGAAGGCAGGTCGTAGGCGCCTGCCGGGTCGTAGGAGATCGGCTGATCCGTCGTGCCGCGGATGATCGTGCCACCCGAGGAACTACTGGAGGAGCTGCCGCAGGCTGCGATCGCTATCGCGAGCAGCACTCCGGTTGCGAGTACGACGAGCGCGCGAACCTTGCCCATTCCCTGAACCTCCGATTGCCTGTTGCCCATCCCGGGCCGGTGGGACGACCGGCCGGGACCTCCTTTCCGCAGCCTATCCTTTTCGGGGAGGGGAGTGCATGACGAAGCCGATTCGAACTGGCCGAGCAGGAAGGAAGGCCGCAGTTGCGGTCTCGTTGGCGCTGCTCTTGATCGCGCTGGCGCACCTGCTCGGCGGCGTTGGGGCTTCCTCCGCAGCCGCCGCGCAGCAGGCGCAGGAGCGGCCCAACATCGTCCTGCTCGAGAGCGACGACCAGACCCAGGAACAGATGCGCTTCATGCCGCTTACCGAGCAGATGATCGGCGGTCGCGGCGCGACCTTCCCGACGAACCTCGCGGTCTGGCCGCTGTGCTGCCCCTCGCGGGCGACCCTGTTCACCGGCCAGTACCCGCATAACCACGGGGTGCTCGGCAACAAGGGCGCCCCGTACGGGGGCTTCCAGCGCTTCAACAACAAGACCGCGATGCCGGTCTGGCTCTCGAACGCGGGCTACTACACGGCCCACATCGGCAAGTACCTGAACGGCTACGAGGAGAGCCCGATCGGCGTGCCCCCCGGCTGGTCGGAGTGGCACGGCTCCAAGGACACCTACAAGTACTACGGCTACGACCTCTTCGAGGACAATCAGTGGGTCGAGTACGGGAGCGAGCAGGAGGATCCCGACGCGCCGGCGCAGCCGAACACCTACTCGACCGACGTCTACACCGACAAGGCCGTGCAGATCATCGATCAGCGGGCACCCTCCGACCAGCCCTTCTTCCTTTCCGTGGGTTACCTGGCCTCGCACGGAGGCGGGCCCCAGAACAGACCGGACGGCTCGCCGGCGACCTGCTCGAAGAGCGCCAAGCCGGCGGTGCAGGACCTCGGCACCCTGAGCTCGCAGCCGATGCCGGAGCCCCCGAACTTCAACGAGAAGAACGTCAAGGACAAGCCCGCGGCGATCCGCGAGCTCTCGCCACTCGGCTCGACGTCGATCGAGCGGATCCAGAAGCGCTACTGGTGCCGGGCGGAGTCGCTGCTCGATCTCGACCGGGGCGTCCGCACGATCATCAACGAGCTGCGTGCGACCGGGGAGCTGGACAACACGCTCGTCATCTTCACCTCCGACAACGGCTTCTTCGGAGGCGAGCACCGCATCCCGACCGGCAAGAACCGCGTCTACGAGGAAGCCGTGCGGGTGCCGCTGATGATGCGGGGCCCGGGGATCCCGCGCGACGAGACCGTCAAGGAGATGTCGGCCAACATCGATCTGGCGCCGACGATCGCCGACGTCGCCGGGGCGACGCCGCTCGTCAAGGTCGACGGGCAGCTCACTGATGCCCCTCGCCCAACACCCGGACCGCTACAAGGGCCGCGAGATCCTGCTCGAGCAGTACTCGGGCCTCGGCGAGGCGGGTGAGCCCGACACCGGCGTCTACAAGGCGGTGCGCACGCAGCGCTACAAGTACGTCGAGAACGCGGGTGGCGAGAACGAGCTCTACGACCTGCAGGAGGATCCCTACGAGCTCGACAACCTGTACGGCAAGAGGAAGTACGCGGAGCTCGAGGGCTACCTGCGCGAGGAGCTCGCCGGCCTCGCCGACTGCGCGGGGGCGAGCTGCCGGACCCAGCCGAGCCTGCAGTTGCAGACTGACGGCAAGCGCAGCAAGGAGAGCAAGCGCGGCAAGCACAAGCGCGGCAAGCACAGGGGCCGCTGCGTGAAGCGGCTCCGCATCACCGTCGCCGGGACGACGGCGAGCCGCTCGCCTCGGCGAAGTTCAAGGTCAACGGCAAGCGAGCGGGCTCGGTCGACGAACCGCCGTTCCGGGTCACGGTCAGCCACAAGAAGCTCGGCGACGGCCGCCGCGCCGAGATCTCCGTAGACGCCGAGTTGCTCGATGGCCGGATTCGCACGCTCCGTGATCGCTACAAGCTCTGCCGCTGATCGCTGAGCCGCTCGGTAGCCTCGCGTCCGTGGCGCGGGTGATCGAGCTCGACGGGTGGATTAGGAATGACCTGGGCTGAGCGGGCCGAGGAGCGGCTGCTGGCGCGACTGATGCGGCGGCGGCTGGCGCGAATGCCGGCCCGGCGGGCCGCCGCTGCCGGCGAGAGCGCGATGTCGGAGCGGGCGCCGCTCGTCTTCCGTGCCCAGGAGGAGCTGATCGGACCGCTATGCCCCCGGCCGCTCGTTCGTCGACACGGCTTGCCTCTGGATCATGAACGGCAGCTGCGCGTTTCTCGCCGAGGAGCTGGGCGCGGCCCGCGTCACGGCCTCCGACAAGTGGCCGGCCAGCGCGGAGTACGAGGCAGAGCACGCCCGCCGCAACTCGCAGGTCAGCTTCGCCCAGGCGGATCTGCACGAGACCGCGGAGGTGCAGGCGCTCGGCACCCACGACGTCGTCTGGTGCTCGGGCCTGCTCTACCACACGCCCGTGCCCCATCTGCTGATCGCGAACCTCCTCTCGATCACCGGCGAGTACCTGATCGTCGGCTCGAAGGTGATCCCGTCGATCCCCGGCCTGCCGGGCGCCGCCGCGTTCTACCCGGGCCTCGACGAGGAGCAACGCCGTCGCTACGCCGGGGTGAGCCGCAAGGTCGCCGATGAGCCGTTCGATCCCACGAGCCACGCCGTCAACTGGTGGTGGGGTCTGAGCCCGGAAGCACTCGTCGGCATCGCCCGCGCGATCCGGCCGCTCGAGCTCGTCGAGGACGTCCACCTGCCGTGGCTGCGCCGCCACGACAGCTACTACGCCGTGCTGCGGGTGCTCGATTGAGCGGTGCGGGGGCAGCGAAGGGCTCCGGCGGCGGTGCGGCGACCCGCACGACGATCGCGCTCGCCGCGATGACGCTGTCGAGCAGCTTGATCCTCGTCGACCAGACCGCCGTCCCGCTGGCCACGCCGGATGCGGTCGCGGAGCTGCACGGCTCGCTCAGCGAGGGCAGCTGGATCCTGACCGCGAACATCCTGCCGCTGGCGGCATTCATGGTCGTCGGCGGTCGCCTCGGGGACCTGCTCGGCCTGCGACGCGTCTTCCTCTGGGGCGCGACCGCCTTCGCGATCGCGACGGCGCTCGCGGCCGCCTCGCAGTCGATGCCGTGGATGCTGGGCGCCCGGACCCTGCAGGGCCTCGGCGCGGCGCTGATGATGCCGACGGCGGTGGCGATCGTCGCTGCCGTCTTCCCGGCGGAGAAGCGCGGCGGCGCGCTCGGCGTGCTCGCCGGCGGCTCCGCCGCGTTCGCCGCCGCCGGCCCGGTCCTCGGCGGCCTGCTGACGGCGATCGACTGGCGCCTGGTCTTCCTCATCAACGTGCCGCTTGCCCTGGTCGCGATCGCACTGACGCTCCGCTCGGTGCCGGCGCTCGCCCCCTCCCGTGCGGGGTCCATCCGCAACCTCGACTTTCCCGGCGTCGCCGCGCTCGCGATCTCCGCCACGAGCCTGCTCTTCGGGCTCTCGCAGCTACAGCAGGAGAGCTTCAGCGACCCGCTCACGTTCGTGCCGCTGATCATCGGCCTCACCGGCTTTGCGATCTTCGCCCTGATCGAGCTCCGTGTCTCCGACCCGCTGCTCGACCTGCGTCTCTTCCGCCACCTGAACTTCCTCGCCTCGAACATCAGCCAGGTGATCGCCGGGATGATCGAGCTCGGGCTCGGCTACCTGCTGCCGTTCCTGCTCTTGATCGTGATCGGCGTCTCGCCCGAGGTCGCCGGGATCGCGCTGATCCCGGCGACGATCCCGATCATCGCCGCCGGACCGCTGGCCGGCCGAGCCTTCGACCGGATCGGCGGCCGGATTCCGCTCGCGATCGGCTTCGCGGTGCTGGCGGGATCGGGGGCGGCGCTCGCGATCGGCGCCGGCGACCGGACCGCCGTCGCCCTGATCCCCGGTCTGATCCTGCAGGGGATCGGGCTCGGGATCGTGCTCACCGTCAACGACCCGGTCGGGCTCAACGCCGTCGACGAGGACGACCGGGGCACGGCAGCGGGGATGATCAACACGAGCGAGCAGCTCGGTGGCGCGCTCGGCATCGCAATCCTGCTCACGGTCGAGCTCAGCGTCTACAAGCACAAGCTGTTCGCCGATCTCGCCGACCGGGGGATCCATCCGACGGCTGAGCAGAGCGACCGCGTCCAGGACTTCATCCTGCGCGCCGAGCAGAGCGGGTTCTCACACGCTCACGAGTCGAAGCTCGTGCACTCGGTCGCCACCGACATCATCAACACGCACGTAACCGGCTTCCAGATGGCCTTCGTCGTCTCCGGGGCACTCGCGCTGGTCGGCTGCGTGGCCGCGGCGCTGCTCGTCCGCCGTGAGGACCGCGTCGCCCTCGGCCCCGTCTTCGGCCGCCGCTCGCGCTGGGTCTACGCGAACGTCGGCAGCTCGCCGGGGCTCAGCCGCCGGCCGCCGCCGAAAGGGGCAGCGGCGCGACTAGCCGGAGGCGTGCGGCGGGCGGCGCGATCCGGGTCGCTGCAGCGCGATCAGCGCAGCGACGAGCAACAGCGCGGTGGCCAGCAGCGCCGTCGCCTCGCTCGACCAGCCCAGCGGGCCGTCCTGCCAGTGGGCCGAGCCATCGGCTACGAACACGGCGATCGCGGCGAGCAGACCGCCGCCGAGCGCCAGCGCCCAGGCGAGCGGCGTCGGCCAGCGCAGCAGCACGGCGCAGCCGAGACAGCCGATCGCGGCGCCCCAGACGGCCGCCGCCGCCCAGGCAGCATCGACGTCTGAGAGCACGAGCTGCAGCGACACCGCGAAGGCGATCAGCGCAAGCGCCACGAGCACCCTGCTCAGCATCGACCCACTCATGGCCGCTCCTCGCCGTCGTCCACGTCGGCCAGCTTGCGAGCGAGCGAGCGCTTCAACTCGACGTCCATGCCGCGGAGGATCTGGATGCGCTGGCTCTGCGGTGAGCCGGCGCCGTGCAGCGACTCGGTCAGATAGCCGACCGCGTTGCGGCCGAGTGTCATGTTCTCGATCAGCCGCAGGATCCGCATCCGGTCCTCGGTCGGCACGTCCTCGCGGCCGGCGAGCATCCGCTCGAGCAGCGGCCCGACCTCCTCGGAGCGCAGGTCGGCCTCCGAGGGCATCGTCGCGACGATGCCGCCGGCGATGTCCTGGGCGAGGCGGGAGATCTCGTACGGAAAGCGCGTCACGTTGTGCTTGCAGACGTTGGAGAGCATCTCGTCGTTCATCCAGATGCCGGAGTCGAGCGGCTTCGCCTGCGCCGCGGATGCGATCGAGCTCGAGTAGATCGTCTCGTTCAGGTGGACCATCTCGACGAGCTTGTCCTTGACGTGGGAGGCCGTCGCGACGCCGTTGTTATCGGCGACCTCCGCGGCGGCGCCGGTGATCACGTCGCCGAGCCCGGTCTTGCACACGTAGCTCGCCCGGTGGTAGGCGGTGAAGCGGGAGACGAGCCGCTGCGCGTACTCGTACTCGCCGTCGAGCAGCACGTGCTCGTAGGGGACGAAGACGTCGTCGAAGTGGACGAGCACCTCCTGGCCGCCGAACTTCGCGTTGCCCTTGTCGATCGTGCCGGGCTCGAGCGCCCGGGTGTCGGAGGCTTGGCGGCCGTAGACGTAGGTGAGGCCCTCGGCATCGCCGGGGACCATCGCGACGACGGCGAAGTCGCGGTCGGCCTCGCGCAGGTTCATCGTTGGCAGCACGCAGATCCAGTGCTGGTTCCAGCCGCCCGTCATGTGGGCCTTCGCGCCGCGCAGGAAGACGCCCTCGTCGTTGCGGCCGCTGACGTGGAGGAAGACGTCCGGGTCGGCCTGCTCGTGCGGCGCCTTCGACCGATCGCCCTTCGGGTCGGTCATCCCGGCGGCGATCAGGATGTTGTGCCGCTGCGCGAGCTTCAGGAAGTCGAGGTAGCGGTCGTGGTAGCCCGTGCCCGCGATCGCGATCGATATCGAAGGTGACCGAGTGCAGGACGCTGATCGTGTCGAGGCCCGTGCAGCGCTGAAAGCAGGTGCCGGTGAGCTGGCCGAGGCGGCGCTGCATCGCATGCTTGTCGATCAGATCCTGGGGCGAGGAGGCGAGATGCAGGAAGCGGTTGATCGTCGCGTCGATCAGCGGCGAGTGGACGGTCGCGACCTCGGGCTCATCGATCGCAAGGTCGTAGGTCATCTTCAGCGCGTTGATCGAAGGCTGCACGATCGGATGGTCGGCGGGCTCTTCGATCCGCTCGCCGAACATGAACAGGCGCGTGCCGCGACCGCGCAACGAGGCGAGATAGTCGTCCCCGGTCTCGATCACCGGCATCCGTCCCCAGCGTTCGGTCGCCGTCTCAAGCCGGCGGGTCCCGCCGCCCGGGGCAACGGCCTCCACTCGCGTCCCGGGCGCTGCGGGCGTGACGCCCTCGCTGATCGTCATCTCCCCTCCTCCGGGTGGTTGCTCTCGACGATCAGCGTAAGCGAGCGTCCGGCGCCGGTCAACGTGGGCTGCGCCGCTCAGTCGACGAGGAAGCAATCCATCGGGCTGGCGGACAGTCGCCGGCCGCTGAGTTGCCCGCCCTTGGGCTCTGCCGTGCCAGCGGGAAGGGCGACCATCGCCTGAAAGGACCCAGTGTCGTCGACGAGCACGGCGGAGTAGAGCTCGAGCCCAGTCGGGGTGCGCATGAAGAGGCGTTCGCAGATGTTGACGGTGACCGCGCACGGGTGCCCCTCCGTCGCGGCGCGGGCGAGCGGGTCGAGGAGGTCCTCGTCGAGCACCGTCACAGATTGCGTCGGTTCGCTGAGTGCGACCGCCACGCGGGTCGGGTCTGACGGATCGACCCGAACGCTCAAGACGGTCCCCACGTTCAGCTTGGCGGCGGTCTCGGCCGCGATGGTCTGCCGGCACACGGCATCCCGCTTGGGGGCGCCGTCGGTGCGGTAGGAGAGGTGGAACACGACGGTCGCCGACCGTGCGTCCGACGTCTCGATCTCGTGTGCCATGAGGGTGGCGCGCCCTGGGAGGCCACGTTCGCGCAGATCGGCCGGCACGGCTGCGATGGCCTCCGCGAGCATGATCGCCTCGCGCTTGTCCGCCCGCTCAGCGGTCTCCAGCTTCGCGAAGTCCACCACGATCCGTGACCGGTCTTCCGGATCGACGCGGACCGGGACGACCGAACCCACGAGCGGCTCCACCAGCTTCGCGGACGACTCGACGAACCGGGCCTCGGCGACGGAGCCGTCCGACAAATGCACACGCAGCGTGAATCGATATTGGCGCCAACCGCCGCCCATCACCTCGTTGCTGAGCTCCGTCACGACGCCCTCAGCCTCGTCACCGTGATCCTCGACCCACCGGTGTCGCCGCCCGAACACGCCTACGCCCGCGCCCTCGGAACCCTAGGCATCAGCCTCAGGTAGTCCTCCCCGGTGTCGATCACCAGCATCTGCGCCCCTCCTCGGGGTCGATTGCACGCCGGGCAGGGTATGCAACCGGCAGGCCACGGTCAAAGCGCTGGCGCCGACGAACTCCACACCGCGCCTCAATAGGCTGGCCGGGAACAGCGAGGAGAGGAGAGCCGATGGGCGAGGACGGTTTGAACTTGGACGGCGGCGGTGGCGGCCTCTTCGTCCGGGTCTGGGAGAACGAGAGGGCGAGCTTCATCGCGCTGCTCGTGCACGGCTACGGCGAGCACATCGGCCGCTACGACCACGTCGGCGCGGCGCTCGTCAGGGCCGGGGCCGTCGTGTACGGCCCCGACCACGTCGGCCATGGCCAGTCCGAGGGCGAGCGCGTCCTGATCGAGGACATCGACGCGGTCGCCGCCGATGTCGAGCTCGTCGCCGAGCTGGCGCGCGAGCAGCACCCGGGCCTGCCGCTGGCGGTGATCGGCCACTCGATGGGCGGCCTGATCGCCGCCCGCTACGCGCAGCTTTATCCCGGCGGCCTCGACGCGCTCGTGCTCTCGGCTCCGGCGATCGGCTCGAATCCGGCGTTCGAGACGGTCGCCAGCATGGATCCGATGCCCGAGATCGCCCTCGACCCCGACGATCTCTCGCGCGACCCTGAGGTCGGGGCCGCCTACGCCGCCGACCCGCTCGTCTGGCACGGGCCGTTCAAGCCGACGACGCTGAAGGCGCTGCTCGCCGCGGGCGGCGCCATCGCCGAGGGCCCGGCCGTAACCGGCACACCGGTGCTGTGGATGCACGGGGCCCAGGACCCGATCGTGCCGATCGACGGCACGTGGGAGGCCGTCGAGCACCTCGCCCCCGAGCGCCGCGAACGCATCTGGGAGGGCGCCCGCCACGAGATCTTCAACGAGACGAACTCCGACGAGGTCCTGGCCGAGATGACCGACTTCCTCGGCGGCGCGATCTCGGACTAGTGGACCGAAGACCTAGGTGGCCGAGCGGAAGCGGCCGCGGCCTCCTCGGCGACCGTCTCGAGCAATGCCGAGACGAGGATGTGGGCGCCGGCGCCGACCCCGATCGTCCAGTAGCGGCGGAACCACCGGCGCGCAGCCTCATCGGTGCTCAACGTCCGCATCGTGCCGCTGAGCAGCGTCCGGCCGGCGCCGAGCGGCGCGACCCGCAGGTCGTAGACGGTCTTCGCCCAGCCGGGCTCATCGAAGTCCCCGAAGTCGTCCGGGCCGACGTCGGCGTAGGCGATTACCGGCCGCCAAAAGCGACCGACGAGGCCGAGCGCGAGCTCCGCCTCCGGACGCTCGCCGAGCAGGATCCAACCCCCTGGGCTGAGCTCTCGCCGGCGAGCTCGCCAAGCCGCAAGGTGTCCGGCTTCTCCGGCAGACCGTGGCCACGCAGGCCATCCGCAAGTAGCTGAGGCAGCATCCGCGCCGCGCCGAGCGCGGCGACCATCGGCTTGCGGCGGCCGACGTCGATCAGGTCAGCGTCCAGCAGCGCCTTCCATGTCGTGGCCCGATCGGCGTCGACTGTGACGGCAACCGAGTCGGACACGTCGTAGACCGGCAGGAAGCGCTCGAGCAGGTCGGTCTGCTCGCTGGCGGGCGCTGTCTGCATGGCCCTTAGCGAACGGGAACGACGAGCACCGGCGCGGAGGAGACGTGCAGCAGCTTGTGGGCGACGCTGCCGACCAAGATCCCCTTCAGCGAGGACTCGCCGCGACTGCCGACGACGATCACGCCGGCGCCTTCCATCTCCGCGATCGCGGCGATCTTCGTGGCCGGGCCGCCGAGCACCGACGAGTCGAGCTCGATCTCGACGTCGATGCCCTCCGCGCGGATCGCCTCGGCGTGCGCCTTGACCTTGTCGACGATGTCGGCCTCGTCCGGATGCACCGGTGGCATGTCGCCCTTGGCGACGGTGCGCTCATCGACGTGGATGACGACGATCCGCCCGCCGGCCTGCTTGGCCAGCGCCGTCGCGGCTGGGATCGCGGCCTCCGCCTGCTCGGAGCCATCAAGCGCCAGGGCAACGGTTTCGAACATCGATCTTCCTTCCGGACGGGGGATGCGGTCCTCCGGATCGTGGCGACGACGCCGCGCTTCGCCATCGGCCGCGGCTACCTCCCATCCCGCGGCTAACTACGGTGCCGGGGCGGTGGCTCCCGCGAGGGCTCGCTGGGGTGCGGAACGCGGCGGCGGAGCGCCTGGCAGTGTTCCGGACTTCGCCACCCCTGGGGGGGCAAAGCCCGGACAGCTTGTCCGACTAGCGCCTTTTGGCGTCGGGCTGAGTGACAGGCGGGCTCATTGGCCCGCCTACGCGCCCTGGATCCGCGTCATCGTCGCCAACCACGCCGGCAGGTCCGGCGGCTCGAGTCGCGCCTCGATCCGATCCGACTCGATCGAGACGACACTCCAGCCGGCGCTCGCTCCGAAGGCCGAGCGCAACTCATCCTCGGCGACGGGATGCGGACCCAGGGCGGGCCCTTCATCGCTGAAGCACAGCACGTGCAAGCGCGCGCCGGGGTTGGTCGCTCTCGCGAGGGTCGCAACGTAGGACGGCCGTTCGTCGGCATCGAGCGTGTGGAAGAGCCCGCAGTCGAGCACCGTCTCGAACGTCCGGCCGAGCTCGCCGAGCTGCAGAGCATCGGCGACGGCGAACTCCGCCTCGAGCCCGCGCTCCGTCGCCTTCCGACGCGCGCTCGAGATCGCCGCCTCGGCAACGTCGACGCCGAGCACCTCCAGGCCGAGCGAGGCGGCCAGCAGAGCGTGCTCCCCGCTCCCACAGCCCGCGTCGAGAACGGCGCCGGTGAACCCGCCCTGCTCGCCGAGGCGGGCGAACGCGGCTTGTGGCCGCCCGATGTCCCAGGGCGCCGTGCCCTCGACGTAGGAAGCGTTCCAGGCTGCGCCAGCCCGTCGCTCGTGGCTGGTCGGCCGCCGTTCGCCGTAGTCGTCGCCGGTTGGAACTCCACTCTGCTCGGCCATTGCCTCGGCCGAGTCTATGCGGGTTGGAGCACGGCTCAGTAGGCGTTGAACAGGACGACTCCGCCACTCCCGTTCCAGCAGATGTGCCGGACACCGCCGAGGCTGCCCTTCGGGTCATAGCGCTGAAAGCACGTCCAGCCGATCGGTCGCTGCGGCTTGGGCTTCGTGAACTTTCCGGCGGCGAGCCAGGGTCGGTAGAGGGCCTCGCTGGCGCGCGCGTAGTGCGTGGGGAAACCATCAGCGGGCAAGCGAAGGTCCCGCGCCACCGCGCAGGAGACGCCGCTCGCCATCACGTCTGCGCCCCCGGGACCGCGGTCAGCGCAACGCGTGAGGCGAACCTGCTCGAAGGCGAGGACGCAAGGCGAGCGGTGGGCGCCACCCGTCACCGCAGCTGAGCACCGACGAACGTCCCTCGGACTTGGCGACAGCGGTCTTGGACGCCGCGGCGGCCGCAGCCGCTGGCGCAGAGGCCGGAGGGCTGTCGCTTCCACAGCCGAAGGCGCCAACCACGAGCATTCCAAGGGCCACTGCGCCGACGGCCGGCTTGCCGATCGCTGCCATCACGACTCCTACGTGCCGGCCATGGCACGAGGTCCGGGACCGATCGCGTGCGCCCCCTCGTATCTGGGCCGTGGAACCGAAGTCGCCCGCCACCGCCTTCGCCGCCCTCGCGGCTCTGGCTGGGATCGCAATCGGCTGCGGAAGCAGCAAGAGCGTCGAGACGCATCGCGAGCGAAGTGCCGTCTCCACCGCCGACGTCTCCGTTCGGCTGCCGTCCGGCTGGCATGTGATCCATCGCCCCGTCACCGGCATCATCTCGCCCCGGGAGATCTTCGCCGCGACGAACGTGGCACCCAATCGCCTCGACTGGCATGAACGCGCGGGGTGCTCAGGAGCTGAGCCGCCCGCGGGCGCCCTCGTCGCCTACGTCTTGGAGTACGACAAGGACTACGGCGGCTCGCCGCGACGACCGGTCGGCGAGCTCCGCGCCACCGACAGCCGCACCGGCAACTTCGAGTGCCTCGGCCACGGGACGGAGTTCCACTTTCGCCGTGGGGGCCGGACGCTGCAGGCCGAGGTCAGCTACCGGGCCGGCAAGCTGCGCGGCGCCGACCGGCGCCAGGTTCTGCGCTTGCTCAACAGCCTCGAGCCGCGCTGATCGCGCCTACCTCGAACAACACCACGAGCTCGGCGCGGGGAACGGCGGCTGCCGCACTCCCGGGTCGAGCTGGGCCGAGACATCGTCGACGGCGCTCACCTTGCCGCCGGCGTGTGGCTCGAGGAAGATCCACTGGTCGGCACTGCGCCAGCCGACGATGAGGCTCGCGCCATCGGGCGCGGCGGCAAGCCCCGAGAGCCGCCCCGGGGTCTGGAAGATCACGTTCGGCGTGGCGCTGCCGTCCTTTTCGTGGCCCGCATGGTCGCCGAGGATCGAGACCCGGCTGCTCATCGATCCGCCGCGGCTGGCGCGGGTCTCGAGCAACGCGACGCGGTCGCTGCCGCCGATGAACGTGGCCGCTCGCAGGCTCGATCCGCGCGGTGCCGTGTAGCCGACGAGGGCGGGGCCGCGCTCGTCGGTGATCTGCAGCTTGTGACGCGAGTAGGCGAGCAGCCGTCCCCCGTCTCGAGAGAAGGCCAGCCCGGCGAGCGGCGACGGAGCCCCGAGCCGCCTCAGGATCCGGCCGCTGTAGACGTTGAGCACGCGGATCTCCGCGTCGCTGCTGGCGAAGGCGAGGACGCTGTCGGTGCGCCCGCGCCAGGCGGGAGCGACGCCGGCGGCGGGGCCGAGAGCGCGGTCGCCGGTGCCGTCGCCGGCGATCACGCGGAGCTTGCCGTGGCTCAAGTAGGCGACGCTGTAGCCGAGCCGCTGCGACCAGGCGGGGAAGCGGACCGGTCCCGGTGCCGGTTGCGACCAGCGCGGATCGCCGGTCGGAGTCAGCGCCGAGAGGCTGCGGCCGGAAGCGGCACCGACGTAGAGACCGTGCGGCGACCAGGACACCGCGGAGAAGTCACCGAGAAAGCGTCGGGACCCATCCGCGTGGACGATCGAGGCCCCGGCCCGGCTTTCGGCGAGCAGGGCGCCGCCGCCGGGTAGCCGTGTGAGTGCAGCCCGGGGATGCGTAGCCGCAGGATTGATGGCCCGGTCGACCCAGTGACGAAGGTCGGCGCCTGCCGGGGTGAGCCCAACGAGCACCGCCGCAACCACGGCGAGCCCGCCGAGAATCGCGCCCAGGCGGCGCCGACTTCGATCTGGCTCGGTGCGCTCGGCGAACGCTGCGCGGACGGTCGCCAACGTCCTCTCGCGCGCCTCATCCTCGCCTTCCAGCTCGTCCTCTTGCAGAGCGCTGCTCAGATCCTGCTCAATGAGCCGGCTCACGGGGCGCTCACCTCCCCCTCCAATGCATCGAGGCCACGGCGCAGTCTCGAGTTGACCGTGCCCCGCGGGACACCCAGCAACTCGGCGATCTCGCCCGGCGTGTACTCGAGCAGGTAGCGAAGGACCACGACCGTGCGCTGGTCGAGTGGGAGCCCGCGGATCGCCTCGGCAAGGTCCTCCGGGAGGCGCACAGTCGCGTCCTCCGGCCGGACGCCGACGGCCGCCGCGTCGATCGCCTCCGCGCCGAGCTCATAGCCGCGCAGCCGCCGAGCCCGCGTCCAGTCGATCGCCCGGTTCGCGACCAGCCGCCGGAACCAGGGGCCGAAGGGACGCGAGCGATCGAAGCGATCGAGGCTGCGGATGGCGGCGAGGAAGGACTCCTGCGCGATGTCCTCGGCGACTGCGGGATCGCGGGTGATGTAGCCGGCGGCGCGGAACGCGATCGGCCAATAGAGGCGGAAGAGCTCCTCGATCGCTTCCCGGGAGCCGGATTGGGCCTGGCGGATCAACTTCGCTTCCGAGCGACGAGCCAGACGCTCGAGCCCGACTGCGAGCAGGCCCGGCCGGCCCGGCGCCACCGCGGACTGCGGCAATGCGGTCGCTGATGCTGGCGGATCGGATGGCATGGCTGCGCGGCCCGTCGGGGGCCCCTGCCTACGGTACGACCGCGAGGCGCCAAGAGGTCCCCGATTTCGAGGGTCGTTGCTCAGACCGCGGCTACCTGCAGCACGAGCAGGGCCGCGATCGACCCCAGGCAGAGCAGATGCTCGCGGCCCACGGACCGCGCGAGCGCGCTCTGGCGGGCGGCGGTGTCCTCACGCGCGCCGAGGCGCGCGGCCCTCGGTACCGTGCGGGTGGCGGCGAGGGTGATCGGCGCGAGGGCGAGGGCGAGGGAGATCCACGCGACCCAGGCTGGCACGTCTCCCCGCGCGATCTCGACGACGATTCCAGTCAGCGTGACGAGCATGACCAGCGCGATCAGGCGGTTCATCGGCCGAGCCGTCGTCGTCACGCGCCTGTAGTAGCCGGCGATCGAGGCGAGCACCACCTCCGGAAGCTCGCCGTCGCTGGCCCGCAGCGCTTGCACGTCGAACATGAGGTCGAACCACAGGACGGCAAGCAGAAACCCGGCCCCGGCGGCGACGAGAGCGTTCACATTCCCATTATCCGTCGCTTCAGCTCCGCCGGTCCGTGGCTGCATCGCGGCCGCGGTCCCGTTCGGTCTAGCGTTCCCGCGATGGGGCAGGACCAGCCGTCGTGACCGCCGTGATCACCGAGGCCCCGGCGCGCACCCGCGTCGTCCTCTATGACGACGACTGCGGCTTCTGTAAGTGGAGCCTCGACAAGATCCTCGCCTGGGACCGTCGCGGGGAATTGCGGCCCGCCTCGATCCAGGGAGCGGAGGGCCGGGAGCTGCTCGATGCGGCCGGGGTGCCCGAGGCCGAGCGCCTCGACTCGTGGCATCTCGTGCTTCCGTCGGGCGAGGCGCTGTCCGCCGGCGCGGCGGCGCCGGAGCTATTCGAGGTCTTGCCCGGCGGGCGGCCGCTGGCCGCGCTCTTCCGCACGTTTCCGAAGACGACGGACCGTGGCTACCGATTCGTCGCGCGGCACCGGACCGGAATCTCGAAGCTGCTCCGCATCGACGCAACCTGCCAGGTGCGCGGCGGCTGAGCGTCCGAGTATGCCCGAGTTCGATCCGGAAAGGCTCGGGCAAGGGGAATCCGGCCCTCTCCCCTTTTCTCTAGGTTCAGCCCCGTCGAGCAATGCCGGGCCGCAGATTCACAGCCACGCACACCGTCGGCGCCGCCGATGTCGACGCCGAGGGCCGGGCGCACATCGCATCCCTCGCGCGCTGGCTACAGGAGACGGCGTTCGCGGACGGGCTGGACTCGGGCGTGGGCGCCGATTCCTTCTGGATCATCCGCCGGCTGACGCTGACCGTCCGCCGTCTGCCGGAGTTCGGCGCGATGACCGAGGTCGAGACGTGGTGCAGCGCCCGCGCCAAGTCGGTCGCCGAACGATCGAGCTCGATCGGCGGCTCGGAGCCCGGCGCCGGCGACGTCGATGCGGTCGCGATCTGGGTGCACGTGGACCCGGACACGCGGCTGCCGGCGCGGCTGCCGCCCGGCTTCGACGAGATCTACGGGCCGAGTGCCGGCGATCGCAAGGCGCGCAGCTCGCTCCGCCACCCGTCCGCGCCACCCGATGATGCCGAGCAGCTGCCGTGGAGTTTCGGGCGCGCCGACATCGACTTCGCCGGCCATGTGAGCAACGTCTGGTACTGGCGCGTCGCCGAGGAGTTCCTCCCGATCCCTCCTCCGCGCGAGAGCGAAGCGGTGCTCGAGATCGAGTTCCGGGCCGGCATCGCGGCCGGACCGGCCGTCGTCCACCGTGCCGGCACGATGCTGTGGATCTGCGACGAGGCTGGGACCGTGGCAGCGACGATCGGGATCGACCCTTAGCTCTGCGCCTGGAGACCGGCGAGCGCCCGATGCATGGCCTGCCTGCCCGCTTCCAGGCCGGCCCTGACGACGTCGATGTCGCGTTCGAGCCGGGATGGCACCGGCGAGTCGGGGGCCGGGCGCACCGACAGCACGTGTGGGGTGCGTTGCGGATCGGCGTCGTGCTCGGCCAGCAGCGCCTCGTCCGCTCCCTCCCGGTCGGCCCGCGTCAAAAAGCCCGCCGCGACGGCGGGGCTGATCCGCGAGAGCAGCCGGCCCATGACGCTCCCGGAGGTGCGCCCCGGCGGCGACGCAAGCTCGCCTACTCGGCGCGAGCGCAAGAGCAGGACGTGGGTGGCGCCATCGGCGAAGGCGGCGCGGAAGGGAATGGCGGCACTGAGGCCGGCATCGAGGTAGCGGCCACCGGCGACGTCGACTGGGTCGCCGGCGAGCAGCGGCAGCGTCGCCGATGCACGGACGGCCCGCCGCAGGCTGGGCTCATCGCTGATCGTCCGGTGGAGATCCACGGGCTCGCCGGTGGCGACGTCGGTCGCGATCGGATGCAGCTCCGTCGGCGCCTCGAGAACGGCATTGAACAGACCGGGCGAGAGCTGCTCGTAGCGGGTCTCGATCAGCGTCTCGACGTCCACGATCGGCCGCGAGCCGAAGATCCGTCGCCGGCTGATCAACTCCTTGACGAGCCCGGGATCGGTCCACGTCGGCATCCCGTCCGCGACGCGCCCCCCGATCAGCCACATCGCGTTCAGCGTCCCCGCCGACGAGCCGTAGGCGGCGTCGAATGCATCGTTGAGCCCGAGTTCGTCGAGCGCCAGCGCCATTCCACCGGAGACGGCTCCTCGCATGCCCCCGCCCTCCACGACGAGCGCCAGCCGGGCCCCATCCGGGCGCTCCCGCAGGGCCGCGATCACGGGATGCTCCTCGGCGGCCATTCCCCGGAGCCTATTTACCGTCGCACTGGGGGGACGAAAGACGAAACCCCGCGTCCGCCGGGCGTCCCAGCCATACCGCTACGGGGATTCGAACCCCGGTTTCCGCCGTGAGAGGGCGGCGTCCTAGTCCCCTAGACGATAGCGGCGCGGGGCGGGCGATCTTAGCAACGGATCGCACGTCAAAAAGGGCCTTGGCAGGCCCTTTTTGATGCGGCTGAGAGGACTCGAACCTCCACGGGCTTGCGCCCACGAGCACCTGAGGCTCGCGTGTATACCAGTTTCACCACAGCCGCTGGTGTGGCTAATTTAGCGAGTCGCGGCTAGCGCTTGACGCCGACGTGGCGATCCAGCAAGGCGACGCTCGCCCGCCGGTTGATCCGGAACTCCCACAAACCGCGCCTGACGTTGAAGTTGCATCGGTAGTCGATCCCGACTCGCAGACAAGCGTCCTCGAACACCCGCGCAATCCCGTCCGACTTGTTGGCGAAGTGGTAGCTCGGATATTCGTACCGGCCCGTGCGATTGACGAACGAGCAACCGTCGGAGCGGATCAGGCCCTTGAGGACACGCCACGGATGCTCGTCGGCGATGCGGGTCTGCCAATCCTCGAGCTGGATCAGACGGAGGTGCTTGAGGCCTTCTCCGTGCTGAGGGAAGACGCACGGCAGGTGGCTGCTGTACACGGACAGCACGACCATTCGGTGGCCCGGTCGCACATGACCCGAGACAGAGTTCGCCGGGAAACAGCGGCGCATGAGATCCTCGGACTCTTGGGTGATCGCCGTGTACTTCGAATCGAGAAACAGACGAAGCCGGAACGTCCTCCCCATCCGGACGACGTGGCCGTCCCCGAGGTAGAGGCCAAGTAGTTCGGCATAGTCAGCCGGCTCAATGCGGATCGCTCGGGCCGGTCGCCAACAGCGCGGGCAACACTCAACGTCGCGCCTCGCTCCCGGAATTTCTCCAGCCGCCCGCCGGCGGATGTCGCGAACGGTCGCCCGCGCTATGCCCGTCCGCCGCGACACCTCGCAGTCGTTCACGCCCGACGCTGTCAATCGCAGGATCTCATCGCGAACCTGAGGTGGATGCATAGCGAACATATGTTCGCACGCGGCCCGGACGGAGTGACGCCCCGGTCCCGCCCCCTCCCTCCCATACCATCCCCCTATGCGCAATCTGCTGCGGCCGCTGTTCGATCGGGTGATCATCAAGGAGCTCGAGCCGGATCGGGTGCGGTCGTCGGGGTTGGTCGTGCCGCCGGGGTCGCGGGAGGATCCGCCGCAGCACGGGATCGTGCTCGCGGTCGGGCCGGGGCTCGACTGGTGGAGCGGTGCGGACGTGAAGATGCCCGTCGCGGTCGGCGATCACGTCGTCTTTCCCTCTTCGGCCGGCGCCTGGGTCGAGGTCGACGAGGAGCGGCTGCTCGTCTGCCGCGTCGGCGAGCTGCTCGGCGTGCTCGAGCGGATCGAGAGCTGCCCCTACTGCTCGCAGCGCGACCTTCCCCATGGCGATCACTGCCCCGTCTGCGGGCGCGAGTCCGGATCGGTCGGGGTCTGAGGAGAGCCGGGGGGTCATTCGATGTGGGGGCAGATGCAGATCCAAGGAGTCGAGCCGATGAAGGTCGGGCTCGTACTTGGCGCCGGCGGTGTCCAGGGCGGCGCCTGGCAGACGGGCGGGCTTGATGCTCTTGCGGACAGCACCGGGCTGGGACCCGGCGACCGCCGATGTGATCGTCGGCACGTCGGCGGGCTCGATGATGGCCTCGCTGCTGGCCGCCGGCATCCCCCCGTGGTTCATGGTCGCCCACAGCCGCGGGCGAGTCGTTCGGGGAGATGCGCGACGCCCGCGGTGAGCCGGCCTCGGCGGCGGACCGCAGCGCCGGCGCGACCTACCGCTACGAGCGCGGGGCGATTCCCTTCTTCCCGGGCTCGCTGCCGCTCGTCCTCCGCAGCGTGATCAGGCCGCGTTCACACACGCCTGCCGGGATCCTGAGCGGCTGGCTGCCGCGCGGGGTGATCTCGAACGAGCCGCTCAAGAAGATCATCCGCAGCGCGGTGCCGGGGAGCTGGACCCGCCACCCAAACCACTGGGTCGTCGCCTGCGACTACGCGAACGGTCGCCGGGTCGCCTTCGGGCGCGAGGGCTCGCCGCCGGCGAAGCTCGAGGACGCCGTCGCCGCCTCCTGTGCGATCCCCGGCTTCTATCGCCCGGTCAGCATCGCCGGGCGCCGCTACGTCGACGGCGGCATCTGGTCGACCTCGAACCTGGACATCGTCCGCGGCCTCGGGCTCGACGTCGTGATCTGCCTGAACCCGACCTCGACCCTGCACCCGATCGGCGCCGCCAACCCACTCGAGGCCTTCCGGCTGATCACCAACACCGAGTCCGGCAAGCGGCTCGGACGCGAGGCCCGGCGCCTGCGCGAAGAGGGCACGGAGGTGATCCTCGTGCAGCCGACCGGCCGCGACCTCGACGCGATGGGGATCAACCTGATGGACGGCCGCAACCGCAACGAGGTGATCGAGGTCGCCCGCGAGACCGTCGCCGAGCAGCTCGCCGCCTCGCCGGCGACGCCGCTACTCGGCGAGCTTCCGCCCGGTGACCCGGACGCCGTGCGCCGCCCCGACCGCCCGGTCGAGGAGTGGCCGCACCTCGACGAGCTCGGCGCGCGGGTCGGCGCGATCGCGACCGACCCGCTCTAAGAGGACCGCGGCTGCCGCTCAGGCGGCGGCGGTCGTCTCAGCCGCGCCGGCGTCCGCCCCGACAGCGAGCGTCTCCCGCAGGAACGCGATCTGGTCAGCGATCGTCTTCTCGAAGAGCTCGCCCACGTAGATGTTGAAGTGCCCTCCCCACTCCGGGCCGTACTCGATCGCGCGGCCCTGCGGCGCACGCGCCGCCATCTTCCGGGCGGGCTCGGGCGGCGTCACCTGGTCGCCGGCGCAGATCACGACGAGCAGCGGGCAGAGCACCTGCGGGCGCCTTGGCCGTCGGCCGGTAGGAGCCGATCAGCAGCGCCGCGCGGCCGGCGAACTCGTTGCGGAACTCGACGCCGGGCTCGAACAGCCCGTGGTAGCCGTCATAGGAGTCGGGCTGTGTCATCGCACCGAGCTCGCCGGGCTTCGCGACGGCCGGCACCAGGTACGGCTCACGCCCGGTCGCCGCGCGCGCGACGTCACGCAGCCCGGCCGCCGTCAGCCGCAGGGAGTTGCCGACGCCCGCCTGGGCGAGCGTCGCGGCGCCGTCGACGAACGGCGTCTGCGAGATCACGGCGGCGATCCGGGAGTCCTCGGCGGCTGTCGCGACGACGTGCCCACCCGAGAAGCTCGAGCCCCACAGTGCAATCCGCGAGCGGTCGATTCCTTCCAGCGTGCGGGCGAACTCGACGGCCGCCTTCCAGTCCTCGAGCTGGCGCTTGATGCTGAGCAGCTGGCGCGGCTCGCCGGTCGAATCGCCGAAGTACCGGTAGTCGAAGACGAGCGCGGCGAAGCCGGCGTCCCGGAAGCGCTCCGCATAGGCCCACAGCCGGGCCTCGCGGGTGCCGGCGAAGCCGTGGGCGAGGATGACGATGGGCGCGCCCGCCCCTCCCCCGTCCTCGGGCCTGTACAGCCACGCGGCGCAGCGTTCGCCGCCGGACTCGAAGGTCAGGTCCTCACGCTCGGCCATAGCCGCTCTCCTCGCTCTAGATGACGTCCTGCTCGCGGGCGCCGCGAACCATTGCCGCCAGCGTATCGCCGGCGTCGTGGCGCGGCTCCCAGCCGAGCTTCTGCTTGGCACGCGTCGCGTCCATCAGGACCGGCACGCGGAAGGCACTCAGCCAGGCGAACTCGGCCGGCAGCCCGGGCACACGGCGGAGCAGGTCGTCGACCGAGCCCACGAGCCCCTTCGGCAGCGGCACAGACCACCAGCCCAGCGCCCGTGCGAGCTCCGGCACGCGCAGCGTCCCGGGGGCGGCAAGGTTGTAGTGACCGGGCTCGCCGCGGCCCTCGGTCGCCGCGACCAGCGCCGCCGCGACGTCGTCCTCGTGGACGAGCTGGAAGGGCACGCCTGGATCGGGCAACACCGGCGCCAGGAACGGCACCTCGCCGAAGATCCGGCGGACGAGCGGCAGCTGTCCGTACAGCGGCAGCATCGCGACGATCGTCTCGGCGAAGGTGATCGCGCTCGGCCCCGCGACGACGCACGGCCGGAACACGTAGGCGTCGGTGCGCGCGGCGGAGACGATCTCGTCGAGCAGCGTCTCGAGCTCGGCCTTGTGGGCCGAGTAGTAGAACCCCTCGGTCGCGCGCGGGACGACGTCTTCGGTCAGCGGTTGCGGGTTGTCGGCGTGGAACCCGTACGCGGCGACCGAGCTCGTGTAGACGAGCCGCTTCGCCCCGGCGGCGATCGCCGCCTCGAAGACGTTGCGTGAGCCCTCGACGTTGACCGGCTGCGCCTCGTCGGGGTCGCCGATGATGATGAAGGCAAGGTGGATGACGACGTCGGCGCCGGCGACGGCGGCGTCGACTGCGGCCCGGTCGAGCACATCCCCCTGCACGTACGTGACCTTGGCGCCGAGCCCGTGCTCGGCCGGATCGAACGGCCGGCGCGCCATGCCGACGACCTCGGCGACGGCCTCGCTGGCGTCCAGCGCCTTCAGCGTGGCAAGTCCGATATCGCCAGTCGGCCCGGTCACTGCCACCTTCAACCCGTCCATCTCAGCCTCCTTCGCTCGTTCCCGCGTCTGTTCCCGTGGTCGCCGTCGCCGGCTCCGGCGCGGCGGCCCCGTCGGGCGTATCGAGCACCGCGAAGTACTCGCCGCCCTCGATACCCAGGTTCGGCATGTGCCGCTCCAGCGGGCCAGGCAGCCACCAGTTCGACCTGCCGAGGATGATCATCACGGCCGGCACGAGCAGCGTCCGCACGACGGTCGCATCGATCGCGATCGCCACCGCGAGCCCGACCCCGAACTGCTTGACGGTCGGATCGCCGTTGAGGACGAAGCTCGTGAACACGGCGACCATGATCAGCGCCGCCGAGGTGATCACCCGCGCGGTTCCGGCCAGCCCCTCGACGACCGCGTCGTGATTGTTGTGCTCCTCGCGCCAGTGCTCCTGCATCCGCGTCAGCAGGAACACCTGGTAGTCCATCGAGAGCCCGAAGAGGATCGCGAACATGAGCAGCGGCACGAACGAGACGATCGGCAGCGTGTGGTCGAGGCCGATCAGGCTCAGGCCCCACCCCTTCTCGAAGACGGCGACGAGTACGCCATAGGCGGCGGCGACGCTCAGCAGGTTCATCAGCGCCGCCGTGAGCGGCACGACGAGCGAGCGGAAGGCGATCATGAGCAGCAGGAAGGCGAGCCCGACCACGATCGCAATGACCAGCGGCAGCTTCTCGCCGATCCGGCTCGCGAGGTCGATGTAGGCGGCAGTCGAGCCGTCGATGTAGGTCTTCATCCCCTGGTCCTCGGCGCATCGGGCACGGTCTGCTCGCGGAGTCGGGTGACCAAATCCCGGGTTCGCTGCGAGGAGGGCGACGAGACGGGTGTCGCCGTGAAGACGGCCGCCGTGCCGCTCTTGTCGACCTTCGCCGGCGAGACGCTGAAGACATCCTCGTCCTTGCCGATCTGGTTCTGCAGCTTGACCAGTCGCGGATCGCTCGCGTCCGACTTCAGGAACGCCTCCTGCTGCTGCTGCTCCTGCTGCTGCTTCTGCGTCGGACCCTGCGGCTCGGGCGGCGGCGGCTGGCCCGCTGCCGCGGCCTGCTGTGCCTGCTGCTCGTACTTTTGCTGCGCCTGCTGTTGCTGCTGCTTCTGCTGTTGCTGGACCTTGTGCAGCTTCTTCGTGTCCGGCTTTGCCGGGTCCTGAAACTCGACGGCCACGAGCAACGGACCGTTCGCGCCGGCCGTGAATCCCTGCTCGAGCGCGTCATAGGAGCGGCGCGTCTGCGTGTCGGTCGGCAGTTGCGAGTTGTCAGGCTGGCCGAGCGTGATGTCGAGCAGTGGCAGCGCCAGCACGACGAGGATGACGACACCGCTGATCGCTGCCGGCCACGGGTGGCGACCGACGAAGTGCGCCCAGCGGTTCCAGCCCCGCGGGTGCCCCTCGCTGTGGGCCCCCTTGGCAAGCGCGAAGTGGCCCCTGAGGATGTTGTGGCCAAGCATCCCGAGCAGCGCCGGCAGCAGCGTCAGCGCGGCGACGATCGCAACGGCGACGACGATCGCCGACGAGTAGCCGAGAGCCTTGACGATCGGGATACCGCCGAAGTAGAGCGCGAGCAGGGCGACGACCACGGTGGAGCCCGCGAAGAGCACGGCGCCGCCGGCCGTCGATGCAGCGCGGGCGGCCGCCTCCTTCGGCTCGAGGCCGTCCTCCTTGATGAAGCTGAGGTGGCGGGTGACGATGAACAGCGCGTAGTCGATGCCGACGCCGAGGCCGATCATCGTGCCGAGCGTCGGCGCGATGCTCGGGACGGAGATCACGTGACCGAAGATTCCGATCAGCGCCAGCCCCGTGCCGAGGCCGAAGAGGGCCGTAACGATCGGCAGCGTCATCGCCATCGCAGTGCCGAAGGCGAAGAGCAGCACGATGACGGCCACTGCCAGGCCGATCGCCTCGCTCGATTCGGTCGCCGGGCTCGAGACCGCCTGACCGAGATAGCCGCCGACGCTGACGTGGAGCCCGTACTTGTCTTTGGCGACCGCGTCGGCGGTGCCGATCACGTCGTGTGCCTGATCCTCGGTCGAGCTCGTCGGGGCCGAGCGTCAGCGTCACCGCGATGAAGGCGGTCTTGCCGTCCTTGGAGAGATCGTCGGCGCCGGCGGCGCTGAACGGGCTGACCGTGCTCTGCACGTACTGGTTCGAGTTCAGCGCCTTAGTGGTCTTCTTGACGGCCGCCCTGTTCGCCCCCTGATCCATCCGGTTGCCGTTCGGATCGGTCAGCACGATGGGGTTCGAACCGTTTGCCTGGTTCGGCAGATAGCGGTCGAGCGTGTTCGTCGCGTGCGTCGAGTCCGAGCCCGGAATCGTCAGGTCGTCGTTCGTCTGCCGGCCAATCGAATTGGCGAAGACGACCAGGGCGACGGCGACGACGAGCCAGACGAGGAACGTCCACCTGGCGTGGGCGATGTTCCACTTCTGGAAGCGGTAGAGCGGACCGGTCACCGGAGCTTCATTTCCACGACGCGCATGGGACGCGTCCGCCTGGCCTCAGAGCGAAGCGTCAATCGCCCGCGAGGTGCGCCGGGCAAGCGCCATCACCGTCAGCATCGGGTTCGTCCCCGACGCCGTCGGGAAGGCGCTCGCATCGCCGATCCAGACGCCACCGGCGTCGTGCAGCTCCCCCCATGGGCCGGCGACGCTGCTCGCGGGGTCGTTGCCCATCCGGCAGCTGCCCATCTGATGGGCGCTGAAGACGGCGGTCTCGCGCGGCGCCAGCGACGCACTGCGGACGGCCTCCGCGTAGGCGTCGAGGTCCTCGCCACGCTTCCACGCCAGCGGCTTGCGGCTGAGCGCGCCGATCTCGAGCGCACCCGCCGCTTCGTGCAGGTAGACCATTTCCTCGAGCGAGTCGCGGATGACACCGACGTCGGCGTCGTCCGTAAGCAGATATGACGGCACGGCACGGCCACGGGCGTCGACGTCGACCCGGCCGTGGCCACGATCGCGGTCGATGCCGATGAAGGTGGCGTTGCGGCGCAGCTTCAGCATCTCGGCCTTGTGCTGTGTGCCGGACTGCCAGGGCACGGCAGCGCCATACAGCCCGGTCGTGTGCTGACCGCACTCGAGCAGGAAGCCGTAGCCGTCCCCGGCCCGATCCGTCCAGCTGTGCGACAGGCCGGCCTGCGGCGGCCCCCACCACGGATCCTGATCGTCCTCGTAGACCCCGTAGATCGCGACGGCGGGATGCAAGCGCAGGTAGTCGCCGGCGGCCGGGCCGCCGATGCCGGAGCGCTGGAGCAGGGCCGGCGACTCGATCGACCCACCGGCGACGACGACGGCCTTCGCCCGGACCGTGACGGCAACCGTCGTGCCGTCCTCGCGGGCCCACTGGCCCTCGACGCCGACGCCTCGTCCTCCCTCGGTCAGCACCCGCTCGATGCGGCAGCCGATCAGGATCTCGGCGCCGTTCTCCGCCGCATCGACGAGATAAGTCTTCTGCGTCGAGCGCTTCGAGCCCGACTGCTCCCCGAAGCCGAGGTAGCCGGCCGTCACCGGGTCGTAGCTCTCGGGGTCGGTGTTGCGCGTGATCAGCTCGAAGTGTCCGCCCCTCGCCTCAACGCCTTCCTTGAGCCGCTGGTGTGGGCCGTTCAGGTCCGAGCAGCGGTCGTTGACGCTGATCCGCTCCCAGACGGCGTCGAGGTGGGCGTCGTAGTCGGAGCCGTCAATGCCTTCGAGGCCGAAGTCGTTTGCCCACTCGGAGCGGACCCCGTCGGGCGTCCGCAGGCAGTTGGTCCAGTTGAGCACCGTGCCGCCGCCCAGCGAGGAGCCGGCCTGCAGGCCGATCTGCCCCTCTGCGGTCGTGAACGGGCCGCCGTTCAAAAAGAGCTGCTGGTATGCGGTGAGCTCGAGCCCGAGGAAGTCGGACTCGTCGAAGTAGCCGCCCATCTCCGTGACGACCACCTTGCGGCCGGCCTTGGCGAGCTCGCCGGCGATCACGCCGCCGCCGGCGCCCGAGCCGACAACGACGACGTCGGCCTCGAGCGTGATCGCCTCATCGGCCGGCGGGGCGAGCGGCCGCAGTGGCTTCTCCCCGGGCTTCGGCAGCGCCTGCGGTCCCGGGTAACCCATCGCCGGCCAGTTCGGGTTGATGCCGACGCCCGCGTCGGGAAGCGCGTAATAGAGGCTCAGCGCCAGGCCCTTGATCGTCGCAACGCCCGCCAGCGCCTCTGGCGAGCTGTCGGAGAAGCCATGGATGATCGCCTCGCGTGCGTCCAGCGGCGTAGCCGCGGCCATGCCCTCCTCGTCGAGCGCCTCGAGCAGCCCGCGGAGGCCCTCGATCTCCTCCGCGGAGAGATCCGCCTGCAGTAGGCCGATCTCGATCGCCTCGGCGATCGCCATGTCGGAGGCCGAGCGGGCCCAGAAGCCGAGTGGGTCGCCGGAGCCGTTGAGCTCGGCCGGCGCGTCCAGCGAGGGGATCAGCGTGTCGCAGAAGGCGGCGAGCGTCAGCCGCTGGGCGGGGCTGAAGATCTCGCTCAGGGCGAGCGCCGCCATCGCCTCACCCAGCGTCTGGCTGACCGTGCCGTCGTAGGGGAACATGAAGGCTTCGCGGGAGGGCGCCCAGGCCGGCGTGACGAGGATCGACTGCTGCTTCGTGTACTTGCGAATGCCGCCGGCGCCGTGGCGGGAGCCCATGCCGGACTCCTTCCAGCCGCCCATCGGCAGCTCGAGCGCGTTGTAGTTGACGGCCGTGTCGTTGACCGAGGCGACGCCCGCCTCGAGCCGCCGCGCGATCTCCTCGCCGTGGGCGACATCGCCGGTCCACACGGAGGCCTGCAGGCCGTAGCCGCCCTCGTTGGCGAGGCCGACCGCCTCTTCGGCACCGGAGACCCGCATCACCGGCAGGGTCGGCCCGAAGGTCTCCTCGCGCATGCAGCGCATCGAGTGGTCGACGCCGGTCAGGATCGTCGGCTCGTAGAAACGGCCGGGCCCGAGCCCTTCGGCGCGGCGGCCACCCACGACGACCTCCGCCCCGCGGGAGACGGCATCGGCGACGTGCGCCTCGATCGTCTCGATCTGTGGCGGGAAGATGATCGCCCCGACATCGACGGAGCCGAGCTCGCCGGGCGGCCCCTGGCGTAGGGCGGTGACCTTCTCGGTCAGCCGGGCGACGAACTCGTCGTGCACCGAATCCTCAACGTAGATGCGCTCGACGGAGATGCAGACCTGGCCCGCGTTGAGAAGCCCGAAAGTCGCGGCGGCGTTGGCAGCGCGCTCGATGTCGGCGTCGGCGAGGACGATCATCGGGTCCTTGCCGCCGAGCTCGAGGCTGACCGGCGTCAACGTCTCGGCAGCCTTCGCCATCACCTTCTTACCGGTAGCCGTCGAGCCGGTGAACATCACGAAGTCAGCCTCTTCGACGAGCGCCGCCCCGGCCTCGCCGCGACCGGTAGCAACCTGGAAGACGCCATCGGGGATCCCGGCCGCCGCCAGCATCTCGGCCATCAGCAGCGACGTCAGCGGCGTGATCTCCGACGGCTTGAGGATCACGACGTTCCCGGCGGCGAGCGCCGGAATGCAGTCGCCGAAGCTGTTCGTCAATGGGAAGTTCCAGGGGCCGATCACGCCGACGAGACCGACGGGCGCGTAGCGGAGCTTGAGCCGGCGGCCGCCGCGCACTGCGGGTGAGGCGGTCTCAACTTCTTCGTCGGCGAGCATCCGCTCGGCGTTGGCGGCCCAGAACTCGAGCGCCGAGATCCCGTAGCCCATGTCGGTGAACTGGACCTCGTCCGCCGGCCTGCCGGTCTCGCCGCAGATCGTCTGCACGACGCGTTCGCCGTTGGCGACGAGCCAGGCCCGGGCGGCCATCAGCACGCGGGCGCGTCCCTCGAAGCCAAGCGCCTGCCAGCCGGGCTGGGCAGCGCGAGCGGCGGCGGCGAGCTGGGCGACCTCCGCGGCGCCGAGGTCCGGGACGGTGGCGATGGTCTCGCCGCTCGCGGGATTCTCCACCTCGATCGGAGCGCCGGCAGCACCGGCGCCGTTCCCGGCACTGACGCCGGATGCGGTAGCGCTCTCCATCCCGATCGCGAGTCTATCGCCGCGCGAGCCCGGTGTCCGCCCGTGCGACCATGCGGCGCGATGAGCACCGCCGTGATCTCCGACCTGCACCTCGGCTCGAGCGCCGAGGTCGACCTGCTGCGTCGCCCCGAGATGGTCCAGCGGCTGCTCGACGCGACCGCGGACTGCCAGCGACTCGTGCTGCTCGGCGACACGATCGAACTCCGCGACGGGCCGATCGAGGAGGCAATGGCGAGCTCGCGGCCCTTCTTCGAGGCGATCGGCTCCCACTTTGAGGAGATCGTCCTCGTCCCCGGCAACCACGACCACCGGCTGCTCGGCCAGTGGCTCGAGCGGGTGCGCGACGCCGCCGGTGAGATCGGGCTCGCCGAGGAGGTTCCCTCGCCCCACCGCTACGTCAACGATCTCGAGTCCTGGGCGGCACCCGCGCGCCTCGTCCTCAGCTACCCCGGTGTCTGGGTCCGCGAGGACGTTTACGCGACGCACGGGCACTACCTCGACAGCCACATCACGCTGCCGACGATCGAGCGCCTGTCGATTGCCACGATCGACAGGATCGGCGGGCGCGAGACCGGTCGTCGGGACTCGCCGCAGGACTACGAGAAGCTGCACGCGCCGGTCTACGACCTGCTCTTCAACCTCGCCCAGGGCGCGCGCAGCCCGAACGTTGCAAGTGAGGAGGGCTCGCCGCCGACGCAGCGGATCTGGGAACTGCTCGGCGGCGCCTCGGGACGCGCCCGCAACTGGCGCGGTCGCATCCTGCGCTCGGCCGTGGTCCCCGTGACGCTGAGCGGCCTCGAGCGGGCCGGCCTCGGGCGGTTCAGCCGCGACTTCTCGATCGCCGAGATCGGGCGCTCGGGGGTCGAAGCCATGCAGGTGGTCGTCGACCGACTCGAGATCGAAGCCCCCCACGTGATCTTCGGGCACATCCACCGGCGCGGGCCGCTGCCGGGCGAGGACGGCCGCGCCGCAACGGATCCGCCGTGGGAGCAACGCGGGACGACGCTGCACAACACCGGGTGCTGGCTCTACGTCGATGCGATGCTGGGCTCGACGTCCGCGGAGAGTCCCTTCTGGCCAGGCCGCGTCGTCATCGTGCGCACCCAGGGCAACCCCGAGGCGATCGACGTGCTCGCCGGGGCGACGCATGCGGAGCTGAGCGAGCCCGGCAAGACGTGAGCGCGGCCAGCGCTGATCCAGGCGGGCCTCCTCGCCCGGAGGCGGACCGTCGCCTCAGGGGGCGAAGCGCCAGACCCTGAGCGAGCCGCCGCCGCGCACGCGGATCCGGTCGCTCGCGCGATGGCGACCGCCGAGCGCGCCCTCACCGGCCAGGAGGTTGACGTAGACCGGCCGATGCGAGGAGGTACCGAAGCGGGCGACGCCGACCTTGTCGATCGGGCAGGGCGTGCGGTGGGCGCTGCGCCCGCGGGTGCAGTTGAAGTTGCTCTGCTGCGAGAGGTACACAGGGCTGGACGCGATCCGGCGCGCCCTCGGCCCCGGCCGCGTCGCCCGCGGGCGGTCGGCCAGGATCAGCTGCGTGCGCGTCCGCGCGTTGTAGGAGAGCCGCGCGAGCGCCCCCAGATAACGGCCCGTGACCCGCAGCTGCTCGCCCGCGCGCGGATGGGGAATCCGGACTGAGTAGACGGCGTGCATGTGGATCGAGTGGTTGTCGGCAACGAGCGACAGGCCGCGCCGCAACGGGGTCCGGTCGGTCAGCGGATGTGGCCGCTTGAGCGGTCGCGCGTAGCGGATCGCGGCGATCCGGCTTTCGCCGCGGTTGTCGACGTGGCCGTCACCCTCGAAGCCGCCGACGGCGATGCGCTCGCGCTTGCGGGCGTGCGCATTCGAGGCGCTGGCGACGAGGTTGACGTGGCAGTGGCGCGGCGCGCACGGCGGCAGCCTGCTGTCGCCGGCGCCGAACGTGATCCGGCGCCAGTCCAGCGCGATCGCGCAGTGGTGGTTGCGGTTCGGCTGCCGCTGCGTGCAGCGGACCGTCCGCGGGCGCCCGAGCGGTGTCGTGTAGCGCGGCCGGGCGCGGCGGGGAGCCGCGGCGAGGACGAGCTGCACCCGGACTTTGGGGTCGTAGCCGTAGATCCGGCCCGCGCAGCCGGCGGCGTCGCGGCTGCGGTCGACCGAGCGCCGCAGGCAGACCGTCGTCTCGAGCTCACCGCCGGCCTCGAGGCGGACGCCGCGGTGCAGGCCGCCGAGCTTGCGCAATGGCAGGCTCGTGACGACGACGGGATGAGCGTTACGACGGCGCGTGATCGGGATCGTGCGGACGAGTGCCGGGGCCGCCGCGGGGCTCAGCTTGACGGCGACGGGGTTGCGGCGATGGTGGTGGCCGTGACCATTGCCCGAGCCGGATCCGGGCAACCCGGTCGGCACGCCGGGGCTCGGGCTCCCCGGCAGCGGGAGCGGGATCGGCAGTTGCAGTTGGGCGACGGCGGCATCCGGAAGGGCGGCGGCGAGCGCGCACGCGGTGAGCGCGATCGCAATCGCCGCATGAACCCGAGCGCGGGAGCGAACCTCATCCACCGTCGATCGAATGTAGCGCCGGCCGCCCATGCAGGCGCCGGTCTCGGGATCGGTCGCCGAACTAGTGCGGACGCTCGCCGGCGAGCAGCGAAAGCGCGTGCGGTAACGATCCGGCGATCGCCGCTCCGCACTCGGCGATCGACTTCGGGCTGCCAGGGAAGTTGACGATCAGCGTCCGACCGCGGACGCCGGCGACGCCCCGCGAGAGCATCCACTTGGGCGTGTGCTCACGTGAGGCCGCCCGCATCGCCTCGGCGATCCCGGGCGCCTCGCGCTCGATCACGTCACGCGTTGCCTCAGGGGTCACATCAGCGGGCGCGAAGCCGGTGCCCCCGGTCGTCAGGATCAGATCGACGCCGGCCTCGTCGGCGAGCCGGCGCAGGCCTGCGGCGATCAGCTCACGGTCGTCGGTGATCGTCTCGCGGACCTCGACCTCGGTCCCGATCGAGGCGGCGAACTCAGCCAGTGCCGGCCCGCCCTCGTCGGACGCCTCGCCGGCCGCCCGCGACGTGCTGATCGTCACCGCCGCGGCGCGGAATCGGCGGGCCGCGCCCGCCCCCTCAGCCATCCCGGTTCCACTCGCCGCTCTTGCCCCCGCTCTTGTGCAGCAGCGCGACCTCCTCGATGACGATCCCCCGCTCGAGGGCCTTCGCCATGTCGTAGACGGTCAGTGCCGCAACCGAGGCGGCGGTCATCGCCTCCATCTCGACTCCCGTGCGGCCCACGCAACGGGCCTCCGCCGTGAGCGTCACGGTGCCGGCTTCGGCATCGACCTCACCCCGCACGTCCGCGAAGGTGAGCGGCAAGGGATGGGCCAACGGAATCAGGTCGCCGGTTCGCTTGGCAGCCGCGATCCCGGCAAGCCGGGCGGGGCCGAGCACGTCGCCCTTCGGCCCGTCGCCGGCAGCGATCGCCGCCGCCGTCTCGGGGCCCATTCGCAACCGCGCCGTCGCGACGGCTCGGCGCTCGCTTTCCGGCTTGGCGCCGACGTCGACCATGCGCGCCTCGCCGCCGGAGTCGAGGTGCGTCAGGCCGGAGTCGTGCCCTCCACCCATCGGGACTCACCCCCCTCGATCTCGCGCTTCCAGATCGGCGCCTCGGACTTGATCCTGTCGATCGCCTCACGCGCGGCCGCGAACGCCTCGGGGCGGTGCGCCGCCGACGCCGCGACGATCACGCTCGGCTCGCCGAGCGGAACGCTGCCAACCCGGTGCTCGCCCGCGATCGCGAGCGCCCCATGCCGGTCCCGGCACTCACCGAGGATCGTCGCCAGCTTCGCCTCCGCCATCTCAGCGTAAGCCTCGTACTCGAGCCGCTCGACCGCTCGCGTGACGCCGCTGAACGTGACGATCGCGCCGGCCTCCGGACGACCAACCGCCGCCGCGAGCCGGTCCAGCGAGAGCGGCTCGGAGCGGACCGCCGCATGCACGTCGTTGCCGCCGCTGACCGGCGGGATCAGCGCGACCTCATCGCCGGGCCTAAGCGCCCGGCCGCTCGCCGAGTACTCGCGATTGACGGCGGCGCGGACCGGCATCGCCCCGATCAGGCCCGAGAGCTCGCCGAGCAGATCCTCGACCGTCGCGCCCTGCTCGAGCTCGACGGCGACCGAGTCGGCGCCGGCGCGCTCGCGCAGCATCGCGAAGAGCTTGACCTGGAGGGTCATCGTCGCCACCCGACGGATGCTACGCGCCGCCGATCAGCTCGACCGCGACGCGCTGGCCCGCCTCGACCACGGTTGTCGCCTCGCCGATCAGGGCCAGCCCGTCGGCACCGAGCAGGCTCGTCATCACGTGCGAGCCCTGATGCGGCGCCGGAGTCGCCCGCCACCCGGCGGGGCCTGCTTCGAGCGCGACCCGGATCGCGTGGGCGCGATCGGCCGGCTTCGAGTAGGCGGCGGCAAGCTCCGCCTCGATCCTCGTCGCACCCGGGTCGCCGCCCTGCAGGGCAAGCAGCGCCGGGCGGGCGAAGAGCAGGAAGGTGACGAATGCGGAAACGGGGTTGCCGGGCAGCCCGAGCACGAGCTTGCCGCCCGGCGCTACGCCGAAGAACGCCGGCTTGCCCGGCTTCAGCGAGACCCGCCAGAAGACCTGCTCCACGCCGCAGCTCGCGAACGCGTCCTTGACGTGGTCGTGCGTGCCGACCGAGATGCCGCCGCAGACGACGAGCAGATCGGCGACCGCAAGCGCCTCCGCGACGGCGGCCTCGGTGGCGGCGGCATTGTCGGGCGCGCGAGCGTTGCGGGCGAGGACGCCGCCCGCGGCAGCCAGGAGGCCGGGAAGCGCGTAGGAGTTCGAGTTGCGCACGCCGCCCGCCGGCAGCGGCTCCTCGACGCCGACGAGCTCGTCGCCGGTGCTGAGCAGCGCTACCCGGGGCTGACGCGCGCAGAGCGGCTCGGCGAGGCCGACCGAGGCCAGCACGCCGAGCTCGGCGGCGCCGAGCCGCGTCCCCGCGGCGACCAGTTGGACGCCCGGCTCGATGTCATCGCCGGCGTGGCGAACGTTCGCCCCCCGCTCCGGCACGACGACCACGGCGACACATCCCTGCTCAGGCTCGCTCGTGTCCTCGACCCTGACGACCGTGTCGGCGCCATCCGGAAGCACGGCACCCGTCGAGATCGCCACCGCCTCTCCCTCACCGACGGAGCCCGCATACGGGTGACCGGCGCTCGACTCGCCAGCGAGGCGCAGCAGCCCCGGTCCGTCGAGGTCGGCGCCGCGGAAGGCGAAGCCGTCCATCGCGGAGTTGTCGAAACTCGGTACGCGCTCAGTCGCGGTGACGTTCGCTGCAAGCACCCGGCCGAGGGCCTCGGCAAGTGGCACGGGCTCCGCCGCGAGCGGGTCACAGCGCTCGAGGATCAACTCTCGGGCGCGCTCGATCGAGGTCAGCTCGGCCATGCTCGGGCATCATCCCTGCCAGAGTTCACCCATGAGTTCTGGGGCACGGCATGCAAGTCGTTGCGCGATCCTGATCGGCGGCGCCGGCGAGCGGATCGGCGGCGAGAAGCACCTGCGGACGCTGCTCGGCCGGCCACTCGGGCTGTGGGCGATTGACGCCGGCCGGCACGCGCACCTCGAACCGCTGCTCGTCGCCAAGCACGGCACGCGGCTCGGCCCGCTCGCGGGCGAATGCGAGGTCGCAATCGAAGACCAGGGCGAGCATCACGCGCTGATCGGCGTGACGGCTGCGCTCGAGCTCACCGGTGAGCCGCTCGTCGCCTGCCCCTGCGACATGCCGCTGCTGCCCGGGGAGCTGCTGCGAGAACTGGCGGAGGCGAGCGGACCGACGATCGTCGCCGGTCCCCACGGCGAGCAACCGCTCCTCGGCCGCTTCGACCCGGACTGCGTGCCGCTGTTGCGCGAGGCGATCGAGGCCGGCGCCTCGGCCCGGGCCGCTGTCGCCGAGCTCGGCGCCGCGCGGATCGAGGGTGATGCCCTCGCTGCGTTCGGCGACCCGGTCGCCTTTCTGCGCAACGTCAACACCACCGAGGAGCTGGCGGCGCTGGAGCGTGAGCTCAGCGCCGGAGCTGCTTGATCCGCAGCCCGGCCGCAGAATCGGCGATCAGCTGCTCGAGTCGCCGCTCGCGCGTCTCCTCCCGCTTCGCCGAGATCACGAGGTGGATGGCCGTCTTCCGGTAGCTGGGCGGCTGTGCATCGAAGAACTCCGCAGCGGCACGGTTGGCCCGGAGACGCGCCTCGTAGTCCGGCGGCAGGACCGCCGCCTCCCGGTTCTCGTGCGAGTACACCCCGGTCCGGTCCGTGCGTCGTCGCGCGAACGCGGCGCGGCCTGCGTCGGTCATCTGCCCCATTTGCTCGAGCGCGTGGTACCGCTCGACGTTCACGTTGCTCCAGATGCTGCCCGGCTTGCGTGGCGAGATCCGCTGCTGGTGGCGCTCGCCGTCGATGCGCCGGCCGACGCCGTCGATCCAGCCGAAGCACAGCGCCTGATCGCGAACCTCCGGCCAGTGCACGGATTGCTTACCCGTTGCCTTCTTCCACATCCCGACGATCAGCTCCGGCTCGGAGTCGTGATTGGCCTCGAGCCATTCGCGCAGGTCGGCTTCCGTCTCGAAGTCGGTCGGCTCGCCCATGACACGATCCTGACGCGCCCGCCTCGTCGGCGCTCCGAGCCCCGCCGGTACGCCGCGACGGTGAACGGTCGCGCGGCGTACCGGCCGGGCCCGGGCCCACCCGATGCCGGCTCAGTCGCTCGACGGGAGGACCTGCGCACCGCGCTCGCCATCCCGCGAGCGGTGCTTGTCCATGTACATCTGGGCGTCGGCCGAGCGGATCGCCTGCGCGGGCGTGACCGTCGGGTCGCTGAGGAGAGCGATGCCAACGGAGGCGCTGAGCCGAATCGCGTGACCGTCGATCTCGAAGGGCGTGCCGATGGCCTCTGTGACCCTGGCCCGGACCGCGGCCGGGTTGGCGTTCTCGAGCACGATCACGAGCTCGTCGCCGCCAACCCGCGCGACCAGGTCGGAGGGACGGAACACTTCGCTGAGACGCGCAGCGACGATCTGCAGGGCCTCGTCGCCGGCGGCGTGCCCGAGCGTGTCGTTGACACACTTGAAGCTGTCGAGGTCGACGAAGAGGACCAGCGGCGGCACCTTCGTACGCGCCGATCGCGCCAGCGTCAGCACCAGATGCTCTCGCAACAAAACCGGGTTGGCAAGCCCGGTGAGCGGATCGTGGGTTGCGGCTTCGCGGGCCGCGGCGAGCTCCTCGTACAGGGATACCTGGGCCTCGACCCGGGCCGTAACGTCACGGGCCGAGGCGATGACGCGGCTGCCGTCGTCGTCGGACCGGCCGTTCCAGCCCAGCCACCGGTAGACACCGGGACCGCAGCGCACGCGACCGAGGTACTCGCGCGGGGAGCCGTCGGCGCGCCGCAACCCCTCGACCAGGGAAAGCTTCTCCGCCGGGTGCAGCAGCTCCTCGAGCGAGCGGCCCAGGAGCTCATCGGGCGGCGTTCCGACCACCTCCGCCCAGGCACCCGCGGCCCAGCGGAACCGCAGCCGGGCATCGAGGATGCAGTGCAGGTCCGTGCTCGAGCTCAGGTACGCGGCCGCGTCTGCCCGCCACGCCGAACCGGCGTTCTCGACACGACTTGGGCCTCGACCATCGGGCACCGCGGACTCGATCCGTTGGTGGCGATCATGGACGCGACGGTCGTCGGGCGCAGAACCCAGGTATCCATCGATCTGGGGTGAGCCTCCGCGCACCTGGCGGTTCGCGGCGAACCCGCTCACTGGTATAGCAGACCGGACGCCACCCGACCAGCTATTCGAGGACCATTCCCGACTCGCCGTCGCCGGTGGATGCATCGAGGACGAAGATCTCGGCGGCGACGTCACGTTCGGTGTCGTGATCGCTCATGAAGGCGGCCACTTGGCGCCCGCTGAGGCGCTGGACGAGCTCGACCGCATCGTTGCGAATCGTCTCCTGGAAGAGCCGGCGCAGGTCCCGGACTTCGCGGATATTGCCCGAGCGCACAAGCGTGAGCTCGGCCTTGGTCATCGTGTCCTCCATGATCACGACGATGAGGTTGTCCCGCATGTAGGTCCGCGCCTTGGTCGGCCCACGCCCGAAGTAGTCCTTCATCAGGGCCACCATCTCCCGCGAGATGGCCATCGTCATCACGCCGTCGCCGGCCTCGCCGGATTGGTTCGTCACTGGCTGTGTGCTCACGGGGGTGCCTCCCTGACTGGGGCTTGAACACTCGGCCGCGAGAAACTCGCTCGCATAACACGTCCGGTGGATTTCCAGGAGGACGGCTGCCAAGGATCTTCCGTTGCAGTCGCCCCCAGAGATCGAACGTTGCACAGATTCAGCCCCGTACGACGTGATTTCGACTCGCTGTCACTGTAGCGAGAGCCGCTGCTGGAGGCGCCGTCGGATGTCTATCGTCGGCGGATCGATCCGCGGATGTACAAGCGCGTGCTGCACGACGGCCTCGAGGACGACGTCGCCGTCGAGGAGCCACTCGAGATCCGCGTCGACGGCGCGCCCCTGGCGGTGACGATGCGCACGCCCGGCAATGACGACGAGCTGGCGCTCGGCTTTCTGCACGGCGAGGGCCTGATCGACGGTCCGCGGCCGACCGGCCCGGGTCCGGAACTCGAGGGCAACGTGATCGACGTCGAGGGCCCGCTGCAGGGCGAGCCCGGTAGCCGCTCCTTTTACGCGACCTCCTCTTGCGGGGTCTGCGGCAAGGGCGCGATCGACCAGGTTCGCGTTGACGCGCCACCCGCAACGCCGGGTCCGACGGTCGGGCGCAGGCTGCTCGCCGCGCTCCCCGAGCGTCTCCCCCAGCCCGCGTTCGAGCTGACCGGCGGCCTGCACGCGACCGGCCTCTTCGACCGCTCCGGACAGCTGCTCTGCGCCCGCGAGGACGTCGGCCGCCACAACGCGATGGACAAGGTGATCGGCTGGGCGCTCGGGGAGGGACTCGTGCCGTGCGGCGACTCGCTGCTGTGCGTTAGCGGCCGGCTCTCGTTCGAGCTCGTCCAGAAGGCGGCCGTCGCCGGCGCGCCGATCCTCGTCGGTGTCGGAGCCCCGAGCTCATTGGCCATCGCGCTCGCGGAGGAGCTCAGCATGACCCTCTGCGGCTTCGCCCGCGGCGGCTCGCTGAACGTCTACACGGGGCCGGAACGGGTGCCGTAGGGCGTCGAGACAGACCGCCGCCGCCCGGCGCATGACGAACTTAGATCTCCGCCTCGAGCCCGCTGCGCTCGATCTCCTCGACCTTGGCAAGGCGGCGCGCGTGACGCTCCTCGCCGCTGAAGACGGCGCCGGCGAAGGCGGTGACGAGCTCAGCGGCGATTACCGGCCCGATCACGCGGGCGCCGAGGGCGAGCACGTTGCAGGCGTCGTGCTCGACGCACTGCGCCGCCGTGTAGGTGTCGTGCGCCATCGCCGCACGGATTCCGTCGATCTTGTTGGCGGCGACGGCGACGCCGGCGCCCGAGCCGCAGACGAGCACGCCCTTTTCCGCGTCGCCACCGACGACGGCGCGGCAGACGGCGAGCGCGAAGTCCGGGTAGTCGTCGGTCGATACGTACTCGCTCGCGCCCAGGTCGACGACCTCGTGCCCGTCCTCGCGGAGCGCCTCGAAGATCGTCTCGCGCAGTGAGAAGCCGCCGTGGTCGAATCCGCAGGCAATCCTCATGACATTCCTCCTCCGCCGGCGCCGCGCATCTGGCTGAAGACGGCCGTCTGGCCCTCCCAGTCGTCGGCACGCATCTCGTCGGCGATCACGTGGTTGACGGCGTTGATCAGGGCGAGGTGGGTGAAGGCCTGCGGGTAGTTGCCGAGTTGCTGGCCGGAGAGCGGCTCGATCTCCTCGGCGAACAGGCCGAGTTCGCCGCCCATCCGCAGCAGCCGGTCGGTCAGGGCCCGCGCCCGGACGGTCTCGCCGATCTCCGAAAGCGCCGAGGCAAGCCAGAACGAGCAGATCGAGAACGTGCCCTCCTCACCGTGCAGCCCGTCGTCGGTCTCGTCCGTCATATAGCGGAGGACGAGCCCGTTGCTGGTCAGCTCGTCGCCGATTGCCAGCACGGTGTTGCGGACGCGCTCGTCGTCGGCCGGCAGGAAGCGAACGAGGGGGACGAGCAGCGTTGAGGCATCGAGCGCGTCGGTCTCGTAGTGCTGACGGAAGACACCCCGTTCGCTTACCCCGTTGGCGAGGATGTCCTCCTTGATCTCGTCGGCGACCTTGCCCCAGCGCGCGGCGTGGTCCTCCTCACGCCGCGCCTTCGCCAGCCGCGTGCCACGATCGAGGGCGACCCAGCACATCAGCTTCGAGGAGACGTAGTGCTTGGGCTCGCCGCGCGCCTCCCAGATTCCCTGGTCGGGGTTGTGCCAAATCCCGATCGCCTGCTCGACTTGATCGGCGACCACCTCCCAGAGCTCGGTCGGGACGTGCTCGCGCGCCTTCGTGTGGATGTACACCGAGTCGACGAGAGCGCCGAAGACGTCGTTCTGATGCTGGCTGAAGGCGCCGTTGCCGATTCGCACCGGGCGCGAGTCGACGTAACCCGAGAGGTGGTCGAGGGTCGACTCGGTCAGGTCCTTGCGGCCGTCGATCCCGTACATGATCTGCAGGTCGGTACCTGTCTTCCGGCAGATGTCGCCGATGAAGGCGATGAAGTCGCGGGCCTCGGCGTCGAAGCCGAGGATGTGCATGCTCCACAGAGTGAACGTGGCATCGCGGATCCAGGTGTAGCGGTAGTCCCAGTTGCGCTCGCCGCCGGGCGTCTCGGGCAGCGAGGTCGTCAGCGCCGCGACGGTCGCGCCGGTCGGCCGGTACGTCAGCCCCTTGAGCGCCAGCGCCGAGCGCTGTAGGTGCACGCGCCAGGGGTGCTCGGGGAAACGCCCGCGGGAGAGCCAGCGGCGCCAGTAGCGCTCAGTCGCGTGGATCTCGTCATGCGCCTGCTCGGCCGTCTCGGGGTCCTGCAGCGGCAAATCCCAGCTGAGCGCAACGAAGCATTCCTCGCCCTCCTCGAGCCAGTGGCTGCCGTTGACGACGCCGGAGTCGATGCCGAGGCGGACGTCGCTCATCAGCCGCAGCTCGAGCCCGTTGGCGAGCTGCGTGTCGGCGACGGTGCGGCCGTCCTGCACGTTCCACTCGGCGCGCTTGCGGCCGTAGTCGTCGACGAGGTTGCAGATCACCTCGACCTCGACCTCGCCCGCGATGCACTTGACGTGGCGGACGAGCAGGTGGCGGGCATCCATGTCCGAGGGCGCCCGGTCGTGGTGGTCGATCTGGTCCTCGCGCCATTTGCCGATCGCGAGCGCGTCGCGGACGATCAGCCAGCCGCTCTGGGTCGACCAGTCGGTCTCCAGCACGTTCGTCCCCGGCAGGTAGCGCCGGCTGATCGGCACGCTCGCCGGCGGGCCCGATCCGGAAGCGGCCGGCATCGCGGTCGAGCAGCGCGCCGAAGATGCTCGGCGAGTCGAAGCGCGGCAGGCAGAGCCACTCGACCGAGCCGTCGGGGGCGACGAGCGCGCCGGTGTGGCAGTCGGAGAGGAAGGCGTAGTCACCGATCGCCGGGAAGCCCGTGTTGCCGAACATCGCGCTGCCCGCCCCCGGCTCAGCTCGCGAGCAGCTCGCGGGCCCGCTCGACGACGCGCTCGGTCGTAAACCCGAACTTCTCGGCAAGCTCCGGCCCCGGCCCCGAGGCGCCGAAGTGGTCGATGCCGATGCTCGCCCCGTTGTCGCCGACCCACCGGTTCCAGCCCATCGTCGAGCCGGCCTCGACCGACAGCCGCCTGCCGGTGCCGGGCAGCAGGATCGCGTCCCGATAAGTCCTTGTCCTGCTTGGCGAAGCGCGAGGTCGACGGCATCGAGATCACCCGGACCGAGACGCCGTCGTCGCGCAACGTCGCCGCCGCCTCGACGCACAGCGAGACCTCCGAGCCGGTGCCGATCAGGGTCAGCTCGGGCGCCACCTCGCTGTCGGAGTAGACGTAGGCGCCGCGCGCGATCGCGTCGTCGGGGATCTGCCCCCGCTCGAGGTTGGGCAGCTTCTGGCGGGTCAGGATCAGCGCCGTCGGCGAGTCGCTGCGGCCGAGCAGCCAGTGCCAGGCGAGGAACGTCTCGTTCGCGTCGGCCGGCCGCACGACCTCGATGTTCGGCATCGCCCGCAGCGACGCGAGGTGCTCGATCGGCTCGTGCGTGGGGCCGTCCTCGCCGACCCAGAAGGAGTCGTGCGTGTAGACGAAGATCGACGGGATCTCCATCAGCGCGGCCATCCGGATCGAGCCGCGCATGTAGTCGCTGAAGACGAAGAACGTCGCACCGTAGGCGCGCATGCCCTCGACCGTCATCGCGTTGACGATCGCCCCCATCGCGTGCTCGCGGATGCCGAAGTGCAGGTTGCGGCCGTCGAAGTGACGGTGGGTGATGCTCTCGTAGTCGTTGAGGTTGGTCGCGGTCGAGGGCGCCAGGTCGGCGGCGCCGCCGATCAGCTCCGGCACCCGCGGCGCGAGCCAGTTCAGCGCCTTGCCGGAGCTGGCGCGCGTGGCGAGCGGATCGTCCCCGGGCGCGAAGGTCGGCATGTCGCTGATCTCGGGCAGCTTCGGCTCGTGGCGGCCGGTGACGCGCAGCAGCTCCTCGGCATGTTCGGCGTTGTCGGCCGCGTAGCGCCTCGAACAGCTGCGACCACTCCTCCTCGGCCTCGGCGCCCCGCACCTTGACGCCGGCGAACAGCTCGCGGACCTCATCGGGGACCGTGAACGGCTCCTCGTAGGGCCAGCCGAGGTTCTGCTTGGTCAGCTTGATCTCCTCCTCGCCGAGCGGGGAGCCGTGCGCGGCGGCGGTGCCCTCCTTGTTCGGCGAGCCGAAGCCGATGATCGTCGGCAGCACGATCAGCGAGGGCTTGTCCTCGACGCCCTGCGCCTCGAGGATCGCCTGCTCGATCTCGTTCAGGCTCGCGTTCTTCGGCAGCGGGTGCACCGACCAGCCGTAGGCCTCGAAGCGCTTCGCCACCTTCTCCCGGAAGGCGAGGTGGGTCGAGCCCTCGATCGAGATCTCGTTGTCGTCGTAGACCGCGATCAGCTTGCCGAGGCCGAGGTTGCCGGCGAGCGAGGCAGCCTCCGAGGAGATGCCCTCCTCCATGTCGCCGTCGCCGGCCGTGACGTAGGTGAAGTGGTCGACGACCTCGCGGCCCTCGCGGTTGTAGCGCTGGGCCCAGATCGCCTCGGTGAGCGCGAAGCCGACGGCGTTGGCGAAGCCCTGGCCGAGCGGGCCGGTCGAGATCTCGATGCCCGGCGTGACGCCGTACTCGGGGTGGCCGGGGCAGCGACTGCCGACCTGGCGGAAGTTCTTGATGTCGTCGAGGCTGAGGTCGTAGCCGCAGAGGTGCAGGAGCGCGTACTGGAGCATGCAGGCGTGCCCGCCGCTGAGCACGAAGCGGTCGCGGTTGAGCCAGGCCGGGTTGGCCGGGTTGTGGCGCATGATCCGCGAGAAGAGGACGTAGCCGAGCGGCGCCAGTCCCATCGGCGTGCCGGGGTGTCCCGAGTTCGCCTTCTCAACGGCGTCCATCGCCAGGGTCCGGATCGTGTTGACGGCCAGCTCGTCGAGCTCTTCCTCTGCCATTTGGGGCTCCTTCCGGGCGGTGCGGGGACTGGCCGCGGACTCTATGTCACGCGCGGGGCGATACTCTCGCCGGCGATGTCAGCTCCCGCCGAGCTGGAGGATGTGATGAGCCCGAGGGTGAAGGCGCGCGGGGGTATCGACCTCGGCGGCACCAAGATTCAGACCGTGATCGTCGACGGCCGCAACAACGTGCGCGGCCAGGCCCGAACCGAGACGCCGCAGCGCGGCGGCCCTTCGGCAATCGCCGCCGCGATGGCCGGGCTGCCTCGAGGACGCCGCCGAGGACGCGGGCTATGAGACATCGGACCTGCTCGGCATTGGCGTCGGCTCGCCGGGGGAAGTCGATGATCGCCGCGGCACCGTCGCGGAGGCGCGCAACCTCGACGAGTGGCTGGAGCCCTATCCCCTCGCCAAGGAGCTCAAGCAGGCGCTCGGCGCCCCGGTCTTCATCGGCAACGACGTCCAGGTGGCGACCACCGGCGAGTTCCAGCTCGGCGCCGCGAAGCCCTACAAGAGCGTGCTCGGCGTCTTCTGGGGGACCGGCGTCGGCGGCGGCATCGTGCTCGACGGCAAGGACTGGCTCGGCCGTGGCGCGGCGGGCGAGATCGGCCACATGGTCGTCAAGAAGGGCGGCGCCAAGTGCCCGTGCGGCAACGAGGGCTGCATGGAGGCCTACGCCGGGCGCGCCGCGATGGAGTCGGAGGCCCGTCACCGGCACAAGAAGGGCGAGAAGACGAAGCTCTTCAAGATCATGGCCCACAAGGACAAGGACCGACTGACGAGCTCGGTCTGGGGCAAGGCCCTCGAGGAGGAGGACAAGCTCGCGACCGAGCTGCTCGAGCGCGCCGTCGACGCGCTCGGGGCCGGCATCGCCTCGGCCGTCAACCTGCTCGACATCGAGGCCGTGATCCTCGGCGGCGGCCTCGGGATCCGCTTCGGGCACAACCTCGGACCCAAGATCGAGGCGCGCATGCACAAGAGCCTCTTCGACCACGAGCACCCGCCCGCCTTCCACGTCGCCGCGCTCGGCGACCTCGGCGGGGCAATCGGCGCGGCGCTGCTCGCCAAGAAGTAGCCCGGCGCCGAGGAGCGACGATGGCGATCCACGACATCTCGGTCCCGATCCACCCCGGGATGCACATCTACCGGAACAACCCCGGCTACTCGCGCTCGCTGTATCAGGCGATCGCCGACGGAGCCGAGGCGAACGTCTCCGAGCTCGACCTCGGCGCCCACACCGGCACCCACGTCGACGGCCCAGCCCACTTCTACGACGGCGGCGACGGCACCGAGGTGCTCGACCTCGATGCGATGCTCGGTCCCTGCGTCGTCGCCGAGATCGCCGACCGCGCGGCCTCGATCCGATCGACGCTGATGCGCTGGAAGCGGCCGCGATCCCCGAGGGCTACGAGCGGCGTGCTGCTGAAGACGACGAACTCGCAGCTGTGGGAGCGCGAGCGAGTTCACCCACGACTTCATCCGGCTCGACCGCAGCGGCGCCGGCTGGGTGCTCGAGCGCGGCATCAGGCTGATCGGCATCGACTACCTGTCGATCGGCGACGGCGACGCTCACCGCGCCCTGCTCGCGAAGCCGATCGTCGCCCTCGAGGGCCTCGACCTGCGCAAGATCGAGCCCGGCCCCTACGAGCTCATCTGCCTGCCGATGCACCTCGCCGACGGCTCCGACGGCGCGCCGTCGCGCGTCGTGCTCCGCGACCTCGGCGACTAGCCGGGGCGAAGACGCTGCGCACATGTCCGATCCAAGCGGCGATTACAGTGGCACATCGACTACCGCGGGCGGCGTGGTCGATCGCGACTTCAATCGGGCGGCGACGTCCGACTTACGCGCGTTCAAGTGGCGCACGTGACCGCCGCGGGCGAGCAACCGGCAGAGTCCGCACCGCGGCGGCATCGAGCTGGCGACCGCTTCAGCGGCGCTTCTTCGCTGCCTTGACCACCGGCAGCTTGACGTCGACCTTCTTCAGGTCGGCGACGCCGGCGGAGCGCTGCAGCCCGTAGTTGGTCGCGCTCGCGGTGATCTGCAGGGTCACGCTCGAGCCGGGCCGCAGCGTGTGGGCGACCATCTCGAGCGGCCGCTTGATCGTGTGCGTCTTGCCGTCGAGCTTGATCGGGATCGGCGTCACCTGGTTGCCGAGCACGACGTCGGTGTCGTCGTCGACGAGTTGCGCGAAGACGCGCGTGTCGGTCGGAGCGCCCGTCGCCGAGTAGCGCAGCGAAAGCTTCGGCGCGCCGACGATCTGCTTGTCCCTGCCCTTGCCCGGGATCTTCACGTTGACGGCGTTCAGCGCCTTCGTCCCGTTCGTGATCCCGGAGACCGCGCCGACGGCGCCGGGGCCAGGGCCGGAGGGACCGGAGCCGCCGGCCTCGGTGATCGGCAGCGAGCCGCTGCCGTGCGCCTCGAGCGTCCGGTGCTTGCGCGGCCAGCGCTTGGCGCTGAACTCCTGCCCGTCCTGGTTGAGCCACTGGAAGCCGGGGCCGGTCTTTACCTTGCGCTCGCCCGCGAGCCAGCGATCGAGCCAGGCGATCGAGCGCTTCTCGATCAGGCCCGTGTCGCCCTGATCGGTAAGACAGCCACCGTGGCCGCCGCAGAACCAGAGCATCTTCACCGGCACGCCGTGGTGATGGAGGATCCGGTAGTTGGTCACGGCCTCGTTCAGCGTGAACAGGGTGTCGACGGTGCCCTGCACGAGCAGCGTCGGCACGCGGATCTTCTTGACGAGGTCCCCGGGGCCACGACTGCGGAACCAGTTCTCGTCGGCGGCGGAGATGTGGCCCGTCGCGGTGCCGGAGTCGAAGGCGCTGTCGATGTGGGGGTCAAGCGTGCCGGCGGTCTTGCCGAGCGTGTAGAGCAGCGTGCCCCAGCCCGACTTGAAGGTCGAGTCCTTGTAGAGGCTCGTCGTCAGGGAGTGCCAGGCGATGTCGGGGACGATCGCGTCGACGCGCTTGTCGGTCGCGGCGACCGAGAGCTGGATGCCGCCGCCGTAGGAGGCGCCGGTCATGCCGACGCGTGGATCGCGCTTGCCGTCCAGCTGCGCCTCGGGCTGCTTGGCGACCCAGGAGATCAGCTTCTTGACGTCACGAGCCTCGTAGTCGGGGCTGTCGACCTCGACGGTGCCGCCCGAGGCGCCGAAACCGCGCGGGTCCCAGGTCAGGACGTTGTAGCCGGCGGCGCGCAGCGGGCCGACGCCGACCGCGCCCACGGTGACGTCGGTCTGGCTCTCAGGGTTCGTGTCGCCGGGCGAGCTCCAGCCGGGCCCGAAGAGCACGGTCGGCGAGCGCTTGCCGTGCATCGGATCGTCGGTCGGGAAGAAGTTGACGTGGATCTTGGTCCCGTCGAACGACGTCACGGTCGCGGTCCGCGCCGCAGCTTCCCCCACACCCCAGATGAACGTCGCAAGCACGGCCAGCGCCGCAGCGACAAGCATTCTCCTCATGGGCGGAAACGCTACAGCGCCGCGCGCTCGCCGGCGCCGCTCATCGCGCGGTGGGCTCGCACGGCTCAGACGGCTGGCGGCTCGACCCCGGCCAACGCCCGCTCCGCATCGGCGTAGAAGGCCTCGACGAGTGCGTCGGCGTAGGGCGCGAAGCCGCTGAACAGCGTCTCGGGACCGGCAGGCGCCTGGTAGCCGAGCAGGATGGTGGAGAACTCCTCGGCGAATCCGCGGTCGCCGTCGGCATCGACGATCGCGACCGGGCCTGGGAGGCGCTCCTGGCGCCCGATCACGCGCGTCCCCTCGGCGTATGCCGGACTCGCCGCCAGGACGCTCTCCTGGATCATCGTCGCATCGACGGTCCCGTCGAGCACGGCGTCGACCTGCGGCTCGAACGCGTAACCGGGAACGAGCTCGAAGAAGTCTGCGATCGACTCGCCCTGGGCGTGCAGGAAGAGGGCGGCCCCGAAGTAGCTGGTCGTGCAGAAGCGGTGCGTGTAGGCGAGCCGCTTGCCGCGCAGATCCGCGAGGGAGCTCGCATCGCATTCAGCGGCGACGACGAGCGCCGTCGTCAGGGCGTCGCCGCCGCCGGACGCGATCGCGCTGGCAACCGGCGTGTAGGAGGTGCCCTCGCGTGCATAGAAGAGGTCCCCGGCAGGCAGGAACGCCGCGGATACCGGGCGCGGCGCGCAGATCGTCGACGAGGCTGCTCATATCGTCGTAGCCCGTCGCCTCGACCGAGTAGGTCGCGAACAGCTCCCGCCAGGGGTCGTCACCGAGCGGGAAGCGCAGGTTGGCGTCATGGAGGAACCGGCGCGGCACGATCACCCGCGATCGGCGCCGAGCGCCGCTTCGAAGCTCGCGTACGCGTCCTCGCCGAAGAGCCAGAAGCGTGCGCTCGGCGACGACGTCCTGGCCGGCCAGCGCCTCCCGGGTGGCCGCGATCGCCACCGCGGCCGCCGGCTCGAGCGGATAGCCGTAGACGCCGGTCGAGATCGCCGGGAGGGCGACGCGCGCGCAACCCGCCTCGGCGGCGAGCTCGATCGCGCGCCGGTAGCAGGAGGCGAGCAGCTCGGGCTCGCCCTCTCCCCCGCCCCGCCAGACCGGGCCGACGGCAGTGGATCACGTGGCGAACCGGCAGCTCGCCTGCGCCCGTGATCTTCGCCTCGCCCGTCTCGCAGCCGCCGAGCTGCCGGCACTCCTCTGGCAGCGCCGGCCCGGCCGCCCGGTGGATCGCGCCGTCGACCCCGCCGCCACCCAGCAGCGAGGAGTTCGCCGCGTTGACGATCGCCTCGGCCTCCGCGTCGGTCGTGATGTCGCCGCGATGCAGCGAGATCACGGGTTCAGCCCGAGCGGTGCGCCCGGTACCAGGCGATCAGCGCGTTCGTCGAGCTGTCGTGGTCGAGCTCGCCCTCCCCAGGCCCTGCCTCGAGCTCGGGGATGATCCGCTTGGCGAGCACCTTGCCGAGCTCGACGCCCCACTGGTCGAAGGAGTTGATCCCCCAGATCGCGCCCTGGGTGAAGACCGAGTGCTCGTAGAGGGCGACGAGCTTGCCGAGCGTCGCCGGGTCGAGGCGCTGGGCGCAGATCACGTTCGAGGGACGGTTGCCGTCGAACTCCTTGTGCGGGACGAGCGCCTCGGGCACGCCCTCGGCGCGGACCTCATCCTCGGTCTTGCCGAAGGCGAGCGCCTCCGCCTGGGCGAAGACGTTGGCGACGAGCTTGTCCTGATGCTCCCCGGGCAGCTCGCCGTTGAGGCTCTCAGCGAAGGCGATGAAGTCGCACGGGATCAGGTGCGTCCCCTGGTGGATCAGCTGGTAGAAGCTGTGCTGGCCGTTCGTGCCGGGCTCGCCCCAGAAGATCGGGCCGGTCGGGCCGACGACGCGGGTCCCGTCGAGCCGCACGTGCTTGCCGTTCGACTCCATCGTCAGCTGTTGCAGATAGGCGGGGAAGCGCTCGAGGTACTGGTCGTAGGGCAGCACCGCGACCGTCTCGGACTCGTAGAACTCCGCGTACCAGAAGGTCAGAAGGCCGAGCAGGACCGGCAGGTTCTCGGCCAGCGGCGCCGTCCGGAAGTGCTCGTCGATCGCGTGGAAGCCGGCGAGCATCTCGCCGAAGGCCTCAGGCCCGATCGCGATCATCGTCGACAGGCCAATCGCCGAGTCCATCGAGTACCGACCGCCGACCCAGTCCCAGAAGCCGAACATGTTGGCCGTGTCGATCCCGAAGGCCGTGACCTCGGCGGCGTTCGTCGAGAGCGCCGCGAAGTGCTTCGCCACCGCCGCCTCATCGCCGCCGAGCCCGGCCAGCGACCAGTCCCGCGCGGTGTGCGCGTTGGTCATCGTCTCGAGCGTCGTGAACGTCTTCGAGGCGACGAGGAACATGCGTCGTCTCCGGGTCCAGATCTTGCGTCTGTTCGGCGAAGTCGGTGCCGTCCACGTTGGAGACGAAGCGCATCGTGAGGCCGCGATCGGCGTAGTGCCGCAGTGCCCTGTCGGCCATTACGGGTCCGAGGTCGGAGCCGCCGATGCCGATATTGACGATCGCCGTAATCGGCTTGCCCGTGTGGCCGAGCCACTCGCGCGCCCGGATCTTGTTCGCGAACGCCGCCATCCGGTCGAGCGTCTCGTGGACCTCGGCCACGACGTCCGTGCCGTCGACGATCAGCGAGCTGCCACGCGGCATGCGCAGGGCCACATGCAGGACGGCACGGTCCTCGGTCGAGTTGATGTGCTCGCCGCGGAACATCGCATCGCGGCGCTCCTCTACCCCGGCCTCGCCGGCGAGCTCGACCAGCCGGCCGACGGTCTCATCGTCGACACGGTTCTTCGAGTAGTCGAGCCGCAGCCCCTCCGCCTCGGCGACGAGCCGCTCGCCGCGGCCCGGGTCGCCGGCGAAGAGGTCACGCAAGTGCCGGCCCGCAGTCGCCTCGTGCAGGTCGGCGAGGTGCCCGTAGGCCTCGAGGCCCTGGTAACCGGGCGATCCCTGGTCCGTCATCGATCTGCCTTGAGGGGTCGCGCCGCGGTCAACCGGCCGCGACCGCCTTGCTCTTTTCGTCGATCCGCTCGAGCAGATCCTTCCAGCTGGCGACGAACTTCTCCGCGCCTTCGTCCTGAAGCCTGCGGGCGAGCGCCGCGAGGTCGACCCCCGCACCTTCGAGCTCGGTGAGCAGCGCGTCGACGTCGCCGCCGTCTGCCGGCAGCAAGGGGCCGGTGTGCTCGTTCTCGGCGAGCGCCAGCAGCGTCTCCTCGGGCATCGTGTTGACGCTCAGCGGCGCCGCCAGCTCGTCGACGTACTTGGTCTTCGGCAGGGCCGGATCCTTGGTTCCGGTCGAGGCGAAGAGGAAGCGCTGCGGCCGTGCGCCCTCGTTCTCGAGGCGCAGCCAGCGGTCGCTCTCGATCAGCTCGCGGTAGGCGACGTAGCCCTTGGTCGCCACCGCGACACCGAGCCGGTTGGCGAGCTCGTCGGGCAGCTCCCCGGCGACGGCGACGTCCCAGCGACTGACGAACAGCGACGCGACCGAGCCGACGTTCGGGTCGAGTCCCTGCTCGATGCGCCGCTCGATCCCCCGCATGTAGGCCTCGGCCTGGGCCACGTACTGGTCGGCGTCGAAGAGCAGGGTCACGTTGACGGGGGTGCCGGAGGCGATCGTGTCCTCGATCGCCCGCAGACCCTCGGGCGTGCCCGGGATCTTGATGAAGAGGTTGTCGCGGTCGGCCTCCGTGTGCAGCTTCGCCGCCCAGGACGCCGTCGCGGCTGCGTCACGAGCGAGCAGCGGCGAGACCTCGAGCGAGGCCCAGCCATCGACCTTGTCAGTGCGCCGGTGCGTCTCCGCGAACAGGTCACAGGCGCCGCGCAGGTCTGTTAGCGCGAGCTCGAAGAACAGCTCCTCCCCGCTCTTGCCTGCGGCGAGCAGCTCGGCAGTCTGCGCGTCGTAGGCGTCTCCCCCGCTCAATGCCTTGTCGAAGATGGTCGGGTTCGACGTCAGGCCCGTGAGCGAGAACCCGTCGATGTAGCGCTTGATCGTGCCGTCGCCGACGGCGTCGCGGGTGATGTAGTCGAGCCACAGGCTCTGCCCCGCGTCGTGAAGTTCCTTGGTCGCTGCCATTGGCTTGTCCTTCCTTTCGCTTGGGCCTTCAGACGTTGCCGAGCCGCCACTGAAACGGCGCCAGCAGCTCGTCGGCTTCCTTCGGCCCCCACGAGCCCCGCTCGTAGGGGATCACCGGGTTGGGATCATCGAGCGCCGGGGCGCTCACCTCCCAGAGCCGCTCGATCCCGGCCGCCGTCGTGAACAGCGTCGCGTCCCCGAGCATTGCGTCGTGGATCAGCCGCTCGTATGCCTCGAGCTGGTTCTCCGCGGCGAAGCTCTCCTCGTAGCGGAAGGTCATCCGCGCGGGACCGAGCTGCATCGTCGGTCCCGGCACCTTCGCCTGGAAGTCGGCGGTGATCGAACCGGGCTCGGAGAACTCGAAGACGAGCTGGTTCGCGCCCTGGTGCTGGACCTCGCCGGGAAACATGTTGAGCGGCGGCTCGCGGAAGTCGATCGCGACCAGATGTCCGGCCTGCTCCAGGCACTTGCCGGTGCGCAAAAAGAACGGCACGCCGGCCCAGCGCCAGTTGTCGATCTCGACCTTGACGGCGGCGAACGTCTCCGTGTCGGAGTCGTCGGCGACGCCCTCGATCTCCCGGTAGCCGTCGTACTGCCCGCGAACCACATCGTCGGGCTGAATCGGCTTGATCGAGTCGAAGACCTTCTGCTTCTCGAGCCGCAACTGGGCGCCGCTGAGGCTCGTCGGCGGCTCCATCGCGATGAAGCTCACGACCTGCAGCAGGTGCGTGACGATCATGTCGCGGTAGGCGCCGGTGCCCTCGTAGAAGCCGGCGCGGTTGCCGACGTCGAGGGTCTCCGGCACGTCGATCTGGACCATCTCGACGTTCGTCCGGTTCCAGAGCGGCTCGAAGAGCCCGTTGGCGAAGCGCAGCGCGAGCACGTTCTGCACCGACTCCTTGCCGAGGAAGTGGTCGATCCGGAAGATCTGGTCCTCGTCGAAGCAGCTGTGCAGAAGCTTGTTGAGCTCGACCGCCGATTCGTAGTCGTGACCGAACGGCTTCTCCATCACGACCCGGGCCGCCGGGCCGGTGAGCCCGATCTTCTGCAGCGTCTCGGTGATCGCGCCGAAGGCCGGCGGCGGCACCGCCAGATAGTGGAGCAGCCTGCAGTCCGTGCCGATCTCCGCCCGGGCCTCGCTCACCTTGGTGTGGAGGGCGTCGTCGCCGGCCGAGACCGGTACGTAGCTGAGCCGGCGGTGAAAGCCCTCGAAGTCGCCCTCCGAGATGCCGCCGTGGCGGCCGTACTTCTCGATCACGTCGCGCGCGTGGTCGCGGAAGCTGTCGTCGTCGTAGTCCTGGTCGGCGGTGCCGACCAGGTGCCACTCCTCGGGCAGCAGGCCGGCCGCCTGCAGGTGGAAGAAGCCGGGGATCAGCTTGCGGGCGGCGAGATCGCCGCCCGCGCCGAAGAGCACGATCACATGCGGGTCCGGTCGCCGCGCGCCCGCGCCGGCGCCGGCCTCGGAGACGGGCAGCCGCGTCTCCGAGATCCCCGTAGGAGCTGCGTCGCTCACGCGGACCCCGCCGGCTTCTCGTCGTGGCCACCGAACTGCTTGCGCATCGCCGAGAGCAGCTTGTCCGCGAACTCGTCCTCATGACGCGAGCTGAAGCGCTCGAAGAGGGCGCTCGAGAGCACCGGCGAGGGCACGCCCTCGTCGATTGCGGCGTGCTGGGTCCAGCGACCCTCGCCGGAGTCGGAGACCCGGCCGCCGAACTCGTCGAGATCGGGCGAGTCGAGCAGCGCTGCCGCCGTCAGGTCGAGCAGCCACGAGCCGATCACGGAGCCGCGCCGCCAGACCTCGGCGACCTCGGTCAGGTCGATGTCGTAGCGGTAGTACTGGGGATCGCGGAGCGGGGTCGTCTCGGCGTCGACCTCGCCGCTCTGCTCGCCCGCGTTCGCGTGCTTAATGATGTTCAGGCCCTCGGCGTAGGCTGCCATGACGCCGTACTCGATCCCGTTGTGGACCATCTTCACGAAGTGACCCGCGCCGGAGGGGCCGCAGTGCAGGTAGCCGTTCTCGGAGGGGGTCGGATCGCCGCTGCGGCCGGGCGTGCGCTCGGGCGCGCCGTCGATCCCGGGGGCAATCGTCGCGAAGACCGAGTCGAGCCGCTCGACGGCCTCGTCCGGGCCGCCGATCATCAGGCAGTAGCCGCGCTCGAGGCCCCAGACGCCGCCGGAGGTACCGCAGTCGACGTAGTGGATGCCCTTCGGCTCGAGCGCCTTGGCGCGGTCGACGTCGTCGCGGTAGTAGGAGTTGCCCCCGTCGATGATCGCGTCGCCGGCGTCCATCAGGCCGGCGAGCTCGTCGACCGTCGACTGCACGTAGCCGGCGGGAACCATGATCCAGGCGTGACGGGGCGCGTCGAGCTTCGCGACGAGGTCGGCGAGCGAGTCGGCGCCCGTTGCCCCCTCGCCGGCGAGCTCGGCAACCGCGTCGCTGCTGACGTCGTAGACGACGCACTCGTGTCCGTTCCGCATCAGTCGGCGAACCATGTTCGCCCCCATCCGGCCTAGGCCGATCATCCCGATCTGCACAGCATCTCCTCTCGGTCGCCAGTGCCGTCAGCTTTTCACACGGGCGGGCCCGCGTGAGACCGGGAGGTGAACGGGATCCGAGTTACCTGTCAGGCGGGCTTGGTGCCGAGGATCGTCAGGTACTCGGTCGTGAACCCGATGCCGCCGTCGACCGGCTCCGATTCGGAGCTCCACATCTCGAGCAGATCGGCGCGGAGCGCGTCCCACTTGCCCTGCGGCTCGAGCGCCGCCTTCGCCATCACGACGGGTCCGAAGCGCTCCGAGAAGAGGTCGACCGCAGCCTCCGCGGAGGGGAAGACCTGATCGACCGTGTTCTCCTCGAAGGTGAGCTCGACGCCGGTACCTGCGAAGAGGCTCGTGCAGTGCTCGCGGTTCCCCCACGCGGGCGGTGGCACGAACCCCTCCGGCTGCGGTGGCATGTGCCCGGCCAGGGTCCGGAAGAAGGTGCCGATCTTGCCGTCGGGGCGCCAGCAGCAGAAGCCGAAGCGACCGCCGGGACGGAGCACGCGGACGGCCTCGGCGGCCGCGACCGGCTGGCGCGGGGCGAACATGATCCCGAAGGTCGAGAGGACGATGTCGAAGCTCTCGTCGTCGAACGGCAGAGCCTCGGCATCGGCCTCGACCCAGTCGAGCTCGACCCTGGCGGCGGCGGCGTTGGCGCGGCCGGCGACGAACAGCTCCGGCGTCAGATCGGACGCGACGACCTCAGCGCCACGCTCCGCGGCGGCGATCGCGGCATTGCCGGTACCGGCGGCGATGTCGAGGACCTTCTCGCCCTCGCGTACGTCGACGCGCTCCACGAGCTGCTCGCCAACGGACCAGATCAGCTTCGCGATGTCGTCGAAGTTGCCCGCGGCCCAGGTCTTGTGGGCCCGTTGCTTGAGCTCGGTTGCGGTTGTCTCGTCCATCTATCCGATCTCCTCCTGAGGTGCGATTGCCCGCGCCCCGACAATCGCAGCCCCGCCCCGCGATTTCAAGGTTATTCCGGAAGCGTGGTTCTTCGGACGGCTCAGCGCCGCCGCGGCGGCCGCGGTACGAAGGCGCTCGTCCGTTGCATGTACTCCGCGTATCCGGGCCGCCGCCTGGCGATCGTCTTCTCCGTCAGCGCGACGCCCGAGACGCGGAGCAGGAAGAACGTCATCGCGACCGGGCCGATCACCGTCCACCACGCCGAGCCGGTCTCGAGCGCGATCAGCCAGACCCCGAACCACAGCGTCGCGTTGCCGAAGTAGTTCGGGTGCCGCGACCATGCCCACAAGCCCCGGTCCATGACGCCGCTCTCGCGACCCTCCTGCTTGGCCGTGAGAAAGCGAGCGAGCTGCATGTCGGCGATCGCCTCGAAGGCGATCCCGAAGAGGGTGACGGCGGCCCCGATCACGCCAAGCACGCCGATCTTCGCCGGCGTCGGGTCGGCGGCCGCGGCCTGCACCGGCGCCGAGACGAACCAGGCGATCGCGCTCTGCAGGAGGAAGACGGTGAGCAGGCTGCGCAGCGCGAAGCTCGCGCCCTGCTTCCTGCGCATCGCCGCGTAGCGGCGGTCCTCGCCATCATGGCGCCAGGCGATGTATCCGGACAGGCGCAGGCCCCAGATCGTCAGCAGGACGGCGATCAGCGTCGAGCGCGGCCCGTAGCCGTCGCCGACCGCCGCCGCGGTCCAGGCGATCGCGATAAAGGCGAGCCCCCACGCGATGTCGGCGACCGAGGCGTCGCGGAGCGGCAGGCTGACGAGCCAGGCGAGCGTCATCACCGCCGCGCCCGCGGCCAGCGTCAGCAGTTGTACGTCGAGGTCGAGCATCGCGACCGACTACGCGCGAGCGGCCGTTGCGGATGACCGAGGAGGCGAGCGGCGCTCGCGGCGCAGCAGCACCGCAAAGGCCGTCGCGTTGATCACGAGCAGCATCAGCAGCGGCCAGAAGATCCCCGCCTCGTAGGCCAGCAGCCCACCGATCGCGGCGCCCGCGAACTGCACGAGGATGCCGCCGACGCGCTCCCAGCCCGCCGCGTCGAGCCCGCGGTTGCGGGCGAGCTCGGTTGCAACGGCGGAGAGCGCCAGCGTCTGCAATGTCGTCCGCAGCTCCGGCAAGGCGACCTCGCGGATCGTCTCGTTGCGGACCCCCATTGCGGCACCGAGCGCGGCGAGGATCAGCAGGCGGCGCAGCTCCTGATCGTCGTAGCCGATCGCGAGGAGCACGGCGGGGACGAGCAGCAGGCCCTCGGCTGCGACCGTCCGACGCAGCAGCTGCTCGCGGCTGCGGGCGCTCAGGTCGATGCGGCCCGTGACCGCGGCAGCGAGGAAGAAGGCGGCGATCGCGACCACGGGGCCGCCGATCGTCAGGCCCGGCTCGGAGAGGGCGAAGCCGATGAGCAGGATGTTGCCGGTGATCAGCGCGACGAAGACCTGGTCGAGCCCGACGAAGCTGATCGCGTCGAAGACGCCGGCGGTGAAGGTGAGCAGCAACAGGACGCGCACCTCGACGCCCGCGATCGCCCGCGTGACGCCGGCGCCGGACATCGCTCAGTCGGGCTGGGTGGCGGGCGCGATCCGCTCGGCAACCTCGCGCGCCGCGTCGAGATCGGCCCCGGCGGTGCCCGCGATCCAGCAGGCGACGGGGGCCGCGATCCGCTCGGAGCTGTGCGCGGCGACGGAGGCGAGCTTCAGCATGTTGTCGATCTGGCCGCGATCCGGCGGGTCGATCCCGATCTCGGCGGCGAAGGCGGCGATCCACTCGTGCGGGTCCATGGCCGGAACCTATCGGGGTCGGGGCGAGAGGCGGGTCGCCGTCGCCTTGAACGAGGCGACCGCCCGCTCCCCCGGCCGCAGCCCGAGCCGGGCAACCGAGGTGGCGGTGATCTCGACGACCAGCGGCTGCGGCGTCGCCAGGGCGACGCGGGCGCGGTTGCCGAACTCGGTCACCGAGCTGATCTCCCCGGCAAGGTGGTTGAGGGCCGAGTCCGCCGGCACGGCACCTGGCGCCGCCAGGGTCACCTCCCAGGGAAAGACGCTGACCGCGACCGGGCCACGCGCCTCGTCCGTCGCCAGCACCTCACCGCCGCCCGCGAGGGCGACGAGCGTCAGCCCGTCACGGCCGCCAACGGCCTCTCCGGCGAGCACCGAGGCGCCCGCCAGATCGCCGACGAGGCCGCTCGCCGGCCGGGCGGCGAGCTCCGCCGGCGTCCCGCGTTGCAGCAGCCGGCCGTCATCGAGGACAGCGATCTCGTCGCCGAGGATCGCCGCCTCCTCGAACGAGTGGGTAACGATCACGGCCGGCGCGGGCGTCTCGGCAAGCAGCGTCGAAAGCTCGCCCGCGGCGGTCGCCCGGGTCCGCGGGTCGAGCGCCGAGAGCGGCTCATCGAGGAGCAGTAGCCGCGGCCGGCGCGCCAGGGCGCGGGCCAGGGCGACCCGCTGCCGCTCGCCGCCTGAGAGGCTCGCCGGGCGGGCGCCCGCGCGGGCGCCAAGCCCGAGTCGCTCGAGCAGCCCCGCCGCGTGCGAGCGCCGCGCCCGGCGCCCGCCGGACGCGCCGAAGGCGACGTTGTCGAGTGCGTTCAGATGCGGGAACAGGGCGTAGCCCTGAAAGACGAAGCCGACGTCGCGACGCTCGACCGCGACGTCGACACCGGCCGCGGTGTCGAGCCACACGTCCCGCTCGAGCGCGACGCGGCCACGACCGGGCCGCAGCAGGCCGGCCAGGGCGCGGAGCAGCGACGTCTTGCCGGCGCCGGACGGTCCCATAACCGCAAGCGTGCGGCCGCGGTGGAGCTCCCCGGCAAGCTGCAGGGGCGGGCCGCCGGAGTCGCTGTGAAGCTCAAACGCCAGCACCGAGCGCCTCCTCCCCGCTCCGCCGTCCGGGGCCGAGCAGCTTGACCGAGAGCAGGATCGCCGCCGAAAGTGCAACGAGCACGGCCGACAGCGCGAGCGAGGCATCGAAGTCGCGTGCCAGCAGGCTGTAGATCGCCAGCGGCGCCGTCTGCGTACGGCCCTGGAGCGAGCCGGCGAACATCAGCGTCGCCCCGAACTCGCCCAGCGCCCGGCCCCAGGCGAGGGCCGCGCCGGAGCTGAGCCCGGCGCCCGCGCAGGGGATCGCGACGCGGGCGAAGGTCCGCAGCTCACCGGCGCCGAGCGTCCGCGAGGCGTCGAGAAGATCGCCATCGAGCGCCTCGAAGGCGGCGATCGCCTGGCGAATGAAGAACGGCGAGGCGACGAAGATCAGGGCGACGACGACTCCCGCCGTCTCCAGCACGAGGCGGATGCCGGCGTCCTCGATCGCGCCGCCGAGCAGACCGTTGGGCCCGAAGGCGGCGAGCAACGCGATCCCGGCCGCCGCCGGCGGCAGGACGAGCGGCAGCTCGATCAGCGTGATCGCCAGCGCCCGCCCGCGGAAGTCGCTGCGGGCGAGCAGGTAGGCGGCGGGCGTGCCGACGACGATGATGACGAGCAGTGCGATCACGGTCGTCCGCAGGCTGAGCAGGAGCGCGTCGATTGCGGTCTGCTCGCCCAACGCACTCCATAGCCGGCCCGGTCCCGCCTCGACGAAGATCGAGAGCAGCGGCACCGAGAGAAAGACGAGCACGAGCGTCAGCGCGATCGCGCTCGTGATGCGGAAGCCGCCAGCCCTCCGGCCCGAGCGTCGGCTCCCGCGACCGGCGAACGGCACCGCCGCCACCTCTCAGCCCCCGGAACTGGCGGGCGGCGGGCCGAAGTCGTTGGCCGCCAGCGCCCTGGCGCCGGCGCCGCGGGTGAGCCCGTCGATGAACGCCTGGGCCAGCTTCGGATCCTGCGCGTCGGCGCCGACGCCAACGCCGTAGGCGACGTCAGGCGAGACCTTCGGCGCAAGCTCGATCGCCTTCAGCTTGCCGTCGGACGCAGCGACGTCGCTCTGGTAGACGAAGCCGGCGTCGGCCGCTCCCTGAGTGAGCTTGCCCACGATCCCGGAGACGTCCGGCTCCTCGGAGGCGACGTTGTCGAGGATCGCCTTGCTCTCCTCGGGGCCGAGCTTGGCGAGCACCTCCCGGGTGTAGCTGCCGACGGGCACCGCGCGCTCGCCGATTGCGACGGTGACGCCGGGCTCCGCGACCTGGCCGGTCGAGTCGATGTCCGAGTCGGCGGGCACGGCGAGCACGAGCCTGTTCGTGGCGAAGACCTGTGGCTTCTTCAGCAGGCCCTGCTGGTGAAGCTCCTCCGGGTAGGTCGTGTTGGCGGCGGCGTAGACGTCCGGCTTGATCCCCTGCTTGATCTGCGCCGCGAGCGTGTCGGAGCCGGCGAACGAGTAGTCGACCTCTGCCTGCGGAAACTGCTCGGCGTATGCATCGAAGGCGGGCTGCAGCGATGCCGCGGCGAAGACGGTGAGCGGCTTGCCGGCGCCCGTCCCCGGCTCGCCCGCGGATTCGCTCGAGCCGCAGCCGGCGATCGCGAGGACGAGCAGCGGCGCGCAGGCGAGCGCGCGGCCCGTGCGCCTCACGTGCGTTCCACCATCACCGAGGTCGCCTTGACGAAGGCGGTCGCCTCGACGCCCTCGGCGAGCCCGAGCTCCTCGACGGAGTCGCGCGTGATCGCGGCGGTGATCCGGTGCGGCCCGGCCTCGATCTCGACCAGCGCCATGACGCCGTCGACCTCGACCGAGGTGACGACACCGGCGAAGCGATTGCGGGGCGAGGCACTCGTCCCGGTCGCGTGCCGCTCCGGCGAGGGTCGCAGGCGCTCGACCTCGGCGACCGGAACGCGGCGCCGGTTGGAGGCGTCGCGCACCGTCCGGATCTTGTCCGCCGCATCCCAGCGGCGCAGCGTGTCGACGCTGACGCCGAGCTGCTTGGCGGCATCGCCGAGGCTCAGATCAGAGGACTTGGCGGCCGGCATCCGGCCAAGCATTGCATAGGTACTACCTATGCAGCATCCAGAGAATACGTTCGGTCGTCAGCCGCCGATGGCGCTCATCGAGCGCGGCGGCGGCACGAAGCCGGCCTCCCCGACGTGATGCTTGAGCTCCTTGCGCCAGACCGCGTCGCGGATGATCCGCGCGAGCTCGTCGTCGCCGGCGCCGGCGCGCAGCGGCTCCCGTAGGTCGGTCTCGCGGATCGAGAACAGACACGTGCGCAGCTTGCCCTCGGCCGTCAGCCGGATCCGGTTGCAGTCCGCGCAGAACGGCTCTGAGACGGGGTTGATGAAGCCGAGCTCCCCCCGCCGTCGGCGAACCGGAAGACGCGCGCCGTCGCCGAGGGCTCGCGCTCGAGCTCGACGAGCTCCCAGCGCTCGGCGACCAGCGCCCGGATCTCCTCGCCCGTGAGCACGGCATCGGGCTCCCACGCGCGATCGGCGTCGAGCGGCATGAACTCGATGAAGCGCACCTGGTACTCGCTCGTCCGGGCGAGCTCGGCGAAGGCGATCACCTCGCCCTCGGTGAAGTCGCGGATCGCGACGGCGTTGACCTTGATCGGGCGCACCTCGGGGTAGGCGGCGATCGCCTCGAGGCCGCGCAGCACCTGGGGCAGGGCGTCGCGACGGGTGATCTGGAAGAAGCGGTCGCGGGCGAGCGAGTCGATCGAGACGTTGACGCGGTCGATGCCGGCGGCGACCAGCGCCTCGGCGTCCCGTTCGAGCAGGTATGCGTTGGTCGTCAGCGAGACCTCGTCGAGCCCCTCGACCGCGGTCAGCTTCGCGACCAGCTTCGGGAAGTCGCGGCGGACGAGCGGCTCGCCGCCGGTCAGCCGCAGGTCGCGGACGCCAAGCGCGGCAAAGAGCCGGACGAGCCGCTCGATCTCCTCGAAGCTGAGGATCTCGGAGCGCTCGAGCCAGGGCAGGCCCTCCGCGGGCATGCAGTACTGACAGCGGAAGTTGCAGCGGTCGGTGACCGAGACGCGCAGGTCCTCGATCAGGCGCCCGTGGGCGTCGATCAGGGGCTCAGGGGAGGCTGCCGGCACACACCCAGGGTAAAGAGGCGCAGGGGACGGTCAAGATCGAGGCCCGAGCCGGCGGCGGCCCCCCTCGCGAACTGCCTAGGCAGCGCCCGCGCGCTCGACATCGACCGAGAGGCTGTCGCCGTCCTGGCGGATACGGAGGCGCTCGTAGGGCTTGCCGCCGCGGCGCAGGTCGAGCTCGATCCCCTGCTGTCCGTTCGGCTTCCAGGACCGCAGCGTCGTCTCGATCGGCGGGCCGGAGAGCGTCATCGTCGTGATCGGGCTCAGGTCCGCGGCCTTCGAGCGCAGGCGCGCGGTCCAGCGTGGCACCCATTTGCGGAAGGAGGGCGAAGTCAGCCCCCGCAGCGGGTCGTGCTCGCCCTTCGCCAGCTCGATCCGCTCGTTGCCCGCGCCGCTCGTCCGCACGTAGCCGCGGAAGCCAGGCGCGCTCAGGGCGAGCCCCTTGCCGCCCTCGTCCTTACGCACGTCGACGCCGGGCGCAAACTGCAAGAAGCGGGCGTAGCGGTGCTTGGCGTCTGCCTGCAGATGATCGGCGACGATCAGGTAGTGATGCGGCTCGTAGACGAAGAGCCGGTGGTGCTCCACGCCCTGGGCGAGCGTCGCCGGGTTGGTGCCGAGGATCGAGTACACGCCGTGGCCCTTGCCGGTCGCCTCGAGGCCGGAGCCGTAGGTGCCGCTGCCGTCCCGCGGAAACTCCTGGCCGTCCACGGTGAGGACCGAGTGGGCCCGGGTCGCGTGCGCGAAGGCGAAGTTCTCGTCCTTGTCCTTCGCGTACAGGCCGGTGTCGGTGATCAGCCTGCGGCCCTCGTCGAAGAGGTCGAAGGTGAGCGCGTCGGCGTGCTTGTGCGCGTCGGAGAAGTAGCTGGCGATCGTCCCGAACCAGGCGCCAGGCTCCTTGACGATCGCCACGCCGGAGTCGTGCAGGTCGAGGATGCCGCTGTCGTCGCGGGAGCGCTTGACGCCGAAGTCGGGGACCGTCTTCAGATCCGAGTCGCCCCACTGCGGGATCTTGCCGTCGGGCTCGCGCAGCCAGCCGACGACGTCCTGCATCTTCTTCAGGACCGCCGCCAGCCCCGCGTCGTAGTTGCCGGGGATCTCGAGGAAACGCTTGAGCGTCCTCGTCACGAGGATCTGGTAGCCGGCGGAGTGCTCGAGCCAGAAGCCCTCGTCCTCGACGATCTTGTCGTGGAAGGTCGAGGCGAAGCGCTCGCGGCCGAGGTCGCCCCAATCGGAGCTGTCGGGCTGTGAGTCGAGCTGGCGGGCGAGCAGCGTCAGCCCGAGGTCGACGAACAGGCCGTGGTTGGTCTCCTTGTAGGTCTGCGGATAGGTGAGCACGTTGACGTGACGCTGCATCAGCGCCAGCAGCAGCTCGCGCTCACCACCGTCGAGCAGGCCCTCGCACTGGGCGGCGCGCAGGATGTAGGCGAGGTACGGCCCGCGGTCGCCGGTTCGCTTGTCGTCCCAGATGTCCGGGTCGACCGGATCACCGGCGGGCGGGTTGGCGCGGGCGAAGTCGAGGACGAGGTCGGTCGCCTGCCGTAGCGCCTCGACGTCGCCGTCGTGGTCGTAGGCGTAGATCAGCGGGTCGATCCACTGGAACTTGAACAGGTTGTGGGCGAACGAGCGCGCGTGCTGCGGGTTCATCGTCCAGTCGACGGGGGGCGCGAGCTGGACCGTCCGGCCGTTGATCACGAAGCGACCGCGCTCCGCCCGCGCGATCTCGGCCGGCGTGTAGCGACCGGCTCGCAGGACCTCGTCCCGGGGCGGGCAGCTCGCGTGCTCCAGGGCACTGATCTCCTCGCCCGTGACGTGGACGTCGGTGGGGTCCTTCTCGGCCGTCAGCAGGAGATAGCCGTAGATCACAGCAAGCGCCGCGATGACGATCGCCCCGCCGATCGCGAAGCGCTTTCGTGACATGGCGCGGCAGCGTAGCGAGGCGGGAGTACGGGCCTGCGGCGCAGGCGCCGGGGCTCAGGCCGCAGCGCGGGCCAGCTCGCCGGCGGCGAGCAGAGCGGCACCCAGCACGCCGGCCTCCGGGCCGCGCTCCGCGAGCCGGATCTGCGTCCGCGTGCCGACGCCGGGCAGCACGTAGCCGAGCGCCGTGCGGCGCGCCGGACCGAGCAGCAGCTCGCCGGCGACGCTGACGCCGCCGCCAATCGCGACGACGTCAGGGTCGAGCAAATTGATCGCGTTGGCGATGCCGATGCCGAGCCACGACCCGAGCGTTTCGAGCGCCTCGAGCGCCGCGGGATCGCCGGCGCGGGCGCACTCGACGACGTCGCGGCCGGTGATCTTCTCGCCGCCCGCCGCGCGGCGCGCGAGCGTCGAATCGGGATGGCTCTCCGCCGCGGCAAGGGCGAGCGCGTCGAGGCGCGTGCCGGCGGCAACCGACTCGAGCGAGCCCGGCTGGGGGAAGCCGCCGGGCGCGGGAGCGCGGCCGGCAGCCGGCAACGCGACGAGCGTGTGGCCGACCTCGCCGGCGGCGCCGGTGGCGCCGCGGAAGACGTGCCCGCCGATCACGAGCCCGCCGCCGACGCCGGTGCCGACGGTGAACATGACGAGGTTGGCGATCACGATCCGGCCGCCGGCCGAGGCCTCGGCGAGAGCGGCAACGGTCGCATCGTTGTCGACATAGACAGGGATTCCGAGCCGTTCGCTGAGCAGGTCGCGAAGCGGTACGTCGGCGAACGGGACGTTGACGCTGCTGCGCAGCCGGCCCGTCTCGAAGTCGACGACGGAGGGGACCCCGAGGCCGACCGCGGCGGTCGCGTCGCTGCGCACGTGCTCGACCGCGGTGACGATCTCCTCGATCAGCTCTTCGGTCCCGGCCGTCTCCGTCGGCCGCACGTACGGCTCCGAGAGGCTCCCCTCCGAGAGCACCGCAACCGACACCTTCGTGCCACCCACATCGACGCCGACCGTCTCAGCCACTGCGCTGGCAAGCTATCGCCAATGGCAGCTGCGCTGATCGCCGCGCTCACTTTGCTGATCATTGCGGTGGTCGCGCAGGTCGTCGTACCGCGGATCGGCGAGCGGCAGATCGAGCGGCGGCTGGCCGAGAACGGCGGGGATGCGTTCGTCGTCATCGAGGCGATGCCCGCGTTGCGTTTGTTGCGTGGCTCCGGCGACCGGCTGATGGTCCGCGGGCGCGGCCTGGAGATCGGCATGTCCCGCGACGGTCAGAGCGGCGGGCTCTCAGCGCTGGACGGCTTCGACGAGGTCGACATCGTCCTGCGCGAGTTCGTCACTGGACCGTTCGCGGTCAGCGACTTCGCCCTGACCCGCGGTGGCGGGCGCGGATACCTGATGCGATCGCGGGCGACGACGAGCGGAGCCGCGCTCGCGGCGTTCGGCGGCGAAGTGCTGGGTGGCCTCGCCTCGCCCGTCCTCGGGGCCGTGGCCGGCGCCGCACCGGCGGCGGTCGGCGGCCGAGCGATCGCCATCGCGGTCGAGGTCGAGCTTGCCAGCGAGGAGGGGCGGCTCGTGGTCGCCTCCGGCGCGGGGCGGATTGCGGGTTACCCGGCCGGTCCGATCGCGTCGATGATCGCCGCAGCGGTCGCCCGGCGGCTCGAACTCGCTCCGTAGTCCATGCGGACCCGGAGGCCGATCGGCGCGCTACCCTGAGCCCGCAATGTGGAACGGATTCCAGGTTGGGAGGGGACTTATGACACGCGCCGGACTCGCCATCGTGCTCGCAGCGTTGCTGATCGTCGGCGGCGCCACAACCGCATCCGCCGGGGGCGGGCCGACCGCCACGCGGACGCACGCCACCGCCGCGAAGCACAAGAAGTGCGGCAAGCACAAGCACCGGCGCAAGTGCAAGCACAGGATCCACAAGGCCTGGCCACAGAAGAAGAACGGCCGCAAGCCGCACCGGCGGCTCGCCCGCAAGCTCGCCCGGCAGGTCGGCCCGATCCGCGTTCGCAAGCACAAGCATCACCACCACCGTGTCATCGCGCGCTCGGCCGCGGCAAAGGGCGAGGCGCCCGGCGTCACGCAGATCGGCGGCTCGGCCGACCCGAACAAGCTCCTGCTCGTCCGCTCCTTCGACATTCCGACCAGCGATCCGCTCTACGCCGACCTGGCGAACTACTCGTGGACCTACGACAACGCGCTCGCCACGATCGCCTTCGTCGCCGACAAGGACCGCAGCCAAGCACGCCAGCTGCTCGACCAGCTCGCCCTGCTGCAGAACCGGAACGGCTCCTTCGACTTCGCCTTCGACGTCAAGACCGGCGCCAGCGCCCCGGTGGTGCGTTCCGGCGCCGTCGCCTGGGTCGGCCTCGCGGGCGCCGCCATCGCAGCCAAGTACGGCGACAAGAGCTACGACGCGATGACCGGGGCGACGCTCTCCTATCTGCTCAGCCTGCGTAACAAGGATGGGCTGATCCCCGGCGGACCGGACGTCTCCTGGGTATCGACCCAGCACAACCTGCTGACCTACGAGCTCCTCCGTGAGCTCGAGGACCTGGCGAAGCACTCGCACAAGTTCGGCGACTTCACGAAGGCCGACCTGACTACAGCCCGCGAGGCGCTCGGCAAGGCGATCGACGCGAACCTGCTCGTCAGCGATGCCAGCTCGGCGCACTTCAACGAGGGCGCGGCCGACCCGCGGATCCCGATCGACGTGCAGGCGCTGGGAGCGATGTACCTGCAGACGCGCGGGGACGATCGGGACGAGCAGGTCGGCGCCTACATCATGCGCCCCGGCTTCTACATCGCCCCGCGATCGACCCCAGCGGCGTCGACTGAGGTCAGCGGGCTGCGGCCCTTCCTCGACCCGGGCTCCCCGGACCTGATCTGGAGCGAGGGCACGATCGAGTCGCAGTTCGCGCTCACGCGCCTCAAGACGTCCGCGCCGCTGATCGCGGCCGGGGTCGACTCCCTGCGGGCGACGAACACGCCGAGCACGGTCGGCCCGATCGGCGCCGACCGTGACAGCGACACCACCTGGGGTCAGTACCGGACCTGGCCGACCTCGGCGGCCGCGAGCTGGCTGCTCATGCTCGACCTGCAGAAGAGCGTCTCGCTGTTCTCGGACTGAGCCTGGATTCCACCGGCGCCCGCATAGACTGCGGGGCTCCGGGGGATGTTCAGGACTTCGCGAATCTACGCTCTGGTCGGGCTGCCGATAGTGGTCGTCGCGATCGTGCTCGTCGCGCTCTCCGCCGACCCGCAGGACCCGAACCCGAAGGGCACGCTGGCGGCGATCTTCGCGATCCTCGCCGGCTTCTTCGTGATCCTCTTCCTGATCCAGGCACGGGACCTGGCACGCGCCTGCGCGCCCGCCGACCGCGGGTCGCCGGCGAGATCGGGCAGCCGCTCGCCAACCCGATGACGGCGAGCGAGCCGGAGCTCTGGGCCGCGCTCGCGGTCAAGCCGATCTCCGAGGACGCGGCGACAGCGCGGGGGGACGGCTGGGAGCTCGCCCGCTCCTCGATCAAGGCCGGTCGGATCGTGACGGCGCTGATCTTCGTCGCCGTCCCACTCACCTACCTGCTCGAGAGCTTCATCCCGATCCTGATCGGGGCGCCGATCATCGTCGGCTACGCGATCTACCGGTCCGTTCGCGTGCTCGGCGGTGGCGGCGAGCTCGACCGTGGCTACGACGCGGTCGGCCGGGCCATCGCCCCGCTCGGACTCGAGCTCGGCGAGCGTCCCGAGGTCGGCGTGGGGCCACGCGTGCCGCCGGCGCCGGGCATGAAGACCTACATCAGCGGCGCCCTGCGGCTGGCCGGCACCAGGCACGGCAGGCGGGTCGAGATCGCGCTCGAGGGCGGCAGCTGCGAGGTCTGCGTCGCCATCCGCAGCCCCGAGTTCAGTGCCCGCAGCTCAGACGGGAGGCTCAGCAACCGCAAGGAGGGTCTACCGCCGGAGATCGAGCGGGCACTCGAGGATGTGCCGGCGTCGACGGGCTGGCGCAATCTGACGGCGAGCGGCAAGGCGAGCGGCATCCACACTACGGCGCAGCGACACCCGGGAGCAGCGCGAGTGGCTCTGCGACCTCTGGCTCGCCGAGCGACTCGCGGACTCCGTCGGCCTAGTCGCCTGAGCCGCGCTCCGCGACGAATCGGTAGGCGCGAACGTTCTCGGCGACGGTGATCGAGTACTCGGCGTAGAAGCGCTCCCGCCCGCGCTGCTGAGCCTCGCGGTGCTCAGGATGGTTGCGCCAGCGCTCGAGGTCTTCGAGCGTCTCGAACCCGATCAGTGAGAGCCGCTCCCCGCCGGCGGACTGGAATCGCTCGAAGGAGACGAAGCCCGGCATCGAGCGCGCCAGCTCCTCAATCCGCGGAGCGAGCTCCGCGTACTCGGGATCGTCCGGATCGCGGAGCCTCGAGCGGAAGACGACGGTGATCACCGGGCGATCGTAGCCGCGACCCCCACGCCGCCGACGGTGCCCTACTCGTGCGCCCGCGCACCCGCGGGCGCGACGGACACCTCCGAGTAGGAGCAACCGGCCTCCTCGTAGGCGCCGCGCAACGCTCCGTCGTCCGGCGGCGTGATCCCGATCACGGCGCCCCCTGATCCGGTGTAGTTGGCCGCAGCCCCGTGCGCGGCGGCGATCTCCGCGAGCAAGGCCTGGGCCGGATCGAGCGGCCCCAGCAAGCGCCGCTGCGCCAGGCTGCCGGCAAGCGCCCCCCCGAGCCGCCGCGCATCGCTTTCGAGCGCAGCCGCGCGGGCGTCGTGGGTCAGTCCGGCGAGCCGCCCCATCACCTCTGCGACGACGCCGTCGCCGCTCCGCCAGCGCGCCCGCAGCTCCCCGTGAAAGTCGCCCGAGGGTGCGGCGCTGCGCTCACGCCAGGCGACGAACAGCGGCGGCAGGCCGGCGGGGTCCAGTCGCTCGTAGGCAGGCCGGGCGCCCGAGAAGTCCATGAAGGTGAGCCCGCCAAAGGCTTGGGCAGCCCGGTCCTGCAATCCCGCCGCGATCCCGAGCTCCTCGGTCTCGGTCGCCAGCGCGAGCTGCGCGAGCTCGGCCGGCTTGAGCTCGATGCCGCAGAAGCCAGCGGCTGCGACGAGGACAGCGGTGACGATCGCGCTCGAGCCGCCGAGCCCGACCCCGCGCGGGATCGTCGTCCCGTAGCGGACCGAGAAGGTCCGCTCCCCGATCGGCGTCGCGGCCGCATCGGCGTGCAGCGCGAGCCGTCGCAGCGCCGCCTTCGCGAGCCGCAGTCCCCCGTAGTAGCCGTTGAGGGCGACGTCGCCAGCGAGAGCCTCGACGCTGCTGAAGCTGACGCCGTCCTCCGCCGAGGGGACGATCTCGAGCTCGGGCCACTCGTAGACGACCGCGCTCGCACGCCACCCGGAGAGGGCGACGGTGAGCGTCGCCCCGCCGAAGCCGTCGGACGGGTTTCCGGCCAGCGCCGCCCGCGCGGGCGCCTCAGCCCGGATGATCCGCATCGAGGAGCTCCGCGATCATCGCGCGCAGATCTGTGCCGACTTCGGGATCGGCGAGCGCGAGCTCGACGAACGTGGCTGCGTAGCCCGCGGGCGTCCCGGTGTCCAGGCGGCGCTCGCCCTGTGCCAGCGGCACCGCGACGACCCGTCGCCCGGCGTCAATCAGGGCGGCGATCGCATCGGTGAGCTGCAGTTCTCCGTCCCCCGGCCCGGGCGGCGGCAGCTCGCGCAGCGCGGCGAAGATCGACCCGGAGCCAAAGGCGTAGCGGCCGGCGACTGCCCAGCGGCTCGGCGCGAAGGCGGCATCCGGCTTCTCTATGAGGCCGCCAAGCGCGAAGGACTCCCGGCTCGACTCCGCAATCTCCGCCTCGGCGGCCGACGCGCCGGCAGCGATCCCATAGTCAGAGACCGCCTTACTCGAGACCAGCTCGACGGCGACCGCGCACGCGGCGCCCGCCTCTACCGCCGCCGACAACCGGGCGGGCAGCGGAGGCTCCGTGGCTGAATCTGAACCGACCACGATCGAATCGCCAAGTGCGACGAGGAAGGGGCGGTCGCCGATCACGGGCTCCCCCCGGGCAACCGCGTCGCCAAGGCCGCGCGGGGCGGGCTGGCGCACATACGCGTAGGAGAGGCCGAGGCGCTCGAAGTCGAGCCGGGCGAGCAGGTCCTCCCTCCCGCTTCCCCGCAGCAACGCGATCAGGGACGGATCGGGATCGAAGTGGTCGCTGATCGCATCCTTGCCGCGACCGGTCACGAAGACGACGCGGTCGACACCGGCTGCCGCGAGCTCCTCGATCACGCGCTGGACGACGGGGCGCCCGCCGACGGGCAGCATCTCCTTGGGCTGCGCCTTGGTCGCGGGCAGCAGGCGCGTGCCGGCGCCCGCGACTGGCACCAGCGCCTCACGGATCACCGGCCGGCTCCGAATTTCTCGCTGCCCAGCGACGTGCCCACTGAGATCGCGAGTCTTCCACGCAGTCACCCATCAGGGGTGAAGATCCGGAGACGCCGGATCACGCAGCGGGTGCGGTTCGTCGCGGTGGAGATCGACGCCGTGGCGCGAGTGCAGCGAGCCCAGGTGGGCTCCCCCTCGCCGCCTATCGGCGCAGGGGGCAGCGCCCCAAGTCGGCCGGCCCGCTGGGCAGATACGGTGCCCGAATGATCGTCTACGGGTCAAAGATCTCGTACTTCACGGGCAAGTTCGAGACCTACCTCCGCTACCGGGAGATCCCGTACCAGTACCGGCCGCTCAACCTGCGGCTCTACCGGACGATCGTTCCCAGACAGCTGAGCGCAACCCAGTACCCAAGCGTCGAGCTGGAGGACGGCCGCTGGATGAGCGACACGACGCCGATGATCGCCTGGCTCGAGCGGGACCGCCCCGAGCCCGCCGTGATCCCCTCCGATGCACTGCAGCGCTGGGTCTCGCTGCTGGTCGAGGATTTCGCCGACGAGTGGCTGTGGCGGCCGGCGATGTACTGGCGCTGGTCGAATGCCCCCGACCGATACCTGGCGAGCACCCGGCTGGCAGAGGAGGTCGTTCGCATCCCCGGCGTGCCCCTCGGGGTACGTCGGCGCTGGGTCGCCCGCCGCCAGACGAAGCTCTTCGTCGACGGCGACGGCGTCGACCGTGCGAACCGCGCGCACGTGGCGGGCAGCTTCCTGAACTTGCTCACGATGCTCGAGCCGATCTTCTCGCGACGCCCATTCCTGCTCGGTGGGCGCCCGACGATCGCCGACGTGGGCCTGATGGGGCCGTTCTGGCGCCACTTCGCGCACGATCCGACGACGGCGCAGATCATGCGTGAGCAGGCGCCGGCGGTCTTCGAGTGGACGGCCCGTTCCTGGAACGCACGTGCGAGCCGGCTCGCCACGCAGGATCTCGAGCAAGGCATTCCCAATGACTGGGGGCCGCTGCTGCGCGAGATCGGTGCGACCCACCTCGACGCCCTCGCGCAGAACGCCAGCGCGTACACCGCAGACCGCGCCAGCCACGATCTCAGTGTCCAAGGTGTCGTCTACCACGACGTCCCTACGAGCGCCTACCGGCCGTGGTGCCTGCGGCGGCTCCAGGTGACCTACGGCGAGCTGTCCGAGCCGGCGGCGGCCGCCGTCCGCGAGCTGCTCGAGCGGCACGGCTGCTGGGAGCCGCTGTGGCGCGTGACGGACTTCCGCTGCGACCACGATCCCGACGGCACGGCGCCGTTCTGCAAGGCGACGAGGATGGTTCGCGACTGAGCGGCCGGCGGCGGCTCAGCCGGCGGCGCACTCCCAGGCGGAGGAGCCCGAGTCGGCCCAGATCAGCGCAGCGATCCGTGCCTGCTCGGCCGGCGAGGCGTCCTGGGGACGACCGGTGCCCCCGTACAGCTTCCAGGTCGAGGGCAGGATCTGGTAGGCGCCGCCGGCTCCCGAGGACGGGTTGACGGCGCTGTAGTTACCGCCGGACTCGCACTGGACGATGCTTGAAGGGATCGCCCAGTCCGTCATCTGTCCCGCGACCTGCTGCTGGGCCTGCTGGGCCGAGATCTGCTGCGCTCGCTGGACCTGGGCTTGCCAGTGCTCGACCTGCGAGTGGAGCCGACCGAGCTCTGCCTGCTGGGAGCTGCGCGCCTGTGCGAGCGCCGTCGAGCGGGCGACGGCCTGGGCGCGGACGGCGGCGATCTGATCGCGAGCGGCAATGAGCTCCTGGTTGTGGGCGACCTGCTGCGCGCGAGCGGCCGAGACCTGATCGAGCTGGTTGGAGACGTCCGCGCGCAGCGCCCGGGTACGGGTGACGAGGGCGGAGTCCGCGTCCTGGATCCGCTGCAGGTAGTCAGCGCGCGCGATCAGGTCGTCGAACCCACCGGAGTCGAGCAGCACCTCGATCGCATCGGTCTGTCCGTACTTGTAGATCTGAACGAGGCGCTTGGCGAGGGAGTGGGTCGAGCGCCGAAGCCTGGCGCGGGCGCGCTCCAGCGCGGCCTGCGAGCGGGCGACAGCCGCGCTCAGCTCGCGGGCCCGCTCCTCGCCCTGGGCCAGGGTCGCGTTGAGCTCGCCCTCCCGCTTGGCGGCGGCGACGGCGTCGGCGCGGCTCGCCTCGAGTTGAGCGGTCTGCGACGCGATCTGCGAGGCCATCGCCTCGGCCTTTTGGCGGGAGGCGTCCACCTTCGACTGCAGTGCGGAGACGCTCTGCGCACCCGCGGGCTGCGCGCCGAGCAGCACGATCGCCAGCGCGGCGATCGGCAGTGCTGCCGGCACGCCGGAGCGGAGCCACCGGCGCAGGCGCCGGCCGGATCGACGGGAAACGGGACCCATACGTGGCTGGGCACGGTAGTCAACTGGCTCGTCTCACCCTTGCCATTCGCTCACAAAATCCTTGTCTTGCAACGGAGATTGCAGGCGCGAAGCCTGCCCGCTTACCGATCGCGGCCGGCCCGCCCTCAGCCGAGGCGCTCGGCGAGCCAGGCGACGAGCGGCGCGTAGCGCGGCGTCAGGTGCCCGTGCTTGCCCTCGAACAGCTCAAACCGGTGCTCGATCCCCGCCCGCTCGAGCTGCTCGTGGATGATTGCCGTTCCCGCGTAGAGGTTGAACTCGTCCTGCAAGCCGCACTCGAGCGAGATCGCGCGCATCGGGCGCAGATCCTCGAGGTGGTCGGGGAGCATTCGCACCGGGTCGAGGGCGAGCCACCGTTCCCATACCTCGGGGAGCAGCGAGCAGTCCGCCACCGTGAAGGGCAGCTCCGGCTCGCCGTCGGGGCCGGGCGAGTAACAGGCCGCCATGGCGATCGTGTTGACCGCGGCGAACATCGGTGGCGAGGGATCGGCCTGCTCGAGCATCGCGGCCCAGAACTCGTCGATCGAGCCGCCGTATTCACGGAGCACGGTCCAGGTCTGCGGGAAGTCGGGCAGGTAGCAGTACTCGAAGGCCGAGTCGCCCGAGACATCGCCGAGCCCGCCCCAAAGGTCGGGGCGCAGCATCGGCAGGATCAAGGCACCGTAGCCACCCGAGGACTTGCCCTGAACGGCGCGGCCATCGCGCTCGGCGATCGTGTTGAAGCGGCCGTCGACGAACGGCACGAGCTCGTCGCAAAGGTAGGTCAGGTAGTTGCCGGTGCCGGCCGAGTCGAGGAACTGCGAGCCGCCGTAGGCGGTCCAGCAGTCGGGCATCGGGACGACGACCGGACGGCACTCGCCGGCGACGATCAGCCGATCGAGGTCCTCGATGAAGGTCGAGCTGTAGGCCGAGCGGTTGCGCCACATGTCGATCTGCCCGGTCATCCCCTGAATCGACCAGACGGCCGGATACGGGCCACCGTCGGGCCAGCCCGGTGGCGTGTAGACGTAGAGCGGCCGCGACGAGGGGTCGCCGAGCGGGTTACCGGCCAGCGCCTCGCTCTCGAAGGTGAGCTCGTGCAACTCGCCGGCGAGGTCCCGGCCCCAGGGGTCGTGTGCGGGCGAGCGGATCATCGCGTCGACACACTACGGCCGGAGTTGCCTAGGACGCCGCGGTGTAGCGCCACTCCATGCTGTGCAGGAAGACGACGTCGTCGGCGCTGAGGTTGCCGTTTGCACGGCACTCGAAGCCAACCGAGTCGCCGGCCGCGTAGGACGCCGCAGGCGTCAGGAGGTACTCCCTGATCGCGACCTGAGACACGATGCCCGTAAACGGCACCTCCGTGCCGCCGTTTACCGAGACCCGGCACAGGCTGGTCTCGATCACGCCGGCGGTATTCGCATCCTTGGACATCCGAAGCGCGAACTGGCCTCCTGATGCGTAGTCGGGCGGAACGGTGAACGTCGAGCCGACCGTTGCCGTGTCCGCGGTCCCGGTACTGGCGTCATCCCACTCGATCACCAGCTCGCCGTTGGAGATCACGAAGTCGGGCGCCGTCCCATCCGACGGGCTGAAGTCGATCAGCTCCCCGGTGCCATTCGTGTTCTGAAGCCCGCCGAGCGGCAGGTTGACGCTGCGCGTGGGGTTGGCGATGTCCGCCGCAGTCAGGCTCCCATCCGCAACCTCACTGGAGCCGACGCTGTCCGCCGCGAGCGTCGGGTTGGGATACGTGCCGGCAAGATCGCCGCCCGCAGCGGCGCCGGCCGCCAGGAACGAGGACGAGTTCAACCCGTCGATGAGATCGGCATCGAGCCCGCTGCCGGAACCATCGACCTGCGCAAGCTTGGCGAGCACCTCGGCGGGCGTATCCGGGGAGCCGTCCTGGCCCGGCGTCCCGGGTGCGCCGTCCTGGCCCGGGAGGCCACGTGGACCCTTCGGCCCCCTCTGCCCCCGGGGCCCGGCGGGAAGCGTGCTCGCGTCCAGAGTCTTTTCGCTGATATCGGCTCCGGTCAGTGAATCCGGAGCGACCTTCGTTCCGTCGACCGAGTTACCGCCGAGGTCCGAGCGATGCACGCCGCCCGGCCTGATCTGCTTCGACCCGACCTGGTTCTTCCCCACCCCGGCAGCCCACGCACCACCCATCGTCAAAGCCAAGAACAGGGCCACGTATCCGACTACGTTCTCGCGAACATGCCGGCTGATCGATCCAGACAAGCGATCCTCCCAACGGTTGCGCCGTCCATCAGCGATATGTGCGAACTACAAGTTAGGTGACTGCCGGCCGGATTGCGACGCCGTCCGGGCTCGCTGTGGCTCGATCAAAGGACCATCGCGCCGAGCGTGAGCAGGATGGTGCGCCGGGCCCGTCGGCAGCGTGCCTTGGCGGGCCTGTGGGCGCTCGCGGCGACCGCGGTCATATGAACTCCCCTTCCCCGAAATTGGTTCCACGACAAAGGACTCAGATGGAACCGGGGGCCGGGGCTAGCATCCGATCGAACCCCCATCGATCCGGCCACCCGTCATCGATGGGGTCAACGCTGAGCTGGGAGCGCCACGTCGACACCGAAGGAAGCGGAGAGAGCCCGACAGCCAACGATCTCGAATCACGTCTTCGTCGGGTCGTTCATGCTGACGGCGGTCGGGTGGAGATCCTCAAGCTGGTCGCAGATCTCACGCTTCCCGACTGCTGGGTCGCGGCGGGGTTCGTACGGAACGCAGTTTGGGATGACCTTCACGAGCGAAGCTGCGGGACGCAGCTGGATGATGTCGACGTCGTCTACTTCGATCCGGAAGACTCGTCGCGGAGCCGCGATTGCGGTCTGGAGCGCCTGCTGCAGTCGGCACGCCCCGACGAGCGGTTCGCGGTGAAGAATCAGGCTCGTATGCATGAGCGAAATGCCCACGCTCGCTATCAGGACACGACGGATGCAATCCGGTACTGGCCGGAGACCTGCACGGCGGTCGGCGTCCAACTCGCCACCGAGGGGATCAAGGTCACCGCTCCTTACGGGCTCGGCGACCTATTTGACCTCTTGGTCAGGCCAACGTCAACAGACGCCGAGACCGTCGAGCTGGTCCGCCGCCGGCTGCATAGCAAGGAGTGGCAGAGGAAGTGGCCGCAACTTCGTCTCGATCCGTCCCTTCTCTGAGCTGCGCACAGGCCTGTCGACCCCGAGGCGCACCCTCGTCGCGCCGCAGGATCGGCCAGCGAGCCCGCTCTCCGGGCGGACTTCGGCCCAGTCGGGGCGACTGGATTTGAACCAGCGACCTTTCGACCCCCAGTCGAATGCGCTACCAAGCTGCGCCACGCCCCGTGACGCGATGAGTCTAGGGAAATCCCCGATGCAGATCGCGCGGCGTCGCGGATAAGCGGGCGACGGGGATCGAACCCGCTGCCTCAACCTTGGAAGGGTCGCGTGCAACCAATTACACCTCGCCCGCAGAGGCAGGATCATAACCTCGGCGCTCTCAGCCTCCGCTCATCCCTAACGGGCAGACTGCAGGCATGAGAGTGATGGTCGTCGACGACGAGCCGGCGGTGCGGCACGCGCTCGAGCGGGCGCTGAAGCTGGAGGGCTACGAGGTGAACTCCGCCCCCGACGGGGCGAAGGCGCTGCGTGAGATCGCGATCGCGGCCCCGGACGCGATCGTCCTCGACGTGCTGATGCCCGAGGTCGACGGCCTCGAGGTCTGCCGGCGGCTGCGCGCCGCGGGCGACCGGACGCCCGTGCTGATGCTGACGGCGCGGGATGCGGTCTCCGATCGCGTCGACGGTCTCGACGCCGGCGCCGACGACTACCTGGTCAAGCCCTTCGCCCTCGCCGAGCTGCTCGCCCGCCTGCGGGCGCTCGTGCGCCGGGCCGAGCCGGCCGCCGGCGACGACTCGATCGGCGACGTCCTCACTTTCTCCGACCTGAGCCTCGATCCGCGCACGCGCGAGGTTCGCCGCGGCCCGCGCGAGATCGAGCTGACGAAGACCGAGTTCGAGCTCCTGCACCTGTTCATGCGGCACCCGCGCCAGGTGCTGACGCGCACGCAGATCTTCGAGGCGGTCTGGGACTACGACTTCGGACCCCGCTCGAATGCCCTCGAGGTCTACGTCGGCTACCTGCGCCGTAAGACGGAGGCCGAGGGCGAGCCACGCCTGCTGCACACTGCGCGCGGCGTCGGCTACGCGCTGCGCGAGGCGAAATGAGCTTCGGCCGCAGGATCGCGCTGCTCTCGGCGCTCGCGGTCGCCGCCGCGATCATCGTCGTCGCCGGAGCCGCGTGGCTCATCGTTCGCTCCGAGTTGCGCGGCGAGATCGACGACTCGCTCCGCCGCCAGGCCGAGAGCGCACAGCAGTTCGCCACGAGCGGTCCATTCGGCGGCGGGCCGATGCCGCCGACCGCCACCGGCGGCCCTGCGATGGGCTCGGCGACCGGGGGCATGCCGGACGAGCGCCTGCGCGCGATCCTCCACCGCCGCCTCGAGCAGGCGGCCGGGTCGGAGGGCGGCACGGCCGCCGGCGGTGACGGGCATGGACCGCCGGCGCTCCCACCCGAGATCCTCGGCGGTCCCGGCATCGAGACCGGGTCGGCGATTGGGCAGCTGGTCGACTCGCAGGGCAACGTCCTGCTCGCCAGTCCCGGCTTCGAGTCGGGGCAGACGCTGCCCGCCGGCACGGCGATCGACGTCCTGCAGTCGGGCTCCGACGCCATCGTGCTCTCCGATGCAACCGTCGACGGATCGAGCGTGCGGCTCGCAACGGCGCGCCTCAACGACAACGCCGCCCTCGTCCTCGCCCGGCCGCTGAGCGAGGTCAACGACTCGCTCTCACAGCTCGCACTGATCCTGGTCCTGGTCGCGATTGGCGGCACGGCCGCAGCCGCCGGCCTCGGGCTGCTCGTCGCGCGCACGGCGATGACGCCCGTCCGGACGCTGACGGGAACGGCCGAGGACGTCGCCCGCACGGAGGATCTGACCCAGCGGATCGAGGTGACCGGCGACGACGAGCTCGCCCGCCTTGGACTCGCCTTCAACAGCATGCTGGCGGCGCTCGAACGCTCCGTCGGGGCCCAGCGGCGGCTCGTTGCCGACGCCTCGCACGAGCTACGCACGCCGCTGACGAGCCTGCGCACGAACATCGAGACGCTGATGCGCGGCGGCGGCAGCAGCGCGGAGGAGCGGGCGCAACTGCTCGACGAGCTCGACGAGGAGCTCCAGGAGATGGGCCGGCTCGTCGATGACATCGTCGACCTCGCCCGCGAGGGCGCCGAGAAGGGGATCGGCGCCGAGCCGGCCGACGTGCGGCTCGACGAGGTCGCGGCCGCGTGCGTCGACCGGACGCGGCGGCGAGTTGCCGAGGGCACGGTCATCGAGGCCGAGCTCGAACCGACGATCGTCCGCGGCGCCCCCGAGCGGCTCGACCGGGCGATCGGCAACCTGCTCGACAACGCGGTCAAGTGGACGCCCGCGGGCGGGCGGATCGAGATCCGGGTCAACCGCCGCGGGGTCCGCGTCGACGACAGCGGCCCCGGCATCGACGAGGCCGACCTCCCCCACGTCTTCGAGCGCTTCTGGCGCTCCCCCGCCGCCCGCGGCACACCAGGCTCCGGCCTCGGCCTGGCGATCGTCAAGCAGGTTGCGGAGACCCACGGCGGCGCGGTCACCGCCTCGCGCTCGGAGCTCGGTGGCGCGCGCTTCGACCTGGCGCTGCCGGGCTCGCCGCTGGACTCCTGAGCGGACGGGACCGGCTCGTATAGTTGGGGCTGTGCGGGAGTTGAGGGGAGCGGTCGGCGTCGAGTTCAGGCGTGAGTACTCGGGCACCCGCAGGTTCAGCTTCAACGCCGACGGCGTCGCCCACTACGGGCTGATCCCTGACCTGCTCGCCGCGACCGAAAAGGCGCCCGGCGGCGGGCGCGCTATGCGGACCCTGTTCCGCTCGGCGGAGGCGTACCTGCAGATGTGGGAGCGGGCGCGACAGCACTGAGCGGCGCCGGCTGTCGCCGGGAGAGTGCAAGCAGGACGCAGCCGAGGAAGGCGGCGGCCTGCAGCGCGTAGGCGAAGCCCGGCCCGGAGAGCTGCAGGGCGAGGCCGGCGACGATCGGCCCGACGGTGTAGCCGAGCGAGTAGATCAGGTTGAGGAAGCCGTAGCCGAAGCCGCGGGCGACCTCGCCGAACGCGTCGTCGAGCCAGGGCACCGCGGCTGAGAACAGCAGGCTCGAGCCGATCCCGTAGACCGAGAGGCCGACGATCAGCCCTGCGGTGCCGCCGAGCGTCGCGAGCAGGACGATGCCAAGAGTCGCGATCAGGACCCCGAGCACGGAGATCGCAAGGCGGCCGCGGCGATCACCGGCGCGGCCGCCGAGCGGCGAGAAGATCAGATCGAGCGCGATCGTCGCGGCGAAGATCGTGCCGATCGTCGCCGCCGAGACGCCGAGCCTGCTGCTCGCGTCAAGCGGGACGACGACCTCGACGAGGCCGATCGCCGCCGCGCCGGCGACGACGATCGCGGTCGCCGGCAGGACCGGCCCCGTGCAGGCAAGCCGGACGAGCGCACGGACCGAGCCCGCTTCCGCCGGCTCACTGCTGCCGTCACGCGGAAGCACGAAGAAGGCGCCGGCGGCGACGAGCAGGCCGATTCCGGCGACGAGCAGGAAGGGGAAGTCGAAGCCGAGCGTGTCGCCCAGGATCCCGCCGGCGGCCGGCCCGGCAATCGCGCCGACGCTGTTGGCGGCGAGGGCGAACCCGATCGCCTCGCCCTTGCGCCCCGGGGGAGCGAGCTCGGAGACCACGGCGAGGGCCGCGATCCAGCTCGCGGCGGAGCCGACCCCTTGGACCGCGCGGCCGGCAACCAGCACCGGGAGGGTGTCGGCAAAGGCGATCAGCAGCGAGCCGGCGACGCAGAGCAGCATTCCCGCGAGCAGCAGCGGCCGGCGACCGATCCGATCGGAGAGGCGGCCGAGGGGCAGCGAGACGAAGAGGACCGGCAGCGCGTAGGCCCCGAGCGCCAGCCCGAGACCGGCGTCCGAGGCGCCGATCCTGTGCTCGATCTCGGGCAGCAGCGGCGCGATCAACCCGAGCAGCGCCGAGTCGAGCGAGATGGCGGCGATCGCCACCGTGAGCACCGCACGACGGCGTTGCGGACTGAGCTGGGTGCGCAGGTTGCCCATCGGCGCGGCACGTTAGAGCGGGCCCGCGCGGGCGGCTCGCCGGGTGCTCAGCCGTCTGGGACGCTCAGCGGTCGACGGGGTTGCGCGAGACGAGGCCCTTGAGCCAGCCGGCGATCGCCTGCCTCACCGACTCGCCTTCCTCGTCCGGATCGCCGTCGTAGTCGCCGGCCCGGACGCCGGGCCAGACGGCGGCCATCTCGGCCCCGAGCAGGAAGACGAGCGAGGCGAGGTAGACGAAGAACATGAAGGCGACGACGGCGCCCAGCGATCCGTAAACGGCCGAGTAGTGCGAGAAGCCATCGAGGTAGATGGCGAAGCCGCGGCGCACGATCTCGTAGCCGAACGTCGCGAAGACGATCCCCGGCCACATGTCACGCAGGGTCCGCCGCTCCGCCGGCAGGATCTTGAAGGCCGCGGTGAAGAGCAGCCCGGCGATGATCACCGGCACGACCGAGTTGCTCGCCAGCGCGACGACGCTGTTCACGATGCTCCCGAACCAGCCGTCGAGGTGAACCTCGAAGCGGCCCGCAATCGAAGCGACGAAGGAGATCACGAAGACCGTGCCGAGCGCGAAGACGAGCGCCAGGTCGAGGGCCTTGCCACGGACGAAGCCACGACGGACGTCCTCGCCGAAGATCAGGTTGAGCGAGTTGCGCGCGGCGCTGACCAGGGCGGTCGCCGAAAAGATCAGCACGGCGAGGCCGATCAGCCCGAGCGCCCCCGAGTGCGCGGTGACACCGTCGAGCAGCTTCTGGATGTCCGACGTGCCCGAGGACTGGCTCAGCGGCAGGTTGCGAAGCAGGTAGTCGACCACCTGCTGCTGCGTGTTCTGGTCCTTGACGATCTCGCCCGCCACCGCCGCCAGCACGATCGCCGCCGGAAAGACCGAGAGCAACGCGTAGTAGGACATCGACGCGGCGAGCTGCGTCCCGCGGTGCTCGGAGAGCCCCGAGATCGCGTTGCTGAGGACCTTCCAGAAGCGGTCAAGGACATGCATGGCGAGCCCTCCGGAACCCCCGGATTCCCCTTGCCCATGCCCCTCGTCTGGCATCGCTCCAAGCTACAGCGGCAGGGGCAGCGGGCGGGCGCGTGGCGAGCCGCCCGCAACCGCAGGCTCATGGCGGGCACCGGCGCGGCCGCCCCGCTACGATCGGCCGCCGCCGGGGGCAGTGGCCAAATTGGATAAGGCTCCGGTCTCCAAAACCGGCGATTCCAGGTTCGAGCCCTGGCTGCCCCGCTTTCGCCCCGAGCAGGCTCCTCAGAATCCCTCAAATGCGGGCGGAGGGACTCGAACCCTCACGCTCTTTCGAGCACCAGGACCTAAACCTGGCGTGTCAGCCAATTGCACCACGCCCGCTCCAACGGGATCGTACGCCTTGGCGTCCTGAACCGTTGCGAACATCTGTTCGCCATGTGGGAACCTGAGCAAGCTGAACGCGCGCTCGTGCTGCTGCAACGCGGCCTTCGTCCTTCGGAGGTGAGCAAACGCCTCGGAATCCCCCGGTCAACGATTCGGGACTGGAGATTGAACGGCATCCCCGGAAGCAGTCAACGCGGGGGCTCCACTCCTTGCCCCATCTGCCGACCCGACGTCGACCTTGACGAGCGCAGCTACGTCTACCTCCTGGGCCTCTATCTAGGTGACGGGTACATCGCGGCCCACCCAAGGAGTTACAAGCTTCGCGTCTTCATGGACTCGGCATACCCCAGGATTTTGAGCGACTGCTCCCTGGCGATGGAGGCAGTCGCTCCAGGAAAACGCGCCCACGCAATGCGGCGCAGGGGAATGCGATGCATTGAGATCTCGATGTATTGGAACCACTGGCCGTGCCTATTCCCGCAGCACGGGATTGGCAAGAAACACGAGCGATCCATCGTCCTTGCGACCTGGCAGCAGTCATTGGTCGAGCGCTTGCCAGAGGGCCTCGTGAAGGGCCTGATCGAGAGCGACGGCTGCCGCATCGTCACGGATGACCGCGGCTTGATGAGCACCCGGTACCACTTCTCGAACAGATCGGAGGACATCAAAGAAGTTTTCTGCTCAGCGCTCGACAACCTTGGGATTCCGTGGACCAGACCATGTGAGCAGCAGATCGCGATCTACCGAAAGACCGCGGTAGCGAGGCTGGACGAGTTCGTCGGCCCGAAGAGCTAGGCGCCCGGGCGAACACCGCCCACCTGCGCGTCTTCCAATTCCGCCACGTCCGCGGGCGAAGTCGGCTAACGGTAGCGCGGTGCCGGTCGAGGCCATATGCTCCGGGAGATGGCTGCGATCGGAGAGGCGCGCCCCGGCTACGAGCTTTGGCGGCCGAACAGGGAGAAGGCCGACGCGAAGACGACGAAGTTCCTCGTCGCCGTCGTCCTGCTGATCTCCGCTGGCCTGCTCGCGATCATCACGCTCGGCGGCTGGACCCGCTTGCAGAGTCCCGGCGTCGGCGTCATCACCCTGATCTGGGCCGGCCTGTACGTGCTGTTCGCCTTCTTGGTGATGCGCTGGAACCGCGGCGTACTCCCCGTCTCGGCGGCGCTCGCGGTGATCATGGCGATCTTCGCCGCCGTCGCCGCCCCGGGCTGGTTCGACCGCGCCAAGGACGGTCTCACCTCACCGGCGCTGCCCGAGGACCTGCTCGGCCTGCTGACGGTCATCGTCATCCCGGTCCAGCTGCTGCTCGTCGTGCTCGCGATGCTCGCCTTCAACCAGGAGTGGCACGTCGAGGAGGAGCGCCCGATCGCCGGCGGCGGTGCCGACGGCGAGGGCTACGAAGGCGGTGAGCCCGGCTACGTCGCCGAGCACGCCGACAACAGCGGCATCCCCGAGGAGGTCGATCCGGCTCCGGATGAGGTCGACCCCGCGGACTCCCCCGGTGGCCGCAATTGGGGCCCCGCCGGCCCCGACCCCAGCACCCCCTGACTGTGGCCGCCCCGGCGGGCGGCTCAGAACAGCTTCAGCGGTGGCTCGAGCAGCTCGGGACCGTCACGCCGCACGTCGTTGACGCCGTCGCCGACCTCGTGCGGCTCGAGCGCGCCCTCGGAGGCCGGCCGCAGCAGCTCGAGCAGCTCGTCGGGGTCGCCCTCGGGATCGATCCATGACGCCTCGTCGGCCGGGTCGAGGATGACCGGCATCCGGTCGTGGATCTCGCGCATCATCGCGTTCGGCTCGCAGGTGATGATCGAGCAGCTGTGCACCACCTCGCCCTCGGGGCGCTCGAGCTGCGCCCAGACCCCCGCGAAGGCGAACAGGTCGCGGTCGGGGCGCGCAATCCAGATCGGCTGCTTGCCGGTCGGCGTCTTCTTCCATTCGTAGAAGCCGTCTGCACAGACGAGGCAGCGGCGCTTGACGAACGACTCCCGGTAGGCGGGCTGCGTGGCCACCGTCTCCGCCCGCGCGTTGATCAACGGCCGCCCGCCCTTCTCCGCCCAGCGGCCAGGCATCAGCCCCCAGCGCAACCGGCCAAGCTCACGGCCCGCAGCACGGTTGCGCACGGCGAGCACCGAGTCGGTCGGCGCGATGTTGAAGCGCGGCCGCTCGTCGAACTCGAACGGCTCATCGATCTCGAACCGCAGCCGCAACCGCTTCGGGTCGGGATTGGTGAGCGTGTATCTGCCGCACATGGTCTTGATGCCGGAGGTGGGACTCGAACCCACAAGCCCGCAAGGGCAATCGATTTTGAGTCGATCGCGTATGCCAATTCCGCCACTCCGGCCGACGCAGGCAGATTAGATCGTGGATCAGATCCCGCCGGCGCTCGTGCCCCGCTCGAGGAAGCGGGCGAGTGCCTCGACGCCTTGCCGCTGCGACTCGCCTCCCCCGAGCCCGCCGAGCGGCCCCGATCCCTGCATGAGCATGAACCGGTGCTTGCTCCGGTCGCGGAGCCGGAGCTTCAACCGCACCGCGACCCCGTCCATGACCGCCGCTGTGAGCTGGGGCCAGCCGCCGCCGGCTCCGTCCACGGAGGCCTCTGCCACGTCCCCGGTCGTCACTGCGACGGGTTCGCCGGCGAGCCTTCCGCGCCGATCGAGTCCGACGATCAGCAGCCGGCGATCAGTCGTGGCGAGCAGCACGCCACGCCCCTTGAACATTCCCTGCTGCTCGGACGCCGCGCAGACCCCCTCCAGCCGCTCGCCCGCCTCGAGCAGGGCAGCGAGGTCATCTGCGTACTTGTCGGCGATCGACTCGCGCGCCATCCCACGCGAGCGTAGCCGGTTGCGACTCAGCAATCATGCGCCGATGGAGTCACGTACCGGCCCACTCCGATCACGCCTGACCGCGACGCTGCGCGAGGGCGAGCGGGTAATGCCGCTCGAGCTCTTCTTCGACCTCGTCTTCGTGCTCGCGCTGACGCAGTGCACGACGCTGATGCTCCACAACCCGACGCTCGAGGGGATCGGGCAATCGCTGCTCGTGCTGACGTTGCTGTGGTGGTCGTGGTCGGCGTACGCGTGGTTGACCAGCACCGTCGATCCCGAGGACGGCCCGGTCCGCCTCGCTCTCGTCGCCGCGATGGCGGCGCTGCTGATCGCGGCCCTTGCGGTGCCGGAGGCGTTCGGCGACAGGGCGGTCGAGTTCGTGCTCGCCTATGCGGTCGTCCGCGCCGCTCACATCGGGCTCTTCGCTCTCGCTGACCGCGAGGACGCCGACCTGATGCGGGCAGTCGGCGGGATCACCGTCGGCGTCTCGATCGCGATCGCGTTGCTGCTGGCCGGCGCCCTGATCGGCGGCACCGCTCAGGCGGTGCTCTGGGTCCTCGCCGTCATCCTCGACCTCGGCCAGGTCTACGTGGCCGGCGTCGACGGCTGGCGGCTCATGCCGGCGCACTTCGCCGAGCGCTTCGGGTTGATCGTGATCGTCGCCCTCGGCGAGTCGATCGTCTCACTCGGCGTGGGCGCCGAGGTCGGGCTCTCGGCCGGCGTGACGTTCGCCGCGATCCTCGGCGTCTTTCTGATCTTCGAGCTCTGGTGGCTGTACTTCGATGTCGTCGCGATCGCCAACGTCCGCCGGCTCGTTCGGGCAGCGCCGGGCCGCGAGCAGAACGAGTTCGCCCGCGACGTCTACTCGTACCTGCACCTGCCGCTCGTCGCGGGAATCGAGCTCGCGGCCTTCGGACTTCATGACGTCCTCGCCGGGCCCTCCGAGCACATGCAGGCGACGCCGGCCTTCGCCCTGCTCGGCGGCCCCGCGATCTACCTGCTCGGCCACGTCGCGATCCGCCTCCGCGGCGGCGGCGGGGTCAACCTGCAGCGGCTGCTGCTCGCTGATCCTGCTGCTCGTGCTCCTCCCCGTCGCCACCCAGATCACCGGACTGGCGGCGCTCGCGCTCGTCACCGGCCTGCTGGCGCTGATGATCGGCTACGAGACCTACAACTACGGCGCCCAGCGCCTCCAGGTCCGCCACGATTACGCCGTCGACGGACCCGCCGTCGAGTACCCGGACGGGATCGGCCCGCGGCGCGACTGACGGCCCGCGGCCGCCCGGGTCGGCGTCAGTCGTCCCCGCCTCCACCTCCGCCCCCGTCGGTGCCGCCTCCCCCTCCGTCGTCGCTGGTCGTGCCCGAGCCCGTGGGCGGCGCTGTAGCGGTCGTCGTGGGCGGTGTAATCGTGGTCGTCGTGGGCGTGGTTGTCGGCCCACCCGACGATCCGTCATCGGAGCCCTTGCCCTGGCCACCGCCTCCGCTGTGACTCGGATCCGCCACCAGGTCCCGATGCTTTGTGGGCGTCGTTGGGCGCCAGGCCCTCCCCGGCCGAGAGCGGCTCACCGCTGAGCCCGATGCGCTCGGAGACGAGCCTGCTCGCAGCCCAGGTGACCCCGCCGGCGACGAGCAAGGCGACCAGCGCGAAGACCGCGATGCGGGCGTTCGTGCTCATCGGCGAGCCCCGCGCTCGACAGAGACCCGGTCCGGAGCGGGCAGGATGAGTCGCGCGACCGTGCCGCCGCCCGATCTGGGCAGCAGCGCCACCGATCCTCCCCACGCCTCGGCAAACTGGAGGGCAATCGGTAGGCCGAGGCCCGTGCCACCGGTGACGCGGCGCCCGGCGCCTCCCCGGTAAAAGCGCTGGAAGACTGCATCGCGCTCGCCGGCGTCGACGCCGGCGCCCCGGTCTCGGACCTCGATCGCGCCGGCCCCGGCAGCGAGCTCGACCTCGGCGCCCGCCGGCGAGTAGACGATCGCGTTCTCGATCAGCGGATCGAGCGCACGATCGAGATCCGCCCGGGCGCACCAGAAGCTGCCCTCCGCACCGGGCTCGATGACGAGCTCGACGCCCTGCTCGTCCGCGTGCGCCGCCCAGCGCTCGAAGGCCCGCTCGAGCGCCTCTTCAGCGTCGAGAGCTTCGGGGGGCAGGCCGTGCTCACCACCCGGGCTGAGGATGAGCAGCTCGTCGACGATGTGCGAGAGCCGATCGACCTCGCGCATCCCCGCGTCGAGCTGCGCGGCATCGTCAGCGCTCGCCGTCGTCTCGCGCAGCTCCTCGAGCCGCAGGCGCAGTCCGGCGAGCGGGGTCCGCAACTGGTGCGACGCGTCGGCGACGAAGTCCTGCTGGCTGCGGATCATCTCGGCCAATCGCTCCGTCATGCGGTTGAACGAGAGTGCCAGCGAGCGTTGCTCGCTCGAGCCCTCGACTGCGGCGCGCGCCTCCAGATCCCCGGTCGAGACCGACTCCGCGGCCCGGTCGAGCCGGCGGATCGGGCGGGCGATCTCAGACGCCATGACGAAGCCGCCGGCAAGACCGAGCAGCAGCACGACGCCGCCGAGCAGGATGACCCCGACCACGGAACGGTGAACAGCCGCGTTGACCGCGTCGACGTTCTGCGTGACCCGGACCGCGCCAGTTGTCCGGCTGCCGTGCAGCACCGGCACCGCGGTCGCGAGCAACGCCGTGCCGAGCGTGCTGCTGTCCCGGGTCGCCTGATAGGTGGAGCCGCCGAGCGCCTGCTGGATCTCCGGGCGCGAGCTGTAATTGCGGCCGACCTCGGCGCGGCCGGCGCTGTCGGCGACGACAATGCCGAACCGATTGACGACGATCACCCTGCCGCGCACGTGCTCGGCCGAAACCCGCACGAGCCGGTCGAGCGCCCCGCTCCCTTTCGAGCCAGCCTTCGGCTCGAGGACCTCGGAGGCGTTGGCCGCGACGATCTGGGCCTGGCTCTCGGCCTGGCTGCGCACTTCCGAGTCGACCCGGCTGCGCATGCTCAGCGCCAGTGGGATTCCCATCGCCAGCAGCGAGAGCAGCAGCAGGTAGGCGACCGCTCCGATAAGTCGGGTCCGGAGGCTTACGGGGCATCGCCCTCCCCGGCTGCAAACCGGAAGCCGACGCCCCGCACCGTTTCGATCCAGTGCGGGTTCGCGGCATCGTCGCCGAGCTTGCGCCGCAGCGCGCGGATATGCACGTCAAGGGTCTTCGTCGGCCCGAACCAGTTCACGTCCCAGACGCGGTCCATCAGGTCCTCGCGGGTGACCACCTCACCGGCATGAGCGGCGAGCTCGGCGAGCAGGTCGAACTCCTTCCGCGTCAACGTCAGCTCCTCCGCGCCGAGCCGGGCCGTGCGCGCCTTGCGATCGACCTCGAGGGTCCCGATCCGGCTCGTCTCGGGCGCCGTGCTCTCGCGGGCCACCGAACGGCGCAGCAAGGCCCTGATCCGTGAGATCACCTCACGGGAGCTGAACGGCTTGACGACGTAGTCGTCGGCGCCAAGCTCGAGCCCGAGAACCTTGTCCATCTCGGTACCCCTGGCGGTGAGCATCAGGATCGGCACGTCGGAGTCGCGGCGCAGGGCGCGGCAGACGTCGCGACCATCGCCGTCGGGAAGCGTCAGGTCGAGGAGGACGAGATCCGGATCGACGCTCCCCGCTAACTCGAGTGCCTCGGCGACGGTGCGGGCGACCACGGGCCGGTAGCCGTTGCGCTCCAGCGCCTGCGAGAACGGCTCGTAGATAGCCGGCTCGTCTTCAACGAAGAGCACCGTGCCGTTCTGGCCTGCAGCTTCCATGACCTGAATGTATCGGCGGACCGGGCCGTTCCCGGGTGGCGCGGCATTTCTTTCCCTGCTCCTAACCCTGGCCTTGGCGGCCGCTTCCCGGGCGCCGCGAACAATGGCCGCACCCAACCGAAGGAGCACTCCGATGCAGAGGACCACAGGAAAACCCCCCATGACCGACGACGCCCGCATCAAGGTTGCCGCCCTGGCGACGGTGCTCGGGCTCGGCGGGCTCGGCGGCTACGCGCTCAGCTCGAACAACAACTCGCAAGCCGCCGCACCGGTCGTCGAGGCGCAGAAGCAGCAGCCGAAGCCCCGCACAACCGTCGTCCACCGGACGATCCACCGGACCCACCACGTGAAGCCGAAGAACCCGGCTCCCGCTGCCGCGCCTGCGTCAGCATCCGCGTCGGGCTCGGCTCCCGCTGCCGCCTCTGCACCCGCGCCCGCGCCGCACGCACCCGCGGCGGCTCCGGCGCCAAGCGTCCCGGTCGCCGCGGCGCCCCCGGCAACGACCAAGCCCGTGAGCACCGGTTCCAGCGGCTCCAGCAGCTCCGGCGGCTCCTCGACGTCGGCACCGCCTTCGGCGAGCACGCACAGCAGCGGTGGCGGCAGCGCCTCCGGCGGCGAGTCCGAGAGCCACGATTCCGAGGGTGGCGAGGGCTCACGATGACTGACCTCGCCCCCAGTAAGCCCGCGCCGACCCGGCGGCCGAGGGCGCTGCCGACCTTCCTGGCGGCGATCGCGAGCTTTGCGGTGCTCTTCGAGCTCCTCGCCTTCCAGCTCGCCTCCGGTCACGACCCGTCGGTCGGCGTCGCCACGGCGACGAAGGCGGTCGCGACCAAGCCGCAGCGCCCGAAGCGCCGCGTGATCGTGACCCGCGTCATCACCGACGTGGTCCCCTCGCAGCCCAAGGGCAGCGCCCCGGTAGCGACGTCGACGCCGACAGCCTCGAGCGCCCCACCGGCCTCGTCTGGCAGCTCGACCGCTTCCTCGAGCCCGGCGCCCTCGAGCCCGGCCCCCGCGGCCGCGCCCGCACCCGCGCCCGCGCCCGCACCCGCGGCCGCCGTCACGAGCACCTCCTGATGGCGTTCTGCGACTCGACATTCGACGCCATGGGCTGCGCGATCCGGATCGTGATCGGTGACCCCGAGCCGGGCCTGCCCGCCGCCGGGATCCAGGCGGAGGAGTGCCGCGCCTTCATCGAGGACTTCGATCGGCGCCTCTCCCGCTTCCGCCCCGACAGCGAGCTGTCGGCCCTGAACCGCGACCCTCGTGACGAGGTCCCGGCCTCGGAGCTGCTGCGCCGCGCCGTATCGGCCGGCATCGAGGCCGCCCGGCGCACCGACGGACTCGTCGACCCAACGCTGGTTGCCGAGCTCGAGCGCGCCGGCTACGCGACCTCGCGCGCCGGCCTCGAACCGGCACCGCTGAGGGAGGCACTTGCGGCCGCCCCTGAGCGCCGGCCCGCGCGGCCCAGCGAGGAGCGTCGTTGGAGCACCGTCGAGGTCGACGATGCGAACGGCACGATCCGCCGCCCGGCGGGAGTGCTGCTCGACACGGGCGGCACCGGCAAGGGGCTCGCGGCGGACATGCTCGCCGAACGCCTCGCAGGCTATTCGCACTTCATCGCCGACTGCGGCGGTGACATCCGCCTCGGCGGGCGGTCAGCCTCGAGTGAGCAGCCGTTCGAGATCGAGGTCGAGCACCCACTCACGCGCGCCCGCCACTTCCACCTGCGGCTGAGCCGCGGCGGCGTGGCGACGTCGGGCGTCGACGTGCGGTTGTGGCGGGACGCCGACGGCAACTTCGCCCACCACCTGATCGATCCGTCAACCGGCAAGCCCGCCTGGACGGGCCTCGTCGGGGTCACGGCGCTCGGCCCGACAACGCTCGAGGCCGAGACGATCTCAAAGGCGGCGCTGCTCTCCGGCCCAGAGGGCGCCCGCGATCTCCTTGGCCGCTACGGGGGCCTGATGGTCCACGAGAGCGGCCGCGTCGAACGGGCCGGCGGGCTTGCCGGACCACCCCGCGTGACGCTGCCGGCACTCAACGGCGTACCCGCGTCGCAGCTCGACCTGACGGGAGCGGCCCGATGAACGCCCAGGCCCTCGACGGACACTGGTGGTGGCTCGCGAGCCGTGCCTCGGGCCTCGTCGCCCTCGGCCTGATCACCCTCTCGGTGATCATCGGACTCGCCCAGGCAGGCCGCATGACGCGCCGCCCGGGACTGCCCCGAAAGCTCGCCGCCATCCACGAGCAGACGGCTCTCGCCGGACTCGTCGCGATCGCCGTGCACGGTTTGACATTGCTCGGCGACGCGTGGCTCGCGCCCGGTCCCATCGGCATCTCCGTCCCGTTCGTGATGGGCTACAAGCCCGTCTGGACCGGGCTCGGGATCATCGCCGGCTACCTCGCGGCCGCGCTCGGGCTCAGCTTCTACGTGCGCCGGAGCATCGGCCCGAAGCTGTGGCGCAAGGCGCACCGAGCGACGATCGTCGTCTACGGCCTCGCCGTCGTCCATACGCTCGGCGCCGGCACGGACGCCACGACTCCCGCGCTCCGCTGGTGGCTGGCGCTGACCGCGCCCCTGATCGCGGTGATGTTCGCCTACCGGATGCTCGGCGTCGGCAACCGCCAGTCGCGGCCCGCTCCAGCGGTCCGGCCCGGACGAGCCACGCCAGCGCTGGAGGAGTCCTCATGAGGCGCGTCCTGATCGCCGGTGGCGGTCTCGCCGCCCAGCGCTGCGCGGCGACGCTGCGGCGCGAGGGCTTCGACGGCACGGTGACGATCGTCTGCGCCGAGCATGAGCCTCCGTACGACCGTCCGCCGCTGTCGAAGGGCTACCTCGCCGGCGAGCACGACGAGGACGCCCTCGCGCTGCAGCCGGCGGACTGGTACGCCGAGCAGGAGATCGAGCTGCAGCTCGGCGCCCGGGCCGAGGCCCTCGAGTACGGCGAGCGGCAGTTGCTTCTCGAGGACGGCCGGCGCCTGGACTGGGACGCGCTCGTGATCGCGACCGGCTCGGTCGCCCGCCAGCTGCCGATGCTCGGCGGGTTCGACAACGTCCACTCGCTGCGCACGATGGGCGACGCCCGCTACCTCGCGGCGGCGCTCCAGCCGGGCGCCCACCTGGCCGTGATCGGCGCGGGCTTCATCGGGCTCGAGGCAGCGGCGACCGCGCGCGGCCTCGGCGTCGAAGTAACTGTCGTCGAAGCGCTGCCGCAGCCGCTTGCGCACATCCTCGGGCCGGATGTCGGGCGCCGCTTCACCACCCTGCACGAGGATGCCGGCATCGGCTTCCGGCTCGGGGCGCGCCTCGAGGCGGCACACGGCAACGGTTCGGTCGAGCAGCTCGAGCTCGCCGACGGCGAGCGCCTCGAAAGCGACGTCGTCCTCGTCGGCGTCGGCGTCGCACCCGCCTCGGCCTGGGCCGACGGACCGGGTCGTGACTGGAGCGCCGGCATCCCCACCGACGGCGCCGGCCGCACCGCATTGCCGGACGTCTACGCGGCCGGCGACGTCGCCCTCGCCTACGACGAGCGGCTCGGTGAGCACGCCCGAACCGAGCACTGGGACGCGGCCACGCGGCAGGGGGCCGACGTCGCCCGCGCCATCCTCGGGCTCGAGCCGGGGCCTAGCGCGATGCCGAGCTTCTGGAGCGATCAGCACGGCTCGCGGATCCGCTACATCGGCTACGCCGGCGAAGCCGACGAGTGCCGCATCGACGCGGCGGACGACGAGCCCGCCTTCCACGCCACCTACCTGCGGGAAGGCCGCCCGGTCGCCGCGCTGGTCCTCGACCGCCCCCGCGAGCTCGCGCGCCTGCGCCGCGAGATCGAGGCGGCAACAGCTCCCCAAGTCAACCCCGAAGAACCGAACGAGGAATCACCATGACATTCATCCCGACCATCGATACGGGCGCTTGCAGCGCTCACGGAGACTGCGTCGACATCGCGCCCCAGATCTTCGCTCTGGGCGACACCGCCGAGGTGATCGGCACCGGACCCGACGACCTGATGCTGGCTGCGGCCGAGGCCTGCCCGGCCCTGGCGATCACGCTGACGGACGCCGCGAGCGGCGAGGTCGTCTACCCCTGACCGGCGGCGAGCAGGGCGCCGGCCCCCCATCCCGGCGCCCTGCCGCCCGCCGGCGGGAGCACGTCCGCGACCGCCACGCCGCTGCGGGCGAGGATCCAGGCGATGACCGCGTTCGAGTTCCACATCTCGCCAGCGCCGATCTCGTCGCGTCCCCAGACGAGCGGCGGGACTCGCGGCGCGGCATCGAGCGCCCGCCGCGCGAGCGCGGGATCGCCGCTGATGCGCCGCGGGCTGCCGACGGCCTCGCCGATGTCGGGGATCCGGCCCTGCTCCCAGAGGCGTACCTCGTAGCGGAAGATGCGCAGGCGGCCTGCCCAGCGCGCGCCGACGGGGCCGGTGGCGACCACGCCGCGATCGCTGCCCGGCTCACGACCGGCGGGCGCCTGCTCAACGATCCAGCGGGAGCCGTCCAGGCGGATCTCGAGCGCGGCGTGGAAGAGGGCGCGCGGGCGGGCGGCCGTCGATCCGCGCCTTGACCGCCTCATAGGCGCGCCCGTTCCACTTGACGGAGTGCCCGCCGGCGCCGAGCGGCAGCCAGTAGAGGTCGATCCCGGCGTCGCGCTCCGCCCCCGCCGGCTCGCGTCCCTCGGCATCCACGCGGCCGATTCTAGGCCGGGCGAGGCGGCCGCCTCAGGGCACGATCTCGCCGATGCCGAGCAGGTTGCCCTCGGAGTCGCGGAACCAGGCGGCGCGCTCGCCGCTGCCCTTGCTCGGGTACTGGCCCTCGATCTCGGCGATGCCGTCGACCGTCTTCAGCCCTGGCAGGTCGTACCCCTCGAAGACGACGCCGCGCTTGCGCAGCTCGGCGACCGTCGCCTCGACGTCATCGACGTTCCAGCCCATCTGCGTGTGGCTGCCGTCGGGCTTGCCCGCTGTCTGGAAGAGGGCGAACTCGCCGGCGCCACAGACGTACCGCAGCGCCCCCGGGCGCTCCTCGGCCGGCTCGAGGCCGAGCTTCTCTGCGTACCAGGCGCGCGCCCGGTCGAGGTCGGTGACCGGGATGCGGGTCTGTACGCGCCCGCCCGCCAGCCCGCTCACAGGTCCCACCCGAAGTAGACCTCGACGCGGCTGATCCGGCCGTCGGCGAAGCCGAAGATCTCGGTGTTGCGGAAGCGCGTGCCGTCGGTCCGCGTCGCCTCGTAGGTGACCAGGACCTCCTCGCCGACCGGCTCGAGGCGGACGAACTCGAAGCGCTCGAGATGACCGGCGCCGGGCCAGCAGCGCTCGAAGTAGGTGTCGCGGTCGATGCCAGGGTCGGGCGGCGCATAGAACATCAGCCTCGGCCCCATGACCGATTCGATCAGGTCGCGGTCCCCGGTCTCGTACGCGCGGAATGCCGACCGGGTGAGCTCGATGTGCTCGGGCGCACTCATCGTCTGCCTCCTTCGGTTCACTCAGAAGAAGAGACCGCGGACCGGTCGGAACTCATCGGTGCCCGCCGGAAAGTCGGGGTGACTGGATTTGAACCAGCGGCCTTTCGACCCCAAATCGAATGCGCTACCAGGCTGCGCCACACCCCGTCCGCGCCGAGTCTAGCCCGGTGGTCCACGACCCCTTGGTCAAGTCGATCCACGCTTGCAGACGCGCTCGCAGCAGGGTGTCGTGCGACCCGACGGTCAGAACGCCCCAGCGACAACGCCACATGCGACCGATGAGCTGGTTGCTGTTCGACTTTCGCTGCAGCGCTATGCGGCTCGGGTCAACGCCAAGCCTGAACCCCCAGAACGTTTGGAGACGATCCGGGTCTTGGTCAGCGTGGTACTGAACCGCGTAGAAAAGCCGATTGACAGCGGTGAGATCGATCCAGCGGTGCGCGAGTGAGACCACGACGGGATCGGAGTTGCAGATAGCAACCTTGTTGCGGTTCCGCTTGTAGCCCTCGCCGATGTACATACAGACGAAGTCGCGGAAGGTCGGGTCCTGCGCGAGGGCTGTGAACTCGGCCGCGCCCTGCTCGTATGCCTCCCGCCTCCTCCGGCGACAGCGCTCGGCGTTGCGTGCGCTTCGCTTGCGCTGACCCGCCGTCTGGCGATCCCTGCGGCGCTCGATCGGTATGTCCCGGACCCAGTGGTAGATCGTCGTCCGCGAGAGAGCGAGGCGCTCAGCGATCTCGTCGATCGTCAAGCTCTTCTCCACCCGCAGCTGACGGGCCTTCTCCCGAATGTAGTCCGGATGCGTCACCGAACATATGTTCGCCATTGCGGCCGGACGGAATCGCACCCGGCGACGTCTGTAGCCTCCGCGCGGCGATGGCCGAGGTCCAGCCCCTGACCGCAGTGCATTACGACCCCGCGCGGGTCGCGATCGGCGATGTCGTCGCGCCGCCCTACGACGTGATCGACGCCGCCGGCCGGGCGGCGCTGCTGGAGCGCTCGCCCTACAACGTCGTCGAGCTCGACCTGCCGCAGACGCCGGACGACACCGACCCCTACGAGCACGCAGCCCGCACGATGCAGGTCTGGGAGGAGGACGGCGTCCTCGTCCGCGACACCCAGCCGACGATCTGGGCCTACGAGCAGGACTACACGGGCCCCGACGGCGCCGCGCGCACGCGCCGCGGCTTCCTCGCCCGGATCCGCGTCACTCCGTATGGCCCCGGCCTCGTCCGCCCGCACGAGCGCACCCAGCCGGGCCCGAAGGAGGACCGGCTGCGGCTCACCCGCGCGACGCGGCACAGCATGTCGCCGATCTTCGTCCTGCACGCCGGGGACGCCTACTCGCTGATCGCCCCCGCGCTCGCCGCCGATCCGTGGGCGGAGACGACCGACGCCGACGGCACCGTCAATCGGGTCTGGCCGATCGCCGACCCGGCCGTGCACGAGGCGCTCGCCGAGCTGCTCGAGCCCTCCGAGCTCTTGATCGCCGACGGCCACCATCGCTACGAGACCGCCCGCACCTACGGCGAGGAGATCGGCGGCGAGGGCCCGCACCGCTACACCCTCGCCTGCCTCGTCTCGCTCGAGGACCCGGGCCTCAGCATCTTCGCCACCCACCGCCTGCTGCACGACCTCGACACCGCCAAGCAGGAGGCGATCCGCGAGACGCTGACATCGATGTTCGAGCTCGCCCCCGCCCCCGGCCCGACGCCGGAGGAGATCGTCCCCGGCCCGGACGCCGGCGCGGTCGCCTTCGGCTACATGGACTCCCGCCACAAGACGCCGTACCACCTGATCCTCAAGGACACGGCCGCGCTCGACGCCGAGCTGGAGGGCTTCAGCGAGGCCTACCGGCGGCTCGATGCGGCAGCGCTCGAGGCGCTGATCCTGCGCCGCGCGCTGGGCATGAGCGCCGACGACATCGCCGCCAAGCGCGGGCTCTCCTACTGCTCGGACACCGGCGAGGCCGTGCGCCGGATCACCGACGGCGAGTGCGATGCCGGCTTCCTGCTCCGCCCCACCCCGGTCCAGCAGGTGCGCGACGTCGCCGACGCCGGCGAGACGATGCCGCCGAAGTCGACCTACTTCTTCCCGAAGCTGCTCACCGGCCTGCTCTTCAACCCGCTCCGCTGACCGTCTCCGGCCCCTGCGCGGGCGGGCTTAGGATTGGAGGGCGATGAAGATCTACACGCGCAAGGGTGACGACGGCACGACCGGGCTCTGGTACGGCGGCCGGCGCTCGAAGGCCGACGTCCGCATCGACTCCTACGGGGCCGTCGACGAGGCGAACTCGGCGCTCGGCCTCGCCCGCTCGCTCTGCGGCCCCGACGACGCCGGGCAGGAGATCGCGCGCGACGTCCTGCGCCTGCAGAACGAGCTCTTCGTCGCCGGCGCCGAGCTCGCGACCGCGCCCGAGGCGGCGGAGCGGCTGGAGGACGGAGTCAGCCGCGATCACCCCCGAGATGATCGAGTGGCTCGAGGAGGCGATCGACCGCTACATGGAGCGGGTCGAGCTGCCGCCCAAGTTCGTCATCCCCGGCGGCACGCAGCTCTCCGCCCAGCTCGACCTCGCGCGCGCGATCCTGCGCCGGGCCGAGCGCCGGATCGCCGCGCTCGGCGAGGCGGGCGAGCAGGTGCCGGGCCCGCTCTCCGGCTACGTCAACCGTGCCGCCGACCTCGTCTGGGCGATGGCCCGCTTCACCGACGTGCCCGAGCCCGAGCTCTTCGAGGGCCGGGGATGAAGCGGCCCGACGTCGTCGCCACGCGCCGCACGGGCTTCGAGCACGAGCTCGAGGTCGACGGCCACACGATCACCGTCGACGAGCCGCCCGACGCAGGGCGGCGAGGACGCCGGCCCGGCGCCGAGCAAGCTGCTCGCCGGCTCGCTCGCCGGCTGTACCGCGATCACGATCGAGATGTACGCCGACCGCAAGGGCTGGGATCTCGACGGGATCGCCGTCGGCGTCGAGAGCGAGGGCACGCCTGTACGGCGGCGACCTCTCCTACGAGGTCGTCGTCTCGCTCCCCGAAGGCCTCGACGAGGACCAGCACGGATCGGCTGCTCCGGGTCGCCGCCAAGTGCCCCGTGCACAAGGCGCTGGCGCCGACTGATCCCGATCTGCGGTCCGGTCCGGGAGCATCGCGTGAGCGGCCCGGCGGGCGATCTCGCCGGCCGGGTCAGCGTCGTTACCGGGGCGAGCCGAGGGATCGGCTTGGAGACCGCACGCCTGCTCGCCGAAGCGGGCTCCTCCGTCCTGCTCGTCGCCCGTGGCGCCGACGATCTGGCGATCGCCGCCGAGGCCGTGCGCGAGCACGCGGTCGGCGACGCGGCCATCGCCACCGAGGCGCTCGACGTGACCGCCGATGCCGCCGCCGAGCGGATCGCAGCGGCCGCCGCCGAGCTCGGCCGCAGCGCCGGTGCCGACGTGCTCGTCAACAACGCCGGCGTCTCGAGAATCCGCGAGATCGAGCAGGTGCCGCTCGCCGACTGGCGCGCCGCCTTCGAGCTCAACGTGATCGCGCCGAAGCTACTCATGGACGCAACCGTGCCGGGCATGGCGGCGCGCGGCTTCGGCCGCGTCGTCAACGTCGCCTCCACCGCCGGCAAGCGGCCCTCGGCGAACATGCCCGAGTACTCGGTCGCGAAGGCCGCGGAGCTCTCGCTCTCGCGCCTGTACGCGGACCGCTGGGCCGCGGAGGGCGTAGCGGTCAACGCCGTCTGCCCGGGCCCCGTGACGAGCGAGATGTGGATGGCCGAGGGCGGCCTGCTGGATCAGACCGTCGACGCCGCCGGCCACGACTCGCGCGAGCAGGCGCTCGCCGCGGTCGGGGGCAAGCGCCCGATCGGCCGGCTTGCGGAGCCGGCCGAGATCGCGGCCGTGATCGCCTTCCTCTGCTCACCCGCCGCCTCCTACGTCGCCGGCGCCGCCTGGAGCGTCGACGGCGGGACGGTTCAGGTGATCGTCTGAGCCCTGCGCAGGGTCTCGACGAACTGCGCTCCCGCCTGCTCGAGCCGGCGGAGGCGCTGGCGATCGACGTCCACGGCAGCAAGGAGGCGGCCGTGCTGCTGCCGCTCTACGACTGGCCACACAACCCGGGCCTGGTGCTGACCGAGCGGCGCGCCGACCTGCGCCGACACGCCGGCGAGATCTCGTTTCCCGGCGGTCGCGCCGAGGCCGGCGAGGAGCTGCCCGCAACCGCCCTGCGGGAGGCGCACGAGGAAATCGGCCTCGACCCCGCCGCGGTCGAGGTCGTCGGCGCGCTGCAGCCGATCTCGACCGTGGTGACGAGCTACCGCGTGCTCCCGATCGTCGGCCTGATCCCGTCCGGCCTGCGCCACCGCCTGCAGCCGACCGAGGTCGAGCGCGTAATCGAACTGCGCCTCAGCGAGCTTCGCGAGGGTTACGCGATGCGGCGGCTGATCCGCCGCGGCGTGCCCTTCCGCACCCCCACGTTCGTCGTCGGCGACGACCTGATCTGGGGCGCTACGGCGCGCATGCTCCAGGTCTTCTTCGAGCGGCTCGACGCCTGAACGCCAATGCCCAGGTGGCGAGACGGCCGCTCAGAGGCGGCCGTTGTTGACCACGTTGACCTCGTGCTTCGAGTACGGCGTGATCGAGACCGAAGCCTGCGCCTTGATCTTGCCCTTCGCCTTGATCGCCTTGCGGGCCTGCCGCGTCAGCTTGACCGGCGGCACCGCGACCGTGCCGCCCGCGGGAACGGCGACCGTCTTGCTGCCGAACATCGCCGGCAGCTTGGCGGAGGCGAACGGTCCCTTGACGACCGGGAGCAGGGTCGTCGTCGTCATGGCAGGGGACGACCTCGGACGGGCAGGTGACGGTCACTCCCGGCGAAACCTTCTTCGCCTTCTTTGGCTTCTTCGGCACCAGCGCCAGCTTGCCCGTCACCTGAGCTCCGGCCGCGAATCCACCCGTCGCCCGGACGGTCGCGATCTGCGCCGGCGTCGAGCACGCCGTTGAAAACGCGCAGCCGCGCCAGCGACCCCGCCTCTTCCTCCGACCCGTCGTCGGTGAAGAAGCGCAGCCCGTCGGAGCCGATCATCGAGCCGCCGAGGGCATCCGTGAACGCGATCTGGGGCGTGTTCGCGAGGTAGACCTTGACGGCGCCGCTGGCGGCCCGCGTCATCGTCAAGTCCGCATAGACGTTGGGCGCCAGGGCGCCCGTCGGCCCCTCGTAGCTGGTCCCGGAATGGCCCGTCGTCGAAGTAGTCGAGCTCGTCGTTGTAGCTGTAGAGGCCATCGTCGGAGCTCGCCGAATCGGGCTCGAACTGGATCAGCCGCTGATAGAGCGAGCAGCGCATCGTGCTCGTAGGTGAACATCACCGTGTAAGTTCCCGGAGTTGACCTTGCCGGCGGGCGGCTTGAAGCCGAAGCCCGGCGCCCGCGGGAAAACCGCGACACGATCGTCGCCTCCGCCGACCATGGCGTCGGCGAAGCTGATGCCGCCGGTGCCGACGACGGACAGCGGCGGAGCCCCCGGAATCGACGAGGCGAGGCTGTCGCTGAGGCGATAGTCGGCGACCAGAGACGCTCCCTGGGCCGAAGTCGCGGTCAGCAGTGCCGCAGCGATGAGTGCGGCCGTCAGGGCAATCCAGACTCGCTTCACGTTGATCACTCCCAGTCGGATCGTGAGCCGGCGCGAGCTCGGCGTGGGCCGGATTCTGGCGTCAGATCATGGCTACCTATTTCGCGTAGAAGGTCACTGTAGTCGCCTTTTCGCATCGAAGCCGGCGACTCGCCGAGCGCCAGCCGACGGTTCGGACTGGAAATCGCCCACCCCGCGGCGTTACTGTTCACTTCGATGGAGGAGCCCGCCTCACAGGGAGACCCGGCGGAGGCGCCCGGCGGCGTCGATGCGATGGGCCAGGACAAGCGCCGATCCGTGGTCGGCCAGCAGTACGGCGCGACGCTTCGCAAGCAGATCACCGTCTACGGCGTCTTCGCCGCGATCGTCGTCGTGCTCGTCATCGTCTTCTTGACGGTCGTCAACAACATCGACAACCGCGACATCCCGCTCAAGGACACAGCCCCCTGGACCCAAGCCTCGGCCAAGCAGACGGCCCCCCGCGACATCGACTTCCCCCGCAACGGCCCGCAGGACACGATCCCCCAGAACCAGATCGGCAAGGCCGAGCCGGCGAGCGCCTCCGACAAGGCCAGCGGCGGCTGAGCGGCCGAGCGCCGCCAACTACCCCTCGCCCGCGCTTCAGCCGAGCCCGACGCTTGCCTCGACCGCGTCGGCGACCGCCTCCGCCCAGCCGGTCGCCCCCCGCGGCGCGCGCAGGATCTCCGCCGGCAGGCGCCAGCGCGCGATTGCGTCCTCGACCAGCTCGACGCCCCGCCCGTCCGCCGGGGACTCGAAGACGAACCCGCGCACCGGTGAGTCGACCAGCTTGTGCAGCAAGCTGCCGAGCCGCTCGCTATTGAGCTCGCCCGCGGCGTCCCCGCTCGCCTCGGCGAGCAGCCAGGCGACAACGGTGACGTCGACGCAGAGCTCGACGACCGAGCCGACCAGGTCCGGATCCGCCTCGGCGGCCTCCAGCCCTGCCGCTTCGATCTCGGCACGGCCCTCAGCGTCGCGGCTCGTGCCCCGCACCGCCCAGCCGCGCCCACGCAGCAGAACGCCCACCTCGCGGCCGTGGCAGCCGCAGCCGATCAGCATCGCCCGAGCCAAGTTCCCAGGCTCCGCTCAGTCGTCGCTCTCGCCGTCGCGCAGCTCCTTGTCGAGCTCGGAGAGCGTGCCTTCGTCCATGCTCCTGGCCCGGTTGCGGACGCGGTTGTCCTCGGCCGCCATCCGCTCGGCGTCCAGCTCGGTGATCTCCTTCGCCCCGCGCCGGCGCCGGTACTCGTTCTGTGCAGCGAGCATCTGGGCGATGTCGTCCTGCTCGAGCTGCACCTCGGTCTCGAAGTCGCGGGTCGGCTTCCAGTCGAGCAGGTCGGCGCCGCTACCCGGATAGGAACGGGCGAGAAGCACGAGGACGAGGATGATGAACGCGATCATCCCGAGCGTGATCAGGGCGAACCCCATGGGTCAAGGCTAGACCTCATGAGGCGCTCCGGTAGCTTCAGAGCCATGGCGGAAGCGATCGAGGTCAGCATCGACGGGGAGCTCAGCGATCCGGGGTCGGCGACGATCTCGGTGCTCGACGACGGCCTGCTGCGCGGCGACGGTGCGTTCGAGGCGATCAAGCTCTACGGCAGCCACCCGTTCCGGCTCGGCGAGCACCTCGAGCGTCTGCAGCGATCCGCCGGCGCAATCGCGCTCGAGTTCGACCTGACTGCGCTGCGCGGCGAGATCGACGCGCTGCTCGCCGACCTGGACGCGCCCCCCGAGTCGATGCTCCGGATCGTGATCACCCGTGGCGGGCGGCGGATCGTGATCGCAGAGCAGCTCCCCGAGTGGCCGCCGAACGTCGCCGTGGCGCTCGTGCAGCTGACGCCGAGCGAGATCCTCGCCGGGGTCAAGTCGACCTCCTACGCCGCGAACATGCACGCGACCCGGGTCGCGGCCGGGCGCGGCGCCGGCGAGGCCGTCTACGTCGACCGGGACGGGATCGCGCTCGAGGCGCCGACCTCGTCGATCTTCTGGGCCGGCCCCGACGGCGTCCTGCGCACGCCCGAGCTCGAGACGGGAATCCTCGACTCGATCACCCGGCGCGTGGTCGTGGAGGCGCTGGCACCCGAGGAGGGACGCTACGAGGCGGACGAGCTGCGTGCGGCAACCGAGGCCTTCCTGGCCTCGACCACGCGCGAGATCCAGCCGATCTCATCGATCGACGGCAACGAACTGCCCGAGCCGGAGGGCGGCGCCTACGCGATCGCGGCCGCCGATGCGCTGCGCGTCGCCGTCGACCTCGAGCGCGCCGCCGAGATCTGAGCGGGACGCAGCGGTGGACCTCGAGCCAACCGACACGCAGCGGCTCATCTCGGAGACCGCCCGCGAGTTCGCCGATGAGTGGATCGCCCCGCGCGTGCGCGAGTTCGACCGCGAGGGCCGCTTCGACGACGAACTCGCCCGCAAGCTTGGCGAGATGGGGTATCTGGGAGCGACCGTCGCGGAGGAGTACGGCGGCCGCGGGCTCGACTACGTCTCCTACGCGCTCGTCCTCGAGCAGGTCGAGCGCGCCTCCAGCGCCGCCCGCACGGTCGTCTCCGTGCAGACCTCGCTCGTCGCCGGCTCGATCGAGCGCTGGGGAACCGAGGAGCAGAAGCGGAAGTGGCTGCCGCGGCTGTGCAGCGGCGAGGCCTTCGGCTGCTTCGGGCTGACCGAGCCCGACACTGGCTCCGATGCGGCGAATCTGCGCACGCGGGCGACGCGGACCGACTCCGGCTGGCGCATCGACGGTCAGAAGATGTGGATCTCACAGGGCAACGTCGCCGAAGTCGCGCTCGTCTTCGCGCAGGCCGACCCGGAGGCTCGCCACCGAGGGCTGGTCTGCTTTCTGGTGCCGACCGACAGCCCCGGCTTCTCCTCGCAGAAGATCGGCGGCAAGCTCGGGCTGCGCTCGTCCGATACCGCCTCGCTCGCCTTCGACGGACTCGAGGTGCCGGCGGAGGCGATGCTCGGCGAGCGCGGCGATGGCTTCAAGATCGCGATGTCGGCGCTCGACAACGGCCGCTACTCGGTCGCCGCGGGCTGCGTCGGGATCTGCACGGGCTGTGTCGAGGCCTCGACCACCTACGCGACCGAGCGGCGCCAGTTCGGCGTCCCGATCGCCCGCTTCCAGCTCGTGCAGGCGATGCTCGCCGAGATGATCGTCAAGCGCGACGCGGCGCGGCTGCTCGTCTTTCGCGCCGGCCTACTCAAGGACCAGGGCAAGCCGAACACGGCGGAGACCTCGATCGCGAAGCTGTACGCGAGCGAGTCGGCGAGCGAGTGCGCCGATGCGGCGATACAGATCCACGGCGGCGCCGGCTACGTAGACGACCACGTGGTCGAGCGCTATCTCAGAGACGCCCGCGTGACGCGCCTGTACGAGGGCACGTCGCAGATCCAGAAGTTGATCATCGGCCGCGCGGCAACCGGCATCGACGCGATCCTGCCGACGATGCCGGCCGCGGAGAGCTGACTTGACGGGCTTGCGGGAGCTGGTCTCCGACCCGCCGATCCGCGAGCGCCTCGCCTGGCACGGCCTGCTGCACCCGGACGCGCGCGACTTCGGCGACCTCGCCGTTGCCGCGAGCGCCTTCGGCGTCGTCTTCTCGATCGGGGGCATCGCCGGGCTCGCGCTCGCCGCCTTCGACCCGATCGTCGAGGATCCCGGGCGCTTCCCGCTCGAGGCCGCCTGCCTCGGCCTGATCGGGCTCATCTGCCTGATCGGCTACCGGCGTCTGCCGCGGGCCTTCTTCCCGATCGCCGCGGCGCTTGGCATCGGCCTGATCACTTTGCTGGCCCTGGCCTGCGAGCCGGGCTCCGAGCCCGTCGTCGCGCCCGCCTACGCGGTGATCGTGATGCTCTGCATGCTCTTGATGCCACCGCGGCTGGCCGTCGCGGAGGGCCTGCTTGCGCTCGCCGCCTACGGGGCGCTGCTCTTCGGCCGCGACACGCCGCTCGCCGTCCACCTGCTCCTCAGCTCCGCGATGATGCTCGTCCTCCTCGGCCTGTTGATATGGGTGATTCGAACGCGGACCGAGAGCATTGCGATCGAGCTCTCGACCGACGCCTACCTCGACCCGCTCACCGGCATCCCCAACCGGCGTGCCTTCGACGCCCGCTTCGACCTCGAGCTCGCCCGAACGGCGCGGGAGAGCGCGCCGGTCTCGCTCGTGATCTGCGACCTCGACCGCTTCAAGCGCGTCAACGACGAGCACGGCCACGAGGCCGGCGACGAGGTCCTGCGCCGCGCCGCAAACGCGATCGCCGACGTCACGCGTACTGCCGACCTCGCTGCCAGGGTCGGCGGCGAAGAGTTCGGGCTGATCCTGCCGGGGACCGGCGAGGAGGACGCTGCGATCGCCGCCGAACGGGTCCGCCGGCGAATCCGCGACGAGTTCGCGTCCGACCCGTTCGAACTGACGATCTCCTGCGGGATCGCGCTGTACCAGCGACGGGACCGGCGCCGACGCGCTCTATCGCGCTGCGGATTTCGCCCTGTATGAGGCGAAGCGCGCGGGCCGCGACTGCACGGCGATCGCCGGCCCGGGCGAGGTCACGGTCGTCGGCGGCGGCACGCCGATCGGGCGTCTGCGGCAGCGGCTTTAGGCGGCCGGGCGATCGACGCCCCGCGTACCGCCCGCGTCAGCGCCTACGCCGCGTCTGCAGGAAGGCGATTACGAGAAGCGGCAGGATGACGACGACGGTGATGACGATCGGCCACATGCACCGTGCACCCTAACGGTTACCCGAATCAGGCAGCCGTGGTCCCGGGCCCGGTCCCGGGAACGCCTCCGGGTCGGGTGGCGCCTGCCACGGCATCCGACCCTCGGCCGCAAGGTAGGAGCCACCGAGGATCAGCGCCAGCCCGGCGAAGGTCGCGGCCGTCAGCGCCTCGTCGAGCAGGGCCGCGCCGTAGACGACGGCGAAGCCCGGAGCCAGGTAGGAGACGACGAACGTGCGCGACGGCCCGACGCGGGCGATCAGCCCGTAGAAGATCGCGAAGGCACAGCCCGTGCCAAGCGCGCCGAGCGCCGCAACGGCGAGCAGCGGGCCGGCGCCGGGGGCCGTCTCCGGGGCCGCGACGGCCGCGAACGGCGCGACGGCGACGACGCTGATACCGAGCACCGCGGCGGCGATGCCGAGCGGCTCGTGGCCGGCGAGCCGCTGCTTCAGGATCAGGCCCCCGACCGCGTAGCCGAGGCTGGCGAGGATCACCGCGAAGCCACCGAGCAGGGCGCCGCCGCTACCCGACAGGTCGAAGCCCAACAGGACGACAACGCCGACGATGCCGATCGCGACCCCGGCGCCGCGCAGCCCCTCGGAACGGTCTTCGGGGTCGTAGCGCAGGGCGAGGATCGCCGTGAAGATCGGCGCCGAGGCGACGAGGATGCCGGCCAGCGAGGAGGAGATCTCGCGCTCGCCCGCGGCGATCAGCATGAACGGGCCGGCGACCTGGACGAGGGCGACGACGAGGAGCACACGCCAGCGCGCGGCGAGGCCATGCAGGGCGCCGCGCCGCAGGGCGATCGGCAGCAGCACGATCGTGCCCGCGAAGACGCGCCCGAAGACGACGACGACGGGCGCCATCTCGCGCAGGCCGATCTTGATGAACAGATAGCTGGAGCCCCAGATCGCGCTGAGCAGGAGCAGCAGCGACCAGTCGCGGCGGCTCACTGGCGGGGTCCTGCTCGCTTGCGGGGTCGGCGCCCGCGACGGGCGCCGACCGGCGTCGGGCTCAGGCCTCCGCCGCGGCCTCGGCCATGGCCTCGGCCTGCTCCTCGGTCGGCGGGGTGTCGCGCAGGTACCACTCGGCGTCGAGGGCGCCGCGGCAGCCCGACCCGGCAGCGGTGATCGCCTGCCTGTAGGTGAAGTCGACCAGGTCGCCGACGGCGAAGACGCCTGCGAGGTTGGTCCGCGTCGAGGGCTCGTCCGTGCGCACGTAGTCGTTGTCGTGGAGATCGATCTGGCCGGCGACGAGCTCGGAGCCGGGGGTGTGGCCGATCGCGACGAAGGCGCCGCCGACCTCGACCTCCTCCTGCTCGCCGCTCTCCGTGTTGACGAGCCGCACGCGCTCGAGCTTGCCGGCCTCGCCGGCGATGAACTCCTCCGGCGCGAAGGGCGTACTGAACTCGATGTTCGGGACCTTCTGGGCGCGCTCGAGCATGATCTTCGAGGCGCGGAACTCGTCGCGGCGGTGGACGACCGTGAGCTTGCGCGCGTATTTGGCAATGAACATCGCGTCCTCCATCGCCGAGTCGCCGCCGCCGACGACGATCACGTCCTCGCCCTTGAAGAAGGCGCCGTCGCAGACGCCGCAGGTGGAGACGCCGCGGCCGCCGAGCTCGACCTCGCCGGGCAGGCCGAGCCGCTTCGGCTGGGCGCCCATCGCGAGGATCACGGCCTTCGCCCGGTAGGAGTCATCGTTCACCCAGACGCGTTGGATGCCACCATCGCTGAGCTCGACGCGGGTCGCGTCGTCGGTGATGAAACGCGTGCCGAAGCGCTCGGCCTGGGCGCGGAAATTCGCCATCAGCTCCGGGCCCATGATCCCCTCGGGGAAGCCCGGGTAGTTCTCGACGTCGGTCGTGTTCTGCAGTTGCCCACCCCACTGGAAGCCCTCGATGACGAGCGGCTCGAGGTTGGCGCGTGCAGCGTAGGTCGCGGCCGTGTAGCCGGCGGCGGCACCGCCGATGATGATCAGGTTCTCGACCTTGCCCTCGTTGCTGGCGTCGCTCATCGCTTCCTTCGTCTTCCTTGGCTCACTTCGATTACACCAATACTTTACTTTATGAAGTGGGTTTCGTCCAGCCGGGCGAAGCTCACCCCGAGCCCGCCGGCACGGTAGCCGGTACGCGCTTTTCGGGCGGGACGCCGTCGCCCTCACCGGAGCGGTCCACCTCCCAGCGGGAGACGGTGCCGCGCAGCTGGAAGAAGGCGACGATACCCGGCGGGACCGGCAGATAGAACGCGATCAGCCGGTAGATGAGCACCGCGGCGATCACCGTCTGCAGCGGGTAGTCGAGGATCGCAAAGACCCCGATCAGGCCCGCCGTCGACCGCGCCGACGCCCGCCGGCGCGGGCGCCAGGTTGGCGGCCATGCCGACGAAGAAGCCGACGACGATGTCGCCGAGGGGGACGGTGACACCGAGCGAGCGGAAGCTCGCCCAGAGGATCATCACGTTCGCGGCCCAGAAGCCGGTCGCGCCGAGGATCGCCAGCCAGCCGACGCGCGGGTAGCGGACGAACTGCCAGGCGAGGCGGGCGCCCGCGCCAAGCGTCGCCGGCAGCGCCGCCAGCTTCGTCAGCAGCCGCGAGAAGCGGCCCTCGCCGGTGCGCTGGTCGAGCCGCCGCTGCAGATCGGGCGGGATCCAGGTGAGCGCGATCGCGAACACGGCGACCGCGCCCGCGATGCCGGCCGGCACGATCGTGATCGAGACCGGCGCCGAGCCGGGCAGCACGCCGACGCGTAAGAGGACGCCGAAGATGATCACCGCGGCTATGTAGACGCCGTACTCGAGCACCAGATAGGCGGTCATCCGCCGCACGGACTCGGTCCGCCGCATGCCCGCCTTGCGCAGCGCCCAGTACGTGAGGATGATGCCGCCGGCACCGCCGGCGCTGAACAGCCGCGTCGCCGCCAGACCGGCCATGTTGATCTGATAGCACTCGCTCCAGTTGAGCTCGACGCTCTCGTGGCCGACGACGCCGCGGAACAGGGCGATGTCGGCGGCAAAGGCGAGGATGGTCGCGCCGATCGCGACGCCGATCCACCAGCGGCTCGCCTTGCCGATCTCGGCGATCGCGTCCTGCAGCCCGGCGATCTTCGGCACCGCGACGTAGATCGCGAGGATCAGGACGACGACGATCACGAGCGTCTTCAGAACCTGAGCGGGATCCTCGAGGAAGGACGGCTCGACGTTCTCGCCCTCGTCGTCCTCGTCGGGGATCTCGCGCAACGTGGGCGGGCCTGGTTCGGCGGCGACGAGCGCCAGGTGCTTCTGGCGCTCCTCCTCGTCGATACCCCCCTCGCCCTCGCCGGGCGCAGCGGAACCCTTCACCTCACCACCTCGAGAGCGCGCCCATACCGCATCGCAGGCAGGGTAACGGCGCGGTCAGCGGCCGCCCGGCCTGCTCTACCCTGAGCCGGCTCCGGAGGCGCCGGCGCGGTGCTCGAGCCGCTGCAAGGCGTCGCTCAGCGCGAGCGCGAACGGCTCGGCGAGCGGCTCGCCCTTGCGGACGATGCCGACGAGCGCCAGGCCGGCGAGCAGGTCGGTCACGTAGTGCTCGCCGAGGTGAACGAGCGCGAGCCCGAGCACGCCCGCATAGGCCCAGCCGACGGCGCCGGCCGTGCGGCTCGACTCCGAGAGCAGCATCGCCGCCAGCACCGAGGCGCCGAAGTGCAGCGACGGCATCGCCGCCCAGGGGTTGCCGCCGAGCGATTCGTACAGGCGCGGCCAGGCGCCCTTCCAGACCTGCTCGCCGACCGGGATCATCAGCCTGCGGACCTCCTCGTCGCCCGTATAGCCGTGCTCCGACGCCCACCACGGCGGCGCCGTCGGGACGGCGAAGTACGTCACGCAGCCGAGGTCGTAGGCGGCGGCCATCTGCCGGGCCGCACGGGCGAAGTTCTCGTTGTCGCGGATCAGGATGAAGAGCAGCGAGGCGTGCGGCTCAAAGAACCAGGCCCAGTGCGCGAACGCGAGCAGGCGATCGAACCGCGTCGGGCCCTCGGGCCGTGCGAACGCCTTCTGCAGCCGCCAGTTCGGCAGCCTGCCCAGGCCGATGATCCGGTCGGTGGCGATCGGGTAACGGACCTTCAGCCGCCGGCGGAGCGCCTCGGGGTCGTCATAGGGCAGCTCATGGACGACGGTGAACGCCCACATCTGCTGAGCGAAGAGGATCGCGTCGCGTGTCTTCGTCCTGCGCTTGAGGATCGCGGTGCCGAGCGGGCCGGCGACGGTCGCGGCGACGGTCGCCTTGGCAGGGATCCGCAGACGCTTGCGCAGCAGCGGGACGGCGACCGACGTGGCGATCGCTCCGATCGCCGCAGCCCGCAGTCCAAAGCGCGTCCCGGCGCGGCTGCGGTTGCGCTGGCGGCGTACTCCGGGCAAGGCGCGGCGAGTATAGATCGGCGCCGCGAAAGCGCCGTTGCAAGGACTTGGGGACATTGACCGGAGCGGGCGCATAGAATGCTGCCGCCTTGCAGGGCCCCTCCCGAAAGATGCTCCTCGGTAGCGCCGCCGTGGCGAGCCTCGTGCTTGCCGCGAATCCGGCGAGCGCGCTCGCGGGCACGATCGCCCCCGACAGCCCCGCCTCCCCGAACGCGACCGACACGCAGACCGCCTACTGGGTCATGGTCGTGCTCGCGACCATCGTCGCAATCGCGATGATCGTCGGGCTGCTCGCCGCCGTCCGCGGTCGCGGCAGGCAGGCCGAGGCGGCCGAGCTGCGGCGGACCCGGGGCACGAACGCGATCCAGCGCCGCGTCGGCATCAGCATCGGCGTCCTCGCCCTCGCCGTCTTCATCTTCGGCATCGTCATCACCGAGTCCACGCGCAAGGTCGAGGCGACCGGCTCGGGCGGCCTGACGACCGCGACGACCGCGCAGAAGGACCTCAGCCTGCCCGCCGGCGACAACAAGCCACTCGAGATCACCGTCTCGGGCCAGCAGTGGCTGTGGCGCTACGAGTACCCGGACGGCACGTTCAGCTACTACAACCTCGTCGTCCCGGTCGATACCGAGGTGCTGCTCGACATCAAGTCGACCGACGTCCTGCATCGCTGGTGGGTGCCCTCGCTCGGCCCGATGATCGACGCCGTGCCGGGCCAGAACAACTTCGCCTGGTTCAAGGCCGACCAGGTAGGCACCTACGAGGGCCGCTCGACCGAATTCTCCGGCCCCTCCTACGCGCAGATGCGCGCCCAGGTCACCGTCGTCACGCCCGACGAGTACCAGGCGTGGCTCGACAAGCAGTCGGCTGACATCGCCGCCGCGCAGAGGTCGGTCCACAGGCAGGTCCTCGCCGGCACCGCACCGGGGTACGGAACCGAATGACGCCGCCCGCCTACACCGCCACCGGGACCCGCCCGGAGATCGTCACCGAGTCGCTGCCGACGCCGCGCCCGAGCTGGATCGCGAAGGTCACCGCGGGCGATCACAAGGTCGTCGGGCCGGATGTTCATCGGCTCGGCGCTGATCTTCCTGACGGCAACGCTGACGCTGCTCGTGATGATGCGGATCCAGCTGATCGTCCCCGACAACAGCTTCATGCGGCCGCAGATCTTCGACCGCCTGCTGAGCGCCTACGGGGTCAGCGCCGTGCTGCTCTTCGCGATGCCGCTGCTCATGGGCCTGATCAGCTACATCGTGCCCCTGCAGATCGGCGCCCGCGGCACGGCCCTGCCGCGGATCGGCGCCCTCTCCTTCTGGCTCTTCCTCGCCGGCGGCGTCTTCCTGTACGCGAGCTTCTTGTGGAAGCCGGGCGAGGGCGGCACCGCTGCCCTGCCGCCGCTGTCGGTGATCGCGACGCCCAACAACGGCGTCAACGCCTGGGCCGCAGCGGTCGGCCTGATCTGCGTCTCGATGATCCTCTTCGGCGTCAACATGGTCACCACCGTGCGCCGCGACCGCGCACCGGGCATGGTCTGGCGCCGCCTGCCGATGTTCAGCTTCGCCGGCACCGTCGTCTCCTGGACGATGCTCGTCATCGGCCCGATCATGGCGGCGGCGGTCACGATGCTGCTCATCGACCGCAACTTCGGCGGCGTCTTCTTCGATTCCGGCGAGCAGGGCGCGCCGCTGCTCTACGAGCACCTCGCCTGGATCTTCTTCACCGGCATCTACGTGACGCTGATCGTCGGCGCGATCGGCACGATCACCGAGATCTTCTCGACCTTCTCCGGCCAGCCCGTCTTCGGCCACCGCACGGTCGCGGGCTCGATCGTCGCCTTCACCGTGCTCGGCATCCTCTCCTGGATGCAGAACATGTACTCCGCGCCGATCCGCGACGGCTTCCTCTACGCGACGATGCTGCTCGCCGTCATGGCGGCGGTCCCGATCGGCCTCGTCGTCTTCAATTGGATCGGCACCCTGCGCGGCGGCGACGTGCAGATGAAGCAGCCGATGAGCTTCGCGCTCGGCGCCGCGGTGCTGCTGATCATCGGCCTCGCCGGCGAGTGGGCGCAGTCGGTGATCCCGGTCAGCTGGCAGGTCGCGAACACGGGCGTCGCCTGGGGCGACACGCACTTCGCGCTGCTCGGCGCCGGCTTGCTCGGCGGCTTCGCGGGCCTCTACTACTGGTTCCCGAAGCTCTGCGGCCGCTACCTCGGTGAGAGCCTCGGACGCGGCTCGCTGCGGCTGATCGTCGGCGGCGCCGTGCTGATGGTGATCCCGATGCAGCTCGCGGGCCTGCAGGGCATGCCGGTCGACGTCTACAAGTACTACGCCGACACGGGCATGTCGGTCGAGAACCTGATTGCCTCGATCGGCGCCTTCGCCCTCGCGATCGGGATCATCCTGACGCTGATCAACGTTGCCTCGAGCTGGAACGGCGGCACGCCGGCCGGCCCCGACCCGTGGTACGGCTCGACGCTCGAGTGGTTCGCTCCCTCCCCCCACCGGTCCACAACTTCGACGTCGTCCCGGACGTGCGGAGCAGCGAGGCCTACCGCGACATCCGCGAGGCGGTCCGTCGCCACCGCACCGAGGTCGTGCTGCCCGACGCGGCGGTCGCCGAGCCCGCGCCCGAGCCGGTCGCGGTCGGCGCCGGAGGTGTGGCAATCGCCGCCGAGCCCGCCGAGGGCGCTGCCGATGAGGCGTCCGCCGATGTCGCCACGCCCGAGCCGCCCACGGGCGACGCCGAGGCGCCCGGCGAGCCGAGCGCGACTTCCGAAGGGGACGAATCGGGCGAGGGTGACGGCCCGCTAGCCTGAGCGGACCGGTCGCGAGCCCGAGGGCGAGATCGCCGGCTCGCGCCCGTACGCCGAGCCCGGATCGGATCGCCAGCCGCGCCGCACGCACTCACTTCCATGGAATCCGCAGGCATCGCACACAGGACCCCGCCGCCCGTCGGCCCCACAGCGCCCAGCGCCCCCGGTGAACGCATTCGCCGGCCCCGAACCGAGCGCCCGACACCGCCGGCCGAGTCGACCGCCGAGCGCGGACTGATCCGCACGGCGCGCGACTACCTGGCGCTGACCAAGCCGCGCATCATCTCGCTGCTGCTGTGGACGACGGTGATGACGATGATCGTCGCCAAGCCGCAGGGACTGGCGCTCTCGACGGTCCTCTGGACCTGCGTCGGCGGTTACCTGTCGGCCGGCGGCGCCGGTGCGATCAACCACTTCATCGACCGCAAGATCGATGCCCGCATGGCGCGCACCGCCGGGCGCCCGATCGTCGCCGGGCGGATCGAGCCCGTCCACGGCCTGATCTTCGGCATCGCGCTCGGCATCGCCGCCTTCGTGCAGCTCACGGTCACCGTCAACCTGCTCGCCGCGTCCCTGGCGATCACCGGCCTGCTCGGCTACGTCTTCATCTACACGGCCTGGCTCAAGCCGCGGACGCCGCAGAACATCGTCATCGGCGGCGCCGCCGGGGCGATGCCGCCGCTCGTCGGCTGGGCCGCCGCCACGGGCAGCCTCGTGCCGGAGGCCTTCTACCCCTTCCTGATCATCTTCCTGTGGACCCCGCCCCACTTCTGGGCGCTCTCGCTCCTGATCAGCGACGATTACGCGCGCACCGGCGTGCCGATGCTGCCGGTGGTCAAGGGCGAGGCCGCCACGCGCCGCTCGATCCTGCTCTACGCCGGAGTACTCGTCGCCGTCACCCTGGCGCCCGTCGCGACGGGCATGCTCGGCGGGATCTATCTGGCGGCCGCAGTGGTCCTCGGCGCCGGCTTCATCGGCTTCGCCGTACGGCTGCTCCAGCACCCGTCGAGTCGCGCCGCACTGCGCCTGTACCTGAGCTCACTCGCCTACCTGGCGCTGCTCTTCGCTGCGATGGCGATCGATCGCCTCGCCGCTATATGATCGCCACCGCATGGATCGCCTCCGCGCCAACACCAGCATCCGCTCCGGCCTCTGGCTCGCCGCGTTCGCGGTCTTCATGTTCGCGTTCACGTTCCTCTTCGCCGTCTACTACATCGGCAGCTGATCGCCTTCACGATGAGCGAGCAGACCCCCGAGCCCACCGAGCTGATCTACGTTCCCCGCGACTCGTGGGGTCCGCTGCTCGTCACCGGCGGGCTGAGCCTGATGATGGTCGCGGTCTGGTCCCACTGGTGGTGGGCGCTCGTCGGCGCGCTGATCCTGATCGCCGGCGTCGTCTCGTGGTGGCGTCTGAGCGGCGATGAGATCGGCCGCATGCGCCGTGAGCAGGAGCTGAGCACGGCAGTCATCCCCGCCGAGCCGATCCGCCGCGGCTGAGCCGCGCGCGGGTTCCTCTCGCCGCCCTGATCGCAGCCCGGCTACCCGGGCGTCATCGCCGACGTCGCGCCGTCCGAGGTCCAGACGCGCATGATGTCGCGCATCGAGAGCATCCCGACGAGCTCGCCGCCCTCGGCGATCACGAGGTGGCGGATCTGGCGCTGCGCCATCTCGGTGGCAGCGCGCTCGAGTGACCAGTCGGGAGCCGCCGTGATCACGTTCCCGGACATGTGATCGGCGACGCGCTCGGCATCGGGGTCGTCACCCTTGCCGACGGCGACGAGGATGTCGCGCTCGGAGATCACCCGGGGGCCGGGAGTCTCCTCGTCGATGACGACGGCGGCGCCAACGCCGCGTTCGGTCATCATCCGGGCCGCGTCGCGCAGGCTGTGGCCGGGGCCGATTGTGAGGACGATCTTGGACATCCCCTCGCGGACTTCCATGGTCTCTTTGCCGTCTCCCTCTTCGTCGCGCCGAGTGATCTCGGGCGTGGGTTTGTGCGTATTGATTCAACCCTAGCCGATGGGCCCAGGGGCGCGCTCCGAGCGCCTCGCTCGACCTCTTCGACCTATAGGATTCCGGCACGTTGAAGAGCGCTCTCCGCAAGCTCCTCCCCCTGACCGCGGCGACTGCCGCGGTCGCCGTGTTGGCGGGCTGCACCGGCAACGACGCGCAGAACGTCGACCTGGCGAACGGCCGCAAGCTCTTCGTCGCCAACTGTGGCACGTGCCACACCCTGGCCCAGGCCGCAACGACCGCTCAGGTCGGCCCGGACCTCGATGCCGCCTTCGCCGCCGCCCGTCACGCCGGCATGGACAGCGACACGATCAGGGGCGTCGTCGGTGCCCAGATCGAGAACCCACGCGCCGTCGACGAGAGCAGCCCGACCTACATGCCCCCGAATCTCGTCGAGGGCGACGATGCGCGCGACGTAGCGGCCTACGTCGGCTCGGTCGCCGGCGTGCCCAACATCAAGCCGCCGATCGCACCCGGTGGCCCCGGCGGTCAGGTCTTCGCCAACAACGGCTGCGGCAGCTGTCACGCCTTCGCCGCCGCCGGCTCGAGCGGCACCGTCGGCCCGAACCTCGACGACGTGCTGCACGGGCCAGAGCACGGCGAAGATCACCCAGAGACATCGTCGATCCCTCCGCCAGCATCGCGAAGGGCTACCAGGACGGCATCATGCCCCAGAACTTCAAGGACCAGATCGATCCCGCCGATCTGAAGCTCCTCGTCCAGTTCCTCTCGCAGTGCACCGGCCAGAAGCTGGGCTGTGGCGAGGTCAAGGGCGGCGGCTCTTCCGGCACTGGCTGAGCCGCTCTGAGGCCGCCTGCGCGCTTCCTGCCGTCCCCGTCGGCCGGGCGGAGGTCCACGCAGGCCGCCGGCTGCTCCTACGGCGTCTACGGCCCTTGAGACGGCCTCTTAGAGCTCGCGCTCAGAGAGCGCGAGGCGGAACCAGCGCCACGTCGCTCGGATTGCGACGGCGAAGACGACCACGGCGACCGGCACGCCGACCCAGGGGCCGCCGAGCGTCTCAGCGAGAGCGATCAGAGCGACCGCGACGGCGATGATCACGAAGAGGCGGAATGCATCCGCCTCCGAGCGGAACGGATTGCGCATCGGCGTTTCGGTTTCGCTGCCTTCCATGCCCCCATTCTCCCACGCGCCCGATTCCAGCAGATTCACGATTCTTTAGCACTTCGTTAGCAATTGCTCAGACTCTGTGGTAATCATGGACGCGGTCAGAGAGAAAAGACAGATGGGAAGGAGAGCCCAGATGCCGCAGATCATCATCACCACTGAGGGTCCCGGCGAGGGCGGCGGGACCGAGGTACACCGTGAGCGGATCCACGTCACCGACGTCGAGACGGAAACCGCCGGCCGACTGCTCGTCGAGCGGATCGGCTGGGCGCTGAGCGACGCCGACGAGATCGAGCGTTCGCCGCGCCGCAGCGAACGCCAGACGACGGGCGCCGCCGCCTAACCCCCTACCCCCACACAACGCTCCCCCGGGTCGCTCCCCCAGCCGACCCACCGGAGAAAAGACGAAAGCCCGCCCTGGAGATCGAGCCCCGGGGCGGGCTTCGTCGCTTCTGAGGGGATGGGGATGGCCTGCGGGCAACCTCATCGACTTGCCCAGCAACATGCTGGGAAAGTCGCTAGAGAACGACGCGCGGCGCTCCCGGCGGCGTCCTGGCGTGCCGTAAACCGACGACGCAGCTAGAGGACGTAGACCGTCGTGAAGACGATGATCCACATGACGTCGACAAAGTGCCAGTAGATGCCCGGCACCTCGACGCCGAGGTGGTCTTCGGGCTTTGGGCCGTAAGTGACCGCGCCAGGCGCGGATGTTGGCAAACGTGAGCAGCATCAGACCGACGAAGACGTGGGCGCCGTGTAGGCCGGTGAGGCCATAGAAGATCGACGCAAAGGCGTCGTCACGGGCGCTGAAGCCGAGGTGGACGTACTCGTTCAGCTGGATGAAGAGGAAGGTGAGGCCGAGCAGCCAGGTCATGCCGAGGCCGGCCTTGAGCGCGAAGCGGTTGCCGCGGCGCACGCCCTCGAGCGCCCAGTGGACGGTGAACGAGGACGAGATCAGGATCGCCGTGTTGATGCCGGCGACCGCGACCGGCAGCTCGAAGCCGTCGGGCGGCCAGGGCCCGCCGTCGTTGGCAACCGCGCGGATGAAGAAGTAGGAGGCGAAGAACGCCCCGAACAGCATCGCCTCGCTGACGATGAAGAGCAGGATGCCGAGCGTCTGCCGGTCGATCTTCGAGGACTGGTTCGCCTCGGGCGGGCCATGATGCTCCTCGTGGGCGTGCGCGCCGAGGGCGATGGATGCGGACTCCATCAGGCGCTCACCCCCTCGGCGACGGGGGCTGCGGGAGCACCCGTGTGGCCGACGGAGCCGCCGCTCGACTCGATGTGCTCGACCGGCTTGTCGGTGATCTCCTTGACCCGGTCGATGAGCCCATCCTCGAGCCACTTCGAGCTGCGGCCGGCGAACGTCGAGATCAGGATGTCGTCGATCCGGTAGTGCTCGAGCGCGTTCTCGACGGCGGCGAAGGGCTCGGGGCTCATCGGCTGACCTGTCGCGTCGATGCCCTCGCGATAGACGGCGGCGAGCGTCGCTGCGAGCCGGTCGCAGACCTCCTCACGGGGCGCGTCGCCGGAAGCCGGGCAGACGAAGGTGTAGCGGTGCGGCGATTCCTTGTGCCGCTCGACCAGGCGCTTGACGAGGTCGGGCGCGTTCACCGTCTGCGTTGCGACGACGAGCGTGTGGGTGACGTCCCAGCGGATCGCGTCGTTCTCGATGCGCACCGGGATGTGCTCGACCGGCACGGAGAAACGCCCGCGAGCCCACTCGATCAGGTCCTTGCGGGCGAAACCGAAGCGCGACTCCGGTAGACAGGAGATCAGGACCTCCGCCGGCTTGAAGACGCGATAGGCGTCGTCGAGGGCGAGCGGCGGATCAGGGTCGAGCACGGTCGCGGTGGCTTCGACCCCGAAGGCAGCCAGCACCAACTGCGTGACCTCGACGCGACTGAGCGCCGCCTCGTAGATCTCGTCGGCGTCGACGATCTGACCGGCCACTGGCTGGTTCTGAGGTGCGGCCAGGGCGACGTGGCCCGCGCCTGCATCGACGCGCTCGCGTAGCTCCGTGAGCAGCTTGCGACCGCCTGCCACCTCGTTGAGGAAGGCGAGCACGGTGCCGCCCTCGCTGACGGGAGTGACCTCGGCCACTAGCCCGTCCCTCCGGAACCGGCGCCGGCGACCGCGGGTTCGGGCGCACGCACGTCGGCGCCCTCCTCCTCGTCGCCCATGATCGCGTGCTTGGCGCCCGGCACCCCGAACTCGTACGGACCACCCACGACGCGCGGGATCTGGTCGAAGTTGAAGACCGGCGGCGGCGAGGAGACCAGCCACTCGATCGTCTTCGCGCGCCACGGGTTGGCCGGGGCCTTCGGGCCGAAGCGCCAGGAGACGATCATGTTGTAGAGGAAGATCAGCTGCGCGGCGCCGAGGATGAAGCTGAAGATGCTGATCACGAGGTTCCAGTTGCCGAACTGGGCCGCGTAGTCGGCGACGCGCCGCGGCATGCCGTCCATGCCGATCCAGTGCATCGGCACGAAGGTGCCGAGCATGCCGACCAGCGTCAGGTAGAAGTGCCAGCGCCCGAGCCGCTCGTCGTACATCTTCCCGGTGATCTTCGGGAACCAGTGGTAGAGGCCGGCGAAGATCGTGAACACGGAGCCGCCGAAGAGCACGAAGTGCAGGTGGGCGACCACGAAGTAGGTATCGGAGACGTGGATGTCGAGCGGGATCATGCCGAGCATCACGCCCGAGATGCCGCCGATCGTGAACGTGACGATGAAGCCGAGCGCGAACAGCATCGACGTGTTCTCGATGTGCAGCTTCGAGTCGAACAGCGTGCCCAGCCAGGAGAAGATCTTGATCCCGGTCGGCACCGCGATCAGCAGCGTCGTGATCATCATCGGCACGCGCAGCCACGCAAACATCCCGGCAACGAACATGTGGTGCGCCCAGACGGCGAAGGCGAGCACGACGATGCCGAGCAGCGCCAGGGCCATCAATCGATAGCCGAAGATCGTCTTTCTGGCGTGCGTGGATATGACCTCGGAGACGATCCCGAAGCCGGGCAACATCATGATGTAGACGGCTGGGTGCGAGTAGAACCAGAAGATGTGCTGGTAGCTGATCACGTCGCCGCCACCGGCTGCCTGGAAGAAGTTCGTGCCGAGCACGCGGTCGAAGAGCACCATGAACTGGACGCCGGCGATGAACGGCGTCGCGCCGACGACGAGCAGCGAGGTCGAGAGGTTCGCCCAGACGAGCAGCGGCAGGCGCCAGAAGCTCATTCCGGGCGCACGCATGGTGACGATCGTGACCAGGAAGTTGAGCGCGGTCGCGATCGATGAGGCGCCGGCGAACTGCACGCCGAGGTTGAAGAACGACTGCCCGAGCGGGGCTCCGGTCGACAGCGGCGCGTAGCCGGTCCAGCCGGCGTCGAACGCTCCGCCGGGGCACAGATAGGAGGCGAGGAAGAGCAGGCCGGCGGCCGGCAGCAGCCAGAAGCTGAGCGCGTTGAGGCGCGGGAAGGCCATGTCCGGCGCGCCGATCATCAGCGGCAGCACGTAGTTCGCGATGCCCGCGAAGATCGGAATGATGAACAGGAAGATCATGAACGCCGCGTGCGTCGAGAAGAGGCCGTTGAAGGTGGCCGAATCGACGAGCTGCGTGCCGGGCTGAGCGAGCTCGGCCCGCATGATCATCGCGAACATGCCGCCGACGAGGAAGAAGAAGAGGGTGACGCAGATGTACTGGATGCCGATCACCTTGTGATCGGTGTTGAACTTGAAGTAGTCCTTCCAGCTATAGGCGCCGTGGCTGGAGTGATCGTCGGGAATCGTCGGCTTGCCGACCGCCCAGCGGAACCAGTAGTCGAAGGCGCCGAAGCCGACGAGCCAGCCAAGCGGCGTCGTGATCGCGGCGACGATGATGTGCGGGTAGCCGTTCTCGACGGTCTGGAAGAGCGGCAGGCCGCTGATCGCGCGCAGACCGATGACGAGCCCGAAGCCGAAGGCGCCGCCGATGACCGCGCCGAGCATCGCGCGGTACCAGCCCGGTCTCTTGATCGCTGCAATCACGTCCGAATTACCTCCTGCTCAAATTACTGGTCGGCGAGGCTGCCCGCCCCGTTGCCGCCGGCGGCGCCGACCGCCGTCACGTTCCCCTTGGGGATCTTCGGCTGCTGCTTGACCCAGGCGTCGAAGTCGGCCTGGTTGTCCTCGGTGACCGCCGTCGCGCGCATCGTCGAGTGGCCGATGCCGCAGAGCTCGGTGCAGATCACCGAGTAGGTGCCCGGGACGTCGGGGGTCACGCGGACGATGTTGTCGATGTTGTCGTCGTTGTTGATGTTGGCGCCGGGGACGAGATCGCGCTTGATCCGCCACTCGGGCACCCAGAAGCTGTGGAGCACGTCGAGCGCCTCGAGGTGCAGCTCGAGCTGCGTGCCGGAGGGCACGTGCAGCTCAGTCGACGTGCGGTTGTACTCGGGGTAGTCGAAGCGCCAGGCGAACTGCTGGGCGTAGACGTTGACCCGCATCGAGTTCGAGGCCTTGGCCTCGATGTCGCCGAGCACGACGGCCGAGTAGATGCCGGCGAAGAGCACGATGATCGTCGGGATCGCGGTCCAGGCGATCTCGAGCTTCGTGTTGCCGTGGATCGGCTCGCCGTCGGACTCGTCGCCGGGCTTGGCGCGGTACTTCCAGATCGCGTAGCCCATCATCGTCATGACGACGCTGAAGACGAACGAGCTGAGCACGATCATCACGTCGAGGAGCGTGTCGATCTGCGAAGCCTCGGCCGAATCCTGGGGGCCGTTCCAATTCGGGATCAGCATGATGAAGGAGATCACCGCCGTCGCGACGACGACTGTCGCCGCAAGTCGGAGGAAGGTGGCGCGGGTCATGTCCTTCATGGGCCGCCGGGCATTCTATTGCTCGCGCGGCGGCGAGCGAAGCCCCTCCGGAGCTAGTGACGATCGCCTCTTTTGCCCGGCCGTAATCGGCTTATCCAGGCGGTACGCGCGGCAGTCCGGCGAGCTCACCGGACGAGGCCTCGATGACACCTTGCGCGACTCCCTCCCAGCTCCACAGGCGGGCGACGGTCGCGGCGAGGATTGCGCGGGCGCCTTCGCGCTGATCGGCGGGGAGCGCGAGCCAGCGGTCGAGCCGGTCGGCGATCGCCGGCACCGCGCCCGGGCCGAGTGGAAAGGACGTCAGGCCCTTGGCGGCGTCGGGAAGCTCCGCGTCGAGGGCCCCGGCGACTTCGGCGAGGCCCGAGTGATCGGCACAGACCGGCAGGGCCCCAGCGGCGGCGGCCTCGGCAGCGACCATCCCGAAGGCCTCGGGGAAGGTGCTGGGGACGACCATGGCCTCGCAGGAGCCGAGCAGGCGAGCGACCTCGGCGTGCTCGAGGCGGCCCGCGAAGGCGACGCTGCCGGCCGCCGCGGCGCAGCCCTCGCGCCAACCGGGCGGTGGGTCCGCGAGGAAGGCCGAGAGGATCGACAACGGCCGCTCTTCCCCGCCCTCGAGCCCCCAGCCCGCCGCCGCGATCGCCGCGACCCGCTCCTCATCACCGGCGGCGATCGCCGCCCAGAGGCTCTCCAGGGCGACGCGATAGGCGCCGAAGCCGACCATCAACAGCCGCGCGCCGGGGTTGGCGGCGGCGACCAGCGGCCAGGCGGCGAGCAGCAGATCGCAGCCCTTGGAGACGATCAGCTTGCCGACGTAGATCACGCGCGGGCCGCTTGCCGCGGCGAACTGCTCGAGCGCATCCGCCGCCTCGCCGGTGTCCCGGGCGAAGGAGTCGTTCGGATCGGGCGGGCCGGCGGTCGCCGCCGCGCGTAGCTCGGCGGCGAGCGCGGTGATCGCACTCTCGGCCTCGGCCTGGGGCCGGCGAACGAAGGCAACGATGTCGACGCCGGGTGGGCCGAGGCGCGTCTTCTCCTCCACCCCGGGCTCGGCCAGCGTCTCCCAGAGCGCGACGGCTGTGTGGCGCGAGCCGACGAGGACGCCGGAGGCGGCGGCAATCCCCTCCCGCGCGTAGGGCAAAAAGCGCGGGTGTGGCATCACCGTGTAGCTCAGGGCGCTGCCGTGGACCTTGGCCGCGAACCGCAGCCCGGCCCGGGCGAGGATCACCGGCCCCATGATCAGGTGGTTGGCGAGCGCTGCGTCGATGCCGCCCGCGGCCCTGGCGACGGCGTGGACCGCCGCAACGTTGGCCTCGATGTAGCGGTCGAGCTCGGCCTCGCTGAGCTCGGGAAAGGTCTTGACCTCGAAGCCCTCGTAGAGGTCGGCGACGTAGACGGGCAGCAGGCCGTCGATCTCAGGCCGATAGGCGGTGATCATGCCGCTGCCCGGGCTGGCACCGCCCGTCGTCGCCACGGTGAAGCCCGCCCCGTCCCAGGTGCCGACCGCATCGATCCAGGGCAGCGTCTCCGCTTCGCGGTCCTGGCAGAGGAGGTGGACGTCGTGGCCGAGCGCGGCGAGCGCCCGGGCGAGGCTCGCGTTGTAGACGTTGCTGCCGGTGCCGCGCAGCAGGTAGCCGTGGAAGATGAGAACCCGCATCGCTGCATCTTCGCCCCTGCACCGGATAAGCGCCTGTCGTTAGGGGGCACGATCGCCTGCCGAGGCAGGCGCTAATGTCCCCGCCCGTGAGCGAGCGTCAGATCTACCGCTTCCGCGCCCCGGCCTCCGGTCGCGAGGCTCTCGTGGCCGCCGAGCCCGAGGGCGTCTACGTCGATCGTGAGACCGGCGAGGAGCTCAAGCCCGTGACCCGGGCCCTACCGCTCGCTCCGTCGGCATCGAGCCTGCTCCGCAGTCCAGAGAATCTGCGCGAGTGTCGCCGTTGCCGGCAGTTGATTGGAATCGACCTGAGCGACTGCCCGCACTGCGGGCTGCGCCAGGAGGCAACGAACGGGGAGCAGGGATGAAGAGAAAAGCATTGATCGTGGCCACCGCAGCAGCGCTGGCAGCCGGTGTCGCAGCCTGCGGCAGCAGCGACTCGACGACGACGGTGACCCAGCAGGCGGCGCCGACCTCGGCGACCACCACGCCGACAACGACAACGGCGAAGCCGACGACGAGCACGTCGAGCACGACCTCGTCGACGTCAACGTCGACCACGTCAACCACGACGTCGACGAACAGCGGCGGCTTCACCGCCGACACGACCTCGACGAAGTAACGCCTCGGACCGAGGCGGACGCTGCGGGACCAATCAGGTCCCGGGCGCTACGCGTACGCGTAGCGCCTTAGAGGCTTCTTATGACCCGCGTGTGCTCGGGGGCGTCCGGGACCGAGTGGGGCGGCAGCGGCGTTGGCCCCGCATGGTCGAGCCATGTGGGGCCGAGGACGATGGCGATCCCGCGACGCGTCCCGGGCGTCATCCGAGTGCCGAGACGGCCTCTTACCGCGTGCCGACGGCTACGACGCCGCCGGAACCAGCCTGGAAGCCGCTGCGGCACGGAGGTTCCGTCGGTTCTTGCCCGACTTGCCACCGCCGCCGCTCTTGCCCTTCGATGGGGCCAGATACGCCCAGTAGAGGATGCGCTCGTGGGAAATGGTGCAGCCGTAGTCACGCGTCGTGCCCTTGCGGAGATGCGGCTTCGCGTTGAGCACGTCGTTGGCGCCGCACTTGCCCTTCTTGCGGCTCGCCTTCCAGGAGTTGCTGGCGCCGTCCACCTGGTTGGTCCACAGCGGGGCCCAGGTCGGCATCGTCAACGCCGCAACCTGACCCCTGTGGACCTTGAGCGGCTTCTTCAGCGTGTAGATCGGCTTCTCACCAAGGTCAGGGCCCCAGTCGATGACAGGAGTCTGCTTGCTGAGGACGTACCGGGAAGCCTTCTTCTTCTTCTTGAGCACCGCGAGCCGGCCGACGGGCTTCGTCCCGTACTTCTTGTCCTCGAGCTTGGTGCCGAGATCCGCCTGCTGGGACTTCGTCGGCTTCGACAGGTCCACCGACCAGGCGACGAGTTTCCCATCGTGGGGGATCCTGTACAGACCCTTCTTGCCGTTCGCCAGCACTCCGAAGCCCGTCACCGTTCCGGTGACCGAGCAGTCCTTGGGGCAAAGCGGCTTCGGGGTCTTCTTGGTGGAGCCGAGGATCACGGCGTGTCCGCCCTTCGCCTGCGTGGAGACCGCGGCGATCGCGGCGATCAGGACGACGAGGGCGATCGCGGCTGCCGCGATCCGGGGGGCTCTCTTGTGTCTTGTGGATGCCATCACGGTTCCCGAACACGGACCGGCGCGCATCGTTGCGGCCGTGGTCCAACCTTTCCGGAGGTCGGGCAGGGGGCAGTGTAGGGGCGACGGGCGGCCACGGTCGCGGGTTCAGCGGCCTCGCAGGCGATCTCCCAGCGGGGGTGAAAGGGGCGGAATCCATCGGCAAATACACTCCCTGCGCCCCATGGCCGCGATCGAAGTCGAGAACCTGCAGCGGAGCTTCGAGGGCGGCATCACTGCCGTCGCAGGCGTCGACCTCGAGGTTGCGGAGGGCGAGATCTTCTCCTTCCTTGGCCCGAATGGGGCCGGCAAGACGACGACGGTCAGGATGCTGACCACGCTGCTGCGCCCGACCGGCGGATCGGCGCGGGTCGCGGGCCACGACGTCGTCACGAGGCGGCAGCCGTTCGCAGTTCGATCGGCGTCGCCTTACAGGAGGCGGCCCTCGATCCGCTGATGACCGGCCGCGAACTGCTGCAGTTGCAGGCCGTGCTCCATGGCCTGCCGCGCCGGGAGGTCGATACGCGCAGCGAACGACTACTCGCGCGCGTCGGCCTGGTGGACGCAGCCGACCGGCGGATCGGCACCTACTCGGGCGGCATGCAGCGGCGGCTCGATCTCGCCTCGGCACTCGTCCACGAGCCCCGCGTGCTCTTCCTCGACGAGCCGACGACCGGGCTCGACCCCGTCAGCCGCAAGACGATCTGGGAGGAGGTGCAGAAGCTCAACGCGGACGGCACCACCGTCTTCTTGACGACCCAGTACCTCGAGGAGGCCGACCAGCTCGCCGACCGGGTCGCGATCATCGCCCGCGGCGGCATCGTCGCGGAGGGCACACCCGCCTCGCTCAAGCAGGACGTGGGCAACGCGCGGCTGGAGGTGACGCTCGCCGAGGGCTCGCCCGCCGACTGCGAGAACGTGCTCGGGCGCTTCGGCAAGCCGTTGCCGGCCCGCGATGGAACGCTCGTCGTCGAGCTCGCAGACGGCGCCTCGCAGATCGCGCCGGTCGTCCGGGCGCTGGACGACGCCGGCATCCTCGTCGAGGCGCTTGAGCTGGTCGAGCCGACCCTCGACGACGTCTTCGTCGCGACGACGGGCGAGCACCTGGACATCGACGAGAGCCGAGCCGGCGAAGCCGAAGCCGAGCCCGCCGAGGCGGAGCAGTGATCGACCCGAAGGCGTGGCGCGTGGTCGCGATCCTCGGGCGCCGCTCGGTCATGCAGACATTCAGGCGGCCGCAGCTGATGGCGCCGCTGATCATCTTCCCGACGCTGCTGCTCGCGATTCAGACTGGCGGCGCGGGACGCGCCGTCGATCTGCCCGGCTTTCCGCAGGTGCAGAGCTTCCTCGCCTTCATGCTCGCCGGGGCGATGATCCAGTCGACGCTGCTCGCCGGCAACAGCGGCGGCATCGCGCTCGCCGTCGACATCGAGATGGGCTTCACCGACCGGCTGCTGGTCGCGCCGATCCCCCGCTTTGCGATCGTCCTCGGGCGGCTCGCCGGAACCGCGGCGCTCGGCCTGTTCACGGCGATCTGGTTCCTGGCGATCGGCTACATCTTCGGCGTCCGCGTCGAGGAGGGCGTGATCGGGATCGTCGTGATGATCCTCTTCGTCGTCGCTTCGGCGATCGCCTTCGGCTCGATCGGCGCGGCGATCGCGCTGCGCACGGGCAGCGCCTCGGTCGTCCAGGGCCTGTTCCCGCTCGTCTTCGTGATCCTCTTCCTCTCCACCGCCTTCTTCCCGGAGGTGCTGCTGCAGGAGCCGGCGCAGACCATCGCCCACTACAACCCGGCGAGCTTCATCGTCAACGCGATCCGCGATCCGGTGATCTCCTCGTTCACGACGGCCGACATGCTCAAAGGGATGCTCGGGGCCGGGATCGTGGCGGCGGTCGGCTTCACCCTCGCGGCGGCCGCGATGCGCCACAGGGTGCGGGTGGGCTGATGTCGGCACCGGCACTCTCGGTCGAGATGCGGACGATCAGCGCGATGCTGCGCCGCTCTCGCAACGAGCTGATCCGCGTGCCGGGAGCGGCGATCCCCGGCGTGCTCGCGCCGACGATCTTCTTCTTGGGGCTGACCGCGGTCTTCGGCTCGCTGACGCTGCTGCCGGGCTTCGACACCAACAGCTACTCGAGCTTTCTGATCCCGGTCAGCCTGCTGCAGGGAGCCGGCTTCACCGGCGCCGCGACGGGCGTCAACCTGGCGCGCGACATCGAGAACGGCCTCTTCGACCGCTTCCTCGCCTCCCCCGCCCCGCGCTGGGTGCTGCTCGCCGGGCTCGTCGCCTCGGCCAGCCTGCGCTCGCTCGTCCCCGGCACGTTCCTGTTCGTCGTCGCGATGATCGTCGGCGCCCACTTCCCGGGCGCCCTCGGCCTGTTCGTCGCGATCGTCTGCGTGATGGGCATGGGCATCGCCGCCGCCTGCTGGGGCTGCGCGATCGCCCTCAAGTTCAAGACCCAGTCGGCCGCCCCCCTGATGCAGGCCGGGATGCTCGCCGCGATCCTGATGACGACCGCCTACGCCCCCCAGCACCTGCTCACCGGCTGGATGTACACGGTGGCGAAGTACAACCCGGTGACCCAGGTCGTCGAGGCCGTCCGCCAGGGCTTCGTCGGCAGCGTCACCTGGGCGGGGACGTGGCCGGGGCTGGTCGTCATCGTCGGGCTCACGGCGCTGCTCGGCGCCTGGGCGCTACGCGGGATGCGGCGCACGGCGTACTGAGGGCGGGCAGCGGTGGACTGCCGCGCCGGCGCGCCCTCACGCCGCGCGGACGGCGCCGCCGGCGAAGGGGCGTGGCCCTGCGAGGGCAGCGAGGGAGGTCGTGTGGGCGGAGCTCGCCGATGGCGGTGAGAGGGAAACAACGCGCCACACCTCGCCGCGGAGAGGGGGTGTGGCGCATTGGTTCGCCTGAGGCGAACTAAGGCGCCACACGTCGGCGCTGACGCCGACGTCAGGCGCGTTGTTTCGCCGCCGGGCCCCGGCGCGCTCCCCTCACTGCCCAAAGGCGGTCAACCGGCCGCCGGCGAGGGGTCTGCGCCGCGCCGGGGCGTTCCGTATCGACTTTGCCAGCTATGTGCTGGGAAAGTCGGTGAGGTTCGGCGACCAACGCCAGGCGTGAGGGCTACACGGCGAGGCTGGGAGCGTCGAGGGCGGTCGTTAGGGGAGCGATCGTGCGCACGCACGTGAGCGACCCCAACGGCCGCCATCGGCGCTCCCAGCCCGCCGCCGACCCGCCGCCTACTTGTAGCGGTAGGTGATGCGGCCGCGGTCGAGGTCGTACGGGCTGAGCTCGATCTTCACCCGATCGCCGGGGAGGATGCGGATGTAGTGGCGGCGCATCTTGCCGCTGATGTGCCCGAGGACCTCGTGGTCGTTGTCGAGCTTGACCTTGAACATGGTGTTGGGCAGGGCCTCGACGACCTCGCCCTCCATCTCGATCTTCTCTTCTTTCGACATGCGGCGGAGAAGGGTAGCCGCTCGGGCGTCGGAGGCGGGCGACGGGGGCGCCGGGCTGGGCTCAGCGGCCCGTGTAGGTGGCCTTGCCGGGGCCCTCGGTGAGGAAGCTCTGGACGGCGTTCTTGAGGTCCTCGGTATCGAACAGCGGGCCGGCGATCTCGCCGGTCGCCGCATCGGCGGCCGCAACGCCCTCGTCGAGCACCTTGCGCACGATCCGCTTCGTCGCCTTGTTGGCCTGCGTCGGGCCGTCGGCGACGTGGTGGACGAACTTCATGCTCTTGGCGAGCATCTCCTCCGGCGCGTAGAGCCTGTTGACCACCCCCCACTCGTGCATCGTCTGCGCGTCGTAGGGCTTGCCGGAGTAGACGAACTCGCGGGCACGGGCCGGACCCGCGCGCTCGGCCATGCGCTGCACGCCGCCGCCGAACGGCGTCAGCGCGACGACGCGCTCGACGAGGCCGAAGCTCGCCGTCTCGGAGGCGAAGATCATGTCGCAGGCGAGCGCCGCCTCGAGCGCCGCGGTCAGGCACAGGCCCTCGACGAGGGCGAAGGTCGGGACCTCGATCCGCTCGAAGGCGGAGAGCTGGTAGACGCCCTCGCCGGCGGCCTTGGTGCCCGCCTCGCCGTCGGGGATCTGGGCGAAGTTCTCGACGTCGACGCCGCCGCTGAAGACCTTGCCGCCGCTGCCCTTCCAGACGAAGGCGCGGGCATCGGAGGCGTTGACCTCATCGCGAATCTCGGCCATCTGCTCGAAGGTGCGCTGGCGGAACAGGTGCAGGGGCGGGTCGTCGAGGGTCGCGACGTAGACGTTGCCGTCGCGCTCGATCTTGATCGGGTCGGTGCTCTCGTCGCTCATCAGCTCTCTCCTCGGATCCGCGCGGCGGTCCGCGCGATCTCGTCCATGTCGGCGCCGCGCGGGATCCACGGCAGCTTCAGCGGGTCGTCGGCGTAGCGGGGGATCACGTGCACGTGGAAGTGGAAGACGGTTTGCCAGGCGAGGGCGCCGCAGGCGTTGATCAGGTTGAAGCCGTCGGGCGCCAGCGTCTCGCGCATCCGCAGCGTCAGCCGGCGCGCCGCGGTCATGCAGTTCGCCAGGTCCTCGTCGTCGATCTCGAGCAGGCCGTCGCGTGTGCCGCCGCGGGATCACGAGGGCGTGCCCGGGCGTCGCCGGGTTGATGTCCATGAAGGCGATCGTGTGCTCGTCGGTGTCGAGGATCTCGGCCGGCGCGTCGCCGGCGGCGATCGCGCAGAAGATGCAGTCGGGCTTCGGCTCTGCTTCCCCGCTCACGGCGAGCACACTATTGGACGGCGAGAGGGTCTGATCGTCCCCCCGCGACGGTAGCCTGAGCAGGGATTTCGTCGCCCGCGGCGGCGGTCCCGGACCGGCGGACCGGGGCAGCTCCCCATTCGGGGAAAGGGGGCTCGGACCGGCCGGATCACGGACGAGATCGACCACGGAAGACGCTCCACAGCTTGCCCCCGTCAACAGCGCCGAAACGGGAGTCGCGACTCCCCTACATGCCGGGAATCGACGGCCTTCGTGCCGTCGCCGTGCTCGCCGTCTTCTTCTACCACGTGGGCGTCGGCTGGATGCCCGGCGGCTGGATGGGCGTCGACCTGTTCTTCGTCATCAGCGGTTACCTGATCACCTCGCTGCTGCTGCAGGAGTACGAGCGCCGCCGCCACATCAACGTCGTCCAGTTCTGGCTGCGGCGCGCCCGGCGCCTGCTGCCCGCCGTCGCGGTGCTGATCGCCGTCTCGCTGGTCCTCGCCGCGATCTTCGCCCCGGCCGACATCGACTCGCTGCGCGGCGACGCGGTCGCCTCGCTGTTCTACGTGCAGAACTGGCACCTGATCCTCTCCCACCAGTCCTACTTCGAGAGCTTCGGGCGCCCGTCGCTCCTGCGCCACCTCTGGTCGCTCTCGGTCGAGGAGCAGTTCTACCTGATCTGGCCGGTGGTCTTCGCGGCCGGCCTGACCCGCCTGAGCAAGCGCCACCTGCTCGCGATCGTGCTCGCCGGGATCGCGCTCTCGACCGCTGCTGATGGCGATCTTCTACGACCCGGGGGGCAACGTCGACCACGCCTTCTACGGCACCGACACCCGCGCCGCGGCGCTGCTCGTCGGCGTCGCGCTGGCGCTCGTCTGGACGCCGGGCGAGGTCGCCGCGCCGACCAACCGCAGGCTCGGCCGGCTGCTCGACGTCGCCGGCGCGATCGCGATCTTCATGGTGATCCGCGACTTCGCCACCTTCAACGACTTCGACGCCTCCAGCTACGAGGGCGGGCTGCTCGGCTTCTCGCTCTGGTGCGCCATCGCGATCGGCGCCTGCGCCCATCCGGCAACCTCGCTCAACCGGGTCCTCGGCATCGCGCCGATGCTCTGGCTCGGCCTGCGCAGCTACAGCTTCTACCTCTGGCACTGGCCAGTCGTCACTCTGACCAGGCCCGAGCTCGACGTCTCGATCCCGCGCGGGATCCTGATCCCGATGCAGCTCGCCGTGACGCTGCTGCTGGCCCATCTCTCCTACGAGTACGTCGAGCAGCCGTTCCGCAAGCGACGCGATCAGCCCGGCGCGCCCTCGTGGCTGTTCGCGGGCCGGATCGCGCTCGGCGCGGGCGTCCTGCTGACCGTGATCCTGATCGGCTGGGGCGGCTTCGACAAGCCGGGCGGCAGCTCCGACGCGGCGGCGCAGGCAGCCGCGGCCGCCGCGGCCCAGGGCAACCCGGCACCGGGTCCAGCCGCGAACGGCCCGAAGGCCGGCAAGGGCGGCCCGGGCTCGATCCTCGCGATCGGCGACTCGGTGATGCTCGCCGCCGAGCCCCAGCTGCAGAAGGCGCTCGGCAAGAAGGCCGTGATCGACGCGGAGGAGTCACGACAGGCGGAGGCCTACCCACCGCTGATCGACGCCTACCGGCAAGCGGGACAGCTGCCCGACACGGTGATCGTCCAGGTCGGCAACAACGGCCCCGTCTACTCGCAGGACTTCGAGGCGATCAAGGAGGCTCTCAAGGGCGTCCCCAACGTCTACTTCGTCAACGTCGAAGTGCCGCGCTCGTGGGAGAGTCAGGTCAACGACGAGCTCACCTTCCAGATCGATCAGTGGCCGGAGGCACACGAGATCGACTGGCAGGACGCGATCAAGGACCTCGGCGACGACACCTACGACGGCATCCACCCGACCCCGGCGGGGGCGAGGATCTACGCGGACCTGCTCTCGAAGGCCGTCGGGAGCAGCTGAGCGGCCGCGGGCCGTTCAACCGGCGGCATCAGCCCACGCCGTGATGTGGGCCTCGGCCGACGCTGCGTCGCTCACCTCGCCCGCGAACTGGGCTGCCGCGAGCTCGCCGACGGCCTCGCCGACGCGCGGACCCGGCCCACCGAGCAGCGCGGCAAGACGATCGCCGTCGAGCAGCGGCGGCGGCGGGCCATCGCGCTCGATCGCGACGATCTCCGCGAGCATCTCCCGGGCGAGATCGAGGTGCGCCTCGATCGCGGCCTCCGGGACCCCCGAGCCGCGCGCCGAGAGCCGGTCGGCGATCGTCAGCATCGTCACATCGAGCGCCTCTGGGCCGCAACGGCTCAGGTAGTCCCAGACGCGCCGGCGCGGGAGCGGGCGCTCGTGGGTCATGAAGCCGAGGACGAGGTGGTGGGCGGCGAGGGCCGCCTCGTAGCGGGCGAATCGCCTGCTCGTCCGCATGCGGGCGCAGAGCTCAGTGATCATCTCGGCGCCGACCGAGTCGTGGCCGCGGAACCCGACGAAGCCGTTCTGCTCGCGCCGCGTCGCCGGCTTGCCGATGTCGTGCAGGATCGCGGCGAAGCGGATCCCGTCACGGCGGCTGAGCTCGTCGGCGAGCGGCTCGGCGAGCGCCGAGCTGACGGCGGCCGCCGAGGCGCCGGCGTAGGTGGGAACGTCGCGCTCGATCTCGAGCCAGCGGCGCAGGACCTCGATCGTGTGGTCGTAGACGTCGAGATGGTGGTTGGCGCTCTGCGAGACGCCGCGCAATGCCGCGAGCTCGGGCACCACGACCGGCGTCAGCTCAGTGCCCTCGAGCAGCTCCAGCGCCCGCAGGGGGTCGGAGCCGGCGAGCATGCCGCGCAGCTCCGCCCAGCGGCGCTCGCCGGCGGGCTCCGCCGCGCGCGGCGCCCTCGAGCGGGCGAGGGCGAGGGTCTCGGCCTCGGGCTCGAGCCCGAACTCGGCCCCGATCCGGGCGAGCCGCATGAGTCGCAGCGGGTCGTCGTCGAAGGCGCCGGGGCCGGTGACCCTCAGGACGCCCGCCTCGAGGTCGCCGATTCCGCCGAGCGGATCGATCGGCTGGCCACCCGCGAGCGGCACGGCGATCGCATTGACGGTGAAGTCGCGCAGGCGCAGGTCGGCGTCCAGGTCCGGGCCCCGCAGCGTCGCAACGTCGACGGTCCAGCTGCCGCCCGGCCCGCCCACGCGCCACGTCTCGAACTCGTCGGAGAGCTCGAAGGCGCGGCCGCCGAGCGCCGCGGAAAGCTGCTCCGCGATCGCGCGGGCCGCGGCACCGACGGCGAGGTCGAGATCACCGATCGGGCGACCGGCGAGCACGTCCCGGACGGCGCCGCCCACGATCCACGGTCCGCCCTCCCCCGCGCCGGCGCTCGAGCCGAGCGCGGCACGGACGTCGGCGACCAGCGCCGAGCCGGAGATCCGCTCCTCGAGGCCGGAAGCCGGGCTCACCGGCGGACGATCCTCGGCACGCGCGGCGAGATCCCGCAGGTGACCTCGTAGTTGATCGTGCCGAGCAGCTCCGCCCACTCCTCGGCCCGCACCTGCTCAGTGGCGGCACTGCCGAGCAGCACGACCTCGTCGCCGGGGCCGACCTCCGGCGTCGGTCCCACGTCGACGGTCAGGTTGTCCATCGAGATCGTGCCCACGCAGGGGTAGCGGCGGGCGCCGATCAGAACCTCCGCGCGGTTCGAGAGCGCCCGGCGGACGCCATCGCCGTAGCCGATCGGCACGACCGCGACGAACGTCTCGCGGTCGGCCTTCCACGAGCGCCCGTAGCCGGCGCTGTCCCCGGGCTCGAAGCGCTTCAGATCCGCGACGTAACTGCTCAGCCCCATCGCCGGCTCGAGCCCGCGGGCGGCGGCGTCCTCGCCGAAGGGGTCCATCCCGTAGACGGCGACGCCGCAGCGAACCATGTCGAAGTGCGAGGCGGGCTCGCGCAGGGTGGCGGCGCTGTTCGCCGCGTGCAACATGAGCTCGGGGCCATGGCGCTCACGGGCGCCGGCCGCGAGCTCGGTGAAGCGCTCGAGCTGCTCGTCGAAGAAGCGCGAGTCGAGCTCGTCCGCCGTGGCGAAGTGCGTCCACAGACCCGCCAGCTCGAGCCGCTCGTCGGCGGCGACCCGCTCGAGCAGCCGCTCGACGTTGGCGGGCTCGCGCTCGCCGAGCCTGCCCATGCCCGTGTCGTATTTGACGTGCACCCGCGGGCGGGAGCCGAGCGCGGCGCCACGCTCGGCGACGACGCCGAGGAAGCCCTCACGCCAGACGGCGATCTCCGAGCGGGCCGCGAGCGCCACGTCGAGCTCTGGGTCCGTGAGCGCGCCCATCGTCAGGATCGGCACCTCGCCGAGCCCCTCACGCACCTCGAACGCTTCGCTCGCAGCGGCCACGGCGAGCATCGACGCGCCGCCGGCGACCGCCGCGCGGGCGGCGTCGAGCGCGCCGTGCCCGTAGCCGTTGGCCTTGACCACGGCGCAGAGCTGCGCATCGCCGGTGAGCTCGGCGCGCAGGCGCCGGCAGTTGCGCTCGATCGCGCCCGCGTCGACCCAGGCCGAGGCGCGCTGGAAGGCATCCACGGCTAGCCCTCCTCGGGCGCGAGCCCGGCCGGCAGCGACGCGATCACGTCGGTCGCGATCACCGACTCGACGAGCCCGACCCGCCGCGCGGCGATCGCGCCTGCCCGGGCGTGGGCGTAGACGCCCGCGCAGGCCGCAGCGAACGGCTCAACCCCGCGCGCGATCAGAGCACCGATCGTGCCCGAGAGCACGTCTCCGGTTCCCGCCGTGGCGAGGCCCGGCGAGGGAAAGGCGTTGACGGCGACGCGCTCACCGTCGGTGACGATGGTGTCCGCACCCTTGAGCACGAGGACGGCGCCGGCCTCACGGGCAGCGCTGCGGGCGCATTCCAGGCGCGCTGCCTCGACGGCCGCCGAGTCCGTGTCAAGCAGCCGGGCGAGCTCGCCCGCATGGGGCGTCATGACGAGCGGCCGGTCCTCGCGACGCACGGAGCCAAGCCGCCCGGCGATCGCGTTGAGGCCGTCGGCGTCGATCAGCAGCGGACGCCTGAGGCGCGTCGCCAGATCGCGGATCAGCTCCTGGGTCGGTTCGGTCCTGCCGGCCCCCGGGCCGAGGACCACGCAGGCGGCGCTCTCGGCGCGGGCGGCGATCGCCTCCGCCGCCGCTGGCGTCAGTCCCCCATCCTGCTCGGCGACGCCCATCGTCATCACCTCGGTCAGCTTCACCTCGAGGATCGGCTCCAGCGAGGCGGGGACGGCAGCCGCCGCGTAGCCGGCGCCCGCGCGGATCGCCGCCGACGACGCCATCGCGACGGCGCCGGTGAGCCCGCGCGAAGCGCCGACCACGAGCACGTTGCCGGAGCTGAACTTCGTGGAGGTGGAGCCGCGGCGAGGGAGCGCAGCGAGGACCCCGGAACCGATCACGCCGGCGGCCGGTTCGGCCGGCGCCAGAGCTGGAATGCCGATGTCGGCGACGCGGAGCTCCCCGGTGCAGCGGGCACCGGGCGCGATCCGGTGGCCGACCTTCGCCGCGTGGAAGGTGACCGTGATCTCCGCCTCGACCGCGGCGCCGGCGGCAGTGCCATCGCTGGCGCTGATCCCGGAGGCGATGTCGCAGGCGACGACCGGCGCGTCGCAGCGGTTGATCGCTTCGATCGCCGAGGCGGCGGGCTCGCGCGGCGCCGAGTCGAAGCCGGTGCCGAAGATCGCGTCGACGATCGCCCCGGACCCCGTGAGGGCCCCGGCGATGGCCTCGACGCCGACCTCGGAGGCGGCACCCGCGGGCAGGCGGCCGAGGTTCGCCCGCGCGTCGTCGCTGAGCTCGTCCGCAGGCCACAGCAGCAGGACCTCGACGGTGAGCCCAAGCCCGGCGAGGTGGCGGGCAGCGACGAGCCCGTCGCCGCCGTTGTTGCCCTTGCCGCACACGATCCGGACCGGCCCCTCCGGCGCCAGCGCGGCAACGGCCTCGGCGACCGTGGCGCCGGCGGTCTCCATCAGATCGAGCGAAGGGATGCCCTCGCCCTCGATCGCCCAGGCATCGGCGGCGCGCATCGCCTCGGCATCGAGCAACGGCTCGAGCCAGGCGGGCAGCGCGGCCCGCGGAGCGTGGTCGGCAGGCTCTTCAGCGGTCATGCCGCGGAGCCTAGATGACGGCCTGCGCGCCCTCCGCCGTGCCCGATCAGCTTGGTCGCGGCGCCGCGATGACGACGGCCGCGGCATTCTCGCGTGAGTGGGTCAGCGAGACCGTGAGCTCGAGGCCGCGGCGCTCGGCGCTCGCGGCGGCGCTGCCGTGCAGGCGCAGCTCCGGCGGGCCATCGTCGCCGCGGACGACCTCGATCTCGCGCGGCGGTAGCGCCTCGCCGAGCGCCTTGATCGCCGCCTCCTTGGCAGCGAAGCGCGCCGCCAGGTGCCGCCCCGGCCGGCGCCTGGACTCCGCGTAGTCGATCTCGGCGTCGGTGAACAGCCGGTGGGCGAGAGCCGGACGGCGCTCGAGCGCGCGCTCGAAGCGCTCGATCTCGATCAGGTCGATTCCGGGCCGCAGCCCGGCCGCGGTCACGGCTGGATCGCCGCGGCGGTCGTCTCGGAGCTCGAGCTCGGCTCCTTGAGTCCGATCACCAAGCGCGCGGTCGCCGTGTCGCCGCTGACACCGTTGCCGGCCACGACGTAGTTGATCGCCGAGAGGTACGGCGCGGCCTGCTGATAGCCGGGGTCGCTGGCGCCGCCCGCGTTGCTGATCAGCTGGACGAGCGTCGACGCGTCGAGGTAGAGCGACGGATCGATCCCGTCGCCGAGAGCATCGGTAGCCGACTTGAAGTTGTCGGCGTCGCCAAGCGTCTGCGAGGGCTGCAGCACGTCGTCGATCGTCGCGCCGGCGAAGGCGAAGACGACCTTGTCGTCGCGGATCGCGACCTCGGCGCCAACCGGAGCGGAAGCGGACTGGATGTTGAAGCCGCCGTCGCTGCCCGGCGTGATCTTCAGGCTGCGATTGCGGCCCAGCGCCTTGCGCAGCTTGGCGAGCGTCACCGTCGCCTGCTGCGGGTTGTCGGTCTGGATCACCAGCCCGCCGCCGATGTCGAGCGGCGAGCTGCCCTGCAGGAAGCCGCCGACGTCGCCGATCCAGCCGAAGTCCTTGGTGATGTCCAAGCCGGTGGCCCGCTTGATCGCCGCGTCGATGTTGGGGATCTGCGGCTGCGAGGGCGCCGTCGTCCCGAACTGGTCGTTCAGGTTCTGCATGCTCTGCTGGAAGCCGAGCTCGAAGCCTTGGACGAACTGCTGGTAGCTGTTGCGCGATCGTCTGGCCGACGTCCGAGGCGCCGAAGGCGAGCCAGGCCCCGGAGGGGAGCGTGCTGACGATGTCGCTGGCTCCGGTCCCGTTCCCGCCGGGCCTGCGGCCTGGAACGAGATCGAGTCCGAGGTTGCACCGCCGGAGAAGACGAGCGGCGTGTCACCGAGCTTGGCGATCTGGTCGGCGGCGCCGCTCTGGTCGAGCTCCTTCTGCGTGATTGCGCCGCCCGAGATCGCCGCGTCGACCGCGGCCTTCGGATCGACGTAGGCGGAGAAGAGGGTGTCCGAGGGAACCGAATCGAGCGCGTCGGTCGCCGTGCTGTCGTCGGCGAGCGAATCGCCGCTGTAGGCGTCGACCGCATCCTTGAAGCCCTGCTCGCTGCCCACGACGGCGAAGTCGCCGATGATCCCGTAGGCGCTGCCGTCGGCGCTCGAGACCTTGTAGTCGACGCCGTTGTAGGTGGCGTCCTTCTCGTTCGAGTTCGCGGTCTTGTCGAGCAGGTCCTGAGCGGCACCGGTGTCGGTCACCGAGAAGGCGACCGCGCCGTCGGCGCCCTTGCCGGTGACGCCGGAGACGAAGCCGCCCATCGTCGAGCCGAGAATCGGCTCGACGTCATCGGTGAAGGAGACGTTGTCGGAGGAAGCGATGCGTCGAGCTGCGAGCTGATCATCCCGCCGATGTCGCTGGAGCCCGTCAGCTTCTGCAGCGCCGACTCGACGTTCGACTTCTGATCGCCCTCGGGCTTGATCGTCGCGTCGCCGTAGAAGACGGCGTCGGCCGGAGTCAGGGTCGCGGGGTCGGGACCGCTGCTCGATGGGCTGCTGCTGTCGCCACCGCCTCCGCAGGCGGCGAGCGCGAGCGCCGCGACCGCGACGATCAGCAGAAGGGACGAACGAAAAGGATTGCGTGTGATGATCTCCATGGCGGCGGCATCGTAGCGAGGCCGGCCGGACGCCGAGGCGCGCGGCTACTCGACCGTGACGGTCTTCGCCAGGTTGCGCGGCTGGTCGACGTTGAGGCCGAGCATGCGCGCCGTGTCGTAGGCGAGCAACTGCATCGGCAGCACGGCGAGGATCGCCTGCAGGATCCAGTCGGTGCGCGGGATGAAGATGGTCTGATCGGCGGTCTCAGCGACCGCTTCGGAGCCCTCGGTGGCGATCGCGATCACGTCGGCGCCGCGAGCCCGGACCTCCGCCATGTTGGAGAGCACCTTGTCGAGGATCGGGCTGTCCGTGGCGACGCAGACGACCGGCGTCGACTCGTCGAGCAGGGCGATCGGTCCGTGCTTCATCTCCCCCGCCGCATAGGCGTCCGAGGGGATGTAGGAGATCTCCTTCATCTTCAACGCGCCCTCGAGGCAGACCGGCAGCCCGATGTGGCGGCCGAGATAGAGGAAGAAGCGGCCCTCGTAATGGCTGCGCGCGACCGCGCGTACCTGCTCGCTCGTCGCCGCCAGCGTCTCCTCGATCTTGTGCGGCAGCGTCTTCATCTCGGCGATCAGCTCGGCGAGCCGCTCCGGCGACAGCTTCCCGCGAGCCTCGGCGATCCACAGGCCGAGCAGATACATGGCCGCGACCTGGCTCGTGAAGGTCTTCGTCGCGGCGACGCCGATCTCGAGCCCGGCGCGAGTCAGGAGTACCGAGTCCGCGTCGCGGGTCGCCTGGCTGCCCTGCATGTTGGTCAGCGCGACTACGTGTGCACCGCGCTCGCGCGCGAGCCGCATCGCCGCCAGCGTGTCGGCGGTCTCACCGGACTGCGTGATCCCGATCACGAGATCGTCGGGGCCGATCACGGGATCGCGGTAGCGGAACTCGGAGGCAACGTCCATCTCGACCGGGACGCGGGCCCAGTGCTCGATCGCGTAACGACCGACGAGGCCGGCGTGGTAGGAGGTGCCGCAGGCGACGATGATCACCCGCCGCAGGTCGGCCGCCCGCTCCGCGGGGAAGGCGATCTCGGCGAGGTCGACCGAGTCGGCATTCGGCAGGCGGTCGACGATCGTCTCGGCGACGGCATCGGGCTGCTCGTAGATCTCCTTGAGCATGAAGGTCGGGTAGCCGCCGCGCTCAGCGGCGTCCTCGTCCCAGGTGACCTCGTCGAGCTCGCGAGCGAGCGGCGCCCCGGCCGCGTCGGTGACCTCGACGCTGTTCGGCGTGATCACGACGATGTCGCCGTTCTCGATCTGCATCACGGTCCGCGTCTCCTTCAGGAAGGCGGGAATCGCGGAGGCGAGAAAGGACTCGTCCTCGCCGATGCCGACGATCAGCGGGCACTCCTGGCGAGCGCCGACGAGCAGATCCGGATGCTCGGCATGCATGGCGACGAAGGCATAGTGGCCACGAAGATCGGCGAACGAAGCGCGAACGGCCGCGGCGAGATCGCCCTCGTAGTGGCGCTCGATCAGGTGGGCGACGATCTCGGCGTCGGTCTCGGAGCTGAAGATGTGGCCCTGCCTCGCGGAGCTCGCGGCGCAACTCCGAGTGGTTCTCGACGATCCCGTTGAGGACGATGTGGATGTCGTTGGAACAGTCGCCGTGCGGGATGGGCGTTCTCCTCGGTGACGCGGCCGTGGGTTGCCCAGCGCGTGTGCGCGAGGCCGATCGTCGCCTCGGCCTCGGCGACGGCGACGGCGCCGCCGTTCGAGGCGGCCTCCTCGACGGCCGTGCGCAGGTTCGCGAGGTTGCCGACGGCGCGAATGCTCTCGATGTGCCCGTCGTCGAGCAGGGAAACGCCGGCGGAGTCATAGCCGCGGTACTCGAGCTTCTCGAGGCCGGCGATCAGCAGATCGCGACACGGCCTCTTGCCCACGTATCCGACGATGCCGCACATCGGCGCAACACCTCCAGGGGTCGATCGATCGCTGAGCCGGCATAAGCCGGGTACGGGAAGGTTAGAGACAGCGGCAAGAGTTCCTGCCGCGGCCATCGAGCGGCGAAGCTCAGCCGAGCGCCGCGTGGGCGGCCGCGACGAGCCGCCCGAGCACCGCCTGGCACTCCGCCTCGTCCGGTCCCTCGACCATGACGCGGATCAGCGGCTCGGTGCCGGACGGCCGGACGAGGACGCGGCCACGGCCCTCGAGGCCGGCCCCCTCGCGGCCGACGGCCTCCCACAGCGCGGTCGCGCCGGCGAGCGCCTCGCGCGACGGGATGCGCACGTTCTCGAGGTACTGCGGGAGCTTGTTGATCGGGTGCACGTCGGCGAGTGGGCGGCCGGCAAGCGCCTTCATCACGAGCAGCGAAGCGGCGATCCCGTCGCCGGTCGCCGCGAACTCGGTCCAGATGATGTGGCCGGACTGCTCACCGCCGATCGTCCATTGGCGGCGCAACAGTTCCTCGATCACCCAGCGATCGCCGACCTTGGTCGTCGCGACCTCGATCCCGGCCTCCTCCATCGCCTGGTGGAAGCCGTAGTTCGACATCACCGTGACCGCCGCGCCGCCGGCAAGCTCGCCGGTCTCCTTCAGGTGGAGGGCGGCGATCGCGACGATCTCATCGCCGTCGATCTCGCGGCCCTCGGCGTCGACGGCAAGGACCCGGTCGCCGTCGCCGTCGTAGGCGAAGCCGAGCTCAGCGCCCTCGCGGCGGACGACCTCGGCGACGTTCTCCAGGTGGGTGGAGCCGCAGCGCTCGTTGATGTTCCGTCCGTCGGGTTCCGTCGCAACGGCGATCACCTCGGCGCCGCAGCGCTCGAAGGCGGCGGGCGCGACGCCGTACGTCGCACCGTTCGCGCAGTCGAGCACGATCCGCCTGCCGGAGAGATCGAGGTCGAAGGCGCGCTCGAGCTCGCGCAGGTAGTCCTCGCGCGCGCCGCGGAGCTCGCGGATACGACCGCCCGCCGTCGTCCGCGGCGGGCCGGCCGCGACGCGGGCCTCGACGCGGAGCTCGGCCTCGTCGTCGAGCTTGCGGCCGGCCGAGTCGAAGAACTTGATCCCGTTGTCCTGCCACGGGTTATGCGAGGCGGAGACGACTGCGGCGAGATCGAGACCGTGGCGACGGACGAGCAGCGCCGCTGCCGGGGTCGGCAGGACGCCGCCGAGGAAGACGTCCGCCCCGGCTGCGGCCATCCCAGCGGCGAGCGCGGAGGCGAGCAGGTGCCCGGACTCTCGCGTGTCGCGGATGATCAGGCACTGGGGGCGCTCGGCGGCGAGCTCGGCGGCGGTCCCGCGGCCGAGCGCCAGCGCAAGCTCCGGCGTCAGGACTTCGCCGACGGGGCCGCGCACACCGTCGGTGCCGAACAGCTTCGGAGCCTCGCCCGCACCCATCGGCCGATCCTATGCGGCTGGAGCGCTCAGCGCTTGCTGAACTGCGGCCGCTTGCGGGCCTTCTTGAGCCCGGCCTTGCGGCGCTCCTTGGCGCGCGCGTCACGCGTCAGCATGCCGCGGCGCTTGAGGTCGCCACGAAGCTCGGGATCGAGCTCGGTGAGCGCCCGGGCGATACCGTGGCGCACGGCGCCGGCCTGCCCGGAGGCGCCGCCGCCGTGCACGCGGACCTTGACGTCGACGTTGCTCTCGTAGCCGGCCGTGAGCAGCGGCTGACGGGCAATCGTCTGGTGGTAGGGCCGGGGGAAGTAATCGTCGAAGGCGCGGCCGTTGACCTCGATCGTGCCCTGACCGGCGCGGAGGACGACGCGGGCGACCGAGCTCTTGCGCTTGCCGGTCGCCTGGATCGAAGCGTCGGTGGGGACCGAGACGGCTGCGCGGCGCGGGAGCTCGTCGTCGTCATCGTCGGCAGCGGCCTCGCGGCGCGCCCGTTCCTCCTCCTCGGCCTCCTGCGCGGCGCGCTCCTCGGCGGTCAGCTCGCGCTCCTCCGTGATCGCGATCGGCTCGAGGTTGGCGCCGGGGACGACGTCCTTCTTGCCCTCGGGCTTCTGCTCGGCGGCGGGGGCCGCGGCGGGCTCCGCGGCGCTCGGCTGCTGCTCCTCGGCGGCGGGCTCGGGTGCCTCGGCGGGCGGCTCAGCCGTGGCCTCCTCGGCAGCGGGCTCGGCGGCAGCGGGCTCGGCGGCGGGCTCCTCGGCAGCGGGCTCGGGTGGCTGCTCGGCCTCGGCAGCGGGCTCAGGTGTGGCCTCCTCGGCAGCGGGCTCCTCGGCAGCGGCCTCGGGTGCCTGCTCGGCCTCGGCTACCGGCTCATCGGGGGTCTCGGCCTCGGCGGCGGGAGCCTCCTCGGGGGTCTCCTGCTCAGGGGTCTCTTCGTCGGCCATCAGGCTCTTACCTCCAGGGGCTTCGGCTGTTGGGCCGCGTGCGGATGTTCAGGCCCGGCGTAGACCTTGAGCTTGAGCAACTGCTTGCGGGCGAGCTTGTTGCGCGGCAGCATCCCCTTGACGGCGAGCCGGATCACGTCCTCAGGCGTGCGATCGAGCATCTCCTCGAGCGTCCGCGAGCGGATCCCGCCCGGGTAGCCACTGTGGCGCCAGTAGCGCTTCTGCGTGCGCTTGTCGCCGGTGACACCGATCTTCTCGGCGTTGACGACGACGACGAAGTCGCCAACGTCCGTGTGCGGGGTGTACTCGGGCTTGCGCTTGCCGCGCAGCGTGTCGGCGATCTGCGTCGCGAGACGCCCGAGGGTCTGCCCCTCGGCGTCGACGACGTACCAGTCGCGCGTCGGGCGATCGGTGGCTGTTGCTGCGTAGGTCTTCATCGTTTGGGTGCGTGAAAAAGCGCGCACCGGCGGTCGGCGCCGGCGACGCGGGCCGAGGATCATAGCCACTCGCGCGGGGCGTCTGCCTTTTGCGCCTTGGGTGGGTGCCCCGCCTGCCTCGCCGCTGGTTCAGCGCGTCCGCCCGGGACGCCATTGCCTCCCAGACCGCCGGCGGCGGCCCGCCGGCGCCGGCGCAGTCGTCGCCTCTCTGAAGGGACGGGCAACGGCGATCAGGTCGGCGTCGTGCTCGGCCTGGTCGAAGAGCAGCCGCTCGCCGAAGTCGAAGGTGCCCTCCCAGAAGAAGGAGATCACGCGCTGCTCGGGCGTCAGCTTCGCGTAGGCGTCCGCGGGGATCTGGGCCTCGCCCAGCGCCTGCAACGCCCCCGGCTTGTGCATGAACTCGAGCCTGCCGTCCGGGCGATCGATGAGCCAGCGATGATGCGACCAGCCGACGAACGGACCGGCGACGCCCCACGACTGCTCCTCGAGCCGCGAGGGGACTTCGACGTAGCCCGCCTTGCCGACGCGCACGATCTCGGCGCAGACGCCGATCGGGTCGCGGATGTCCTCGAGCGTGTGGGAGCAGACGACGAAGTCGAACTCCTCGTCGCCGAACGGCAGCGGCTGACGGTCGCAGACATCGCGCCGGATCCAGGTGCCGGCGGAGAAGCGCTCAGCGGCGGCGGTTCCGCTTCCGCCGGCCTCCGCGTAGAGGCCGCGCGTTTCGTACGGCATCAGATCGACGACCCAGTCCGCCCGCGGCAGCGGATCGGCCCAGCCGCCGATGTCGAGCACGACGGCGTCCTCGGGGAGAGTCGACTCGATCCGCGCTCGGCTCGCAGGCAGCATCCCGGCGGGACGCTACTCCCACTCGATCGTCGCGGGCGGCTTGGAGGAGATGTCGAGGGCAACGCGGTTGACTTGCGGGACCTCGTTGATGATCCGGTTCGAGGCGCGCTCGAGCAGGTCGTAGGGCAGCCGCGCCCAGTCAGCGGTCATCGCGTCGTCGGAGGTGACGGCGCGGATCACGATCGGATAGGCGTAGGTGCGCCCGTCGCCCTGAACGCCGACCGAACGGACGACCGGCAGCACCGCGAAGGACTGCCACAGATCGCGGTAGAGGTTGGCGGCGCGGATCTCCTCCTGAAGGATTGCGTCGGCCTCGCGGAGGATGTCGAGCCGCTCCTTGTTGACCTCGCCGCCGACGATCCGGATCGCCAGCCCGGGACCGGGGAACGGCTGGCGCCAGACCATCCGGTCGTTGAGCCCGAGCTCGGCGGCCACGGCGCGAACCTCATCCTTGAACAGCATCCGCAGCGGCTCGACCAGGTCGAATTCGAGATCGTCAGGAAGCCCGCCGACGTTGTGGTGGGACTTGATCGTCGCGGCGCCCTCACCCCCGCCCGACTCGATCACGTCCGAGTAGAGCGTTCCCTGGACGAGGAACTTGGCGTCGCTGAGATTCCGCGCCTCTTCCTCAAAGACGCGGATGAACTCCTCGCCGATGATCTTGCGCTTCGTCTCAGGATCGTCCTGGCCGGCGAGCCGCGCGAGGAAGCGCTCCTCGGCGTCGACGTGGATCAGCTTGATCCCAAGCCCCTCGCGGAAGTTGGTCACGACCTGCTCGGCTTCGCCCTTGCGGAGCAGACCGTGGTCGACGAGCACGCAGGTGAGCTGATCGCCGATCGCCCTGTGGACGAGCGCCGCCGCGGTCGCCGAGTCGACGCCGCCGGAGAGCCCGCAGATGACGCCCGCCTCGCCGACCTGGGCCCGGATCTTGCCGATCTGCTCGTCGATCACCGAGCTCATCGTCCAGCGCTCGGTGCAGCCGGCAACGTCCCGCAGGAACTTCTCCAGGATCTCCTGACCGTGCGGCGTGTGCACGACCTCGGGGTGGAACTGGATCCCGTAGAGGCCGCGCTCGGTGTCCTCGCAGGCGGCGACGGGCGAGCCCGGGCTGGCGGCGAGCGCAGTGAAGCCGGGTGGCGGCTCGAAGACCGAGTCGCGGTGACTCATCCAGCACTGCTGCTGGTCGGGCAGGCCGGCCAGCAGCGTGCCGCCGTCGACGCCGGGTGCCAGGGTCAGGGTCGTGCGGCCGAACTCGCCCTTTTCGGCACCCTCGACGCGGCCGCCGAGCGTCCGGACCATCGCCTGCATGCCGTAACAGATGCCGAGCACGGGGATGCCGAGCTCGAGCAGCTCGCGGCGCAGCTCGGGGGCGCCCTTCTCGTAGACCGAGGCGGGGCCGCCGGAGAGGATCAGGGCGCGCGGCTGGCGCTGCTTGATCCGCTCGATGTCGAGCCCGTGCGGGAGCAGCTCGGCGAAGACGCCGCATTCGCGAATCCGCCGCGCGATCAGCTGCGAGTACTGGCCGCCGAAGTCGAGGACCAGCACCTCCTCACGGTCGGTCGGGAGCTCGCCGGCGAGGCCGGCTGAGCTCGTCGCCGGATCGGCCGCCGGCTCGGGGGCCTCGACCAGGGCAGGTTCCCGTGGCTCAATTTCCTCCGCGGTCTCCGCTGCCGGCCCCTCGCCCATAGCCATCAGTCGTCGGCAACCCCGACGCCGTTGGCCACCGCGGAGCGCCCGTTCGAGCCCATCCCGACCGACTGCTGGCGCTGCAGCTGCTTGCCCTCGGTCTGCAGCGACGGGGCGACCATCACCTCGGCTCGATGGAAGGACGGGATGTCCTCGTAGCCGGTGGTCGCCATCGAGGTCCGCAGCGCGCCCATCAGGTTGAACGTGCCGTCGTTCTCGTTCGCGGGGCCGAGCAGGATCTGCTCGAGCGTGCCGTCCTGGTGGGTCGTCACGCGGGTGCCGCGCGGCAGCGAAGGGTGGAACGTCGCCATCCCCCAGTGGAAGCCACGACCCGGCGCCTCCTGAGCGCGAGCGAGCGGCGAGCCGATCATCACCGCGTCGGCGCCGCAGGCAATCGCCTTGCTGACGTCGCCGCCGGTGCGCATGCCGCCATCGGCGATCACGTTGCAGTACTGCCCGGTCTCGAGCATGTGCTGCGAGCGTGCCGCGGCAACGTCCGCGATCGCAGTCGCCTGCGGGACGCCGATCCCGAGGACGCCGCGAGTCGTGCAGGCGGCGCCGGGGCCGACGCCGACGAGGACGCCGACCGCGCCCGTCCGCATCAGGTGCAGACCCGTCGAGTAGGAGGCACAACCCCCGACGATGCAGGGCACCGGCGCGGAGGCAATGAACTCCTTGAGGTTGAGCGGCTCGCTCGTCTGGCTGACGTGCTCGGCCGAGATCACCGTGCCCTGGACGACGAGAATGTCGAGCCCGGCCTCGAGTGCGACCTCGTGGTACTCCATGACCTTCTGCGGGGTCAAGGAGGCGCAGACGACGCCGCCGCCGGCCTTGATCTCCTCGACGCGCTGGGCGATCAGCTCAGGCTTGACCGGCTCGGCGTAGATCTCCTGCATGAGCCGCGTTGCGAGCTCCGGCGGCGCCTTGGCGATCCGCTCGAGATGCTCGTCCGCGTCCTCGTAGCGGGACCAGATGCCCTCGAGGTTGAGCACGGCGAGGCCACCGAGGCGGCCGATCTCGGCTGCGGTCGCGGGGCTGACGACCCCGTCCATCGCGGACGCGAGCAGCGGCAGCTCGAATCGATACGGACCGAGGTTCCAGGTGATGTCGATGTCGTCGGGGTCCCTCGTCCGCCTCGACGGCACGATTGCGATGTCGTCGAACCCGTAGGCACGGCGACCCTTCTTACCCCTTCCGATCTCGACTTCCACTTCAGTGATCTCCCTCTGTGGTGCTGTGCTGCGGCTGCGTCTGAATGAAGGATTGATTGTAGGCAGCGCGACCGTCGGCCCCGGGACGGCTCGAACGCGCTATTTGCGGAGTTAGTTGCGGTCTTCGCCGCTGGAGCGCGTCCGCGGAGGCTCAGCCGACGCCGATCGGCGAGGGAAGGGTCCGCACCGTGACCTTGTCGACGAGCCGCGCGGCACCCTCGGGATCGAGCGCGCCGGCGCCGAAGTGCTGAGTCGACTCGGCGCCACAGGCGACGGCGAAGGCGAGTGCCTCCTCGACACCGCGGCCGGCGCGACGGGCGGAGATCAGGCCGGCGAGGAAGGCGTCCCCGGAGCCCGCAGCCGCAACCGGCTCGAGCTGCGCGATCGAGGCCTCGTAGAAGCTGCGCTGGGCGCCCGGCGAGGGCGGGCCGATTGCCATGCAGCCGTGCCCGCTCGTCACGTAGGCCTCCCCCGCTCCCATCTCGACCAGTCCGCCGAGTCCCTCGGCGAGATCGCCGGGCTCGCCGAACTCATAGCCGACGGCCTCCTCGGCCTCGGCGATGTTCGGGGCAACCAGATCGGGTTGGGCGCGCAGGCCGGCCCGCATCGGCTCGCCCTCGCTGTCGAGGATCACCGGGACGCCGGCGGTGCGCAGCTCCGAGATCAGGCGGGCGTAGAGGTCGATCGGGACGCCGGGCGGCAGCGAGCCGGCGAGCACGCAGTGGGTGCAGCCCCGCGCCAGGTACATGAGCCGGTCGACGAAGCGCTCGATCTCGGCGGCGCTCACCTGCGGGCCGCGCTGGTTGATCTCGGTCTGCTCACCGGTCGTCGGGTCCACGACGGAGTAGTTCGTGCGGGAATCGCCGGCGACTTCGACGAAGTCGTGCAGCACCTCCTCAGCGGAGAGCAGCTCGCGGATCCGGGAGCCGGTCGGGCCGCCGGCGAGGCCTGTGGCGATCACCGGCTCGCCCAGAGACTTGAGCGCCCGGGCGACGTTGACGCCCTTGCCGCCGGGGGCGCGCGAGGACTCGACCACGCGATGGCGGTTGCCAAGGCGGAAGCGCGGAACGGCAACCGTCCGGTCGAGGGCCGCATTCATGGTCACTGTGAGAATCAAGCGGCGCCTTTCCTGCGCAGGGCGACTGCCAAAGCGATCAACAGGAGAATAGAACCCCCGGCGATCAGCAGCGCAGCGACCGGTCCGCCGAGCTTGTCGATCGTGCTCCGCTTGGCGATCGAGACGCCGGCGAGCACCGGGACGGTGCCGATCCTGCGCCCTTCCAGTGTGACGGCCGCCGAGCCGATCCTCGAACCGGCGGCGATCGGGCCGTCGACGGAGGCCGGCGCGTCGAGGTCGACATCGAAGTCCTGGCCGTCGCGCGCCACCGCGCGCATCGATCGGCCCGCCCGCAGCGGCAGCGACGCCGGCTCGCCCTCGGCAACGGGGACCGAACCGAGCCGCTGGCCGCGATCCACCGCCGTCCGCTTGTGGTACATCGAGAAGCCGTAGTCGAGCAGCTGCTCGGAGTCGGAGTCGCGAGTGGCCTCCGACGGGGCGCCGAGCACGACGCTGATCAGCCGCGTGCCCTCGCGCTCGGCGGACGCGACGAGCACGTAGCCGGCGTCGAGGGTGTGCCCGGTCTTGATCCCGTCGACGGAGGGATCGCTGAGCATGAGCGTGTTCCGGGTCTCGATCGTGCGTGGCATCGCACCGGTCTGCAGCGTCGCCTCCGACTTGGCGACGATGCGGCGGAACCGCGGATCTCGCATCAGGATCCGGGCAAGCGCGGCGAGATCGCGGGCGCTCGAGCCGTTCTTTGGGTCGTCGAGCCCGATCGGCGTGTCGTAGCTGGTGTCGTCCAGATCGAGCTTTTCAGCCTCGCGGTTCATCGCCCGGACGAACGCCGGCACGGAGCCGGAGACGTTCTCGGCGAGCGCGTATGCGGCGTCGTTGGCACTCGGCAGCATCATTGCCGTGAACAGGTCGCGGACCGACATCCGCTCGCCCTTCTGGAGCCCGAGCACGGACTCGCCCGGAACCGGCGAGTAGCCCGGCGCCCTGACCACTTTCGAGAGCGGCAGGTGGTGGAGGGTGAGATAAGCGGTCATCAGCTTCGTCGTGCTCGCGATCGGCACCGTCGAACTCACGTCGTGACCCGCGAGCTCGTCGCCGTCACGGGCGTCGATCACGACCCAGGCGCGGGCGTCGAGCTTCGGGGCGGACTGGCCGCCTTTCGCCCCCTCCCCGGTCCCCGCGGGCGCAAGCGCCGGCATCAGCAGGCCGGCCAGGAGCAGCCCGCAGACCAGTACGGGTATCGCGGCGGCCGCCGGCCGCCCGAGTCGAAGTCGACGCTCCACGATCAGTGGAGCTTGAGGACCTGTCCGGTCGCCAGGGTCTGCGGGTCGAGATCCGGGTTGAGGCGCTCGATCCGCTTGACGCTGATCTTGTACTTGGCGGCGATGCCGCTGATCGAGTCGCCGTCCTGGACGGTGTACTCCTTCGGGATCTCGCCATGGTTCTTCGGTACCGACTTGGTTGCCGTCGTCGAGGTCGAGTTGTCGCCGACGCCGAGTGAGCCGTTGATCACGACGATCAGAATGACGGCCACCCCGAAGAGCGCAACGAGCGCCGCAATCCTCGCGAACAGCGAGCGCCTCGGCGGATCCGGGAGATAGCTGGCGTCCATCTGCATCGTCTTCCGATGGTAGGGGGTCGCGAGCGCTCTCAACGCCGCCCGGAACCGCCTGCAAAGCGGCTTCCGCGGTCCCCCGACAGTCGCCTGACCCCCGGTCCGGCATGCGCTGCGCCGGTCAGCACGGTGCCGGCCAGCGAGACGCCGGAGAGCTGCCCGAGCGCACGACGCAGCTCGGCCCGGCGCGTGACGCCGGAGCGAACGACGAGCAGCGTCTCGTCGGTGGCCTCGCAGAGCAAGATCGCCTCCGGCGCCGGCAGCAACGCCGGGCCGTCGAAGACGACGAGGTCGTAGACGCGACGCAGCTGGCCGAGCAGGGCGCCGAACCGCGTCCCCGAGAGCATCGCGGCCGGAGAGTCGCCGGTGGCACCCGCGGTGACGCAGACGAAGGTGGGCTCACTGTCACCGTTCAGCCCTGCGACCGTGATCGGGTTGATCACCTCCCTTGGACTCGCGCCGCCGGCGAGGTACTCCGAGAGGCCCGGTCCGGGGTCGACGCCGAGCACGCCGGCAAGTACCGGGCTGCGCATGTCCGCCTCCATGAGCAACACGCCCCGGCCCAGTCGGGCAGCCGCGGCGGCGAGCCCGAGCGCAACAGTCGTCCGCCCCTCCGCCGGCATGGCGCTGCTCACGGTGAGCGCGAGCGCGTCGCCGCCACGATCCAGCCCGAGGGCGACCGCTACCTCGGTGCCGCGGTCGACAAGCAGCGGGTCGAGCTCGAGGACGGCCGGGCGCCGGGCGGGCGCAACCGACTCCCGTGTGCCGAGCAGGGCGAGGGGCTCGGCGCCGGCCAGCTCGCGCAGCTGCCGCGAAGTGCGCACGGGGCGGCGGCGGAGCTCGGCGGCCGCCAGCGCCGCGATCGCGAGCGCCGCGCCCGCCGCGAGACCGAGCAGCGCCCACAGCGGCGCCGAGCGGTTGCTCAGCGGGCTCGAGGGGAGGGTCGCCGGCGCCCCCGGACGCAGCGGATTGCCCTCGTCCATCAGGGTGGCGACGGCGTCGAGCTTGTCCTGCAGCTTGACCCCCTCCTCGGAGGCGGGATCGACGGCGGCGAGCTCCTCCTCGAAGCGCTTCTTGGCACGCTCGAGGCGGCGCTTCTCGAGTGCGGCCGCCTGCTGGACGATCGCGCCCGAGTAGGCGTTCGCCGCCGCGGCCGCGTAGTCGGCGAAGCCGGCAACGGAGTGGATCGCGAGCGTGCCGCTGCCCTCCGAGACGCTGAAGTCGGTCAGCGCGAGGACGTCGGCGCCGGCGACGTCGCCGCCGAGGCTTGCCGCGGCGAGCTTCGCGACGTCGTCGGAGCCCGCCAGGGCGACGAGCCGCTCGGCGGCGCGCGGGTCGTCGCCACCGATGACGCCGTTGCCCAGCTGCTCGGCCGCCTTGCCGCGATCGAGGACGATGACCGTCGCCGTCGCCTCATAGCTGGGCTCGTCGGCCAAGCCCCAGGCCAGCCCGCATGCGGCGCCGATCGCGGCGCAGATGAGGATCGGTCGCAGTCACGCGCGCAGCGCGGCGGCGAACCCGCCGATTGCCGTCACATCTCCTCCGGCGCGCTCACGCCGAGCAGGCCAAGGCTGGTCGCGATCACCGAGCGTGTCGCAGCGCAGAGCTCGAGCCGCCGGCCGCGGATCGGCTCGGGCACGGCGAGCACGGGGCAGTCGCGGTAGAAGGCGTGGAAGTCGGCGGCGAGCTCGCGTGACCAGGCCCCGAGCGAGTGCGGCTCCCGTCGCAACTCCGCCCGCTCGACCTGAGCGGGCAGCTCGAGCAGCCTCATCGTCAGCGCCTTCTCACTGGCATGGAGCTGCTCCCCGGGATCGGTGGGCTCCTCCGCGTCGCCGCCACCGGCCTTGGCCCGGCGGAAGATGTTGCAGATCCGAGCGTGCGCATATTGGACGTAGAAGACCGGGTTTTCGTTGGAGCGCTTGCGCGCGACCTCGAGGTCGATGTCGAGCGGCGTGTCGTGCGAGCGCTGGACGAGGAAGAAGCGAGCCGCGTCGACGCCGATGTCGTCGATCAACTCGTCGAGGGTTGCAAACTCGCCTCGCCGCTTCGACATCGCCGCCCGCTCGCCGCCCTCGAGCAGGTTGACGAGCTGCATGATCTCGATCTCGAGCATGCCGGCCGGGGCGCCGAGCACGTTCATCATCGCCTGCAGCCGCGCGACGTAGCCGTGGTGGTCGGCGCCGAGCACGTTGATCAGCAGCTCGTAGCCGCGGTCGATCTTGTCCCGGTGGTAGGCGATGTCGGAGGCGAAGTAGGTGGGATCGCCGCCGGCGCGGACGATGACCCGGTCCTTGTCATCGCCAAGCTCGGAGGTGCGCATCCACAACGCGCCCTCGCTGCGGTAGGTCCCCTCGGATCGCGGAGACGAGCTCGATGCCGGCGTCGAGCGCGCCGGACTCGTGCAGCGCGCGCTCGGAGGAGAAACGATCGAAGACGACGCCGAAGCGCGCCAGCGAGGCCTCGATCGAGGCCCGCATGAGCTCGACGCCGCGCCGGGCAAGCGCCTCGGGGTCGTCGGCCCCGAGGCCCTCGGCCGCAAGCTGCTCGGCGATCGGGATCAGATAGTCGCCCTGATAGCCCCCGTCGGGGATTTCGCCGCCGCTGATCCGGGCGGCGATCGAGGCGCCGAGCAGGCGAATCTGACCGCCGGCGTCGTTGACGTAGTACTCGCGCTCGACCGGATGGCCGGCGAATTCGAGGATCCGGCCGAGCGAATCGCCGTAGGCGGCGTGCCGGGCGCTGGCCACGGTGATCGGGCCGGTCGGGTTCGCGCTCACGAACTCGACCAGCGTGCGGCGCTCGCGGCCGGCGGCGACGCCCCCACCCCAGCCTGCACCGCGCTCGGCGATCAGCCGGGCGGCGCCGGTGAACCACGCATCGGCGAGGAACAGGTTGACGAAGCCCGGCCCGGCGACGGCGACGTCCGTGAGGCCGGCCCCGAGCTGCTCGCGGAGCTCGGCGGCAAGCCGCTCGGCGACCTCGCGCGGCTTGGCCCCGGCAAGCGGCGCGAGCAGCAGCGCGGCGTTCGTCGAGAAGTCACCGAACTCCGGCTTCGGCGGTCGCTCCAGCGTCGGCTCGATCTCCGCGCCGGGCACAACCTCCAGCGAGGCGGCGAGCACGGCCTCGCTCAACGCTCCGATCGGATCGCTCATCCCGGGGACTCTAGGCGCCTACGCGCCGCTGGCGGACCAGACGAGCTGCCTGAGCTCGTCGGCGGCCGCGGCGGGCTCTTCGGCTCCGCAAACGCTGCGGGAGGCCGTGACGAGGGCTGAGGCCGGTCCGGCGGCAAAGGCGGCGCCGAGCGCCTCGGGGGCACCGCCCTGGGCGCCGACGCCGGGAAGCAGGAAGATCGCCCTCGGCATCAGCTCACGCAGCCGGGCGATGTAACGCGGCTCGGTCGCGCCGACGACGGCGCCGGCCCCGCTCAGCTCGCCGCTGCCGCGGAGGCTGTCGGCGAGAGCGGCGACGCTCGCCGCGAGGCGCTCGTGCAGGGGCTCACCGCCCGCGAGCTCGAGGTCGAGCACGTCGGCGGCGCCCGGGTTCGAGGTTCGGACCAGGGCGAAGATTCCGGCGCCCGCGGCGCGGGCGGCGTCGACGAGCGGCTCGAGCGAGTCGCCGCCGAGCAACGGGTTGACCGTGATCGCGTCGGCGCCGAGACCGGGGACCTCGCCCCACGGCGTCTCGGTGGAGCCGAGTAGCGCGTTCGCGTAGGCGACCGCCGATACCGGGACGTCCCCGCGCTTGCCGTCGGCGACGACCAGCAGCCCGGCGGCGCGCGCGGCGGCGCAGACCTGCTCGAGCGCCTCGACCCCGGGCGCGCCGAGCGCCTCGAAGCGGGCGAGCTGGGGCTTGACCGCGACGCAGGCCGGCCCGGCCTGCTCGATCAGCCGCAGGCAGACCTCGGATGCGGCGGACGCGGCCGCCGCGGCGGGGGCGCTCCCAGCCCCCGTCCGCGGCGATGCCGAGCGCCAGGGCTCGGCATCGAAAGCCGGGTCGAACCCGATGCAGACCTGGCTGCGGCGCTCACCTACGAGCGCCGCAAGCCGGTCTGCAAACGGTGTCGGACTTCTCGAGGGCGTCTTCAGCCGCCCTTGACGGCGCTCTTCAGGCCGGCTCCGGCGGAGAACTTGGGCACCTTGCCGCCCGGGATCGTGATCCGCTCTCCGGTGCGGGGGTTGACGCCCTGGCGCGGACCGCGCTCGTTGACGCTGAACTTGCCGAAGCCGGTGAAGTTGACCTCACCGCCGCCCCTCAACGTCGAGACGATCGTGTCGAGCACGGTCTCCACGGCGTCGGATGCGGCCTTCTTGCTCTCGATGCGGTCGTCGCCGGCGACGGCGTCGACGAATTCAGACTTGGTCACTTGTTGCCTCCTCGTGGGTCGTAAGCGGCGCCAATCTAACAACGACGGAGGACGAAACCCTTGTTTTTATGCCGGATTCCGCCGGATCGTCCGGGAAACGCGCCGCTCATTGGGGGTGCCTGGCGCCGTATTCCCCCCTCGGCGGGGTTCATGCATGCCCCCGAATCACGCCGCGAAGCGGCCTCAGCCGGCCGTCTTCAGCTGGTAATCGGGTTGGTCCCGCGGACCGCCGCATACCAGGTGCGCTCGGCGCAGGGAGGGCGACCGAGGGCGTAGCGGTTGACGTCCGCAAAGCCCGCCGCCGAGAGCCACTCGATCAGCGTCCGCGTGTTCGGCAACCACCACGTGTAGTCGGTGTTGGTCGCCTTGAACTCGGCCACCGCCCGGCCGCGCACCCGGAGGCTGAGGTGGGCGCTGATCGGCTCGAAGGTCCGGAACTCGGCGCCCGGCTTGAGTACCGAGCGGACGTTGAGCAGCGCGTCGATCGGGTTCCGCAGGTGGGTCAGGATCGCGCCCACGTAGACCATGTCGAACGGTCCGTCGACGCGCTCGGGACCGAGCTCGTAGATGTCGCAGACGACGCGCTCGACGTTCGAGCCGAGCGCCCGCTTGGCGAGCCGGAAGCCCTCGCCGAGGACGAGCCCGTCCTTCATCGCCTGCGCCTCGAGCCGCGGCCGATGAACCGGCGGCCAGTCGGCATCGGTGATCGTCTCCAGGTCGGCCGTCGTGACCTCGGCGCCGCGCGCCTCCATCGCAAACGCCCAGAAGCCGTCGAAGGTGCCGATGTCGAGCACCTTCATGCCGCGCATGTCGGCGGGCAGCACCTTCGCCGCCGCCTTGCGCATGTCGATGTAGCCGGGCGTGACGACGCCGGGCGCCAGCTCGAGCGTGTGGTACCAGAGGTTCGGGTTGTGCTCGAGGGCCTCGCGGGCGAGGTCCGGGTCGCCGGCCTGCGGCCGGGGGCTGCCGGGGGACGAGGGGGGCGTTGCGGCGCTCACGCGCGCAGCGTAACCGCAGCGCAGCCGGTGTGAGGCCAGTTCCGGCGGCCCCTGCTACGTTCGCCGCGCGATGAGCGACGGCCGCGAGCAGATGGGCAGCTTCTGGGACGAGCGTGCCCGTGAGAACTCGAAGTTCTTCATCAACAACTCGCTGAGCTACCGCGAGACCGATCCCGAGGCGTTCTGGGCGAGCGGGCCGAACGACGTCGACGCGATGCTCGGCGCCCTCGGCGTCTCGGTCCGACCCGAGGACGAGATCGTCGAGATCGGCTGCGGCATCGGCCGGATGACGCGGCCGCTGGCCGAACGCGGGCGCAGCGTCCGGGCGCTCGACGTCTCCGCCGAGATGCTCGATCAGGCGCGGGCCGAGAACGCGACGCTCGCCAACGTCGAGTGGCTGCACGGAGACGGGACCACGCTGACCGGCGTCGCCAACGCGAGCGCCGACGGCTGCCTCTCCTACGTCGTCCTCCAGCACATCCCCGACCCCGAGGTGACGCTCGGGTACATCCGCGAGATGGGCCGGGCGCTGCGGCCCGGCGGCTGGGCCGCCTTCCAGGTCTCCAACGATCCGTCCGTGCATCGCCCGCGCGGCCCGCGCGGACTGCGCCAGCGACTCCGCGTCGCCCTCGGCCGCGCCCCCCAGGGCCAGGAGCACGGCGCCTGGCTCGGCTCCTCGGTGAGCGTCGAGCAGGTCCGCTCCGCCGCCGCCGACGGCGGCATGGAGATCGAGCGGACGAGCGGCGAGGGCAGCCAGTTCTGCCTCGTGCTCGCGCGCAAGCTGCGCGCCTGACGCCCGGCGCGGGCTACAGGTAGCCGAGCAGCTTCATCCGCTCCTCGAGCTTTGCCCGCTCCTCGTCGGAGATCTCGCCGGAGGGCGGCGGCACGCCGTCGGCCGTCTGCGGCGCCGGCGGCCCCTCGCCGGCGGCGGGGCCCTCGGCTGCGGCGAGCGCCGCGCGCAGCCGCTCGAGGTCGGCGGGCGGCAGCAGCGTGGCGGCTGCCGCCGGGTCCAGCGGGTCGAGCTCGAGCGGGTCGGCGTCGAGGTCGAAGAGCTGCTCGCTGCCGTCGCGGCCGACCAGCTTGAAGCGGCCGGCGGCGTCGGAGGCGCTGCGCAGCCGCGCCGTGATCCGTTCGCCGGACTCCGCGGGCAGGTTCCAGAGCTCGAGCGCCTTGCCAACGCGCGGGTCGCCCGACCCGGCGGGCGGGTCGAACTGGGCGACGGTGGCGCCTGGCTCCCCCGGCGCCCGCTCGTAGGGATGACCCTGGGCCCCGGCCGCTGCACAGAGCAAAGCCGGCAACGAGGCAAGCGTGAAGGCACCGTCTGGCTTCTCGAACGGACCGGCGGCGGCGAACGGCAGCCGGATCAGGCGCTTGTCGAGCGAGTAGGCATGGCCCATCAGCCCGCCCTCGCCGAAGTTCTCGCCGTGGTCGGAGGTGACGATCACGATCGTCTCCTCGAGCATCCCGCGCTGCTCGAGGCCTTCGAGCACGCGGCCGAGCCAGTCGTCGAGCAGCCGCACGGCCGCCGCGTACAGTCGCCGCATCCGCTCCAGTGCCGGGGCCGGCACGTCGAAGCCGCCGGCGCAGGCGCGCCAGATCTCCCCCATCGTCAGGTGCCGGCGCGCCTCGATCGCGGCCCGGGCGCGGTCGAGCGGGCCGAGCGGGTTGTAAGGCCGCGGCGGCAGGTAGGGAGAGTGCGCCTCGACGAGGTTGACGAAGGCGTAGAAGGGCCGCTCGTCGCCGGCGCCCTCGTCGAGGAAGGATCCCAGCGCCGTGCCGGCATCGGCGGCGCCGTCGTCGACCCGAGCGCGGATGCCCTCGCCGAGCCAGCTCAGCCGCGCGCGTAGGTCAGTCTCGCTCATCTCCGCCTGCCGACGGGTATCGATCGCGGCGAAGCGCTCGAAGCCGATCTCGAAGCCGGTCCGCGGCCCGATCCAGAGGTTCGAGCTGACCGCCCCGGTCCGGTAGCCGGCCGCGCCGAGCACGGACTGCAACAGCCGATCCGAGCGGGCCTCCAGCGGCGCCCGGCAGCCGTCGGGGCGGCTGCCCGGTGCCTGCAGCAAGCCGACGTCGGCGGGCAGCTCGCCCGTGAACAGCGCCGCGTGGGAGGGCACCGTCCAGGAGGCGTTGGCGTAGGCGGCCTCGTGGGCGAACCCGCGCGCGGCGAGATCGGCGAACGCCGGCGAGCTGCCGGGAGCGGCCCCGTACGGCTCGAACGCGTCGGCGCGGGCCGTGTCGAAGACGACCAGCAGGATGTTCGGCCGCTCTGCCATCGCGCCGCCGATCGTAGAGAGGTGGCACGTCGCCGACGCCGCATCGGGTACAAACGCAGGATGGACCGAGAGCAGACGGGCGCCCCGACCCCAGGTTCGGGCGCGAAGCCCGCCGACGCGCGCGAGCTGATCGCCTCCAACCCGGTCTGGTACCACGTGCTCGAGCTCGGCCCCGGACTCGTCACCCCGGGCTGGTTCGACCTGCGGCCGGTGGTCGAGCTGATGCCCTGGCCCGACGTCGCCGGCAAGCGCTGCCTCGATGTCGGTCCCTACGACGGCTTCCTCTCCTTCGAGCTCGAGCGCCGGGGCGCCGCGGAGGTGACCGCCGTCGACATCGGCGACGCCGCCGAGTGGGACTGGCGGCTGAGCGAGCGCCGCTCGGGACCCGCCGGGATCGCAGCCGGCGGCGAAACGCGCACCGGCGGCGGCTTCGAGATCGCCCGCGAGCTGCTGGGCTCGAAGGTCGAGCGCCGCGAGCTCAGCGTCTACGACCTGTCGCCGGAGACGGTCGGCAGCTTCGACATCGTCGTCTGCGGCAGCCTGATGCTCCACCTGAAGAACCCGATCGCGGCGCTCGAGGCGATCCGCAGCGTGTGTACCGGCCACTTCCTCTCCGCGGAACAGATCGACCCGCTGCTGACGGCGTTGCAACCGCGGCGCGCGGCCGCGCACCTGCACGGCGGCGAGCGCTGCCAGTGGTGGATCGCGAACGCCGCCGGGCACCGGACGATGGTCGCCGCGGCCGGCTTCGAGATCGAGCGGACGACGAAGCCCTACTCGATCCCTCTGGGCGCCTCGCATGTCAGCGCGGCCGAGCGGCCGCCGCTGCGCGAGCGCCTGCGCCGGCTGCCGGGCCGGCTCGTGACGCGCGCCGAGGGCGTCCCGCACGCCGCGCTGCTCGCAAGGCCGGGGAAGGTCGAGGAGTGAGCGCCGAAGCGGCCGGGGGGCTCGGCGGCGAGGGTCTGCCCGAGCCGCCCGCCGGCGCCCGCAACCTCGTCGTCGTCGTCCTCGACAGCCTGCGCTTCGACTCCTGGGTCGAGGCGGGGCCGGCGAGCCTTGCCGCGCTCGGCCCGGTCGAGCGGCGCTGGAGCTACGCGAGCTGGACCGCGCCCTCGCACTACAACCTGCTGATGGGCCTGCTGCCGCACACGAGCCCGCAGGCCGTCTACGCGTCCGAGTACTACAAGGAGGACTTCCTGCGCTACTCGGAGCGGCTCGGGGTCGAGGGGATCGAGTTCCGCAAGATGCTGCCGGCGCTGTACATCCCGACGTACCTGCGCAACACCCTCGGCTACCGGACGGCGGCGATGGTCTCGATGCCGGTGCTCAACCCGCACACCTGCGTCAACCGCGACTTCGACGCCTACGAGCTGATGCCGACCCACAACGACATGGCAGCGATGCTGGAGAAGCTCACCTTCAGCGACGAGCGGCCCAGCTTCTACCTGCTCAACGTCGGCGAGACGCACTACCCCTACGCCCTGCCCGACGAGGACCCGAGCGAGTGGCCGGTGATCTCCGGCGTGCACGGCGTCTTCAAGCGGCTCGACGACGCCCCGGCCGGCGGCGACTCCCGCGAGTTCTTCGACGACTCGAAGATGCGCGAGCTCCATGCCCGCCAGATCCGCGCGGTGGAGTACCTCGACGGCGTCTTCGCGCAGCTCTTCGACGCGCTGCCCTCGAACACGTGGGTGATCGTGACCTCCGACCACGGCGAGCTCTTCGGCGAGGAGCGCTTCTTCGGCCACGGACCGGTCATGCACGAGAAGGTCTTCGAGGTCCCGTTCGTCGAGGGGCTCGTCCCTTGAGCGACGCGGGCGCCCCGCCCCCGGACCCCACCGTCCCGCAGGAGCTCTACGACGAGCACTACTACCTCGAGCTCGCCGACGGCCACGAGGACTTCGCCGAGGGGCGCACCGCCGGGCGCTACGCCTGGGCGCTCGAGCAGCTCGGCCTGCCGGACGGCGGCACGCTGATCGACATCGGCTGCGGTCGCGGCGAGCTCGTCTTCTGGGCGCTCGAGCAGGGCGCCGGACGGGCCGTCGGGATCGAGTACGCGGAGGCGGCGATCGAGGTCGCGCGGCGGGCGGCGGTGCGAGCGCGGCCTCGGCGAGGGGGCCGAGCTCTTCGCCGCCGATGCCCGCGCCGTGCCGCTGGAAGACGAGGTCGCCGACGGGATTGCGATGCTGGACGTGATCGAGCATCTGACGCCGGGCGAGCAGGCCGATGCGCTCCGCGAGTGCCTGCGCCTGCTGCGCCCCGGTGGGCGGATCGTCCTGCACACGTTCCCGAACCGGGCGATTTATGAGACCTACTCGCGCATCCGCCGGGTCTGGCCCGGCGGCCGCTCGTGGCCCGCGGATCCGCGCAAGCCGATCGAGCGCGAGATGCACGTCGGCGAGCTCACCGCCGTCGAGCTCGAGGCTGGGCTAAGGGCGGCGGGCTTCGCCGCCGTCGACGTCAGCCACACTCCATGGATCTACACGGATCACGTCCCGAGCCCGCGCGCCGCCGCCCTCTTCCGCCGGCTCGCCGGCTTCCGCCCGACCGAGCACCTAGCGAAGGCGAGCCTCGTGGCGACGGCGACGAAGCCGGGCTAGAAGCGCAGAAACGCTTAGAAGCGATTGCGGGTGTTCGGCCCGAGGCCGGCGCCACCCCGGCGCGCGCGGACCCCGTCAGCCCACGGCTTCGCCATGTCCTCGTCGGTGATCATCTTCTCGCTGCCCGGGACGATGTTGTGCTCGCTTGCGGGCTTGTCGACGCGGGCGTCGATCCAGTCGATGAGCTTCGCCAGCCAGGAAGGCATGGCGACAGTCTCCCCCAGGGGCGCCCCTGCGTCAAATCCGAGAGCCGGTGGCCGGCAGTCCAGCTGCGAGCCAGGTCGCGGCTGACTCTTGCGACCGAAAGAGGCACTGAGGGGGGCGGCGCCCGGCCGGTCTGGGCATAGTCGTCCACTTTTGCCCCCTATAGGGGGGTCAACTGGACGGTCACGACTCGCCGGAACGATGTTGGTTGGCCCGAGGGGCACGTTTGCCTCGAAGAGAAACCGCGCTTCGCCGGCGTTTCTGACCGGGACGCGAGGACCTCAGCCGCTGGTTCTCCGGACTTTGCCACCGCATACGTAGGGAACTCCGGAGCACGCGTCAGTTTCTGTTTGCGCGAGGAGCGTTCCACTTACCCAGGCGGCCGAGCCGCCGGATCAGCCGGTGGCGACCGGCTTGCCCAGCGCCTCGGAGTAGATCGCCTCGAAGGCGTCCAGGGCCTTCGAGATGTCGAAGTCGCGGGCGCGGGCGCGGCAGGCCTCGACCGTGCCGGGCTCCGCCGACTGGTCAATCGCCTCGCCCATCGCGCGGGCCAGGTCATCGGCGTCGTCGGCGTCGAAGAGGCGGCCGACCGCGTCGTCGGTGACGATCTCGGGGCAAGCGCCGGAGCGGGCGGCGACGACGGGCGTGCCGGCGGCGAGCGACTCGACCAGGACCAGCCCGAAGGCCTCGTCGACGGAGGGCAGGACGCTGATGTCGGCGCCGGCGTACACGCGGGCGAGCTCGGCGGTCTCGGAAGCCTCGACCCAGCTCACGCCCTCGGGCCGCTCGGGCGCCTCCCAGGAGAAGATCAGGGGATCGCGCGGGCGGACGATCCGCAGCTCAGCGCCGGGCCGCTCCGCGCGCAGTTTCGCGAACGCCTCGAAGAGCAGCTCGGCCCGCTTGCGCGGGTCCTTGAGGCTGGCGGCGCAGACGATCACCGGCCCCTCCACCCCCCCGTCTCCCTTCGGCGGCGCCTCGACCTCGAAGTCGTCGCAGACGACCCCACCGGGGACGACCTGCGGCTCGGCGAGCAGGTAGCGACGCACGCCCTCGGCGGCGGCCTCGCTGAGCACGGTCGTCGCCGCCGCCTCCTTGACGAGATCGAGCTGCATCTCGAGCCGGTAGCGGCGCTCGACCAGGTACTGACGCACCGGAATGCCGTGGATCGTGAAGACGAAGGGCGGGCCGCCGAGACGCCTGCGCGCCTGCATCGCCGCCCAGGCGTCGGCCGGGAAGAAAGCGTGGGCGATGTCGAAGTCGCCGCGCCACAGGCGGAAGGCCGTCGCCGGCACCTCCGCGACGTGGTCCTCGTACCAGCGCAGCGGCCGCATGTAGGGCGGGCGCCAGTTGCGGACCACGCGGAAGCCGTCCTCCTCGGCGGTCGAAGGGCTGCCGGGGTGGCTGGTGATCAGGGTGATGTCGTGGCCGCGGCCGGCGAGGCCGACGGCGAGGTCGTGGATCAAGCGCTCGGAGCCGCGCCTGACCTCGGGCCAGTAGGTGGGGTGCAGGAAGGCGATCCGTGCCATGGCGCGGGGCAACGTACCTCAGGCAGCCGCGCTGATCGACGGTTGTGGCGTCCGGCGGGTGGCGGCGCGCAGGTAGCCGAGCGCCTCGCGCAGCAGCCGGCGCTCGAAGAATGCGGTGGCGAGCACGGTGAGGACGACGTAGAGGGCGAGCTCGCCGAGGAAGCGCGCAGTCGACTCGTCGCCGCCGAAGGCGACCCGCAGGCCGAGTACGGCGGCGATCGGGACCACCGACGGCAACAGCGAGCGGATCGTGTGGCCCAGCAGCCGGAAGCCGGGGAAGAGCCGGCGCAGGTAGTAGTCGCGGGTGATGAGCTGAGCGACGGTCGCCGCCGCCATCCCCCACGCGTAGCCCATCGTCCCGATCGTGATCATCAGCGGCGCCGTGACGACGAAAAAGACGCCCGTCGTCACCCAGGTCATCGTCGCCAGCGGCCTCGTCACGCCGCGCGCCTGATACATCGTGCTCCAGGCTGCGGCGATCGTCGCGAAGCCGAAGATCAGCCCGAACACGCGCAGCAGCGGGATCGCCGGCTCCCACTCGCTGCCGAGCGCCAGGTGGACGAAGTTGCCGGCGAACAGCGTCAGCGCGAAGCCGAACGGCAGCGCCCACATGAGGCTGATCCGGTTCGCCTTCTCGAACGTCTCGCGAAGCAGCGTCAGGTTGTCGCGACGCGCCGCGACGGCCGGATAGAGCGTGTTGTTCAGCAGCATCTCGACCCGGGTGCCGAAGGCGGCGATGTTGCCGGCGAGCCCGATCACGCCGACGGCGGCGATGCCGATCGCGGCGTTGCCGATGATCAGCGCTCCCTGGACGATCGCGAGGCTGCCGATGCCGTTGATGAGCAGCGGCCATGAAAAGGAGACGTACTCCGAAAGCGTCGCCCGCTCGAAGCGCCAGCGCAGCTTGTAGGGGCTGACCGCGATCGCCACGACGGCCGAGGCGGTGGAGCCGATCAGCGAGCCGATGACGAGGGCCCAGATGCCGCCGCCGGCGATCAGCAGGCCGATCGTCGCGACGGTCGTGACGAGCGGATCGATCGCCTCCAGCGAGCGCTGGCGGGCGTACTCCATGCGCCTGTAGAAGACCCAGATCGGCGACTGGAAGGCGGAGACGAGCAGCGACAGGGAGAGCGCGAACGCGGGCAGCAGCGCATCCGGCTGGCCGTAGATGACGAAGGCGTAGATCGGGATCGCGATGACGGCGAACACGTAGAAGATCCCCGAGTAGGCGAGCTCGAGCGAGAAGGCCTTCTGGAACGCGACCTCCTGATCGGGCTCGCGCTGCTGGACGAACTTGTCCGCGATCCCGATCTGCTTGAGGAAGGCAATCGTGATCAGCGTCGTCAGCACGAGTCCCCACAGGCCGTACTGCTCGGTCGTCAGGAAAGCGGCGAAGGCGACGTTGCGGACCAGGCCGACGAGCGCCAGGCCGATGCGGAAGGCGGTGTTGACCAGCACGCCCTGCGCCGTGCGGACGCGGAGGCCGCCCTCGGGATGAATCGTCTCCTCGGCCACCTCGTCGGCAATCGCGCCGACCTCCTCGGTCATCGGCCCCCCTCCCCCTCCTCCTCGGCGCCGCCGCCCGACGTGAGCTCAATTGGGGCGGGGCGGCGGCCGCCGGGCTCACCGGCGGCGAGCACGTGCAGGCGCTCGAGCAGGCCGTTGCGGGCGAGCGCAGTGAAAGCGAGGTCGGTGCGACGGCCGTCGCCGTAGACGATCGCCAGCGAACTCGCGCTCATGCCGCCGGTGGAGAAACCCCCCCAGCCCTCGCTGACCGCGCCGCGGCGGAAGATCGTCGCGGCGAGCGCGAGCAGCTGTTCGCGCGCCGGCTCGCCCTCCGCGACGAGGTCGCCCGCGCCGGTGCGCAGCTCGAGCCGGAAGTCGGGATGCGTGAGCCGGGCGAGCTCCTCGGCGTCGCCGCGGCGGGCGGCGACGATTGCCTGCTGGGCGAGCTGCTCGTCGCCGCCCCGCCGCTCCTCGACCCGGCGACCGAGCTCGCGGGCGCGACCGGCGATCGAGCCGAGCACGCCGGCCGAGGGCTCGGACGAGCCCCGTCCCCTGGCCCCGACCGCCTGCGCCGGTGACGTCTGTGAGCCGGGCTCGGGAGGGCGGCCGAAGCTGCTGATCCGCTCCCGCGAGGCCGCTTCGAGCCGCTCGCGGGCCTCTTCGCCGGTGGACAGGCCGAGACTCGGTGAGCAGTCCGGTGACGGCGCCGACCGGGTCGGCCGCGAGATCCTCGTAGGCCAGCTCCAAGTAGGCGCCCGGCGGGCCAACCTGCCCAGCCGTCGCGCGGACCGCGTCGACGGAAGAGCGCCACCACTCGGCCGCTCCCGCCTCGTCCACGTCGGCCCACGGCGCCCGCAGCAGCGAGCGGACCACGGCGCCCGGCTCACGGACGACGTGGACGTAGGTTGCATCGGGGTAGGCGGCGAGCTTCGCCGCCATCACCTCGCGGGCACCGTCAGGTGGCAGCGGCGTCTTCTCGACGACGCGGTCGGCGTCCGGCTTCACCCGCTCGCGCATCGTCAGCAGGACCCCGTCGCAGAGGTCGCGGACCAGGTCGGCGAGCTCGTCCGCGCTCACGTAGTTGGCCAGAAAGCCCTCGTATTGCGCGTCCCGGGCATGGTTGTCGAAGAGCGCGCCGACGCCGCGGTCGAAGAGGTGCGACTCGGCGACGATGCCGGCGATCTCGGGGTGCGTGGCGAGCATCGAGACGAGCAGCGTCGTGCCGCTGCGCGGCGCCCCCTCGACGAAGATCGCCCGCTCGCGGAGCGGGCTGTCGGCCCTGCTCAAAGGACGAGCTCCCGGCTCGCCGCGCTGGAGCGGAGCCGGGCGGCGACCTCGACCGTGTCGAGCGTGCCCTCGACGGCGATGTCAGCGGCGAGGCGGAAAGCGCCGATCGGGCTCAGGGGGTTCGGGTTGCGGAGGCGCTTGGCGACGCGCCCCATCACGTACGGGTACGCGGCCAGCAGGGCGAGCGCCTTGCTGCGCCGCCACAGCAGTGCCCCCGCGAGCGCCAGGACGACCTTGGCGTGCTCCTCGGAGACGAAGGCGCGCAGGTAGAGCTCGTCACGCTGCTCAGGCCAGCGGGCGAGGAGGCCGGGTTCGCCGGACAGGCGCGCGGCATCGCGCACCGCCTGGCCGAAGGAGCGCACATGGACCGCATGCCAGACGACGGCCTCGTCGACGAAGACGCCCTCCGCCCCGTCGGCGAGCGCCCGGAGTCCCAGGTCGGTGTCCTCGCAGTGGAAGGCGAGCTCGGAGTCGAAGCCGCCGAGCGCCTCGAGCAGCGCCCGCGGGTAGGCGATGTTGCACGTCCGAAACCAGCGGTCGGGGCCGATCACGTGGATCGTTCGCGCGATCCCGTAGTGCAGGTGGCCCTCGTCGGGGTCGGGCTCGGTGCGGCCGAAGGCGACGCGATCGCCACGCGGCGACCCGGCTTCGCCCTCGGTGGCGGCGAGCAGCCGCTCGAGCCAGTCGGCGGACGGGCGGCAGTCGTCGTCGGTGAAGGCCACGAGCGGGGCGGTGGCGGCACGCCAGCCGAGGTTGCGCTGCACCGAGATGTTCGCCTCAGGACTATCGAGGAAGCGGACGTCGAGACCGGGCGGCGGCTCGGTCCGCGGCCCGGCGGCGGGCGAGCGCACCGCGACGACCTCGAAGCGGTCGAGCGGCAGCGTCTGGCCGGCGAGCGCGTCGAGCGCGAACGACAGCCGCGTCTCGCGCAGATGCGTGGGGATCACGACGGATACGAGCGGTGCGGTCATGCTCCCGGCCAGGGTAGTCGGCCGCGGGCCACTCTCAGCCGGTTGTGCAGCCGTCTGCGTGCGGATTGCCGGCGCGCCTGGCGAGCACGCAGTAGCTGATCTTCGGCGTGAAGTCGGGGCCGCGGCCAACGACGCCGTAGCCCTCCTCCGCGGGATTCTCGGTCGAGGGCGGGCGGTCGACGAGCGTGTAGATCAGCGTGGCGGCGATGTCCGGCTCATGACGGAGCTCCTCGAGCGTGCGTAGCAGTGCCTTCGCCTGCAGCCCCTCGGGGGGAGCCGCGCCATTGCCGCCGACGGCGGTCGTCGAGACGCCGGTCTCGGTCACCCACAGCGGCAGGCCGGCGAGCGCCGGGGCGCGGGCGGCGATCGTCGTTCGCACGGCGGCCAGCGTCTGGTCGAAGCGGCCGGTGGGAGCCGGGTCGGCGAGCTCGTCGAGGCCACGGTATGGATGGACGGCGATCGCGAAGCGACCGTCGCCGAGGTCGATCCCGCCGTGACGCGCCGCTCCAAAGAAGCCGGCGAGCCAATCGGGCAGCGCGTCGCTACCGGCTTGCTGGGCGTCCGCGAGCGCCAGCGCCAGGCCGCCGACGAGGACCGGCGCCTGCGGCAGTAGATCGGACGTGCTCCTCAGCGCCGTGCCGTACAGCGACGCATACGCGGAAGCGTCGGGCGCCCCGCCCCAGTTCGTCGCCAGGTTCGGCTCGTTCCAGATCTCGAGTGCCGCGGCGTCGGGGTAGCGCGCTGCCACCGCGCGGACGAACACCTTCCAGTCGGAGCGATGAGCGCCGGCCGGCGGGCAGACGCCGGAGCAGCCACTCGCGCGCGCCCACGCCGGCGCGCCGAGCAGCATCGGCAAGGGCGCGATGCCCTCGCGTCGCAGGGCCGCGACCAGCTCGTCGACGGCGCTCCAGTCGAAGCGCGGCGGGCCGACCGGCGGCGGCGGCGTCGGCTCGGCCTGCTCCCAGCGCAGCGTGAAGCGGTCGACCTGCGCGCCGGCGCCGGCTGCGAGCCGGGCGAGCCGGGCGGCATCGGCCGAGCCGTCGTAGGGAAAGAGCGGGCTGCCGTCGGAGAAGCCGAAGAGCTGCGCGCCGCCGCCTCCCTCAGCGCCCACCGCGCTCCCCGCGAGCGCGAGCGAGCAGAGCAGCACCGCGCCCAACGCGAGGACGCCGGCCGCCGCGCGGCTCACAGCACGAGGCTCCGCTTGCGCAGGCTCGTGCGCAGCCGCATCAGCACCTCGGTGCCGTCGACGAGGGCGCCGCCGAGCAGATCGATGCCGAGCCGGGCGAGGCCGACCGGCGTCGCGAAGCCCGGCTGCAACGGGCGTTTGGCGACCTTGTGGATCACGTACGGATAGGCGCCGAGCGCCGCCAGCGCCGGCCTGCGGGTGACGGCGCCGGCAACCAGCCCGAGCGCCGCCAGCGTGATCCGCGCGTGCTCCTCACCGATGAAGGCACCCATGTAGAGCTCGTCACGGTGGGAGGGATAGCGGGCGAGCACCTCCGCCTCGGCGTGCCGTTCGGTCGCGTCGTGCAGCGCGGCGCGCAGCGAGCGCACGTGGACCGCGTGCCAGACCACGGCCTCGTCGACGTAGACGAGACGGGCGCCGACGCCCTCTGCGCGCAGACCGAGGTCCGTGTCCTCGCCCCAGAAGGCAAGCGCCTCGTCGAAGCCGCCGAGCCGTTCGATCAGCGCCCGCGGCATCGCCAGGTTGCAGGTCGGATACCAGCGGTTCGGCCCGTAGACCTCCATCGAGCGGGCGAGCCCGTGGTAGAGGTGGGCCTCGTCGGGGTCGGGCTCGGTGCGGCCCTCGAGCACGACGTCGTCCCCGGTCAGCTGCGTATTGGCGTCGGCGAGCGCCGCGAGCCAGCCCGGCGCCGGGCGGCAGTCGTCGTCGGTGAAGGCGATGAGCGCCCCGCGCGCCTCCTGCCAGCCGCGGTTGCGGCGCATGGCCGGTCCCGGCGCGGGCTGGGTGATGAAGCGCACGTCGAGCCCGTCCGGGATCGCGGGTGGCGGCGCGTCTTCGTCGCGGACGACGATCACCTCGAAGCGCGAGCGCTCGAGGGTCTGCGCGGCGAGCGCGTCGAGGGTGAAGGCGAGCCGCGTGTCCCGACGATACGTGGGGACGACGACTGAGACATCGATGGGCTCGGTCATCTCTACGACCGTTTGTAGCATCCGCCCCGATGTCGATCGCCGCTTGCGAGATCACCGTGGCGGTCGCAACCCGCGGCAGGCCGGCCCGGCTGGCGCGGCTGCTCGACTCGCTCGAGGCGCAGACGCTGCCCGCCGAGCGCTTCGAGGTGATCGTCGCCGTCGACGGAACCGACCCCGAGAGCGAGCGGCTGCTCGCCGAGCGCACCTCCTCCTCCCCACTTCGCCTGCAGGTCGTCCCGCGTCCCGAATCGCACGGCCCCGCGGCCGCCCGCAACTCGGCCTGGCGGCCGGGAACCGGAGGGCTCGTCGCCTTCACCGACGATGACTGCGAAGCCGGCCCCGCATGGCTCGAGCGGCTCGCCGCCGAGCACGCGGCGGCGCCCGCCGCCGTCCTTCAGGGTCCGACCCGGCCGAACCCCGCCGACGGCCCCGAGCGGGGAGCGTTCGTCCGTACGCAGCGGATCGAAGCGCCGAGCGACTGGTTTCAGACCTGCAACATCGCCTATCCCCGCGAGCTGCTCGAGGCGCTCGGCGGCTTCGACGAGCGCTTCACCGAGCCCGCCGGCGAGGACGTCGACCTTGGCTGGCGCGCTCAGCGCCGTGGCGCGGAGCTGCGCTGGCGCGACGACGCCGAGGTCCTGCACGCCGTCGACGACCTCGGCCCGCTCGGCTACCTCCGCCTCGCCCGCCGCGGCGCCGACTCGGCGCTCATGTTCCGCCGCCACCCCGAGCTCCGCCGCCGCACCGCCTACGCAGGGATCTTCTGGAAGCGGGCACACGCGCGGCTGCTGCTCGCCGCGCTCGGCCTCGCCGTCGCCGTCGTCGGCCGCCGGCCCGTGGCGCTCCTGCTCGCCCTGCCCTACCTGAAGGGCCTGCGGGGACGGGCGCGGGACCGTGACGCCTCCCTCGCGCTGCTCGCCCCCTACTTGGTGCTCTACGACGCCGTCGATCTCACGACGGCTGCCCGGGGCTCGATCCGCCACCGCGTGCCGATGCTCTGAGCCGCCCGGCGCGGCCTCGCCAGCGGCCGGCGGCGAGCCGGACCCCGTTCGCTGCCCGGCGGGGCAGAGGCGCCTGCCCACCCGGTCCCGGCTCGTAGATGAGCAGGTGCGAGCGGCCCCAGAAGACCCGGTAGCCGGCGATCCGGCCGCGCTCGGCGGCGCGCTTGCAGAGCCCCTCGATCGGCAGGTCGTGATGCAGCTCGATGTCGCCGGGCTCGGGCTCGAGCAGGTTGACGGCGACGAGTCCAGCCCGCGACTCGAGCTCGCCGAGGAAGGCCTGAGGGTCGGCGACGTGCTCGATCACGTCGAACGAGTAGGCGGCGTCGAAGCCGCCGGGCACATGGCGGTCGAGGTCGTGGACGGGCGCCTCGATGCAGCGTCGGGCGAGGCGCCAGCGCAGGTACTCGGTGCTCGGGTTGGCGAAGTCCGCGAACTCGACCCGGTAGCCGAGCTCGGCGAGCAGCAGGCCGTCGGAGCCGATCCCGCAGCCGTAGTCGAGGATCCGGGCCCCCGGCTGCAGCCGCGCGGTGAGCTCGCGCAGGTAGGGCAGCTTCGTGTCCGTCATCGCGAACGCGGTCAGGTTGTAGAGGTAGGCCTCGGAGGCGCGGTAGAAGGAGCCCTCGTCGGAGGCCGCCACGAACTCCTCGACCACCCTGGCGTCCGACTGGCGCAGGCTCGTCACGTCGAAGCCATCGCCGAGGTATTCGCGCAGCTCCGCCTCCTCACGAGCAGGGTCGTGCGCGATCACGGCGGCGGGCATCGAGCGAGCATAATCGCCCCCCGCACGGCCTCCGGCAGTTGTCCGCGGACCCGGCGGCAGGCTCGATCGCAGTTGCTAGGTTGGCGCGCGTGGAGGAGCCGCTCGACACCCAGGCGCTGCGGCGGGAGGCCTCCGCGCGCCAGTGGTACCACACGATCGAGCTGGCCCCGGGCATCGAGACGCCGGGCTGGTTCGATCTCCGCAAGATCGCCGGGCAGGTCCCGATCCCCTCCTCGCTCGAGGGCAAGCGCTGCCTCGACGTCGGCACCTTCGACGGGTTCTGGGCCTTCCTGATGGAGAGCCGCGGCGCCGCCGAGGTCGTCGCCGTGGACGTGCTCGACCCCGAGCGCTGGGACTGGCCGGCGAGCGCCGGCCCCGCGGCCGTCGCCGCGGTCGGCGAGCGCAAGGGCCGCGGCGAGGGCTTCGAGGTCGCCCGGCGGGCGCTCGGCTCGTCGGTCACGCGCCACGAGCTCAGCATCTACGAGCTCGATCGCGAGCTGCTCGGCAGCTTCGACGTCGTCTACGTCGGCAGCCTGATGCTGCATCTGCGTGATCCCGTCGGCGGCCTGATGCGGGTGCGCGAGATCTGCGAGGAGCTGCTCGTCTCCGTCGACGCGATCGACCTGCTGCGCACGCGCCTGCACCCGCGGACGCCGCTGGCGACGCTCGAGGGCGTCGGCCGGCCCTGGTGGTGGAAGCCGAACCAGGCAGCGCTCGTGCGCATGGTCGAGGCGGCCGGCTTCGAGCTCGCCGCCGACCCAGTGCGGCTGACGATGCCGCCCGGGGCGGGCCACCCGCCCCGCAAGCTGCACCCGCGCATGGCCCGCGGGCTGTTCAGCCCCTTCGGGCGCGACGAGATCCGCCGCGCCTGGCTGGGCGACCCCCACTGCGCGATCGCCGCGCGTCCGGCCGGCCCGGCGGCGCCGGGCAGGTGAGCACGCCCGAGCTCAGCGTCGTCGTCCCGACCCTTGGCACCGGCGCGACCCTCGAGCGGGTCCTCGCCGGGTTCGCCGCCGCAGATTCCGCCGGCGCTGCTCGCTTCGAGCTGATCCTCGCGCTCGACGCAGCTGGTGAGGAACCCGCGCGCCTCGAGCGGTTGCTCGCCGCCCAGCCCTATCCGGGACGGATCGTCCGCGGCCAGACGGCCGGGCGCCTCGGCCAACCGCAACGCCGGCGCCGACGCCGCCCGCGCGCCGCTCGTGCTCTTCACCGACGACGACACGATCCCGATCCCGGCGCTCGTCGGCGAGCACCTCGCCTGGCACCGCAACCACCCCGAGCCCGAGGTCGCCGTGCTCGGCCTCGTCCGCTGGGCGCCGGAGCTCCAGGTGAGCGCCTTCATGCGCTGGCTCGACCGCGGGATCCAGTTCGACTACCCGCTGATCGCCGGCATCGAGGCCGGCTGGGGGCGCTTCTTCAGCGCCAACGTCTCGCTCAAGCGCAGCTTCTTCGAGTCGCTCGGCGGCTTCGACGAGGTCAACTTCCCGTTCGGCTACGAGGACCTCGACCTCGGCCTCCGCGCCGACCGCGCGGGCATGCGGCTGCTGCTCGACCGGGCGGCGGTCGCGGACCACCTGCGCGAGATGACCCCCGAGATGTGGAAGCGGCGCGTGCGCCGGATTGCCGCCGCCGAGCGCCGCTTCGTGGCGGTGCACCCGGAGATCGAGCCCTGGTTCCTCCGGCTCTTCGAGGAGGCGGCGGCGCGGCCGGCGGCGCGCGGACGCGGCCGGGCGCTCGCCCGCTGGGTCCCACCCGGGCTGCCCTGGCTGGGGCCGCGCGTCACCGAGAGCGCCGACCTCTACTTCAAGCAGCTGCTCGCGCCGGAGTTTCTCGCGGGCTGGGAGGCGGCGGCCTACGCGGACGCAGGCCCACCGCCGGCGGGACCGGAGCTCGCCGAGCGCGAGGCCGGCTGAGCGGAGGCGGCGGCGACCGCAGCCTCGCGGTCGCCCTCGGGACCGAAGCTGTCGACGACCCGCGCCGGGACGCCGACGGCGACCGAGTAGGCGGGGATGTCGTCGACGACGACGGCGCCGGCGCCGACGTAGGAACGACGGCCGATGCGAGCGCCGACGACCGTGCACTTCGTCGTCAGCACGGCGTCGTCCTCGAGCACCACTTCGCTGAAGTCGTAGCCCTGCTCGAGCATCGGCCGTCTCGAGGTCGCGGAAGCGGTGGTTGCCGTCGACGATCAGCGTCGACTGCCCGATCATGCAGCGCTCGCCGATCGTGATCCGCTCGCCGCACTGGATGATCGGGTCGTAGGTGAAGCGCGTCCCGGCACCGATCTCCACGACCGCGCCGGCGGCGAGCTCGGCCCGGAAGCCGCGCCGGAACTCGACCCCGGGGCCGACGTGGAAGCTCGCCGGCTCGGGGACGTAGAGGCTGAAGCCCGGTCCGATGTAGACGGGCTCGGTGAAGCGGATGTCGGCGTGCGGATTGCGGGCCAGCACCCACCACTTGCGCAGCCGCGAGGCGATCCACGGCCCGTAGCCGTAGTTGAAGTCGCGCGGTAGGTAGAGCAGCCGGCGTCTGATCCGGCCGAGCAGCGAGGGGCGCGAGCCGCTCATCGCTGCGGCCCGTCGGCGTGGACGACGACGTGCGGGACGCCGCCGCGCTCGGCGCGGAAGCCCATGTTGAAGCGACCGTGGATGCGAGCGTCCTCGAAGCCGGCGCAACGGATCATCGTCACCCAGGTGCGGCTTGCCGGCCGCCACCAGGTCATCCACGGGCTCTCCCCACAGAACTCGGCGGCGGTCCTGACGCCGAGCCAGCGCAGGCGATCGAGCTTCGGGCTGTACTCGTCGGTGAAGATCAGCCTCGACCCCGGGCCGCAAAGGGCGGCGAGCCGCTCGAGCGCGAGCATCGGGTCGCGCAGGTGGATCATCACCGAGCCGCAGAAGATCAGGTCGAACGAGCCCAGCTCGGCCGGCGTCGCGCCGTAGATCGGCATCGCGATCCGCTCGACCGAGCTGCCGAGCGCGGCATGCGCCATCGCAAAGCCCTCGCCGCGCTTGCCGCCCTCCGCCGGGCGCAATCGCGGCGGCCAGTCGAGGTCCTGGACGTCGTCGATGTCGAGGCCGACGACCTGCGCGCCGCGCCGCTCCATCTCGAAGGCCCAGAAGCCCTCGAAGGTGCCGACGTCGAGGACGCGCATGCCCTCCATCGAGGCGGGCAGGCCGTAGCGCTCGACGTAGGGCCGCAGGTCGAACATGCCGGGCGTGACCAGCCCCGGCGCGAGCTCCTGGGTGTGGTACCAGTCGATCTCGGCGGCGCCGGCGCCGAGGCGCTCGTTCGCGGCGCTGGCCTGCTCGGCTGTAAAGGTCGGGCTCATCGATCGTTTCCGTCGCTCTCGCTGTCGTTGGCCGGACCGCGCTCGCCGCCGGCGAGCAGCCGATCGGCGGGCGCGAATCCTTGGAGGTGAAGCTTCACATAGGAGCGAAACATCGAGACCCGGTTCGCCGACCCGCTGAAACCCGCGAGCCGCCCGGGCTGGGCGAGCGCCCAGCGGAACGCCGAGCCGATCGTGTTGACGAGCGCGAAGGCGCGGGCACGGGCCAACCCACGGCGGCGCGCCATCCACGCGTAGACGGCGCGGATGTGCCGGGCCGAGCGCTCGTCGCCGAAAGCCTGCACGGCCGCGGCGCTGCCGGCGTGGCGGACCCGCGCCGCCGGCTCGTAGCCGATCCCCATGCCCGCCTCGGCGAGCCGCCAGGCGATGTCGATGTCCTCCGCATACATCCACTGGCGCTCGTCGAAGCCGCCGACCGCGTCGAAGGCGCTGCGGCGGAAGAGCATGAAGGCGCCGTGCGCCCAGGGCACGTCGCGCGCCCGCTCCGGGTTCCAGCGTCCCTCGATCAGCAGCCGGTCGCCGAGCCACGGCAGCCGCCCGGCGCCCGAGATCGCGGCGACCGAGAGCCACAGGTCGGGAAAGCGGTGGACGGAGTGCTGGGTCGAGCCGTCGGGCGCGATCAGCCGCGGGACTGACCGCGCCGAGTCCGCGGGTCGGCTGCGGCGCGTCCGAGCAGCGCCGCGATCGCGCCCGGCTCGACCTCGACGTCGGCGTTGGCGGCGACGAGCCACGGCGGGACGCCCGCTCCGGTCCGCGCGCCGAGGTTGACCGCGACGCCGAAGCCGAGGTTGGCGCCGGCCTCGACGAGCGTGACGGCCGGCGAAGCGTTCGGTGACCATCGCCGCGGAGCCGTCGGTCGAGTCGTTGTCGACGACGACGATCTCGCAGAGGCCCGCCTCGCGATCGGGCTCGAGCGAGGCGAGGCAGGCGGCGAGCAGCTCCCGCGTGTTCCAGGAGACGACGACGACGCGGACGGTGGCCTCGCCCGAGCTCATCCGCCGGCCCTGCCGGTCCGCTCGGCGGCGAGCGCCGCGACGCGGTCGGCGACGCCCTCGTTGAAGGCCTGCTCGCTGCTCTCCGCGACGGTCGCGAGCCCGCCCGCGCGCAGGCGGCCGCGCAGGGCTGCGTCGTCCCGCAGCCGCCCGACGGCCGCGGCCAGCGCCGCCGGATCGTCTCGCGGCGCGTAGACGAGCGCGTTCGCGCCGTCGCGCAGGTACTCGCCCGAGCCCCCGGTGCCGGTCGCGACGACCGGCGTGCCCGACGCCATCGCCTCGAGCGGGACCAGGCCCCACGGCTCCTCCCACTGGACCGGGAAGAGCAGCGCGTCGGCGGCGGCGAGCTCAGCGGGGACGCGGTCGCCGGGGATCCGCTCGAAATCGATGCGCTCGGCGAGCCCGAGCTCGGCCGCAAGAGCGCGGAGCTCGGCGAGGTGGCCGCGATCGCCATCGCCGATCACCCGCAGCGTGCAGCCGGGCAGCTGCGCCAGCGCCCGGATCGCGACTGCGATCCCCTTACGCGGATCGATCCGCCCGAGGCAGAGCAGGCGTCCGCCCCACTCGCCCTCGCCCCCCGGATCGAAGCGCGAGGCGTCGACACCCCGCAGTAGGACGCGCGAGCTGCGCGGCTCGATGCCGGCCTCGCGGGCGTGCCGGCGCAGGGTCTCGCTCATGAAGATCCACTCCGCCGCACGCGCCAGATCGACGCGCGCCGGAATCCGCGCCGCCGCGGCGAAGCTAGCGCCGGCGGGCCCGAGCCGACGGCAGAGCCGCTGCCACGCCGTCGACGGCCGGACCGTAGACGAGCCACTCGTCGAGCAGCACTCCGAGCGCCGGAAGGCCCGCCGCCGCCGGCATCGGCGAGCAACGACATCGGCATGCCGCCCATCGACCACCAGCAGACGACGTCCGGGCGGACGCCTTCGATCTCCCGGGCGAGCGCAGCACGTGAGCGACGCTCGATCCGCAGCCGTTCGCGCGACGCCGTAGCGGGGGAAGTCGTGCTCGCGCCAGTACCAGGAAAGGGTCCGGGCGACATCGGGGTCCTCGGCGAACGCCGGGTCCGGGTCCGGCGCGCGCCAGTCGGTCGTCAGCACGCGGACGCGCCAGCCCCGCTCACGCATCTGCTCGACGGCCGAGCGCCAGATCAGCTCGGCCCCGCCGAGGTGGTGCGGCGGGTACATGTTGCCGACGGTGAGCACGCTCAGCGCCTCCCCACCGGCGGCCGCGCCGGCGCTCACAGGACGGTGCTCCGGCTCGCCAGCGATCCCCGTGCGAGGGCCGCGAGGCCGCGCAGGTCGGCGGCGAGGTCGGCGGCGAGAACGAGCGCCGTTCGCCCGCGCGAGCGCCGGCGAGCGCCGGCCGCGAGCTGCGCCGCATACGGAAGCGCGGCCAGGGCCGGCCACGGCGAGCGCCGTAGCGCGGCCAGCGCCGCCCCCGCCAGCGCCGCATCGAGCGCGGCCGTGCGGCGGCTCAGGAAGATGCGGCCGAAGAGCGGCTCGTGGCGCAGCTCTGGAACCCGCCGGGCCAGCTCCGGGAAGTAGGCGAGCCGGTCGCGCTCGGCGACGTAGCCCCGCGGGCCGCGAGGGAAGACGGCATGGCGGACGACCGCGTCGGTGGCGAAGGCAGCGCGGGCGCCGGCGCGCCGCGCCGCCCAGCCAAGCAGCACGTCCTCGCCGAAGTGGCCGCGCTCGTCGCCGCCAGGCAGGACCCAGGCGTCGAAGCCTCCCGCGGCCTCGTAGGCGGCGCGGGTCAAGAACAGGTTCGCCGTCTGGTAGAGGCCGACGTCGGCATCGACCCACAGCGTCCGGTCGAATGGCCCCAGCCGCGCCTCGGGATCGGGGCGGACCCGGCCCTGGACGAGTTCGGCGCCGGCGGCGAGCGCCCGCAGGCCGGCAGCCGCCCAGCCCGGCTCCGGCACGCAATCGGCATCGAGGAAGGCAATCGCGGCGCCGTTCGAGGCGGCGACGCCGGCGGCGCGCGCAGCCGCGGGCCCGCCCCGCGGTATGCGCAGGACCGTGGCGCCCGCGGACTCCGCGATCGCCGCCGTCGCGTCGGCCGAGCCATCGTCGACGACCAGCAGCTCGAGGCCGCCTTCGAGCGGCTCCTGGGCGGCGAGCCCGGCGAGCGTCGCCGGCAGCGTTGCCGCCGCGTCGTGGGCGGCAACGACGACGCTGAGAGCCGGAGCGCCTGCGCCCTCCGGCCGCAGGTTCGCGGGGTCGGTCATCTCAGATGACCGGGACGCGGTTGCGGATCGCCGCACGGCCGACGGCGGCGATCTCGGTCGCGTCAACGGCGATCCGGCCCGGCAGGTGGACGATGATCTGTGGCGCGCTGCGCAGGGCGACGAGTGGCGGCCTGCGGTTGCGCAGGTAGGGGATCATCGCCGCACAGCCGAGCAGCGGATGGCGGCGCACGATCAACAGGCCGGCGAGGGCCAGCAGGAAGTTGGCGTGCGTCCGGCGGACGAAGGTGTCGAGGAAGAGCGCCCGGCGCTGCCGCGGGTGGCGGGCGAAGACCATCGGCAGCGAGTCGCGGCGCCAGGCTTCGCGCAGTGCCTGACGCAGCGTGCGCGCGTTGACCGCGTGGTAGGAGAGCGCCTCGGGGACGTAGGCGACGGTGCCGCCGGCGTCGATCGCCCGCAGGCCGAGGTCGGTGTCCTCGCCCCATGCGGTCGGGAAGTCCTCGTCGAAGCCGTCGAGGCGCTCGAGCAGCGCCCGCGGGAAGGCGATGTTGCAGGTCGGGAACCAGGCGTCCATCGCGTCGATGTCGATGCTCCTCGCCCGCCCGTGCAGCAGATGGGACTCCGTCGGGTCCGGCGCCGTCCGCCCCTGCAGCATGTCGTCGGAGCCGCCCTCGGCGGCGAGCAGCCGCTCGAGCCACTGTGGCGTCGCCCGGCAGTCGTCGTCGGTGAAGGCGACGAGCCTCCCCCGCGCCGCCCGCCAGCCGATGTTGCGCTGCAGCGCCGGCCCGGCGGGCGCGGTGATGAAGCGGACATCGAGGTCCGGCGGCGCCTCACACCAGGGGCGGGCGCTGTCCTCCGCCCGGACGACGATCACCTCGAAGCGCTCGCGCTCGAGGGTCTGCGCGGCGAGCGCCTCGAGCCCGAAGCGCAGGCGCGTCTCCCGGTTACGGGTCGGGATCACAACCGAGACCTCCGGCTCGCTCACAGGGCAAATGTAGTTCAGGCTCCACGGGTGGCGCGGAGGTAGGCGTTGCGCTGACGGGCCGCGGTCGTACCCTGCGCAGGCGATGGGACGGCTTCCCAACCTGCTCGTGATCGGCGCGATGAAGTGCGGCACGAGTTCCCTGCACCGCTACCTCGACCTGCACCCCGAGGTCTCGATGTCGCGGCTGAAGGAGCCGAACCGGTTCCTGCCGGTCGACGCCGAGGCGGCCGGTCCGCTGCTCGGCGAGCGCTCCAGCCGGGCGCGGAGCCGCGCCTGGTACGAGGGCCAGTTCGAGGAGGCACCGGTCCGCGGCGAGAGTTCGGTCGCCTACTCGTTCCCATGGTTCGACGGGGTCGCTGAGGCGATCGCGGCCGAACTCGGCGCGCCGCGGATCGTCTACGTCGTCCGCGACCCGGTCCAGCGCATGCGCTCGCACCTCGACCAGTTCGCGGACCGCGACCAGCGCCCACCCGCCGAGGCCCTGCTCGACGATCGCGCCCCCTACCTGCGCGTCTCGAGCTTTGCGACCGCCCTGGCGCCGTTCCTGGAGCAATTCGGACGTGATCGCATCCTGATCGTCGATGCCGACCGACTCCGCGCCGACCGCGCCGCGGCCGTCGCCGAGGTGCTCGGCTTCCTCGGGCTCGATCCGGCGCCGGTACTCGCCGCGCCGGCGCTCGCTGAGGAGTCGAACGTGGGCGCCGGCAAAGGCGCCGCGTTCCGGATCGCCGAGCGGGTCCGCTCCTCGACTCCCGGGGCGGCGGTCGCCGGCCGCCTCCCTCGTGGCGTCCGCTCGCGCGCGGCCGAGACGCTGCGCGGCCGGCCGGCGGAGCCGTCGGCAACCGTCGATGAGGCGACGCGGCTACAGCTGCTCGAGCGGCTCGAGCCGGAGATCGCCGGCATCGAGCGGCTCACCGGCTGGGACCTGACGCGCTGGCGGGCCTAAGCGGGATCGCGCCCTGACCCCGGGCCGGCGCTGTTGTCGCCCGTCCAGTAGCCGCGCAGCGCCGCCGTCGCAAGCCGCATATCGATCAGCTTGAAGGTGGCCCGCTCGCGGTCGCCCCGCGCCGCCCAGTAGGCGGCGACTAACGGCCCGCGCAGGAAGGGTCGCGCGAGCTGCGGCCGGGGCAGCACCTCGCCCCAGCGCTCGTTCACCCAGGCACGGCCGGCCGCGTGGCGGCGGGCCTTCGAGGCGAGCCGCGCGACCGAATCCGGATTTTCGTGCTCGAGCACCGCGGCCGGCCTGTGCTCGAGCGAGAAGCCCGCCTCTTGCACGCGCCAGCAGAAGTCGACGTCACCGCCGCTGCGGACCGTCTCCTCGAACCCCCCGACCGCTTCGAACGCGGCCCGCCGGACGATCAGGTTCGCGGTCACGCCGGCCGGTCGCGGCCCGTGCTCGAGATGGAAGCGCTCGTCGATCTCCCCGCGCGAAGCCGCGTAGCGGGCCGCCCGTGAAGTGGCCGGGGCCGGGCGCACAGCGCCGGCGAGGATTCCCACGCCGGCAGCCGGCTCGGGCTGCAGGTAGGCGGCGATCAGACCCGCCGCAGGACGACAGTCGGAGTCGACGAAGAGCAGCCATTCGGCCGACCCCGCGTCGGCGCCGACGTTGCGTGAGTAATACGAGCCCTGCAGGCGTCCGGCGGTGAGCACGGTGACCCCCGACACCGCAAGCGCCGTCGCCGAGCGCTCGCGGCTGTTGTCGACGAGCGTCACGCTGGCCGCGGCGGGCACGAGCGGGGTCAGCGCCGCAAGCGCCTCGCGCGCCTCGGCGACGCCCCCGGCGAACGGCATGACCACATCGACGCCGGCCTCAGCCACCTGCGCCCACCGCCGAACCACACTTGTACGCTTGCCCGAGCATGGAGGCCTACGCGAGCGAGGGCGCCTTCGAGACGAAACCGCAGGGCCCGTGGGAACGCCTCGGGCTCTCGCTGCTCATCAGCCTCGCGGCGCTCGCCGTCCTGATCTGCGCATTCGCCGTCGGCATCGGACCCAAGGATGGAAGCTATCTGCTGCTGATCCCGTTCGGCGCGGTACTTGCGGCTCGCCACCCCGTCGCCGCCTCCCTGTTGCTCTTCGTCCTGCTCGGCTTCTCCGGCACTCTCGCCGCGCTCTCACCGATCACGCCCCGCGGCCCGACGGAGTTCGTCGTCTACTCGCTCTGGGCCGGGGTCGGCTGGCATCTGATCAACTCCGGTCGACCGCGGATCTGGCTCTGGCCGGCGGTCTTCGGTCCCGCCCTGTACGTGGCCGCGACGCTCGTCTCGACGGTGCTCACGGATCCCTTGTCAACCGGCTGGGATTCGTTCAGCGCGTCGATCCTGTGGATGAGCGGTTTCCTCGCCGTCGCCCTCTCCCCGTGGGCGCGGGAGCGCAACCGCGAGCTCGCCCTCGGGGTGATCGGAGTCGCGATCCTGGTCGGCGTCTACTGCGTCTTCCGCTACGTCGTCGGACCGAGCGGCTCCGAGGAGACGGCGGCGCGCGCGGCGCTGCCCGGCTTCCCGCACTCCGAGGCCCTGCACTTCTACGGCAGCCAGCTCACAGCGCAACAGCTCGCCCTGTGGTGTTCGACTGTGATCCCCTTCTGCCTGTCGATGGTGCTCGCCTGGCGCGGGCGCCCACGGATTGCCGGCGGGGTCGCGGTGGCGCTACTCGGCTTCTGTCTGATCGCGAGCGAGATCCGTACCGGCCTGATCGCCTGCGGCGCGGCGATCCTCGTCACGCTGCTGCTCTTTCAGCTCTGCTCGGCGTTCCCGGCGGGGACCAGAACCGGCGCGACCCTGACGGCGCTCGTCGCGATCGCCGTGCTCGGCGCCGGCGGCTTCGCGCTCACCGTCGGCAAGTCCGACGAGGGCACGGCACGCCTGCTGCGGATCTTCGACCCCGGTAAAGATCCGTCTTACTCGACGCGCCTCGATCGCTGGAAGGACGCCTGGCCCCTGGTCACGGACGAGCCCTTCGGTCACGGGCTCGGCACCGTCGGCGCGGTTGCGCTCCAGGGCGAGTTCGTGCCGATCACCGCGGTCAACCTCGACAGCAGCTACCTGAAGATCGGGGTCGAGCAGGGGCTCGCGATGATGGTCCTGTTCATCGCCTCGATGGCGCTCCTCGGCGTGACCCTGGCGCGACGCGCCGTCGGCGCCCGCGACCCGACCCGAGCCGCGATCGCGATCGGCGCCTGCGGGTCGCTCGTCGCGATGATGGTCATGTTCTACGCCGGCTTCTTCATCGAGAACCGCGAGGTGATGATGGCCTGGTTCTTGATCGGGCTCGGCGTTGCCCAATTCTCGATCCTGGGTGGCGGCGCCGAGGAGCCGGGCGGGCCGTCGAACGGGCAACCGCAGCATTGAAGCTGCTCTCGGTCATCCACGGCCCGACCTGGGGCGGCGCCCACAACCAGGCGGCGACCCTGGCCCCCGGCCTGCGCGCGCTCGGCACCGAGACGCTCGTCGTCCTCCCCGAGGAAGGTGCCGAGGCGGCGATGCGGCTGCGGGACGCCGGCGTCGAGACACTGACGATGCCGCTCGCCCGACTGCGGGCGACGCGCGACCCGCGGCCCAACGTGCGCCTGGTGCTGCGCTCGCGCGCGCAGATCGGTGCACTCGACCGCTTGATCGGCGAGCGCGGCATCGACGTGGTCCAACTCCACGGTCCGACCAATCCGCAGGCGGCGATCGCCGCCCGGCGCCGACCCGACGTCGGCGTCGTCTGGCAGATCCTCGACAGCCGCACTCCGCGGCCGCTCGTCCGCGTGACGATGCCCTACGTCGTCCGCGCCGCTGACGCGGTTACGACCTGGGGCGAGGCGCTCGCCGATCTGCACCCGCCGGCGCGCTCGCTCGGCTCGCGCCTGATCCCGGTCTACCCCCCCGTCCAGGCCGAGCGCTTCGCCCCCGGCGAGGACCGAGCCGCCCGCGCTCGCGAGCAGCTCGGGCTCGATGGGGAGCAGCCCGTGCTCGGCACCGTCGGCGTGCTGACGCCGCAGAAGGGACATGAGGACCTGATTGGCGCCGTCGCGATCCTCGCGGCGCGGGGAGTCGCGCCGCCGACGCGCCTGATCGGCAGCCCAAGCCCCGCGCACCCCGGCTACGAGGCCGAGCTGCGCGCAGCCGCCGCCAGCTCGGGTGCCGACGTCCGCTTCGCCCCCGGCGACGACGTACCGTCTCTCCTTGCGGGGATCGACGTCTTCGTCCTCGCCTCGGTCGCCCGCTCGGAGGGCATGCCGACCGCGATCCTCGAGGCGATGATCGCCGGCAAGCCCGTCGTCGCCACCGACGTCGGCGCGGTCCGCGAGCTCGTCGCCGACGGCGAGACCGCCCTGCTCGTGCCCCCGGGCCGGCCCACCGCGCTCGCCGCGGCGATCGAGCGGCTGCTCACCGACGATGCCCTCCGCGCCCGCCTCGGCGCCGCCGGCCGAGAGCGGGCCCTCCGGGACTTCGGCCTCGACCGCCTCGCCGCCCTGCACGAGAGCGCGTACGAGAAGGCCGTGGCCCACCGGCGCGGCTAGTCATCTAGAGCCGCTCGAGCAGGCTGGCGAGCTGCGCCCGGAATGCCTCCGGGCTGAAGCGGGACGCGTTGGCCCGTGCTGCCGCGGGCGAGAAGCGGGCGAACTCGCCATCGCTCATCGCCTCAGCGAAGGCCGCGGACGTGCGCTCGTCGAGCAGGACCCCCGTCTCCCCGTCGACGACGGTCTCCGACGCCCCACCCTCACGTGGCGCCACGACCGGCCGACCGGCCGCCTGCGCCTCAACCGCGACGATCCCGAACTCCTCGACGGTCGGCACGACGATCGCCGTGGCCCCCGCGTAGAGGCGATCGAGCTCGGGATCGGTAACCCGACCGCGGAACTCACAGACATCCGAGAAACGTGCCTCGAGGTCGGCGCGGGCGGGACCTGAGCCGACGAGCACGATCCGGCCGCCGCTGAGCCGCGCCGCCTCGAGCGCGATCTCGACGCCCTTGTGTGGGACGAGCTCGGTGACGCAGAGGAAGTACGGCGGGCCAGGGACAGGCGGCTTCGGGTCGGCGGAAAAGCGGGTGAGCTGGACCGGCGGGTGGACGACCTGCGCGTCGCGACCGTAGACCTCGGCGATCCGCGCCCTGGTCGTCTCGGAGTTGGCGACGAGCAGGTCGACCCGTCTGCCGGCTTCGACGTCGGAGCGGCGGATCGCCTCGAGCGTTCGCGAGAGCACCGGCCGCAGCGGCGCAGGCAGCTCGCCCAGCGCCCGTCCGCGCTCGTGATGCGCGTAGCGGAACGGGGTGTGGCAGTAGCAGACGTGAGGCACGCCGGGGTCCGGCTTGATCCTGATCGCGAAGGCGCTGCTCGAGGTGAGCAGCAGGTCGTGACCGCGTGGACGCAGGTGTGACGCCGCCAGGGGAAACAGCGGCAGGAGCGCTCGAAAGCCGCGTTGCCGCACACCGAGGCGTTGCAGCGGCGAGGTGACGACGCGTCGGTCGGCGAACGCGCCTCCGGTGCCCGCCTTCGAGTAGAGCGTCGTGTAGATCGGCGCCTCCGGGAACAAGCGGGCAATCTCGGCGAACGTGCGCTCGGCCCCTCGCATGACGAGCAGGTAGTCGTGGCCGAGTGCCGGATTGGAGGCGTTCATCGCCCGAGGGCCGCCAGCCAGGCGTCCTCGATGCCGGCCGCCTGACGCGCGATTGAGTAGGTCCCCCTCGCTCGCTCCCGGGCCGCGGATCCGAGCGCCCGGGCCTGAGCCGGGTCGTCGAGCAGGCGGAGGATCGCTGCGGCCATCGCGTCCGGATCCTCGCGCGGGACGAGTTCGCCGGCCTTGCCGCCGTCAAGCTGCTCGGGAATGCCGTCGCTCGCGGCCCCGACCACGGGGAGGCCGGCGCCCATCGCCTCGAGCAGCGAGATCGGGCACGGATCGATCCGCGACGGAAGCGCAAAGACGTCGATCTCGCCGAGCAGCAGTGGCACGTCGGTCCTGGGGATGTGCTCGACCCCGGCGGCACGGGCGCGCTCGAGCACACCTGCCGCCCAATCGGCGTCGAGCGGATCCGTGGCGGAACCGACGAGCACGAACCTGACCTCCGGCCTGCGCCCCCGCACGATCTCCGCGGCCTCGACGAAGACGTCCGTGCCCTTGCGACGGCTGAGCACACCAACCGTTGCGACGACCGGCCGCTCGCCGTCGTCCCGCTCGCGCACGGCAGGCTTCTCCGGGTACTCGGCGCCTTCGTTGACGACCCGCGGATGCCAGCCGCCGATCGCGAGGTTCGCTGCACAGGCGCCCGAGACACCGATCGCCTCCGGCGAGAGCGCCCGGATCGCGGCTCGGGCGGCCGTGCCCTTGATCGTCGGCGCGATCATCTCGTGCAGGTGAGCGACGACCGGCACCCCGGCCGTCCTCAGGACCATTCCTTCGGCGAGCGTCGTCAGCGAGTTCACGTGGGCGACCGCAGGGCGCCGTTCGGCCGCAAGCCGGCGCAGCGCCCCGAAGTAGGCGGGCATCGCTGCCAGGCGCCGGCGCGGGCCCGGCGGCAGCCGCAGCGCAGCGAGGCTGTAGCCGACGGTGCGCTCGGCGCCGTGGACCTCCCAGCCCTGCTCAGTGAGGTGATCGTGGAGCTCGCTCGGCCGCGGCGCCCAGAGCAGGAATCGCCAGCCGCGCTCGCGGAGCAGCGGCAGCGTGCGCAGCACCGAGAGCGTCGCTCCACCGACGACGGGCTCGTGCAGGACCACGAGCACCTCGCGGCCGGCTCCCGGGCGGCTCGCCCAGCCGGGCTCAGTAGCCGTAGTAGTACGAGTAGGCGTCGGGACCATCTCGCCGCATCCCGGTGACGACGACGCCGCACGGCCGCTCGGGGAGGTTCGCGAGCGCCGAGCGCGCGGCGCGCAGCTCATCGCGAGTGGTGCGGTGGGCGCGCGTGCAGAAGAGGATCGCATCCGACTGCTCGACGAGCTCGAGCGGGTCGACTACGGCGAGCAGCGGGCTACTGTCGATGACGACGAGCTCGTACGCATCCCGAATCTCGCCGATGAAGTGCTTGAAGCGCTGGGAGGCGAGCAGCTCGGCTGCGTCGGCACCCGCCGCGCCGGCCGTGATGCAGGCGAGCCGAGCGCTCGGTTGGGGCGAGGCAGCGCCTTCCTGGCTGGGCGGGTAGAGGTCGACGAGCTGGACGACCTGCGACGGGTCGGCCGTGCCGCGGAGGTACTCGGCGAGCCCCGGCGAGGCATTGATCCCAAGCCGGCCGGCGAACGAGGGGCGGCGCAGGTCGCCCTCGAGCAGCAGGACTCGCTGGCCGCCGACCGCCGCGGCGCTGGCGAGCGACATGGCGACCGTAGTCTTGCCCTCCTCGGGCTGCGAGCCGGCGACGAGTACGCAACGCGGCGGAGGCCCGCCCTCCGTCATGAAGCCGAGGTTGGTGCGGATCACTCGGAAGGCCTCGAAGTCCGACTCCTCGATCGGCGCCCGGCCCGCAACGCGGGCGAGGCCGGGGTAGCCAAGCGCACCCTCGGTAACCCGCCCGACGATCGGGAAGCCGAGCTCGGAATGGACCTCGCTCGAGGTACGGATGCGGCGGTCGAGCGCGTCGCGCGTGAAGGCGGCGATCAGCCCGGCGACGAGCCCGATCAACGCGCCGACGAATCCGGTGGCGGCGGCCGAGGCGTTGTCCGGCGCGCTCGGCGGCAGCGCCTTCTGCGTGATCTCGACCGGCTTGGAGATGTCACGCAGGGTCTTCACCCGGGAGAACTGCTGCTCGAGGACGGAGATCTTGACCCCGGTCCCGGGCTTCGTCTGCAGATCCTTGACGCTCAGGCTGTTGATCTGATCCCTGAGCGAGCGCTCGACTCTCGCGAGCCGCTCGTCGTTCTGCGCGGTGCCGAGTTTCACGTTGACCTGCGCGTAGGCGTTGGCGATCTCGGCCGCCTGCGCCGCCGTCGAGGACGTGGCGTCGAGGACGACCAGCTGCGTCTGCGCGCCGACGCGAGCTGCGATCGACGCGTACAGCTGCGCTGGAGTGAGCTCGCCCTTGAAGCGCTTGGCGACGTGGTTCGTCACCTCGGGGCGGGTCACGCGCTCGGCGTTGACCGCGGCCCGCACGGCCGGCGAGTTCTCCGGCAGCGTGTCGACTCCGAAGAGCGCGAGATCCTGGGACGGGTCGCGGAACGAAAGCGAGGCCTCGGCCGTATAGGTCTTGGCGGCCGAGAGGGCGAGCGCGATGCCGATCCCCGCGCCGACGACGGTGAGCGCCAGGATCAGCCAACGGCGCCGGCGGAGAACCTGCAGGTAGTCGTCCAGGGACGAATACCGCGGCCGATAGCCGGAAGCTGGTTGCGAGTGGTTTGCTGGTCCGTCGGCCATCGTGCAGGGAAGCGCTGGGGGCGAAGCGGTTCCGCGTCCGGGTCGCGGCGCGATTCTACGGTGGCGCACGCCGCGCCAAGCCGCAGTTCGACACCCGTTGAGCGGCACTGGCCGCTGCTCATGCATCCGTCGCGCACAGCCGATGGGCAAGGTGGCATGGGGAACTGTCGAATGCGCGCTGAGTCCGGGCTATGATCGCCAACGCTGTCAGTAAGGGCCGCAGCAGAGAGGGAGCAACGTGTACGGAGCTGCAACCCGGCCGGCCGGCACTCGAAGATGAGGCGCTTTACATCAACAGCATCGGCATTGCCCGATCCGCCGCCGCAGCGGCTGCGGATCTGACGGCGGGAGCGAGCGGGGAGGTCGCGTGGAAGCACTGACGGGAGCAGAGGGTGACCTCGGCGCACAGGCGCCCGGCTCGACCGCCACAGGCCCGAACACAGGCTCCGACGAGACCGTCGCGCTGGCCGCCGAGCGCGGACGCCGCGGCGCTCGCGGCGGCGCCTCGGCACGGAGCCGATCAGAATCCGCCGCAGCAGGCTGCGCGACACCCACCTGCGCCGGCTGCTCGCACTCGCCGATCTGCTCTCGCTCGGGCTCGCGATCATGGTCGCTGCGGCGTTCGCCGGGACCACGACCCTGAAGCCCGCAATCGTCGCCGTCCCATTCCTGATGCTGCTCGGAATGAAGCTGCTCGGTCTCTACGACCGTGACGCTCCGATGATCCACAAGACGACCCTCGAGGAGGTTCCGAACCTCTTCGCCGCTGCAGCGGTCGCCGTGCTCGTGGTCTACCTGGGTGGGACCGCATTCGTCGACGGCACGCTCGGGTCCCTGCAGGGCCTGCTCATGTTCTCGGTCCTCTTCTTCGCGCTGGTCGTCTCGCGCGCCGGCGCGCGCCGGATCTGGCGCGCGAGCGTCCCGGCGGAGCGCTGCTTGCTCGTCGGCAACACGAATCGCGAGCCCGGGCTCCGGAGCGCGATCGAGGCGAGCGAGACAGCGCACGTCGATCTGGTCGCCGTCGTCCCGATCGCGCGTTGGTCAAGCCCGAGCGGTGGCTCGAATGTGCCGACCAGGCTGCTCGACGAACTCGAGATCGACCGCGTCATCGTCGCCCCGGGCTCGCGCGGCGGCGACGAGTTGATGTTCGTGATCCGGGCGCTCCGCGACGCCGGCGTCAAGGTCAGCGTGATCCCCGACGTCTCCCGGCTCGCCGGCTCCGCCGTCCAGGTCGATCCGATCGGCGGCGTCTCGCTGCTGGCGATGAAGCGCTTCGCAATCACGAGCTCGTCCCGGGCGATCAAGCGCAGCTTCGACCTGATCGCGACGGCCACGCTGCTTCTCTTCTGCGCACCGCTGCTCGCCGCGATCGCGATCGCGATCAAGCTCGAGCGGCCAGGCGGCCGAGTGTTCTTCCGCCAGCGCCGCATCGGCCGCAACGGCGCGGAGTTCGCGATCTTCAAGTTCCGCAGCATGGTCCCTGGCGCGCACGCGATGCGGGCCGAGCTCGCCGAGCTCGACTCCGGGGCCGAGGGCTTCTTCAAGATCGCCGACGATCCCCGCGTGACCCGGGTCGGGCGCTGGATCAGGCGGACGAACCTGGACGAGCTGCCGCAGCTGTTCAACGTGCTGCGCGGCGACATGAGCCTCGTCGGGCCGCGACCGCTGATCCCGGAGGAGGACGCGAACATCGCCGGGCTCTACCGGCGGCGGCTCGACCTGCGGCCGGGAATCACGGGCCACTGGCAGGTGCTCGGCTCCTCGCGCGTGCCGCTCGAGGAGATGGTCAAGCTCGACTACATGTACGTCTCGAACTGGTCCCTGTGGGGCGACCTCGTACTGATCGCCCGTACCGTGCCGCTGGTCACCCGCCGCCGCGGGGTCTGATCAGACCGTAAGTCTGGCAATCAGCTCGGCGCGGAACTCCTTCGGCAGGCCGGGGACGTCGGCGAGCTCCTCCGGCGAGGTGAAGCCGCCTCGCAACTTGCGCGCGGCGAGGATCCGCGCCGTCTGTGTCACCGAGCAGCCGAGGCTCCGCAGGACCTCGAAGGTCGCCTCGTTGAGGTTGACCGGCCCCGACGGATCGGGCAGCGGCGCCGGGGCACGGGCGTCCTCGGCGGCAGCCGATGCCTTGGCCGGCATCATTGGTGAGGACTTACTTTCCTCTCCGGAGGTGCGGGGGGGCGAGGGCGGCCGGGGCGGGCCCTCCGGCTTCTCCCTGCCGTCCGATCGCGAGATCCGCCCGGCGAGCGTCTCGAATTCGGACTCGATCGCGGCGATGTCGCGCTCGAGCGATTCGAGCCTGGCGACGGTCGAGGTGGCCAGCTCCCCGGAGGCGCCCGTCGCCGAACCGAGGCGGGCCGCGAGGACCCCGACCGAGGCGTTGAGCCGCTCCTCGAGCTCAGCGAGCGCGCTCGTCGCGGCCTGAGCCTGCGTTGCCAGACGCGCCTCGAGCCGACCGCGGGCGTCCTCAGCTCGCGTCTCCGCCGCCGAGATCGCGTCTTGAAGGCCTTCCCAGCGCTCGGCGTGGCGTGTGCCGAGGCGCGACTCCGCAAGCGAGACGCGGGCCTCGATCTCGCGGCGCACCAGGCTGTCGCGGACCTCGTCGCGGGCGTCGCGGGCGTCGAGCCGCTCGCCGAGCGCGATCAGCTCCTGTTCCAGTGCCGCAATCGTGGCCGGCACGGCGGTGAGCGAGCCCAGCGCATCGGCAGCATGCTCGAGCCCGCCGATCCGCAGCTCGATGTCCTCCGGCGTCCCCCGGGATCCGCGCGCGTCGCGCTCGACCTCGCCGACGCGACCATCGAGATGGTCGATCAGGACCTCGATCGCACCCATGCGGGTGAGCAGCTCCTCGCCCTCGGCGGCGCGGGCATCCTCAGCGGCGGCGAGCCGCTGATCGAGCGCGCGCAGCTCCTCGGCGACGCTCGCCGGCGGCGGCCTGAGCGGCCGGCGGACGGGCTCGGGGTCGCCGATCTCCGGCGGCGACCAGCCCTCGTTGTCGCCTGGATCCGGCACCGAGGCGACTGTAGAGGCCGCTTCGGGCGGCAAAAGCTCAACCGCCGCGGCCCTGCCGCTCAAAGGCCTCAGCGATCCCGATCCGTCGCGCCGTGGTCGGGTGGGTGCCGAACAGGGCGCTGTACCAGCCGGGGGGATCGGGATCGGAGAGGTTGCGCCGGGCCAGCTCGGTCTGCAGCTGGATCATGCCTTGCGGCTTGCCGGTGAGCTCGAGCGAGAAGCGATCCGCGCGCTCTTCGACAGCGCGCGAGAGGACGTTGCCCACGATCCCGAGCACGAACGCAGTCAGCACCAGCGGCAGCGCATAGGCGGCGAGCGCGGATGGACGGCCGGCCCGCAAACCGCGGCGCTCGGCGATGGCGTCGCCGAGCTCACGGACGAGCAGCATCCCGGGCAGAGCGACGATCGCAGCAAAGGCGAGTCCACGCAGCACGTCGTTGGCGGCGACGTGACCGAGCTCGTGCGCGACCACGGCCCGCAGGGCCGACTGCTGGGCATCGTCGATCAGCGTGTCGTAGATGACGACGCGCCGGCTCGAGCCGATGCCGTCGACGTACGCATTGATCGTCCGCGTCCGGTCCGAAGCGTTGACCGAGTACACGCCGCCGACATCCACACCGGCCTGCTCGGCGAGATCGAGGACCTCGTGGCGGACGTGGCCCGGCGGCAATTCCTCGTAGTCGCTGAAGATCGGGGCAAGCACGACCGGCGCGAGGAAGGTCGAGACGAAGGCGAACAGCACGACCACGGCACCACCAGCGACCCACCAGCGCCGGGGCATGCGCCGCTGCAGGAGCAGCAGGATCGCGGCGCCGATCGCCGCGTACAGCACCCCGATACCTGTGCTGCGCGCCAAATCCCAAAGCCAGGCGCCGAAGCTCTGCACGGAGATCCCGAAGTCGACCGCGTGCTCGTGCAGGAGCCAGGCGAAGAGCAACTGGGCAAGGGCGACGAGCAGGGAGAGGACGGCGCCGGCGGCGAGCGCGCCGAGCGCCGGCCGTGAGTCGAAGCGCTCGAGCAAGCGGGCGAGCGCCGGCGGCCAGCCGACCGCGGCGAGAATCAGCGGCACGTAGCCCACGAAGAGCGCTGCGAGGAGCAGCGGACGGGCGCCAGCGGCGTAATCGGCCGCCCGGTTGAGGTGCGCGGGATCGACGAACCTGGAGAGGTCGGCAGTTCCACCCGTCGGGCCCGGCTGTGAGGGAACGAGTAGGAGCAGCCCCGCGGCGCAGGCGCCGGCAAGCAGTGCCAGCGCCGCAAGGATCCGGACGCGGCGCGACCGCAGGGATGCCCGCGAGCTCATCCGCACCTACGATAGTCCGCCCCGAATTGCAGGTGGGGAGCCCATGCAGGTAGCGGTTCTGAGCGACATCCACGGGAACCTCCCGGCCTTCGAGGCCGTGCTCGCCGACATCTCGGAGACCGGTGCGAGCGAGCTCTGGTGCCTCGGCGACGTCGTCGGCTACGGCGCCAGCCCGAACGAGTGCACCGACCTCGTCCGTGCCAACTGTGCCGTCTCGCTCGTCGGCAACCACGACCTCGCCGTGCTCGGTGCCCTCGACACCTCGACCTTCTCGGGCGCCGCCTCGGCGGCCGTCGAGTGGACGCAGGAGCGGATCGGAGAGGAAGAGCTCGCCTATCTGCGTGAGCTCGATCCGGCCGACGCCTCGCACGCGGCGGCGCTGTATCACGCCTCCCCCCGTGACCCGGTTTGGGAATACGTCCTGTGGCCGGATCAGGCCGCGGACTGCATCGCCGTCCAGGAGAAGCGCGTGAGCCTCGTCGGCCACTCGCACGTCGCCCTCTTCTTCTCCGTCCCGGACGAGGGAGCAGGGCGCCCAGGTCCACGCGAGGCACGCGGTTGGCAGGCCGGCGCCGGCACGAGGCTCGAGATCTCGGAGGGTCGCTGGCTGATCAACCCGGGCAGCGTCGGCCAGCCCCGGGACGGCGACCCGCGAGCCGCGTGGCTCGAGCTCGACACCGAGACCTGGGAGGCGACATACCACCGGGTCGGCTACGACATCGACCGCGCTGCGGCGGCGATCGAGGCCACGGATCTGCCCCCCCACCTGGCCAAACGACTGTACGTCGGACGCTGAAAGATGGACATGGGGCCACAGCTAGACTCGTCGCCGATGCGCCCGGTCCTTCCCAGGTCGGTCTCCGAGCGCTGCCTGCGGGCGGCGGTTCCCTGCCTGCTCGCGTCCGGGATCCTGACCGGCGGCTGCGGGTCCGGCGGCAGCGACACGATCCCGGCGACGCAGGCGGACAACCTGAGCCGGGCGGTCGAGCAGGCAGCCGACTTCTACGACAACCACCGCTGCGAGGACATGCAGAACCAACTTGACGAGGTCGCCAGGCAGATCGACGGGCTCGACACAGGCAGCCAGAACCGGAACGACCTGAACGAGCTGCTCGACCATCTGAGGCAGCTCTCGGGCAGCTGCACTGACGTGGTGACGACGTCGACCACGACGGCCACGACGACGACCCCCTCGACATCCTCGTCAACCACCGACACGCGGAGCACCAGCAGCACCAAGGAGACGACGAAGAGCACGACGACGACCAGCAAGCCGGATACGAGCTCGACGACGACGAGTTCGACGACCTCGACCACGTCCACCCCCGGAAGCGGGGGCAACGGGGGCGGCAACAACGGCAACGGTCAGGGGAACGGCGGCGGCATCGGCACCGGCCGCAAGGCCGCGGCGAGTGAGCATGCCAAGCCTGGCAAGGGACCGAAGGCCAAGCACGACGAACCGCCCGGCCATAGGAAGAAGGAGAAGGGGGACGGCAAGTGAGCGCCGGCTCGATTGCCGACCGATACGTGCTCGGCGAGCGACTCGGCTCGGGCGGCATGTCGACGGTCTACAAGGCCACCGACGAGGTGCTCGAGCGCACGGTTGCGGTCAAGGTGCTGGCTGAGCACCTCTCCGATGACGAGAAGTTCGTCGCTCGCTTCCGCCGGGAGGCGCTCGCCGTCGCGAAGCTGATCCACCCGAACATCGTTCAGATCTACGACACCGGCGTCGACGGCGGCCGCCACTTCATCGTCATGGAGTACGTCGAGGGCCGCTCCGGCGCGCAGCTCCTGCAGCGACGCGGCTCCCTCGACGCGGAGACGACGATCGGCATCGCAGCCGATGCTTGCGCCGGACTCGACTACGCGCACAAGCAGGGCATCGTGCATCGCGACGTCAAGCCGGGCAACCTGATGGTGATCGGCGGCCCGTCGGTGCCGAACGGGACGCTCGACGCGATGACGGTCAAGATCGCCGACTTCGGCATCGCCCGCGCCGCCGAGCAGACCCGGCTCACGCAGGTCGGCTCGGTCGTCGGCACGGCCGCCTACCTCTCGCCTGAGCAGTCCCGGGGGGAAGAGGCAACGGGCATCAGCGACGTCTACTCGCTCGGCGTCGTCACCTACCAGTTCCTCACCGGTCGCCTCCCTTACGAAGGCAACAGCCTTGCCGAGCTGGCGATCAGGCGAGAGAACGAGCGCCCGCTGCCGCCGAGCAGCTACCAGCCCGAGCTCCCCGAAGAGCTCTCCGCCGCCGTCCTCAAGGCACTCGAGAACGAACCCGAGGACCGCTACCCCGACGCACTCGAGCTCGCGGTCGCACTCCGCGACGGACTCGAGGGCGTCGCGCCACCCGCGACCGCAGCGACCCGGATGCTGCGTGACGAGACCGCCGCCACTCGCGTCTCCCCCCGCGAGCAGCAGACCCCGACCGCGCCGGTGCCCGCGAGCCGGCCGCGCCGCCCAGCGCCCGCGCCGGTACGCCCCGCGCCGATGCCGGCGCGCCAGCCGACCCGGACGCGCTCGGCCTTCTCCCGCTTCATGCGCGGCCTTGGCGCCGTCCTGTTGATCGCGATCGTCGCGGCGATCGTCGCGGCCGTCATCCTGCTCGCGACCGACGCCGGCTCGCACAGCGACGTCGGTAAGTACATCCACGACACCTTCCGCGACCAGGCCCAGGCGATCAAGGACCTGATCAACAAGCTGGCCGGTGGCTGAGCCTGGCTTCAGCGCGCAGCCTGCCAAGGCGTCGCGCCGGCGAGCAGCGCATCGCGGAAGCCGGCCAGGCGCCCCGCCTCGATCGCCGCACGGGCGCCGGCGACGATCGCCTCGGTATAGACGAGGTTGTGGAGGGTGACGAGTCGCACTCCGGTCAGCTCTTCTGCCCGCGACAGGTAGTGCACGTAGGCGCGGCTCATCCGTGAGCAGGCGACGCAGGGGCAGCCCGCGACGAGCGGCCCGCGCTGGTCCTGCTCGCGGCGGTTACGGATGTCGAAGCGGAAGCGGCGCTCGGGCAACGGCGCGAGCGCCATGCCGTGCCGGCCGAGCCGCGTCGGCACGGCGCAATCGAACGTGTCGATACCGCGAGCGATGCCCTCGACGAGGTCGTCCGGCTCGCCGATCCCGAGCAGGTGCTTGGGGGCCTCGGCGGGGAGCGCCGCAAGCGTCATCTCGAGCACCTCGCGCATCTGCTCCTTGTCGCGGCCGAGGGTGCCGCCGATTGCGATCCCGTCGATCGCGGCCGCCCCCACCGCGGCGCCGGAGGAGCGGCGCAGGTCCTCGTGGATGCCGCCTTGGACGATGCCGTAGATCGCCTGCCGCTCGGGTCCGTGCTCGGTGTGCCACGCCAGGCAGCGGTCGAGCCAGCGGTGCGTGCGCTCGGTCGACGCGGCCGTGTAGTCGCGGTCGGCGTTGAACGGGGTGCACTCATCGAAGGCAAGCGCGATGTCGGAGCCGAGCAGTGCCTGCACCTCCATCGAACGCTCCGGCGAGAGAAAGTGCGGATCGCCGTCGATGTAGGAGCGGAAGCGCACCCCCTCCTCTTCGATCGAGAGCACGCCGCCCTCGAGCGGCGGCCGGCCGCGCCGGCCCTTGATCTCGTCGGCCACGGTGCCGTGGGCGAGCGAGAAGACCTGAAAGCCACCGGAGTCCGTGATGATCGCCCCCGGCCAATCCATGAATGAATGCAGGCCGCCGAGCTCGGCGATCCGTTCGGCGCCCGGCGCCAGCATCAGGTGGTAGGTGTTGCCGAGCACCATCGAGTAACCGAGGCCGGCCACCTCATCAGGGAGGAGCCCCTTGACCGACCCGCGCGTCGCGAGTGGGACGAATGCGGGCGTCCGGACGTCGCCGTGCGGCGTGTGGAGGAAGCCCGCGCGGGCATCGCCCTCACGAGCTGTTACCTCGAAGGCGAGGCGGTTCGGGTCCGAGCGCACCGCCGCAGGGTATGGGCCGGCGCCAACGAGAGAGGCCCGGCATGCCGGGCCTCCCGCAGGTTCGTTGGTCAGGCGGGTAATAGCCGACCCGGTCGTGAGGACTTGGTCAGTCCCCCTTGATCAGCGATCGCCCGGTCATCTCCGCGGGTTGATCGATCCCCAGCAGGGCCAAGGCCGTCGGTGAGACGTCCGCGAGGATGCCGCCTTCGTCGAGCTCGATGCCGCTCACCGTCGCGATCAGCGGCACCGGATTCGTCGTATGAGCCGTGTTGGGGGAGCCGTCGTCGTTGAGCATGTGGTCGGCATTGCCGTGGTCGGCCGTGATCAGGCAGGGCGCCGCCACGCGCGTGCACGGCGGCGACGACGCGCGCCAGGCACCCGTCGGCGGTCTCGATCGCCTTCGTCGCCGCCGGGATGTCGCCGGTGTGGCCGACCATGTCGGGGTTGGCGAAGTTGATGATCCCGAAGCGGAAGCCCTCGCCCGGGGCGCTCGACCAGGCCTCGCAGAAGGCATCGGCGGCGGCGTTGGCGCTCATCTCGGGCTTGTAGTCGTAGGTCGGGACGTCGCGCGGCGAGTCGACGAGTTGCCGCTCCTCCCCCTGCCACTCGGCCTCGCGGCCGCCGTTGAAGAAGTAGGTCACGTGCGCGTACTTCTCGGTCTCGGCAACGTGCAACTGCGCGCCGCCGGCCGCCGAGATCGTCGCGGCCATCGTCGTTGCCGGCTCCCGCGGTGGGAAGGCAACCGGGTAGGGCCAGCCCGAGCGGTACTCCGTCATCGTCGTCACGTCGAAGGGCCCCGAATCGCCGCGATCGAAGGCGTCAAAGTCGGGATCGCCGAGGGTCTCGACGATCTGCCGCATCCGGTCGGGCCGGAAGTTGAAGGTGATGATCACGTCGCCGTCGGCAACGCCGTCGTAGTCGCCGATCACCGTCGGCTTGACGAACTCGTCGGTCTCCCCCGCCTCGTGCGAATCGCGGACCGCAGCGACGGCGTCATCGGCGTGCGGTCCCTGGGCGTGGACGATCGCGTCGTAGGCGAGCTTCGTCCGCTCCCACCGGTGGTCGCGGTCCATGCCGTAGTAACGGCCGCCCACCGTGCCGAAGCGACCCGCGCTCTGCAGCCAGCGGCTGACCTGTTCCAAGTAGGCGGGCCCGCCGCTCGGGCTCGTGTCGCGACCGTCGGTGAGCGCGTGCAGGACGACATCCGGGACGCCCTCGCGGGCGGCGAGCTCGATCATCGCCTCGATGTGCTCCCAGCCCGAGTGCACGCCGCCGTCGGAGACGAGCCCGATCAGGTGCAGGCGCCCGCGCGGGCTCTCGACCGCCCGCTCACAGGCGGCGCGCAGGACCTCGTTGTCGAAGAAGCTGCCGTCGGCGACAGCGTCGTCGATCCGGGCGAGGTCCTGCTTGACGACCGAGCCGGCGCCCAGGTTGAGGTGGCCGACCTCCGAGTTGCCCATCTGACCCTCGGGCAGGCCGACGTCGCGGCCGGACGCCGAAAGCGTGGTGTGCGGGCAGCCCGTCCAGAGCGCGTCGAAGGTCGGCGTCTCGGCGAGCGAGATCGCGTTGCCAGGGCCTGGCTCCGCGATTCCCCAGCCGTCGAGGATGACGAGCGCCAGCGAGCCGACCGGGAAGCCGTCGGGAAGCTCGGGGAGCGCCACGCCTCGGCCCTCCTTACCCGGCGGCGGCGACGATCGCCGCAAAGTCGCCGGGGTCGAGACTGGCGCCGCCGACGAGAGCGCCGTCGATGTCGGCGCAGCCAAGGAGCTCAGCCGCGTTCGCCGGTTTTACCGAGCCCCCGTAGAGCACCCGGACGCCCGCCGCGGCCTCCTCACTGCGGGCGGCAACGAGGGCTCGGACGAAGCCGCATGCCTCGTCGGCCTGCTCCGGCGTCGCCGTGCGACCGGTGCCGATCGCCCAGATCGGCTCGTAGGCGATGACGACGTCGCCGAGGCGCTCCCCCGGGACAAGGGCGAGGTCGGCCTCGATCTGGCGCCGCAGGACCCGCTCGGTCTCCTCGGCGTCGCGCTCCTGCTCGGTTTCACCACAGCAGAGGATCGGCAAGATGCCCGCCTCGAGCGCTGCCGGAACCTTGCGTGACAGGGCCTCGTCGGTCTCGCCGAAGAGCTGCCGGCGCTCGGAGTGCCCGAGCACGGCGGCGCCGGCGCCGGCGTCGAGCAGCATCGGCGGCGACACCTCACCGGTGAACGCGCCGGCGTCCTTGAAGTACATGTTCTGCGTCGCGACGACGACCGGCGTTCCCTCGCAGGCCTCGACGACGGCGCCGACGGCGAGAAACGGCGGGCAGATGACGATCTCCGGGCCAGGCTCGGCCCCGATGGTGGGCAGAAAGGCCGCGCAGAACTCGCGCGCCTCAACGGCGGTCTTCTGCATCTTCCAGTTGGCCGCGATCAGCGGCCGGCGCCCGTCAGCCATCAGCTTCTTCGGCGTCGAGCAGCGCCTCGACGCCGGGCAGCTCCTTGCCCTCGACGAGCTCGAGCGAGGCGCCGCCGCCCGTCGACAGCCAGCTCACCTTGTCGGCAAGGCCGAACTGAGCAAGGGCAGCCCCGGAGTCGCCACCACCGACGACGGTGACGGCCTCGGCGCCGGCGACGGCCTCGGCGACCGCGCGCGTGCCGGCCGCGAACGGCTCGAGCTCGAAGGCGCCCATCGGGCCGTTCCAGAAGACGGTGCCAGCCGCGGCGATCGCCTCGGCGTAGGCCTTCGCCGTCTGGGGGCCGACGTCGAGGCCCATCATCCCCTCGGGCACATCGACGCCGTCGTGGGCGACGGGCTCGGCCGCGACGGAGAAGGAAGAGCCGAGCACGAGATCGGTCGGCAGTAGCAGCTCGCAGTCGGACTTCTCGGCCTGCGCGAGGACGCCGCGGGCGAGCTCGATCCCCTCCTCCTCGACCAGCGAATTGCCGGTCTCATGGCCCTGCGCCCGGAAGAAGCTGAAGCACATCGCGCCGCCGATCAGCACCTGGTCAGCGGTCTCGAGGAAGCGCTCGATGACGCCGATCTTGTCCGAGACCTTGGCGCCACCGAGGACGACGACGAGCGGGCGCTCGGGATCGGCGAGGACCGAAGTCAGCTCGCGCACCTCCTGCTCGAGCAGCAGCCCAGCGTAGGCGGGGATGTGGTGGGCGACGCCCTCGGTCGATGCGTGCGCGCGATGAGCGGCCCCGAAGGCGTCGTTGACGTAGATGTCGGCGAGCCCGGCGAGGTCCTCGGCGAGCTCCGGGTCGTTCTTCGTCTCGCCCTTCTCGAAGCGCGTGTTCTCGAGCAGCAGCACCTCGCCGCTATCGAGGCCGGCGACGACCGCGTCAACGCTGTCGCCGACCACCCCCGGCGCGACTGGGACGAACGTGCCGAGCAGCTCGGCGAGGCGCGCGGCGACGGGGGCCATCGACAGATCCGGATCGTGCTCGCCACCGGGACGACCGAGGTGGGAGCAGATGACGACCATCGCCCCGTTGTCGCGGAGCAACTCAATCGTCGGCAGCGCCGCGCGGATCCTGGCATCGTCCTTGACGATGCCGTGGTCGAGCGGCACGTTGAAGTCGGCGCGCACGAGCACCTTCTTGCCGTTCACCCGCGCGTCGCGGACGGAGGCCTTCGAGAAGACCCCTTTCTCGGTCTCTGGTTCTGACGTCTTTGCCACTTGCTGCTCCCCTGCGCCAGACCCCTAGAGGACCTTCTGCGCGAGCTCGACCACCCGGTTCGAGTAGCCCCACTCGTTGTCGTACCAGGTCAGGATCTTCAGCATCGTGCCCTCCATGACCACGGTGACGCTCGCATCGAAGATCGACGAGTGCGGATCGCCGACGATATCCGTCGAGACGATCTGATCCTCGGTGTAGGCGAGGATCCCGCTCAGCGGTCCCTCGGCGGCCGCCTTGACCGCCGCGTTGATCTCCTCGACGCTGGTCGCCCGTGAGACGTTGCAGGTCAGATCGACGACCGACCCGGTCGCGACGGGCGCACGGACGGCGAAGCCACTGAGCTTGCCGTTGAGCTCAGGCAGGACGAGGCCGACGGCCTTTGCGGCGCCGGTCGAGGCCGGGATCAGGTTGAGCGCCGCCGCTCGGGCACGGCGCAAGTCCTTGTGCGGCATGTCCTGCAAACGCTGATCGGCCGTGTAGGCGTGGATCGTGGTCATGAGGCCGTGGTCGATCCCGACGGTGTCGTTGATCACCTTGGCGACGGGCGCCAGGCAGTTCGTCGTACATGAGGCATTGGAGATGATGTTGTGCCGGGAGGGGTCGTAGTCGTCGAAGTTGACGCCGAGCGCCACCGTGATGTCGGGATCGGTGGCGGGAGCGCTGATGATCACCTTCTTGGCGCCCGCCTCGAGGTGCTTGGCAGCGTCGTCGCGCTTGGTGAAGAAGCCGGTCGACTCGATCACGATGTCGACGCCGAGGTCGGACCACGGCAACGCCGCCGGGTCGCGCTCGGAGAGCACCTTGATCTCCTTGCCCTTGACCGTGATCGAGTCCTCCCCGGCTTCGACGTCGCCATCGAAGCGGCCGAGGATCGAGTCGTACTTGAGCAGATGGGCGAGGGTCTCAGCGTCCGTCAGGTCGTTGACGGCGACGAAGTCGAGTTCGGCGTCGGCGCCGGCGGCATGCGCGGCGCGGAAGAGGTTGCGGCCGATGCGGCCGAAGCCGTTGATGCCGACCTTTACTGGCATGTCGGAGAACTCCCTAGTAGCGGTTGAAACTTGCTGATTACGAGCACGCTCTCAACCTAACGAGTCGCTACCGCGCGCGCCCTCCGGCGGGTTACTGAGGCTCGGCGGGGGGACTACTGATGCGCCCGCCGGCGGCCGCGCGGGACGGCTTCGCGCCCCGGATCAGTCGGCCCGCGGGGACCAGCGAAAGCGGCGCAGGGCGAAGATCAGCCCCGCGATCCCCCAGGCGGCGACGACGGCGAGGTGGCCGAACTCGATCCCGACGCCGGTCGTCGACGGGTCGTAGCAGGCGAAGAAGGCCTCGAACAGGTGCCGGATCGGGAACACGTCGGCGACGTGTAGGACGCCGTCGGGGATCTCGGTCTCCGGGATGAAGACCCCGGAGAGGAAGTAGAGCGGCAGCACGACGGCGTTGGTGATCGGCGGCGCAGCGTCCTCGCTCGGGATCAGCGAGCTGAGCGCGAAGCCGAGCGCGGAGAAGGAGAACGCGCCGACGATCAGCGTGACGACGATGCCGGGGATCGTGGTCGTCGGCACCGAGACGCCGAAGAGCACATCGCCGAGCAGGGTGACGAGCACGACCATCATCGCGGAGACGACGATCGAGTTGCCGACGCGGCCGGCGATCAGCGCCCAGGTCGGCAGCGGCGTGCCGCGGAGACGCTTCAGGCGGCCGTCCTCACGGGCGATCACGAGGTTCATCGCGAGGCTGACCAGCGTCGCCGAGACGACGGCGAGCGTGATGATCCCCGGGACGTAGTACGCGGAGGTCTTGACGCCGAGCCCGTCGAGCTGCTTGTTCCCGAACAGTCCCGCGAACAGCAGCAGGAAGATGATCGGGAACATCACCGTGAAAAAGACGGAGGCGGGGTTCCGCCAGAAGACCTTCTGGTCGTAGCGGAACTGATGCAGGGCGAGGGCCGAGCTACTCATCCTCGGCTCCCGTGAGCTCCAGATAGACGTCCTCGAGGCTCGGCCGCCGGACCTCGAGTGCCTCCAGGTCGATGTCGCGCTCGAGCGCCCAGGCCGTCAGCGAGTTGAGCGTGGCGACCGGTTCCCTCGTCTGCAGCGAAAGCTTGCCGTTCGAGCCCGAGAGCGACGCGGCGAGCCGCTCGGGCAAGGCGGCCGACTCGACCCCGGCCGGAAGCGAGAAGGTGATCAGGCTCTCGGCCGTGCCACGACCGCCGAGCTCGTCCGGGCTGCCGGTGGCGACGATCTCACCGCCGCGGATCACGGCCACGCGGTCGGCGAGCGCCTGCGCCTCGTCCATGTAGTGGGTCGTCAAAAAGACCGTCTTGCCGAGCTCGCGGAGGCCCAAGATCACCTCCCAGAAGTGGCGCCGTGCGGAGGGATCGAAACCCGTGGTCGGCTCGTCGAGGAAGAGCAGCTCGGCGTCGCCGACAAGCGCCACGGCAACGTCGAGGCGGCGCTGCTGGCCACCCGAGAGCTTGCCGTTGCGGACGTCGGCCTTCTCGGTGAGGCCGACGAGCTCGATCGTCGCGGCGACGTCGCGCGGCTTCGGGAAGTAGCCCGCGTACATCTTGAGGATCTCGCGCACGGTCAGCTTCGACTCCATTCGGCACTCCTGCAGGACGATGCCGAGCTTTCCGCGCCACTCGAGGCCGCCCTCGCCGGGATCGGTGCCGAGCACGGAGACCTCGCCGCCGGTCCGCTCGCGGTAGCCCTCCAGGATCTCCACGGTCGTCGTCTTGCCGGCCCCGTTCGGCCCGAGGAAGGCGAAGATCTCGCCGGGGCGGACCTCGAGGTCGATGCCGCGCACTGCTTCGTGGCGGCCGTAGCTCTTGCGGAGCCCGCTGACGCTGATCGCAGCTGCTGGCACCCGCCCATTATCGGTGAAGCGCGCTTCGGAGCCGGGCCCTGGGCCCGGCTCCGAAGCTTCTATCCGGTCTTGTTGATCCGGCCGTGGATCTCGCGGGCGAGCTTGCCCGGGATCCCGGGCACCGCCTCGAGCTCCTGCCGGCTCGCGCTGAGCACCCGCTCGGGCGAGCCGAAGTGGCCGAGCAGCGCCCGCTTGCGGGCCGGGCCGATCCCCGGCAGGTCGTCGAGCACCGACGTCGTCATCGCCTTGCCGCGTCGGCGTCGATGGCCTTCGAGCGCGAAGCGGTGCGCCTCGTCGCGGACCCGCTGCAAGAGGCGCGAGGCCTCCGAGCTGGGCGGGATCGGCAGCGGCCGGGAGTTGCCCGGGACGTAGACCTCCTCGAGCCGCTTCGCGAGCGAGATGACGTGCACGCCACGCTCCATCAACGGCTGCAGCGCCCTGATCCCTGCCGAGAGCTGACCCTTACCGCCGTCGATCATGATCAGCGAGGGCAGAGCCGCGAAGCTCTCGTCGAGCTCAGCATCGTGCGGGCTCAGGTCGGAGGCGGCGACGAAGCGCGAGAGCCGGCGGGAGAGCACCTCCTCGATCGAGGCGAAGTCGTCCGGCCCGGGGCCACCTTCGCGGCCGCGGATGTTGAAGCGCCTGTAGTGGGCCTTCTTCGGCGTACCGCCCTCGAAGACGACCATGGAGGCGACGGTGTGCTCGGGCCCGATGTTGGAGATGTCGTAGCCCTCGATCCGGATCGGCACCTCGTCCATGCCGAGCGCGTCGGCGAGCTCCGACAGAGCCGCCGTGCGCTCCGCCCGACGGCGCTCCTTGCGCAGCCGGTCCTGGGCGAGGGCGAGCTTCGCGTTGCGCTCGGCTAGCTCGCGGAGCCGGCGCTTGTCGCCACGCTCGGCTGCGCGCACCTCGACCTTGGTCCCGCGCCGCTCGCCGAGCGCCTCGGCAAGCACGCCGGTCCGGCCCGCCAGCTCCGGCCCGACGATGACGAGCGGCGGCACCGACGGCGCCGCCTCGTAGTACTGCGCGAGGAACTGCTCGGCGACCTCCTCGATGCCGCGCTCGCCCTTGTTGTCGAGGTAGAAGCCCTGCCGCTCGGCGAGGACGCCGTCGCGAACCTGAAAGAGCTGAGCGTTCGCGTCGGAGCCCTCGACCGCGACCCCGATCAGATCGGCGGTACCGACCGACTCCCCCGCGACTTTCTGCCGTTCCATCAGCGAGCGGACGGCGGTGAGCCGGTCCCGGAACAGTGCCGCGCGCTCGAACTCCTGATCGACCGAGGCCTGCTCCATCTTCTCCTCGAGATCGCGCTCGATGTCCCGGTAGCGGCCGCCGAGGAACCGCCGGATCGACTCGATCGAGCGCATGTACTCCTCGCGGTCGATGTAGCCCACGCAGGGCGCCCCGCAGCGCTTGATGTAGTAGTCGAGGCACGGCACGCCGGACCGCCGGCCGGGCTCGGCGCCCTCGCAGGTCCGGTACTGGAAGAGCTTGCCGAGCAGCTCGAGCGTCTCCCGGACGCGGCGGGCGGTCGCGTAGGGGCCGAAGTAGGCACGGTTCGGGCGATGGCGCTCGCGGGTGAAGTAGACGCGCGGAAACTCCTCGTCGAGCGAGATGCCGATATAGGGATAGGACTTGTCGTCGCGGAGCTTGACGTTGAGCAGCGGCCGGTGGCGCTTGATGAACTGCTGCTCGGTGAGCAGCGCCTCCGCCTCGGTCTCGGTAACGAGGAAGTCGATCGAGACGATCCGGTCGGCGAGCGCGCCGAGCGTCGAGCGGCTCGAGAAGTGGTTGGCGACGCGCTTGCGGATCGAGAGTGACTTGCCGACGTAGACGACCCTGCCCTCGTCGTCGCTGAAGATGTAGACGCCGGGCGCGTCGGGCAGTCGGCGCCGCTGCTCGGCGAGGTCGGCACCCGGGTCGGGCGCGTCGCCGTTGGTGCTCGTCGCGTCGTCGTGGGCCACAGGCCCACTTTAGGAGGCGGCCGCGCTGTCTCCGAGCTCTAGTGGACGCGTCAGCCGAAGACGAAGCGGCCGACCGACTCGGCCACGCAGCAGGGCTTCTCGTTGCCCTCGACCTCGACCGTGAGCACGTTCACGGCCTGCCACCAGCCGCCGCCGACGTCCTCGAGCGACTCGAGCCGGGCCGATGCGCGGATCCGCGAGCCGGCCGGGACCGGCGCAGGAAAGCGCACCTTGTTCCAGCCGTAGTTGACGGCGAGCTTGAACCCGCTCATCTCGATCAGCCCACCCCGCAGGCCGTCGATCATCGAGAGCGTCAGGTTGCCGTGGGCAATCGTCTGCCCGAACGGGCTCTCCTTCTGCGCGCGCTCGACGTCGATGTGGATCCACTGGTGGTCGCCGGAGACGTCCGCGAAGGTGTCGATCAGCTCCTGGGTGACCTCGCGCCACTCGCCGGGGCCGATCGTCTCGCCAACGCTCGCCTGCAGTTCGTCGATGCCGTTGATCGTCTTCAGTGCCATGGCCCGGACCCTATTCCTATCGGAGCCGCAGGGCCGCGCGGACGCCTCAGGAGACGAGCCTGACCTCGAGCTCCGGCTGCGGTGCGGCCAGCTGGCCGGCGCCGCCCAGCATGCCCATGATCCGGGCGACGTAGGCCTGCGTCTCCGGGATCGCCGGCACGCACGAGCAGGCCTCGACCGGAGCGGGGCCGGCGTTGTACGCGGCGAGCGCCAGACGCGGGTCGCCGAACTGCGCGATCAGCTCGCCCATCAACGTCGCCTGCGCCTCGATCGAAGCGACCGGGTCGAACGGATCGTCCAGCCCGTAGGCGGCGGCGGTGCCGGGCATGAACTGGGCGATGCCCTGGGCGCCGGCCGGCGAGATCGCCGCGGGGTTGAAGTTCGACTCGGCCATCAGCTGCGCCGCGAGCAACGCCGCCGAGACGTCGTGCCGCGCCGCCGCCGCGATCAGCGGCGCCCGGTACTGCGGCGGGACGAAGCCCGGCAGGCCGGGATCGCCGGCGGCGCGCCCGTCGCCATGCGTTCCGCGGCCTCCTCTCGGCTCGGACGACAGCTGGTTTCCCTCCTGTGAGCAGGGCGCCGGACCAGCCGTGTACCCGTAGTGCCACGGTTCCCACGAGTAGCGGCCGAGAAAGCCGAACCGGCCGGCGTTGGCGGCCAGCCAGCCGTACGCCGACGACGGCCCGAGATCGAGCTCGGTGCCGCAGCGATGCAGCGAGGTTCCAGGCGGGGCGACCATGCGCGGATCCGGGTTGGCGGCGAAAAGCGCGGCCTGCTCGGCGTCGGAGCGGTAGGCGGAGTTGATGATCAGGCTGACGCCAGCGGCCGCGGCCGCCGCCGACATGCGGTCGAAGGCGGCGGCGACGTCAGGGCGCATCCGCTTGCCCTGCCTCGTCGCGAGTGGGCCTGAGTAACCACCACCGCTAGCCGTCGCGGCGTCGGGTGGCGCCGCGGAGATTGGAGCGGCGGGCGGCGCCAGCGCCGCCTCGGCGTGGAGCGCGAGCCGACCGGCGTCCTCGCCGTTGACCGCCGCGCGCGGGCGCGCCGTGACGGCGACCCGCAACGGCGCCACGGAGTTGCCGTCGGGGAAGCCGACCTGCAGGGCCTCCGGCGGCAGGTCGTTGCGGGATGCGGCGTCGCGGGCAGCAGCCTCGGCGCGCGCCTCATAGGCCGCCTTGTCGAGATGCTCGGGGTTCGGGGTTCCGTTCGCGCGCAGCGCCGGAACGAACAGGCGCTGGAAGTCGTCGCGCATCGAGCGGGCCGCCGAAAGCGCCGCCAGGTCCGTCGCCCGCTGAGCCCGGCCCTTGGCCGTGACCGCCCCGCCGAGTGCGACGAAGGCCAGCGTCAGCACCGCGACCGCGACGATCAGGCCCGCGAGCGCCGGCAAGGCCTGCCCCTCCTCGGAGCGGAGGCAGCGGAACGCCGCTGCCGCGCGCGCGGCCGTCGCACCGCCCGGATCGAGGCCTGCGAGCGCCCGCCGTCCCGCGATCAGGCCAGGCACCCGGCGCCAGATCCGATGACGGCGGCGCTCAGCACGGAGCTCCACGCTGAGCGCCGAGAGCAGCGGCAGCTCGCGGCCATCCCGGCCTGCCTGGATCAACACCGAGGCGTCCGCCCCACCGGCATCGAGCTCCTCGAGCACAGTCCGGAAGCCGGCGCCGGCAGCGTGCACGACAAGTGGTACCCCGGCGGTGGCAGCGATCGCCGCCACATCCGCCAGCGCCTCACGTCCTCGCGCCTCGCCCGCGACGCCGCGCGCCGTCGCCGGGAGCCACCATGCAGAGTCGACCGCGCGGAACTGCGCGCCACTCGCCGCTCTCGGCACAGAGGTCGGCAAGGGCCCGGGCGTCGTCCGCGCAGAGGAGCGAGGGCCGCAACTCGACCGGAGGTCCGAGGTCGACGAGGATCCCTGCGCGAGCCTCGTCGCGCCGGCCTGCGGCGGATGCCGCCAAGGCGAGGGCAGCTGCCGCCGGGCGGGCCGTGGCGGCCGCTGGGGTCGGCGCGACTGCGATCGCGTGCGCGTCCTCGATCTCGGCATCGATCACGCGCTCAGCTCCCCGGCCGCGCCCAGGCGCTCGAGTCGACGACGAGCCGCTTGCCGACGGCTTCGAGGAGGCTCGGGCTCTCGAGGGACACGGTGATGCGCCCCGCGTCGGAGCGGATGTCGGCACTCGACTGCGCCCAGCCCGGCAGCGCCGCCCGGGCGGCCGGCGCCGGCGCGAGACCGGCGGTCGCGGCGTAGGCACCGGCTTCCGCCGCGTCGTCGGCGAGCGACTGCGAGTAGCCCACGGCGAGCAGCTGGAGGACGACCGCGGCGAGGCAGATGAGCACCGGAACCGCCGCGACCAGCTCGATCTGAGCCTGACCGGAGGGCGAACGGAACGGCCCGATGCTGAATCGGTGCGCGCTCAAGGGCCCTCCGGAGGAGCTTCGGCATGAGCTTGCGGATCGAGTCCGGCGCTGGCCCCGACGGTGAGCGCGGGCAGAAGCGGGATCAGCCGCGGGGGGTCGACGTCGACCCGCATCCGATCGCCGGCGTGCGAGATGTCGGCGCGCCCCGCGAGGGGACCGGGTAGGGCCGCGCGGGCGGCGTCACCGGGATCGGCGCCGACGAGCTCGGCGCGCGCAGCGGCGCGGGCAGCGCCGGCGGCCGACCAGGCCGACCAGCCGACGACCGCTACCTGAGCGAGTACCCCGCAGCAGGCGAGCAGCGCCGGCAGCGTGGCAAGCAGCGACACCGCCGCCTGACCGCGCTCTCCTGCGCGCTCGCCCACCGCTCTGACCGACCGCTCGACCATGCAGCCGACGGTAGGAGTGGCAAGCGCGCGCGTGGTGAGCGCAGACGCGCGAGAGCGTGCCGGATCAGTAGCTGTTCAGGGCGCGCCAGGTGCTGAACAGGATCCAGCCCGACCCCGCGACCACCGCGATCAGGACGATCGTCCCCGCCCCCGTCGAGAGCAGCTCGTCAAAGCCGGCCACCATCAGCGCCAGGGCGCCGAGTGCACCGTAGACGGCCCAGCGCTGTCCCTCGGTCATCGTGTCGCGAGTCAGCGCCGTGTCGTTCCAAGCGCGAGCGAGAAGCAGGCCGACCGCCGCGAGGAAGATCAGGGCGAGCGCGGCGAGGATGCCGCTGACGACGCTGCCGCCGCCGGGGGCGACGGTGACGAGCAGCGCCAGAAGGGCGATGATCACGATGTTGCGGAGCGCGATCAGCATCGGACTGTGCATGGTGACCGATCGGCGACGGCGGCGAATGTGCCACCGACCCAGCGGGGGCAGTCCGGACTCAGTCGATCATCACGATCAGCCCGACGACGACCGCGCCGACTGACGCAGCCAGGGCGATCGCGCCGAGAACCCCGGCGGCGACCGCCGCCGCCTGGCGGTCCGCGCGCCGGAGCTCGGCCGCCTTGATCGTGCCGACGATCGCGAGCGAGAAGGCGAAGGTGAGCACCGTGCCGGCGACCAGCGAGGCAAGCGACGACTCCGCGAGCGCCTTCCAGTCGACGATCGTTGCAATCGGCAGGTCGAACGGCGTCATGTCGACGGCACCGGCTGGCCGCGCCGGATCCGGCGCGAGAAGAGGGCGACCCCGAGGGCGGCCGAGAGGACGAGGACGAGCAGCGGCCCGGCGGCGCCGTCGCCGAACAGGCTGGTGAAGCCGTAGGCGAGGGCGCCGACGGCCGCAGCCGCGGGCAGCGTCACGATCCAGGCGGCGAAGATGTTGCCCGCCAGCCCCCAGCGGACCGCGGAGACCCGCTTGCCGGCCCCGGCGCCCATCACCGCACCGGTGATCACCTGCGTCGTCGAGAGCGGATAGCCGAAGTGGCTCGAGGCGAGGATCACGCCGGCGCCTGCCCCCTGCGCGGTGAAGCCCTGCGCCGTGTCCATCTTGATGATCCGCGTGCCCATCGTGCGGATGATCCGCCAGCCGCCGATGTAGGTGCCGGCCGCGATCGCCGAGGCCGAGGTGACGACAACCCAGGTGGGCACGGTGAAATCGGTCGAGCTCAGGTTCCCGTTTGCGATCAACGCCAGCGTGATGACGCCCATCGTCTTCTGCGCATCGTTGGTTCCGTGCGCCAGCGACAGCAGCCCGCTCGAGACGACCTGCCCGTGGCGGAAGCCGCGGTTCACGGGCCCGGGCCGCAACCTGCCCGACGAGCGTGTAGGCGATCCCGATCGCCAGCGAGGGCGACGATGAAGGCGACGATCGGGGCAATGACCGCGGGGATCAGGACCTTGCCGAGCACCCCGTCGCCGATTACGGCGCTCGCTCCCGCCGCCGCGAAGGCGGCACCGACGACGCCGCCGATCAAGCGCGTGCGAGGAGCTCGACGGCAGGCCGAAATACCAGGTGACCAGGTTCCAGGCGATCGCGCCGACGAGCCCGGCGAAGATCACGGTCGGGGTGATCGCGTCTGCCTGGACGACGTCGCTGGCCACCGTCGCAGCAACCTGCAGCGAGATGAAGGCGCCGACGAAGTTGAGCACCGAGGCCATGCCGACGGCGAGGCGCGGTGACATCGCGTGCGTCGAGATCGACGTGGCGACCACGTTCGCCGTGTCGTGGAAGCCGTTCGTGAAGTCGAAGGCGAGCGCGGCAACGACAACGATGACCAGGATCAGGTCGTCGTGCACGGATCTAGCGGGCGTTCTTGATGACTACGCCTTCGATGATGTGGGCGACCGCCTCGGTCGAGTCGATCCCGCGCTCGAGCACGCCGAAGATGTCCTTCCAGCGGATCACGATCATCGGGTCGATCCCGTTCGCGAACAGCGAGGCCACGGCGTCGCGGTAGATCCGGTCGCCGTCGTTCTCGAGCCTGTGGATCTCGATCCAGTACGGGTCGAGCTCCTTGAACCCGCGCAGCGCGCCGAGTGCCGCGACGATCTGCTTGCAGGCGGCGACGAGCACGTCTGCCATCTGCGAGGCCTGCAGCATCGGCGCTTCGATCTGGTAGAGCCCGAGGAAGTCCGCGGCCTCCTCGACGTAGTCGACGATGTCGTCGAGCTTCGTCGCGAGCCCGTAGATGTCCTCGCGGTCGAAGGGCGTGACGAAGGTCGAGTTGAGGCGCTGAATCACCGCGTGAGTGAGCCGATCGCCCTCCTGCTCCGCCTCGACGATCTCCTTGCCGATCCCCTGGTCGTCGGGCCAGGTCTCGAGCATCGCCTTGAGCAGCTCCGCGGCGCGGAGCACGTTCTCGCCCTCGTCCTTGAGCAGGTCGAAGAAGACACGGTCCCTGGGCGCGAGGCTGAAGCCGGCCATCTCCGCGCAGAATCGCAGAAAGTGCCGGCTGAAACGTCATCGCCGGCGAACCGCCTGCAAACGCGGCCCCTCAGTCGCCGAATCGCTCGCCGACGACCGCCGCAAGCCGCTCCGCTGCGTGGCCGTCCCACAACGGCGGCGGCTCCGCGGGCGGGGCCGCGGCCGTGGCAAGCAGCTGCGGGAGCTCCGCGATGCGGGCCGGGTCGAGCCCGAGCAGCGTGTTCGTTCCCGCATCGATCGTGATCGGCCGCTCCGTGTTGTCGCGCAGGGTGAAGCAGGGCACGCCCAGATACGTCGTCTCCTCCTGGATGCCGCCGGAGTCCGTGAGCACGGCGGCGGCGTCCGCCTGCAGCGAGAGGAAGTCGAGGTAGCCGACGGGCTCGATCAGACGCAGGTCCTCGGGCAGCGACGGGGCCTCGCCAGCGGCCTCGAGCGCCGCGATCCGCTGACGCGTGCGCGGATGAACGGGAAACGCGACGGGCATCTGCGCCGCGACCTCGGCCAGGGCGGCGAGCGCCGGGACGAGCAGGTCGCCGTCCACGAGCGCCGGGCGGTGCAGCGTGACGAGCACGTATGAGCCGGGCTCGAGTCCAAGGCCGGCGGCCGCGCCGCGGTCGCGGAAGCGGCCCTCGAGGGCGACGAGCGTGTCGATCATCGTGTTGCCGACGAGCTCGACGCGACCGGGGTCGATGCCCTCGCGCTCGAGGTTGCCGAGCGCCTCCGGCGAGTGCGTGAAGAGCAGCTCCGAGACCTGGTCGACGAGCACCCTGTTGACCTCCTCGGGCATCGTCCGGTCGAAGCTGCGCAGGCCCGCCTCGACGTGCGCGACCGGAATCTGCAGATGGGCGCAGGCGATCGCCGCGGCGAGCGTCGAGTTGACGTCGCCGGGAACGATGACGAGGTCGGGCCGCTCGGCCGCGAGCACGGGCGCAAGCCGCTCCAGCACCGCGGCGAGCTGCTCGGCATGAGTGCCGCCCCCCGCCCCGAGCTCGTGGTCGGGCGCGGGCACGCCGAGCTCTTCGAGGAAGACCTGCGACATGTTGCGGTCGTAGTGCTGGCCGGTGTGGACGAGCACGTGCCGGCCACCGGGATCGGCGTCCCGCAGAGCCGCGATCACCGGCGCCATCTTGACGAAGTTCGGGCGCGTCGCGATTACGTTCAGCAGGCGCATCGGGCTGCAGTGTGACGGCGGTTGCCGACGCCGCGGCGGACGGCTCAGGCGAGGGCGTCGATGCGCCCGGCGAGCTCGAAGTCGTTCGCGGTCAGCCCACCCTCGGAATGGGTCGAGATCGTCACCTTGACCGTCGCCCACGAGATCTCGAGATCGGGGTGATGCCCCATCTCCTCGGCCGGCTCGACGATCGCCTTGACGAACTCGACCGAGCCGACGAAGTCGCCACGGTCGAAGCTGCGCGTGATCGCTTCGCCGTCGCGCTCCCACCCGTCGAGACCGCTGAGGCGATCGGTGATCTCGGTGTCATCGAGCAGGGCGGCCATGATCCGAGCCTATAGTGCCCGGGCGATGCGGATCGCAAACCTCGTCCCGTCGGCGACCGAGTTCTGCTTCGAGCTCGGGCTGGGCCCCGACATCGTCGCCGTCACCCACGAGTGCGACTGGCCGCCGGCCGCGCGGGAGCTACCGGCCCTGACCCGCAGCGTCATCCCCGCGGGCCTCGGTGCCGCCGACATCGACGCCGCGGTGCGCGAGCGCAGCGAGCGCGGCGCAGGCGCTCTACGAGCTCGATGAGGAGCTGCTGGCGAGCCTCGACGTCGATCTGATCGTCACCCAGGCCGTCTGCGCCGTCTGCGCGGTCTCCTACGACGACGTCGTCGCCGTTGCGGCGCGACTGCCGAGCCGCCCGCGGGTGCTCTCGCTCGACCCCCTGACGCTCGGCGATGTGCTCGCCGACGCCGAGCGGCTCGGCGAGGCGGCCGGGCGCGCCACCGACGGCGCCGCCCTACGGGAGCGGCTGGAGGCGAGGCTCGACGCGGTGCGGGACCGCGTCGCCGGGCTCGCGCGGCCCCGGGTGGCAGCACTCGAGTGGCTCGACCCCGTCTACGCCGCCGGGCACTGGGTGCCGGAGATGATCGACGCCGCCGGCGGCACCGATGTCCTCGCCGCGGCGGGCGAGCGCTCGCGCGTCGTCTCCTGGGAGGAAGTGGCGGCCGCCCGGCCCGACGCGGTCATCGTCATGCCCTGCGGCCTCTACTGCGAGGAGGCGCTGGCCGGGGCAGCGGCGCACCGCGAACGGCTCAGCTCGCTCGGAGCTGCAACCGTCTACGCGGTCGACGCGGCCGCGAGCTTCTCGCGGCCCGGGCCGCGGCTCGCCGACGGAGTCGAGCTGCTCGCCTCGATCCTCCATCCGGACCTCGGCCCCGCGCCGACTCCACTGCGCTCGGCGCCGGTGCCCGCTCTGGCCTGAATCGCAGCTGGTGTCTCCGCCTGCGCGAGGCGGACCCCCGGCGGTAACCGTGGCGCCTGCTTCGAGTTGGCGACCGCGATCGAACCCGCGAACGCGGCGATCGCGAGCGCGATGATCGCGGCGAGCTCGGCGCCGAGCATGCGAGCGCTCCCGCGGCGCTCGCCGGCAACGACGATCGCCCCCGCAATCGCGCCGCCGATCAGCCCGCCGATGTGACCGCCGATGCTGACGCCGCTGACGCTGAAGGTGAAGACGAGGTTGAGCACGAGCCAGAAGCCAAGCTGCGAGAGCACCTGGGTCATCCCCCTGTCCCAGGCGATGATCATCGCCGCGGCGAAGAGCCCGTAGATCGCCCCCGAGGCGCCAACGGTGTTCTGGGCCGGGTCGGCGAGCAGCAGCGCGCCCATCGAACCCGCGACCAGCGAGACCGCATAGATCGCCACCGTGCGCGCCGAGCCGATCGCCGGCTCGATCATCACGCCGAGCACGTAGAGGACGAACATGTTGAAGCCGATGTGGAGCAGGTTCACGTGCAGGAAGCCGGCCGTGATGATCCTCCAGAACTCGCCGCCGCCCGAAATCACCGGTGGCGGGCTGCACAGGCCGCCGGCGCCGACGGCATCGGCGCAGAGTGCCCCGTTCTGCATCAGCGTGCCGCCGCCGTTGCCCGACATCAGCCCACCTCCCGTCGCGAGCTCGGCGATGAAGGCAACGACATTGATCGCGATCAGGGTGAAGGTCGCCGGCGCGCGCGAGAAGCTGCTCGCCCCGATTCCGCCGGCTCCCGAGAACTGCGGCCGCCGGACCCGGGTGCGGTCGCTGGCGCACTCGGGGCAGCGCATGCCGACGGGCGTCGGTGTCATGCAGTCGCCGCAGATCGGCCGCTCGCAGCGCGAGCAGGCAACGTTCGTCTCGCGGTCTGGGTGCCGGTAGCAGCGCATCGGGCGCCGAAGGGTAGTGGGGCAGCCCCGCGGGTCAGCCGCGCACCGCGCCCCGGACGGCGGCGCTCGCGGTCAGAGCTCGGCGGTCAGCACCGGCGCCGTGCTCGGCTGGCGGCTACCGCCGGCGGGCTCCCGCGTGACCATCACGCGGTCGGCGCCGGCCGGGATGGAGGGGATCGATGCCGACCCGCGCCCGCTCCCATCAACGACGAAGACGCTCGACGGCTCGATCTTCGAGCCCTTCGCCACCCACGCCTGGTAGACCTGGCTCTTCGGGATCGCGTGCATGTTGCTGACCGTCAGCGTGCCGCTGTTGCCGGAGACCTGCACGGTGCCGTTCGCAGCCGAGTTCGGGGAGGTCGGCAGCGCGGCGAACGTCTTCGGCTGTGGCGAGCCGCCGCCGGAGTGGCCGATCTCGTAGCCGCCGATCGCCGCGACCAGCAGGCAGACGGCCGCGAAGCCGGCGAGCGCCGGGCGCAGGGACCCCTCGCCGAACAGCCACTCGTGGACGCGAGCCAGTGGCCCGATGTGTTCCTTGCGGCTCTCCTGCTCCGCAGCTGCCTCCGCCTCGGCGCCGGCCTCGGCGCGAACGGTCGCCATCAACCCAGCGCGAAGGCTTGCCGGCGGTTCGACCTGCCGCACCGATGCGGGCACCAGATCCGCCGCCGGCCGCAGCCAGAGCACGCGCTCGCTGCAGGCGGGGCAGCCGGCCAGGTGCCGCTCGAGCTCGGCGGCCTCGCCGGGATCGAGCGCGCCCAGGGCATAGGCCGCGAGGTCGTCGTGTCGCTCGGGGCAGCCGCCGCGTGACTCGGTGTCGCTCATGCCGTCAGACCCTCGATCGCATCCGGTGAGATCGCCTCGGCGATGTCGGCCCTGATCTTCTCCAGCCCGAGCCGCATCCTGCCCTTCACCGTACCGAGCGGCTGGTTGATCATCCGCGCGATCTCGCTGTGGCTGAAGCCGCCGAAGTAGGCAAGCTCGATCACCTGCGACTGCTCGTTCGGAAGCGCCTCGATGGCGCCGCGCAGCTCAGCCGCGGTCTCGTTGCGGATCGCCTCCGCGTCGGTGCGGTCGGGCGCCTCGCGGGCATCGAGCGCAGCGTCGTCGTCGTGGGTCAGCTTCGGGGCGTTGGCCCCGCCGCGCCGCAGCGAGTCGATCGCACGGTTGCGGATCACGCTCAGCACCCACGAGCGGACGCTGCCGCGGGCGCGGTCGTAGCGCGAGCGCGAGCGCCAGATCGAGAGGAAGGCTTCCTGGGTGGCGTCCTCCGCGGCGGTCCGGTCGCCGACGATCCGGTAGGCGAGCGAGTAGGCGGCGCCGCCGTGGCGGTCATACAGCGCCTCGAAGGCGTCCGGATCCTTGCGGTCGACGTAGGCCATCAGGTCCTCGTCGGAAAGGCGTGAGAGCTCGGCTGGGTTCACGCTGGGGCCTCGATTCGAGGCGGGTACGGCGCGCCGGCATGCGGGCACGGCTGGGAAGGCATGCGGAGCATCACGTTGAACGGTACGGTCCCGGCCCGCGAGTGGATCATTCGATCCCGATCAACCCTCTGGAGCCCGACGAGATGGCCAAAGACGAGACAGCGACCGCGGCACGCCTCTTCGTGCTCGTCGTCGGCGCGGCGCTCGTCATCGGTGGCATTGCCGGCTTCGCCTACGAGGCATCCTTCGGGACCGGCGACTCCTACGTCTCCGACAACATCCTCGGCGTCTTCCCGACGAACGGGTGGGAGAACGCCCTCCACCTCGCCGCGGGTCTCGCCTGTCTCGCCGCGGCCTCGCGCGCGCCGCGGGCGATGTCTTTACTGCTCGGCGCCGGCTTCACCGTGCTGGGCGTCTGGGGGATGACGCAGACCGATCACGGCGCCGGCGCGCTGCTCAGCGCGATCCCGGTCGGCACGGAGCTCAACATCCTGCACCTCGCGGTCGGCGTCACCGGCGTCGCGGCCGGGCTGATCTCGGCCCGCCCGCCGGCGGCAGTCGCCTAAGAGGCTGTCTCAGAACCCGCGTGCGCCCGGGGGCGCTCAGGGCCGAGCGGGGCGTCGGCGGCCACAGCTCCGCATGGCAGCGCCATGTGGGGCTGTGGACGGTGGCGATCCCGCGACGTGCCCTGGGCGTCATCCGGGTGCGCGGGGGCTTTGAGACGGCCTCTCAGAGGCCGTCTAAGGGGCGCCGAGGCGCTTGCGGAGCTCGTCGGCGACGCCGGCGAACCCTTCCTGCTTGCGCCGGCGCCGGATCTCGAGCAGGACGAGCGCCGAGCCGGCGACGCCGCCGACAGCGACCGCCGCAACCGGACGAACCCAGTTGCGCGGGTCGCGCAGCGACTCGAGCTCGCTCTCTGTGAGCTCCTCGGCCCAGTCGGAGAGCTCGATGGCCGCCGCGTCGGCAAGCTTGGTGAGCGTCGATTCAACGCGCCCGCTGAGCTGCTCGGGCGGCTCGATCGGCCGCAGGGCGTCGGCGAGGAGCGACTCGAGGTCGATGCCGGCGCCGCCGGTGGCAGGAGCCGTCTCACTCATCGTGCTCCCCCTCCCCGGGCTCGGCGAGCTCCTCCTCGAGCTGCTTGATCGCACGGTGGATGAGAACCTTCGTGGCGCCGTCGCTGCGACCGAGCGCCCGCGCGATCTCCCGGTTGCTCATCCCGAGGGCGAAACGCATGATCAGCGCCTCGCGCCGGTCCTCGGAGAGCTCGCCGAGCCCCTCGAAGACGAGCCGTAGTTGTTCGCGGCCCTCGGCGACCCGCTCGGTGCCATGTGGGTGCGCGGGCGGCTCCACGTTGTCGAGCGCCGCGGTCGGGCGCCGCGAACGGTCGCGGTGGTAGTTGGAGGCGAGGTTGTGGGCGATTCGGATCAGCCACGGCCGCAGTGGCCTCCCGTGCGACTCCCGGCGCGCCCGCTCGAAGTGTCGATACGCCTGCAGGAAGGTCTGTTCGGTCAGGTCCTCGGCGTCGTGATGGTTGCCGATCCGGTAGTACGCGTACGAGTAGACGTCGCGCAGGTGGTCGCGGTAGACGCGCTCGAAGTCGCGGTCGAGCTCCGCCTTCCGTGCGGACTCGTCCGCCTCCTCGCCCTCGCTCGACACGGGCCAAATGTAGGGCGGATCGCCGTGCGGGGCGGCGTCGCGTCAGCGCGTGCATCAGGCCGCGCTCCTCGCGCGCTCCGCCCGCCGCAGGCGAGCGACCCACTCGACGGCCGTCAACTCGCCTTCGATCAGTGCCGCGAGGCCGACGAGCCCGTCGGCGTCCACACCGGCGTCGGTGACCGCCGTGGCGATCAACGGCACCGACTCGAGCCCCTCCGAGGCCTGTCCAATCCGCTCCGGGATCTGCGCCGCCGGGACCCCCGTCCCGAGCAGCTCGCCCGCCCGCCGGTTGCGGCTGCCCGGGGCAAGCACCGTCGCGGTCAGATCACCGATCCCGGCAAGGCCGGAGAAGGTCTCGAGGCGGGCGCCCTTGAGGGTCGCGTAGGCGACGCACTCGCGCCAGACCTCGGCGGCCGCGATGCCGGCGGCGTTGAGCCCGTGCGGCTCGGCGGCCGCCGCGGCAAGCGAAGCCGCGTTCTTGGCGACCCCGCCCATCTCGACGCCGACGACATCGGCCGAACGCTCACAAATCAGTCCCGCGCGGTCGAAGACGTCCCCGAGCTGCGCCCGCAGGTCCTCGTCGTCGCTGGCGAGCGCCAGCGCCGCCGTGCCGGAGGCGGCCTCCTTGGCGTGCGCGGGGCCGCCGAGCGACGCGAGCGCGCGAGCCCGCACCCGCTGGGTCACGTATTCGGAGGGCAACGTGCCCAGCGGCGGCACCAGTCCCTTGCTGAGCAGCAGGACTGCCGTCCGGCTGCCGATCTGGTCACTGAGCGCGCCGACAGCCGCGGGCAGACCGGACGAGGGCACGGCGAGGCAGACGAGATCGAGACCTGCGACCTCGATCTCAGCCGCCCGTTTGACGGTGATCGCATCCGGAAGCCGAATGCCCGGCAGGTAGCGACCGTTCTCGCGCGTGTCGTTCAGCTCGATCGCCTGCTCGCCGGTCCGGCAACCGAGCTCGACCTCGATGCCGCCACGGGCGAGCAGGATCGCGACGGCCGTACCCCAGCTGCCGGCCCCGATCACCGCCGCCTTGCGCATCGGCGGCAGGCCGCCGAGCCACTCCCACTGGAGCTCGATGCTCGGCCAGATGCGGGCCGTGACGGTCGCCGCCAGCGACGGCGAGGGGTTCTCCGTCTGCGGGAACGAGACGGCCTTGCCCGCGCGCAGGCGGACCTTGCGCGGGCGGATCCGCCAGCCGCGGCGCACGTACTCGGTGCCGAGCACGGCGACCGGCAGCACGGAGGCGCCCGACTCGAGCGCCAGCCGACCGACGCCACGGTGCGGGGCGGCGAGTGAGCCGCGCCGGATTCGCGTGCCCTCGGGGAAGATGCAGAGCGCGCCGCCGCGGGCGAGGATCGCGTCGGAGGTCTCGAGCGAGGCAGCATCGGCCTGGCCGCGGCGCACCGGGTAGGCGCCGAGCCGGTTCAGGAACCAGCCCTGCAGGGGCTTCTCGAACAGCTCGACCTTGGCGACGTAGTGCATCGGGCGCCGCCAGGGCAGCAGCGCGCCGATCACGAACGGGTCCAGGAACGAGCGGTGGTTGGCGGCGACGATCAGGCCGCGGTCGACCTTCGCGTACTCGCGCCCGATCCGGTCGAGCCGGAACCAGACGAGGAAGAAGGGCAGCAGGACGGCGCGGGCGATCGAGTAGAGCAGGAAGTTGACGCCGTGCTCACGCGTGTACCGGTGGTAGGCGGCGATCCTGTCCTCGCCGATGCGATCGGCGGCGCCCGTCTGCGGCGCCCGGCGCGGCTCTTTCGCGGCGGACCTCGCCGTGGGGACCGCCGGCGCTCTCGGGGGGCTCGGACACGCTCAGGCTTACCCCCTGCGGGGGAGCGCGTTACAGCCCGCGGCGAGCGAAGCCCGGAGCGGGACTCGAACCCGCAACCTTCGCTTTACAAGAGCGGTGCTCTACCAGTTGAGCTATCCGGGCAACTGGCGCCGCCGAGCGTAGACGCTCGCGCGGCAGCGGAGTTTGCCCCGCGGCCATCCGGTGGGGCGGGCAGCGCGTTCTGTACCGACTTACCCAGCCATGTGCTGTGAAAGTCGATAAGGAACGGGCCAGCCGGCCCACAAAGACCCGCCGGCGTAAACCAGAGGCGCTCTCTGACCAAGCCTCGGCGTGCCGGCGAGGGGCGCGGTGTGGCGGAGCCACATAAGCGCCGTCCGGGTGCGCTCAGGCGCCGCGTCAGAGAGCGCCGACACGCCCGCACCAACGTCAACCCGAGGCGCTCTCTGACCAAGCCTCGGCGTGCCGGCGAGGGGCGCGGTGTGGCGGAGCCACATAAGCCCCGAGTCGGTGCGGCGAGGCGCCGCGTCAGAGAGTGCCTCGGGCTAGTGGAGGACTTCGCGTTCGGCTAGATGCACGCCAACCTTGCGCTTGACGCGCTGCAGGGCGTTATCGACCGTCTTCGTGTCGCACTCGAGCCGCTCGGCGATCTCCTCGTAGGAACGACCGTCGAGGTAGCACCTCAGGACTTCGCTCTCGAGATCCGAGAGCACCGAGGTCAGGCACTCGACGAGGCTGCCGAGCTCCTCGGTCGAGATCACCTTCGAGGCCGGATCCTGGGTCGAGGGGCCCGGGAGGATCTCCTCGAGGGTCGAGTCCCCGTCGCCGGGCGCGGTCGGCGATGTCGCGAACGAGATCGACTGGTTGAGCGGTGCATGTTTGTTGCGGCTCGCCGTCTTCACGGCGGTGATCATCTGCCTGGTGATGCAGAGCTCCGCGAAGTTGCGGAAGCTCGACTCGCGATCGGACCGGAAGTCGCGCACGGCCTTGTAGAGACCGACCAGCCCCTCCTGGATCAGATCATCGGATTCGCCGCCGAGCAGGAAGTACGACGACGCCTTGAGGCGGACGAATCCCTTGTAGCGGCGGACGATGCGGTCGTAGGCGACGCTGTCGCCCCGCTTCGCCTGGGCGACGAGGTAAGCGTCTGCCAACTCGCCCGCGGGCTCATGTGAGCGCCTGGACGTCGGATGCGCACCGATAGGTGCGACCTGCGTGAATTCTTGGGTGGATGCAGCCACTGGATCTCCTCCATACGAGACGGATCGAGTGGCGCCTTCCTCCCCGGCGCCTGATCGGTTATGAGAAGGCTCAACCGTGAACCTTAGGTTCAGCGTTACCTTCCGGGCGGAACTATACGCCGCCGCGGAGTTCTGTCAACCCCACGCGGCAAGAACTTGCAAGCGCCGTTGCAGAACGGGGCTTCCGTCCGCGCCCGTCGCTACCCGAGGCAGGGCTGGTGCGCCGCCGGCTTCAGCCCTTGACCCGGCCGGCCGCGAAGGCCAGCACCGCTGCGGCGACTGAGACGTTCAGCGAGCCGACGCGGCCCGTGGTCGGGATGCGGACGAGCTCGTCGCAGGCGTCCGCCACCCGGGGGCGCAGCCCGCTCCCCTCCCCACCGAGCACGAGTATCAACCTGCCGTCGAGGTCTAGGTCTGCGTAGCTGTTGGCGGCATCCGCACCGGCCCCATAGCTCCAGGCCCCCCGCTCGCGAGCCGCGATCAGCCAGTCGGCGAGGTTGCGCACGCGGGCGATCGGCAGGTGCTCGACGGCACCGGCGGAGGCCTTGCAGACGGCGCCGGTGATCCCGGCGGCGCGCCGCTCGCACAGCACCACCCCGGCGGCGCCCGCGGCCTCGGCGGAGCGGCAGATGGCGCCGACGTTGCGCGGATCCTGCACCTGGTCGAGGGCGATCACCATCGCCTCCTCCGGCTCCAGCAGGGAGTCGGCATCCGCGTAGGGGTAGGGCTCGACCTCGGCCACGATGCCCTGGTGGTCGGGCGAGCCGCAGAGGCGCTCGAGCTCCTCGGCGGCATAGTCGGGCGCGCTCCACTCACGCAGCACGCGCCGGCGCCCGCGGCGCGCCTCGGCGACGGGGTTGCGCCCGTAGACGAACTCGCTCACCGCGCTCCCGCCTCCAGCGCGCCGGCCATCAGCCGAGCGGGACGAGCCGCGCCCCATCGGCGGTGTCGCGTACCTGCCAGCCGAGCTCGGCGAGCTCGTCGCGGATCCTGTCGGCGCTCTCGAAGTCGCGCTCGGCGCGGGCGCGCTCACGCTCCGTGAGCAGGGCTTCCGCCTCAGCCGGAGGGCCCGCGCTCGCGCTCGTGAGGCTGCCGAGGCCGAGCACGTCAAGCATCTCGGCCAGAACCTCGTGCCCGCCGGCCGGCGAGCTCCGGTGAATCTCGGCGACGAGCTCGTGGGCGGCGGCGAGCGCCCGCGGCGTGTTGAAGTCATCGGCGAGCGCTACCAGGAACGACTCGCGGAGCTCGGCAACCCGGGGATCGGGGCCTTCGGCACCGGCCGGGACCGGGTCGACGGCGACGAACGGCTCGCGCAGGCGGACGTTTGCGGCCCGCGCCTGCTCGAGTGGCTCGCGGCCGAAGCGCAGCGGCTGGCGGTAGTGGCCGGAGAGCAGGAATGCCGTGACCGCCTCGCCGCCGAACGCGTCGAGCGCTTCGCCGAGCAGGAAGATGTTGCCGACCGACTTCGACATCTTCTCGGCCGCGTCGGTTTCGACCATGCCGACGTGCATCCAGATCTTGGCCAGGGCCCGGCCCCGCGCGGCTTCCGTCTGCGCCGCCTCGTTCTCGTGGTGTGGGAAGACGAGATCCGAGCCACCGCCGTGCACCGAGAACTCGAGGCCGAGCAACTCCTCCGCCATCGCCGAGCACTCGATGTGCCAGCCCGGGCGCCCATCGCCCCACGGGCTGGGCCACGATGTGTCCTCGTCCTCCTTGTGCGCCTTCCAGAGCGCGAAGTCGAGCGGATCCTCCTTGAGCTCGGCGGCGCCGGCCTCCTCGCCCTGATCCATCTGCTCGGGGTCGCGATTGGACAGGCAGCCGTAGGAGGGCCAGCTGCGGACCCGGAAGTAGACGTCGCCACCCGACTCGTAAGCGTGCCCGGACTCGACCAACGCCTCGATCAGCGAGACGATCGCACCGATCGTCTCCGTCGCCTTGGGCTCATGGTCGGGCCGGCCCACCCCGAGCCTGTCCGTGTCGGCGACGTACGTCGCGATCATCTCCTCCGCGTGCTCCGCAGAAGGCACGCCCCGCTCCCGCGCGGCGTCATAGATCTTGTCATTGACGTCCGTGAGATTGAAGACGACCGTCGGCCGATACCCCTCATGCGCGAGAAAGCGCCCCAGCACGCTGAACGACGACATAGGGCCGCGCGTTCCCAATATGGATCGGCGCATACGTGGTCGGCCCGCACGCATAGATCCCGACCGACCCATCCGGCCCAGGCTCCAAGGGCCGCAGCTCCCCGCTCATCGTGTCCCGAAGAAAGACCTGGCGCATCGCAAGCCGATGCTATCCGCGGCAGCCAAGAAGCCCCGCCCGCAACCGCCAACGTCAACCTCGAGGCGCTCTCTGACCAAGCCTGAGCGTGCCTTGCGAGCGGCGCGGTGTAGCGGAGCTACATAAGCCGCGAAGAGGTGCGCTCAGGCGCAGCGTCAGAGAGTGCCGTCAGGGGACGCCGGGCGCACCATCAAGCGGCAGCGCCGGCAACGCTTACGAAAGTTCGCGCTTGAGCACCTTGCCGGTCGGATTGCGCGGCAACTCATCCAAGAACTCGACCTCCTTTGGCACCTTGTAGCGCGCGAGATTCGCCTTGATGTGCCCCCTGACCTCGTCCTCGCTCAACTTCTTGCCGCTGCCGAGCACGACGAACGCTTTCAGTCGCTGCCCGTACTGCTCGTCCTCGATCCCGATCACCGCGGCCTCGTCGATTGCCTCGTGATCGCTGAGCAGGTCCTCGACCTCGCGAGGGAAGACGTTCTCACCGCCGGAGACGATCATCTCGTCGTCCCGGCCGTCGATGAACAGGCGGCCGGCCTCGTCGAAGTGACCGACGTCGCCGGAGCTCATCAGCCCATCGAGCCCCTCCTTGCCGCCGCCGCCCGTGTAGCCCGCAAAGGCCATCTCGTTCCCGACGAAGATCCGGCCCGTCTCGCCATCCGCGAGCCGCTCGCCGCTCTCGTCGACGATTCGGACGACGGTCCCGTGGGGCGGCTTGCCCGCCGTGCCGGGAGCGTCGCGCATGTCGCCCGGCGTCGCGATCGAGGCCCAGGCGACCTCGGTCGACCCGTAGAGGTTGTAGAGGTTGTCGCCGAAGGAGTCCATCCAGCGGGTCGCGAGATCGCCGGGGAGCGCCGAGCCGCTCGCCGCGGTCACGCGTAGGCAGGAGAGGTCGTACCCCTCGCGGGCCTGCGGATCGAGCTCCATGATCCGCTGCAGCATCACCGGGACGACCGCGAGCGCCTCTGCGCGATTCTCGGCGACTGCCGCGAGGGCGCCCTCGGGCTTGAACCGGCGCCGGAGAACGTAGGTCGAGCCGAGCGCGAGACCGAGGGTGAAGTGCAGAAAGCCCCACGAGTGGAACATCGGCGCCGCGATGTGGATCTTCTGCTCTGCCCGGAGCGGGATCCGGTCGAAGAGGGCGGCGAGCGGCCCGAGCGAGTCCGGCGAGTTGCGCTGCGCGCCCTTCGGCGTTCCGGTTGTTCCGGAGGTGAGGATGATGAAGCGGCTCGGCTCGACCGGCGGATCGAGTGGGGCATCCGACGAGGCGGTGATCAACTCGTCGGCGATCGGATGCTCGGTGGCGTCACCTTCGTCGCGCCAGGCGACGACGTGGGCAAGATCCTTGGCGGCCTCCTCCAGCAGCCCCGTGAACTCGGAGTCGTAGATCACCGCCTTCGGCTCCTCGCGCTCGACGACGCCGACGAGCTGCGGACCGGCGAAGTCGGTGTTCATCAGCAGCACGGTCGCACCGAGCTTTGCGCAGGCGATGATCGCCTCGATGAAGCCGGCGTGGTTGCGGCACATGACCGCGACGGAATCGCCGGCCTGCACGCCGGATTCGCGCCGCAGGGCGCGGGCGAGCGCGCTCGAGCGCGATTCGAGCTCGGCGAACGTCCGCGTGCCGCGCTCGTCGATTACCGCTATGCGGTCGGGACGGCGGATCGCGGAGGCGGCGATGCCAGCCGCCGGGGACGCTCCCCAGGCTCGGAGAACCGACCCGACCGCGAGCAGTTTGTCGGGCCGCATCGGCGTAACGATCCCCGCTTCGAGCAGGACCTTGAGGTTGAACGGAACGTCGACCGCGGGGCCGAGCTGGCCCAGGCGGATACGCCTCGTTGCATCTGTTACACCCTCTAACATCTATCCGAGCACCCTACCCAAGCGATTATGAGTATGAGCAACCACCAGATCACGGCGACCATTCACCTGCCATCTTCTTCAGGTCTGCTCGGACATGGCCGATAGGGATCGAGGATGAGCAGGCGTGGCCGCATGGTGCTCGGCGGGACGATGCTCGTCCTCGGGCTTGGAATAGCGATCTGGGGCGTCTACGAGATGACCCAGCCCAACACTTCATGGAAGTGGGTCGTCGGCCTCCCCGACGGCCTCTTCGCGGCCTATACCGGCTTCGCTGTCATTCACTACGCGCGTAACATCGGCCGTAGCGGTGTTGAGGATACGGGCGCCTTCGCGGCCCTCGTTTCCCCGGTGACGAAGCCCTTCCGCGGGCGCGGCTCAGAGCCCGCTCCCGTCGTCGACGTCGACGAGCGCGACCGCGAAGGCGGCGATGCCCTCACCGCGGCCGATCGGCCCCATCCGCTCATTCGTCGTCGCCTTGACGTTCACGGGTACTCCTACTACTCCACCGATCCGCCGGCCGATCGCGAGCTTGTGGGGGCCAAGCCGGGGGGCTTCGCAGACGATCGTTACGTCGACGTTGACGGGCGCGCCGCCTAGCTCGGCAACGACGTCGGCCAGCAGGCCAATCGAGTCAGCTCCGCGCCAGCGCTCGTCCTCGGGCGGGTAGCGATCGCCGATGTCGCCGGCTCCGGCTGCGCCGAGCAAGGCGTCGATGACCGCGTGGGTGACCACGTCCGCGTCCGAGTGGCCGGCCAGCCCCTGCTCGTGGGGGATTTCGATTCCACCCAGGATCAATGGCCGCCCGGCCTCGAGCCGGTGGCTGTCGTATCCGAATCCGACGCGGGCGCTCATCCAATCTCCTCGAGACGTCGCTCGCGTCCGCGGAAGGCGGCGATCTCGCCGACCCCGAGCCGCGCGAGCAACTCCAGGGCGCGATCGTACGCGTAGCCGACATGCTCGGGCAGGTGGGCGTCGGAGGAGATCGTCATCGGCACCCGAGCCTCCGCCAGCATCTCGGCGAACGGGGGCGCCGGATAGAGCTCGCCGACCGGCTTGCGCAGACCGGCGGTCGAGACCTCGGCCGCGACGCCCGCTTCGGCGAAGGCCTCGACGGCGATCTCGTAGTAGTGGCGCGGATCGCGCTGCGGGCCCGGCCGGGCGGCACCCCAGACCTTGACCAGGTCCGGATGGGCCATGACGTCGTACAGGCCCGAACGGGCCGCGGCCGCGAGCTCAGTGAAGTAGCGCTCCCAGACGCGATCGGGGTCACCTGACTCATCCTCCCAGACGTCCCATCGGTCCTGGTCGACCGAGGCGCTGCCGACGAAGTGGACGGAGCCGAGCACGTAGTCGAAGGGACGCGCGTCGAGCAGCACCGCCATCCGCTCCTCCGCACCCCGCACCCAGTCCGCCTCGATCCCGACGAGCAGGTCACTGTCGGCGAGGAACGCGCAGTAGGCATCGAGGTCGTCCGTCGCCTCCTCGACCCAGAACGGGTGTCGCCAGACGTCAAGCGCGGCAGAGAAGCGGTGGACGTGCTCGGAGATGCCGAGCTCGGTGATCCCGGCTGCCCGGGCCGCCGCCCGGTAGCGCTCGACGTTCTCCGCCGTGAAGTAGAGGTCCGGGGCGGTGCCGGGCTCATCGGGACGCAGATGTACGTGCAGATCGCTCAGCATTGGCTTCGGCGCGCGGCCCGGCGGACGGGTGGGCCTGGAGGTAGCCTAAAGACGTGGCCCTGCTCGCCGACCTCGGCATCCCCGCCGCCGCCTTTGCCGTCGGCGTCGCAGTCGCGGAAGCGCTCGGCGCGGCGAATCTGGGCGTCGCCTTCGGCGTGGGCCAGATCCTCTTCGCCGCGACCGCCGTCTGGGTCCTGCTGACCCGCTGAGCGGACGCTCAGCCCAGTGCGCCGAGCAGCGCCTCCGCGATCAGCAGGTCCTCGCCACTCGTCACCTTCAGGTTCGGTCCCGGGACCGGTTCGATGCCCACCGTTCCGCCCGCGGCCTCGATCAGCGCCGCCTCGTCCGTCGCTGCGGCGAGCGCGCCCGCCGCGAGCGCCTCGTGCTGGGCCTCGCGCAGCGCTGCAACGCGGAAGCCCTGCGGAGTCTGCGCGCCCCACAGGTGCTCGCGCGGAACCGTCTCGGTGATCCGCATGCCCTCGCCGGCGACGCGCTTGATCGTGTCTGTGACCGGCACGGCGGCGATCACCGCGGCGAGGTCGGGCTCGGCCCGCAGGCGCGCGACGATCGACTCGTAGAGCTCCGGGGGTGCCAGCGGCCGGGCCGCGTCGTGGACGAGCACGAGCTCGCTGCGGACGTGCTCGAGCGCCGCGGCGACCGATTCCGCCCGCGTCGCGCCGCCGGCAATCACCTCGATCGGGATGCCTCCGAGACCCGCCGCAACCTCGCTCGCCCGATCGAGGGCGCCCGGCGGCGCGGCGACGACGATCGCCTCGATCGACGGCGCGGCCGCCGCGGCGGCGAGCGAATGAGCAAGCAGCGGCCGACCGGCGAGTTCGACGAAAGCCTTCGGGCCGCCGGCTCCGAGCCTCTCCCCGGAGCCGGCGGCCGCGATCACGGCGGTCGCCTTCACGGCGGCGCGCTATGCGGCTGATCGTCGGGACGGGGCCTAGGCCGGTGCGCCCGCCCCGAAGCGCTCCGTCAGCAGGCCGTCGAGGTAGTCCTCAGCGCCATCCTCGTCCGTGTCGAGCGCGTACATGAACTCCGAGGCGAGGATCTTCTTGGCCCTGGTGTACATCTGCTTCTCCCCTGTGGACAGGCCCTTCTCCATCTCGCGGATCGCGAGGTTGCGGACGACCTCGGCGAGCTCGAAGACGTCACCCGTCTTGATCTTCTCCCGGTTGTACTTGAACCGGCGGTTCCAGTTCTTCGGCATCTCCGAGACGTCGTCGGTGAGCACGCCGGTGACCTTCTTCACGTCGTTGGGGCCGATCACCCGACGCAGCCCGGCCTGGCCGGCGTTGTCGCAGGGCACCTGCACAGTCATGTCGTTGTGCAGGATCTTGATCGTGAGGTACTCGCGCTCCTCGCCGAGGAGCGACTTGGTCTCTTTCGTGAGCACGACGCCCGCACCGTGGTGCGGGTAGACGACGTTGTCGCCCACCTCGAAATCGCAATCGAGATCCTCGAGTTCGAGAGGGGCGCTCGTCAGCTCGTCTGCTTCGACTAGTTCGGGAATCGTCTGCCTCCTTGAATAGGACGGGCGCCCGCTGGGCGCCCGTCAGACCTTTGGGTATCGATCGAAGACCTCGACCTCCCGGAGGCGGTCGAGTCCTTCGCGGATGTCGACTGCGCGGCCTTCGCCGACGCCGTCGATCGATGCGAGCTCCGCTTCGCTCGCCGCGAGAATCGCGTCGAGGCTGCCGAGCTCGCGGATGACCTTCTCGCCGACCAGCCGCGGAAGCCGCGGGATTCTGCCGAGCGCGCGATAGCCACGCGCCGACACCCGCAGGTCATGAGGATTGACCTTGCGGTCGTGGCCGAGAAGCTCGGCCAGACGGCCGAGATCGAGAAGCTCTGAATGCGCCATCTGCGAGAGCGCTGCAAGGGTGTCGTCGAGGGCGGCCTCGGAGTCGTCGGAGGCGTAGTCGCGGATCAGCGCCGCGCGGTCCGGAAGCACGCCGACCACCGTCTCCTCGAGCTGCATCTCGATCAGCCGCCCCTCGGCGCCGAGCTCGATGATGTAGCGCTCGACCTCGTAGGAGGTGCGGAGCAGCAGCTCGCCACGCTGCAGGACCGTGAGCACGTCGTGGAGCGTGACGGCGCCGGCGAACTCGAGCGTCGTCAGGCGGCTCGAGACCGCGTCCAGGCGGCTGCGGTACTTCTCGAGCGTGGCGAGGCCCTGGTTCGCCTTGCTGAGCACGGTCGGGATGTCCTGGAGGATGTACTTCATCCCCTCCTGGTAGAGGGAGACGACGTCGCGGCGGGCCGAGACGGCGATGACGAGCGCCTTCGTCTGCTTCGAGACGCGCTCGGCGGTGCGGTGGCGGGTGCCGGTCTCGGCCGAGTGGATCGTCGGATCCGGCATCAGCTGGACGTTCGCCCAGGAGATCTTCCGGGCATCCGAGTCGAGGACGATCGCGCCGTCCATCTTCGCCACCTGGTAGAGCAGCTGCGGGGTGTAGTCGACGTCGAGACGGAGCCCGCCGGAGAACAGGAAGGAGATCTCTTCCGGCTCGCCGAGAACGATCAGCCCGCCGGTGCTGGCGTGGATGACGTTGTCGACGCCCTCGCGAAGCGCCGTGCCCGGGGCGACCATGTCGAGGGCCTTGAGCATCCGCGGGTCCTGACGCGCCTGCGGGTCTGTTTGCTCGTCCCAGGAAGCCGGCGTCATCCGGTCGTCCAGTTTGGCAGACCCCGGAGCTTCGCGGCCCGCGGTCGAATCCCGAGTGGAGGGATCGGATTGCCGCCTGTCAAGCGCAGACGTTTTGCCTGCAAACTCAGGCGGCGAGCGGAGGCTCGGCGGCATCCGGCGCGCGGCCGGCGCGCGGCGCCTGGCGCAGCGCCTCGCGCAGCGTCCGGGCGGCCGCCAATCCCGGCTCACGCTCCGCCGTCGCGGGCGCCAGGATCGGCCCGAGACCGAACTTGCGCGCCTCGGCAAGGCGGCGCTCGGGATGGACGACCCCGCGCAACTCGCCGGTCAGCCCGATCTCGCCGAAGCAGGCGAGTGGCAATCCCCCCGGATCGCAAAGGGGCTCGCCCGACTGCGCCGAGGCGACCGCGAGCGCAACCGCGAGGTCGGCTCCCGGCTCGTCGACGCGGACCCCGCCCGCGACGCTGACGAAGACATCGGCCGAGCCGACGGAGACGCCGCCGTGCCGAGCGAGTACCGCGAGGACCATCGCGAGGCGGTTGCGATCGATGCCGTTCGCGAACCGGCGCGGCGGCACCATCTCGGTCGGCGCGACGAGCGCCTGCACCTCGACGAGCAGCGGCCGCGTGCCCTCCATCGCGCAGAGCACGACCGAGCCCGGCGCGCGGGTCGCCTCGGCAACGAACCGGGCGGACGGGTCCTCGACCTCGACGAGGCCGCCGGAACGCATCTCGAAGACGCCGACCTCGCTGGTCGCGCCGAAGCGGTTCTTGAGTGCCCGCAGGGTCCGGTAGGAGCGCTCGCGCTCGCCCTCGAAGACGAGCACGCAGTCGACCAGGTGCTCGAGCACGCGCGGGCCGGCGACCGAACCCTCCTTGGTCACGTGGCCGACCAGGACGAGCGCCGTCCCCGTCCGCTTGGCAACCTCCATCAGCCCATTCGCCGCCTCACGCACCTGCGCGACGGATCCGGGCGCACTCGTCAGCGTGGAGCTGTGCATCGTCTGCACCGAGTCGACCACGCAGACCTCGGGCGCCTCGGCCTCGAGCGTCGCGGCGACGGCGCCGAGCTCGGTCTCGGCGAGGACCGGCACGGATAGCGCCCCCTCCCCCAGCCGCTCGGCCCGCATCCGCACCTGCGCCGCCGACTCCTCGCCGCTCACGTAAAGCGTCCGCCGTCCGGCGCCGGCGAGATTGCCGAGCGCCATCGCCGTGATCGTGCTCTTGCCGATCCCGGGGGCGCCGCCAAGCAGGACCAGCGAGCCCGGCACCAGCCCGCCGCCCAGCACCCGGTCGAGCTCTCCGATCCCGGAGGCGAGGCGCTCGTGCTGGGGACGCATGACATCGCGGAGCGGGATCGGCCGGCCGGCCGCGGCGCCGGCCGACGCACGGCGACCGCCACTCCGCGCCGGCGCGGCGCTCGGCTCTACCCGGACCTCGTTCAGCGTGTTCCACTCGCCGCAACCGCCGCACTGCCCCGACCAGGCGAGGGCCTCGTGCCCGCACGCGTCGCAGATGAACCGGCTCTTAGCTTTCGCCATAGGAGGTCGATCCTTGCAACCCCTCGGGACGTCACCGCGCCCCGGCCGTGGCCATCGGGAACCGGCGAAGGCATCGGAGGGCGCCGCTAGGCTCGCCACGTCGCGAGGGTCCGCAAGCTCGCGCGACGAAGTCCGGTCGCGGGGCCACCCGTCGCGGCCAAGCCCCCGGCAGCCCGAACACAGGAGAGAAGATGAAGCTGGTGATCGGCATCGTCCGACCCGAGCAGGCCAACGATGTACTCGAGGCCCTCTACCGCGCCAATGTCCGCGGCATCTCCATGAGCCGCGTGCAGGGGCACGGCGGCGAGCTCGACCGTGTCGAGACGTATCGCGGGGCGCGCGTGATGATGGAGCTCAGCGACAAGATCCGGTTTGAGATCGCCGTGACGGAAGAGTTCGTCGAACCGGCGATCGAAGCGCTCTGCGAGGGCGGTCGAACCGGCGAAGTCGGCGACGGGAAGATCTTCGTCGTCCCGCTCGACCGCGTCGTCCGCATCCGGACGGGCGAAGCGGATCGCGCGGCCGTGACGCCGATGGAAGGCTAGACGTGGCCTTCGCACAGATCGCGCCTGGCATCGACACCGGCGACACCGCGTGGATGCTCGCCGCCACCGCGCTCGTCCTGCTGATGACGCCGGCCCTCGGACTCTTCTACGCCGGACTGGTGCGATCGAAGAACACGCTCAATACGTTCATGATGAGCGTGGCAGCGCTCGCCGTCGCGACGATCTCATGGGCGGCGATCGGCTATTCGTTCGCCTTCGGGGACGCCAACGGATTGATCGGCGGTTTCGACCACGCCTTCCTCGCGGGCGTCGGCTTCGCCCCACGTGCGGGGCAGACGATCCCGCAGTTGCTCTTCTTCGCGTTTCAGGGGACCTTCTGCATCGTTACGGCCGCCCTCGTCTCCGGCGCGGTGGTCGAGCGCATGCGGTTCGGCACCTACCTGATCTTCATCGCGATCTGGTCGGTGGCGATCTACCCCGTGCTCGCCCACTGGGCGTTCGGCGGCGGCTGGCTGCAGTCGGGCGGCACCCTCGACTTTGCCGGTGGCGTCCCGGTCGAGATGGGATCCGGCTTCTCCGCGCTGGCGGCGGCGATCGTCGTCGGCGCCAGGCGGGATTACGGCCGTCAGGCACTGCTGCCGCACAACACCGTTTACGTCCTGCTCGGCGCGGGCTTGCTGTGGTTCGGATGGTTCGGCTTCAACGGCGGCAGCGGCCTCGGTGCCAACGAGCCCGGCATCCTCGCCTTCGTCAACACCCTGCTCTGCCCGGCCTGCACATTGCTCGTCTGGTTCGTTCTCGACCTGATCAGGGGCCGGCAGATCACCGCCGTCGGCGCCGCCACGGCGATCGTCGTCGGCTGCGTTGGGATCACCCCCGCCGGCGGCTACGTCAGCCCAGGGTGGGCGATGTTGCTGGGTGCGCTCGCCGCTCTGCCGAGCTACGCCGTGATCGCTTGGCGCACCCGGACGCGGGTTGACGAGACGCTGGACGTGCTCGCCGCCCACGGCATGGCGGGGCTCGACCGGGATCGTCTTCATCGGCTTCTTCGCGCAGCAGTCCTGGAATGGGATCGCGGACGGGCTGCTGTACGGAAACGCAGCGCAGCTCGGCGATCAGTTGCTCGCCGTGCTGGCCACGCCCGCGTACGCGTTCGTGGGCACCTTCGTGATCCTCAAGCTGCTGGGCGTGGCGATGCCGCTGCGGGCCGGCGCCCGGGAGGAGTCCAAGGGATGGACATCGTCGAACACGGCGAGGAGGCCTACGTCACCGGCGAGGGAGCGCTCCTGCTCCGCCCGGAAGCCCCACTCGACTCAGAGAAAGCCGCAGTCCCGGTCCGGCTCTCGAGCAGCGAGCAGCGCCCTCGGCGAGACTCGCGCCTCGGACACGAGGGGCCAACGGCTCCAGGCGTTCTCCGACCAAGCATGAGCGCGCACGCAGGCCGGCGCAGGTGTGGCGGAGCTACATGAGCGCCGGCCGCGGGTGCGCTCAGGCGCAGCGTCGGAGAGCGCCGGGCGCCTACCGAGCGAGATGCCGGCCAATAACCACGCGCTGGATTTCGTTCGTGCCTTCGTAGATCTGCGTGATCTTCGCGTCGCGCATCATCCGCTCGACCGGATACTCGTTCACGTAGCCGTAGCCGCCGAGCACCTGGACGGCATCGGTCGTCACCTCCATCGCGGTGTCGGAGGCGAAGAGCTTCGCCATCGAGGAGTACATCGACAGCTGCGGGTCGTTGCGGTCGGCGAGCGCGCAGGCCTTGTAGAGCAGCTCGCGTGCGGCGGCCGTCTTCGTCTGCATGTCGGCGAGCTTCCACTGCAGCCCCTGGTGCTCGATGATCGGCTTGCCGAACGACTCGCGCTCCTTCGCGTAGGAGACGGCGTAGTCGGTCGCGCCCTGAGCGAGTCCGACGGCCTGGGCGGCGGCGCCGAGGCGCGTCCGCTCGAGGGTGCCAAGCGCGACCGCCATCCCGCGGCCGACCTCGCCGACCACGTTGTCGGCCGGAACGCGGACGTCCTGGAACACGGGCTGGCCGGTCGGCGAGCCGTGGATGCCGAGCTTGTGCTCGAACTTCGGGCACCGAGTAGCCCTCGCGATCGCTCTCGACGACGAAGGCCGTGATCCGGCCCGCCTCGCGATCGGTGACGGCGAAGACGACCTGAAAGTCGGAGATGCCCGCGTTCGTGATCCAGTTCTTCGTCCCGTTGATCACCCACTCGTCGCCGTCCTGCACGGCGGTCGTGCGCATCGCTCCCGGGTCGGAGCCGGCGTCGGGCTCGCTGAGGCAGAAGGCAGGCGACCACTCGCCGGACGGCGCACTTGGGCAGGAAGCGCTGCTTGAGCTCCTCCGAGCCGAACAGCTGGATCGGCAGCGTGCCGAGCTCCTGGATCATCAGGATCAGGGCGCACGAGCCGGAGGCCTTGGCGATCTCCTCGACGCCGATCTGCAGCATCAGCGTGCCCGTGCCCATACCGCCGTACTCCTCCGCGAACGGGAGGCCGAGCACGTCGTGGGAGGCGAGCAGCTCGCGAATGTCCCACGGGTACTCATCGGTGGCGTCGATCTCGGCGGCGCGGGGCGCGATCTTGTCAGTCGCGAGGCTGCGGATCATCTCGCGGAAGTCGGCGAATTCCTGCGGAATCTCGTAGAGGTCGGTCGCGGTGGCGCTCGTCACGGAGGCTCCTTCTGTGTGGAGGGTGGAAATCGGTGCGGGGGCGCGAATCGCTGCCGCCGGTGCCGGGTTATCGTCGCAGAGTGGCCGACCCCGCAGACAGCGAGAACGAGGAGCTCCACGACGCCCATCCGCGGCCGACCGGGCAGACGCTGTCGGACGCCGTCGGGGGTCCGCTGGGGGTCGCCGAGTCGACGCTGCCCTTCGTCGCCTTCACGATCGCCTACGTCGCCAGCGGCCAGGACAGGATCACGGTGCCGGCGATCATCGCTTTGGCGATCAGCGCCGTGCTCGCGGCGGTCCGCCTGTACCGGCGTGAGTCGATCCAGTACGCGATCTCGGGCGTCGTCGGCGTGGCAATCGGCGCCTTCGTCGCCGCCCGGACGGGCAACGCAAGCGGCTTCTTCCTGCCGGGCCTGCTCACCAACGCCGGCTGGCTGGTGCTCTATCTGGGCTCGATCCTCGTCCGGCGGCCGCTGATCGGCCTCGTCCTCTCGCGCTTCACCGGCGAGGACGGTGACTGGCGCGCGAACCGCAAGCGACTGCGCCTCTACACGCTCGCGAGCTGGATCTGGGTCGGGGTCTTCGCTACCCGGCTCGCGATTCAGGTGCCCCTGTACTTGAGCGACTCCGTCGGGCCTGCTCGCGGTGGCGAGGATCGTCACCGGCCTGCCGCTGTTCGCGGGGGGTCTCTACGCCTCCTATCTGATCCTGAAGCCGATCCTCGACGAGGTCGAGTTGCGCCTGCCACCGCTGCCGGGCGGCAGCGGCTGAGGCGCACGACCCGCGATCACCTAGCGCAGCACCTCGCCCGCCTCGATCACCGGCTGCTCGAGGCCGGCAAACGCGCCGGCGAGCAGGTGCAGCCAGTCGCGCTCCCAGACGATCCGCAGGCTGCCGGTATCGCCGGCATGCCAGTCGCTGAGCGCCGCCACCGCCTCGGCCCGTAGATCGGCGGAGAGGTCGGGGCGCTTCTGCACCGGCGCCGGCGCCACGCCGCCGGACTCGAGCGCGATCGCCAGTCGCTCGACCTCGGAGCCGAGCAGCGCCGCGCGCTCGTGCAACGCCTTCGCCGGGCCGTGCTCGCCCGGGTACAGCGCGCGGATCGCCATCCAGCCGTCGGCGGCGGCGCGGATCAGGCGCGGACCATCGAGCAGCGCGAACTCCTGCGCGCCGTCGAGCTGCGGGCCCGGCTCGGCTCGGTGCTGGTCGATCGCGTCGGCGGCGAGAACCGTCGCCGCCATCGCCTCCTCGCGGGGCGGCTCGGCCAGCGGCCCGGCCACGGGCACGGCCTCGCCGATCACCGAGGCGAGATAGTCGCCGGCGGCCCGGTAGGCGGAGACCGCCGCGCGGCGGATCGCGTGGGTGGCGCCACGCGGCCACAGCAGCAGGCCGACCAGCGAGGCTGATCGCGGCGCCAAGCGCGACGTCCTCGACCCGGACGAGGCCGACCGACCAGCCGACCGGCTCGAACAGGTTGAAGAGCACGACGACGAAGACGGCGAACGCGCCCTGACCGCCCGCGAGGTTGGCGGACGCGGGCAGATAGGCGGAGGCGAAGACGACGAACGGCAACGCGATCCACAGGCCGGTCTGGCCGGTGCCGATCACGAGCAGTAGAAGAGAGGCGACGACGAAGCCGGCGACCGTGCCGCCGATCACCCGGAAGGCGGTGCGGCCGGTGCCGCGCGCGTTCGAACGAAGCACGACGAGCGTCGCCAGTACGACCCAGAATCCGTGGCTGATGCCCGTCGCGGTCGCGACGACGACGGCCGCGGTAAGGCCGACCGAGGCGCGCACCGCATCGTGCAGCCGCGCCGAATCCCGGCGCAGCCAGGCCCGCGCGAGGCGCAGGCCGGTGCGCGGCCCCGAGTCCTCGAGCATCTCCAGCTCGGGATAGATCTCGAAGTCGCGCTCACCCGGGAGCTCACGCCCGGTCAGGATCAGCGCGTTCGTGCAGGCCGCGAGCACGACCAGCGAGCCGATCCGCAGCGGGAAGCTCCGGTCGAGAAAGCGGAGCACCTCCTCGGGGTCCGTACCGGCGTCGAGCTGTGCCCGCACGCGCTCCTGCAGCGCGTCCCGGTGCTCGATCCGGGCGCGCTCGATCGCCGCCGGATCCGGGGCGGCGTCGGCATCGCCGGCGAGGGCCGACGCGCATGCGGCGAGCCCGGCTTCGATCTCGCCCAGCAGCCTGCGGTCCTCCTCGGATTCGGAAGGCGGCAGCGGCGCAAGCTCGCCGAGCCGCGTGAACTGGCTGATCGTGCGCCGGAAGCAGCGCTCCTCGCGCAGCGTTGCGGCGTGCACCGGGATCCCGGTCGGGCGGCTCAGGCGGAAGTCCGCGAGCATCTTCTGGGCGCGCTCCGCGTGCTCGCCGAGACCGCCCTCGGCGAACGCGTCCGCGACCTTGGCGAGGCCGAGTCAGCATCTTCGCCCGCTCCCAGGTCGGCCAGAGCAGCAGCGCCGCCGCGGTCGCGAACGCGCCGGCGATCGCCCAGCCGAGCAGCCGGTCGTCGAGGGCCGAGCTCGGCACCTCGACCGCGATCGCGAGCACGAAGGCGAGCGTCGTCGCGGTGACGCCGGCGCTGAACTGGGAGCCGAAGCTGCCGCCGAAGCGGATCCCGAAGAGGATCGGCAGGGCGAGCAGCCCGGCCGCGATGGGATCGCCCGAGAACGGCGTCGCGATCGCGATCAGCGCACCGCTGATCACCGTGCAGGCGACGTAGGCCCGCAGGCGTCGTAGCGGCGGACCGCCGAAGTTGGCCATCGCGAGCAGCGCGAAGCTGCCGAACGCCGTGAACAGCGGGCCCTGGGCGCCGCCGATCAGCAGGTCGGAGACGGCGAGCGCCACCGGTACGGCGATGGCGACCCGCAGGCCAAGCGCGAATGCCTCCCGATCGACCATCGCCCCCACTCCTCCCTGGATCGCCGGATGGGCGGCGCGGAGGCTGCCTCTACCCCTGGGATCGTGGCCGGCGCTTCGGCGCGTAGATGTCGGTGACGACGCCCTCCGCGACCTCGGCCGCGAAGGTGACCGTCTCCGAGAGCGTCGGGTGCGGGTGGACGGTGAGCCCGACGTCGCCCGCGGTGGCGCCCATCTCGATCGCCAGCGCGAGCTCGGCGATCAGCTCCCCGGCGTTGACGCCCGTGATCCCGGCGCCGAGGATCCGCCGGCTCGAGGGATCGACGAGCAACTTCGTCAGGCCCTCGGGCCGGGCGATGCCGAGCGCCCGGCCGGAGGCCTGCCAGGAGAACTTGGCGACCTCGTACTCGGTGCCCGGCCTGCTTTCGCCTCGGTCTCCGTGAGGCCGGTCCAGGCCACCTCGGGATCGGTGTAGGCGACGGAGGGGATGCTCTGGGCGTCGTAGGCGACGTCCTCGCCGGCGATCACCTCGGCAGCGACGACCGCCTGGTAGGTGGCGCGGTGGGCGAGCATCGGGTTCCCGGTGATGTCGCCGATCGCGAAGATGTGGGGGACGTTCGTGCGCTGCTGCTCGTCGACGGCGATCACGCCGCGCTCGTCCGCCTCCACCCCGCTCGGCCCGAGCTCGAGCAGATCGCCGTTGGCGCGCCGCCCGGCGGCAACGAGAACGCGGTCGTAGACCTGCGGGTCGGGCGCGTCATCGCCCTCGAAGCTCACCTCGAGGCCCTTCTCGGTCGCCTTCACCTCGCTCACCTTCGTGCCCAGCATCACGGCCTCGTAGCGGGGCTCGATCCGCGCGGCGAGCGGCTTGACGAGGTCGGGGTCACATCCGGGGATCAGCTGGTCGGTCATCTCGACGACGCTGACGGAGCTGCCGAGCGCGTCGTAGACGGTCGCCATCTCGAGGCCGATGATGCCGCCGCCGACGATCAGCATCCGCTCGGGGACGTCGGCCAACTCGAGCGCGCCCGGTCGAATCGATCACGCGCTCGTCGTCGGGGAAGCCGGGCAGCTCGATCGGCCGCGAGCCGGCGGCGATGATGCAGTGCGTGAAGTCGATCGTCGTGCCGTCGACCTCGATCTCGTTCGGGCCGGTGAACTTCGCCTCGCCGGTGACGACCTTGACCTTGCGGCGCTTGGCCAGGCCCTGGAGCCCGCCGGTGAGCTTGCCGACGACCTCCTGCTTCCACTCGCGCAGCCGGTCGAGGTCGATCTCGGGTTCGCCGAAGCTGATCCCGAAGCGAGGCCGACTCCTCGGTCTCGGCGATCACGCGGGCGGCGTGCAGCAGCGCCTTCGAGGGGATGCAGCCGACGTTCAGGCAGATGCCGCCGAGCACGTCGAAGCGCTCGACGAGCACGACCTCGAGGCCGAGGTCGGCGGCGCGGAAGGCGGCCGTGTAGCCACCGGGCCCGGAGCCGATGACGACGACGCGGCCCGGCTTCGGGCTCGTCCTCCCTCGCCTCGAACGTCCCGCATCCGTGCCCTATCGGACCGCCTGAGGGACGTTCGGCCTCGTCGGCGTCGGAATCCTCGTCCTCGGCGTCGTCTTCGTCCGCCACCTCCTCGCCACCCTCGCCGGCCTCCAGCTCGGCGATCGCGGTGCCCTCGCTGACGGTGTCGCCGACGGCGACGAGCAGCTTGGTGATCGTGCCGGCCTCGGGCGCGGGCACGTCCATCGTCGCCTTCTCGGACTCGAGCGTGATCAGGCCCTGCTCGGCCTCGACCTGCTCGCCCACGGAGACGAGGATCTCGATCACCGGGACGTCGGTGAAGTCGCCGATGTCGGGGACCTTGACCTCGCTCAAAGCAGGATCCTCCGGAAGTCCTCGAGGACCTTGACGAGCGCCACGCAGAAGCGGGCGGCTGCCGCGCCGTCGACCACGCGATGGTCGTAGGAGAGCGACAGCGGCACCATCAGCCGGGGCACGAACTCGCCGGCATCGCGCGTCCCAGACCGGCTTCATCGCCGAGCGGGTGACGCCGAGGATCGCGACCTGCGGCGCGTTGACGATCGGCGTGAAGCCGGTGCCGCCGATGCCGCCGAGCGAGGAGATCGTGAAGGTGGCGCCGGCCATCTCCGACGGCGAGAGCTTGCCCTCGCGCGCCTTGCCGGAGAGCTCGATCAGCTCGTCGGCGATCTCGAGCAGCCCCTTGCGGTCGACGTCGCGGATCACGGGCACGAGCAGTCCCTGCGGCGTGTCGGCGGCGAAGCCCAGGTGGTAGTAGCGCTTCAGGATCAGCGCGTCGCCATCGAGCGAAGAGTTGAACTCGGGGTACTGCTCGAGCACCGGCACGCAGGCCTTGAGCAGCAGCGCGACCATCGTCACCTTGACGTCCTGCTCGGAGTTGATCTGCTTGCGGAACGCCTCGAGCTCGGTGATGTCGGCCTCGTCGTGATGGGTGACGTGCGGGATGTAGACCCAGTTGCGGGCCAGGTTCGGGCCGCTGATCTGCTTGATGCGGGAGAGCTCGACCCGCTCGACCTCGCCGTACTTGGCGTGGTCGATGCTCGGCCAGGGAGCCATGTTCGGCCCCTCGATCGACGTGCCGCCGGCGCTCGCCGCAGCGCCCTTCGTCTCGCCCCGCTCGACATCCTCGACGGTGATCCGGCCCTTGCGGCCGGTGCCCTCGACGCGGCTCAGCTCGACGCCGCGCTCGCGCGCCCGCCGGCGCACGGAAGGACTGGCGTAGACGGGCTCGCCGGAACTCGGCTCCTCGCCCGCAGCCGCCGAACGTCCCGCATCCGTCCCTATCGGACCGCCCGAGGGACGTTCGGCCTCGTCGGCGTCGGAGTCCTCGTCCGTCGGCGCCGTCCTCGTCCGCCCCCTCCTCGCCGCCCCTCGCCGCGCCTCCAGCTCGGCGATCGCGGTGCCCTCGCTGACGGTGTCGCCGACGGCGACCAGCAGCTTGGTGATCGTGCCCGCCTCGGGGGCGGGCACGTCCATCGTCGCCTTCTCGGACTCGAGCGTGATCAGGCCCTGCTCGGCCTCCACCTGCTCGCCCACGGAGACGAGGATCTCGATCACCGGGACGTCGCGTGAAGTCGCCGATGTCGGGGACCTTGACCTCCATCGCTCAGCTCACCGCCGGGTCCGGCTTGTCGGGGTCGATGCCGTACTTCTCGATCGCGCCCTTGACCGCGGAGCGCGGGCCCTTGCCGTCATCGGCAAGCGCCTGCAGCGCGGCGACGGCGACGTGGCGGCTGTCGATCTCGAAGAAGCTGCGCAGCTCGCGGCGCCAGTCGCTGCGGCCGAAGCCGTCGGTGCCGAGGCTCGCGAAGCGCCCGTGAACCCACTCGCGGATCCCGTCGGGCAACGCCTTCATGTAATCGCTCGTCGCGACCACCGGGGCACCAGGTCTCGCGGCCGAGGCACCCTTCCACCCAGGTGTCGCGACGCTTGCCGGAAGCGCCGAGTCGCGCCTCGCGCTCGGCGGCGAGCCCGTCGCGGCGCAGCTCCGTCCAGCTCGTCGCGCTCCAGACCTCGGCGTCGACATCGAAGTCGTCAGGCCAGCAACTCGGCCGCGCCGAGCGCCTCGCGCAGGATCGGCCCGGAGCCGAGCAGCCGCACGGCCGGCTGCTTCCCCGAGGCCTCCTTGACCCGGTACATGCCCGCGCAGGATCCCCTCCTCCGCCCCCTCGGGCATCTGCGGATGCACGTAGTTCTCGTTGGCGATCGTCAGGTAGTAGAAGACGTCCTCCTGGGAGCCGATCATCCGCCGCAGGCCCTCGCGGACGATCACCGCGACCTCGTAGCCGTAGGCGGGGTCGTAGGAGACGCAGTTGGGAACGGTCGCCGCGAGCACGTGGCTGTGCCCGTCCTCGTGCTGGAGACCCTCGCCGTTGAGCGTCGTCCGCCCCGCGGTGCCGCCGAGCAGGAAACCGCGGGCGCGCGAGTCGCCCGCCGCCCAGGCGAGGTCGCCGACCCGCTGGAAGCCGAACATCGAATAGAAGACGTAGAAGGGGATCATCTGCACGGCGTGGTTCGAGTACGAGGTCGCCGCCGCGATCCAGGCCGACATCGCGCCCGCCTCGTTGATCCCCTCCTGCAGGATCTGCCCCTGCTGGTCCTCCTTGTAGAACATCATCGAGCCGGCGTCCTCGGGCTCGTAGAGCTGGCCGACGTGCGAGTAGATGCCCAGCTGGCGGAACATGCCCTCCATCCCGAAGGTGCGTGACTCGTCGGGGACGATCGGCACGACCCGATCGCCGATCTGCTTGTCGCGAAGCAGCGCCGCGAGGACGCGGACGAAGGCCATCGTCGTCGAGACCTCGCGCTCGCCCGTGCCCTCGAGCTGGCTCTTGAAGACCTCGAGGTCGGGCACCGGCAGCGGCTCGTCGACGCGCTCGCGCCGCGCCGGCAGATAGCCGCCGAGCTCGGCCCGGCGCTCCTTCAGGTAGGTGATCTCGGGCGAGTCGTCGGGCGGCCGGTAGAAGGACGACCTGCTCGACCTCCTCGTCGGAGATCTCGAGCTCGAAGCGGTCGCGGAAGGCCTTGAGCGCTTCGGTGTTCATCTTCTTCTGCTGGTGGGTGGTGTTCTGGCCCTCGCCGGCCTCGCCCATGCCGTAGCCCTTGATCGTCTTCGCGAGGATCACGGTCGGCTGGCCGGTGTGGGCTGCGGCAGCGGCATATGCGGCGTGGACCTTGACCGCATCGTGGCCGCCGCGGTTCAGGTTCCAGATCTCCTCGTCGCTCATCTCCTCGACCCGCTTGGCGAGCTCCGGATGGGCGCCGAAGAAGTGCTCACGGACGTAGGCGCCGTCGCGCGACTTGTAGACCTGGTACTCGCCGTCGATCGCATCCTCCATGCGCTGCAGCAGCAGGCCGTTCTCGTCGTCGGCGATCAGCGGGTCCCAACGATGACCCCAGATCACCTTGATCACGTTCCAGCCGGCGCCGCGGAAGATCGTCTCGAGCTCCTGGATGATCTTGCCGTTGCCGTGCACGGGCCCGTCGAGGCGCTGCAGGTTGCAGTTGATGACGAAGACGAGGTTGTCGAGGCCCTCCCTGCCGGCGAGCGCGATCTCGCCGAGCGACTCGGGCTCGTCGGTCTCGCCGTCGCCGAGGAAGGCCCAGACCTTGCGGTCCGAGGTGTCGGCGATCCCGCGGTCGTCGAGGTAGCGCATGAAGTACGCCTGGTGGATCGCCATGATCGGCCCGAGGCCCATCGAGACGGTCGGGAACTGCCAGTAGCTCGGCATCAACCACGGATGCGGGTAGGAGCTGAGCCCGCCCGCGACGCTCACCTCCTGGCGGAAGCCGTCCATCTGCTCTTCGCTGAGCCGGCCCTCGAGGAAGGAGCGCGCGTAGATCCCGGGCGAGCTGTGGCCCTGGATGTAGACGAGGTCGCCGGCGTGCTCGTCGCTCGGCGCGTGCCAGAAGTGGTTGAAGCCGATCTCGTAGAGGACCGCCGCCGACTGGTAGGAGGCGATGTGGCCGCCGAGCTCCGACGACTCCGCGTTGGCGCGCAGCACGGTCGCGATCGCGTTCCAGCGGACCAGCGAGCGCACCCGTCGCTCGAGCGCCGGGTCGCCCGGCAGCTCGGGCTCGTCGGCGGGCTGGATCGTGTTGACGTACGGCGTCGGGCCGCTCGTCTGGATCGCCGCGCCACGCCGATGCGCCTCGCCGACGACGCGGCCGAGCAGCTGCTCGGCGCGGTCCGGACCGTCGGCGGCAATCACCGCGTCGATCGCCTCGAGCCACTCCCGCGTCTCCTGCGGATCGACGTCGGTCTCGGCGCGGCCGCTCCCGTTGGAACCGTCTCCGCTCATCGCCGCTGCCTTCCGAATCGCATCCGCCTCCAATCTACCCCGACGCGGCCGAGGCATGCGATGTCGCCGATTGGGTAAGGACGCGCGGCCGCGACCCATCCGGAGGCAGGGATCAGGACTTCGATCAGGCTTGAGGCGGACTAGCCGGCGTCGGCGGCCGAGGCGGCGTCGGAATCGCCGCCGCCCTGCTCATCGCTCGCGCCCTCAGGGGCGCCGCCGCTCGACGGCTTGGCGCCGACGGCGACGGGCTGCTTGTCGTCGCCCTCGCCGTCCTTCTTCTTCTTGGCGCGGGGCTTCTTCGGCTTGATCAGCGTCAGCTTCAGCGGCACGTCCTCGTCGTCGCCCTTCTCATCGCGCGTGACCATGACCGTGGTCCCGGGCTCGATCTGGTCGGGGCCGGCCTTCAGCACCTCGTCGGCGAGCGGGTCCTCGATGTAGCGCTGGATCGCGCGCCGCAGCGGGCGGGCGCCCATCGACGGATCCCAGCCCTTGTCGACGAGCAGGTCCTTGGCCGGATCGTCGAGATCGAGCTGCAGATCGTGCTCGGAGACCTGGGCCTTGACCCTGCCGACGAGCAGGTCGACGACCTCGCGAATCTGCTCGCGGGTCAGCTTGTGGAAGACGATGACCTCATCGATGCGGTTCAGGAACTCCGGGCGGAAGACCTTCTTCAGGTCGCCCATGATCCGCTTCTTCATCTCGTCGTAGCTCGTGCCGAGCTCGTCGGTGACCGAGAAGCCGAGCGGCGTGTTGCGGGCGATGTCCTTGGCGCCGACGTTCGAGGTCATGATCACGATCGCGTTACGGAAGTCGACCGTGCGGCCCTGGCTGTCGGTCAGCCGACCGTCCTCGAGGATCTGCAGGAGGATGTTGAAAACGTCCGGATGGGCCTTCTCGATCTCGTCGAGGAGCAGGACGCAGTAAGGCTTGCGGCGCACGGCCTCGGTGAGCTGACCGCCCTCGTCGTAGCCGACGTATCCGGGAGGAGAGCCGACGAGCCGCGAGACGGCGTGCTTCTCCATGTACTCGGACATGTCGATGCGGATCATCGCGTCCTCGTCGCTGAACAGGAACTCCGCCAGCGTCCGGGCGAGCTCGGTCTTGCCGACCCCCGAGGGGCCGAGGAAGATGAACGAGCCGGCGGGCCGCTTCGGGTCCTTGATGCCGGCGCGACTGCGGCGGATCGCCTTCGAGACGGCGCTGATCGCGACGTCCTGACCGATCACTCGCTTGTGCAGCTCGGACTCCATCTCGACGAGCTTCTTGGTCTCGGCCTCGGTCAGTTTGAAGACGGGAATGCCGGTCCACATCGAGACGATGTCGGCGATCTCGTCCTCGCCGACGACCGGGCGCGTGCCCTCCTCGCCTGAGTTCCACTCCTCCTCGAGCTCGCGCTTCTTCGAGGTGAGCTGGCGCTCGGCATCGCGGAGGTTCGCGGCCTTCTCGAACTCCTGGGCCTCGATCGCGGCTTCCTTGGCGCGGCGCGTCTCCTCGATCTCGTCCTCGAGCTCGCGGTAGACGGGCGGCTGGCTCATCGACTTGATCCGCAGGCGCGAGGCTGCCTCGTCGATCAGGTCGATCGCCTTGTCGGGCAGGAAGCGCTCGGAGATGTAGCGGTCGGCGAGGTCGGCGGCGGCGGACAGCGCGTCGTCGCTGATCTTGACGCGGTGATGCTGCTCGTAGCGCTCGCGCAGGCCCTCGAGGATCTGGACGGTCTGCTCGACCGAGGGCTGATCGACCTTGACCTGCTGGAAGCGTCGCTCGAGCGCCGAGTCGCGCTCCAGGTACTTGCGGTATTCGTCGAGCGTCGTCGCGCCGATCGTCTGCAGCTCGCCGCGGGCGAGCGCCGGCTTCAGGATCGAGGCCGCGTCGATCGCGCCCTCGGCGGCGCCGGCGCCGACCAGGTTGTGGAGCTCGTCGATGAAGAGGATGATGTCGCCGCGCTGGGTGATCTCCTTCATCACCTTCTTGAGGCGCTCCTCGAACTCGCCGCGGTACTTGGAGCCGGCGACGAGGGCGGCGAGATCGAGCGTGTAGATCTGCTTGTTGCGAAGCAGGTCGGGAACCTCGCCGGAGATGATCCGGGAGGCGAGGCCCTCGACGACGGCCGTCTTGCCGACGCCGGGCTCGCCGAGGAGCACGGGGTTGTTCTTCTGGCGGCGGGCGAGGATCTGCATGATCCGCTCGATCTCGATCTCGCGACCGATCACGGGGTCGAGCTTGCCGTCGTCGGCGAGCTTCGTCAGGTTGCGGCCGAACTGGTCGAGCAGCTTCGAGGACTTCTTGCCCTCACCGGAGCTCGACGAGGAGCTCCCCGAGCCCGATCCCTGCCGGCGGCCGCCGGGGCCGGACAGCATGCGGATGACCTCGTTGCGGATCTTCTCCGAGTCGGCGTCGAAGTCGAGCAGGATGCGGGCGGCGACGCCCTCGTTCTCGCGGACGAGGCCGAGCAGGATGTGCTCGGTGCCGATGTAGTTGTGGCCGAGGCTGAGTGCCTCCCGGAGGGCGAGCTCGAGCACCTTCTTGGCGCGCGGGGTGAACGGGATCTGGCCCGAGGTCACCTCCTCGCCGGAGCCGACGATGCGGACGACCTGGGCGCGGACGCGCTCGACGGTGATGTCGAGCGATTCGAGCACGCGGGCGGCGAGGCCCTCCTCCTCGCGCAGCAGCCCGAGCAGGATGTGCTCGGTGCCGATGTAGTTGTGCTTGAGGGTCCGCGCCTCCTCCTGGGCAAGGACGACGACCTGACGGGCCCTCTCTGTGAATCGTTCGAACATCTAGCTGCTTCTGCGTCTCTTTGAAGTGTCTGGTGAGTATCTCGGTCCGTTAGGTCGGACCCATGAGCCTGATTGGGGAACGCCGCAGCACCGGCGGCCTTGCTCCTTCTGTTTCGGCTCTGAGCTGCCGAGTGGGACGAGACCTCCGGTGTGTCGTTTGCGCGAGGACCGCAGTATAGAGGTGCGCGCCGCCCGACCGGCAGGCACGAGCCACGCACGGGCCGGTTTTGGCGGAGATTGCGAGGAGGCGCCCCGGGCCGCCGCCGCGACGCGTCGGCCCTCAGTCCCGCATCGCGGGAAAGAGCACGACCTCGCGCAGGCTCGAGGCGCCGGTGAGCAGCATCACGAGCCGGTCGATGCCGAGGCCGACGCCGCCGGTCGGCGGCATGCCCTGCTCGAGCGCCCGCAGGAAGGACTCGTCGTGCGGCTGGGCCTCGTCGTCGCCGCGGGCGAGCTCGACGGCCTGCATGTCGAAGCGCCGGCGCTGCTCATCGGGGTCGTTGAGCTCGGTGAACGAGTTCGAGATCTCGACGCCGCCGAGAAAGGCCTCCCAGCGCTCGACCAGACCCGCCTCGGTGCGGTGGTCCTTGGCGAACGGCGAGAGCTCGACCGGGTAGTCGCGGACGAAGGTCGGCTCGATCAGATTCGGCTCGACCAGCTTCGAGAAGACCATGTCGACGAGCTTGCCCCAGCCCTGATCGTCGGCGGGCTTCGTGCCGAGGACCTCGGCGAGCTCCTCGCGTGAGGGGCGGGTCGAGATGTCGATGCCGGCGTGCTCGCGGATCACCTCGGTCAGCGTCGTCCGCCGCCACGGCGGCGCCAGGTCGATCTCGCGTCCCTCGCGCTCGATCGTCGTCGACCCGATCGCGGTCTCGGCGACGTGCGCGACGAGCTGCTCGAGCCGCGTCGCGTTGTCGTCGTAGTCGGCATAGGCCTCGTACCACTCGAGCATCGTGAACTCCGGGTTGTGCTTGGGGCTGATGCCCTCGTTGCGGAAGTCCTTGCCGAGCTCGTAGACGCGGTCGATGCCGCCGACGATGCAGCGCTTCAGGTAGAGCTCGGTCGCGATCCGCAGGTAGAGGTCGCGGCTCAGTGCGTTGTGGTGAGTGGTGAACGGCCGTGCGAGCGCGCCGCCGTAGATCGGCTGCAGGACCGGGGTCTCGACCTCGATGAAGCCGGCGTCATCGAGGTCGCGGCGGATCTCGGCGATCACCTTCGCGCGCACGATGAAGATCCGGCGCACCTCCGGATTGGCGATCAGGTCGAGCTCGCGCTGCCGGTAGCGGGCCTCGACATCGGTCAATCCGTGGTACTTGTCGGGCAGCGGGCGCAGGCTCTTGGCGAGCGGCTGCCAGGCGGTGACGCGGAGGCTGAGCTCGCCGCGGCGACTCTTGAAGATGGTTCCGTCGACGCCGATGTGGTCGCCCACGTCCATCATCAGCAGCAACTCGTGGCCCTCCGGGCCGAGCACGTCGGAGCGCGACTGCAGCTGGATCTGGCCGGAGCCGTCACGGAGATCGAGGAAGGCGGCCTTCCCCATCCCCCGCTTGCCGACGATCCGGCCGGCGACGCGGAACTCCGTTTCGGTCTCCTCGCCGTCCTCGAGTTCCTCGAACTCGGCCCGGACCTCCGCGATATCGGTGCGACCCGGATAGGAGTGTGGGAAGGGGTCGAGCCCCGCCTCACGCAGGCGCTCGGCCTTCGCTCGTCGCTCGGCGATCAGCGCGCTCTCGCTCGGCCGCTCCTCGCCCTCCGGGGCGTCTGTCGGGGTGCTCTCGGGCGCCATTGGACGGTCGAGCGTAGCTGGAGCGCCCTACCCTTGACGGCCTTGCCGGACGCCTCGCTCGACATCCGCCGCGCCACGGCAGCTGATCTGCCGCGCATCTTCGAGATCTACAACCACGAGGTGACGACGGGCGTCAACACCTTCGACACGGTCCCGCGGGAGCTCGGCACCGACGACGGCTGGCTGCTCGATCGCCCCGAGCGCTATCCGGTGCTCGTCGGCGTCGCCGAGGGCGAGATCGTCGGCTGGAGCTCGCTCTCGCAGTGGTCGCCGCGCGGTGCCTACGCCCGCACGTCCGAGGTCTCCGTCTACGTCGACGTCGCTGAGCGGGGCAAGGGCTACGGGCGCGCGCTGCTCGCCGCCGCCGTCGAGCTCGCGCCCGAGACCGGGGCCGGCACGCTGCTCGCCCGGATCGTCGAGGCGAATCCGATCAGCATCGCGGTCCACCGCTCGCTCGGCTTCGAGCCGATCGGCACGCAGCGCCGCGCCGGCGAGAAGTTCGGCCAGATTCTCGACGTGGCGCTGATGGACCTGCAGCTGGACGAGTAGGGGCCGCACGCCGCGCCGGCGGGGCCGTCACGCCGCGCGGGGCGGCGACGCCGGCGGCGAAGCGGCGTGGCGGTGCGAGGGCAGCGAGGGAGGAGGGCTGGCGGAGCTCGCCGGCGGCGATGAGGGGAAACAACGCGCCACACCTCGCCGCAGAGAGGGGGTCCGGCGCAATGGTTGGCCTGAGGCGAACTAACGCGCCACACGTCGGGCTGACGCCGACGTCAGGCGCGTTGTTTCGCTGCCGGGCCCCGGCGCGCTCCCCTCACTGCCCAAAGGCGGTCAACCGGACGGCGGCGAGGGGGCTGCGCAGGGCCGAGACGTTCCGTATCGACTTTGCCAGCTATGTGCTGGGAAAGTCGATGAGGTTCGGCCGACGACCGCCAGGCGTCACGACCCCACGGCGAGGCTGGGAGCGTCGAGGGCGGTCGTTAGGGGAGCGATCGTCCGCACGGACGTGAGCGACCCGGGCGGCCGCCATCGGCGCTCCCAGTCCGCCGCCGACCTAGGCGGTCTCGATCTTGGTGATCTTGAGCTTGCGCTTCGGGCCTCGAGGCACTTCTACCACGACGACCTCGTTGCGCTTGTGGCCCATCAGGGCACGGCCGATCGGCGACTCATGGGAGAGCCGGCCCTCGGCCAGGTTCGACTCGGCCGAGCCGACGATCTGGAACTTTCGGGAGTCGCCCGTCTTCTCATCCTTGACGTGGACCTTGACGCCGACGGAGACCGCGCTCGTATCGATGTCCTTGGCTTCGACGACGGTCGCACGGCGGATCCGCTCCTCCATCTGCGCGATCTTCTGCTCGAGCATCGCCTGCTCGTTCTTGGCGTCGTCGTACTCCGAGTTCTCGGCGATGTCGCCGAACTCGCGGGCGTCCTTGATCCGCTCCGCCACCTCGCGGCGACGCACGGTCGACAGCTCGTCGAGCTCCTCCTTGAGCTTCTCGAGGCCTTCAGGTGTGATCAGCGATTCGCGGGCCACTGTGGTTGAAACCTTTCCTCTGCCTGTTGCCTGGTTTCGCGCCCCTCACTGCGCGCCCCAGAGACTGCAAATCGCCCGCTTCCGGGGCCTCGTTCGAGGCCACGCGCGGGCGTTGAAGGCGCGGAACTATAGCAACGGGTTTACGGGCGTCAAGAGCGGTCGTTACCCGCCTGTGACGGGCCCGAAAGCGGGCTCCCTCGCGGGCTCAGGACGCCGCGGCCATTACCTGCGCTGGGACGGCCAATGCGCGCACCATTTCGCGAACCTCGTCGAGGTCTTCGACGCGTTGAAAGGCATCGGCCTCGCGCCGCGGCACATCGAGCCGCTCCAGGTACCAGGGGTAGAACTTGCGCAGGTAGCGGCCGGCCCTCTCCCCCATGTGCTCCTCGGCGCGGTCCATGACCCAGAGCAGCTCGGCGACGATCTCCTCGCGGCTCGGCGGCGCCTCGCGTCGCCCGGTGAGCTCCTCGAAAATCCACGGGTAGCCGAGCGAGCCGCGGGCGATCATCACGGCATCGGCGCCGGACTCCTCGTAGGCGCGGCGGGCGCGCTCGGCGGTGCGCAGGCCGCCGCTGACGATCACCGGCACGTCGATCCGCTCAAGCAGCTCGCGCACGAGTCCATACTCGGGGCGCCCCTTGTGCTGGACGGTGGCCGGTCGCGGGTGCATGCCGATCGCCGCGACGCCTGCCTCGTTCGCAAGCCGCTCGGCAACATCGATACCCGAGTGGTCGCCGGCGGACAGACCCGACCGCAGCTTCGCGGTGACGGGGCGACCGCCGGCGCCCTCGCAAGCCGCACGGGCGAGCTCGACGGCGAGCTCAGGGTCAGCAATCAGCTGCGCGCCGGCGCCCGTCTTGCGGACCTTGCGTACGGGGCAACCCATGTTGATGTCGATCAGGTCGGCGCCGGCCTCGGCGACGGTCGAGGCCGCATCGCGCATCACGTCGGGATCGGACCCGAAGAGCTGCATCGAGACCGGGTGCTCGTCGGGGCGGATGACGAGCAGCTCGCGCATCGTCCGCTCGTTGCGGTGGTGGATCGCGTGGCTCGAGACCATCTCCGAGACGGCGAGCCCTGCCCCGTGGCGGCGCGCCTGCGCACGCACGAACCAGTTGCCGATCCCCGCCAGCGGGGCGAGCAGCACGCGGTTGGCGATCTCGACGTCGCCGATCCGCATGGGCTCGGTCAACGCCGGCTGCGGGCTCACTGGTTGCGCTCCCAGACAAGCCGCAAGCCCGTCAGCGTCAGGCTCTCGTCGACCGTGTGGATCGTGCTGCAGTAGGGAACGATGACGCCGGCCTGCCCGCCCGTGGCGACGAAGGAGACGTCACCGCCGAGCTCCTCGGCCATCCGCTCGGCGATGCCGTCCATGAGCCCGGCGAAGCCGTACACGAAGCCCGACTTGATCGCCTCGACGGTGCCCCTGCCAATCGCCCTGCCGGGGTTTGCAAGATCGATCCGCGGGAGCTTGGCAGTGCGGCCGACGAGCGCCTGCAGCGAGACCTCGAGCCCGGGCGCGATCGCGCCCCCGAGGTACTCGCCCGAGGCCGACACGGCGTCGAAGTTGATCGACGTGCCGAAATCGACCGAGACACAGGCCGAACCGAAGCGCTCGAACGCGGCGATCGCATTGACGAGCCGGTCGGAGCCGAGCTCGAGGGGGTTGTCGATGCGGATCGGCATGCCGCTCCGCAGCTCGGGCCCGACGATCAGCTGTGGCGCGCCGAGGTACCGCTCGGAGAGCTGCTCGTAGGCGGGAGCCAGTTGCGGGACGACTGTCGAGACGATCACGCCCTCGATGTCGTCGGCCCGCTTCCCGGACGCCGCGAGCACGGCGAGCAGCGTGATGCCCAGCTCGTCCGACGTGACGGACGCGTTCGTACCGAGGCGCCAGCTGTCGCTGAGCTCGCCGCCACCCTCGAAGAAGCCGATGTGGGTCTGGGTGTTGCCGATGTCGACCGCGAGAAGCACTGCCCGGGAAGGTTATGCGCACGACCCGCCCGCCCGATCTAGGGTCATCTAGGATCGCCGCCATGAACGCGACCCTGTTCGTGATCCCCGGCTCGCACCCCTCGATCGGCGCCCGGTTGATGCTCGAGCTCAAAGGCATCGAGTACCGCCGGATCGATCTCGTGCCGGTCCTCTCGAAGGGGATCCTCCGAGCGGCCGGCTTCGGCGCTGTCACCGTGCCGGCGCTCCGCCTCGACGGGACCCGCGTGCAGGGGACGGGCGCGATCGCCCGTGCGCTCGATGCTGCCGTCCCCGAGCCGCAGCTGCTGCCCGCCGACCCCGAGCGGCGCGCCGCGGTCGAGGCGGCCGAGCGCTGGGGCGACGAGGTCCTGCAGCCCATCCCTCGACGGATCGTCTGGAACGTGCTGTCGCGCGACCCCCGCGGCCGCCGCAGCTACCTGGAGGGTGCCCGCCTCGGCATTCCCGTCGGCCTCGCGACGATGACGGCGGCGCCCCTCGTCTATCTCTCCAAACGCTTCAACGGCGGCGACGACGCGGCCGTCCGCCGCGACCTCGAGAACCTGCCGGCGACGCTGGACGAGGCCGACCGGCTGCTCGCCGAGGGCGTGATCGGCGGCGAGACGCCAAACGTCGCCGACTTCCAGATCGCGCCGTCGATCCGTCTGCTGATGACGCTCGACGACGTCCGCCCGGCACTCGAGGGGCGACCGATCGCCGACTACGCGCTGCGGCTCGTGCCCGACTACCCGGGTTACGCGCCCGCGGCCCTGCCCGCCGAGTGGAAGGGCGGGCTGAGCTCGCCCGCCGCTGCCACTTCCTGATCCGCACAGGCGGCCAGCCGCGGCGCGAGCGGCTCGCCGCCTGGCAGTCCGAGCCCGGGCGCGAGCTCGAGCAGCGGCTCGAGTACGAAGCGGCGTTCGCCGATCCCCGGGTGCGGAATCCGCAGGCCAGGCGCGGTAACGACGAGATCGCCGAGCAGGAGGATGTCGAGGTCGAGCGGGCGCGGGCCGTGTCGAGGACCAGAGGGGTCGCGGCCACGCTCGTGTTCCAGTCGCTTGCAGAGCTCGAGCAGCTCCCGTGGGGAGAGCCCGGTCGCGACCTCGGCAACGGCGTTCAGGAAGTCCGGCTGCGTTCCCTCGTATTCGCCGAAGGGCGCCGTCTCGTACAGGGACGAGACCCGCCGCACCTGCGCCCCGCCTCGGCCGAGGCCCTCGAGCGCGGCCAGCAGATGGCCATGCCGGTCGCCGAGGTTGGAGCCGAGGCCGAGGTATCCGGTCCGGGCGGCGCCGGCGGGGCCGGGGGCGCTCATTTCTGCGAGGCTCGCGCGAGTCGCACCGCGACGCTGTCGACCGTCTGCGACATCGGCGGCGCGGGCTTTGCGACCCGGACGCCGACGTCCTCGCAGGCCACGCCCGCGAGCAACTCGTCGGCGATCCGCGCGGCGAGCCGCTCGAGCGTCCGGTGCGGCTGCTCGCGCGCAAGTCGCTCGCAGATCGCCGCCACCTCCGAATAGTCCACGGTGTCTGCGATTTCGTCGGTCTCGGTGGCGGCGCTCGTGGTCGGGATCAGGTCGATATCGATGACGAGCTCGCGTTCCGTCTCGAGCTCGGCGTCGCTGACGCCGATCCGCGCCTGCACGCGGAGCCCACGCAGCTCGATCCAGAGCTCGCCGCTCACCTGGGGTCCGCCTCCGCCGGCATGCCGAGCGCGTCGAGCACGGCGAGCGCATCGCGGGTCGGGCCGACGTCGTGGACGCGGACCCCGGCGGCCCCAGCCTGGACGCCGGCGATCGCGGCCGCGAGCGAGGCGCCGAGGCGGTCGCCGACCTCGCGACCGGTGAGCCTGCCGAGGAAACTCTTACGCGAGACGCCGAGCAGGATCGGCCGGCCGAGCACGCGCAGCTCGCCGAGCCGCCTGATCAGCTCGAGGTTGTGCTCGACCGTCTTGCCAAAGCCGATCCCGGGGTCGATCCAGATCCGCTCCTCCGCCACCCCGGCGGCGACCGCGCTCTCGACCCGGGTGCCAAGGAAGTCACGGACGTCGGTGACGACGTCGTCATAGGTCGGGTCCTCCTGCATCGTCCGCGGCGACCCCTGCATGTGCATGAGCACGAGCATGACGGCGCGCTCCGCGCACAGGCTTGCCATCGCCGGATCGCTGAGGGCCGTGACGTCGTTGACGATCGTGGCCCCGGCGTCAACCGCCGCCGCTGCCACCTCGGCCTTCGATGTGTCGATCGAGACCGGCACCGCGCCGGCCGCGGCCAGCTCCTCGATCACCGGGACTACGCGGCGGATCTCCTCCTTCGCCCCGACCGCCGCCGCGCCCGGCCTCGTCGACTCGCCGCCGACGTCGAGGATGTCGGCGCCTTCGGCGATCAGCTCGTGCCCGTGCGCGATCGCCGCCTCCGCCTCCAGGTAGAGGCCCCCGTCCGAGAACGAGTCCGGAGTCACGTTGACGATCCCCATGAGAAGGGCGCGGCTCATGGGGAGGATTGAACCAGCGGGACGGCTACTCGGCGGAGCCGCCGGCGAACCCGGGGCGTGGCCGCGGCGTCGGGCGGGGACCTTCGCGGCTGGTGCCACTCTCGGTCTCGGCCGGCGTCTCGGGGACGTCGTCGGCGCCCTCTTCCTCATCGGGACCAAACACGTCGTCCTCCGGGGTGCCGTCGAGCAGCGCCTCGAACTGCTTGGCGTCGATCGTCTCGCGGTCGAGCAGGATCTTCGAGATCCGGTCGAGAGCCTCGCGGCGCTCGGTGAGGATGTCCTTCGCGGTCTGATGGGCGGACTCGACGACGCGGCGGATCTCGTCGTCGATCTCGCGGGCGATCTCGTCCGAGTAGTCGGGCTCGGCACCCATGTCGCGGCCGAGGAAGGGCTGGCTGCGGTCGTGGCCGAAGACGCGCGGGCCGAGGCGCTCGGACATGCCGTAGCGCATCACCATCTGCTTCGCGGTCGCCGTCACCTTCTCGATGTCGTTCGAGGCGCCGGTCGTGATCTCGCCGAAGATGATCTCCTCCGCGGCGCGGCCGCCGAGCGTCATCGCCATCGTGTCGGCGAGCTCGGCGCGCGTCGTCAGGAACTTGTCCTCGGCGGGAAGGCTGATCGTGTAGCCGAGCGCCTGACCGCGGGAGATGATCGAAATCTTGTGGACCGGGTCGCAGTCCGGCAGCACGTGGCCGACGATCGCGTGGCCCATCTCGTGGTAGGCGGTGATCAGCCGCTCCTTCTCGCTCATCACGCGGGTCTTCTTCTCGGGGCCGGCGATCACGCGCATGATCCCTTCCTCGAGCTCGACCATCGTGATCTCGCGCTTGCCCTTGCGGGCCGTAAGCAGCGCCGACTCGTTGATCAGGTTGGCGAGGTCGGCGCCGGTGAAGCCGGGGGTCTGACCGGCGAGCACGTCGAGCTCGATCTCGCCGGCGAGCGGCTTGCCACGGGTGTGCACCTCGAGGATCTTCTTGCGGCCCTTGCGATCGGGGCGGTCGACGACGATCTGGCGATCGAAGCGGCCGGGCCGGAGCAGGGCCGGGTCGAGGATGTCGGGACGGTTCGTGGCAGCGATCAGGATGATGTTGTCCTTCATCTCGAAGCCGTCCATCTCGACGAGCAGCTGGTTCAGGGTCTGCTCGCGCTCGTCGTGACCGCCGCCCATGCCGGCGCCGCGATGGCGGCCGACGGCGTCGATCTCGTCCATGAAGATGATGCAGGGCGAGTTCTGCTTCGCCTGCTCGAAGAGGTCGCGAACGCGGCTTGCGCCGACGCCGACGAACATCTCGACGAAGTCCGAGCCCGAGATCGAGAAGAAGGGAACGCCCGCCTCGCCGGCGACGGCGCGCGCGAGCAGCGTCTTGCCGGTGCCCGGCGGTCCATACAGCAGCACGCCCTTCGGGATCCTCGCGCCGAGCGACTGGAACTTCTTCGGGTTCTCGAGGAACTCCTTGATCTCGTGCAGCTCCTGCACCGCCTCATCGGCGCCGGCGACGTCGCGGAAGGTGATCTTCGGCGCGTCGACCGACATCCGCTTCGCCCGCGACTTGCCGAAGTTCATGACGCGCGAGCCGCCGCCCTGCATCTGGTTCATCAGGAAGATCCAGAAGGCGAGGATGAGGACGAACGGCAGGATGTAGGTGAGCAGGCCGAGGAACGAGGAGCCGCCCTTGCCCTGGACGCTGGTCGAGATGTGGTGGCGCTCGAGCGTGTTGACCAGGCCCTCTTCGGTGTTGTCCGGGTAGCCGGTCGAGAACTTCGTCCCATCGGTCTCGGTGACGTCGATCGTGTTGTCGTTCGTCTTGATGTCGACCGACTGGATCTTCTGCGAGTCCGTCGGCGAGTCGATCATCGCGATGAACTCGCCGTAGTTCGGCGTGTCCTCCTTCGTCGAAGGCGAGATGATCCGCTGCGCGAAGAACGCGAGCACGATCACGATCAGGATCGGCACGAGCGCTCCACTACGCGACATGCGCTTCATCGATGGCCTCCCCTCGGCAGGGCCGGCCGCAGGCTGTGGGCAATCTCGGTCAAGGTCAGAAAATCCGCATGTGCAAGGGAAATCCCTGGCCGCGGACAACGCCCAGCGTACCAGGGTGTCCGTGCCTGCCCGCCTGCCTGGAGGCAGGGCGAGCGCGGGCGTTCACTGCTCAAGCACAGCTACGTAGTCGAGGTTGCGGTATCGCTGCGCATAGTCGAGGCCGTATCCGATCGCGAACCGATCGGGGATCTCGAATCCGACGTAGCGGATCGGCAGCTCGACCCGGCGCCGCTCGGGCTTCGTGAGCAGCGCGCAGACCTCGAGCGAGCGCGGGTCGCGGGCCCGCAGGTTGCGAAGCAGGTAGTGCAGGGTCAGGCCCGAGTCGATGATGTCCTCGACGATCAGCACGTCGCGGCCCTCGATCGATGTGTCGAGGTCCTTGAGGATGCGGACGACGCCACTCGACTCGGTCGCCGAGCCGTAGCTGGAGACGGCCATGAAGTCGACCTCGCAGGGCGCCGAAAGGGCGCGCATCAGGTCGGCCATGAACATCACCGCCCCCTTGAGGACGCCGACGAGGACCAGGTCGCGGCCCTCGTAATCGCGGTCGATCTCGGCAGCGAGCTTGCCGATCCGCGCGTGCAGCTGCTCGCTGGAGACGAGCACCTCGCCGATCGCGCTCGGGCGTGAGTTGGCCGCGCCGCTCATCTCGGATGCGGAGTCTATGGGGCCGTCTCAGCAGCCGGAGGAGCGGCGGCGGCGGGGCTCACGGCTCGCGGCGATAGGCGCGGATCACCGCAACTGGCGCCTCGGCGCGGCCCAGCCGGAAGTCCTCGGAGACGGCGACGCCGGCGACCCAGGCGATCCGCTCGCCGGCGACGACGACGGGCAGGCGCCGGCGCAGCGAGCGCGGCACGCCGCTGTCGGTGAACAGGTCCTGCAGGCTCTTGCTGCCGCCGGCGAGCCCGAGCGGCCTGATCCGATCGCCGTCGCGCCACGGCCGGACCTCCACCTCGCGCCCGAGCTCGCCCGCGTCGAGCGTTGCCAGCTCCGGCCCCTCGGGTTCGACCGCGCCGCTCCGCAGCTCGGCGACCAGCTCCCACTCGCCGTAGCGGGCACGGCCCGGGATCGTCAGCCGGACCGGATCCGGGGGCGGCTCGCCGCCGGGGGCGGCGAAGCGGACCGAGCCCGCCTCGCAGATCGCGTGCAGCCCCCGTCCAAGCGCGATCTCGCCGCCTTCGGGGTCCGCGCAGAGGCGGAGGATCTCGGCGGCGCGGGCACGGTCGATGCGGACCGGGCGACCGCCCGCGGCGCGCTCGGCCAGCACGGTGAGGACGGCGCGACGCAGCGCCGGCGCCATCGTCGCCAGCTCCTCGTGGCGCAACGGCGCCCCGCCCGCGCAGCCCGCGGCCTCGATCGCGCGCTTGGCCTCGGCGACGATCCACTCCCGCTCCTCGACAAGCTCCGCGTGGGTCTCGGCGATGTTGCGCTCGAGCCCAGGCCCGAGCTCCTCGAGCAACGGCATCACCTCGGCCCGGATCCGGTTGCGTGCATAGCGGGGGCTGGAGTTGGTCGAGTCGTCGGCGAAGGGCAGCCCCGCGCCGATCGCGACCGCCCGCACCTGCTCGCGACCTTGCCCGAGCAGCGGCCGCACGATCCGGCCGTTGACCGGGCGCAGGCCGGCCAGCGCCCGCGAGCCGGGCGAGACCGCGAGCCTGTAGAGCACCGTCTCGGCGACATCGGTTCGCGTGTGGCCGGTCGCGATCCAGGCGGCGCCGAGCTTCGCCCGCAGTCGCTCGGCCGCGGCGTAGCGGGCCTCCCGGGCGCGCGCCTGCACATTGCCTTCGCCGAGCCGGGGGCGTTCGATGTGCAGGTCGATGCGCAGCTTCGCGCACAGCGCCCGCGCCGCCTCCTCGCCCTCGTCGGCGTCTGGGCGCAGCCCGTAGTTGAGGTGGATCGCGTAGACGGCCTGCGGCCCGAGCAGCTGCACGGTGACGGCCGCGAGCACACCGGAATCGGCGCCGCCTGACAGCAGCACGACGCCGTCGGAGCCGCGCGCGAGCCGCCCCTCGGCGCCGATCCTCGCGGCGAACCGGGCCAGATCCTCGGATTCCCTCATCGCACCACCGGCGGGCGATCATAGGCCGCGATCAGGCGGCTGCCGCGCGGACCACTGGGTTCCGGTTCCTCAGCCGGCGCCCGTCCGGCCCGGCGACGAAGAGCTCAGCCGGTTCGGGGAAGCCCTTGAGGTCGACCTTGCCGATCGGCTCGAAGGACAGATACTCGGACGAGCCGATCGCATCGACGACCGCCTGCGTGACGAGCACTTCGCCGGCCAGCGCCCGCGCGACGATCCGGTGGGTGAGGTTGACGTCGTTGCCGTAGTAGTCGCCGTCGCGGTAGACGGCGCGGCCGTAGTGCAGGCCGGTCCGCGGCCGCGGCCGCTCCCTGAACAGCGTCAGGAAGCCGACGGCCCACTCCGTCATCACGATCGGATCGGTGGAGACGATCATCACCTCGTCGCCGATCGTCTTGACGATCGTCGCGTCCGCCGGCAAGGTCGCCTCGACGGTCTCGATGAAGCGCTCGATCAGATCGAGCGCCTGCTCGTCGCCCTCCTCGACGGTGTAGCGCGTAAAGCCGGTCAGATCGACGAAGCAGAACGTCATCGAGACGTTGGCCCCGCCCGAGCCGGGCCCGAGGTCGGACTCCATGTGCCCGACGACGTCCTGCTCGACGTAGTGCGCCAGATAGCGGCGGTGTACGTACTCGGTGATCGGCGTCGTCTCCGGCAGCAGGCTCTCCGCCAAGCCGCCCATCTCCTCCGCCATCTCGAGCGCCGGCGACCCCGTCGCCGATCATCGGCTCGTGCACGTATAAGTGGAAGAGGCGGACCTCGGCCTCGGCGATCCGCCGCATCGACTGGGCGTAGACGCGGACGAGCTGCAGCAGGGCGACGAGGGGGAAGCCGCGGTCGAGGATCCGCTTGATGATCCGCAACGCCTCGACGTCCTCGTCGGTGAGCCGGTCGGCATTCGCCAGCGGCACCCCGAGCAGCGTTACGACGCGCTCGACGAGCTCCTCCTCGAGGCCGACCTCGGCGGCGACCTCGCGCCGGCCGCGGCCGCTGCCGGCGGCCGGCAGGAGCTCGTCGATGAAGCCGAGCGCGAGGCGCCCGTCACGAACGGCGGCGCGAATCTCGCGCAGCGAGTGGCCGCGCGCCCGCATCCGCGCCGCGACCCGCGCCTGTGCGGCGGCGGCCGGCGTCCACTCGTCGTTCTCGAGCGGGATCACACGGCTCTCCGCCCAGCGGTTCAGGGTCGACTCGGAGACGCCGGCGAGTCGCGCCGCCTCGGCGATCGGGATCGGCTCGTCCCGAGCCTGGGCTCACCGGCCGGCCTCCCCCGTACCCGCCAGCGAAATGTCGAGGCGACGGGACCAATTGGTGCCCGTCGCCTCAGCGGGCACACGGCCCGCGACGTCGGCCGACGGCGCTAGCCACGCCTCGCGTCCGCTCCTCCGGTGCGCCTGAGCTCCGGCGACACCGGCTGCAGGCGCTCCCGGCCTGTTGCCTTGTGTCAATGGTCGCAATCTATCCATCAGCGAACTCCGCGTCAACCGCGCCGGCCTGAACCACTGCTGACGCTCAGATGAATGCCGAGCCACGCTGGACGAGGTTCTCGTAGAGCGCATTCTGAATCGTCTCGCGCACGCGCTCGGAGATCTCGAAGACGACGCGTCGATCGTCGGCCGCCTCCGCCGGCCACCGCGAGATGTCGAGCGGCTCGCAGAACTCGATCCGCCACTTCGAGGGCAGCGGCACCAGGCCCAACGGCCCGAGCCACGGGAAGGTCGGCGTGAGCGGCATGAACGGTGCGCCGACCGCGCGCGCGATCGGTCCCGCGTCGCCGAGCTTCGGGTAGATCTCCTCGGCGCCGACGACGGCGATCGGGACGATCGGCGAGCGCGTCCGCAGCGCGATCTCGACGAAGCCGCCTCGGCCGAAGCGCTGCAGCCGGTAGCGCTCCGCGAACGGCTTCCCCGTCCCCTTCGCGCCCTCCGGGAAAACCATCATCAGCCCATCCGACTCGAGGATCCGGGTGGCGTTGAACGGGCTGGCGGGAACGCCGCCGACCTTGCGGATGAAGGCCGAGACGAAGGGCAGCGTGAAGGCCCAGTCGAGGACCATGAATCGCGGCCAGCGCGGCAGCGGGTGGCGCTTCATCATCGCGCCGGTGATCATCGAGGCGTCGAACGGGAAGAGCGAGCCGGCATGGTTGGCGACGAGCATGGCGCGGCCGTGCGCCGGCACGTTGCCGACGCCCGTCGCCTCCACCCGCCACCACCGGTCGTAGAGCAACTCGAAGAACGGGTAGGCGGCCTCCGCGAACTCCTCGTCGAAGCCCCACTCGTCCTCGTGGTAGTTACCGCGCATGCGGCGGGCCATGCGGGCGACCGAGTCGCGCAACGCTCGCGGCAGCGCCTCGGCTGCGCCCTCGGCGGCGAGTAGTGGATCGAGCCCGGCGTCGAGCCCGCGGCGAAAGCCGCGCATGAACTCGAACCCGGCCTCGGCGGCCGACTCGCGCTCGGCGTGCAGCGGTCTGCCCGGTGCTCAACGGGGCTCCCCGACGAGGCGGCCGAGCGCGGCGCCGAAGGTGGGCAGCGGGGCGAGCCGCGAGCCGGCCCGCCGGGCGGCGAAGTCACGGACCGACCCGACCGCGTCGAAGCGGGGCTCGTAGCCGAGCTCGTCGCGAAGCCGGCCATTGTCGACGCCGCGGCCGTAGCGCAGCAGCCGCACCGCGTCCCCGTAGAGCGCGCCGACGCCGAGCCGGCGCCCGGCGCGGGCGAGGGCCGGGCCGAAGAGGGGATGCGGAATCGGTACCTCCGGCCGCCCGAGCAGGCGCAGCGCGCGGCTCAACGAGATCGAGCCGGACGGCGCGACGTTGACCGCGCCGCGCACCGTGCCCAGCGTCGCCGCCGCCAGGGCCCCGGTCGCGTCCTCGCCGTGCAGCAGCTGCAGGCGTGGATCGAAGCCGAGCTGAGTCGGGACGGCCGGCAGGGAGAGGTAGCGGGCGAGCGGCGTCTCGATCTCGGCGCTGAGCTCGGGCTGGTAGCGGAGCATGCAGCAGGCGAGGCGGCGATGGCGGCGGGCGAAGTTCTCGAAGTAGGCCTCGAGCTCGCCGATGTCGCGCTGAAAGCGCGTCCGCAGCGGGAAGCTGCGCGCCATCTCCTCGGTGAAGAACGAGGGCGCGGCGGGCTCGCACCCGTAGATCGCCGCCGAGCCACGGACGACGACGCGCTCGAGCCCGGGCGTCTTCTCGCAGGCCGCGAGCAGCTGCAGGGTGCCGATCACATTGATGTCGTGCAGCGCCCGCAGCGGCTTGTCTTGCTCCGGGTACCAGACGATCCCGCAGTGGACGACGGTGTCGACGTCGGTCGTCGGCAGCACGCGGCTGAGCACGGGGCTGCGGATGTCGACCTCGATCGTCTCCGTGCGCTCGAGGTCGGCATCGGGCTGCCGTGTATCGAGGCCGAAGATCTGCTCGACGCGCTCGTCCCGCGCCAAGCCGGCGCGCCAGCTCGGTGCCCCAGCGCCCGGCGATGCCGGCAATCGCGATCCGGCGGCCGCCGCTCACCGGTCGGCGCCCGTCTCCCCCGCATCCTCAGGCTCAATCTGAGCTTTAGCCTTACCCTCTTGAGCCGTGCCTCCAAGCGGCTTGTCGCCCTCTGGCGGCCGCTCCCCCTGCTCTGAGCGGAGGACGCGCTCGAGGTCCGCGAGACGGCGCTCGATGCCGCCGATCCGCTCGCTCAACAGGCCGAGGTCATCGCGCGATGCGGCCCGCAGGTCCGCAATCGCATCCGCGAGGCGATTCGAGGCGTCGCCGCCGCGCCGCGCGAGGTCGTCGCGCGCCGCATCGCGGCGTCGGCCGAGCTCCTCGCGGGCAAGCTCGCCACGGCGTGCGACCTCGTCGAGCAGCTCGCGGGCGCGCTGCCTGGTCTCCTCGGCCGATCCCGCTGTCGCTGCCAGAGTTCGCTCGACCGCGCTGCGCAGGCTGTCGCCGACCCTGTCCGGGTCGCCGCGTGGGGGTTCGCCGGGCTCGCTCATCGGATCCGGGAGCTTAGCCCGGCCTGGCCTCGCGAGCTCGACACGCAGCTGACCGAGCCCGTCTATCTTGGCGCCGTGTCCACCTACCTGCGACCGATGGCGCCCACGGCGCGGGCCGCCCTGCTGTGCGGCGACCCGGCCCGGGCCCTGCTGCTCGCCCAGGACTTGCTCACGGAGCCCCGCATGTCGAACCACCACCGTGGGCTCTGGGGGTACTGGGGCACCACCCACGAAGGTGCCGAGCTGACGATCCAGGCGACGGGGATCGGCGGGCCGAGCGCCGCGGTCGTGCTCGGCGAGCTGATCGAGGCCGGGCTCACGCACGCGATCCGGATCGGCACCTGCACGAGCGCCGACGGCTCGCTGCCGCTCGGGACGGGGGTCGTCGCGGCGACCGCGGCAGCACCGGGAACGGCGCCCGCCGCCGCCGACCGGGCGCTCAGCGACGCGCTCACCGCGGCGGGCGCCGGCCCGGCGCTGGCGCTGCTCAGCCTCGAACATCCACACTCGCCGCCCGGCAACGAGCACACCGCCGGCGCCGCTGCCGACGGCCGTGCGGGCGCCGGCGATCCCTTCGACCTGCAGACGGCGACGCTGCTGCGAGCTCGCCTCGGCCCGCGGCATCGCGATCGCCGCGACGCTCGTCGTCAACAGCTCCGGCGGGGTGCCGCTGGAGGACGAGGCGCTGGACGCGTCGGCGCTGCGGCTCGGCGCGATCGCCGCGCCGATCGTCGCGGCAGCGGCGCTGGCGAAAGACTCGACCTCAGCTCGAGGCTGAGGTCTGCTTGAGCGCCGCGAGCTCACGACGCTGGTCATCGAGCTCGTCCTCGAGCTGCTCGATCCGGTCGGAGAGCGAACGGATCCGCTTCACGAGGCGATCCAGATCCCCCGCCGAGGCGACGTCGAACGCTCCGAGGGCGCTCTTCTGGGCCTGCGCGGCCTTCTCGCCGGCGCCCAGCGCCCTGCCCACCGCCTGGCTGAAGAGGGGGTTCTCGAGCAGCGCCTGCGCAAGGTCGCCGAGCGCCTCCTCGCCACGTTCGCGGATGCCTGGGTTGTCGTCGCTCATCTCGTCCTTTCGGCCGTCGCCGCCGGCGGTCTGTTTGCCGCTCTGGACGCTAGCCGATGCCGTGTCGGTCGGGCGCAGCCGGGCCGGCCCGGTCCAGGCCGGCGAGAGTCGCTCAAGGCAAGCTGCAATGCTGCCGAAGAATGGCTGTGGAGAGATGTGGCTTGCGCCCACCGGTTGCCGATTGCATTCCGCCACGGGGATGGATAGCGTTGGGGGCCACCGGAGAGAGGTACGGGACGGCGTGACCGGTCGGCGAGATCCGGCGGGACGCGTTCGGACTGGCTGCCAGACTCTTAGGTTCTGAGAGAGGGAATGAAGAACAGGCTTCTGATCGCGATCGCGCTGGGCATCTTCGGCGCAGTGGTATACGCCGGCGCCAGCAGCGCCGACGTGAACCTGGGCGTTGGCAACGCGCATGTCTCGGTGAACCTGCCCGCGGGTGGCGACCTGCCGGTCGTCGGCGGCGCGCTGCCCGCCTGCGCCAACGGCACCGACGACGACGGTGACGGCGCGATCGACATGGCCGATCCGGGCTGCTCCGGCGCCACCGACAACGACGAGAGCAATCCCGCCGCGACCACCACCACCGGCGGCACGACGTCCAGCACCACCGGCAGCTCGACGACCACCGGCGGCGACACGTCGTCGACGGACGGCTCGACGACCACGACGACCGGCGGCGACACCAGCACCGGCGGGTCGAACCTTCCCGACATCAAGAACCCGTTCGAGGCCGGCAAGGGCAAGAAGCACAAGTCCGATTTCGAGTTCACGGACAAGTCTCAAGCGAAGGGTGAGGGTGACAAGCGGAAGCCTGACGCACCCAACCCGATCCGCCGACCGGACGGCACGCCGACGAACTCCAACCCGTCGGTCTCGATCGCCGATTTCGGCGCCGCCCCGATCGGCGTTCCCAACTTCATGATCAGCCAGTTCTCGATCCCGCCCTTCCTGCTGCCGATCTACCAGGCCTGCGGAACCCAGTACGGGATCCCCTGGGAGGTGCTCGCCTCGATCAACCGGATCGAGACCGCGTTCGGCACGAACCTCAACGTCTCCAGCGCCGGCGCGCTCGGCTGGATGCAGTTCATCCCTTCGACGTGGCGCGCCTACGGGGTCGACGCCAACGGCGACGGCCGCAAGGACCCCTACAACCCGGTCGACGCGATCTGCGCCGCGGCCCGCTACCTGAAGGCCGCCGGCGGTGACACCGACATCCGCAAGGCGATCTTCTCCTACAACCACGCCGACTGGTACGTCGACGAGGTCCTGCTCTACGCGCAGCAGTACGGCAAGCTCCCCTCCGGGATCGTCGACTCGCTCACCGGCCTGACCGAGGGCGCCCACTTCCCCGTCGCGGCAAAGGCCCGCTACGCCGACGACATCTCCGAGCGCGCCGCCGAGAAGCGCTCGACACCGCGCAAGGGCGTCAAGGGCAACGCGGCCGACGTGATCAGCGGCTCGCCGACGCGCCGCGGCATCAACATCTACGCGAAGAAGACTTCCCCCGTGGTCGCGGTCAACGACGGCGTCGTCAAGAAGGTCGGCCACAACAAGCACCTCGGCAACTACCTGGTCCTCCGTGACGCCTACGGCAACGAGTTCACCTACTCCGACCTCGGCAAGGTCGCGAAGGCGATCCCGGTCCCGAAGAAGGACAACAGCCTGACCGGCGCCGACTTCAAGCTCGTCGGCGGCGGCAAGAAGGCCAAGGACGCGAAGAAGGGCTCCGCCAAGAAGGCGGAAGCAGAGCAGCGGACCCGTCAACACCGAGAACGCCCGCGCCCGGATCGCCGCGCTGCCCGACCGCAAGGCGAACCGCGGTAGCAACCAGAACCTGAGCGGCCAGCTCGACCAGGTGCTCACGGGTGGCGTGCCCGGCTACGACACGGTCAAGAACTACCTCTCCGGCGTCCTCCGCTTCGACCCGAAGACGATGGACGCGAAGCGCGCTGCGAGCCGGCTCGAAGGTCGTCGCCGGCACCGTCCTCGGTCAGATCGGGAACCTGCACGACGGCAGCGCCCCCCACCTCCACTTCGCGATCAAGCCCGCCGGCAAGGGCGCCCGCAAGATCGACCCGAAGCCGATCCTCGACGGCTGGAAGCTGCTCGAAGCGACGGCGATCTACCGCGCCGCCGGCCAGAACCCGTTCGACGAGAGCGCCAACGTCGGCCAGGTCCTGCTGATGTCGAAGTCCCAGCTCACCCAGCGCGTCCTCAAGGACCCGGCCCTGCAGATCTACTCCTGCGGCCGCAGCGACATCCGCTCCGGCCGGATCGACCGCCGCGTGCTCGCCGTCATGGAGTACCTGGTCGCCCGCGGTTACCACCTGACGATCACCTCGCTCGAAGTGCGGCCACTCGAAGATGACGGTCTCCGGCAACGTCTCAGCGCACTGGACCGGTGACGCCGTCGACATCGCCCAGGTCAACGGGATCCCGATCCTCGGCAACCAGGGTCCAGGCTCGATCACCGAGGACGTGATCAACGACCTGCTCAAGCTCCAGGGCTCGATGCGTCCGGCGCAGATCATCTCGCTGATGGACATGGGCGGTCCGACCTTCTCGATGCCGGACCACAACGACCACATCCACGTTGGCTACACGCCGTCGGCCGTGCCCGACGGTGGCGGCTCGAACCTCTCGACGCTGCTCAAGCCGGCGCAGTGGGACAAGCTGCTCAACCGGATCGGCCAGCTCGATCAGCCCAAGGTCCCCACCTCGCCGTCGGACTTCGCGCTTCCGGACAAGCACCAGAAGCGCTCGAGCAACGCCCACCTCGGCGAGTAACGCCGCCGGGCGCCGGCGAGCGGGCCGGTTGATGCCGCTCGCCGTCCACTAACGTCGCCGCCGTGCCGCCGCTGCTCCCCTTCGCCCAGCTCGACTTCGCCGGCACGATCGCGCTCGGAGCCGGCCGCTACCTCGTCCGCCCGCCCGGCGAGGCCGATGCCGACCCCGACGTGCTGGTGATCAGGACGCTCGGTGCCGTGCGCGCCGGCTCGCGACTCCGCCGCGGCAAGCCGGTCCCGCTCGAGACCGAGCCGCCGCCCGACCCGCTGACGCTGAGCAGGCTGACGCTGGCCAAGGCGATCCCCTTCGCGGGCGCGGACGAGGCGCGAGCTTGGCTCGACGCGGTGCTCGCCGACGAGGAGATCACCGGGGCGCTGCTCGACGAGGTGATCCGGACCACGAACCGGGCGCTGCACGCCTACCGGGTCGCTGCCCCCGATCCCTATGCCGGCGACCTCGACATCGAGACCGCGGTCGCGATTCGCTTCGGGTACGGATCCGGCCAGCAGGTCGCCGAAGGCCGCTGGGACGCCGCCGCGGAGCTCCCAGAGCGCCGCCGCCGCAGCGTCCGCGCTGAGACAGATCGACTGCCGTCGGCGCCCAGGAGCGGGTCGCGGCGGTCCTCGGTGGCCGCCAGGAGATCGCCCACGAGGAGGCGCTGCTCGCCGACGCCGAGCGTCACGCCGATCAGGGGCGCTCGGCACTCGCCGCGCTCGGGCTGGCGCTCACGATCGAGGCCCGCGCCCGCAGCGGCGGTGAGATCGACCCGCAGCTCGCGAAGGAGATCACCGCGATGCGCGAGCGGGCACTGACGGGCGCCGAGATCGACCCCGAGCAGCTCAGTCGGGCGCTGAAGGGAACCCGCCGGGCGATCCGCGGCCGGCGGATGCTGGGCTGAGCGGCGGCTGGTTCGGTCGATCCGGGCTTCGAGGCTCAGGCGTCGAGCGCGTCGACGAGCGCCGGCAGCTCCACGGCCAGGTCGCCGTCGAGCCGCACCGCCGCAGCGCCGTCGTACGGCGTCGCGCTGCGGGTCATGATCGCGATCCTCCCGCCCGCCTCGAGCGTCAGCTCGGGCAGTCCGGCCGCCGGGAAGACCTCGAGCGAGGAGCCGACGCAGAGCATCAGATCGGCCGACTCCGAGAGCTCGCGGGCGCGCTCGATCGCGTCGACCGGCAGCAGCTCGCCGAAGAGGACGACGTCGGGCTTGACCTTGCCCCCGCACTGCGTGCAGACCGCGATGCCGTCGGCGTCGAACAGCGACTCGACGTCGGCCAGCGGCCAGCTCGCGCCGCAACTCGTGCACGAGGAAGTCGCGACCGAGCCGTGCACCTCGATCAGCTCCTCCGTGCCCGCCTCGGCGTGTAGGCGATCGATGTTCTGGGTGATCACGGCCTCGCAGCCTGCCTCGGCGCTCGAGCTCGGCAAGCGCGTCGTGGGCAGGGTTTGGGCGCTTGTCGGCGAGCATCTCGAAGCGCGGCCGGTAGAAGTCCCAGAAGGCACGCGTGTCGCGGTGGAAGGCGTCGATCGTCGCCACCTCCATCGGGTCGACCTTGGCCCACATGCCAGACCCCGGGCGTACGGAAGTCAGGGATCCCGGAGGGGACCGAGATGCCGGCGCCGGTCAGGGCGACGACGCGCTCCGCGGAGCCGATCAGCTCCGCAAGCTCCTCGATCCTCTCGCTTACGGGGGCGGCGGCCACGCCGGGAGCTTAGGGTCCCGGCGTGCCGCGTTCGCCGACGGGCTCAGCGGCCCTGCCACTTCGGCTTGCGCTTGCCGAGGAAGGCGGAGATCCCCTCGCGCGCGTCCTCGGAGACGAAGATCGAGGCGAAACCGCTCTTCTCCGCCTCGATCCCTTCGTCGATGTCCGCCCTGCCTGAGACGCGCTTGATCTCGCCGACGGCGACGGGCGCCTGGCCGGCGAGCTTGCGGGCGAAGGCGAGCGCCGCGTCGAACAGCTCGTGGTCGGTGACGATGTGGTTGACGAGGCCGAGCTCGTAGGCGTCGCCCGCCGTGATCGCATCTCCGGTCAGGTTCATCTCGAGCGCGTTCTGGGCGCCGATCAGGCGTGGCAGCCGCTGGGTGCCGCCGAAGCCGGGAATGATCCCGAGGTTGATCTCGGGCTGGCCGAAGACGGCGGAGGCCGCCGCGATCCGCATGTCGCATCCCATCGCCAGCTCGCAGCCGCCGCCGAAGGCGAGCGAGTTGACGGCGGCGACCGTCGCCATCGCGCTCGGTCTCGAACTCGCGCAGCAGCGCGTGCGCGTCGTCGGTGAGCTTGCGGCCGCTCTCCTCGTCCAGCTGCGTGAACGCCTTGATGTCGGCGCCGGCGCTGAAGACGAGCGGAATCGAGGAGGCGACGACCATCGCCCGGATCCCGTCGGCGGCCTTGACCTTGTCCCAGACGGTGCGCAGGTCGGCGATCACCTGTGGGCTGAGCGCGTTCATGGGCAGGTTCGCCAGCCAGGCGATCGCAACGCCCGTCTCGGGCCGCGTCTCGAGCTTCACGGTCTCGGCCTGCTCGCCCTCGTCGGGCTGCGGGTAGGCGTAGAAGCCCTGGCCGGCGGCGATGCCGAGGCGGCCCTGGGCGACGAGGCGCTTGAGCACGCGCGGGACGCTGAAGCGGTCCGGATACCGCTCGGCCAGGTTCTCGAGCTTCTCGAGGGTCACGTCGAGTCCATCGATGTCAGCCTTCCAGAACGGCGGGAAGAGGCCCCGTCGCGGGTCGAGGCCGGCGCCGGCCATCATCCCGAGGTCGATCTCGCGGACGGTGCAGACGCCCTCCTCGAGCAGCAGGCAGGCCTCGACGAGCGCCTTCAGCGTGAACTTCTCGACGAGGTCGTCGATGTCGGGCTCCGCGTCGCCGGGCAGGTTCGGCTCGCCGTTGGCGTAGGAGCCCTCTCCGCCGCTCTTCGCGCCGAGCTTGCCGTCGGCGACGAGCTTCTGCATGCCCTCGTGGACGTAGAAGCGCTCGCCGTAGGACTCCTCGAGGTGCTCGGCGACATGCAGGACCGTGTCGAGACCGAGCATGTCGGTGAGGAAGAACGGGCCCATGGGCGCCGCCTTCGCGCCCGCGATGCCCTCGTCGATCGCCTTGATCGACAGCCCGCCCTGCTCCTGCTCTCGCCAGACCTCGCCGACCGACGCGTTGAGGATCCGGTTGACGACGAAGCCCGGCACCTCGCCGCAGACGATCGGCTGCTTCTTGATCGCCTGCGCGAAGTTGTAGGCGACCGAGACGGTGTCCGGGGAGGTGTCTTCGCCCTCGACGATCTCGAGCAGCGGCATCACCGAAGCCGGGTAGAAGAAGTGGAAGCCGACGACCTTCTCAGGCCGCAGCGTCGCCTCGCCCATCTCGGTGATCGAGAGCGAGGAGGTGTTCGAGGAGAGGATCGCGTGGCCCGGGGTGACCTCGTCGAGCTCGGCGAAGACCTGCTGCTTGATCTCCATCCGCTCGGGAGCGGCCTCGATCACGAAGTCGACGTCGCCGAAGGACGAGTAGTCGGTTGCGCCCTCGATCCGGCCCATGACCTCGGCCAAGCGTGCCTCGGCCTCCTCGGCGGTGATCTTCTCCTTGCCGACGAGCCGGTCAAGGCGGCCCTTGGTGATCTCGCGAGCCTTCTCGAGGCCGGTCTCGACGAACTTCTGGTCGATGTCCTTGAGGACGACATCGATGTCCGCGGCGGCGATCGCCTGGGCGATCTCGCCGCCCATCGTTCCGGCGCCGACTACTGCAGCCTTGAAGACGAACATCTCTCTCCGATCGTGCGTGTGGGGTTCGCGGGGCGCCGAGCGTAGTGGACGGTCGGGCGGGTCGGGTCAGGTCGCCGCGGCGAGCAACTCGCCGCGCAGATCGGCGAGGCTGCGCTCGAGCGAGGAGCGCATCTGACCGCGGATGAAGAGGCGGTCGGTGATCGCCGTCAGCGGCCCGCCCTCGCGCAAGGAGTAGTCCAGTCGCTGGCCGATGCGCGTCTTGCGAGAGTCGCCGCCCGGACCGGCCGCCGCCATCTCGAAGCGCACCTCGAGCGTGCCGGTGGTCGAGGGATCCTCGAAGGAGACGATGTGCAGGCGCCGCTCCTCGTGGGCGAGCACGCGCTCGGCGACGCGCCCGCGACCCGCCGCGTTCGATTGCCAGACGAGCGTCCCGCCGACCTCGGGGTAGCCGTCGGAGCTGACGGTGCGGTCGAACTGATCGACCCACGAGCGCCAGCGCTCGGGGTCGAAGTAGAGGCCCCAGGCGTCGGCGATCGGCACCGCGACTTCGATCGCGGCGGAGACCTCGCTCATCCCTCCCCCTTCTCGCCGTAGACCTCGGCGCGGATCATCTCGATCGTGCGCGCCATCCTCGCCAGGAACGGCTCGAGCTCACGCCGCAGGCGCGCGTACTCGGCCCGGCCCGGCTCGGTGATCGTGTAGAAGCGGCGCGTGCGCCGGTCCGGGTGCTCCCACTGGCCCTCGATCTGTCCCTGCGACTCGAGCTCGCGAAGCAGGGGATACATGGTGTTCGGGTTGACCGTGATCATCCCGCCGCTGATCCGCTCGATGTCCTCGATCAGCCGGTTGCCATAGGCAGGCTCCCGCGCGATCAGGTGCAGGACGAGCAGCGGGAAGACGTCGCGGCGCCGCAGCTCCCCGCCGAAGACGTCGGATGCACGCCCCGCAGGCTTGCGCCCGCCGCCGCCCCTGCGCTCGCCGACGCGCGCCGCCTCCGCGGCGGCCTCGGCGACGGGCTTGGATCGCCGTTCGGCCATCCAGTGAGGATATTCGCCTGCGCAGGCGCAGTCGGCGGGGCGATATCGCCGCCGTCTGCACCGAGGGAGGGCGACGTGGACGGCTGCCGGCCGGCGAGACACCACATGTGGGCGCACAACGCGCCGGACGTCGCGCCGACGCCGGCGTCCGGCGCGAAACTTCGCCCATGGGGAACTAACACGCCGGACGTACCGGAGCCGCGCACGTCCGGCGTGTTGTTTCGGTCCGCCGCCCTCCCCCGCTGCCAAAGGCGATCATCCGCCCACCCGCGAGGCGCCCACGCCGTAGTCGGGCCCGCAGCAGGACCGCCCGCGCGGCCCCACCAACGACAAGAGCCCCCGGTTTCCCGGGGGCCTTGCTCAGGTCTCGCTGCCCTTGGGGAGCCGAGGCGTCGATCAGGCGGGGACCGGCTCCTTCTTGATCGCCTCGGGGATCGGCTCGTTCACGTTGCGGCCCATCAGGACCTCCTTCGCGATGACGAGGCGCTGGATCTGCGAGGTGCCCTCGTAGAGCTGCATGATCTTCGCGTCGCGCATGAGCTTCTCGACCGGGTACTCCTTGATGAAGCCGTAGCCGCCGAACACCTGCACGGCGTCGGTGGTCACCTCCATCGCGGAGTCCGCGGCGAACCGCTTGGCGTGCGAGGCGGCGAGCGTGTTGCGCAGGCCGTTGTCGAGCAGCGCGGCGCTCTGCCACGTGAGCAGACGGCCGGCCTCGACCTTGGTCGCCATGTCGGCGATCATGAACGCGACCGCCTGGTGCATGGCGATCGGCATGCCGAACTGCTGGCGCTCCTTCGAGTACTCGCAGGCGTGCTCGAACGCGGCGCGGGCGATACCGACGGCCATCGCCGCGACGCCGGGACGCGTGCGGTCGAGGGTCATCATCGCGAGCTTGAAGCCCTTGTTCTCCTCGCCGAGCAGGTTGCCCTCGGGGATCTCCGTCTCGTTGAACGTCACGGTCGCCGTGTTCGACGCCCGCTGGCCCATCTTGTCTTCCTTCTTGTCGATGACGATCGTGTCGTCACGCGGGACGACGAAGGCGGAGATGCCTCGGTGACCGGCCTCCTTGTCGGTCTTCGCGTAGACCGTGTACCAGTCGGCGTACTGACCGTTCGTGATGAAGCACTTGGAGCCGTTGATGACCCACTTGTCGCCCTTCCTCGTGGCGGTCGTCTTCATCCCGGAGACGTCGGAGCCGGCGTCGGGCTCGGTCAGGCAGAAGCTGGCGAGCTTCGGACCCTCCGTGAGCATGCCGAGGTACTCCTTCTTGACCTCCTCGGAACCGCCGAGCGCAACCGGCGCCGAGGCGAGGCCGTTGGCGGCCAGCGAGGTGCCGATGCCGGAGCAGCCCCAGCCGAGCTCCTCCTCGATCAGACAACCCGACAGGTAGTCGAGGCCCGGGCCGCCGTACTCGACGGGCGTGTGGGCGTTCATCAGGCCGACTTCCCAGGCCTTCTCGATGATCTCCTGGGGCCAGGTGCCGTCGCGGTCGTACTCCGCCGCGACCTTCCGCATCTCCTTCTCAGCGAAGGAATGCGCCATCTCGCGCAGGTCCTTCTGCTCGTCGGTGAGGGTGAAATCAACCACTGTTGATCGCTCCTTGTAAGTGTCGTCGTAGAGGGTCCGCGGCGTGCCAGGGTGCGCATGAAGGCGCATAACTGGTCCCCGAGTCACCTGTTGGCGTGGCTCGCGGCCGACCGATTGACTGGTCAGTCAACCAGCGAAAAGGATAGGGCAGACGGCGGCCTGGCGCAACCCCGCGACGCTCCGCGCCACGCGTGGAGCGGAGCGGATGCACGCAGGACGCGATCCACATCGGTGTGTCATGGCTCCCCGATGTGGCATCTACCCGCCTGGATCGCCCGCGGTGAGGGCCGCGGCCGCGGCCGCGCCGCTGCGCAGCGCCCCCTCCATCAGCGCCGCCATCTCGCCGCCGAGATACTCGCCGGCGAAGGCGATCCGGCCGGCGGGGCGGCGGAGCAGCTGCCGCGCGCCAGCGGGGTCGATCGAAACCGAGTAGGCGCCGGTCGCGAGCGGGTCGTCGTCCCAGGTCGAGAGCACGCGCCTCGCTCGGTAAGCAGCGGCAGGTCCGGGCGCAGCTCGGCGAGCCGCTCGAGCCAGCGCTGCGGCCCGTCGGCGACGCCGAGACGCTCGCAGCGCCGGCGCCGAGCCCGCGAAGGCGCTGACGACCGGCTGCGGCGCATCGCCGTCCCCCGTCGCCGTCCAGGCCCAGAAGCGGTCGGGTACGGCCAGCGTCGCGCTCGGCGGCACGGGCTCGCGCGAGCGGCACGAAGAGCTTCGCCGCGTGCCCCCAGGCGACCGAGGCGAGCGCCTCGCGGTACTCGGCGGGCAACTCGGGCTCGAAGCGGAGCGATCCCGCGAGCGGCGCCGGCAGCGCCACCACGCAGCGCGTCGGCGGGGATCTCCCCCGCGCCGGTGCGCACGACGACGCAGCCGGCGCCGTGTGCGACGGCTTCCGCCCGGTGCTCCGAGCTGCACCGTCCCGGCCGGCAGCGCCGCCGGCGAGGGCCAGGGCGAGGCGCTGGTTGCCGCCCGCGATCCCCGGCGCCGGATCGTCGGAGACGCGGGCAAGCAAGCCGAGCTCGGCAGCGGGGACGGCACTCGGCCGGGGCCGCGGCCGAGACCTCCGTGCGGGCGAGGATCGCGGCCCGGGCTCCCGGGTCGATCTCGAGCCGCGCGAGGCAGCGCGGCGGCACTCTCCCCCGCCCCCCGATTCGTCGCCGCGAGCTCGGCCTCGATCGCCTCGACTGCCGCCTCGAGCGCGCCCGGCGGCACCTCGGCACCGACCGGGTCGCGGCCGCCCGTAGCGCATGCCCTTGTCCCAGAGCCCGAGGCCGAAGCCGCTCGGCCGTCGCCCGGACGACGTCGCAGCCGGGGAGGATGAACTCGGCGCCCATCTCGACCACGGCGCCGTTGGCGAGCGTCGCGCGAATGCACGCGGCCGCCGACCCGCTCGCGGGCCTCGACCACCTCGACCTCGTGCCCGGCCCGCGACGAGCGCGTCGGCAGCCGCCAGCCCCGCGAGGCCGGCGCCGATGACGACGACCCTCATGCGGCCTGCCCTGCGCGCCGTCAGCGCAGGACGAGTGTGTTCTCGGAGTGCCACCCCAGCGTCACTTCCGTGCCCTCTTCCCAGCGGTCGTCGGCGCTGGCGCGGTACGTCGCCTGCTCGAGCGCGACGAGCTGCGCGCCGCCGCCGAGATCGACCGTGATCTGCGTGTTGACGCCGTGGTAGACGCGGGAGACGACGCGGCCGCCCATCTTCACCATGCCCTCCTCGACGTCGTCGTCGACCGCGATCTTCTCGGGCCGCACCGAGAGCTGGACGGTGTCGCCCACGGAGCAGTCGCCGGGAATCGGCGCCGGCGATCTGCCGCGAGCCGACGCGGACCTTGCCCTCGCTCTTCGACGACGCCCGAGATCAGGTTCGAGATGCCGATGAAGCCGGCGACGAACTCCTCGTCGGGCCGCTCGTAGACCTCCTCGGGGACGCCGCACTGGATGATGTGGCCGGCGTTCATCACCGCGATCCGATCCGACATCGACAGCGCCTCCTCCTGATCGTGGGTCACGTACACGAACGTGATCCCGACCTCGCGCTGAATCTGCTTGAGCTCGACCTGCATCTGCTGGCGGAGCTTCAGGTCGAGCGCGCCGAGCGGCTCGTCGAGGAGCAGCACCGAGGGCCGGTTGACGAGCGCCCGGGCGAGCGCCACGCGCTGCTTCTGCCCGCCCGAGAGCTCGCGCGGCTTCGCGTCGCTGCGGTTCGGCAGCTCGACCAGCTCGAGCGCCTCGCCGACCCGGCGCTTGATCTCGTCCTTGCGCCACCTTGCGCCGCTTGAGGCCGAAGGCGACGTTCTCGAAGACGTCGAGGTTCTCGAACAGCGCGTAGCTCTGGAAGACGGTGTTGACGTTGCGGCGGTACGGCGGCACCTCGGCCACGGGCTCACCGTCGAGATAGATCGCGCCCTCGGTCGGCTGCTCGAAGCCGGCGACCATCCGCAGGGTCGTCGTCTTGCCGCAGCCGGACGGGCCCGAGCATCGAGAAGAACTCGCCCTTGAAGATCACGAGGTCCATCTCGCTGACCGCGGCGACCTCGCCGAAGCGCTTCGTCACGCCCTCGATCCGGATCGCCTCGGCGTCCGCTGCGTGGTCGGCCGCGTCCGCGGCCCCCTCGTTGACCTCGGTGGCCTCGTTCATACGGCGTCCTTTCCGATCAGCACGTTCTGCCCCCGCCGCCCGAGCAGCCACGGCAGCGCAAGCGCCAGACCGATCGTGATCAGCGAGACGAACAGCATCAGCGTGCCGATCGCGTTGATGGTCGGGGTCACGCCGAAGCGGATCGAGGAGTAGATCCGGACCGGCAGCGGCTGCGGCGAGGTGCCCGTCGTGAAGAACGAGAGCACGAAGTCGTCCCAGCTGAGTGCAAAGCAGAGCAGCCCGGCGGCGAGGATCGCCGGCCACAGAGCCGGCAGGACGACGAGGCGCAGGGTCTGCAGCCGGGTCGCGCCGAGGTCCATCGCCGCCTCCTCGACCTCGCGGTTGAGCGCCGAGAGCCGGCCGCGGACGATCACGGTCACGTACGAGATCGAGAACGTGATGTGGGCGAGCATGATCGTCGCCAGCGACAGCTTCATCCCGATCTGGGTGAAGATCAGCAGCGCCGAGACTCCGGCGACGATCTCGGGGACGACGAGCGGGATCAGCATGATCACGTTCGTGACCGGGCTCAGCCGGTTGCGCGAGCGGACCAGTCCGAAGGCGAGCAGCGAGCCGAGCACGGTCGCGACGATCATCGTCACCAGGGCGATCTCGAGGCTCGCGAAGAGCGACTCGCGCAGCTGCGAGTCGCCGAAGAAGTCGCTGTACCACTGGGTGCTGAAGCCGTCGAAGTTCTGCAGCGACTTGCCCGAGTTGAACGAGAAGAGGACGACGATCACGATCGGCGCGAACGTCCACAACAGGAAGGCGCCCATGAGGACGTGGAGGAAGCGGGGGCGATCGAAGTCCTTGGGGCCCTTCATGCGCGCGCCTCCTCAGCTGCGCGGCCCGCCGAGCGCAGGTAGAAGACCATGAAGATCAGCAGGAAGCCCATCAGCACGGTGGTCAGCGCGGCGCCGAACGGATAGTTGTTGGCCTCGAAGAACTGCTGCTGGATCAGGTTGCCGACCATGTAGGTGTCGGGGCCGCCGAGCAGCTGCGCGGAGACGAAGTCACCGACGGCGGGCAGGAAGACGAGCACGCAGCCCGCGAGCACGCCCTGGAAGGTCGCGGGCCAGGTGACGTGGCGGAAGGTCTGCCAGCGGCCCGCGTAGAGGTCCTTCCCGGCCTCGATCAGGGACGGGTCCATGCGGTCGAGCGCGGCGTAGACCGGCAGGATCATGAACGCCATGTAGCCGTAGACGAGGCCGCCGACCACCGCGTAGGGGGTGTTCAGGAAGCGGACGCCGTCCTCGGTCACGCCGATGTCCTTGAGCAGGCCGTTGACGAGCCCGTCGTCGGAGAGGATCGCCGTCCAGGCGTAGACGCGGATCAGGTAGTTGACGAGGAAGGGGAGCACGACGAGCGCCACCAGCAGGTACTTGTGGCGGCCGCCGAAGCGGGCGATGTAGTACGCGATCGGGTAGCCGATCAGCAGGCAGAGCGAGACCGTCGCAAAGGCGTAGCCGACGGACCGCAGCAGGATCGGCAAGAAGAGCGGGTCGAAGACCTCGCCTGTAGTTCTCCGGGTGCCACGCATACAGCGCGTTGCCGAGGTCGTCGGTGACGCCGAACGAGATCGCCAGCGTGACGCCGAGCGGGACCAGGAACAGCAGGACGAGCCAGGCTGCGCCCGGAAGCAGGGTGAGGCTCGCGAAGCGCCGCTCGCTCAACTCGCCGGCCGCCCGCTCATCGCCGCCCGACCGGCCGTCAGCCGGCCTTGACCTCGGTCCAGGTCCGGTCCCACTCGGTCCGATCGGCGCCCTCGAGGTCGGCGAACTGGTCGCCGCCCTTGAGGTCGTCCGTGGTGACCTGCAGCTCGGGCTGGCCCTTGACCAGCTCGGCGTACTTCTTCGAGGCGCTGTTCGTCGCCATCGGGTACCCGGTCCAGCTCGAGTTCCGTGCGGAGTTCTCGAGCAGGAAGTTGATGAACAGCAGAGCCGTGCCCGGATGCTGGGCGTTGACCGGGATCGCGAACACGTCGCTGCCGGTCGGCACGCCCTCCTCGTTCTTCTGGAACTGGATCGAGTCCGGGTTATCGACCCGGTAGCGGATGTTGATGATGTCGCCGTTCCACAGGTGCTGGATCCAGGCGTCGCCCGAGGACATGTTCGTGATCGTGTCCGTGCTGAATCCGCGCAGGTGCGGCTTCAGTCCGACCAGGTAGTCCTTGGTCTTGTTGAGCTGGTCGGGTTCGGTCGTGTTGAGCTCGTAGCCGTTGACCAGGTTCCCCATCCCGATGCCCTCCTGGAAGTCGTCGAGGACGAACGAGCGGCCGTCGGCTTGCGGGTTGATGATGTCCCGCCAGGAGCCGCTCATCGTGTCGATCTTGTCGGCGCGATAGCCGAGGCCGGTCTGGTAGAGCGAGTAGGGCAACGTGTGCTTCGACCCAGGGTCGTACCAGGGGTCATCGAAGAACGAATAGACGTCGCTGGCGGCCGGCACCTTGTCCCGCGGGATCTCGATCAGCTGGTTGGCGCCGACGAGCTTGTGCGCGAACTCGGCGCTCGGGAAGAAGACGTCGTACTGGTTGCCCGAGCTCAGCTTGGCCATCATCGCCGGCATCGAGTCGTAATACGACTCGCGCACGGTGACGTTGTACTTCGACTCGAACTTCTTGATCAGTCCCGGGTCGACGTACTGGGCGTAGTTGAAGTAGACGAGGTCGCCGTCGACCTTCGGCTCGATCTTGCGGGCCGTATCGCCGGTCGTGCCGGCGCCGTTGCCGACTCCGCAGGCGCTCAGGCCCGCCGCGAGCGCGAGGCCGCCACTCACCTTGAGCGCGTCCCGTCTCGTCATCCGCTCCGGCAGCCAGAGCCTGTCTGCGTTCTTCCTGGTCATTGCGCTCCTCCTTTTTGCTCCACCGTCAAGCCTTCGCAGCGGCGTGTATTTCCGCGGGTACTTCCAGACTGACACCGAGCAATCGCTCGGCCGCTTCGAGGACCAGCCTCAGCATCCGGTCGCGAGGGACCTGGGGGTCGCCGAGCGTTGCCTGCAGCGCCAGGCCGTCGAGCAGGGAGGCGAGCTCGAGTGCCACCCTCTCCGGCGACCGTGCACGCTCGAAGGCGCCGCGCTCCTGCCCCTCCCGGACCAGCGCAGCGATCTCCTCGCGCCACCGATCGTCCAGGCGCTGACGCGTCTCGCGCGCCGCTTCGTCGCGCAGGGCGCGAAGCCACAGCTCCATCCACAGGGTCCAGTCGTAGGCCTGTGCGGACGCGGCGAAGAGCAGGGCGAGCCGGCCGCCTGGATCGTCGATCTCGCCTAGCCGCTCGGTCAGCGAGTCGTAGAACCGATCCTCCGCGAAGGCGAGCGCTGAGCTCAGGAGGTCCTCCCGGTCCTTGAACCAGTAGAGGACTGCGGCGGGGCTGGTCTCCGCGCGCTCGGCCACATCGGCGATCCGCGTCGAGGCGAGTCCGCGTTCGGAGATCACATCGGCGGCCGCGAGCAGGATCTGCGGCCTGCGGATGTGCTCCATGTTCGGACGTGGACTCACAACTGTCGCCAGTGGGGCTCCCCCGGCACTCCTCTCGATGCTCCTCCGAAAGCTGAATGGTCATTCAACTTACTCGGATTCGCGGCGGAGCGCAAGCCGGCTTTCCGCCGACGGCGGGAAGGGGCGGCGGTGGGAACGCGACGCGGTGGCCTCAGTCGAGCAGCGCGTCCGGCTCGAGCCCGAGCTCGGGCGCGAGGCCGCGGGCGACGGCGCCCCGGGCCGCCTCGACGTCCATGCCCGGGTCCTCGAACAGAGCCCGCACGCCGCTGCCGTCGAGCAGTGCGATCGCGAGCTCGGAGGCGCGCTCGACGTCGGTGTTGGGGTCGAACTCGCCGGACTCGACCCCCGCCCTGATCACATCGCCGATCCAGTCGCGGTAGCGCTCATACATGCGCGCCGCAACGGGTCGCAGCTCCGGGTCGCGGACGGCGCGCAGCCAGAGCTCGACCCAGAGCACCCACTCGCGCTGCTGACTGCCCGGATAGGGCAGGCTCTCGCGGATCGCAACGCCGAGCGCCGCCGTCGCGCCGCCCTTGCCGCTAACCCGCGCCTCCTCGCCGAAGCGCTCGTCCCCGGCCGTTTCGAAGGAGTGGATCAGCGCCTGCTCGAGCAACTCCTCGCGGGTCGAGAAGTAGTGATGCACGAGCGCCGTCGAGGCGCCGGCACGTTGCGCCACCCGAGCGATCCGGACCTCGTCGATGCCGTCCTCGGCGATCAGATCACAGGCGGCCGCGAGGATGCGCTGGGCCGTGTCCTGAGCCACGAGACCGACCCTACGCCACACGGCGGCGTCGGCCGGCGCCCGGCCGCTCGTTCCGGGCGGGGATTCTCGGCCCGCGGGTCCTGTCCGGCGGGAGGGGGCGTCACGGGGGCGATCGCCGGCGAGGGGCTTGGCTGCGGTGAGCTGGGACGAGCGTCGAGACTGGGATGCCTTTGGCAGCGAGGGAGGTGGGCCGACGAGACTCATCGGCCCCCCACGGCGCGAGAGACCAGATGTGGAGCAACAACAGCAGCCACGTCGCGCGAGCACCGACGTGCCTGCTGAGAGTGGTCCCCAGGACCAATATCCGCAGCCACGTCGACCCACTCTGCACGTGACTGCTGTTATTGCGCCGGACTCGGGGGACCCCCGCGCCGATCTGCACGCTCCGCCTCGCCTCCCTCGGTGCCCAAGGGCGGTCAACCGCCCGCCGGCGAGGGGGTGGCGGCAGATCCAGCCCTCACGCCCGCCGATGCCTCGCCGATGAAGGCGCGTCGCCTTCCGAGGGCAGTGAGGGAGGTGGGCCGGCTTGGGGGCTGGGCCCGGCCAGTGTTCAGTGGTTACGAAGCACCGCAGGTTGCGGTGGAACGTGACCTGTCGTCTCGCGTCCGCCTGTCGTTGACCTCCCTCTCGCTGCTTTCGCCCGTGAGTTGGTCGTTGGTTCGGAATGGTGGGCCCGACGTGACCAGCGGGCCGCTTACGTTCTGTACGCCCCGTCGATCCGTGCTGCCACGTCGATGTCGCGGGCCTCGCGGATGTGGGGCTTGTCGATCTCGCGGCCGACGTACTTGGCGATGAAGCGGCGGATCTCGCGGTCGATGCCGGCGAGGCGGCCGAGGAGGTCCGCGCGGACGCCGTCGGCGTGCAGCTCGAGGCTGACGTCACGGGCGCTCGGTGGCTCGACATCGATCAGCACGCGCAGCTGCTCCGCCGCGCGCGCGGCGATGTCGATCCCAACCTCAACATCAGCGTGGTAACGGGACTGGTCGAGCCCGAGGTCGATGTGCAGGTCGAGGTCGACCGGGATCGCCAGCCGGAAGGCGACGAGCTCGCCGGCGATCGGGTCCGCCGAGGCGGAGCCGATCTCGCCCTCGGCGCTGACCTTGGCGAGCTTGCCCGGACCGGCGCCGATCGGCCCGAAGCTGATCCGCTCGCCGGCGATCCCGCGCAGGGCGCTGACGATCCGCTCCTCGGTGACGGCGTGCAGGAAGAAGCGCTCGCCGAACTCCGCGTAGGAGATCGGCGCCGTACTCCGCCGGCCGGCCTCGCCTGCTCTGCTCATCGGCACATCCTCGCGGACGTCGACGACGCGGCGCAACCGCGAGGTGACGCCTGGACTAGGCCGTCGCCGCGCGAACCGGCAGCTCTGCCCCCTGATCGGCGAGCACCGCCTCGGCCGCGTTGCGACCGTTGAGCGCGATCACGCTGCCGGCGGGATGCGTCGCCGCGCCGCACAGGTACAAGCCCTCGAGCGGGGTTCGCGAGGTGAGCCGGCCCTCCCACATCTGATCCGGGGTCACCTCGCCCTGGAAGATGTTGCCGCCGGTGAGGCCGATCCGCGACTCGATGTCGCGCGGGCCGAGCACCTCGTGGTCGATCAGCGTCTCCTCGAAGTCCGGGGCGAACTTCGCGATCAGGTCGATGAACTGCCGCGCGACACCGTCCTTCGCCTGCTCCCACTCACCCTCGGCGAGGTCGTAGGGCGCGTACTGGCCGAAGACGCTCATCAGGTGCTTGCCCTCGGGTGCCGGGCTCGGGTCGTAGCCGGTCTGGACGTAGATCTCCCCGAACGCAACCGCCGGCTCGCCCGCCGCGCAGCGTTCGAACGCGCGCTGCGCCTCTTCCATCGGCCCGCACGCGTCGACCGTCGCGCGGGCAGGCCACGTCTCGCCCGGGGCGGCCGTCCAGTTCGGGAGCCGGTCGAGCGCCGCGTTGAACTTGACTACCGGCGAGCGGATCTTCCACTGCTCGAGCTTCGTCCGGTAGGCGGAGTCGACCGAGCCGATCTGCGTCGGCGCCGACGAGTCCCATCGTCACCTTCGGGTCGGCGTTGGAGATCACAGTCCGGGCGCGGATCGTCGTGCCGTCCTCGAGCTCGACGCCCTCGCCGGGCGCGATCCTTGCCACCGGAACCCCGCAGGCGAGCGTCGCACCAGCCTCGGCCGCCGCGTCGGCGATCGCGAACGAGATCATTCCCATACCGCCTTCGACGTAGCCCCAGACGGGGCCTTGGTCGCCCATGTCCCCCTGGTAGTGCATGAGCTTGATCGACGCCGTGCCGGGCTCGTACGGTCCTCCCCAGGTGCCGATGATGCCCTGGCCGTAGAGCGCGGTCTTGATCCGCTCGTCGTCGATGTAGCGGTCGAGCACGTCGGCGATCGAGTCCTCGAAGACCAGCGCGATCTTCTCCTCGTCGCCGCCAAGCATCTCCTCGATCTCCTCGCGCGTCGGGCTCTCGCCGATCCAGCTGTCCCGCGCGCCCTTGCGGAGCAGCTTGCGTGCGTCGTCGAAGAGCTCCTCGTACGCCCAGTACCCGTCGCTGTCCTGCTTCGAGACGCCGAGGACGTCGAGGCTCTTCTGCGTCTCCGCGTCGTCGAGGAACTGGCCGAAGGATGTGCCGTCCTCGAACGGCACCCAGAGATTGGGGTCCGCCATCCAGTACTTGAAGCCGCGCCGACCGAGATCGAGCTCGTCGATGACGACGTCGTCGAGCAGGCCGACGACGTAGGCGCACGGGCTGATCACGAAGCCCTGCTCCGCGAACGGGCGCTCGAGCGTGGCGGCGCCCCCGAGCCGCTCGCGCCGCTCGAGGACGAGGACCGAGCGGCCCGCCCGTGCCAGGTAGGCCGCGGCGGTCAGCCCGTTGTGGCCGCCACCGACGATGACGACGTCCCAGTCCTTGGATGCCAGCTCGGAGACGGGGGCCGGCAGGCCGACCTCGCCCAGCTTTGCCGCGATCTCGTTCATGCCTCGCTACCAACCTTTGCTTCCAGGGCTTCCATATATCTGCCCGCGACCATCAGGTCGAAGGCGTGCGTATCGGCTTCGTCCCCGGCATACCGCCCGGCGGTGTAGCCGCGGGCGCCCACTCCGAGCTGGGCGAGCTCACAGACGTGCCAGTCCTGCTTGTTGACCATGTCCCAGAACTCGATCGCATCCGAGGGGTCGAAGCCGTCCGTCGCGATCGTCGAAGGCTCGAACAGCCACTCGCAGGTGACCTCGGTGACGCCCGGGCTTTGCGGCCAAAGCGTGTGCAGCATGAAGTAGTCCGGGTGCAGCGAAATCAGGGCGTTCGGGAACAGGGCGAAGTAGTAGACGGAGGCGATGTCCCGCTCCGTGAGCCCCACGATCGCCGGCCGGCCGGCGTGGCCGTCGCCGAGCGCCATCGTCTCCGCACCCTGGTTGAGCGTCATCGAGCCCCCGCACCAGTCGCCGTCGCCGTAGACCTCCTCGCCGGAGCGGTAGTCGCTGAGCGCGTTCAGCTCCGGGTGGACGCCGGGACAGTGCAGGCACTCGTTGTAGTTCTCGGCGATCCCCTTCCAGTTCGCCGCCACCTCGTAGACGGTGCCGCCCGCCCGCCGCAGCTCGGGCACGCGATAGCGCCCGAGAAACTCCGCAAGCACGCCGAGGTGGCTGACCGGATCCGGCGCGACGCCGCTCAGGTCGATCAGCAGCAAGCCGGCGATGACGGCGGAGCGAACCTCGAGCAGGCCCCAGCAACTGCGGTCGAAGTCCTCGACCTCGCCCATGTGGGGGGCGGCGACGAGCTTGCCCTCCAGGTCGTAGGACCAGGCGTGGTAGGGGCACTGGATGCGCTTGCGGACCTGACCCTCCGTCTCGGTCATGATCCGCGACCCCCGATGGCGGCAGGTGTTGATGAAGGCGCGCACCTCGCCGTCCCCGCCCCTCATCGCGAAGACGCTGGTCGCGCCGATCTCACGCACCAGGAATGAGCCCTGCTCGGCGACGGCCGAGACGTGACCCATGCAGATCCAGCCGGAGAAGATGTGCTCGAGCTCCCACTCGAGCACGGCCGGGTCGGTGAACGCGGCCGGCGGCAGCATCGTCGCTCGCTCGACAGGCACCATCGTGCGTGCGACATCAGCCGGGTCGAGCGGCAACCCCGGCATGCCGTTTGCGCTCGCGTACCCGTTGCCGTTGGGGGATCCGCTCATCGCCGCTCTCCTTGCGTCCTGGTCATTCAGAGTGGGGACTTCGGTGTCAGCTGACTTTGTAGTCAATCGATCAAGCGCATGTTAGAGTGCCGGTCAAGTGGAAGCGCCGAGGCCCGCCACCAAGCCGCGCGGGCAGAGAAGGACGGGCACCGAGATGAGCGAGACCACCCCAACGATCGGCCCGCCTGGCCTCGATACGGCGGCGATCCCGTTCTCCTTCGACGAGCGCGCGCTCGATGTCCAAGAACGCGCCCGCGCCTTCGCCGAGGAGGTGCTGATGCCGCTCGAGGAAGAGGCCGAGGGATACGGCGGACGCCTCCCCGAAGCCGTCGTCGCCGACGTCAAGCGTGAGGCGCTGGCCCGCGGGCTCAACGGCGCCCTCCACTCCCCCGAGCACGGCGGCCAGGGCTGGAACCGGACCGAGTGGTCGCTCGCCGAAGAGCAGTACGGGCGGACCACCAACGCGATCCACTGGAACATCCCGAACGGCTACAACGTCTGGGAGCACGCCTCACCCGAGCACGCCGAGCGCTGGCTCGAGCCGCTGCTGCGGGGCGAGATCCGCGATGCCTACGCGGTCACCGAGCGCAACGCCGGCTCCGACCCAAGCCGGATCGAGGCGACCGCCGTGCCCTCGGACAACGGCGGCTGGGTCTTGAACGGTGAGAAGTGGTTCGTCACCTCCGGCGACGTCGCCTCGGTCCTGATCGTGATGGCGAACGTCATCGACGGCGGCGCGAAGCTGCCGACCCTGTTCGTGGTCGAGAAGAGCCGCGGCGGGATCGAGACGCTCGACGACCCGGCCTTCACCCACTCTTACCCGGACGGCCACCCGACGATCCGCTTCGCCGATGTCGAAGTCGGCGCCGCCGACGTGATCGGGGGCGTTGGCGGCGGCGATGAGTTGCAGCGCGACTGGTTCGTGGAGGAGCGGCTCGGCATCGCCGCCCGCTGCGGCGGTGCGATGTGGCGCCTGCTCGAGGAGACGAGCGCCTGGGCGATTGGCCGCGAGCAGGGCGGCTCGCGGATCTTCGACTACCAGGGCGTCTCCTTCCCGCTCGCCGACTCGACTGCGGACGCGACGGCGGGACGACTGCTGACCTTCACCGTCGCGGCGCTCGCCGATGCGGGAGCGGACCCGAAGATCGTCCACAACAAGGCCTCGATTGCGAAGCTCTTCACCAGCGAGGCCGCCTGGCGCTGCGCCGACCGCTGCGTGCAGGCCTTCGGCGGCCGCGGCTACCTGCGCTCGAACGTCGCCGAGCGCTTCCTCCGCGAGCTCCGCGTCGACCGGATCTGGGAAGGCACCAGTGAGATCCAACGGCTGATCATCGCCCGCGGGATCGAGCGCCGCGGCGTAGAGAGGCTCCTGCACTGAGCGCCACCGCGCAGGGAACGACGCGGGAGGGCGCCGTCCCACCCGCGCCGGCTGACGGCCTCGGGCGGCTGCTCGCCCCGGCGTCGATCGCGGTCGTCGGTGCCTCCGACCGGGCCGACTCCTACGGCGACACGATCATCCGCAACCTCGAACGGCTCGGCTACGCCGGTGAGCTCTGGGGAATCAACCCGAACCGCGAGCAGATCCGCGGCATCCCATGCGTCCCTTCGTTGGGCGAGCTCCCCGCCCCCGTCGATGCCGTCGCCGTCGCGATCCCGGCGGCGGGCGTGCCGGCCGTGATTGCCGAGGCCGCCGGCCTCGGCTGCGGCGGCGCGGTCGTCGTCTCCGCCGGCTTCGGCGAGGTCGCCTCGGGCCTCGCGCTCGAGGCCGATCTCCGCGACGCGGCGCTCGCCGCCGGCTTCCCCGTCTGCGGGCCGAACGGCAACGGCGTCGTCAACTTCGCGACGAACTCGGCGATCTGGGGCGACTCGGTCGAGCCGCGCCCGGCGGGCGGCGTCGCCATGGTCAGCCAGAGCGGCAACGTCGCCGTCAACGCCCTCGGCTCGCGCCGGGCGCTCGGCCTGCATACCGTCGTTTCGACCGGCAACCAGGCCGTCTGCGACGCCAGCGACTGGCTCGCCGCCCTGAGCCGGGCGGAAGGCGTGCGCTCGATCGCCCTCTTCCTCGAATCCGACGGCGACGGCGAGCGTTTCGCCCACGCCCTCGCCGACTGCGCCGAACGCGGCATCGGCGTCGCTGTGCTCAAGGTCGGCAGTTCCGAGGCGGGCGCCGGCGCAGCGGCCGCACACACGGGTGCCCTCGCCGGCGATCAGCGCGTCTTCCGGGCGCTCGTCGAGGAGGCGGGTGCCGCCTGGGCGAGCGACCCCCACGACCTGCTCGAGATCGCCCGTGTGCTCGCCGCGCCGCGAGCTCGGCGCCCGCTGGAAGGCGGCCTCGGAGTGCTCACCTGCTCCGGCGGCGATTCCGGCATCGCCGCCGATCTCGCGGCCGAGCTCGGGATCCCGCTGCCGCCGCTCGCGGAGCCAACCGCCGCCAAGCTCCGCGGTTTACTGCCCGAGGCGGCGACGATCTCCAACCCGCTCGACTACACGTCGCTGATCTGGGCCGAGCGCGGGCGCCTTGCCGCGATCGCCGAGGCTCTCGGCAACGACCCGGCGATCTCGCAACTGTTGATCTTTCACGACACTCCCGCCGGCCTCACGGAAGAAACGCGGCCCGGCTGGGAGGCGACCCGCCGCGGCCTCGCGGACGGCGCCGAGCGCTGCGCCGCCGCGCCGCTGTTCTCCTCCACCCTGCCGGACCTGATCGGCGAGGAGGAGATCCTCGAGCTCGACGCCCGCGGCATCGCGGCAGTTCAGGGCCTGGGTACGGCGCTGCGCTGCGTCGCTGCGCTGCGTCGCAAGCCCGGCGACGCGGCCCGGCTGCGCGAGATCGCGGCGGCCGCTGCCAGCCGCGGCGAGGCCGGCCCCTGGCTGAGCGAAGCCGAGGCCAAGGCGCTCCTCGAATCCGCCGGCGTTCCGATCCCCGAGCGCCGGATCGCCGCCGATGCCGAGGATGCGGCCCGGCAGGCGCGGGAGCTCGGCGGACCGGTTGTCCTCAAGCTCTCCTCGCCCACCATCCAGCACAAGTCCGACCTTGAGGCGCTCGCCCTCGGCGTCGAGGATTCGGAGACCGTCGCTGCCGAGGCTCGCCGCCTGCTTTCGCTTCCGGTCGCCGACGGTGCCGAGCTGCTCGTCGAGCGGATGGCGACCGACCCCGGCGTTGAGCTGATCGTCGCCGCGCGCGGCGACGCCGTCGTGCCGGCGCTCGTGATCGGCATCGGCGGCATCTGGACCGAGGTCCTCGAGGACGCTGCCGTGATCCCGCTGCCGGCGGACGGGGAGCGGATCCGCGCAGCGATCGAGGCCCTCCGTGGCGCGCCTCTGCTCCATGGCGCACGGGGCAGCGAGCCGCTCGACATCGCCGCGGCCGCCGCGGCCGCGGCGAGAATCGGCGAGCTCGCCAGCGCCGAGCGATTGGCGTTGCTCGAAGTCAACCCGCTGCTCGTCACCGCCGAGGGCGCCCTCGCCCTGGACGCCGTCGCCCGCCGATAGAAGCCACATCGTGCGCGGCAGCAGCGCACGATGCGCCGCCCATCCGGTAACCGCCACTTGACCTCGAGCCGCCTTGAGGTTGTAGGTTCGGCGCCGGCCGGATGACGACAAGGAGGACCGATGAGCACCTTGCTTGACCAGCGGATCCAGGGCCCTGTTTTCACGAGGGGCGAAGACGGCTATGACGGCGACGCGATCGGCCACAACCTGGCCGCTGTGCCCGTCGCCGAGATCGTCGTCGGGGCCTCCTCGGCCGCCGACGTGCAGACCGCCGTCCGCTACGCCCGCGACGCCGGCATGGGGGTCGCCGTGCTTGCCACCGGCCACGGTCCGATCCCACCACCGGCGCAGATGCTTGTCAACACCTCGCGCATGGCTGCGGTCCAGATCGACCCGGAGGCGAAGACGGCGACACTCGGCGCGGGCGCGCAATGGAAGTACGTCGCTCCGGCCGCCGCCGAACACGGGCTCGCGGCGGTGTCGGGCTCGTCGACCAACGTCGGCGTCGCCGGTTACCTGCTCGGCGGCGGGCTCGGCCCGCTCGTTCGGAGTCACGGGATCAGCTCGGACTACCTGCTCTCGGTCGACGTCGTCACCGGCGACGGCGAGCTGCGCAGCGTCAGTGCCGCTCAGGATCCTGATCTGTTCTGGGCGTTGCGCGGCGGCAAGGCCGGGCTCGGGATTGTCACCTCGTTGACGATGCGCCTCGTCGAGCTCGAGACCCTCTACGCCGGCTCGCTCACCTTCGATACTCCGGACATCGAGGCGGCCCTGCGCGGCTGGGTCGCCTGGGTGAACGACGATCCCGACGCGCGCGTGACGACGAGCATCCTGATCGCCCGCATGCCGCCCTTCGAGGAGGTTCCCGAGCCGCTTCGCGGTCGCCACGTGCTCAGCGTCCGCTTCGCGTTTCCCGGCGATGCCGCCGAGGGAGCGCGCCTAGCGGAGCCGCTACGCGCCCTCGCCCCCGTCTACATCGACGACGTCGGCGAGATGCGGCCGACGGAGATGGCGCGGATCTCCAACGATCCCGACGAGCCCGGCCCCTCCTGGATCAGCGCGCGCCTGCTCGACCGGATCGACGAGGACTGGGCGACGACGTGGCTCTCGCAGTTCGGGCCGGGGGCCGAGCCGCCGCCCTTCGTCGCCGTCGAGACCCGTCAGCTCGGCGGCGCCGCGGCGAGCGACGTGCCCGAGGGCTCGGCGGCCGGCGGCCGCACGTCCGGCTACTCGGTCGGCATGGTTGGCGTCGACCCGGCGCTGTTCGAGACGACCCTTCCCGCCAAGGCGGCGGCGGTCTACGAGGCGATCGCCCCCTACCTCTCCGAGTACGGCAACGCCAACTTCGTCGCCGCCCCGAAGACCCTGGCCGAGTTCGAGTCCGCCTTCCCTCCGGAGGTCCGCGCGCGCCTCGCCGACGTCCGGGCCAGGTACGACCCGGACGGGGTCATCGCGCTCTGGGATTAGGCGCAGGAGGGATTCGCCATCTACGCCGGCGCGCCGGCCTCGAGCCGCTCGGCTGCGTGGGTCAGGCCCTCACGCAGGATCGAGGTGATCTCCTCGAACAGCGCCAGGTCGGCGACCAGCGGCGGCGCGATCTGCACGATCGGCTCGGCCCGGTCGTCGAGCCGGCAGATCATGCCCGCGCTCCCAGAGCTTGTCCGAGAGCACGTCCTTGAGCAGCCAGTTGGAGTCGTCCTCGGTGAGCTCCTCGCGCGTCGCCTGGTCCTTGACGACCTCGATTGCGAAGAAGTGGCCCATGCCGCGGATGTCGCCGACGATCGGGATGTCCTTGAGGCCCTCGAGCATTTCCCGGGCCGGGCCTTCGTTCGCGGTTACGTTCTCGAGGATCCGCTCGCGCTCGTAGATCTCGAGTCGCCTTGAGCGCGACGGCGGCGCCGACCGGGTGGCCGCCGAAGGTGATCCCGTGCAGGTAGTCCTCGGTGCCCTCGAGGAAGGGCGCCGCGACCTTGTCGGAGAGGAAGAGCCCGCCCATCGAGAAGTGTGCGCCGGTCAGGCCCTTGGCGAAGGTGATCATGTCCGGCTTGCTGCTCGAGGCGCTGGGCGCCGAACCAGGTGCCGATCCGGCCGAAGGCGCAGATCACCTCATCGGAGACGAGCAGGATGCCGTGCTCGTCGCAGATCTCGCGCAGGCCCTCCCAGTAGCCGGCCGGCGGCGTGATCGAGCCGCCGGCGTTCTGGACCGGCTCCATGATCATCATCGCGATCGTCTCCGGCCGCTCGAACTCGATCACGTCGCGGATCTCGTCGAGCAGCGCTGCGGTCAGCGCTGCCTCGCCCTGATCGCCGGCGGGGTGCCGGTAGGCGTTCGTGTTCGCGACGTGCATCGTCGGCACCGCCATCGGCTCGAACGGCGGTCCGGCAAACCGGGATGCCGGTGAAGGACAGCGCCCCGAGCGAGGTGCCGTGGTAGGAGCCCTTGCGCGCAATCACCTTCTTGCGCTGGTACTCGCCGTTGGCCTGATGCCACTGGACGGCGAGCTTGTAGGCGGACTCGACCGCCTCCGAGCCGCCCGAGGTGAAGAAGACGCGCTCGAAGCCCGGCGGGCCCAGCTCGGCGAGCCGCTCGGCGAGCTCGATCGCGGGCGGGTGCGCGGTCGTCCAGTTGGTCGTGAAGGGCAGCGACGCCATCTGCGCGGCGGCGGCAACGCCGATCTCCTCGCCGTGCGAATGGCCGAGGTTGAGGCAGTAGAGACCGCTGAGGCCGTCGATGTAGCGGTTCCCGGCGTCGTCGAAGATGTGGCTGCCCTCGCCGCGGACGAGCACCGGAATGTCCTCCGGCTCGAGGGTCATGTCCGAGAAATGCAGCATCAGGTGCCGCTTGGCTCGCTCTTGAAGGTCGCTCACGTGGTTGTCCCCGTTTCTGTCGGCGGGCGCGCGGCGCCCAGAGGTGATGCCCGGAGTCTAGGCCTGCCTGCAGCCAGGCTAACGCAGCTCTTGACCTTGTAGTCAATTGAACAAGCTGGTAGCGTGCCCGCCCATGGAGCCGACTTCCGCAACCAGCCCGTCCGCGTCCACCCCGACCTCCGTCAACGGCAACGCGCCCGCGACGGGGGGTTCCGGCGACTACGACGCGATCGTCGTCGGTGGCGGACACAACGGGCTCACGGCCGGCGCCTACCTGGCGAAGGCCGGGCTGCGGACGGTGATCCTCGAGCGTCGCCACATCCTCGGCGGCGCCTGCGTCACCGAGGAAGTCTGGCCCGGCGCCCGCGTCTCGCGCTGCTCGTACGTCGTCTCGATGCTGCAGCCGAAGGTCGTCGCCGACCTCGAGCTCACCCGCCACGGCTACCGCGCCTACCCGCTCGACCCCGCCTACGCCGCGATGACCCCCGACGGGCCGATCATCTTCCACGACGACGTGACCAAGACGCAGGCTTCGATCGCGCGCTTCAGCCGCAAGGACGCGGAGGCCTACGGCAAGTTCGAGGAGCTGCTCTTCATGGCTGCCGACTTCGTCCGGCCGATGATGATCCGCCAGCCCCCGGCGCTCGGCTCGAAGGCGCCCGTCGACATCGCCGGCATCCTCAAGGAGGCGGGCCGGATCGCGGGCATGTCGCAGCGCGACGTCCAGAACCTGGTCCGGATCTTCACGATGTCGGTCGGCGACTGGCTCGACTCGCTGTTCGAGAACGACTACCTGAAGGGCTCGATCGCCTCGACCGGCGTCGTCGGCGTCTGGGCCGGCCCCTACTCCCCCGGCACGGCCTACAACCTGCTGCACCACGCGCTCGGCGAGCTCGACGGCAACGTCGGCTCCTGGGGCCAGGTGATCGGCGGCATGGGCGCGATCAGCGAGGCGATCGCCTCCTCCGCCCGCTCCCATGGCGCCGAGATCCGGACGAGCGCCGAGGTCGCCTCGATCGACTCGTCCGGCGGCCGCGTGACGGGCGTGACGCTCGCCGACGGCTCCGTGCTGCGCGCCCCGATCGTCGCCTCCGGCGCGCACCCGAAGACGACGATCCTCGACCTCGCCGGCGGCGAGAACTTCCCCGACGAGGTCCGCGAGGACATGGAGGCCTACCGGACCCGCGGCGCCTCGGTCAAGATCAACATGGTGCTCAGCGAGGCGCCCGTCTTCGAGGGGCTCAGCGAGGAGGACGCCAAGCACCTGCTCTCCGCCGGCGTCAACTACTGCCCCTCGCTCGACTACCTCGAGCGCGCCTGGCAGGACGCGGTCCGGGGCGTCCCGTCCGAGAACCCCTACACCGAGCTCGAGATGCCGTCCTCGATCGATCCGTCGCTGACCGACGACGATCGCTGGATCGCGACGATGTTCACCCAGTACGGGCCGACCGAGGCCGAGCAGTGGCCGGAGGGCTCACGCGAGCGCTACGCCGACCGCTGCATCGAGAACATGGCGCCGTTCGCGCCGAACCTGCCCGACGCGATCGTCGAGCGCGAGGTGCTGGCGCCGCCGGATCTCGAGCGAGATCTTCGGCCTCGTCGACGGCTCGATCTTCCAGGGTGAGCAGGACATCGCCCAGATGGCCTTCATGCGGCCGACCCCCGGCCTCGCCCAGTACGGGACCCCGCTCGAGGGCCTTTACCTGTGCGGCGCCGGCACGCACCCGGGCGGCGGCGTGATGGCCGCATCCGGGCACAACGCGGCCCAGCGGATCCTCAAGGACCGCCGCCGCGCCACGGGCCGCCTCGCCGGCCTCCGCGGCCGCCTCGCGGGCCGCCGCACGACGGCCTGAAGCCCGGCGCGCCCCTCCGGCCGGCGGCACGCCGGCGAGGGTCCTCGGCCCGCGGGTCCTGTCCGGCGGGAGCCCGTGCCCCCGCAGATCCGCTTGGTTCACTTGGTCTGCGGGGGCACGGGCGCCCACCCGCCGGCCACCCGCGGGAGGGAGCGCTGGGCGGGGCGGTCGCCGGCGAGGGGCTTGGCCTGGGTTAGCTGGGACGAGGGCTGGGCGGTTGACGCCTTTGGGCAGTGAGGGAGGTGGGCTTGTGGACGGGCTTGGCTGGGGTGAGTGGTTACGAAGCACCGCAAGTTGCGGTGGAACGTGACCACTCGTCTGTCGTGGGCTGCCGTTGACCGCTCCCTCGCTGCTCTTCGCCGGCCGGTGGTCACGAACAGCTTCGATGGAACGTGACCAGTCGTGCGTGGGCTGCTTTGAGCTCTCCTTCGGTGCTCTCGCCTGCCAGTGGTCACAAAACCTCTCAAGTTGAGAGGTTTCGTGACCAGTCGTCTCCCGTGGGCTGCCGTTTACCGCTCCCTCGCTGCTCTCGCCGGCGGTAGGTCAGCTTGGTCCGGCAGGGGTGGTCCAGCGTGACCGGTGGGCTCACCCCGCTCGCGTAACCCCGCTCCCGCGGGTGGCGGGAATTCAGCGACAGGGCCTACGGGCCGAGGATCTCGTCAGCAATCGTTCACCTGCCGGCGGTACCCTGACCCCATGCCCGTTGCGATCAGCAACGGCGATGTGATCCTGATCGTCGTCTTCGCGGTCATCCCGATCGCGGCGATCGCGTTCGCCGGCTCCGGCGCCGTCTACAAGGAGATCGGCAAGGGCGCCTTCTGGATGGACCGCGAGGAGCCCGGCAAGGGCGGCGGGGCGCCGACGGACGCCGCCGGCCGCGCCGAGCAGGCCGCCGAGGTCCGGCAGATGCTCGAGGCGAAGGCATACAGGCAGGCCGAGCGCGGCGAGCAGCCGCTCGATGTCGAGGCGGAGATGGCAAAGCTGCTCGCCCCCGCCCGCGTCGACTCTGGGCGGCGACCCGGCGCTCGTCGAGGAGGTGCGCCAGCTCGTCGTCGCCCGCAACGAGCGCCGCATCCGCCGCGGCGAGGAGCCGCTCGAGGTCGAGGCGGAGATCGCGCGGCAGCTACGCGACCTCGAGGCCCTCTGACCGGATATAACGGGCGACCGCAGGCAGGTCCCAACCGATATAAGGGGGCGCGATGGCAGACGCGGAAGAGGTCGAGGCAAACAAGTACGAGCTCGAGGAGCTCGCGGATCAGCCCGGCACCTACTTCAACCCACAGACCGAGGTCGTCCTGATCGTGGACGACTCGTTCTCGATCGATCAGGAGATCTTCAACATGGAGTCCTACGAGGGCTCCGACTGGGTCCGCGTATCGGACGAGGTCCCGGTCGACGAGAGCGGCCTCGACGAGGCCCTCGAGAAGTTCCAGACCCATTACCACCCCGGTGGCGGCGGCTCGCTCTCGGAGGCCGCCCTCGACCTCGATGACGGCGAGGAGGACGAGGACGAGGAGGGTCAGGACCCGGGGCGCGAGGACTGATGGCGCCGATGCCCGCCGAGGGCGAGGCGGCCCCGGACTTCACCCTCCCCGACCAGGACGGCAACGACTTCTCGGTCGCCGACGCCCGCGGTGACTGGCTCGTCCTCTACTTCTTCCCGCGCGCAGACACGCCGGGTTGCACGACCCAGGCCTGCTCGGTCCGCGACCGCTCCGCCGACTACGAGGCCGCCGGCGCGCGGGTCGTCGGCGTCTCGCCCGACACGGTCGATGACGAGAAGAAGTTCGCCGACAAGCATGGGCTCGGCTTCACCCTGCTCGCCGACGCCGACCACGCCGTCGCCGAGCTCTACGGGACCTGGGTCGAGAAGAGCATGTACGGCAACAAATACATGGGCGTGCAGCGTTCGACCTTCCTGATCGACCCCGAGGGCAAGTCGCGCGGGTCTTCCCCAAGGTGCAGCCCAAGCAGCACGACAAGCTCGTGCTCAAGGCGCTGGCCGAGCTGGCCTGAGCGGTACGCGCTCCGCCGCGACGCACCGTGTGCGTCAGCTGCCCGCCGCGAAGAAGACGATCACGAGGATCAGATAGACCGCGAGCAGCTGGACACCCTCGAACCAGGTCGACTCCCCCTCCTGTGTGACCTGGTTGGCGAGCAGCGCCGCGATCAGCACGCCGCCGAGCTCGAAGCCGTTGAAGACGAGCGGCATCGGCGTCGACCCGAACAGGAACGAGGCGAAGACGAGGACAGGGGCGACGAAGAGCGCGACCTGGGCGCTGGAGCCGATCGCAATGTTGACCGCGAGGTTCATCTTGCCCTTGAAGGAGACGAGCACCGCGACCCAATGCTCGGCCGCGTTGCCGACGATCGCGACGACGACCACTCCCACGAAGAACTCGCTCAACCCGATCGAGGACGCCGCGTCGCTGATCGAGCCGACGAGGATCTCCGACATGACGCCAACGGCGACGCCCGCGATCGCCAGCGCGATCACCGCCTGCCTGGTCGTCCAGCCCCACAGGTCATCGACCTCGTGGGTCTCGTCCGACGGGTTGAAGACGTTGCGGTGGGTGCGCAGCGAGAAGAAGAGGCCGATCACGTAGGTCGCGAAGAGCACGACGGCGACGGCGAGCGAGAGGTGCTCGACCGTCGGGCCGTAATCGACGAGCTCGGCGTTGACGTGCGGCAGGCCCTGGCCCTCGACGAGCTCGAAGATCGCCGGCATCACGAGCGCGGTCGCGGCGAGCAGCAGCATCGTCGACTGCACGTTGGCGGCGGTCCGGTCGAACTTCTGCACTTCGCCGCCGCGGTGATAGCCGCCGGCGACCATCGAGGCGCCGAGGACGAGCAGCACGTTGCCGAGGATCGAGCCGATGATCGACGCCTTGACGACCTCCTGCAGGCCGGCGCCGAGCGCGAACAGGGCGATGATCAGCTCCGGCGCGTTGCCGAAGGTGACGTTGAGCAGGCCGCCGATGCCGGGGCCGGCGCGCGCCGCGAGCTCCTCGGTGGCGCGGCCCATGAGCGCCGCCGTCGGGATGATCCCGAGCGCCGCGACGACGAAGATCACGGTCGGCGAGGCGTGCGCGATGTCGAGCGCGATCGCAACCGGGATCAGCGGCACGAGCACGTATGGCGCGCCGCTGGCGCTGCGGAAGAAGGCGAGGTTGATTCCCGGTGTGCCGGGTGGTGAGCTCATGGCCGGATTCTCCGTGCGCTCACTGTTGGCCGAGGCACTTGGCGAGCTCGTCGGGCGTCCCGGCCTGCTGCAGGCACTTCTGGTACTGCGCAGCCGAGATCCCCGAGGAGCCGGCGCCCGAGCCGCTGCTCGATCCACCGCCCGCGGAGCTGCCGCCCGTCGAGCCGAGCCCGACGCCCGAACTGCCCAGCGCGGCGCCGAGCCCGCCCGGAATGAGCTGATCGAGCGGCTTCGGGTTGGCCGGTGCTTCGATCGCCTGGTCCTGGTTGACGTCGCTGAGGACGATCTGCAGCTTCAGGCTGACCGTCTGCGAGGTGCTCGGATCCTGGAGCTCGATCTGGACGGTGAGCTGCCGCAGGATCTTGTCGTCGGCGCCGGTATAGACGTCGATGGACGCCGACTTGACGGTCTTCGCGATCTGATCCGCGTTGCCGATCGAACCCGCCTGGCCGGTCGGGTCGAGCTTCTGAGCGTCGCTGAAGATCTGCGCGATGTCCGGGGTCCCGCTGATGTGGACGGTCTCGGTCCCGCCGATGTCCTCGGTGCCCTCGTTCTTGACGTCGGTCAGCCACGTGCTCGGATCGATGCCGAGCTGGTCGAAGATCGCGGAGCTCTGGCTCGTGCTGCTCGATTGCGCCTGCGCCGACTGCGCGAAGGACGCCTCGAGCTGCTGGAAGGTCGCGTCGTCGAGCTGGTAGGCCTGACCGTTGGTGGTCAGATACAGGCCGCCGCTGGTCAGCGTCAAGGCGCCGTCGATCGACTGCTTGTTGCCGCCGCTGTCGACCTGCAGGCCCGCCGTCAGGTCGAGCGACGGAAGCTTGTCCGCGCCGTTGCTCTGGAACGGGCCCTTGACCGTGCCGACGACGCTGCCCTGCTGCGCGCCGCCCTGCGCCGAGGCGTCGAAGCTGATCGTCAGGACGCCGCTGTCGACGGAGCTGTCGCCGTTGAAGGTCTCGTTGAGAAGCTGCTGGGGGTCGCTCGAGGAATCGGCGCTGCTGCTGCCCCCGCAGCCCGCCACGGCGAGCAGTGCGAGAAGGCTCGCGAGCAGCCCGATCAGCGTCAGGGCACGGATGTTGAGGCGGGCGCGCATCTGCTCGGTCCTCGGTCGGGGGAGGGTAGCGGAGCGGCTTGGCGGCATCGGCGGCATCCGCGCCGGCTGGGCGCGAGCGTCCTCCGAACGCCCGGGATCGACTACTCTCACGCGATGCCTGACCCGCGCGATACCGGGCCGGGGAAGCCGCCTCGCACGATCCTCTACACGGGCAAAGGCGGCGTCGGAAAGACCAGCGTCGCCGCCGCCACCGCCCGTCGCTGCGCCGCGTCCGGCCTGCGGGCCGTCGTCCTGTCTACCGACCCCGCGCACAGCCTCTCCGACTCTCTCGACACCACGCTCGGGCCCGAACCGACGCCCGTCGCCGAGCGGCTGTGGGCACAGGAGGTCGAGGCCCAGCGCGAGATGGAGACGAACTGGGCGGCGGTCCAGGACTGGCTCGGCCGGCTGCTCGCCGATCGCGGCGTGATGGGCGTCGTCGCCGAGGAGCTGACGGTCCCGCCCGGCATGGACGAACTGTTCAGCCTTCTGCAGATCAAGCGCCACTACGAGTCGGGCGAATTCGACGTCGTGATCGTCGACTGCGCGCCGACCGGCGAAACGCTCCGCCTGCTCTCGTTCCCGGACGTTGCCCGCTGGTGGCTCGACAAGGTGCTGCCCTGGGAGCGGCGGCTGGTCTCGGTCGCGCGGCCGTTCGCCCGCACGCTGCTCGACGTGCCGCTGCCCGACGAGGACGTCTTCAGCGACGTGCAGCGCCTCGTCAACAACCTCGTCGCGATGAACGGCATCCTCCGCGACCGGGAGCGGACCTCGATCCGGCTCGTCATGAACCCCGACCGGATGGTGATCCGCGAGGCGCAGAGAACCTTCACCTACCTGAACCTCTACGGGTACCTGACCGACGCCGTCGTCGTCAACCGCATCTTCCCGGACGAGGTCGACGAGACCTACTTCGGCGCATGGCGCGAGCGCCAGGCGGCCAACCTCGAGCTCGTCCGCGAGGGCTTCAGCCCAGTCCCGGTGCTCACCGCGCGCTACTTCGAGGAGGAGGTCATCGGTGACCGCATGCTGGACAGGCTCAGCGGTGAGCTCTTCGGGGACGGCGACGCGCCCGCCGAAGCGATCATGCACTCCGAGCTCGCCCAGCAGATCAGCTCCCGCGACGGCCACACGGTCCTCTCGATCAGCGTTCCGTTCGCCGAGCGGGCGGACCTCGATCTGAAGAAGGTCGGCGACGAGCTGATCGTCAGGGCGGGGCGCGAGAAGCGGGCGATCCTGCTCCCGGCGGCGCTCAGCCGCCACTCCCCCACCGGTGCCCGCTTCGAGGACGGCCGCCTCGAGATCACCTTCGACTCGGGGCCGGGCGCACGGGAGGCGCCCGCCCGCGCCGAGGGCGATGCCGGCGAGCCCGGGGCCGAGGAGGAGAGCGTCGCCGCCGCACCGGTCGGCGAGGAGGCGCCGCGATGAGCCCGGTCGACCCCGAAGATCCCTACGGCGGCGCCGATCCAGCCGCCGACGCCTGGCGGGCGCTGCGTGACGGGCTCGGCGCGGCGAGCGCCGCGCACCGCGAGCACGGTGACGGCGAGCTGCAGTGCCTCGAGCTCTGCCCGATCTGCCGGGCCGCCGACCTGCTCCGCGCCACCGGTCCCCCGGAGCTCCGCGGCCAGCTCAACGAGTTCCAGCGCGAGGCCCTGCTCACGCTGCGGGCCCTGCTCGACCACTACATCGAGCGCATCGACGGCCCGCCCGACCCGGGCGACCGGGTCGAGGACATCCCGATCGCGTAGGGCCTGGTCCCGCGCGGCGCACAACCGTCTGCGGACGACAGCGGCGGAGCGTCAAGCGAACTCGACGCTCCGCCGTGTGGGGGGGACCTGTCCTCCTTATCGGAGTCTTGAAAGGAAGAGCCGGTGGTATCCGGAGCTGCGGTCGGCTTGTTCGCGGGTCGGGAGCCGGCCTATGTCTCGTGCTTGGGAGTGTGCGTCCGACCGCGCATCGGGGGGCTGTTCAGCACCGTTATCGACCCTTATACCCGGCGCGCGAAATTTCAGCGCGGGCCCGGACGGATGTATTAGAGGCGCGGCCGGACGACGGCGCTCAGGCGGACTCGGCTGCGAGCGCCAGCAGAAGCTCGCGGTCGTGCGGGTAGTCGACGAGCTCCGCCGCGGCGCGGGGATCGAGCCAGCGCAGCTCGTCGACCTCGTCGTTGGGCGCGAACGTGTGCCCCTGACCGGACGAGCGGCTCCATCCGCCAGTAGCGGACGATCTTCGAGCGACCGCGTCCGTCCGGGTAGGTGGACGACGCGAGCTCGGCGCCGAGCCGGCAGCGGATCCCCGTCTCCTCCTCGACCTCGCGGACGGCTGCCTGCTCGAAGCTCTCGCCGGGGTCGAGCTTGCCCTTGGGCAGGGACCAGTCGTCGTGGCGGGGCCGGTGCACGACCACCGCCTCAACTCCACCCCCGGACGCCGCGGCGCGGACGACGAGCCCGCCCGCGGCCGCAACCTCGTGGCCGTCGGCGCCGACGGGGTTCACGTCAGCCCCAGCCGCTCGGCGGAGCGGCGGGCGCCCGCGATCACCTCGTCGAGGTCGGGTGCGGTCGGCACGCCGCCCTCGAGCAGCACGCGGCCGGCGACGACGTTGGCCTCGACGACGGTCGAATCCGCGGCGTAGACGAGCCCCGCCTCGAGCGAACCGAGCGCCAGCGCCGGCGAGTCCAGGTCGACGAGCAGGAAGTCGGCAGGCGCGCCCGTCTCGAGCTCCGGCGTCGAGCCGATCAGCGGCGCCTCGGCACCGGTCGCAATCCGCCACGCCTGCTCGGCCGGCACGGCGGCGGCGTCGCCGGCGCGCAGCTTCTGGACCAGCGCCAGCGTCTTCACCTCGGCCAGCAGGTCGAGCGCGTTGTTGGAGCCGGCGCCGTCGGTCCCGAGCGCGACCGGGATGCCCGCCGCTCGGGCGGCCGGCAGGTCGAAGGTGGCGCCGACGGCGAGCTTCATGTTCGCGTGCGGGTTGGTGACGATCGTCGCGCCGGAGGCGGCGATCAACTCGCGCTCGCGCGTCGTCGAGCCAGACCGAGTGCGCGAGCAGGGTCCGCGGCCCGAGCACGCCGAGCCGGTCGAGGTACTCGGCCGGGCGCAGGCCGTGCGCGGCGACGCATGCGTCGACCTCGCCCTTGGTCTCGGAGAGGTGGATGTGGATCGGGATGCCCGTCTCCGCCGAGCGCTCGGCGAGCCACGCCAGCGACGGCTCGGAGACGGTGTAGATCGCATGCGGTGCGAAGGCCGGAGCGATCGTCGGCGGCGCGCCCTCGAGCTCGGCGAGCCCTGCGGCGGCGTCCTCCTTGAGCTTCGCCGTACCGGCGGGGTCGTCGCCGTCGATCAGCGGCGCTCCGATCCGCGCCCGCAGGCCGGCGTCGGCGACGGCACGCGCTGTCGCCGCCGGCTGCCAGTACATGTCCCAGAAGGCGACGGTGCCGGTGCGGATCATCTCGATGCAGGCGAGCCTCGTGCCCCAGTAGACGTCCTCGGGCTCGAGCCGGGCCTCGGCCGGCCAGATGTGCTGCTCGAGCCACTCCATCAGCGGCAGGTCGTCGGCATAGCCGCGGAAGAGCGTCATCGCGGCGTGCGTGTGCGCGTTGACGAGCCCCGGAACGAGCGCCGTCCCCGCTCCGTCGAGGACGCGATCGCCCTCGCGAGCGGCAACGGCGGGGCCGAGCTCGGCGATCAGGCCGTCCTCGACAACGCATCCCGACGCGCGCGCCGGCGAGCGTCGCGCCCGTCACGGCAAGCGGTTCGGGAGCGTCGCTCACGCGGTCCCCCAGCTCAGTCGCGATCGGCGTCAGCGCCGCGAGCAGGCGCCGCCGGTTGAGCGACTTGCCGGCCTCGAAGTCCTCGACCGCAAGCGGCGCCCCGCCGACGCCGTTGGCGAGGTTGTCGACAACGCAGATCGTCGCGTACGCGATCCCGAGCTCGCCGGCGAGCACGCATTCGGAAGCGACCGTCATCCCGACGACGTCGGCGAAGGAGGCGATCATGCCGGATCTCCGCCGGCGTCTCGAAGCGCGGGCCGACCGTCTGCCAGTAGACGCCGCCGTCGCGCAGCTCGACCTCGGCATGGCGCCGCCAGGCGGTCACGATCCGCTCGCGCCAGCTGCCGTCGAAGGCCGGCACGCGCTCGCCGTCGTGCTGGTCGGAGTACGAGATCCCGAGCTGCAGCGCGATGAAGTCGTCCGGGCACAGGAACGTGCCGACGCCGAGCTCCGTATGCAGGCCACCGACGGAGGCGACGGCCAGCGCCCGGTCGCAGCCGAGCTCGGCGAGCGCGGCGAAGTTGGCGCGGTGGTCGACGCGGCGCGCCGTCCTGTACGCCTTCAGCCCGTGCCGCTGGAGCAGCACATGGGAGTCCGACTCGAGCAGGTCGACGTCGCCGTGAGCCGTGCGTACGGTGCGCTCGCTCATGCCGGCGCCGGGCTCGTGGCCGAGAATCGAATGCCCGCCGATCAGCGCCAGCCGTCCCATCGCGCCATCGTATCCACGCGGTTGCCGGCTCACCGGGCGCGGGACGCCCCGCTCAGCCGCCGGCGCCGCGCAGATGCTCGCGGACGAAGCCGCCGGAGCCGGTGCTGCTCGCGCCCGCCGCCTTGACCGCGGCGAGTAGCCGCTTGTCGGAGGTGACGACGAGGACCCTGTGGCCGCCAGGCCCGAGCTCGCGCGCGCGGGCGGCGATCATGCGGTCGGCGGCGTTCCGGCCCGGGCCGGCGAAGGTGACCTCGACAACCGTGCCGCCCGCCGCCGCGACGCGCTCGTGTGGGCGCCCGTCGAAGCAGACCTCGAGCGCCGTTTCGCCCCCGAGCCGCGCGGCGAGGGCGCAGAGATCGCCGACCAGCCGCTCCATCGCCGCCGGGCGGTCGCGCCACCAGCCGTCCGGCCGCGAGCCGAGCGCGTTGAAGCCGTCGACGAGGACGAAGTCGAAGTCGGCCGGATCGCTGCCTTCGGTGCCGTCCCCGCTGCTCACGCGCCCACGGTAGCCGCCAGGTCCTCGGCTGCGTCGAGTCCCGGTACCAGTGGCGCTCGTGAGACATCGATCGGTGTAATCGGCGGTAAGCTTGCCCCATGGCGAACGCAAAGACGGCCGGCCGCAGCGCCGCTGCCGGCAACGGCAAGGGCACCAATGGATCGACGGCGGACCTGACGATCGACGAGCTCGCCCGCGAGACCGGGATGACGGCGCGAAACATCCGCGCCCACCAGTCACGCGGCCTGCTGCCCCCACCCGAGGTGCGGGCGCGGACCGGTTACTACTCGGCCGATCACGTCGCCCGCGTGAAGCTGATCCAGGACATGCAGGCGCAGGGCTTCAACCTGAAGGCGATCGAGCGCCTGCTCGCCCTGGGCACGGCGCGCGGCAGCGAGAACGCGCTCGCCTTCGAGCGCGCGATCCTGACCCCGTTCGCCGACGAGCAGCCGGAGGTGATCCGCACCGAGGAGATCGCCGCCGCCTTCGGCAACGAGGGCGGCGAGGTCGACCGCAAGGCAATCGCCCGGGCCGAGAAGGTCGGGGCGCTGCGGCCGCTCGGCGACGACACGTGGGAGGTGCCCTCGCCGACGCTGCTGCGGGCCGCGGCGGCGCTGGTCGAGCTCGGCATCCCGATCGAGCACGCGCTCGCCGTTGGCGAGGCGATCCGCAAGCACACCGGCTCGATCGCGCGCGAGTTCGTACGGCTCTTCGTCCAGGACGTGCTCGACCCGTTGCGCAAGAAGGAGGGTGGCCTCAGCGAGGCGGACCTGCTGACCGCGCAACAGGCCGTCGAGCAGCTGCGGCCGCTCGCCTCCGAGGCGGTGCTGGCGAGCTTCGGTCAGGTGATGACCGAGGCAGTCGAGCGCCAGGTGATGAAGGAGCTCGGCTAAGGGGCCGAGCGCCCGGGACCCCGCGGGTCGCTCAGATCGCCTGCTTGATCGCCTCGAGGTCGCGCCCGAGCGCGCCGATCAGGTCCCAGATCTCGGGGATCTGGTCGCGGTCGGCGATCAGGCCGAAGTCCATCGAGTCCCGGTAGCTCATCACGGTGATGTTCAGGCCGGCGCCGTCGGTGATCACCGAGACCGGATAGTTGGCCTTGACTTCGGCGCCGCCGAGATAGAGCGGGACCGGCGGGCCCGGGACGTTCGAGATCACCAGGTTGTAGAGCGGCCGCATGCGCTGCTGGGTGCCGAGCTGCAGGGCTACCCGAGCGGCGCGGGCGTTGATCGCCGGCGGGATGAAGTTGGTCATGTCCTGCAAGAGCTCGGCGGGCATCGCGTTGTGCCGGTTCTTGGCCGCGCCCATCGCCTCCGCCGCCCGGTGCACGCGCGCGAGCGGGTCGGGCTCGTCGGTCGGGATCGGCACGATCATCACCGAGATGCGGTTGCCGTATGTGCCCCGCTGCTCCTCGGTACGAACCGAGACGGGGATCTGCGCGAGCAGCGGCTCCGACGGCAGGGCATCGTTGGCGATCAGCCACTCGCGGACCGCCCCGGCGCAGAGCCCGACGACGACGTCATTGACCTTGACCCCGAGCGAGTTCTTGATCTCCTTGACGGTGGCCAGCGGCAGCGAGCCGAAGCTGAAGCGCCGGTGGGCGGAGATCCGGCCGCTGAACGGTGTGCGGGGGGCGCGGTGCCGGGGGCGCTCGACGATCTCGCCGTCGCCGCCGCCGACGACCGCGTTGCGCGCCCGCGAGGCGTAGCGGCTGATCGTCTCCGCGCCGGGGATGCCGAGCACCGAGGGGGCGACGTCGAGGTGGGGCACCGTCGCCGGCAGCTTCTGCAGCATCCTGATCGGTTGCATCGGCAGCCCGGCGATGCCGCGGCCGAGCATCTGCAGCGAGCCGGGGGTCTCCGCGTCGACGCCGTTGCCACCGGCGTCGATCTCGGCCGCGTCCGGGAGCTTCCGGCCACTCGGCTCGAGATCGAAGAGCACGCCCATGATCTCGGCGCCCGACATGCCGTCGATCATCGCGTGGTGCATCTTGGTGAGGATCGCGCAGCGGTCTCCCGCCAGCCCCTGGATCAGGTACAGCTCCCACAGCGGCCGCGAGCGATCGAGGTGGCGCGAGGCGATCCTCGTCACCTGCTCGGCCAGGCGCCGGTCGTCGCCGGGCTCCGGCAGGGCGAGCTCGCGCAGGTGGTACTCGAGGTCGAAGTTGGTGTCCTCGACCCAGTAGGGACGGTCGAGGCCGAGCGGTACCTCGGCGAGCTTCCAGCGCATCACCGGGAGCAGCGGCATGCGCTCGTCGAGCAGCTCGTGCACGTCCTCGAGCCGCAGCCTGCCCTCCGGCCGGCTCGATGGGTCGAGGATCACGAGGCCACCGACGTGGCCGAAATGGGTTGGGCTCTCGATCGCCAAGAACTGCGTATCGAGGCTGGTCAGCTGCCTCATGTTCCCTCCTCTCCTGAGCGCCTCTACGACGGCGCGATGCAGCGTATACCCGCGCAGGCAAGCGCGGTCCGGGTGATCCGAATCGCCATCCGAAACGAAGCAGGGGCGGATGACCCCCGACCCCGCCAGCGCCCTCGCCGACCTCAGCCCGCCGCACGCGTTCGCGCGTGCCGCCGAGCGCATGCCGCCGCCGACGGATCGGGGCAGCCGGTGAGCCGGCGGATCGCCGTCGTCGGGGCCGGGGTCTCGGGCCTCGTCGCCGCGGCCGAGCTGCACCGCGCGGGTCACGAGGTGACCGTGCTGGAGGGCGGCTCGCACGCGGGCGGCCACACCCATACCCATTCGGTCGCGCTTGGCGACGGCTCGGAGTGGCGTGTGGACACGGGCTTCATCGTCATGAACGACCGCAACTACCCGAACTTCACCCGGATCCTCGCCGAGCTCGGCGTCGCAAACGCAGGCGACCAACATGAGCTTCGGCGTCTCCGACGGCAAGGGCGAGTTCGAGTGGTCGGCGCGCGGTCTGCGCGGCGTCTTTGCCCGCCCGCGACACCTCGCCGACCCCCGCTTCCTCTGGATGCTCGCCGAGATCGCCCGCTTCAACCGCCGCGCGCGCGTCCTCGCCGGCGCCGGCGGCCGCGGCCCCTCGCTGCGCGACTTCCTCGCGGCAAATCGCTTCTCCAGCTACTTCATCGAGCGACTGCTCGTTCCCCAGGCGGCGTCGATCTGGTCCGCCGATCCGGAGCAGATGTGGAGCTTCCCGGCCGCGTTCTTGGCCGAGTTCTTCGACAACCATGGAACCCTGCAGTTCGTCCGACGGCCGCGCTGGCGCACGGTCGTCGGGCGGCTCGCACAGCTACGTCGAGGCGCTCACCGGGCCCTTCGCCGAGCGCCTTCACATCGACACGCCGGTGCGCTCGATCGCCCGCGACGCCGAGGGCGTCACGGTGACGAGCGAGCGCGGCAGCGAGCGCTACGACGACGTCGTAATCGCGACCCACTCGGACCAGGCCCTGCGGATGCTGGCCGACCCGAGCGAGCGCGAGCGCGAAATCCTCGGGGCGATCCCCTACCGCCAGAACGAGACCGTGCTGCACACCGACGATGCCCTGATGCCACGCCGCCGCGCCGCCTGGGCGAGCTGGAACTTCCACCTGCTCGAAGACGGCCGGCGGACGACGCTGACCTACGACATGAACCGCCTGCAGCGCCTGGACGCGCCGGTGCCGTTCCTCGTCACGCTCAACCGGACCGACGCGATCGATCCAGCGAAGGTGATCAAGACGATCTCCTACTCGCATCCCGTCTTCACCAACGAAGGCATCCGCGCTCAAGCGCGCTGGCGTGAGATCAGTGGCACGGACCGCACCCACTACTGCGGCGCGTACTGGCGCTGGGGCTTCCACGAGGATGGCTGCTGGTCGGGGTTGCGCGTCTCCGAGGCGCTCGGCGGCCGCGGGCCCGGGCTTGGCGGCGTCGTGCCGGCGGCGGTCGGCAGCTCGCCCGCCGACGCGCTGCCGGCGTCGGGACTCGGACACCGGCATCCTGCCCAAAGCGCCGATCCTGGAGCCGGCCTGATGGGCGCGCCCGCCCTCTCCCCCGCTCCGGCTCGCCGGCCGACCGCTGCTCCCGCCGGCGCCCGACCGGCCGATCCGCCCAGCGACCGTCCCGCGTCGGCGATCTACGAGGGCCGCGTCTACCACGCCCGCACCGAGCCCGTCCGCCACGCCTTCAGCTACCGGATCTTCATGCCGCTCTTCGACCTCGGCGAGCTCCCCGGGTTGCTCGACGGGATCCCGCTGTGGTCCGCCCGCCGGCGCGCGCCCGCGCGCCTGCGCCGCTCCGACTTCCTCGGTGACCCCAACCTGCCGCTCGCCGATGCGGCCCGCGAACTCGTCCGCGCCGAGCTCGGCGCTGCCCCCGACGGTCCGGTCCGGCTGCTGGCCAACCCGCGTTATTGGGGAATCGGAGCGAACCCGGTTGCCTTCTACTACCTGCACGGCGACGGTCCGGGCGAGCCGCTCGAAGCGATGATCGCCGAGGTCACGAACACGCCCTGGGGCGAGCGCCGCACCTACGTCCTCGATGCACGCGGCTCGGAGGCGGGCGGCGGCGGCGAGTTCGAGAAGGCCTTGCACGTCTCCCCCTTCATGCCGATGGAGCAGAGCTACCGCTGGTCGGCGAGCGTGCCGGGCGAGCGCCTACGCGTGCGGATCGCCAACCACGAGGGCGACCGCCGCGTCTTCGAGGCCGGCATCGACCTGCGTCGCCGCGAGATCACCCCCGTGCGGATGGCGGCTCTGCTCGTCCGCTATCCGCCGATGACCGCGACGACCCTGGCGCGCATCTACGGGCATGCAGCCGCCCTGAAATTGAAAGGAGTTCCATACTTTCGGAACCCGAGTAAGGAGAGGTAGCGATGCGGTCTCGGAAGATCATCCACGCGCTCATGAGGCGGATCCGCTGCGGCAGGATCAAGCTCACGGAGACTTGGCCGGGGGGTGAGCGGCTCACCTTCGGGCCACGGCAGGCCTCCCGGCAGGCCACGGTGGAGGTCCACGATCCTGACGTCTATCCGCGCCTCACGCGCTCGAAGAGCATCGCGCTGGGCACGACCTACGCCGAGGGCCTGTGGGACAGCGACGAGCTGCTCGACCTGCTGCTGATCATCACCCGCGAGATCGGCCGCGCGGACCCGATCCGGCGCCGGCTCGCGCCGCTGCTGATTCCCTTCCAGCGACTCGGCACGCTGAAGATGCTGAATACCCGCCGCAAGGCGCGCGAGCACATCTCCTCCCATTACGACGCCGGCAACGAGATGTTCGAGCTCTTCCTCGACGACGAGAACATGATGTATTCGTCGGCCTACTTCGAGCACGCGGAGCAGACCCTCGAGGACGCCCAGCTCGGCCGTCTCGAGCGCATCTGCGAGCTGCTCGAGCTCGGCCCCGACGATCACCTGCTCGAGATCGGCACCGGCTGGGGCGGGATGGCGATCCACGCGGCGATGACGCGCGGCTGCCGGGTAACGACGACGACGATCTCCGACGAGCAACGCGGCTACGCGCTCCGGCGCGTCCACGAGGCCGGTCTCTCCGACCGGGTCCGGGTGCTCGGCGCCGACTACCGCGACCTCACCGGCCGCTACGACAAGCTCGTCTCAGTCGAGATGATCGAAGCGGTTGGCTGGGAGTGGTTCGACACCTACTTCCGTCGTTGCTCGGAGTTGCTCGCCGAAGACGGGCTCTTCTTCCTGCAGGCGATCGTCGTCGACGATGCGATCTACGAGACCGAGAAGCGCACGAGGACGTTCGCCAACGAGCTCATCTTCCCCGGTGGCTGCCTGCCCTCGGTCGGGGCGATTCAATCCTCGATCGCGCGCTGCACCGACCTGCGCACGCTGCAACTGGAGGACATCTCGGCAAGTTACGTGCGAACGCTGCACGAGTGGCGCGACCGCTTCATCGCCTCTGAGTCGCGCCTTGCCGAGCTCGGCTACGACGAACGGTTCCGGCGCCTGTGGCGTCTGTACATGGCGATGTCGGAAGCCGGCTTCAGCGTCGGCCGGATCCGCGACGTGCAGATGCTCTTCGCCAAGCCGCTGCACGAGCGGCGGCTCGCCGCCTCGCCCGAGCGGGCGCTCAGCACGGCGGCCGGCCCCGGCGACTGAAACGCGGGCCTGCACTAGCCTCAATGTATGAGCGCGGAGGCGCAGCGGGACCACGGTCCCGAGCGGGACGAGACCGAGATCGAGCGCGTCGACCGCAACCTCACGGAGCTCCTCGAGGAGCTCTGCTACGTCGTGCCGCTGCTGCCGCCTGCCGGTGAGCGTTGACGAGCGGCTTCGCAGGCGCCGCCGGCAGCGGACTCGGGCGGTCCGCAGGCGCCGCGTGACGGCCGTCGCCGCCGTCGCCGCTCTTGCCGCTGCGATTGGCGCCGCGGCCCTCGGCATCGGCGGCGGCGGGCCCGGGAAGGAGCGGCCGCCGAGCCGGCATCGCCCGGCGCCAACCTGACGCCGGCCGAGCTCGCCGGCGAACGATTGGTCGCAGGCTGGGAGGGTGCCGTCCCGCCTCCGGGGCTCAAGCAGCTGATCCGCACCGGCGGCGTCGCCGGGCTGATCCTCTTCGACGACAACGTCGACCTCCCGCTCGCAGACGCGGGCGGCGATCGCCGATCTGCAGCGGCTTCGACCCTCGGGGCAGCCGCCGCTCCTCGTCATGGTCGACCAGGAGGGCGGCCAGGTGAAGCGCCTCGCAGGCCCGCCCTCCGCCTCCGCGGCCGAGATGGGCGCGCGCGGTGCCGAGTTCGCGCGCGAGCAGGGGCGGCGCACGGGCCGCTCGCTGCGACGGCTCGGGATCGGCATCGATCTGGCGCCGGTCCTGGACGTCGGCCGTCCCGGCGGGGCGATTGCCGGCGAGGGTCGCTCCTTCGGCAGCTCGGCCGCCGCCGTGACCCGGACCGGCGTCGACGGCTTCGCCGCCGGACTCGCCGACAGCGGCGTCGCGGCGACCGCCAAGCACTTCCCCGGTCTCGGCACGGTCGCGACCAACACGGACTCGGCCTCCCAGCGGGTCGGGCTCTCGAGGCGCCAGCTCCGCGTCCTCGACGAGCGCGCCATTCGCAGCCTTCTCGAAGGCGGGGGGTGAGCTCGTCATGGTCGGCCTTGCGACGTATCCGGCGTTCTCGAGCCGGCCGGCGGCGTTCAGCCGCTCGGTCGCTACCGGCGAGCTGCGCCGGCGACTCGGCTTCGACGGCGTCTCGATCACCGACGGCCTCGGCGCGAAGGCCGCGCAGGACTTCGGCAGCCCCGGCGAGATCGCGGCTGCGGCGGCGGCCGCCGGCGACGACCTGCTCCTCTACACGGACTGGCACCGCGCCCGCGACGCCCGCGACCTGTTCCGGCGCGGGCTGGCGAGCGGCCACCTCGGGAGGGCCGACTTCGAGGCCTCGGCGGCGCGGGTGCTGGCGCTGCGCGGCGCCGGCTGACGACGGCCGGCGAGCCGCCTGCCGCCGGCGAACCGCGTGGGCCGAACCGCCGGAGAACTACGGCCCGCGGCGCGCTGCCGTGCCCGTAGGATCGGGCCGATGGCGGAGAGGATGAGCCCCGAGCAGGCGGCCGAGCGAATCCGCGTTGACGACACCCTCGGCATGCCGCTGGCGACCGGACAGCCGGGGGCGCTGCTGGCGGCGCTCGGCAAGCGCACCGACTGGGAGGAGCTGCGCGTCTACGGAGCACTGCTCGCGGTCGGCACCGAGCTCTTCAACCACCCCAACGTCCACTACCTCTCCGGCTTCTTCGGCCCGATCGAGCGCATGCTGCGCGACTCGGGCGCCAACATCAGCTTCGCGCCCGCCGACTTCCGCCGCTTCACGCCACTGCTGCAGGCGCTCGCCCCGCGGGTGATGACGACGGCGGTCTCGCCGCCGGACGGGGACGGCTACTGCTCGCTGTCCCTGCACGCCGGGCACTCCGTCGAGGAGCTGCATCGGGCCGGCGCCGACCCGGAGCGGATTCTGCTCGCCGAGGCCTCGCCGGCCTTCCCCCGGACGCGCGGCCTGCCGCCCAGCCACATGCACCGCCTGCACGTCGATGAGATCGACTGGCTCGTCGAGAGCGACAACGCACCGCTGCCCCTGCCCGAGGCCGAGCCGACCGAGACCGAGCGCCGCATCGCGGCCAACGCGACTGCCTTCATCAGCGACGGCTGCACGCTGCAGACCGGTATCGGCGGCGTCCCGTCGATGATCGCGACGATCCTGGCGGAGGGCGACGGCGGCGACTACGGCGTCCACTCGGAGATGTTCACGAGCGGTCTGATGAGCCTGCATGAGGCCGGCAAGGTGACGAATCGCAAGGGCAATCTCGACGGCGTCTCGGTCGCCACCTTCGCCGCCGGCAGCGAGGAGCTCTACCGCTGGCTCGACGAAAACGAGCGAGGTCGCCTTCCTGCCCGTCGACATCGTCAACTCGCCGGCCTCGATCCGCGCCAACCGGCGGATGGTGACGATCAACGCCGCGATCGCGGTCGACGTCCAGGGTCAGGTCGTCGCCGACACGGTCGGCGGCCGCCAGTACTCGGGGATCGGCGGCCACGAGGACTTCATCACGGGCCCTGCCCTCGAGCTCAGCGATCGGGCGCTGCTCTGCCTGCCCTCGACGGCGACGATCGACGGCGAGCTCCGCTCCCGGATCGTGCCCTTCTTCGAGCCGGGCGCGGTCGTCACGACCCCGCGCCACCAGGTCGACGTGATCGTCACCGAGTACGGGGCGGCCGAGCTTCAGGGCAAGACGATCCACCAGCGCGGGCTCGAGCTGGCGGCGATCGCGCACCCCGACTTCCGGGACGAGATCGCCGCCGCCGCCGAGCGCGCCTCGGGTGGCAACTCACCGGTGCCCTAGCGCGGCCACGACGGCCCCAAGAGGCCCATTTGCAGGTATTACACAGCTCGGTGACGAGCCGGTAACCCGAACGACGGTGAGCGGGGCAATGCTCATCGTGGTGAGCGAGCGCCGTCCTCCCACCACCGCCGACCGCGCCCCCTGGGTCTCGATCGGACTCGGCACGGCCGCCGTCGTCGTGCCGATCGCAGTCCTCTGGCTCATCGAGGGCGAAAAGCTCGAGCAGGCGGTCACGTCGTTCCCGATCTCGGCCCTGCTGGTCGCGACCGCGATCCATTGCTGCTGGCTCGGCACCCGGGCGGAGGCGTGGCGGCTGTCGCTGAACGCCGCCGGATCGCCGGTGCCGCGACTCGGGGCGCACGGCGCGAGCGCCGCCGGCTACGTCGCCGGCATGGTCCAATCGGCGAGCGGCCTCCCCGTCCGCGCCGTCGCCCTGCGCCGCCTCGCCGCCGACCCGCCGACGCTCGACCGCTCGATGATCGCCGAGGGCCCGGTGATCGCGCTCGAGGGGACGCTCGTCGCCACCGTCCTCCTCGGCGCTATCGCGATCACCCCCGTGCTGCCTGCCTGGGGCGCCGCGGCGCTGCTCGTCTGCTGTCTGCTGGGGATCACCGCGATGGCGATCGCATCTCGCCGCTTCGGCGGCCACCGCTTCGCCGCCGGTCTGCGGGTCTTCGCCGACCGCGAGCGCCGCGGCTCACTCGCCGCGATCGTGCTGCTGATGGGGACGCTCGGCATCCTGCGGGCGCTTGTCGTCCTGCTCGGGGCGGGCCTCCCCCACGACGCAGCCAGCGTCGCGATCCTCTTCGCGACGATGGGCGTCTTCGGCGCCCTGCCGCTCGGCCCGGGCGCCGGCCCGGCGGCGATGCTCGCCGTCTTCGGCCCCCAGGACGCCACGGCGGCCGCATCGGCCGGCCTCGCCGTCGCCGCCAGCTCGCTGCTCGCCGTCGCGATCTACGCCGCGGCGCTCGGCATCCTGGTCGGCCGCGGCGGGATCCTGATCGGCTTCAGCTCGGCCAGCCTCGCCGAAGCGAGCGACGAGCAGCGCTCCTCCGCCAGGGACGGCGCTCAGCCCCCGGGCTGCCGCTCGCGAGCGATGAGCATGTCGACGAGCAGGGTCGACCAGCCGAAGTTGCGCGCAGCCAGGCCCTGGCCCGTGAGCGGGTTGTAGTACTCGCGGAAGCCCTCGCGCTCGACCATCTCCGTGAGCCGGCCGAGCAGCCGATCCGCCTCCTCGTCACCGCCCCAGCGCCGCAACCCGGGCTCCAGCAGCCAGCAGGTGTTGATCCAGCTCGGCCCGCGCCAGCAGCGGAAGTAGTGCATACCGGGCCGGAACGAGGGCTCGCTCATCGCCACCGACGGGATCCCGTAAGGCGCGCGGTAACGCCGCGGCTCCAGCAGTTGCTCAGCGACGATCCGCTCGCCGATCTCGTCCGGCAGCGAGGGCAGCGCGAGCGGCGCAAGCGCACTCCAGGTCGAGACCCGCACCGGCTCCTGGTGCGGACCCGCGAGGTCCCAGAAGAGCCCGGCGTCGGGCTCCCAGCAGCGCTCGATCAAGGCCTGCTCGCAGCGCTCGGCCCGCCGCAGGTACCGGCCGCCGGGCCCCTCGCCGATCAGATCCGACAGCGCCCGCAGCGAGAGGGCGTAGAACACGTTGACGAGTACGTCCTCGACGTGCTCGTCGTAGGTCTCGATGATCTCGGCCGAGTCGTAGCGGAGGCGGCGCGAGCGCTCGACCAGCCAGAAGTAGCCGGGCAGGTAGTGCGCCATCCAGCCGAAGACCTCGTCGTACTTGGGCGAGTCGTCGAGCCCGGACTCGTCCGGGTGAATGATCGAGATCAGCCCGTCGCCGTCGGGGTCGCGGTGGGCCTCGAGCCAGTCGTAGTGCAGGCGCAGCGCATCAAGCGCCTCGGTCGCGAAGCCTGGATCCTCCTCGGCGCTCGCGTCGGCGACCAGCTTCCAGGCGAGGGCGATGATCGGCGTCTGGATGTGGGCAGTGCCCGAGTCGCCCCGGAACGAGTGCGTCGCATAGAACGGCGCCCGCCGCCAGACCGGCGCCTCGTGCCAGAAGACGGTGTGCGGGATGAAGCCCTCGAGGGTCCCCGCCCGCAGGAGCGTGCGGAGCTCCTCGCGGGCGCGGCGGCCGTCGAGGTGCCGCCAGACAATCGCGTGGAAGCACGAGTCCCAGTACCACTGGTGCTTGTAGCGGTGATCGGACGGGCAGGTGAAGGCGTACGCCGTGCCATCCGCGAGCCGTCCCTCCCGCCAGTTGCCCGCGAGCAGCCGCCGTGCCTCGATCTGGAGCGCGGCGAGCCGGCCGGGGTCGGGCGCGGTCGTGACCGCGGTCCTCAAAGCAGCCGGCGCATGTCGCCGATCTCAGCTGCGAAGACGGACTCCCAGGTGAGGTTGTCGGCGAGGCGCCGCGCCGCCCCGGCCTTCCCGGGGACGGCGCGGGCGCGCTCGATCGCGTCGAGCAACGCGATCGGGTTCTCGGCCGTGAACGTCTCGGCAGCGGAGCCGACGACGCCGGCCGCCGGCGTCGTCGAGCAGGTGACGACGCGGGCCCCGCTCGCGGCCGCCTCGAGCGCGACGAGCCCGAACGTCTCATGCGGACCGGGTTGCACAACGCAGGAGCTCTCCCGGTAGAGCGCCGCGAGCTCCTCCCGGTCGGCGACGAAGTCGCGGAACTCGACTCGCGCGCCAAGGCCGAGGCGCTCGATCCTTGACTTGATCTGCCGCTTTGCGGGCCCATCGCCGACGAGCAGGAGGGGCCAGTCCTCGGCTGACCCGGCGGCCGCCTCGAGCAGGCAGAAGACGCCCTTCTCCCAGGCGAGCCGGCCTGCGTACATGACGCGCTCGGTGCGCAGCGCCGGTCGCGGGCTGAACGCCGGATGGATGCCGAGCCGCAGCGGGAAGCTCGCCTCGCGGCCGCCGTCGGCGAGGGTGTCGACGACGCTCATCACCGCGTCGACGTGACCGTAGGCGTGGTGATAGATGCGGCGGAAGAGTCGTTCGTACAGGCGCTGAGGCCCGGGCACGCCGGCGGCGTTCAGCGCCGGCGAGGCGTGGTGGGCGGCGACGACGCGGGCCCCGAGCCGGTGCGCCTCCTCGGCGACGCACGCGGGTCGCCAGAAGGGGTCATGCAGGACGATCAGATCGGGCTCGATGCGGCGCAGCGCCTGGCGCAGCGAGCCGGCTCCGTAGGGGATGCGGTAGCCGCTCGAGGAGACAAGCTGCAGCCCGGGGACGACGTGGCGGCCGCCTTCGTGGTGCTCGCGCTCGCCGGGTACGACCACGTGGTGCTCGAAGAGTCCCGTCGCACGCGCCACGCGCTCCTTCTCGTGGAGGTACGTGCGGATCCCTCCGCTGCGCTCGCCGAAGAAGACCGCGACGTCGGCGACGACGAGTTGCGGTTCCGGCGGCTCGGCATCGCTCGACGCCCCGGCAGCGGGCTCGGGGATTGTGTCGATCAAGGCCAGCTCGCCCATCTACGCGAGTCTGCGTGGCCGGGGGCCGTACCCGGTTACCGATTCGCGACCGCGATGTGAGAATCGTGTGATCGGAGAGGCGGGGAACGCCTGCAAAGACCCGCCTTTTTCGGCGCCGCGGAACCGAGGATCTAGGGTTCGCGCCATGGACGCGGCTGCCCCCTCCCCCATCGCGATCGCCCGTTCCGGCGACGGCCCCCGCTCGATGGTCCTGATCCACGGCGTCGGCACCAACCGCTCGATCTGGTCGCGTGCGATCGGGACGCTCGAGCGCAGCCGTACGGTCGTCGCCGTCGACCTGCCCGGCTTCGGCGACTCGCCCGCGCCCGAGTCCGGCTGGCGGATCGAGGCCGTCGCGGCAGAGATCGCGACGGCGCTCGCCGGCGAGCTCGATCCGCCCTACGACATCGTCGGCTCCTCCCTCGGCGGCGCCGTGGCGCTGGCGCTTGCGTCCTCCCGCCCCGAGCTCGTCGATCGCCTCGTGCTCTGCGCACCCGCCGGCTTCCGGCCGATCCCTGACCCGCTGCCGGTCGCGGCGGGAGCCCTGATCGGCCCGTTCCTCACGGCCCGCCGGACGGCGGGCCTGCGCCTCGCCGGGATCGGCAGCGCACGCCGCGCGCTGCTCGCCGGCACCGTCGCCGACGGCTCCGCCCTGGACCCCGAGGACGCCCGGCTCGTGCTCCGCGCCTCGGCCGGGGCTACGGCGCTGGCGCCCGCCTTCCGCGCCGCGGCTGCCGCCGACCTGGCCGAGATGGCGCTCGCGCTGCGCGAGCCGCCCGGTCTGATCTGGGGAACGCTCGACCGCGTCGTGCCGGCGCAACGGCCGAGCGCGTGCTCGCCGTCCGCCCCGACGCGGTGCTCGAGCTGATCCACGGCGCTGGGCACATCCCTCACCTGGAGACGCCGGACCGCTTCAACGAGGCCCTCGAACGGGTCCTCGAGCGCCTGCCCTGAGTAACGGGATCGTGACGGGCGGATCACTGCCGCTTGACACGGCCGACGCCGAAAACCCCCAGGATGCGGGCAGGATGCGTGCGGGAGCCCCCTGCATCAACTGCGAGCCGACGCCCCGGGAGGGGGCTTCGATCCGCCTCTCGGACGGCCGTCGGCTTGCCTACCGGGCGATCGGCCCGGCCGACGGGTATCCCGTCCTCTACATGCACGGTGCGATCGGCTCGCCGCTGCGCGACTGCCTAGAGCTCGAGGCGCTGGTCGACGGGCACGGCTTCCGCTACGTGATGGTCGAGCGGCCTGGCTTCGGCACCTCCGACCCCGCGCCAGGTCGGAGCGTCGCCGACTTCGCCGCCGACGTCGGCGAGCTCCTCGAGCAAACCGACATCGTGCGGGCGGCGGTCGTCGGCGTCTCTGCCGGCGCCCCGTACGCGCTCGCTTGCGGTGCCCGGCTCCCCGGCCAGGTGGAGCGGGTCGCCGCGGTCAGCTCGACCGCGCCTGGCGGAGCGCCACACGCGCAGGCGCTGATGGCCCGCCGCTACCGGCTCGCACTACGGCGCCTCGAGCTCCACCCCGACCTCGCCCGCTCGCTCGGCGACAGCCTCTGCGGCCGCGCGGCCCGCCGCCCGCGGTTGATCGCCCGCGGCCTCGCGCTGGGCGGGCGCGGCGCGGGCTCCGAGGACGGTGACGACGCACTCGAGACGGCGACGCGCTCGCTGCTCGCTGCGACGAGCGGCGGCGTCGGCGGCATGATCGACGACTACCTGGTCGCCTGCCGCCCGTGGGGCTTCGCGCCGGAGGCCATCATCGCCCCCGTCGCGCTCTGGCACGGGGCGCGCGACCGCGTCGCCCCGCCGTCGGGAGCCCGGGAGCTGGCGCGCCGAATCCCCGGCGCGCAGCTCAGGGTGGAAGAGACGGAGAGCCACTTCTTCTTCCGCCGCCGCATGGCCGAAGTCCTGCTGCCGCTGCTACCTGAACGGCCCCGAGCACTCCGCCCCATCGCAGCACCAGCCAAGGCCCGGCCGGCGACGCCGACCCCGGCACTCGCCGCATAGGACCCCGCGGGCGCTCGCCGCCCGAGCTGGCGATCCCGGGCCCTGACGCTCGCCGCGAGGCACCCGGCACCGGCCGCCGACGCCGGCGTAGCCCCCTCTCCCGCGGGTGGCCCACAGATCGCAGGCCCCCGAGCAATGCCGGTGGCGCAGCGGAGCCTGCGCAGCTCCCGGACAGGACCCGCGGGCCAAGAACCCACGGCAGGAACGCTGGCCGAAGACCCACACCCGAGACGCCTGACGACCGGCGCCGGGGCCCGCCCCCTAAGGCAGATTGACCGTCTTCTCGCAGCTCTTCTTGTCCCAGTGGTCGTGGCCCGGGCCGCCGCCGTTGCAGTAGTCGCGGCCGGGACCGCCGGAGAGGAAGTCCTCGTTCATGCCGCCGTAGAGGAAGTCGTTGCCGAGCCCGCCGAAGATCTTGTCGAAGGACTCCTCGCCGCGCAGGACGTCGTTGCCGCCCGCACCCTTGAGCAGGTCGTTGCCGCGGTCGCCGTAGATGCGGTCGTTCGCCTCGGAGCCGTAGATCTTGTCGTTCTGGTAGCCGCCGTCCATGCTCGAGGGCGCGACCTCGGGCGTCCGCGTGCGCAGGATGTCGTTCTCGGAGCCACCGAGGACGATGTCGGCGCCGCCCGCCTCGACGATGTCCTGGGTATGGCCGCCGTCGATCGTGTCGATGCCGTCCGCGACGTAGTGGCCGTGCTTCTTGCCCCAGCCGAAGACGTGGTCGCGGCCCGCGCTGCCGAGCTCGTAGTCGTTGCCGGGCCCGCCGCGAACGTAGTCGTTGTCCTCCTCGCCGTAGATCTGATCCTTGCCGCGGCCGCCGTAGACCTTGTCGTTGCCGACACCGCCGCAGACGATGTCGTTGCCGCCGTCCCCGTAGACGATGTCGTTGCCGCGGCCGCCGACGATGATGTCGTTGCCCGGGCCGCCGTGCAGGACGTCGCGACCGGCGCCGCCGTTGACGACGTCACGTCCAGGGCCGAAGTTCTTGTGGTTGTTGCCCTTGCCGAGCAGCTTCGTGCGCTTGCGGCAGATCAATGCCTCCTGCGCCGAGGCGGGCGCGACCTCGACCGCGATCAGGATCGCGACCAGCGCGAGCAGCCCGAGCATCAGCGCTCGCCGGCGCCCCGCCAAACTCGCCCCCGCGCCGCTCACTTGTCGTCGACCACCCGCGCGCAGAACTTGTAGGTGTCGGGACCCTTGCCGCCGTTGCAGACGTCGGCCTCCTTGATCGAGGCGTCGGGCGCGCCCTGCAGGAAGTCGCCGTCGTCCTCGCCGTAGAGGAAGTCGTTGCCGAGCCCGCCGAACAGCTTGTCCCGGCCGGTGCCACCGTGGATCGTGTCGTTGCCGGCGTCGCCGTAGATCGTGTCGGCCTCGGTGCCGCCGCTCAGGTCGTCGTCGCCGGGGCCGCCGTAGATCGTGTCGTCGGTTGCGCCGCCGTCGATCGTGTCGTTGCCGGCCATGCCCTTGATCACGTCCTGGCCGATGTTCCCGTACATGAGCCCGTCGTCGGCGTTCGAGCCGATCAGCTTGTCGTTCTGGTATCCGCCGTCCATGCCGGCGACGCCGACGTCCATCGTCGCGGTCGAGAGCTTGTCGGTCTCCGAGCCACCGAGCACCATGTCGGCGCCGCCGGCGACGACGACGTCCTGCGTGTGGCCGCCGTCGATCGTGTCGGCGCCGTCTTCGACGATCTTGCCGTGCTTTCTCCCGTAGCCGTAGACCTTGTCCTTGCCGGCGCTGCCGAGCGCGTAGTCGTCACCCGGTCCGGGGATCAGGACGTCGTTGTCCTCCTCCCCGTAGATCTGGTCCTTGCCGGGGCCGCCGTAGACCTTGTCCTTGCCGGTACCGCCGCAGACGACGTCGTTGCCGCCGTCGCCGTAGACCTTGTCGTTGCCGGGGCCGCCGACGATGATGTCGTTGCCGGGGCCGCCGTGGAGCACGTCGTTGCCGTCGCCGCCGTTGACGACGTCACGACCGGGACCGAAGTTCCTGTGGTCGTTCTTGCCGGAGAGCTTGATGTTGCGCTTGCGGCAGATCAGGGCCTCCTGGCCCATCGCCACGCTCACGTCCACCGCCAGCATCGCGAGGATCGCCGCGATGATCGTCAGTGCCCGCCAATGCCTCATCGGAGCCCTTTCCCGGGAGTCCCTCATCCCCGTCTCGGTCGCGCCGCAGAGCGCGTCGCAGAATGGTGACAGATGCTCGCGCGGAGGCAAAACCGCTCGCGGGCCGCCGATGGATAGGCTCCCGGCGATGGGAAGCGTGGAGCCGACAGCCGAGCAACTCAAGGCGCTGGCCGCCGAGGTCGGCCTCGACGGCTCGATCCTGATGCTCAACATGCTCCGCTTCCGCGAGCAGGCCGCCTACCCGGACGGCTTCGAGGCAGAACCCTGCAGCGGCGCGGAGGCCTACCAGCGCTACGGGATCGCAGCGCAGCCCTTCCTCGAGGCGGTCGGCGGCATGCCGGTCTGGGCCGGTGCCGCTCGAAACGCCGTGATCGCGCCCGAGGGCGAGAGCTGGGACGCCTGCTTCCTCGTCCGCTACCCGAGCCGGCAGGCGTTCGTCGACATGGCGAGCAATCCCGACTACATCGCGATCACGCCGCACCGCAGCGCCGCCCTCGCCGACTCACGCCTGATCCTGTGCGACGACGCGCCCGACGCCCCGGACCTCTTCGGCATCGTCAGCGCCGCCGACGCCAGCGGCTGAACGTTTCTTGACGGCCCGACTAGGTCAGCTGATCGGGTGCGACCGCGTCGCGCTCGAGCTCGTTGATCTCGCTCGTGCGGGCGCTCATCGTGCGACCCAGCGCGGCGACCTCGGCGTCCATGCGCGGCACCAGCTCGGGCGACTCGCGCTCCAGGATCGCTTCGCCGAGGCGGCTGACGAGGAAGTTCCGGATCCAGTAGACGAGGCGGGCGCTCGGCGGGATGAAGATCCGGTCGCGGCGGCGCTCGGCGCCGTCGACGATCTCCTTCGCGCAGCGCTCGACCGAGGTCGTGGCCCGCACCGGCCAGGGCAACCTGCTGCGCATCTCCCCAAAGCTCTTCAGGTCGGCGTCCGCCTCGCGGACGAGTGCCGTGTCGATCCAGGAGGGATGGATCGAGGTCGCGCAGACGCCGCGCCAGCCGACCTCGGCGCGCAACGCGCGGTTGTAGAGCTCGACACCCGCCTTCGTCGCGTTGTAGGGAGCCGATCCGGCGAGCGGCGCGTACGAGGCGATCGAGCCGAGGATGCCGACCCAGCCGCGCCTGGCGATCAGGTGCGGCAGCGTCAGGTGCACCGTCCGGTGGACGCCGTTCAGGTTGATGTCGACGATCTCGTCGAAGGCCTCCGGCGGCGTGTGCTCGATCGAGCCGTAGGTGGCGATGCCGGCGTTGGCGAGCACCATGTCGATGCCGCCCAGCTCGCTCACCGTCGTCTCCACGGCGGCGGCGACCGAGTCGGTGTCGGTGACGTCGCAGACGATGTGCAGGTGACCGTCGCCGAGCGCGCCGGCGACGGATTCGAGCAGCTCGGGCTCGAGTCCGGTAAGCGCGATCCGGGCACCGCGCGCGGCAGCCTCGGCCGCAACCGCGGCGCCGATCCCGCGGGCGGCGCCGGTGATGAAGAAGACCTTTCCCTCGAGCGAACCGGCCATCGCAGCGATCCTATCCGGCGGCGGCGGTGCTGGTGGCGGTGGTCACGAGCTGGAAGTCGAGCGGCTCCGGGCCGGGAGGCAGGGTGCGGGTCGCCGAGTCGCGCCTGTAGCCGTCGAGCGAGGCGTCCACCGCATAGGAGCCGGCCGGTAGCGGCCCGAGCGAGAAGCTGCCGTCGCCGAGGCTGCTCGCGGTCGCGATCCCGAGCCCGCCGACGTGGACGGCGATCAGCGCACCGCCGAGCGGCCCGCCCTCCTTCCCCGCCGGCCCGGCGGTGCGCTCGTGCACGGTGCCCGTCAGCTCGAAGCCGGGCAGCGAGGAAGCGATCGTCAGCGTCGCCGCGCCGAAGCTCCCCGGCGGCGGCTTCGGCTCGCCGGAGACGATCCGGGCGTCGAAGCTGAGCTGCTCGCGGAAGGAGTCGTAGCGGGGGTTGCGGAGCTCGAGGTCGTAGCGCTGCGGAATCACCTCGGCTCCGGCGAGCGTCGCCCGCAGGGGGTCCGGGCCGAGCAACTCGTGCCGGCGGCGGAACAGATCGGCGGTCGCGATCGCGCCCGCCGAGCCGCCCTGACCGCTGCCCTCGGCGCCGAGCGCGGACGTCGCGCCGACGCCGCGGAGCACGAGCGTCAGATGCCCGCGCGTGTCGAGGAAGCTGCCGGCCCGGGTCGCCTCGATGAAGGTCGGCGGGCCCGTTCGATCGGGCTCACCCTGATCGCCGCTGCCACCGCCGCCGCAGCCTGCGAGCAGCGTCGCCAGGCCAAGCGCGAGGACCGCCGCGGGCCATCTGATCCCCTTCGCAGGCACCGGGCGAGTCTAGGGCCGACGATCCTCCGTGCGGCCGGGAGCTCGGACGCTCAGGGGCTGAACTCGCTGGCGACGTCGCCGGCGCTCGCGCCGCCGTTGCCCGGCCCCGGCGAGGACGTCGACGTGGAGCTGTTCGCCGTTGCTGCCGCGGGCAGCCCGAACTCCTGCTGCGCGGCGGGTGCCGTCGGCGCCGGCGAAGCGGCCGGTGCGCCGGCGCTCTGAGTCGCGGCGTCGAGTGGCAGCCGTCGTGGCGTCGGTGGCGACGCGCTCCGTGGCGCGCTCCTTCCTCGCCGCCGCCCGCCTGCGCGCCCGCCGCCGCTCGTGCCGCTGCGCCTCGGCGACGGACACGACGTGCGCCGCCCGCTCGGTCGCTGCCCTGCCAGCTGCGACCTCGGCGCCTGGCCGCAATCGCCGCCGCGGCCGGCCGGGCGCCGATCACGAGTCGTGGCGGCCCGCCGGGCTCGCCGACGTGCGCGGGCCGGCCCCCGCCCGGCAGCTCGATCGCGCCGCCGGCGACGCAGGCGCCGCCGATCGCCCCGAGGCCAAGGCAGGCGAGCGCGAGGTTTCCTGCGGCCCCGGCGCCGCCGAGCTTGGCGAGCAGGCCGGCGCCGGCAGTCCCGGCGCCGCGGGCGCTCGTGGCGGAACCGAGGCAGAGGCCGGCGAGGCGGCATCGCCGCCCCACGGGAGCAGGTGGCGGACCCGCTCAACCGCCGTACCGAGGCGATCGCCCAGACCGTCGCCGCGCTCGGCGAGCGCGCCGGCCAGCATCGTCCACGCCGCGACGCCGCCGCCGAGCTCGTGCAGCTCGGCGCTCAGCCTGCCGACGAGCTCGTTGCAATGCCGGCAGTGGGACATGTGCTCGACCGCCTGGCGGCGCTCATCGTCGTCGGCTACTCCGGCCACGTAGTCGCGCAGCAGGGGCTCGCGGGTCGCGCACCACTCGCCGCTCTCCAGCTGGCGGAAGCGGGCGATCATCTGCTCGACGCCGCGCGTGATCTCCTTCCGGTAGGCGCGCGGGGAGAGCCCGTCGATGAGCCGGCAGACCTCGCTCGGCTCCAGGCCCCAGCCGTAGCGGAGCAGCATCACCGCGCGCCGCCGCGGAGGCAGGCTGGCGAGGACGTCGCGCGCCTGCGAGCCGGTCTCCGAGCCGCTGGCGCGCTCGTCCGGGGAGGGCTGGAGGCGGTCGAAGAGCACCTGCGCGTGCGCGTCCTCGAGCGTCGCCGGCCGGCTTGCGCCGCCGGCGCCGCATCTCCTTCGAAGCGTGATTGGCGACGGCGGTGAGCAGGTAGGAGCGCAGCTCGTCGTCGCTCATCTCCTGCTCGCGGCCGCGCAGCGCCGCGAGCGTCGAGGTCCAGGCGTTGGCGTAGACGTCCTCGACCTCCTCCGCGCGAGAGGGCACTGCCGAAGGCGCGGGCGACCATTACCCGCGCCGGCTTGCGCAGGTCCTCGAAGAGCGCCGCGCAGCGTTCGTCCCAGCTCGCCCCCGCCGGGGCTCGGCGGACGGTGGCGAGACGCCGTCGTGCCGCCGGGATGGAGGGCCCCGCGGGCGCGGCGCGATCCTCGGCATCCGCGCCGGTGGCCTGCTCCTCCTTGACGGCCTCTGTGGCCTGCGATCCGCTCACCTGACTCCCTAACCCCGGCCCCTCGCCGGGTGCCCCCGAACCTAGGCGCTGGGACGAGCATGCCGCCATCGGCAACTTGTCCAGGGCGCTGCGGAAAGCTCGCAAATTGCTCAGCTTTTCGTCCCCGCCGAGCGGGGCTCGACGCGGGCAGGAGTAGCCGGCCGCGCCACGGGGGACCTTGGTCCCGATGCGACGCGGAGCGGACTGCTCCTCCTACCCCATACTCGGCGAACGGGAATCTAGATCAAGCGGGCGCCGCCGGCAACGCCAGACCGGGCCGGGGAGGCGGATCAGCCGCCGCGGACGGTGTCGTCGGGCACGCTCCGCCGACGACGGACGAGGACGCGGGCGCGCCGCAGGCTGAGCTGGCGGCGGTGAGCCTCGATTGCGATGGCGAGCTCGAGGCTCGAGAGCGCGAGGTAGACGAGCGTCACCGTGAACGAGCCGAGGAACCAGGCGACGTTGCCGAAGAGCCGGTCGACGACGGTGGCGACGCCGAAGGCGAGGCCGACGGCGACGATGTGCAGGCCGGCGGCGAAGATCGGGTGGGTCGAGTCGGGGTGGATCGGCAGCGGCTCGTCGGCCATCAGCGCGCCGGAGCCGGAGCGCCGGGCCGAGATCGTCGCGAGCAGGGCGAAGGCGCAGATCGCGCCGCAGACGAAGAAAAAAGCCTCGAGCCCCGAGGGGATCCCGCGCAGGCTGACCAGATAGGCCCCCGCCGCCCAGGTCGTGACGGTGTAGCCGTAGGGGATGACGGCGGAGCGCAGGGTCTTGTCGAGGGTCGCGTCCCAACGGCGAGTCGCGCCGCCGAGGACGCCGCGATCAAGCGGGCCCGGCTTCTCGTTGACGCCCCCATTCTGCGGAGGACCGGCTTGCTCGTTGGCTGTCTGCTCCGTTTGCTCCACGCATTCGAGTGTAGGCACTGACCGACTCTGCGAGATCATTTTCCGGTCACAGGAAGCCTGCGTCTGCGAGGCTCGCGGCCGGGCCATAGGATGCGCCGCGATGGCCAAGATCCACCACCTCAACTGCGCTTCGATGTGCCCCTACAACGCTCGCCTGATGACCGGCGAGGGCGGTTGGACCCAGACCGCCGAGCTCGTCGCCCACGTGCTCGCGATCGAGAGCAACGACGGCATCGTCCTCGTCGACACCGGCCTCGGCACGGCCGACTGCGCGAACCCGAATCGGACCGGCTTCTTCTTCACCCAGGTGGTCCGTCCGCGGTGGCTGGTCGAGGAGACGGCGATCGAGCGCGTCAAGGCGCTTGGCTTCGCGCCGGCCGATGTCCGCCACATCGTCCTCACGCACCTCGATGCCGACCACGCCGGTGGCCTCGGCGACTTCCCGCACGCGAAGGTCCACGTCTTCCGCACCGAGATGGACGCGGCGCTCAACCCGGGCATGCGCGAGAAGCTCCGCTACATCCACGGGCAGTGGGCGCACGGGCCGAAGTGGGTCCCCTACGACCTCGGGGGCGACAGCTGGTTCGGCTTCGAGTCGGTGCGGGCAATCGAGGGCCTCGACGTCGAGATCGCGATCGTGCCCGCTCGTCGGCCACACCCGCGGGCACTCGGCGATCGCGGTCCGCGACGGCGACGGCTGGCTGATGCATTGCGGCGACGGCTACTTCCACCACGGCGAGGTGCAGACGCCGCCGCAGGCGCCGTTCGGCGTCAAGGCCTTCCAGCTGATGGTCGAGATCGACCACAAGCAGCGCGTCGCCAACCAGGGGCGGCTGCGCGAGCTCGCCGCCGGGTGCGGGCGCGCCGGGCGGCGAGGTGCGCATGTTCTGCGCGCACGACAAACACGACCTCGACCCTTTCGGCGACGGCAGCGGCGCCTGACGCCTGGGCCGCTCAGCCCGGGCGCTGGGAGCGGTCCGCACCCCGCCGCGCCGGGCCGTGGCCGGGAGCCTCGCCCCGGCGTGAGCGCACGCGGGCCTGCGGCAACGCCGGCCGCGGCACCAGGCGGTGCTCGCCCGTGTGCGGCTCCTCCGCGGCGCGGCGCTCGGCCTGCGCCTCGACGGCCGCCGCGGTGATGATCGGCAGCTCGCCCGTGCTCGGCGTCAGCGCCGGATCCTCCGGCGCGTCGATCGCGAGCGCCTCGCCGGCCGCGAGCGCACGCCGGCGGCGCTCGGCGCGGCGTCCGACGGCCAGCCCGGTGAGGGCGACCGCAAGAGCCGCCGCAGCGCCCATCATCAGTGCCGCGCGTGGTGAGACGGCCTGCGCTAGCCAGCCCGCGATCGGCCCGCCGATCGGCGTGGAGCCGAGGAAGACGATCGAGTAGAGCGCCATCACCCGGCCGCGCATCTGCGGTTCGGCCGCGAGCTGCAGCGAGGTGTTGATCGAGGCCGCGAAGAGCACCGAAGCGGCGCCGAGCAACGCAAGGGCGGGAAGCTCGAGGGGCAGGGTCGGAGCCGCGGCCGCGAGGGCTGCGGCGGCGGCGAAGGCGGCCGCGCCGGCGATCGTCGCGCTCATGCCGAGCTCCTTACGAGCGCCGGTGAGCAGCGAGCCCGTAATCGCGCCGACGCCCATCGCGATCATCAGCAGCGAGTAGGCGCCGACCGCGCCGTCGAAGGAGTAGCGGGCGAGCAGCGGCATGATCACCGGGAAGTTGAAGCCGAGCGTGCCGAGCGCCGCCATCAGCAGCAGCGGCGTGCGCAGCGCCGGCCGGCTCCACACGTAGCTGAATGCCTCGCGGATCCGGCCCCGCTCGCGGCCGACACGCTCCGGTCGCTGCAGCTCGTCGGGTCGCATCGCCGTGAGCGCGGCGATCATTGCGATGAAGGTGAGCGCGTTGATCGCGAAGCAGGGCGTGACGCCCCAGAGCGCAATCAGGCCACCGGCGATGGCCGGCCCGGTGATCCTCGCGGAGTGGACGATCACGCTGTTCAGGGAGACGGCGTTGACGACGCGATCGGGACCGACCATCTCGATCACGAACGCCTGCCGCGCCGGGTTGTCGACGGCGAGCACGAGGCCGCGGACGGCGATCAACGCGTAAACGACCCCGATGCTCGCGTCGCCGGCCAGCGAGAGCCCGAACATCGCGAGCGCCGGCGCCGCCATCGCGGTCTGCGTGACGATCAGCAGCTTGCGTTTGTCGAAGCGGTCGGCGAGGGAGCCGCCGAGCGCCCCGAAGAAGAGGATGCCGCTGAACTGGAAGGCAGTTGCGATGCCGACCGCGGCGCCGCTGTCGGTGAGCTGCAGGATCAGCCAGAGCTCGGCGACGATCTGCATCCAGTTGCCGGCGAGCGAGGCGATCTGCCCCGCGAAGTACAGGCGGTAGTTGAAGATGCTGAGGGCTGCGAAGGATCGCTTGGCCGCGGCGCTCAATTCCGCTCCTCCTCGAGCATCCGCTCGAGGATCGCGGCGGCCCGGCGCAGCGTCGCCACGTCGCGCTCGCCGAGCGCTTCGAGTCGCTGTGCCAGGTAGGCGTCCTTGCGGTTGCGCATCGCGGCAAGCTCGCGCTCACCGGCGCGCGTGATGCTGATCAGCGAGCAGCGGCCGTCGTCTGGATCGGGCGCCCGGCTGACGAGCCCCGCCTCCTCGAGGCGAGCGACGATCCGCGTCGAGGTCGGACGCTTGATCCGCTCCGCCTCGGCGAGGGCGCTCGGCGTCAGCGGACCCGCGCGCTCGATCGTCGCCAGGGCGGCGGTTGCGGAGGCGCCGAGGTGCGAGCCGGAGCTCTGCCGTAGGCGGCGGGCAGTGCGCGTGATCGCCAGCCGCAGGCGCGCGGCCTGCGCGGGGATCGTCGACTCCTCGGTGCGCTGCACCGACGTCCGCCGAGTGGTCTCCGAGTCGGCTTCCGGATCGATCCGCCGCGCCGCCCTCACGACCCGGTTGAGCTCGGTGCTGGTGATGTCGCTCATCCGCTGGCTGATCCTCTGCTCGGAAAGATTTACTTCGTACTGCTAATTACTCTAGCTAACTATCGTTGCCTGGTCAAGGCGAGACACGGCCGAGCGGGCGGATTGCGTTCAGTCGGGTCGTGGTCTCGTTCTGTGTCGAGTTGTCCATCCATATGACGGAGAACTCGACATGGTTGGGATCGGACGCCGCCTGCGCTCGCCAGCCGATACCCCGCGCCAACGTGAACCAGAGGCGCGGCGAGGGCGCCGCGCCGCGTCAGGGGGCGCCGCCCGCCAGCGCGGCGAGGCGCGAAATCGTGTGCAACCGCTCGGCCGGGTCGGCGTGGACCGGGATCGCGATCACGCGGTCGACGCCGGCCGCCTCGAAGCGGGCCAGCCCCTCCCCCACCGTGCGCTCGTCGCCGAGCAGGCAGACCCGATCGAGGAGCTCGTCGGGGACGGCGTTGAAGGCCTTCTCCTTCTCGCCCGCGAGAAACAGCTCCTGAACGGTGTCGGCGACGGCGCCGAAGCCCATCCGCCGGGCGAGCTCGCCGTAGAAGTTGAACTTCTTCGAGCCCATCCCGCCCAGATACAGGGTCATCCGCATCCGCGCCCCTGCCCGTGCCGTCTCGAGATCGCCGTCGATCGCGACCTGGACCGTCGGCGAGATCGCCAGCGCCGAGCGCTCGCGCCCGCCCTTGGCGAAGCCGGCGGCGAGGTGTTCGCCCCACATCTGCTCCCAGCTCTCCGGGTCGAGGTAGGCGGGAATCCAGCCGTCGGCGATCTCGGCGCAGAGCTCGACGGAGCGCTGCCCGATCGCGCCCAGGTAGACCGGGATCTCGTTGCGAAGCGGGTGGAAGTTGAGCTTCAGCGCCTTGCCCTGCCCCATGGTGCCCTCGCCCGTCACGGGGATCTCGTAGTGCGGGCCGCTGTGCGTCAGCGGCTCCCGGCGGGCGACGATCTCACGGACGACCTCGACGTACTCGCGCACACGCCCCCAGGGCTTCACGTACGGAACGCCGTACCACCCCTCCGAGACCTGCGGCCCGGAGGGGCCGAAGCCAAAGATGAAGCGGCCGCCGGAGAGGTAGTCGAGCGTGACGCCGGCCATCGCCGCGGCGGCGGGCGGCCGCGCGGGCGCCGGCATGATCGCCGCGCCGAGGCCGATCGTCGAGGTCTGTGGGGCGAGCCAGCCGAGCATCGAGACCGCGTCGGAGCCGTAGGACTCGTTCACCCACACCGAGTCGTAGCCCGCCGCCTCGGCCGCGCGCACCTCGGCCACCGCCTGCTCGCCGCGCGGGCCGGAGCGGATATGGACGAGGAGATAACCCAGCCTCACGAACGAGACCCTAAGGCGTTCTCCGACCAAGCCTCGGCGTGCCGGCGAGGGGCGCGGTGTGGCGGAGCCACATGAGCCCCGAGTCGGTGCGGCGAGGCGCCGCGTCGGAGGACGCCGCCGCAAGACGACGGCCCCCGGTTTCCCGAGGGCCGAACGTAAAGTGGGTACGAGGCGGTCCTTGTTGCCTGCCCCGCGCGTAGCCTTCGCGCGTTCAAGCCTTCCGGACCGCTTTGAGGGCCTCGCTCCAACTGGGCTTCCGTGGAGCTCCGCGCCTCTCTCGTACCGCGCTTTGCACCGTACGGCACGGGCTCCCGGTGTGCAAACCGTAATCGCGCATTTTGCGGGCGAAAGGGGCGCTGAAGTCGCCTCCGCGGACCTCCTAGCGTCGATTCGGCGCCGCGAGCGGCAGGATTCGCACCTGCCGATGGTCCTGAGGGGAGCGAGGCGGGCTAGCCGGGAACCATCCGGGGAGGTCCGCCGGCGCCTGCTCCCGGGGTGCGCCCCGGTCGCGCGTTCGGCCCAGCGGCAGGCTGCGAGCCGATCGACGGCACATGCCGTGGGTCCAAGGTAGGTAACGGGCCGGACGCTGCCGTTAGCAACCGAGAACGACGACGGGCCGCCTGCGAACAGGCGGCCCGTCAGACACTTCGATCTGCGGCTCGGCTAGCCGCCAGAAGTGACGTTGATCGCCTGGATGCCCTTTGGGCTGTCCTCGACGTCGAAGGTGACGCGATCACCGTCGGTGATGCGCGTGCCGGGGGCGAGCTGCGTGATGTGCACGAAGGCGTCCTTGTCGCCGCCCTCGTCGAGCTCAATGAACCCGTAGCCCTTTTCGTCGTTGAACCACTTCACGGTTCCGGTTGGCATTTTCCGCGTTCCCTCCAATGGGTGTCGGTATTCAGGCCATTGGAGAGCCGCATCCAGCGACGCCGCTCTGGTCAACAAGCCTCGTACTGCGCGGGAGCGTAAAGGTTGGCCGCGACGGGTGTTCTCCGGCGGCCGACAACGGCCGGAATAGACTTGGCCCGCAGGGGGCAAAAGCCAAAAGGAGACGGTGATGTCCGACGCGACGGAGACCACGGAGGACGAGGCCGCGGAGCTCGAGCGCATCGACGCGGCGGCGCTCGGCGACTACCTGGACGAGCCCTGGGGCGAGATCCGGGCGCGCGGCCGCGAGATGCTCGCGCGGCCGGAATTTGCCCCTGTGGATCCCGAGATCCGCCGCGACGACTACCGGGAGCAGGTCATGCACTGGGCGAAGAAGCTCGCGGCCGAGGGGCAGACGACGCTCGGCTTCCCCCGCGAGTACGGAGGCGGCGGCGACATCGCCGGCTCGATCGCCTCCTTCGAGTCGCTCGCCCTCGGCGACCTCTCGCTGCTCGTCAAGTGCGGCGTCCAGTTCGGGCTCTTCGGCGGCGCCATCCTCCACCTCGGCACCAAGCGCCACCACGACGCCTACCTCCGCGACATCGCCGAGCTAAACCTGCCGGGCTGCTTCGCGATGAGCGAGTCCGCGCACGGCTCCGACGTGCAGGAGGTGCGGACCAGGGCGACCTATGACCACGAGAGCGACGAGTGGGTGATCGAGACGCCGACCGAGCTCGACCGTAAGGATTGGATCGGCAACGCGGCGATGCACGGCCGTGTTGCCGTCGTCTTCGCTCAGCTCGTCATCGACGACGACTCGAAGGGCGTGCACGCCTTCGTCGTCCCGATCCGCGACGGCCGCGGCCGCGTCGTCGACGGCGTCCGGATCGAGGACTGCGGTCACAAGCTCGGCCTCAACGGCGTCGACAACGGCCGCATCTACTTCGAGGGCGTTCGCATCCCGCGCCTCAACCTGCTCGACCGCTACGCCTCGGTCAGCGAGGACGGCACCTACAGCTCGCCGATCGAGAAGCCCACCAAGCGCTTCTTCGTCATGGTCGGGACCCTCGTCCAGGGCCGCGTCTCGGTCGCCGGCGCCGGGCTCACCGTGAGCAAGATCGCGCTGACGACGGCCGTCCGTCACGGCTGCGCCCGGCGTCAGTTCGGTCCACCCGGCGGCGGTGAAGAGGTCGCGCTGATGGACTACCGAGCGCACCAGCGCCGGCTGCTGCCGCTGCTCGCCCGCACCTACGCGCTGCACTTCATCCAGCGCGAGATGGTCCGCGACCTCGACGCCGTCTTCAGCGGCGCCGAGAGCGACGAAGAACAGCGCCGCCACCTCGAGACGAAGGCGGCCGGCGTAAAGGCGTATGCGACCTGGCACGGGATCGAGTCGATCCAGACCGGCCGCGAGGCGTGCGGCGGTCTCGGCTACCTGACCTCGAGCGGTTTCGGCGCGCACAAGGCCGACGCCGAGATCTTCGCCACCTTCGAGGGCGACAACACCGTGTTGCTGCAGCTCGTCGCCAAGAGCCTGCTGACCGGCTACCGGGAGGAGTTCGGCGACCTCGATCCGATCGGCATGGCCGGCTTCATCGCCTCGCAAGTGATCGAGCGCTTCGTCGAGCGCTCTGCCGCGCGCGAGCTCTGGGGCCGGATCTGGGACGACATCACGCCGAGCTCGGAGGAGGACGACGACCTCAACCACCGGGAGTACCAGTTGGCGCTCTTCGCCTGGCGTGAGGACCACGTCCTCTCGAGCGCGGCGCGCCGGCTCAAGGACGGGATCGACGCGGGCTACGACCCCTTCGACGTTTTCAACGCCTGCCAGGACCACGTTCTCGTCGCCGCCCGCTCCCACATCGACCGCGAGATCCTCGAGGCCTTCAACCGCGGCGTGGAGGAGTGCGAGGACCAACGCTCCAAGGCGCTGCTCGACCGCCTCTGCGACCTGCACGCCCTCAGCGTGATCGAGCACTACCGCGGCTGGTACCAGGAGCACGGCCGGATCTCATCGACCCGCTCGAAGGCCGTGATCCGCAACGTCAACCGCCTCTGCGACGAGCTCCATCCGCATGCGATCGATCTCGTCGCGGCGCTGCGCGTCCCCGACGCCGTGCTCCCCACGTTCGGGCCGAACGGGATCGCCGTCTAGCGAGTCGCAAGTCCTCAGCCCCTCAACGTTTGAACCTCCGCGAACGGGGAACCAAGTAGGGCGCTGGGGCAGTTGCGACGACGCCTTTCCCCCGGGCGGCGCGTGACGTCCCGCCGGACGGGGGCGGCTGGGAACAGGCGCCTCCGTTCGCATGCCCGGAGACGTCAGCGGGGAACGAGCAGCGCCCGCAGCTGGCGCATGTCTGCGGCGACGAGCGCCGTCTGCATCGCGTCGCGGTCCGCGAAACGACCGTCGAGTACCCGCCCGTGAGCCTCGAGCTCGACGACGTCGCCGGCGAACGGCCAGGGGTCGACCGTGATCGTGCGCCTGCCCGTGAACGGATCGCCCTCCCGGCGTTCCTCGGTCTCCTCGAACTCGATCCGGACGCTGCCCTCGGCGCTTGGCACATCGTCGTAGGCGCCCGGCAGGCGCGGCACGCAGACGCCAAGCGACATCGCATCCCAGGCCCAGATCAGGGCCCGGTTGCGCTCCAGGGCGGCGCCGCCGAGCCCCGGGGCAACGTCGGGCTGGCGCTCGACGTCGCCGGCCCACTCCTCGCGCAGCTCCTCCTGCTCGGCGAGCCACTCGGTCGCCATCCGCGCCTCGTCGGGGTCGTCGAGACCCCGGTAGCCGAGCAGCCCGGTGCCGTGCAGGGAGACGAGGATGCCCGCGTACGGCGAATCCTCGGCGACGAGCGCCGGGCCGCGGCGCCAGCACTCGAGCCAGACCGGCAGCGGCATCCGCATGAAGTCGCGCGGCAGGCCGGTGTCGGGGTCGATCTCCGGCTCGGCGTCGAAATCATCCATGCCGTCGTCATGTCGCGTCGCGGCCTCGAGCACCTCGGCCCGCGGCTCCGGCGTCGGAAACGTGTCGTTGCCCCACGCCGCCGCCATCTGCCCGGCGACGGCGGCGTGCTGTGACTGCGGGATGCAGAGCACCGCGGCGCTGTCGGGATCCTCGCGAACGACCACGAGGGCAGCCTAGTCCGCAGTTGCGCTCAGCTCAGGATCAAGGCGACGACGATCGCGCCGAGCGTGCCGTAAAGGGAGATCCGCGCGAGGATCGCGGAGCCGGCGCCGTAGTAGCCGACCGACTCGAAGAAGGTCAGGCCGACGATCTGCCAGACGTTGATCAAGAAGAAGCCGCAGGCGAGCAGCGCCGTGATCAGGCTCCCGGCGCCGAGGCTGGTGCCGTTCGTGGCATCGGCCGCAACGCTGATGTCACGCGCGGCGATGACGCCGAGCACGATCGTGCCGACAATCGCGACGACGATCGCGACCAGGTCGCGGACGCGGAAGTCGGGGAAGTTGCCGTCGCCGTGAACCATCGCCCCGTGCGGCTCCTCCGCGCGGCCCGCCGAGCGCTCCGAGCTCACGAGCTCACCGGCGCCGTCGACCTCGAGGTGCGTGATCGGGATCGCGACGCGCTGCCGCGCCCGGTCGTAGGCGTCCCGCTCGGCCCAGCGCGCCTCCCCGCGCGGCCGCGTGACGAGCACGATCTCCTCGACGTCGTCGAGCTCGCGAAGCAGATCCTCGATCGCGATCACCGGGTCGGGATCGCCGATTTCGACGCGGTCGGTGGCGAGGCCCGCCTCGCCGAGCATGGGAACGACATGCTCGATCGTCTCCTCCGCCTCCCGCCGCGGCTCGTCCGCGGTAGCGGCGAGGTGCTCCATGTGGCTGCTGTGGACCGAGGGCGCGACGAAGGCGAACTTCGCCTCGACACCGAAGCTGTCCCTCAGCCCGGCGATCACATGCTCGGAGATCTCCCTGTCGGCGACGACTCCGACGTGATGGCCGTTGGTGGCGGGGTGTGTGTCTTTTGCCACAAGCTCAGGATACTCCCGCGAGGCCGCCGTGTAAACGCGGACTTGATCGCCGGCCGAATGTGGCCTTCCACGGACCCTGGAACTCTCGCTGCCCCTTGATGGTCGATTCCACGGGATCGTGCCCACGGGGGCGCCTGGCACCGAGCCGGGCGCGAATCGGGTGCCGCAGCCCGTGCCGGTGGGCACGGGCAAGGCGCACGGTCGCGATCCGGCGAAGCGTGTCCAGGCGCCATCCGTGGGTGCGAGCTCGTGGGATCGACCATCTAGGATCCCGCGCCTGCACCACCGCACCGTCAAGATCGGGGAGACGAAATGAAGCGACTGTTCCTGGGGCTGATCGCCTGCGCCATCACGGCGGCGATCGGGGGCGGCCACGCCGAGGGCGCCGGCTCGAAATCGGTGACGATCTCCGGCCGCGCATACGCCTTCAACCACATGGACACGTTCCTCGCCGGGGCGACGATCCGCGTCCGCGAGGATGCGTCGCTGAGCGCGGTCACCGACGCGAACGGCGACTATCAGCTGAGGGTGCCCCAGGACACGACGGTGACGCCGTACATCGATCCGCCCGACGGCTACAACGAGATCGACCTGCAGACCTTCCACACGCGCAAGCACGACATCGCCAACGCCAACTTCCAGACGCCGGCCGATCCCGAGTACAAGGGCCTGGCCGCGCTGCTCGGCGTGCCGCTCGACGCCGACGGGCGCCCCCAACAGTGCGTGATCGTGACGACCGCCTCGCGCCGCAACGTGCGGGGGGTCGACTACGACACGTTCTGGGCGAGAACGCCGCACGGCGTCGCCGGCGCGAGCTCGACCTCGCAGCCGGCGCTGCCCGACCCGATCTACTTCAACGAGTCGGTGATTCCCGATCCGAGCCAGCCGTACACCTCCGGTGACGGCGGCATCGTCTGGAGCGAGGTCGATGCCGGCGCCTACCGGATCAGCACCGACTCGCCGAAGACCGACTTCGCCAGCTTCTTGGCGAACTGCGCGCCGGGCCGGGTGATCAACGCGAACCCGCCCTGGGGCGCCTACGAGTTGAAGCCGGGTGAGGAGCCGCTCCGAGCCGGGACCGCAGTTGGCGGCCTCGACTCGGTTGCCACGAAGGGTGGCAAGATCGTCGCCTCGCTCGGGGCCGCGGAGGCGCTGGACGGCAAGGTCGAGCTCGTCCGCCGCAGCGGCAAGACGCTCGCCTCCAAGCCGGTCTCGCTGCAGCCCGGAGGGGCGGATGTGGGCCTCAAGGCCCGCGGCAAGGGCCGCGCCAAGCTCACCGCGAAGCTCACGGACGCAGCGGGCGAGACGCGCAAGGAATCGCGCTGGGTGAAGCTGCCCCTCAGTCGCTGAGCGACCAGCGCTCGAGGTCGCGCAGCCAGGCGGCCGCCGAGGTGTCGGAGGGGGCGCGCCAGTCGCCGCGGGGCGAGAGCGAGCCGCCGTGCGAGACCTTGGGGCCGTTCGGCAGCGCCGAGCGCTTGAACTGGGCGAAGCCGAAGAAGCGCTCGCAGAACACCTCGAGCCAACGCCGGATCTCCGCTTCGCCGTAGGCGCCGCGCTCGGTCTCGGGGAAGTTCGGCGGCCACTCGCCGGCGCCGGCATCGCGCCACGCGTGCCAGGCGAGGAAGCCGATCTTCGTCGGGCGCAGGCCGTGCCGCAGCGTGTAGAAGAGCGAGAAGTCGTGCAGCGCGTACGGCCCGATCTTCGCCTCGGTCGATTGCAGCTCCTCGCCAGGAACGAGCTCGGGGCTGATCTCGGTCTCGAGGATCGCAAGCAGCGTCTCGTTGACGTCGCCCGAGAACTGCCCGGAGGCTGCAACCCAGCGGATCAGGTGCTGGATCAGGGTCTTGGGGACGCCCGCGTTGACGTTGTAGTGGCTCATCTGATCGCCAACTCCGTACGTCGCCCAGCCGAGGGCGAGCTCGGAGAGATCACCGGTGCCGAGGACGATGCCGCCACGCTGGTTCGCAATCCGGAAGAGGTAGTCGGTGCGCAGCCCCGCCTGGACGTTCTCGAAGGTGACGTCATAGGTCTCCTCGCCACGCGAGAACGGGTGCTCGAGCTCCTTGAGCATCAGCCGCGCGGTCTCGGTGATGTCGAGCTCGGCGCCGCTCACCCCGAGCGCCGACATCAGCTGCAGCGCGTTCTGCTTGGTGTGATCGCTCGTCGCGAAGCCGGGCAGGGTGAAGGCGAGGATGTCCGAGCGCGGCCGCCCCGCCCGGTCCATCGCGCGAGCGGCGACGATCAGCGCGTGCGTCGAGTCGAGCCCGCCGGAGACGCCGATCACGACCTTCGGGTCGCCGATCGCGGCAAGCCGCTGGCCAAGCGCGGAGACCTGGATGTTGTAGGCCTCGTAGCAGTCGAGCTCGAGCCGCTCGGCGTCTGCGGGTACGAACGGGAAGCGCTCGACGCGGCGCCGCAGGCCGATGTCGCCACCAGGCGCGCCAAGCGTGAAGCGCACGGTTCGGAAACCTGCGGTGAGCTCCCGGCTGGCGTCCCGGTTGTCGCCGAAGGTCCCCATCCGCATGCGCTCCTGGCGCAGCCGGTCCAGGTCGACGTCGGCGATCGCCCGTCGCTCGCCCACGGGGAAGCGCTCGCTCTCGGCGAGCAGGGCGCCATTCTCGAAGATCAGTGTCTGGCCGTCCCAGGAGAGGTCAGTGCTCGACTCGCCGCCGCCGGCAGCGGCGTAGGCGTAGGCGGCGAGACAACGCAGAGACTGCGAGCGACACATCAACTTTCGGTCCTCAGCGCGACCGATCGTGATCGGGCTGCCGGAGAGGTTGAGGAGCACCGTCGCTCCAGCCAGCGCCGCCGCCGAGCTCGGCGGAACCGGGATCCACATGTCCTCGCAGACCTCGATGCCGAGCACCAGACCCGGAACGTCCGCGGCGGTGAACAGCAATCGTGGACCGAACGGGACTTCGGCGGCGCCGATCGTCACCTCACCCGCCTCACCCGCCCCAGGCGCGATCTGGCGGCGCTCGTAGAACTCGCGGTAGTTGGGCGGATACGACTTCGGGACGACGCCGAGCACCTCACCGCGGTGGACGACGACGGCGCAGTTGAAGACGCGGTCGCGGAGCCGCAACGGCGCGCCGACGACGAGCACCGGTCCAAGCTCAGCAGAGCCCTCGACGACGGCGGCGAGCGCTGCCTCGGCGCCGTCAAGCAGCGCATCCTGCAGGAGCAGGTCCTCGATCGAGTAGCCGGTCAGGCAGAGCTCGGGGAAGACGGCGACGGCGACGCCGTCCGCGGCGCACTCGCGCGCCTGCCGCAGCACTGCCTCCGCGTTAGCGGGTGGGTCGGCAACGGCGATCGGCGACGTGCACGCGGCGACGCGTGCGAAGCCGTGCTCGTAGATGGAGCGGAAGTCCATTGTCGATCAAGTCTGACCCAGACGGACGCCGGGACCCAGCCCGGCGCGGCCGCTCGCACGATGGCTCGCGGTCGCGCCCCGGCTGATGGAGGTGCGCGTCGAGGCGCCGACCGGTCAAGCGGCGGCCGGCTGCTCCTCGGCGGCAGTCCGCTGCTCGCGTCGGTGGATCGCCGTGACGAGGGCCTCGGCCGCCGTCTCGAGCATCTCGTTGTGGCCGGCCTCGGCCAGGCCACCGTCCCCGGCGAACGCTTCGGCGGCGTTGCCGAGCGCCAGCTCGGCATCGACGACGCGGGCGCCGGCCGCGCCGAGCACCTTGCGCAGCTCAGCCTGCGCCCACACGGCGCCGAACATCATCACGCTGGCGCCGAGCACGACGACCGGCTTGTTGGCGAGGGCCTGATCAGGCCGCGGGCGCGAGGCCCAGTCGACGGCGTTCTTGATCACGCCGGGGATCGAACTGTTGTACTCGGGCGTGGCAATCAGCAGGCCGTCCGCCCCCGAGATCAGCTCGCGCAGCCGCGCGACCTGCTCGGGGACGTCGGCCTCGAGGTCCTCGTCGAAGTACGGCAGCGAGCGCAGCACCTCGGGGTCGAGGGTCTCGACCTCCACCCCACGCTCGTCCAGGACCCGGGCAGCCGCCTCGAGCAGGCGAGTGTTGTGGGAGCCGGAGCGCAGGCTGCCGGAGATCGCGAGGACCCGCATCGTTACTTCGCCTCCTCGACGAGCTCGAGCGAGACGGTCAGGGTGACCTCGTCGCCGAGCACCTTGGTGCCGTTCGGCAGGTCCATGTTCCAGCCGAGGCCGAACTCGTTGCGGTCGATCGCCGCCTCGAGGTAGACCGCGACGACGTTGTTGCCGCCGAGGTTCGGGCCGGGGCCGGAGAGGCTCCCCTTCGCCGTGACCGGCTTCGTCTGATCGCGGATCGTCAGGTCGCCGCTCACCGTGAGCTCACCGTGGTCGCCGAGCTGCACGTCGGTCGAGCGGAACTTGATCTCGGGGTACTGCTCGGCGTCGAAGAACTCGGGGCTCTGCAGGTGGCCGTAGAGGTTCTCGTCCTCGCCGGAGATGCTCGCGACCTTCGCCGAGCCTTCGACCGCGACGGAGCCGTCGTCGTTGCCGACGAGGCGGACGTCGTAGTCGCTGAAGCTGCCGCGGTAGGGCGCGATGCCGTTGTGCTGAACGTGGAACTCGACCCGCGAGTGGACGGCGTCTACGTCCCAGGCGCCGGTCGGTGCCGCTGTTTCGGTTGCTGTGCTCATCGTTGACTCCTTCGTGATGGTGGTTGCAAACTCAAACGATGTTGTCGCAACAATGTACCATAGGAAAGATGCTGCCGCAACATTCCCGAAGCAAACTATCTCGATGGGCCCACGGGGGTGCCGCGCGCGGTGCGACAATCGGACGAATGGCAAGCACTGCACAGGGCGCTACGACGGAGACCGAGACGCCCGCTGACCTCGAGGGCCCGGCCCGCGACGCGTGGGCACAGGCCTTCGTCGCCAACCGCGCGATCACGCGCGAGGTCGAGAAGCGCCTACAGGAGAGCGACCTGCCGCCGCTCCTCTGGTACGACGTCCTCTACACGCTGCGCGGCAGCGATCAGGGCCGGATGAAGCAGACGGCGCTCGCTGCCCGCGTCCAGGTCTCCCCCTCCGGCCTCAGCCGGCTGCTCGATCGGATGGTCTCCCGCGGCGTCGTCCGCCGTTGCGAGGTCTCGGGCGATCGCCGCGCGACCGAGCTCGTCGTCACCGAGGAAGGCGACGCGCTACTCGCCCGCATCTGGGAGGTCTACGGCGGCGTCCTCGCCAGCCACTTCGCCCCCGCGGTCGCCGGCCGCGAGGAGGAGATCAGCCAGGTCTTCGGCGAGGTCGCCGATTCGCTCCAGGGGATCTGCGAGACGCGCATCGCCGAAGCCGAGGCCGCCTGCGAGGAAGCCGAGGCCGCCGCGGCCCCGGACGCCGGCGCGTGAGCGACGGCCACCTCGACGACGAGACCTACGCGCTGGTCCAGGGATCGGTGCCGATCGCGACCGTCGACGTGCTCTGCGTCTTCATCGACCGCGACGTCGACCAGCTGCTGCTGATCCAGCGCGCCGACGGCCACGGCAACCCCGGGCTGATCAACCTGATCGGCGGCCGCATCCGCCTCGGCGAGTCGCTCGAGGGGGCCGCGATGCGCCACGTGCGCGAGACGATCGGCGAGCGCGTCGGCGTCGCCGCGCGCGACTGGGGAAGGCCCGAGTGGGTGGCGGTCTACCCGCATGCGGAGTCCGGCCCCGGCCCCTTCGATCCGCGCCAGCAGTCGATCTCACCGAGCTTCGTGATCAGCTGCGTCGGCGAGCCCGTCGTCGTCCCCGGCGGCGAGGCGACCGGGCTCGCCTGGTTCTCGCCGGAGACGCTGCCGCCGGCCGAGCGCTTCGGCTTCGGCCAGGGCGACGTCGTGCACCGCATGCTGGAGGCGACCGGCCGGACCTGATCCGGTCGGGTGCTCAGCCCTCGGCAGCTCGGCGCTCGAGCTCGCCGACGACGGCGCGCAGCTCGTCCAGCGCCTGCTGCCCACCCGGACCTAGGTCCGCCCGGCGCGCCTCGAAGGCCGCCGTCAGCGAGCGGTAGTACCAGAGCGTCCCCTCCTTCCGACCTGCGAAGCGGGTCCACACCGCATCGCCATGCCGGCGCAGGTCGCTGAGGATCGAGCGGGCGTTGTGGAGCTTGTCGGCGACGGAGACGCGGAGCTCGTCCGGCGCCTTGGTGGGAATCTGCGCGATGTATTCCTCCTTGCGCTGCCGCCAGGGCGCCTTCATCGTGGAGCCGCTGAGGCTGTCGGAGTTGGCGCGGACGATGCGCGCGACATCGGCGCCGAAGAGCTCGCCGATCTCGGCCTCCGCCGCGGGCCCGCCGCCGTCCTCGACCACGTCATGCAGCAGCGCCGCGATCGCCTCGTCCTCGGAGCTCTCCATCTCGAGGACGAGTGCTGCGACCGAGAGCAGGTGCGCCGCGTAGGGAATCTGCGTGCCCTTGCGGCGGTCGGCCCGGTGGTGGGCGAGCGCGTAGCCGAGGGCCTGCTCGAAGCGCGGGCCGAGCGGCTCGTAGGCGTTCGCTTGATCGGGGGCCGCCGTCATCCTCAGGACCGTAGCGAGGGACGCCCGCAGGCCGGGCGCGCCACCGGACCGCGTCAAGGCGGCTGATACTTTCCATGAATCTGGATGCATGTCTCCGACGGGGGGACTGACCAGCTACACAAGGAGACAGGGGATGAAGCGCATCCTGGCCGCAATGGCGGCCGTACTCATCGTCGGCGCCATCATCGCAGTGGCGGGCGGGGCGACCGCGGGAGCGGCGACGAGCCAGCGCACGTCGATCGGCGTCGTCGGGGGGCATTACGAGGGCCGTGACGCCCACGGCAACCACATCCGGTTCAAGGTGCCGCACGACGGCGACCTCAGGGTGTCGACCTTCCGCGTCAACCACACGGAGTTCGGACACGCCCCGATCGGCGTCCATGACAACAAGGCGTACTTCACGCACGACTGCAACAAGCAGCACATGTGCGCGCAGGGCCACTGGACGAACATCGACCAGGTCTCAGGCGCCTACCGGTGGCACTCTCAGCAGAGAGCCATCAGCTACACGGCCCACTGGGTCGAGAGCTGGTCCGGAAACTAGATCCAGGCGATGACCGGGAGCAGGCAGCGGCGCGGGTGCCTTCGGGCGCCGCGCCGCGCTTGCTTCGGACGCCGAGGAGGAGAGATGAAGAGACTGATTGTCCTGATAGCCGTCCTGGTGGTCGGGCTCACGCTGGTGGCCGGCACCGCCGGCGCCGCCTCGGGCCGCCCCGGAACGGTGACGCCGCAGGTCGGCCACTACGAGGGCCGCGACAGCCGTGGCGGCCACATCCGCTTCTACCTCAACCATCTCGGACACGTAACCAACTTCCGGATCGAGCACCAATCGCTCGGCAACGGGGCCTTGGACGGCACCCAGTTCCACGCCTGCAGCGATTCGGTCTGCGCGCACGGCTCCTGGGCGACGACGCACGAGGTGACCGGCTTCTGGAACAACCACCACGCCGGACACGGTGCCCTGTTTTCGGCCCACCACAGACAGCCGAGCGGCAGCCAGACGTCACTCTTTTGACCTGCGGATACCTACTGATAGATTCCTGTATTCCAAGGCGGAACCACTGGGGGACCACCGAAGCAAGAGAGAGGTAAACGCGTGAAGCGTTCACTCATCACCGCGCTCGCCGCGCTCGCCCTTGTCGGGGGGGCGCTGGGCGCAACGGCCGCGACCAGCAGCGCCGGCAGCGGCGTGCTGCCGCTCAAGGGCTGGTACGAAGGCGTCGACCATCACCATCGGACGATCACCTTCTACTTCGACGGCAACAACTACATGTCGCACTTCACCGTCAGCCACAGGACGATCGGCGGGGCACATGTCAGCGGCCACGAAGGCGCCTGGCACCGCACGTGCCATGGGGGCTACTGCAGCTCCGGCATGTGGGTCACGGACACGCAGGTCCACGGGACCTGGGACCCGGGCAACACCGCCCATCACGTGCCCTACCACGCGCACTGGCGCCGCTACTAGGACTCGCGGACGGGTGGGGCGGCATCTCGCCGTCCCGCCCGCTCCGGCTAACGATTCACGAAACCGCGTGCGTAGACTCCAGCCCCCCTAGCCGGGGGATCCACGGGGGACTCACCCGCATCACAGAGGAGAACTGATGAAGCGCTCACTTATTGCCTTGCTGGCCGGGATCGCGCTGGCAGCGGCGGCCCTTACGTTCACGTCCGGTGCCACCGCCGGCTCGCACACCAGCGTGCTGCCGAAGGTCGGCCACTACGAGGGGCGCGACACGCATCACCGCCATATCCGCTTCTACTACGGGAGCCACGGCCAGGTGATCAACTTCCGGGTCGAGCACACCAACTTCCCGCCCGCTCGCGTGCAGGGAAGCCAGTGGCATCACACATGCCACAACAACCACTGCACGCGCGGCCACTGGGTCAGCGACACGACCGTGAACGGCCACTGGAACATCAGCACGCACGGCGGCGACGTCGCCTTCTACGCGCATTGGCTGAGCCACTGATCCGCTGACGGTTGCGGGCGCGGCGCAGGATCGACCCTGCGTCGCGCCTCGCTGCCCGCCGCTTCAGAGGCGCGGCGTCGCCAGCTCGAGCTCGGCGCCCGCCTCCTCGCGGGCCCAGCGGCCCAGCCGGCGGATCTCCGCCGACGCCTCCCAGGTGCCGTGCTGGCGGGCGACGACCGGGCTGCCTGCGGCGGCCCACAGGTCGAACACGGGCCAATCTTCGCTCGCCTGCGGCGCCAGCTCGAGGTTGAGCTGCTGCCAGGGCACGACGGTCAGCCGGCGGCCGCTGAAGACGGCGCGGTGGGTGGGCTCACAAACGGGGGGCTTGGTCATTCGATACCTCCATCGATCCCGGCTGTAGCACCTTGCTCGCCCAGGGTGTGGGCGGATTCGGTTGCTGCGACGTCAACGGACCGGGTCCCTCAGTCGCTCTGGATGAATACGGCCCCGAGCTTAGCGCGGTCGCTCGGCGGCGGCTGCCGCTACTCGGCGGCGCCGCTCGACTCGAGCTGCTCGACGAGCTTGTCGAGGTCGAGCTTCTCGAGCTCACCGGAGACGGCGTCGAGCTCGCCCTTGCAGTACTCGACCAGCGCCTTGCCCTCGCGGACGAGGCCGAGCGTCTCGCGGAGCTCGGCCTGACCGGAGTCGAGCCGGGCGATGATCTCGTCGAGCCGGGCGATCGCGGCCTCGTAGCTTTGCGGCGCAGGGGTCGCCGGCGCCGGGCCCTGCGCCTCTCCCCCACTCTGCTCTTGCTCAGCCATCGTCTGCCATCACCTCAGCCCCGACATGATCGTCGGCGAAGCGGACATCGACCCTGCCCGCGTCGCGCGCGGCGGCTGCGCTCGTGATCGGCTCGCCCTCGCGGTCGCTGACGATCGCGTAGCCGCGCTCGAGCACGCGCTCGGGCTCGTGTGCGGCGAGCGTCGCCGCGATTCCCGACAGCCGGCGCGCCTCGACGCCGCTCGCCGCCGCCGCGCCAGCCGCCCGCTCGCGCTGGCGGCCGAGGACGACGCCGTAGGTGCGGACCAGTCCGCGGCGCTCGCCGAACGCGCGCCGCGAGGCGGCGCGGATCTCGCGCAGGCGCTGGTGCAGGGCACCGCGCTGGGCGCGCATATGGCCGGCGAGCGAGCTGGCCGCCGCCCCGAGCCGGCGCGCGTCGCGGGCGACTTGGCGGCGGCCGCAGCGCTCGGCCGAGGCCGCCTTCAGCGCCAGCTCCGAGCGGGCGAGGCTGACGTCGACCCGGACCGCGGCCTCGGCGGCGTGCGTCGGCGTCGAGCACGCCTGGGCGGCGACATCGTCGATCAGCGTGTGGTCGACGTCGTGGCCGACGGCCGAGATCACCGGCACGCGCAGCATCGCCACGGTCCGGCACAGGTGCTCGTCGCAGAACGCCCACAGATCGGTGAGCGAGCCGCCACCGCGCGAGACGATGATCGTCTCGACCTCGGGAATCTCGGCGAGCCGGGTGATCGCCGCCCGGATCCGCGGCGCCGCGGCCTGCCCCTGCACGGGTGGGTGGGCAAGCACGAGCCGCCCGCGCCACGAGCGCCGCTCGAGTCCGGCGAGGATGTCCTGATAAGCGGCCGAGCCGGAACCGACGACGACGCCGATCGTCCGCGGCAGCGCCGGGCGGCGCAGCTGCTTCTGCGGCTCGAACAGGCCCTCGGCGTGCAGCTGGCGGCGCAAGCGTTCGAGCTGGGCGAGCAGATCGCCCTCGCCGGCGAGGCGCAGGTAGGTGACCCGGAAGGAGAACGAGGGCGAGGAGCGCTCCGAGCCGGCGAAGTAGTCGGGCCCACCGGCGGCGACGAGCGAGACCCCGTCGCGGAGCGCCTCGGCGGGCAGATCGAGCCGCTCGAGATCGGAGTTCCACATCGAGCAGGGCACGGCGCCGTCGCCGTCGCGGAGGTCGAAGTAGACGGCCTTGCGCGAGCGCGAGAGGTTGACGACCTCGCCGATCAGCCGCACCCGGGGGCGGTTGCGGAGGAAGTTGCGGAAGCCGGCCGCCCAGCGGCCGACGGCGAAGGGGCCGGGCAGGTCGGGCTCGCCGGGGGCGAGCGGCGTCGCGGCGTCCGGCGTCGGTCCGGGCCCGGGCCCGCCGGGGTCCTCCTCCCCACCTCCGGGCGCGAGCGTTCCCTGTTCCTCCATCGCCCTCAAATATCCCAGGAGCGGCGGTCGGGGGCACGCCGGTGCTCGCAGCTGCGGCCGTGGACTCCCGGAGTGCCGATCGGTGCCGACTACGGTCGTCGCGGGCGCTGCCCGGATCGATACTCCGGACACAGAGAGCCGCGGTCTCATCCAGCCGCCGCAGGCAGCGGAGGTCGCAGCAGAAAGGAACCGATGTCCCTTCGCGAGCACCTGCCGCACCCACACCACCACGCCGAGGAGGCGGCCGACGCAGAGTCGCAGTCCGATCCCAGCGAGCCGTTCCCCGGCTACAGCCGGATGTCGGTGCACGACCTGCAGATCACGATGCACACCCGCACGCAGGCCGAGCTGGCCGCGATCGAGGAATACGAGCGCGGCCACGCGAACCGTAAGGAGATCTTCGACAAGCTCCACTACATGCGCGGCCCGCAGCCATGGCAGGGCTACGACGAGATGCCCGAGGAGGAGACCCTCGCCCGCCTCGACAACGCCGACGACGAGATGGTGACCCGCGTTCGCGACTACGAGCACAAGTTCTTCCGCCGCCCGCGCGTGGTCGACAAGGCGATGCGGTTGCATCACGAAGCGATCGAGGCAGCGGAGCCCGTTGAGGTGCCCCAGTATCGCCCGGGTGGCGCCCACGACTGAGCCGCGGCGCCCAAGCGCGGGACCGACCTGGATCGGGACGGCGATCGCGGCGCTACGATCGCCGCGGGATGGCGAGCGATGAAGGCGTCAAGGTCCTCGTCGTCGAGGACATGGAGGAGGTCGCGGCCCTGGTCGCGGAGCTGCTGACGAGCAACGGCTTCGAGGTCAGCGCCGTGGGCACCGGCGAGGAGGCCCTGGAAGAGGCGGCCTCGTTCGACCCGGATCTGATCATCCTCGACATCGCGCTGCCGGGAATCGACGGCAACGAGGTTTGTCGCCGGCTGCGTGCGGACGGCAGCAACGCGTACGTGATCATCCTCACGGCGAAGGGCGAGGAGGCCGACCGCCTCGTCGGGCTCGGCGTCGGCGCCGACGACTACGTGACCAAGCCCTTCTCACCGCGCGAGCTCGTCGCCCGCGCCCGGGCGATGCTGCGTCGCCCGCGCACGCGCGAGGGCGACGGCAGCGATGGCGGCGGCAAGGCGCGGCGCTTCGGCGACCTCGAGATCGACGTCGCCGCACGCGAGGTGCGCGTCGGCGGCAAGGCGATCGAGCTCTCGAAGACCGAGTTCGACCTGCTCGACGCACTCTCCGAGCGACCGCGGATCTCACTCAGCCGCGAGCAGCTGCTCGAGCGGATCTGGGGTCCGAACTGGTTCGGGGATGACCACGTGATCGACGTGCACGTCTCGAACCTGCGCCAGAAGCTCGGCGACGATCCCCGTGAGCCGCGCTACCTGCGCACGATCCGGGGCTTCGGCTACCGGATGGGCAGCGGCTGAGAGCGACGGCTAGTGCGCGCGGCCGAACGGTCTGCCGCGCGCACCAGGGCCCCCTACCGTCGCAAGTCCCCCTAAGGACGGCGCCGCCGCGGGCGGTCGGAGCTCAAGCCCAGCGGCCGCGACCACGGCTCGCCGGCGAGCCGCTCGACGTCGGGCAGCAGGCTCGTGGCGACCGCAAGCAAAGTCTCGAGCGAGTCGAGCACCTGCTCGGGGCCGTAGCCGAACGGATCCGGCAGGCTCTCGTGGAGATCCTCGATCCCACGGCAGACGATCGGACCGACGCCATCGCGCACGCCGACCATGACCGGATGCGCGGGGGAGTTCGGCACGACCGGCAAGACCAGGATGTCGAGCCGCGGGCCGTTGACGATTCCACGCTCTTTCGAGAAGACGACGTTGGTGAGCAGTTCGATCGATTCCGGGATGTCGGAGCCGAAGCCGCCGATCCACCACGCCTCGCGGTGCTCGGGGTCGATCTCCCAGGCCCTCGCGATCGTGCTGATTGCCTCCTCGCGGTCGAGCGAGAACTCGGCTGCCGGCGGCTCGGCGACGCCAAGCATCGGCGCGGCGCCGGGGGTCGGCGTGGGTAGCTGTTCTGCGTAAGGGCTCATGTCCGTTCCTTTTCCAAGTCCCACAGCGGGGACTAATCGATCCATGGAGCACCCTGCCCGAGCGGCATCGGGTTCCGATCAGGAGCAGCTCAGGATTCGCTCAAGCCGGGTGGGGCTGCCTCACCCGACCGTTCCCTAAGGTGCCGAGCTTCCCGGTGCGGGGACCCGGGTTTCATCAATGCGCACGCTCGGAATCGACCTCGCCACGGATCCCCGCAAGACCGCGGCGGCGACGATCGACGTGGCCCGGTTCCGGCCCCGGCACGCTCGTCGTCCACAAGCCCCCGCTCGGCGACGGCGAGCTGATCGAGCTGATCGCGGCCGCCGACGTCGCCGGCATCGACGCGCCGCTCGGCTGGCCTGAGCCGTTCGTCAAGGCCGTCGCCGGCTGGCACGCCGGCCACGGCTGGACGAACGCGCACCCTTCCGACCTGCAGCAGCGGACGACCGACCTGCACGCTGCCGAGCGGCTGCGCGTGATCGCCCGCGACCGCGGCGTGCGGATCCCGAACCGGCCGATGAGCGTCAGCGCCGACCGGATCGGCGCGACCGCGATGCGCGCCGCGCGGATCATCGACCGGATCGCCCGCCTCGGCGCGATCGAGCCCGCCCACCTCGATCTCAGCGGCCTGCAGCCGAGCCGCATCGCCGAGGTCTATCCCGCCGCCGCGCTCTTCGCCTGGGGCCTGCCCTCCACCGGCTACAAGGGCGGCGGGCTCGGCGAGGACGCCCGCCGCAGCCTCGTCGGCCGCCTGAGCAAGTCGTTCGCACCGATCGTCACTCTCGACGCCACCGCCCGCGGCGCGATGCGCGCCAACGACGACGCGCTCGACGCCGTCGTCGCCGCCGTCGCCACGCGCGCAGTCGCGCTCGGCGCCACCTTCTCGCCGAAGGGCAACGAGCAGACCCGCCTCGCTCGCGCCGAGGGCTGGATCCACATTCCCCGCGGGCCGCTGTCGGACATCGCAGTCGACGGGCGCCCGGCGTCGATGTAGCGGCAGCCTCCGCGGCTCCGCCGTCACCAGGGGCATTTGCCTACCGGCGCGAATGCGCCGCGCCGCGGCGATAATCGCGCTCATGCGGTGGAGGGGTGTTTCGCGCGCCTTGGTGGGCTCTCGGTGCCGGTGCGCTGCTTGCGCTCGCTCTCGGCCCGGCTTCCGCCTCGGCTGCCGGGCCGTCGCCACTCGGGCTCACGGACTGCGGGCCGACCGAGGGCGTCTACGCGTGCTCAGGTCTCGTCCACACCTGGGACGGCGTCCCCCTGGATACGACGGTCACCTTCCCGAGCCGCAGCTCGCGCCACCTGCCTCTGATCGTCGAGCTCAACGGCTTCGGCAACAGCAAGTACGAGTACCTGGATCCCGACTCAACCGCCTACACCGACAACGCCTACGACTGGGCCAAGCGCGGCTACGCGGTCCTCACCTACACCGCCCGCGGGCTGTGGGGCTCGTGCGGGACCCCGGAGGCGCGGCTCGCCAGCCCGATCGCCTGCGCGAACGGGTACATCCACCTCGCCGACGTCCGCTACGAGGGCCGCGACACGCTCGAGCTGGCGGGACGACTGGCCGACTCGCCGCTGGTCGATCCGGACCGGATCGGCGTCACCGGGCGACTCCTACGGAGGCGGGCAGACGCTGATGCTCGCCGCGCTCCGCAACAAGCGTGATGCTTCCCGACGGCAGCACCAAGCGGTGGCGCTCGCCGGAGGGCAAGCGGCTGCACATCAGCGCCGCGGCGCCCGTGATCCCGTGGACCGACCTCGTCTACGCGGCCGCGCCGAACGGTCGGGTGCCGATCAACGGCATCTCGGGCCGCGCCGTGACGACGAAGCCGGTCGGCGTCGAGAAGCTGACGGTCGTGAACGCGATCTTCGCCGCAGCTCAGACCGCGGTCGGGCCGGGACAGCCGACCGGCGAGCCGTTCATCCCCGGCCGGCCGATGGGCTATCTGGCCCCGACCGGCACCGACCCGGGCGCCGACGTCGCCGGCTGGGTTGCGCGGACGAGCGCCGGCGAGCCCTACACCGACGCCGACGCCCGCCGCACCGTGCAGCAGCTGACGAGCTTCCACTCCGCCTACTACGTGACGCCGCGGCGGCCGCCCGCCCCGCTGTTCATCGCCTCCGGGTTCACCGACGACCTCTTCCCGACCGACGAGGTCCTGCGCTACGCGAACCGGACCCACGAGCTCCACCCCCACGTGCCGCTGTCGCTGATGCTCGGCGACTTCGGCCACCAGCGCGCCAGCAACGACCCGGTCGAACGCGAGGCCCTGATCGAGCGCCTGCACGCGTTCATGGACAAGCGGCTGCGCGGGATCGGCCGCGCGCCCCGCCCCGGAGTCACCGCCTACGTTCAGCGCTGCCCGAAGCAGCTCGACTCCGGCGGTCCGTTCCGGGCGAAGCAGTTCCGCGGGCTCACCCGGCGCAAGCTCCGCACCCGCGCCCGCGGCCCGTTCACCGTCACGTCCACCGGCCTCGGCGACCCCAGCGTCGGGCGCGCGATCGACCCCGTCAGCGGCGGCGGCGACTCTTGCGTGGTGACGAAGCGATCGACCTCGCCGGGCACCGCCCGGATCCCGCTGTTCACCGCAAAGCACGGCGTGACGATGATCGGCTCACCCCGGATCCGCGCGGACCTCGACGTCAGCGGCGCGGCCCCCTCCGTCACCCAGCTCGCCGCGCGGCTCTGGGACATCGGCCGCGACGGCTCGACCCAGCACCTCGTCGCCCGCGGCTCCTACCGGCCGCGGCAGGGCAAGAACGTGTGGCAGATCCATCCGGGCTCCTGGCGCTTCCGCCGCGGCCACACGGCCGAGCTCGAGTTGCTCGGCGCCGACGTCCCCTACGGCCGCCCCTCCAACGCCGCGTTCACGACGCGGCTGCGCAACGTCCGAGTCCGCACGCCGGTGCGCTAGGCGGCGGGCGGCCGCCGGCCCGCGGATGGAGGCCCGGCGGCGCTCAGCCGCGGGCGCGGGCGAGGCGGCGGCCGTCGGCCGCCTGCAGGGTCACCTGCGCGTGGCGCCGGCGCTAGGCGACGCCCCGCCGCTGATCGCCGTCGGTGGCTCGAAGCCGGCGAGCACGCGCAGGTTCTCGACCGGGTCGCGGACCGCGTCGCCGGCCCGGAACCAGGGGTTGCCGAGGCCATCGAGGGCGATGCGGGCCTCCGAGAAGGCGCGCCGGTGCAGGGAGTTCGCGATCCGCAGGGCGCCGCGGTCGCCGGCGAGGACGTGCAGCGGGTTGCGCTCGCCGGCGGCGGCTGCGCCCGCCTCGCTGACGTCGTCGGTGCCGAGCCCGATCTCGCCGCGCCAGTAGGCGCCGAGCGCCGCCGGCGTAAGTTCGATCCGCAACTTTGGCCCTGCGGCGTGGGCGTGGTTACGCACGGATGCGCCGGTACTTACCCAGCGGTCGGAGCCGAGCGGCGGCGCGGCGATCCGCAGCGGCTCGATCCCGGCGACCTCGAAGATCGTCTCCGCGGCCGGGCCCTCGACCGTACGCAGCGCCGCGCAGAGCCGCTCCTCCGCGCGGATCGCCGCGTCGAGGAGCTGCGCGAAGGCGCGCAGCCAGCCGCGCGCCTCGCCGTCGGAGACGAGCCCGGCGGGCGGGCGCGGGCGACGGGCGCCGCGCAGCAGCAGGTCCGCGTCGGAGCCGGCGGCGAGGATCAGCTCGCGGTAGGCCTCCGCCCCGCGCCGGCCCCAGGCGATCGAGCTCTGATCGAGGCTCACCGAGTGCAGGCGCAGCTCCGCCAGCCAGCCGCCCGCCGCCGGGGCCTTCCTCGTAGCGCGGCGGCAGCGGGTTGAGGCAAACGACGGTCGCGTCGACCGGCGAGGGCGCGACGATCACGCTCTCCCCCGCCTCGGCGACGAGCAGCGGATCGCCCGCCTCGATCCGATCGCCGGCGGCGACGGCGGGCTCCACCCCGTCGACGGCGAGCGCCGCCAGCGACGGCGTCGGCGCGAGCCGCATCGTGCGCCCGTCCTGGTCGATCGCCACGTGCGAGTCGACGAGCACGCCGCGGCCCCGGAAGGAGTCGGGCATCGCCGCGTGCGGCACGGGAGTGTTGCTGCGCCGGCGCAGCGGGATCGCCGGGCCGCCGGATGCGGGCACCGAACTCGGCAGCACCGCCAGCCCCGCCGGCTTCGCGTACTGCTCGGCGTGGCGGCGGAGCTCGCCGATCGGCAGCACCGGGACGCCGTAGTGGATCCCCGCGGCCTCGAGCTTGCGCGCGTGCAGCGTGCCCGGCGTCGCGTCGGCGAGCAGCCCGATCACAGCGGCGAACTGCGAGCGGAAGCCCGTCCCGTAGACGTCGACCTCGCCCCAGGCCGCGATCACGCCGACGGCGTGGCCGGCGTCGCCCCGGTACTCCTCGGGCGGCGCGTGCAGGGCGTTGAAGCCGCAGACGCAGCCGGGCGCCGGCGCCCGGTGCTTCGTGTAGCCGAGGTGGCAGCGGGCCTCGTTGGCGCCGACGAGCCAGGCGCCGCTGCCGGCGACGATCGGCCGCAGCGCGCCGTCGCCCTCCAGGTGCCAGACGCGCCAGCCGAGCAACGGCTCACCGGAGTCGGGGACCCCCAGCTCGGCTGCCACGGCTCAGGGGATGGCCGGCTCCGGCTGGGGCGCGGGCGGCGGTTCGGGGGCGGGCTCTGGTGCCGGCGGCGCCCGGTCGGGCTCCTCGCCGGGGCTCGGCGGCGTCGGGTCGGGCTCGGGCGTCGGCTCCGGCGGCTGCGGATCCGGGGTCGGATCGGGGACGGGGTCGGGTCGAGGCGCGGGCGGCTCGGGGTCGGGCGCCGGCCCCGGCTCGGGATCGGGCATCGGATCGGGAACCGGGTCCGGCGTCGGCGCCGGCATCGGCGGCGTCGGCACCTCCGGCCCGGGGATCTCGGTCATCGGCGCGACGTTCGGCAGCCGCACCGGCTCGATCGTGATCCGGCGCGCGGGGCCGGGCAGATCGAGCGCGCGAGGGCCTGGATCGGCCCCTCGCTCAGGGTCTGTGGATGCCGGAACGCTCACCGGTCCGAACTTACGCGCCGTGCCGGATGCCTGCAGGATGAATTGCGGGGATTGCGGAGTCATGTCTCGTCTATGCCCGCTCCGGCGAGCCGAAACTCACGGGAGCCCGGCCGGCGACTGGGCGAAGCGCTGCGCGGGCAAGAGTCGGGGTGGCGCCGGTGAAAGGAGCCTGGTGGCCACGAACCGCGTCTACGTGATCGAGCTCTCCGCCGACGCCGGCCGGCGCCGCGACCCGCGCCTGCCCTGGGTCTACGTCGGCTCGAGCGCCCGCTCACCTGAGGACCGGTTCGCCCAGCATGTGCGCGGCTACAAGGCCTCGCGCATGCCGCGCCGCTTCGGCCTGCGCCTGCGCCCCGATCTGTATGAGGACATCGCCCCGATCCGGGGCAAGCGGATGGCCGTCGCCGTCGAGGAGGAGCGCGCCCGCGAGCTCGCCGACTGCGGCTTCGTGGCCCACTGCGACGGCACGAGGTTCGGCACCGACGGCCGCGACTGGCGCGAGTGGGACGCGGCGCGAGTCGAGCCGGTCCTCCCCCACCTCGACGCCGCGATCGACGAGCTGGCCGCCGGCTCGTTCCGCCCACTCGACGCCCAGCGCTGCGCCGAGCTGCTCTACGGCACGCACGGATTCTGGGTCGCCGAGTACATCGACCAGGCCGACCCGCCGCCGAGCTACGGCCGCTTCCCCCACGTGCGCCTCGACGTCCTCGCCGAGCGCGCCGGGGCACGGCTGCCCATCCACGCCTAGGCGCACCGCGCCGCCGGCAGCCACGCGCAACCATGTGTGCGTGGACCTCGGGGAAGTGGAGACCCGCCTGCGCGCCGACCTCGAGTCGATCGACGCCGAAATCGGCGAGCTGACGAAGCCGCCCGAGGACAGCGGATCGATCGCCTTCGGCAAGCGGATCGGCGACGGCACCAACGAGGCGATCGATCGCTTCAACGCGGTTGGCGTCGCCAACGACCTCGACGCGATCCGCGAGCGCACCGTCCGGGCCCTCGCCAAGCTCGACGAGGGCAACTACGGCACCTGCGACAACTGCGGCGCCGAGATCCCCGAGGGCCGACTACAGGCGGCGCCTTCCAGCGTGCTCTGCATCGAGTGCGCGCGCAAGCTCCCCTGACGGCGCGATGAGCTTCCTCGATCTGACCCTGCAGGCGACGATCTCGATCGTCCTGCTCGTCGACCCCTTCATCCGCAGCGTCTTCTTCCGCGTGCTCACCGCGAACGAGCCCGAGCGCCGGCCCGAGTACGTGCGCAAGCTGATGATCACGATCGCCGTCGTGCTCGGCGGCTCGGCGCTGGTCGGCAAGGAGCTGCTCGACCTGATCGGCATCGACCTCAACGCTTTCGGCATCGTCGGCGGCCTCGTCCTCGTGCTGATGGGCTTCGAGATGCTGCTCGGCGGCGAGCCGAGCCGCGCCCAGGGCGGCACCGACGCGCGTGAGGAAGCCGAGCCCGAGAGCGCCGAGGGCTTGATCGTCGTCCCCTACGCGATCCCCTTCATGGCCGGCCCCGGCGCGATCACCGCCGTGATCACGATCGCCGCCTCCGGCGACGGCGGTAACGGCGTCTGGTCGGCGCTGATCGCAGTCGCAGTCGCCGTCGCCCTGATCCCCGTCGGCCACCTCTTCCTCGTCAACCGGATGAACTTCAAGGAGCAGACGATCACCCTGATGACGAAGTTCGGCGGCATCTTCGTCGCCACGATCGGCACCCAGCTCCTGCTCAACGGGATCAAGGGCTACTTCGGGATCTGAGCGCCGCCGCTGCCGGCTAAGAGGCTGAGACGGCCTCTAAGTCACCGTTGGTAGGCCGGTGAGCTCGGCGATCGCGTCGAAGTGTTTGTCCCGGTGTAGCACCTGAGCGCCCGTCCGCAGGGCAACGGCTGCGATCAAGCAGTCCCCCAACTGCGCCACCTTTCGGCGGTTAGCCCGCAGGGTCGACCGAATCGAGGCCGCGTGTGCGAAATCGTCCGGGTCGCGCGCCGGCAGCGACCGGGCTCCTGCCAGCAACCCCTCGAGACGTTCGCGCTCGCCCACGTCGGCCGCCCCGTCGAGGACCTCCATGACGACCTGCCCCGTCGTCGCCAGCTCGCCGCCGCCGTCGGCAATCAACCGCCTGATGGCCAGGGCTTCCGGCGACCCCGTCCCGCGCAGAAACTCGATCCAGGCTGAGGCGTCAGCGAGGACCATGGAGTTCGCGCATCTCGCGGTCTTCCTCGGCATCCAACGCTTCCAGGTCGCCGCTCCAGCCGGTGCCCTCCATCGCGAGGGCCTCTTCCACGGTCATCGGCACGACGTCGGTCTTGCGCAGCGCGAAGTCGACAGCGGCGCGTTTGCTGGGAAGTCCGTAGCGCTTCATCACCCGCTGCACCAGCTCCTCGTCGATCTCGATGTTGGTGCGCGTCATACACATAGACTACACCTCAGCTACACCAACCTCTCCGGACCGGCGTCCGCCCGCTCGGCGCTCGCCAGCAGCTCGTGGATGTTCCAGCCGGGCGCGAACTCCTCTCCCTCCCAGCCGAACTGGATGAACTCGCCGTCCTCGCTGAGGTGACGTGGTCGAACTTCGGCAGACCACCCCGCTCGCAGAGATCGGCGATCAGCGCCACTGCCTGGAAGAACTCCGGTCGCCGGCGCGGGTCGGGATCGTCCGAGGACGGGACCTCGGGCTCGCCCGTGCACTCCACCGCTCGCTCATCCGGCTCGATGATCACCGCAAGCTCGGGCTCGAACCACAGCGCGGTGAAGCTGCCGTCGTGGTTGTCGATGACGACGTCAGGCTCCTGCAGATCGCCCTCCCGACACAGCGCCTCGAGCTTCGCGCCGACCTCTTGCAGTTCGCGGTATTGCATGAGCCGAGCTTTCCCGGGTACGGCGCATAGGTGGGTGCCGATCTGCACCGGATGTGTGCCGAGGCTGCCTCAGAACGGACACCGCCCGCACCCCCCGCCGCCAGACCACACACGAACCTGATTGGATTGTCTTCAATGGGATTTGACCAGTACCACGAGCCACCCGAGGAGCTCCCCGCCGAGACCCGGACCTTCGCCCGCCTGTGCGCGTCGCTGACCGAGGAGGCCGAGGCAATCGGCTGGTACGAGCAACGGCTCGCCGTCGAGACGGACAAGGAAGCGCTGGCGATCATGCACGACGCCCAGGGCGAGGAGTTCAAGCACTTCTGCATGGACCTCGAGTTCCTGCTGCGCAAGACGCCCATGTGGCGCGAGATCGCCGAGGGCATCCTCTTCAAGGAGGGCGACATCGTCGAGCACGGCGAGGAGGCCGAGGAGGAGGCGACCGAGGGCGCCGAGGACCGCGGCGAACCGAACGCCGGCGGCGAGACACTCGACATCGGCGGTCTCAAGGAGGGATCTGAGTGAGCCATCTTCTGCGTGAACACGCACCGATCACCGAGCAGGGCTGGGAGCTGCTCGACTCCGAGGCCCGCGAGCGCCTGGGGCCGGCGCTCGCCGCCCGCAAGCTCATCGACTTCTCCGGCCCGCACGGCTGGCAGCACTCGGCGACCAACCTCGGCCGCATCGAGGACGTCGCCGACGCGCCCGGCGAGGGCATCGCCGCCTCCCGCCGCCGCGTCCTGCCGCTGAGCGAGCTGCGCGCCGACTTCAGCGTCGAGCGCAACGAGCTCGCCGACGCCGACCGCGGCGCCGAGGACGCCGACCTCGCCGACCTCGACTCGCGCCGCCCAGGCGCTCGCCGTCGCCGAGAACACCGCCGTCTTCCACGGCTGGGAGGCCGCGGGCATCACCGGCATCGCCGAGGCCTCCGAGCACGACGCGCTCGAGCTCGGCACAGACTGCGAGCGCTACGCCAACCACATCGCCAAGGCGACCGAGACGCTGCTCACCGCCGGCGTCGGCGGCCCCTACGGGCTCGCGCTCGGCCCCGGCGTCTACACGAACGTGCTCGAGACGAGCGAGCACGGCGGCTACCCGCTGCTCGAGCACCTGCGCAAGATCCTCTCCGGCCCGATCGTCTGGGCGCCCGGCGTCGTCGGCGCGATCGTGCTCAGCCTGCGCGGCGGCGACTTCCTCTTCGAGAGCGGCCAGGACCTCGCCGTCGGCTACGCAAGCCACGACGCCAACGCGGTCCAGCTCTACCTCCAAGAGAGCTTCAGCTTCCGGGTGGCGACGCCCGAGGCAGCGGTCGCGCTGAGCTGAGCGAATCGGCCGCCCGATCGGCGGTCGTCTAGCTACAATCAGCACAAGAGGCGCGACCTTCCAAGTGTCCGTCCCGTGGCAGAGGTCGCGCGTGGAGAGGAGATCCACCATGTCGCTTCGCGAACACCTTCCGCACCTGCACCACGAGGAG
>CAWKLZ010000008.1:0-4962 GCA_963850625.1 uncultured Solirubrobacterales bacterium
CCGGGGGCGATCGTGCCTTCGTTGGACAGCGTCCCGCCGTCGGGAAGGACAACGGTGCCCGAGCCCCCGATCAGGCCGCTGGGGCCGTTGCTGAGATCGACGTTGGTGTCGATCTCGGCGCCATCGTGCGAAGCGCAGGATGCCGTCGTTGGTGCCGAGGTTGCGGAGGCCATCTTGACCGAAGCGCCCCAGGAACCGAGCGTCGGGGCCGCGCATGATCAGGGTGGCCGACTCGGCGATCGTGCGGATGTCGGCGTCGTCGACGCGCAGCGTGCCGGTCAGGACGAAGGTTCCGTGGCTGAGGACCCTCGTTCCGGTCAGGTTCGTCAGCCGCTCGAATTCGATGTCGCCGGAGGGGACGACGATCGTGCCGTCGTCACCGTTGGCCATCTGAGCGCGGCTGCGGCCGCCGTCGCCCGTGAAGGTCAGCGTGTCGTGGTTGTTGAAGGTCGCCGCGGCGTTGTTCTCGTCACGATTGAAGGTCGCGTCGAGCGCCGTCCAGGGGCCGTTGCTGGTGATGAAGCCGGCCAGGTTGAGGTCGCCGGTCTGAACCACTCTGCCGTCGTTGACGATCTCGCGATCGGCATGGAGGCTGGGAGCGTTGGTGATCGTCATCGACCCGGCGGATGCGATCGCGGTGGTGCCGATCAGCGACTGATTCGCGGGCGGGGCGGCGTCGGGGCTGCCTTGGTTGCCACCGCTCCAGGTGAAGTCGGAGGTCTCGAGCGTCGCCGAGCCGTTCAGCGTGCCGGCCGGACTGGATCACGGTCGGCACCGTCAGATCGGACTCCGCGGTCAGGGTGCCGGCGGTGATCGTCAGGGCGTCCAGGGTGGCGGGGCCGTTGAGCAGCAGGGTGCCGCCGGCGACGATCAGATCGCCGACGTCGAGGCTGCCGTCGATGGTCGCCGTGGAAGACGCCTGGCGCAGGGTCCCGTCGCCGGAGATCGAGGCTCCGGAGTCGATCGTGCGGCCGCCGGCGAAGCGCAGCTCGGCTCCGGCGGCGACCGTGTAGGTGCCGGTGTCGGTGGCGCCGGCAAGGGGCGCGGGTCGGCGGCTGGTAGATGCCCTCCTGGACCTCGACCGCGCCGGCGTTGACGAAGCGGGCGTCGGCGTTCAGGGAGCTGCCGGCGCCGGACTTGATCACCGTGCCCTGGTTGAGGAAGGTGCCGCCGGTACCGCCCGCGCCGGCGCCGCTGATCGCGCCGGCGGAGACCGTCCAGGTGGCGCCGGCGCTGTTGGTGATCTGGTTGTCGTCCGCCGAACATGCTGAAGCCGGCGGTCTGGGTCGCGGTGCCTTCGTTGACGATCTTCTGCGAGCCCGCAATCTGGGCTCCCGAGACATCGAAGGTGCCGCCCGCCGGGACCGTCACGGTCCCCGTGCCCGCGAAGTGGCCGCTGATCAGATCGAGGTCCTCGACCGTGGCGTTGAAGGCGCCGCCGAGGCTGGTGTTGCCGCCCTCCAGGATCAGATGGGCGATGTGGGAGTCGCCTAGGTCCTCGTTGATCGTCAGCGACTTGTCGAACATGTCGAGGGTGCCGTCGGCGAGCACCGCCCCAACCGTGAACGGGCCGCCGAGCGAGGTGACGGCGGTCTTTCCGGAGGCGATGCAGGCGACGTCGCTGGAGTCGGGAACCCGGTTCAGATCCCAGTTCGCGGCGTCCTTCCAGTTGCCGCTGGCGGGCACGAAGTTGATCGTGCAGGGTCCGGCGAGCTCAGCCTGTCCGGGGCCGGAACGGCGATCGCGGCGACGCCCGCAAGCGCGATTGCGAGGGTGAGAGCGCGAGCGGCGCTCGTGCGTGCCAGCTTGGATCGTGAGCCCACGGGCCCCGATCCTCACGCGCCGGCGGCGCTCCTGCATCGTGGAGCGACCACAGCATTTCAGCTCGCTCACCCCTCGCCCAGCCTCGCCGCGAGTTGCCGCCGCGACTCGATTCCCAGCTTCGCGTAGACCTGTGTCAGGTGGGTCTCGACGGTTCGGCGCGTCACATATAGCTCCGCCGCGATCTCCTTGTTGCTGAGCCCGGACGCCGCCAGCTCGGCCACGCGTCGCTCGGACGGCGTCAGCGCGGCGACCCCGGCGGCGACCGCGCGACGGCGCCGAACGCCGCTCTTTTCGATCTCCGTGTTCGCCCGCTCGACCAGCGCGCGGGCGCCGCACTGGCGGGCCACGGCGAGGCCCTCGTCGAGCCTGCGCCGAGCCTCGCTGCGAGCATTCGAACGGCGCAGAGCGGCGCCGAGCTCGACCAGCGCGCGGGCGTGCTCGAGACGGGAGACCGGGCCCGAGAGCAGCTCGACGGCCTGCTCGAGCATCCGCAGCCCCTCAGTGCCACCCGCGACGACGCCGCAGGCCCGCAGAGCGACCCCGCGGGCGCGTGGAGCGCCGAACCGCTCGGCAAGCCGAAGCTCTTCCTGGGCAAGCCGCAGTGCCTCGGCGGGCTCGTCGCGGCGCACCATCAGCAGCGCCCGCTGAGAACGCCAGCCCGCAACTGCGGGGTTCTTCATCCCCCATGCGGCGAACCGCAGCGGACGCCTGCTCGAGCTCGTCCAGCGCCGCCTGCTGATCGCCGCCGGCAGCATGGAGCCGAGCCCGGGCGAGGACGAGGAAGGCGAAACCGTTCGGAGGCGGCAGCTCGCCGTCAAGGCCGGCCCGCTCGAGCTGCGCCCGGGCGGTCGCGAGCTCGCCGCGCTCGACCAGCGCCTCGACGAGCACCGTCGCCGCCATCGCCACCCCCATCGGGAAGCCCTGCTCGCGGCAGACGCCAAGCAGGTCCCGCGAACTCGCCTCGGCCTTGGCGACGTCACCTCGATACAGATGCACCTCCGACAGCGAGTGGCTGTGCAGGGCATCGAGGAATGCGGACCCGTGCACGCGGGCCTCCTCGCGGCCGGCGAGCGCCGTCGCCTCGAGGTCGTCGAGCGCATCGGCGGAACGCAGGCTCATCAGCGCCGATGAGAGGCCGATCAGCCCTGGACCCCGCTCCTCGGTCCAGGCCGCTCCCTCCAGCGCCTGCACGGCGAGCGGCAGGACCTGATCGACCGGGTCGCAATCGCGAAGCCGCACATGCGAGAGACAGGCGCGCAGCACCCTGACAGCCGGCTCGTCGTCGGAGAGCCCCTGCACCAGCGCCTCCAGCCGACGACGGTTGGCCCGGCTTCGATGCGAGGGGTGCGGTGCCATCTCCCGCATCGATGCGAGATCGGCCTCGAGGCGCAGCGTCAGCCCCGGATCGTTGACGCCGAGCTCCGCGGCGGCGCGCTCGAGCTCGCCGATCGCCTCCTCCGCGCGGCCGAGGTGAAAGAGGGTCAGGCCGCGCTCCCTCATCGTTCGCGAACGCTCCACCGGGTCCTCGAGCAACTCGACCGCCGCTCCGAAGTGATCGACGGCTCGATCCGCCTGCCAACCGGTCGCCTCGGCGGCGCCCAGCTCGCAGAGCACCGCCGCGCGATCAGCCGGGTCGGGCGCCTCCTGCAGGGCGCGCTCGAGGTAGCGGGCGGCCAGCTCCGGAGCCCCCCTGGCGAGTGCCGAGCGTCCGGCGGAACGCAGCCGGGCCATTGCCCAGTCCTCGCCGATCTGCTCCGCTTGAAGCAGGTGCCCGGCGACCTTATCGACGGCGATCCCCCTGGCGTCGAGGAGGCGGGCGACGACCGCGTGGAAGGACGCTCGCTCGCCCGGCGGGATGTCGAGATACACGGCCTCGCGGACCAGCGGGTGGACGAACTGTGGCTGTCCATGCCCTGTCAGCACGCCAGCCCGGACAAGCGCGTCCGCGGCGTCCGCGGCGGCCGCTGCATCGAGTTCGGCGGCGGGGCCGGCGAACCCGATCTCGGCGTCGTCGCCGAGCACCGCGCTCGCCTTCGCGAAGCTGACGCAATCGGCTCCGAGGTGACCGACGCGGCCGAGCACCTCTCGAGCCACGCGGACCGGGCCCAGGCGTCTGATGCCGGCGACCTCCGCCTCGACCGGCTCGATGTGCTCCGCGGCGACGGAGTCGAGGAGCTGCTCGAGCAGGAACGGGTTGCCCCCGCTCACCTCCTCACAGGCAGCAGCGAACTCACTCTCCGGCGCCCGGCCGCAGCGGTTCTCGACCATCCGGCCGATGGCCCTTCTGCTGAGCGGACGCGGCCTCTGGACCACGACCTCGGGATTGGAGAGCAACTCCTGCAGGGTCTCCTGCTCGGCGGCGGGCTCGACCTCCCGCGCCGTCAGCGCGACCACGACCGGGATCCCCGCCAGGCGCCGGGTGAGGTAGTCGAGCCACCGCAATGACTCCGGATCCACCCATTGGGCATCGTCGACCGCGAGCAGAACCGGACCCTTGGCCGCCACCGTCAGGATCAGCGCCTGCAGGCCGGTAACGGCGGCGTGCAGTGCCTCTTCGGAGGTGGCCCCGAAGTCCTCGCGGGGGCGAGCGGGGTCGATCGCGGCAAGCCCGATCCGCACCGCATCGCTCGTGCTCTCGGCCGAGGCGGCGTCAGGCCCCGGCTCGAGCGCGGGTGCGAGCAATCGGGCGGCGACAGCGAATGGGAAGCCGCGCTCGAACTGTGCCCCCCTCGCCTCGAGAACGCGAACGCCGGATGCTCCCGCGCGGCGCGCAAGGCTACGCAAGAGGGTCGTCTTGCCGATCCCCGGAGGTCCGACGAAGGCGACCGCCGTCGCAGCGGGGAGTTCGCCGAGCAGGCCCTCGCCGGCAGCGATCTCCCGCTCACGCTCGAGCAGGCCCGATCCGTTCAGCTCTGCGGCAGGATCCCCTTTGTCCACTGGCTCGGCAACCCTCCCAGATGCTCGAGATCGGACCTCGCAGCGCTCGCTAGCCAACAGCGGGCGCCCACGGTCACAAGCGACCCTAACCGATGGCGAGCCACGGACACGCTGGTTGGCTGCGGCACGGGCGGGCCTGCGGGCGGGCCTAGAATCCGCCGCCCGTGGCTCGCTACGCACCCGTCGACCCCAAGCAGTCCT
>CAWKLZ010000009.1:0-14501 GCA_963850625.1 uncultured Solirubrobacterales bacterium
GCCCAAATCGGCTAGTTAAGCGCGCTTTTTCTACACTGAACCCCTGGATGAAGGCCACTAAGCGCACTTTTTTGCTGGACGAGCAGCCCGAGGTCTTCCCGACGACGACGGAGACCTCCCCCGCCGTGCAACGCGCGGTGGCCGACGGACGCGCACGCAAAGTAGCCGGCCGCCTCTACACGCGCAACGTCAGCGAGCCGCTCGATCGGGTGGTGCGACGCAACTGGTCCCGGGTCGCCGCCCATCACTTCCCGGAAGCCGTCATCGTCGACCGCAGCGGCATCGAGGCGCAACCGTCGGCCGACGGCTCTCTCTTCCTCGACGCAGGGTCCGAGTACGCGGGACGGCGACCGGTCCGCCTGCCCGGCCTCACCCTCCTACCCCGACGTGGGCCGGGGCCCGTGCCGGGTGACATGCCTCATCTGGAGGGCCTGTATTTCTCGAGCCGCCCGCGAGCGTTCCTGGACAACATGCGCGGTTCGAGGGCGCGGGACGGCGTCTCGCGGACCCTCTCCACCGCGGAAATCGAGGATGAGCTGACGCGGATCGTCACCATCCGTGGGCGCGACGCGCTCGGCGAGCTGCGCGACCAGGCGCGCGATATCGCGGAGGCAATCGACGCGACGCCAGAGATGGTGGCCCTCGATGGCCTGATCGGCGCGATCCTCGGCACGCGAAACGTCGAACTGGCAACCCCGGCGGCTCGGGCGGCGCACGCCGGACTTGGCTTCGACCCGCGCCGCATCGAGTTGTTCGAGGCACTGCATGCAGTCCTGCTAAAGGACCCGCTCGCAAGCCGAAGCGACCAACCGGGCTCGCTCCCGACGCTCCCCTTCATCGAGGCGTACTTCTCGAACTGGATCGAGGGGACCGAGTTCGAGCTGCGAGAAGCCGAGGAGATCGTCTTCAAGCGTGCCGTGCCGGACGACCGGTTCGAAGACGCGCACGATGTCCTCGGCACCTTCGACCTCGTCAACAACGCAACGAAGCGCAAGCGGACTCCAGACGGACCGGAGGATCTGCTCGCCCTGCTCCGCTCCCACCACGCGCTGATGCTGGAGCGGAGACCGCAGGTGCACCCGGGCGCCTTCAAGACGCGGGCCAACCGCGCCGGAAGTACCAGCTTCGTGCATCCGGATCTGGTCGTCGGCACCCTGGTCGAGGGCTACCGCTACTACGAAGCCCTCCCCGCCGGTCTCGCGAGAGCGGTCTTCATGATGTTCCTGATCGGCGAGGTGCACCCGTTCACCGATGGCAACGGCCGCGTCGCACGCGTGCTGATGAACGCCGAGCTGAGCGCCGCCGGCGAACAGCGGATCGTGATTCCGATCGTCTATCGCGACAATTACCTGCAGGGGCTGCGGGCGCTCTCGCGCAACGCCAACCCGCAGCCGCTGATCCGCGTGCTCGACTTCGCCCAGGCCTATGCCGCGGCGATCGAGTGGAGCGACCTCGCGGCGGCCGAGCGGATGCTGGAGCAGACCAACGCGTTCGTCACTCCCGAGCTGGCCGACGAACGCGGCCTGAGATTGGAACTGCCCTGAGCCAGGCGACCGGACAACGCCGATGAGCCGACTGCGACAATGGCGACATGAGTGACCTGAACGCCGACCGCTCGGCCTGGCTGCGCTGCTATCGCTGCTGGTCCCGCAACCTCGAGATCCAGATCCATTACGACGCGATCCGCCGCGTCGATCCCGAGACCGGCGTGCCGGCCGAAGGGATCGACGAAGTGCAGGAATCGGTCGTGCAGTGCCTCGACTGCATGCACGACCAGCCCCACCTCACCTTCCAGGACGACCGCGTCGTGCCGATCGAGGACCGTTGGGAGCGGATGGTCGCCGGCACCCCCTGGGTCGCCTCCTGCACCGTCACCGTCGACCAGGACCGGGTCGAGAGCTGCGCCGGCCCCGAAGCGGCCGAGCTGCTCGCCTACGGCGCCCTCGGCGAGGCCGGGGTGCGCGAGTTCTTCGCCCACGTCCGCTTCCACAAGCACGAGGAGGAGCGGATCGTCGTCCACATGCTGGTCGAGCTCTACGCCCGCTCGGCCGAAGAGGCGACCGAGGTGCTCGAAGAGGCGGCGAACGGGCCGCTGGAGATCACCTCGCTGGCGGAGGAGTCGCGGCCGCCGGCGCATGCTTCAGGCGAGGCGCACTGAGCGAGATCGAGCCGGGCCCGCGGGAAGGCCGCTCAGTCGAGCGACTTTATGCGGCGGGCGGGGACCCCGGCATAGAGGCCGTCGGCCTCGCAGTCCTCCCGGACCAGCGAGCCGGCCCCGATCACGCAGCCCGGACCGACGGTCACGCCGGGAAGGATCGTCACCCGGCTGCCGATCCAGCAGCCGTCGCCGATCACGATCGGCGCCGCCGTGACCTCTGTCCCGCGTCGCTCCGAGCCGCCGAGCTCGTGCGAGGAGGTGACGAACATCACCTCCATCCCCACCTGCACTCGCTCGCCGATCTCGATCCGGCCGGAGTTGTCGAAGACGCAACCGACGTTGACGAAGGCGGCGCGGCCGATCGAGATGTCGGACCCGCCGAAGTGGCAGCCCTCCATCACCGCGCTCGTCTGCACCTCGACGCCGTAGGCGAGCAGCAGCAGCCGGCGTCCTTTTCGCGGCATGAAAGGCGAGGCGCCGAGCGTGTTGACGAGGCCGCGGACCAGCATTCGGCCGGACCTTAGCGCGGAAAGGCTCCGGGACCGCACCGATAGGCGGGAGGCGCTGTTGCAAACTTTGCTCGAACATACGTCCGACAGATCGCCCGCATTTCCCTCTGCAAGCGGCGTTGCCGATTTGATTAACGCAATGGAAATGCCGATCGGTGAACTGTCGTGGAGATTTCCCTCTCTCATCACTATTTTCTAAGGTGGACTGTCATTCCTTCCCCCCTGCCATGCCACCATGCCGCTCGTCCCTCGGAGAGGCCTGTCTTCGAGCCCGATCCGGGCAGGAACCCGGGACAGGACGGATCCAAAGAGATTTGGCTGATTGAGAACTAGACCATGGAGAGCTCCACCGCAACCCAACCGAGCGCCGAGCGCGCGATCGACACCGACGCGAAAAGCGACGGGGTCAAATCGCAGAGCCAGGCGAGGCGCCGCGACTCGGTGCTGGCGAGGATGTTGTTCGCCGGCGATTTCATCGCTGCCCTCATGGCGGCCGGAATCGCCGTCCTCATGCTGGAGAAGACCTCGGCCGCGGGGCTCGCGTTCGTCCTCACCGCGGCGGCGCTGTGGCCGCTCGCCGCATTCAGCATCGGCCTCTACCGCAGCGACCAGCTCGCCGCCTGGGCCTCGGCCGTGGCCGAGGTTCCGCGCGGGTTCGTCGCCGCGATGCTGATCACCTGGCCGCTCTTCGGCGTCGCCGCCCTGCTGCAGCTCGACCAGACCGTCGGCCTGACCTTCCTCACCGTCGCCGCCACCTCGGCCTTCGCCGCGACCGCGCGCACTATCGTCCGCGCCGGCCTGCACCGCTCGCCGACGCTGCGCCAGCGGACCCTGATCCTCGGCTCGGGCATGGTCGCCGGCCACGTCGTCGACAAGCTCCGCAACAACAACCAGTTCGGCCTCGTGCCGGTCGGCATCGTCGACGACGACCTGCACGACGTCGGCTCGCCGGAACTCCCCTGGCTGGGCCGCTTCGCCGACCTCGACAAGATCATCGCCGCGCAGGAAATCGACCGCGTGATCATCGCCTTCTCGCGGGCCAGCCATGAGCAGCTGCTCGAGGCGATCCGCGCCTCCAGGGACGCCGGGGTCGCGGTCGACATCGTGCCTCGCCTCTTCGAGTTCCTCGACGGAGTGAGGGCGCTCGACCAGGTCGGCGGCCTGCCGCTGCTCTCGATCGGGGCGCCGATGCTGACCTCGGTCTCGATGGCGGCGAAGCGGGCGCTCGACGTGTTCGGCTCGCTCGCGCTGATCCTCGTCTTCGCCCCGCTGATGATCCCGGTCGCGATCGCGGTCAAGATCGAGTCGCGCGGCCCGGTCTTCTTCCGCCAGCCGCGGGCCGGGCGCGGCAACACCAGCTTCAGGCTGATCAAGTTCCGCTCCATGTACGTGGACGCCGAGGCACGAAAGCAGGAGCTGGAGAAACAGAACGAGGCCGACGACGGCGTCATGTTCAAGATCCGCGAGGATCCCCGCGTCACCCGCGTCGGTCGCGTCATCCGCCGCTTCTCGATCGACGAGCTGCCGCAGCTCTTCAACGTGCTCCGGGGCGAGATGAGCCTGGTCGGCCCGCGGCCGCTGATCTTCCCCGAGACCGCCGCGCTGGAGGAACAGTGGCACCTGCGCAGGCTCGAGCTGCGCCCCGGCATCACCGGCCCATGGCAGGTGTACGGACGCTCGCAGAGCCCCTTCCAGGAGATGGTCCGCTTCGACTACCAGTACGTCGCCGGCTGGTCGCTCGCCCGCGACGTCGAGATCCTGCTCGCGACCGTCCCCGCGGTGCTCTCCGGCCGCGGCGCCTACTGAGCCACCGGGCTCAGCCCAGGCCGGGCGCGCGCTCGCTCATCCAGCCACGCAACTCGGCGATGAAGCGGGTGGCGGAGAACCCCTCGGCGTTCCGCCGGCAGACCTGCGGCGAGGGCGGCGAGTCGACGACCTGGCGAATCGCGTCGGCGAAGAGCGGAACCTCCTGGGCGGCGACGCGAAGGCCCGTCTCTCCCTGCACGACGGTGTCCCTGGCGCCGCCGAGGTCGAGCGCGACGACAGGCGCCCCGCATGCCTGCGCCTCGACCGGGATGATCCCGAAGTCCTCGTTCGCCGGGAAGACCAGCACCGAGCTCATCCGGTAGAGCTCCCGCAGCCGCTCGTCGGATGGCTGGATCTCGAACGAGACCTCCGCCTTCAACTCGACCGCGAGCTCGCGCAGGCTCTGCTCTTCGGGGCCCTTGCCGGCAACGGTCAGCGGCACGCCGGCGGCGGCGCAGGCTTCGATCGCCAGGCGCACGCTCTTGTAGGGGACGAATCGGGACACGGCCAGAGCGCCCGACCGCTCGGCCGGCCGGTCCGGCAGGTCGTAGTAGACGGTGTCCACCGGCGGGTGGATGACCTCGGCGTCGCGCCCGTAGCACTCGCGGATGCGATCGCGGACCGTGGTCGAGTTGGCCGCGAAGTAGTCGACATTCTTGGCGGTGCTCTTGTCCCATTTGCGCAACGCGGCGAGCGCCAGCCCGGTTCCGGGGATGGATCGCTCGGTGCGACCGTCGATGTCGGGCACCCAGGCGTAGCGCAGCGGCGTGTGGCAGTAGCAGAAGTGCATCGCCTTGCGGGCGGGCGGAAAGCTGCGGACGAAGGCGTGGCTCGAGCTGAGCACGACGTCGTAGTCGTCGTGGACGTCGATCAGCTTCCAGGCCGGCGACATCAGCGGCAGGGCGAGCTCGCGGCGGTCGCGCAGCAGCGGCCAGCGGTCGAGCAGGGTCGTCGTGACGGGGCGCCCACCAAAGTCGAAGTCGGCGTCGCGATCCCAGGTGAGCGCATACAGGTCGGCGTCGGGGAAAGCCTCGGCCATCGCCTCGAAGGTCTTCTCGCTCCCAGCCCGTACCGCGAGCCACTCGTGCGCTATCGCCAGCTTCGACATGTGCCTAGACGAACTGCCCCGGCGGATCGGCGGCGCGCCAGCGGACGATCGCCTCAGCGAGGTCGGTTTGGTACTCGTATCCCCGCTCAGCCAGCTCGACGGCGTGGATATTGGTCGAGGCGAGGAGCTTTTTCACCCGCTCGGGGTCGAAGGTCTTCAGGCCGAGGGCGCTGAGAACCCTGGCGACAGCCAGCATCGGCCCCGCCGGAATCACACCGCGCGGCGCGGGCAGCCCGCCGACCTCGTGGAACGCCTCGCAGATCGCCTCCAGCGTTGGCGGCTCGGGGTAGCCGTAGTTGTAGGTGACGACCGGGTCCGCCGCGGCCGTCATGAAATACAGCGAGCCGATCAGGTCGTCGACGTAGCCGCATGCCTTGAGCGTGTCCTTGCGGCCGGGGTAGAAGAAGAAGCCCCGCCGCAGGCCCGCGGCGAGGCGGGTGAAGTTGCCGTTTTCGCGCGGCCCGAAGACCGCCGCCGGCCGCACGACGACGAGGCGCCGGCCCGCTGCCGCCTCGCCCCAGGCGCGATGGATCTGCTCCGCCTCGAGCTTCGAGCGCCCGTAAGCGCTCGCCGGTCGCAGCGGCGAGGTCTCGCTGCAGAGCTCCTCCGTCGGGCCGTAGACAGAGATCGAGCTGGTGAACCAAAGCGAGGTGACGCCGTTGGCGGAGCAGAACCCGGTCACGTTGCGAGCGCCGGCGACGTTGGTCTCGAAGTACTCGTGGTCGGGATGCCCCGGCGTGCGATGGACGGCGGCGAGGTTGACGACGAGCGGATCGTCCGCGTCGGCCTCGAACGCGATCGGCTCGCGCACGTCGGCCTCGACGAAGCGGGCGCCTGCGGGCAGGTCCGCGGGCGGCTCGATGTCAGCCACGGTAACCGTGGCGCCGGCAGCCGCCAGGCTGGCGACGAGATGGCTGCCGATGAACCCGGAGCCGCCGAAGACGACGGCGTGCTTCTCGCTCAGATCGGGAGTCGGGCCAGTCAATTCGGGCAAGCCTAGTCAATTGGGTGGGCGGCGCTTTCCCGCACCATCATTTCGTGGGATTTCCGCAGCAGAACGTGCAAAAACAGCGACTCACTCATACATACGTCCAGATGAGGGTGGACACCCGGAAAGGCTCGGATAAACGTCCGATGAGGGGATCGCATGCCGGTCCCCGAGATCAAAAGCCGCTGGTTCTCACTCGCCGCGACGCTCGCCGTTCTCTGCACGGCGCTCCTCGTCTCGGCCGCCCCGGCCAGCGCCAGCGCCCGACTCGGCTCGGCGGTCGCCGTCGGCTCCAAGGCCACCGGCGCCAAGGCCACCTGCATCAGGGAAGCCAAGCGCAAGGCCCGCCGCGCGAGTTCGGCAGCTAGCGCGAGCGGCGCCTCCTCGCGCAAGGCCCGACGCGCCCAGGCGACGCTGCGGCGACGCTGCATGGCCCGCTTCCGACGCGACTCGAAGCACGCCCGGCCCGTCGTGAGCACCGCCACGCCCCACCCAGGCCCGCTCGCGATCGGCATCGACGGCGGCTACGCCGGCTGGTGGCCGGAAGAAGTCGAATTCCGCACCGCCCTCGATGCCGCGGTCACCCGCCACGAATGGGACCCCAGCCAGCCGGTCGACGCGCAGGACGAATTCATGCTGGAAGCGACCGCCGAAGTCCAGACCCGCATCCACGCGGTCCTCGGCGGCAACGAACTGGGCGACCCGAGCCACTACGAGGAATGGGTCGTCGCCTTCATCCGCCGCTACGGCGTGGGGGGCAGCTTCTGGAGCGAACATCCCAGCCTCGACGCCGGCGACTATGCAATCACCACCTTCGAGCTCGGCAACGAGCCGTACTTCGGTGGCATGTCGCCGAGTGAGTACGCAGACACCGTCCGACCTACCCTGGAAGCGGTCAAGCAGCTCGGTCTCCCCGCCAAAATGATCATCCCCAGCTACATCTACGGCACCGACACGCACTGGATCGACACGCTCTACCAGCGCATCCCGAACTTCAACTCGCTCTTCTACGCCTTCGCCGACCACCCCTACTGGTACGGACACGACCCCGCCGACACCAGCGACGGCAACAGCCCCTTCGACCGGATCGAAACGCTGCGCGCCAAGATGGCCGAACACGGCGCCGGCGACAAGCCCCTCTTCCTCACCGAGTACGGCGAGTCGACCGCTGACTGCGGCAGCGAGTGCGTCAGCGAAGCGGTGCAGGCGGAACACATCCGCGAGATGATCGAAGCGGTCGTCAGCCACAAGAACTGGGGCGTCGAACTGCTCAGCCTCTACCAGCTGCACGACTGGAGCACCGAAAGCGGCAGCCGCGAGCAGCAGTTCGGCCTGCTTCAGCAGGACGGCACCCCCAAGCCGGCCTACGCGATCGCCCGCGCGGCGATGCAGCAGTACCGCGGCTAGGCCGAGGCGGCTGGCGGCGCGTCACGAGATTGGACTACGCGCAATTGGGTATCGGGCTAGTCTGGTGTCGATGCCCCGGTGGCTACGACATTCGTTGAGTCTGATCGCGGTCCTGGCGGCGACGGCGACCGTCTCGGCCCTGTGTATGGCCTCGGCAGGCGAGCGGCCGGTGCGGGTTCTCGACACGACCGCCTCCTCCCTCCCCGACACCCTTCCGCCTGGGGGACGATCGCTGCCGATGGAGAGACCGTCGGCGGGGACCGCCCTGAGCTCCCGAGCGGAGCGGCGGGCAGGCGCTTCCGCCCCTCGACGGATGAGCGGCCGTCGTCGCGGCGTGGCCGGGCGGTTCGCCGCGCGAGTACCGACGCGCCATGCGGCGGGCCTCGCCAAGACGCGGCCGGCCGTGCGTCCCAAGACCGGCCCCGGCCACGCCAACCCGAGCCCACCTCCGCCAGGACCGGCGCCGAGTCCCGCCCCGGGGCCCGTCGCCATCCCTGGCGCCGGAATCGCTCCGTTGCCAGAACCGGTCCCCGGTCGCGGCGGCACCACGCCCGGTAGCGAAGGCCCGATCGCCTCGCAAGGCCCCCCACAACCCGAACCGGCGCCAGAACCAGAACCGGGACCGGGACCGATGCCGGCACCCGAACCAGAACCCGAACCTGCGCCCAAACCCGAACCGGTTCCCGCTCCCGAACCGGTTCCCGCTCCCGAACCGGTTCCCGCTCCCGAACCGGAACCCGAACCTGTTCCGACCCCCGAACCGGAACCTGAGCCGGCGCCGGCCCCAGAACCCGAACCGGTGCCGGTTCCAGAACCGGCGCCCAAACCGGAACCGACTCCCGAACCCGAACCGGAACCGGCGCCGATCCCCAGCCCGTCACCCTCACCCCTGGTGGTCGGCATCGACGGCGGCTATGGCGGCTGGTGGGCCGAAGAATACGAATACAGGGTCGCTCTCAACGCAGCGGCCACCCGGCACGAATGGGACACCAACCGGGCGGTGGACGCCCAGGACGACTTCGTGCTGGAAGCCACCTCCCGGGTCCACACCCGCATCTACCCGACCGTCGGCGGCAACGAACTCAGCGACCCGGCCCACTACAGGGAATGGGTCGTCGCCTTCATCCGCCGCTACGGGGTGGGCGGCAGCTTCTGGAGCGAACACCCAGGCCTCGACGAAAGCCGCTACGCGATGAGGACCTTCGAGCTTGGCAACGAGCCCTACTTCGGCCCGCTGAGCGCCGCCCAGTACGCCGATACCATCGGCCCCGCCCTGGAAGCGGTCAAGCAGCTCGGCCTGCCCGCCAAGCTGATCGTCCCCAGCTACATCTACGGCACCGACACGCACTGGATCGACACGCTCTACCAGCGCATCCCAAATCTCAACGGCATGTTCTACGCCTTCGCCGACCACCCCTACTGGTACGGACACGACCCCGCCGACACCAGCAATGGCAACAGCCCCTTCGGCCGGATCGAAACGCTACGCGCCAAGATGGCCGAACACGGCGCCGGCGACAAGCCCATCTTCCTCACCGAGTACGGCGAGTCGACCGCTGATTGCGGCAGCGAGTGCGTCACCGAGCCGGTCCAGGCGGCGCACATCGAAAAGATGATCGACGCGGCGGTCAACCGCACCGATTGGAAGGTCGAGGCGCTCTTCCTCTACCAGCTGCACGACTGGAGCACCAACAGCACCAGCCGTGAGCAGCAGTTCGGCCTGCTGCGCCAGAACGGCACCGCCAAGCCGGCTTACGCCATCGCCTGGGCGGCGATCCAGCAGTATCGCGGCTGACCGCGGCGGACACCGGCCACCCTCCACGGGAAATCCGCCGGCTTGCCCGCGGTGCTTCCGCAAGAGAGTCCCGGGCTTCCCGCAATGGCCTTGGACATGCGTCCAGATGCGGCGAATTCCCTGCAAGACATGACTTCAGACCCGATCAAACGTCTGAACGAATGGACCCTGACCAGCCGGAGCCGCAAGCGGCGACTCCCGACAAAGGCACACCCGTCGCGAGACGGGGCCGCAAAGCAAGGGGCCTCACAGAGGCAGCCCGGCCACCGAAGGAGACTCGATGTCAACCGCCCGTCCCGCACTTCGCCTTTCCATCCTCCTCATCGCGATCGTCTGCCTGCTGACCGCGAGCCTCGCGACGACGGCAACCGCCCAGGCAGGCACCCACGCCAGGGCTTCCGCCAAGCACTCCCGGCACCATTCCGCCAGGAGCTCCCGCGTCCGCCGCGCGCTCGACAGGCGCCAGGAACGCAACCAACAGAACCGCGGACGTCACCACTCGTCGGCTTCGGCTCCCGAACCGGCCCCGACTCCGGCTCCCGAACCGACCCCCGCTCCCGCCCCGGCCCCTGAACCCGCTCCCGCCCCGGAACCGGCGCCCGCAACCGAACCGGCCCCCGAACCCACTCCTTCCCCGGAACCGATCCCAACCCCGACTCCCACGCCCGAACCCACGCCGACCCCCACTCCCACTCCGACCCCAAGCCCGAGCGGGATGATCGTCGGCCTCGATGCCGGCAACTACGGCAGCTCGGGCGCGAGCGACGTGCGCGGCGCCGTCAACACCGTGCGCTACGACACCGAACGGGGCGTCTCGGGGCTTGAAGCCTTCAAGAAAGCCGGCCTGCGCATCCAGCTGCTCTTCCCGGGCCCCTACAACAGCGGCGGCGTCTGCGCGCTGAACTCCTCAGCTTGGGCAAGCGAAACCCTGGCCTACTACAAAACCAACACCAACCCGACCCAGACGCCAGCCATCGAGGCCCTCAACGAGCCCGCGGGAACCTGGTTCTGGGGCCCCAACGCGGAAAGCTCCGCCAACGCGGTCTGCTACCGCAACCTGCTGAAGAAGACCCACGAAGCCTTCCACGCCCAGTACGGCGAATCAGCGCCGAAGATCCTCGGCACCCTGGACGGCGGCAACGGCCTCAACTTCGGCAGGGCCTGGTACACGTCCGACTGGCGGACCTACGTGGATGGCTTCATCGTTCACCCCTACGGCGGCACCGGCTCGAGGACCGTCTCGGCGCTGGGCGACCGAGCCAAGATCGAAAGCGCCCATGCGATGACCGGTGGGCCGGTCTACATCACCGAGGTCGGCTGGCCGACCGCGACGGGCCAGCCCTCGACGGGCGACAGCCTGCAGTGGCCGGAGTCCGAACAGGCGGCGAACATCACCAACTTCATCACCTGGGCCCACGGCACCGGCTACGTGAACGAGGTCATCTACTTCAACTACCGCGACTACGGCACCAACGCCTGGTACGGCATCGAGCACGCCGACGGCTCCCGCAAGCCGGCATACGAAGCACTGCGCCAGGCCGCCACCAAATACGGCATCTAGACCGGTCCCCGAGCGCCCGTATACTCGCGCCGCCGCCGAGCTCGGCGGCGGCGCTTCATGCGAACCGTCCTCGCCACGCCATTCACGCCCAGCCTCGACTCGGGGCGGGCCCGGCGCACCTACGGCATCGTGCGGGCGCTGGCGGCCGCGGCGCCGCTCGACATCGTCTACGGAGCGTTCGGCGCCGCCGAGCCGGACAGCGCCTACGCCGGCCTGGCGGGAGTGCGCCTGCACCGGGTGGAGCGGCCAGGGCCGCTGGCGAGGGGTCGCGCCTATCTGGGCGCCCGCCTCAACGGGCTGCCCGACGACTTCGCCCGCGGCGTCTGGCCCGGGATCGCCGCCCGCACGCGTGAGCTGGTGGCGGGCTCCGACGAGGCCCGGGTGATCGCCGAGGGACCGCTCGCCGCCGCGGCGCTGCTGCCCTACGCCAAGCGTCACCGGGCGATCTACTGCGCTCACAACCTGGAGTCCTCGTTCCGGCACCGGATCGGGGGCGCCACCGCGTCCGAGCGCGGTTTGCGGCGCTTCGAGCGGCTCCTGCTCGAACGTTACGCTGAGAGCTGGATGGTCTCCGAGACAGATATCGAGGGGGCGCGGGCGCTCGCGCCGACGGCCGGGCTGCGCCTGGTTCCGAACGTCGTCGACGTCGCCGCGATCGAGCCGGCGCCGCCCCGCGACGGCCAGCGCCGCGTGCTCTTCCTCGCCGACTTCGGCTACCCGCCGAACCAGGAAGCGCTGCGACTGCTGCTCGATCAGGTCATGCCGAGCCTATGGCGGCAAGCGCCCGACGTGCATCTGATCGTCGCCGGCAAAGGCAGCGGCCGGATCGAGTCACCGGATTCGAGAGTCGAGGCGCGCGGGTTCGTCCCCGATCTCCGCGGCCTCTACGGGGAAGCCGGCTGCGTCGCCGTTCCCCTGCTCGAGGGAGGCGGCTCGCCGCTCAAGTTCGTCGAGGCGCTTGCCTTCGCGATGCCGATCGTCGCGACCCCGCGCGCGGCCGCCGGGCTGCTGGTCGAGGCCGGTGAGCACTACATCGAGGCGGAGCCCAACGGCGAGGCCTTCGCGGCGGGGATCCTGGCCGCGCTCGAGCCGGCCGCCGGCAACCCGCTCGGCCGGGCGGGCCGGGAGCTGGCCGAGCGCGAGTACTCGATCGAGGCACTGGAGAGAGCGCTCGCGTGAAGATCGTCTCGGTCATGACCGGGGCCGCCCGGGGCGGCGCCGAGTTCGCCGCGGTCGAGCTGCTCGACGCCCTGATCGGCCGCGGGCACGAGGCGGTGATGCTCAGCGACTGGGACGGGATCGGCCGCGACACGCGGGTCGAGGTCCGACCGCTGGCGATCGGGCCGAAGCTCTCGACCCGCTCCTGGGCGACGCTCGGGGTCAGGCTTCCGGCTCTGCGCAGGCGACTGCGGCTGGCGCTCGAAGCCGAGCTTCCCTACGACCTGCTGCTGCTCCACTACAAGAAGGAGCAGCTGCTCGCCCCCACCCTTCCGGCCGGACTGAGGCCACAGGTGGCATGGGCCGAGTGGGGGCCAGTGCCGCGCCAGCTCGGACGGGGCCCTGGGGGCCGGCTGTACGCGCGAGCCTCGCGCGAGGTCGACCCCGTCCTGGCGATCTCCGCCGGGACCCGGCAGTCGGTCATCGACGCCGGTGTCGACGCGGCCAAGGTCACCGTGCTGCCCAACGCGCTGCGGATCGAGCGGCTCGGCTTCGACCCCGCCGGGCGCGGGCGAGTCCGGGAGCGGCTCGGGATCGGCGACGATGAGTTCGTCGTCGGCTGCACCTCCCGCTTCCATCCCAAGAAGCGCCTCGACGTGCTGATCGACGCCGTCGCCGAGCTCGACGACCGAGCCCACCTGATCCTCGCCGGGACCGGCGAGACCGAGGCCGAGCTGCGCCGCCGGGCCGCGCCGCTCGGGCCCCGGGCGCACTTCCTGCCGACGCCGGGTGACGATCCCAGCGAGCTCTTCTCGGCCTTCGACGTCTGCGCCTTCTGCCCCAGCCCGACCGAGGGAAGCCCGACCTCGGTCGTGCTCGGCATGCTCGCCTCACGCACCTGCGTCGCGACCGCGGCCGAGGGGGTGAGCGACCTGCTCGGAGACGGCGTCGGAACGATCGCGAAGCCGGAGAACGACGCCGTCGCCGTCGCCGCGGCGCTCGCCGAGTACGCCGCCGATCCCGAGCGGGTGCGCCGCGAGGGCGAGCGGGCCGCGCACCGGGCCGGCGAGCGGTTCGACGCGTCCACGGTGGCGGAGCGAGCCGAGAGCCTGATCGGCGGCGCTGCCCACCCGGCGCCGCGGAGGTGAGCCGGATGGACGAGTCGCGCCCGCTGCGAGTGCTCTTCGTCGGCGAGGGGGTGCTCGGCCACCGCACCCAGGCGGCGCAGCTGCAGGCCGCCCTGGCGGACAATCCGGCGGTCGACGCCAGGTTCGTCACCGTGCCCCCGCCGGGTCGCCTCGGCAGGTTGATGCTGCGGCGCTGGCGCCGCATCGGCGACGGCGACCTCTACGGGCTGCGCTGGCGCCTGCGCTGGTCCTGGCAGGCGCGGCGGCTGCTCAAGCGCCACGGTCGGGACGTGGACGTGGCGATGATCACCACGCAGGCCTCGGCGCTGCTCAGCCGCCGCATCATGCGCAGGCTGCCCTGCGTGCTCTCGGTCGATGCCGCCCTGCGCCAGTTCACCGCGCTGGAATACGACGGCCCGCTCAATCGCTGGTCGGCGCGGCAGGACCGCGTCCTCTTCCGGCTCGAGCGGCGCGCGATCGATGCGGCGGCCGCCGTCGTCGCCTGGACCGAGTGGAACGCCGCGGCGTTGCGGGAGGACTACGGCCTCGGCGGGGAGCGACTGGCGACCATCCATCCCGGCCTCGACGCGGACTGGTGGGAAGCGGCCGCAAGGAAGAGGGTGGAGCAGGCGAGAGGGGCCGCTGCGCGTGCTCTTCGTCGGCAACGAGGTCGAGCGCAAGGGGCTCGACCTGCTGATCGAGGCGATCTCCAGGCCCGAGGTCGACGCCGTTCTCGACGTGGTCACGGAGATGCGGTCGAGGAAAGCGAGGCGGTGCGCGTCCATCACGGCATCGAAGCCCAACTCCGCGGAGCTGCGGAGGCTGTATGCCGGGGCCGACGCGTTCGCGCTGCCGACGAAGGCCGACGCGATCCCGTGGGCCAT
>CAWKLZ010000010.1:0-95000 GCA_963850625.1 uncultured Solirubrobacterales bacterium
GCGGTGGTCGTCGCCTTCTCCTTCGGAGATCTCGCTGATCTCGCTCTCGCGGTGTTCCTCGTCGCCGTCGGTCTCGGGCTTTCCTGGGCGTTCCTGCGGCTGGCCGTAACTTTCGATCGACTTTCTTCGTTGATTCGGGGGGCAGAGCGTGAGGTTCTGCCGGTGATCAACAAGGTCGGGGGCTCGGTGGACCGGGTCAACGTGCAGCTCGACAAGCTCGACACAGCGACGGACAGCGCAGTCGACGCGGTGGAGGCGGTGGACGAAGCCGTCCGCGCCGTCAGCTTCGCCGTCAAGCGTCCCGTGCAGAAGCTCACCGGCCTCTCGGCCGGCGTCTCGCACGGGTGGGCGTCACTCAAGTCGCGCCGCAACTGGCACGACGCCGTCGCGGAGGCCAAGGACGCGGCCGAGCGGCGGGAGCGAGATCTCGACGAAGAGCTGAAGTCGACCGATGGCTGAGACAGGAGCTATCGGCATGGCTGACGAGATCACGCTCACGCTCCCGCGCGCGCCCGAGTTCCAGCGCGTCGCGCACCTCGTGCTCGGCGGGCTCGCCGTCCGGCTGAACCTGACGGTCGAGCACCTCGAGGATCTCCAGCTCGCGCTCGACGCGGTGCTCGACCGCCTGGACTCCGGGCTGCGGGCGAGGTGACCGTGCGATGTCGCTGCGCGACGGAGAGCTCGAGACGCGCATCGGCCCGCTGCTGCCCGCGCTGCTCGACCAGATCGAGCGCGAGCCCGACGGCGACGAGCTCGGGTGCGTCGCGTCCTCGACTCGACCGTCGACGACGTGCACGTCGACGGGGAGTGGGTGCGCTGACGAAGAAGGTGGCGACGGTGGCTGAGAACGACAAGGTCCTCCTCCGCCGCTACCACGAGGAAGGCGACCTGCAGGCGCGCGAGCAGCTGATCGAGCAGTACATGTCGCTCGTGCGCTCGCTGGCCCGTCGCTACAGCTATCGCGGCGAGCAGCTCGACGACCTCGTCCAGATCGGCGCGATCGGCCTGATCAAGGCGATCGACCGCTTCGACCTCGAGCGCGGCGTCGAGCTGACGACCTACGCGACGCCGAACATCATCGGCGAGATCAAGCGCCACTTCCGCGACCGCGGCTGGGCCGTGCGCGTGCCGCGCGGCCTGCAGGAGCTGAACGTCCAGCTCTCCAAGCTCGTCGAGCAGCTGACCGTGCAGCTCGCGCGTCGCCGACGATCGCCGAGCTCGCCAAGGCGGCCGGCGTCGAGGAGGAGGAAGTGCTCGAGGCGCTCGAGTCGGGTCGGGCCTACTCGTCGCTCTCGCTCTCCACGGGCGGCGGCACCGAGGACGGCGAGGAGCTCGATCCGCTCGAGTCGCTCGGCGACGATGGAGCACCAGTACGAGGTCTCCGAGGACCGCGCCGTGCTCGCGCCCGGTTCAAGGTGCTCGACGAGCGCGAGCGGGCGATCCTGCACCTGCGCTTCTTCGAAGGGCTGACGCAGTCGCAGATCGCCAGCAGGTCGGCATCTCGCAGATGCACGTCTCGCGGCTGATCCGCCGCGCGCTCGAGAAGATCCGGGACGAGATCGCCGCCGACGAGTTCGACCCCGAACACGCCGCCTGATCGAGATCGCGGCGATCGGTCGGCTGTCACGCACAGCGGTCCAGGTACCGCCATGCGTGCAACTGGTCGACCTCGAGCGCTCCACAGGGCGTCCGTACACTGTTCGTCCGTGGCGATGACGACGAACGAGCTGCGTGAGGCGTTTCAGCGCTTCTACGAGGAGCGCGGCCATCTGCGCGTGCCCGGGCACTCGCTGATCCCGCCGGCTGAGGACCAGACGACGCTCTTCATCATCGCCGGCATGCAGCCGTTCAAGCCGTATTTCCTGCGAACGAAGGAACCGCCGCGGGACCGGGTCGTGAGCGTGCAGCCGTGCCTGCGGCCGGGCGGCAAGGACAACGACCTCGACGAGGTCGGGCGCACCGACCGGCACTGCTCGTTCTTCGAGATGATGGGCAACTTCTCGTTCGGCGACTACTACAAGGACGAAGCGGTCGACTTCGCGTGGGAGTGGGTCACCCGGGTGCTCGGGCTCGAGCCGGAGCGGCTCTGGGCGACCGTCCACGAAGGCGATCCGATGCTCGAGCTGGACGAGGACACGGTTGCGATCGCGGCGTGGCAGCGCGTCGGCATCCCCGGCGAGCGGATCGTCCGCCTCGGCAAGGACAACTTCTGGCAGGCCGGCGAGACGGGCCCGTGCGGGCAGTGCACCGAGATCTTCTACGACCGTGGCGAGCACTACGCCTGCGGCGACCCGAACTGCGGGCCCGGCCACTGCGACCGGATCATGGAGATCTACAACCTCGTCTTCATGGCGTACGACCTGCAGCCCGGCAACGTGCTCGTGCCGCTGCCGACGCCCGAACGTCGACACGGGCAACGGGCATCGAGCGAACGGCGTGCGTGCTGCAGGACGTCAGCTCCGTCTTCGACACCGACGGCTTCCAGGTGATCATGGAGTGGATCGAGCGCGAGTCGGGAGTCGCCTACAACGACAGCCAGGTTTCCCAGCGCGCGCACCGTGTGCTCGCCGACCACGGCCGCGCGGTCACGTTCCTCATCGCAGAGGGAATCGAGCCGTCGAACGAAGGTCGCGGCTACATCTGCCGGCGTCTGCTCCGCCGTGCGATCTACCAGGCCAAGCGCATCGGGCTGGACGGCGTCCACCGCCTGCCCGCAGTCGTGTCGAACAGATGGGCGACGCCTACCCGATGCTCCGCGAGCACGCCGCCCAGATCGAGCGGATCGTGCGCGCGGAGGAGGAGAAGTTCTCCGAGACGCTCGCGCGCGGCATGAAGGTGTTCGAGGATCTCGCCGGCCAGGAGGCGATCACCGCCGACGACGCGTTCGCACTCGTCGCGACGTACGGCTTCCCGATCGAGCTCGCGCAGGAGCTCGCCGAGGAGCGCGGCCAGGCCCTCGACATGGACGGCTTCCGCGACCTGATGGAGCAGCACCGGGAGGTCTCGCGTGGCGGCGGCGACGACACGGCGCAGCAGATCGCAGCACAGCTCGTCGGCGCCGGCAAGCGGGCGACCGAGTTCGTCGGCTACTCGAAGACCGACGTGCTCACGGCCGTGATCGACACCGCGCCGGCGGGCGGGACGCGCCAGTTCGTCAAGCTCGAGCAGAGCCCGTTCTACGCGGCGGGCGGCGGCCAGGTCAGCGACCGTGGCTACCTCGTCGTCGACGGGGAGACCGGAGAAGCTCGACGTGGTCGAGGTGCTGAAGTTCGGCGACGACCAGGTGCTCGTCGTCGACGTCCCGCGCGCTCGGCGGGATCGCTCACGTCGGCACGCGCGTCCAGGCGGTCGTCAACTGGGGCGACCGCTTCCCGACCCAGGCCAACCACACAGCCACGCATCTCCTGCACCAGGCGCTACGGGACGTGCTTGGCGACCACGTGAAGCAGGCCGGCTCCGCCGTGCGTCCCGACAAGCTGCGCTTCGACTTCACGCACGAGCAGCAGCTCACGCCGGAACAGCGCAAGCACGTCGAGCGGCTCGTGAACCAGAAAGTGTTCGAGGCGATCGCGGTGCGCACGTACGTCACGCCGATCGAGGAGGCTCGCAAGCTCGGCGCGATGATGCTGTTCGGCGAGAAGTACGGCGACGAGGTGCGCGTCGTCGAGATCGGCGACTACTCGGCCGAGCTCTGCGGAGGAACGCATGTGCGCTCGACGGCCGAGATCGGGCCGTTCCTGATCCTGAGCGAAGGATCGGTCGGCTCCGGCGCGCGCCGGATCGAGGCCGTCACAGCGGGCGAGGCGTGGACCGTGCTCGAGGGCCGTTCGAAGGAGCTCGAGGACGTTCGAGTCGAGCTGGAACAGGTGAAACGCGAGGCGAAGAAGCCGAAGCAGGCCGAGACGGGGCCGAACATCCTCTGGCAGGACAAGCAGGGCAAGGTGTTCGTCGCCGAGGTGGAAGGTGCGCGCGGCAGTGCGCTGCGCGATCTCTCCGACCAGCTGCGCCAACGCGAAGGTGCCGACGCGGTCGTGCTCGCCTCGACCGACGACGGCAAGGTCGCGCTCGTAGTGAACCTCGACAAGTCGCTCGCCGGGCTCGACGCGGTGGCGATCGTGCGCGAGCTCGGGCCGCTGATCGGCGGTGGGGGCGGCGGACGGCCGACGCTCGCGGAGGCCGGCGGCAAGAACGTCGACGGTGTCCGGGACGCGCTCACGACCGGGCGTGACCGGCTCACTGCGCGCTCGCGCGTGAAGGTGCTCGCGCTCGACTACGGCTCCGCGCGCACCGGCGTTGCGGTCTCCGACCCGACCGGCATCGTCGCCCGGCCGGTGACGACGGTCGACCGCGCCGGCAGCGACACCGGGTTTGCGAAGCTGCTCGCCGTGATCGAGGCCGAGGAGCCCGAGCTGGTCGTGGTGGGGATGCCCCTGACGCTGCGGGGCGAGCACGGCGAACAGGCGCGTGAGACGGCCGACTTCGTCGAGCGCCTGCGCGGTGCCCTGGCGAGGCCGGTCGAGACCTACGACGAGCGGTTCACGTCGGTGCTGGCCGGCGGCGACGACGCCCGGGCCGCCGCGCATCTCCTGTCGAGCTATCTCGAATGGCAGAGCGCCCGGAGCTGACGCGGGGCGACGGCCGAAGGCCCGTCGTCCGAGCAGATCCGTCGCCGCCGCCTCGTGGCGCTGGTCGCGATCGCGGCCGCGCTGGTCGCCGCCGTCGTCGCGGTTGCCGTCGCGCTTCCGCACGTGCACCACTCGCACACGGTGGCGCCGGTCGTCCCGATTGCGCCGAAGCCGTTCCGGATCGTGTTTCCGGAGGGCTTCACGCGGGCGCAGATGGCCGTTCGGGTGCGCGACGTTGCACGCATCGCCCAGCGGAAGAGCCACAAGCCGGTGAAGCTCACGGCAACCTCCTACCTGAGGGCGAGCCGACGGCGCGGCGATTCCGTGCTTTCGCCCTCGCAAGCGGAACAACCTCGAAGGGTTCCTGTTCCCGGCGACCTACGACTTCCTGGGCAAGACGACGAGCACGCAGCTCGTCCGCGACCAGCTGCACGCGTTCTGCGCGAACTGGGGGCGCGTCGATCTGACGTATGCGCGTGCGAAGAACCTGACCGACTACGACGTGCTCGTGATCGCATCGATGATCGAGGAGGAGACGCTCGCGCCGGAAGAACGGAAGCTCGTATCCGCGGTGATCTACAACCGGCTGCACGCGCGCATGCCGCTCGGGATCGACGCGACCCTGCGGTACGGCCTGCACATCCTGCCGACACAGTCGATTCTCGAGTCGCAGCTGCAGAGCGACAGCCCTACAACACGCGCAAGACGACGGGGCTGCCGCCGACACCGATCGCAAATCCGGGACTCGCCTCGATCCAGGCGGCGGCGCATCCGGCGCACGTCAACTATCTCTACTTCGTGCGGAAGCCCGACAAGATCCATCAGTTCTTCACGGCGAGCGCGTCTGCGTTCGCGCGCTACGAGTGCGCGCACGGCTACGGCTGCTAGATGACACACCAGGTTGCATTGCTCGGACATCCCGTGGCGCAGTCGCTCTCGCCCCGGATGCAGAACGCGGCGTTCGCGGTGTGCGGTCTCGACTGGCACTACGCGGCCTACGACGTCGCCGATCCGGTTGCCGCGGTCGAGGCGCTGCACACGCTCGGCTTCGTCGGCGCGAACGTGACGATCCCGCACAAGCAGGCAGTCGTCGCGGCGTGTGACGAGGCGGACGGCGACGCCGTGAACACGATCGTCTTTCGCGACGGACGCGTGCTGGGCTTCAACACCGACCGCGAGATCCTCGCGGGGATCGACGCAGACCACGCGTGCCTGATCGGCTCCGGCGGAGCGGCCCGAGCGCTCATGCCCGCGTTGCCGGCCGACACCCGCATCTTCACGCGGTCGGCTGCGTGGCCGCCGGACGCTGACGGTTGCGATCTCGTCGTCAATGCGACCCCCGAGCGCGACCGGCTGCTCGTCCAGCCGCAGCCGGGGCAGACCGTGGTCGATCTCGCCTACGGGGAGCGCGAGACCGCGCTCGTGGCGGCAGCGCACGCTGCCGGCTGCACCGTCGTCGACGGCCGTGAGGCGCTCGTCAAGCAGGGCGCTGCGAGCTTTCGGCTCTGGACCGGGCTCGAGCCGCCGCTCGAGACGATGCGCGCCGCAATCAGGCCCTAGCCCAGACGGCGAGCCCGGCTCCTGCCGCGAGCAGCGCGCCCGCAATCACCGCGACCGTGATCGTCCAGTTGCGGCCCGGCACGGCTGGTTGCACGGCGACCGAGATGCGTGGCGGCACGGCACTTCGATACCGGTAGAGGGTCGTCGACGATCCGGCCGGGTCGGGGTTGCCGAGGAAGCGCTCGACCTGCCGCAGCCGGGCCACGGTCAGGACGAACGTCGTCGCACGGGCGAGTGCCGCGCGTCCGGAGAGCCCTGCGAGGGTGCCGGTGGCCGGGAGCTGCGGCTCGACCGACACGTCGATCAGCCCGCGTACGGGCACGGTGAGGCGGCCGGTGACCGTGGCGGACACGCGACGGCCGCCGACCGTGCCGCTGACGCGGAGGGGCACCGTGACCTGCACGTGGGAGGGGCGCGCGGCGCTCGTCAGCGTCACGGTGCCTTCCGGGACGGGGTGCCCGTGAGCGACCGCCCGCCGGAGCTCGCTCAGATAGCCGGCGAGCGGTGCCGGGTCGGCGTCCGCCGTGTACGAGGCGGCGGTGACGCGTGTCGTGTTGACGAAGGTCGTTGCACCTCCGTGCACCTCGATGCGCAGCGGCAGCACCGGTGCGGCCTGGGCCGGATCGAGCTGCGCGCGTGCCTTCAGCGTGCGGCGACCCGGGTTGAAGCCCTGCCAGATGATCGCCCTGCGCCGCAGGCCCGGCGTGGCGTCCGAGCCGGGGAGCGCCTGCACGTCGAGCAGCGGTGCCCCGATCGTGAAGAAGTAGTCGCCCGTGACGGTCACGAAGAGCGTTTGGTCGGCCGCGATCGCAAACGGTGTGCCGCCCTGCGAGACCGAGACGTGCACGCGGATCGCCGAGCGGATGCGGTGCCGTACGCCCTCCGAGGCGGAGGTCGCGCCGCCCTCGAGCGGGGGCGACGGCGAAAGCGGGACGAGTGGCGACGGGAGTGCGGCCACGTGCCCGCCGGCCGCCGGTGCGACCAGGACGAGCCCGGCCGCGGCTGCGGCGAGCGCGAGCCTCAGGCGGGGCGGATGGTGATCGTCACCTGCGTGCGGTCCTTGCACGTCTGGAGCAGTTTGACCTGCCCGCTGTTGCCGGACCCGGTGAAGTTGACCTCGGCGTCCGAGCAATACGGTGGTGCCCTGCTCTACAACTGGTTCAGGTTGGCGTATTGCTGGAGGCACTCGCGGTCGCCCTGCGCGAGGTGCCGCGCTCGGTCCCGTACGCCGGACTCGAGCCGACTCGCGGACCTCGAGCTGCCCACGCTCGTCGTTGCCAGCCACGACGAGGCCGACCCGGGCCATCCCTACGAGGCGGCGGAGCGGATCGCGGCGACGGTCCCCGGGGCGCAGCTGATCAGTGAGCAGGCGGGGGAGAGCCCGCTCGCCTGGCAGGGGGGCAAGCTCTCGCGCGCGATCGAGGCGTTCGCGGCGGAGCGGAGCGGCGAGGCCTGAGCTCCGGCATTCGTATGCTTCAGCGATGAGCGAACAGGAGCCCAGCAAGGAATTCCTCGCGGGTCTCGGGACCGCCATCCACTACGCGGCAGTCCCGGAGGGCACGCCCGTCTACGGCAGCGACGAGGCCGAGGTCGGCCGCGTCGAGCAGATCGTCGACAACTACCGCGAGCACATCCTCGACGGCATCGTGATCCGTGACGGCGGCGGCACGGTCCGCTTCGTCGACGGCCCAGAGGTCTCGCGTACCTTCGATCACGGCGTCGTGCTCTCGATCGGCGCGGCCGAGGTCGCCAAGCTCGGCCCGCCCGAGAACAACCCCGGCGTCTTCGGCGCCAATCTCGCGACCGGTCGCCTCGGCCGCCTCTTCGGCGGCGCCTGGAAAAGGCGGTAGCGCACGCCCCGGGCCGAACCTTGTGGACCTTTCCCTCTATATGACGGAAAAGTCCACACGGAACGAAGCCGCGCGCGGCAGCCGCCTACCGGTATTCCGGGTTCGGGAAGTCGAAGCTGCAGCCCGCGTCCCATTTGGCGCGCTGGTTGCCGTAGGCGGGGATGCCGCCGGCCTGCTTGAGCATGTTGGCGAGGTGCATCAGGTTCCAGGTCATGAACGTCGTGTTCCTGTTCGTGAAGTCGTTGTTGCAGCCCGCCCTCCTCGGGATCCAGGTATGAGGGACCCGGCCCGGCCTCGCCGATCCAGCCGGCGTCGGCCTGCGGCGGGATCGAGTAGCCGAGGTGCTGCAGCGAGTAGAGGATGTTCATCGCGCAGTGCTTGATCCCGTCCTCGTTGCCGGTGATCAAGCAGCCGCCGGCGCGGCCGTAGTAGGCCCACTGACCCTCGTCGTTGAGGTTGCCCGAGTAGCCGTAGAGGCGCTCGATCACGCGCGTGCAGACCGACGACTTCTCGCCGAGCCAGATCGGCGCGCCGAGCACGAGGATGTCGGCGTCCATCACCTTGCGCTGGATCTCGGGCCAGGCGTCCGCGTCCCAGCCGTGCTCGGTCATGTCCTCGTAGACGCCCGTGGCGATCGGCTGGTCGATCGCGCGGACGTTCTCGACCTCGACGCCGTTGCGCCGCATGATCTCGATCGAGATGTCCATCAGCCCCTGCGTGTTCGAGACCTCGGGGCTGCGCTTCAGGGTGCAGTTGATGAACAGGGCACGCAGGCCCGGAGTAGTCGTAGGGGCTCGACTCGCACAGTTCGGCCTGGCGGTCGCTGAGTTCGGTCATCGGCTCTCTCCTCGTGGTGTGTGCTGTTCACTCGGCGGCCGCGAGCGTCGCCGTAGTGGCCCGGCCATTCCTCGAAGGGGATCCGGGTGATCTCGAGCAGTTCCGTCACCTCAGCCCACTGGATGCGGCCCAGGCGGGCCAGCGGGCAGCAGCTTGCGGACGTCGGGCAGGTCGCGATCGCCGAGCACGCCCTCGTCGACGGCGGCGAGCAGGACGCGCCCGAAGACGACGGTCGAGTTGCCGAAGCTGAGCGTGTCGAGGAGCCGGCACTCGAAGGCGACCGGCGAGGCGGCGACCCGTGACGGCGCCACGCGTGGGCTCGGCTCGCGTCTCGAGCCCGACCGCCTCGAACTCGTCGACATCCGGCGGGAAGTTCGTGTCCCGGTCGCGTTGACCTGCTCGAACAGCGGCGCGGGCGCGAAGTTGATCACGAACTCGCCCGTCTCCTCGGCGTTGCGGAGCGAGTCCTTGCGCCGACCGAGGTGAACTGCAGGACCGGCGGGTCCTGGCAGCTGACCGTGAAGAACGAGTGCGGCGCGAGGTTGTCGACGCCGTCTGCGGAGCGCGTCGAGACCCAGGCGATCGGCCGTGGCACGACCGAGGCGGTGAGCAGCTTGTAGAAGGCCCTGCGGCTCGAGCTCGGCAGGGTCGAAGTCGACGCGGGCCATCGGCGGCAGCCTACCCGCGCCTGACGGATCGCTTGTCATAGCCTCGGGGCATGGCCGACGATCCGGGACCGGTGCTGAGACGAAGCGACCGCGAGAGCTTCCGGACCAAGGACGGCTCGAGCGTGGTCGAGCTCGTGCACCCGTCGTTCAGCGCCGGCGGATGCGCAGAGCGTTGCGGAGGCCGACGCTGCCGCCCGGGGGCGAGACGATCGCGCACCTGCACGAGCGCAGCGAGGAGATCTACATGTTCACCGCGGGGGCGGGGCGGATGCAGCTCGGCGAGCAGGTCTTCGAGGTCGCCGCCGGCGACAGCGTCGTGATCCCGCCTGGCACCCCGCACAAGCTGTGGAGCGACGCACGGAGCCGAGCTCGTCCTGCTCTGCATCTGCGCCCCGGCGTACTCACACGAGGACACGGTCCTGCCTCGATCAGTAGATGCCGTCGATGCGGACGACGTCTCCGTCGCGGACGGCGACGTCGACGCGATCGGGCCGGAAGTCCTGGGTGACGGCGAGCGGCTTGCCGTCCTTGACGACGGCGCGCACGTCGCAGCCCTGGGCCTGCGCCGCTTCGCGAGCCTGCGCGTAGGGCTCGCCGACGATCGCGGTGGCGTCGAAGACCCCCTTCGGGGCGCCGGTGCACTGCACGGCGCTCGGATCGTTGTTCTTCGGCAGGTCGGGGATCGTCGTCTCGCCGGAGGGGTCGAGCGTCGTCGAGGCGATGCCGCCGTTGCCGGCGGGCGGCTTCGGCTGGGCGCTGGTCACACCGGAGCCCCGATCGGACGCGTCGTCGTTTCGCTGCCGCCGCCGCAGCCGGCCGCCCCGACCGCGATCGCGGCCACGGCGAGCAGCGCAGCCAGGCGCCGGCGCGCGTGTTCAGGGGGGAGTCGATGAAGCAGGAAGCCCTTCACACCCCAACTACGTATCAGGCGGGCCAGCCGTCACACCCCGCTCGAGGCCGAAAGCTGGCCGCTCCGTGATCCGCTGCGGCTAGCATTCCCCGGACGCGGGAAGGCACCGATCGACCGGCATCAGCAGCCGGCGGCGGACTCACAGCGGTCAGCCCGGCCCGTCGATCGACCATGAGCAGAAGCGTTCGCGCACCGATGAGCAAACTCGCCAAGGCCCTCTTCGCGGCGGCCGGGCTCGTCTTCGTGGTCACGCTCAGCGTCATCCTGATCGGTGGCCGGAACGTCGTCGAGGCGGCCCGCGACAACCGGCCGAACATCGTCGTCGTGATGACCGACGATCAGTACAACACGACGCTCAAGGACATGCCGTACGTGCAGTCGCGCAACGACTGGGCGCGGTTCTCGAACGCGATCGTCGGCACGGCGCTCTGCGCGCCTTCGCGCTCGACCTTCCTCTCCGGTCAGACCTCGACCCACACGGGGGTCGATCGCAACTCCACGACGACGCTGTTCAAGGGCCGTTCGACGGTCGCCGACTGGCTCGGCGACTCCGGTTACACGACTGCCTACGTCGGCAAGTACCTGAACAAGTTCCCGTGGGACGAGAAGGACACCTACGTCCCGCACGGCTGGGACTACTGGGCCGGCTACAGCGGCCCCGAGCGGTACTTCGACTTCACCCTGAACCAGAACGGCACGCTGGTCGACTACGCGGGCCCGAATCACTACTCGACGGACGTGCTCAGCGATCAGGCCGTCCAGCTTCATCAACGAGGTCAACACGAACAAGCCGTTCTTCGAGTTCGTCGCCTACAACTCGCCCCACAGCCCATGGACGCCGCCGAAGCGCTACGCAGACGCGCAAGTCCGCAAGATCGCCAAGACGAAGGCCTTCCTCGAGCGCAACGTCAAGGACAAGCCGAAGTGGATCCGCGGGCTGCACCCGCCGCCGCCCAAGAAGCTGATCGAGGACCGGATCAAGCACAACCAGGCGCTGCTCGCCATCGACGACGGCGTCGAGCAGATCTTCCAATCCCTGAAGGACCGCGGCCTGCTCGACAACACGATCGTCGTCTTCACGACCGATCACGGGATCGCGATCGGCGAGCACAACTACAACCACAAGAACTGCTCCTACGAGATCTGCGTGCGCGTGCCGCTGCTCGTCCGCGGGCCCGGCGTCGACCCGGGCACGGTCAGGGGCTTGGTCGGCAACACCGACTTCGCGCCGACGATCGCCGACTGGGCCGACATCAGGACGGGCAGAGCGGTCGACGGCCGCAGCTTCCAGCCGCTGCTCGACGGCCGTAAGACGAAGCTCCACAAGGGCGTGCTGCTGCGCCGGGCGCACGGACAGGGCGAGCGCATCTACTGGGGCGTCCGCACGTCGCGCTGGAAGTACGTCGAGTACAGCCGCACCGGTGAGAAGGAGCTCTACGACCTCAAGCACGACCCGGACGAGGTCAAGAACCTGATGGCGGGCAAGCACAAGCAGCGCTACAAGAAGAAGGCCGCCGCGCTGCACCGCCGGATCGAGACGATGCGCAAGGCGAAGCCGAAGGTCCGCCGCTGAGCTGAAGAGCGCCCTGGGCGCGGTACCCTGAGCGAGTGGTGGGATGAGAGGGGGCAGAGGAGGGGTTCTGGCGGGCCTGATCGCGGCCGCCCTCGGCGGCCTGCTGCTCTGCTGCTCCGGGGCCGCCGCCTCCGACGTCAGCGGCCGGGTCACGTTGGGCGACGGCTACTCGCTCTATCTGTCCGCGAACGGCGACGAGGGCCGCGATCGGCCGACGATCACGATCAGCCGACAGAGCGCCGGCGGCGACGGCGCGGTGAGCAGCTACTACAGGACGAACCGGCCGGGGGCCAGGAACGGTCCCCGCAAGATCAACGCGAGACTCGGCAGCCGCGGCTCCGTGCACCTTGCCTTCAAGCCACGCGATCGCCGCGTGCAGACCTCCGCTCGCCCCGGCTGCCTTGATGCGAACGTCACCCGCGGCACCCTGGTCGGCCGGCTGCGCTTCCGCGGCGAGAACGGCTACGTGGACGTACAGGTGCACCGACTCAAGGCATGGCGCTTCGGCTACGTCGAGCACAAAGGAGAGCTCTGCGTCCACGCCCCGCGTGCAAATTCGCAGCAGGTCAGGGGCAAGAGGCCGCCGACGTTCGCTTCCTGCGCCGACGATAAGCCTGAGTTCGATGCGTTCTACGACCGGCGGCTTGGCAAGTACATATTCGAGGCGGAAGACTTCTTCGTTGGCTCTCGGAGCTGGCGCGGGTTGCGTGTCAGCCACTTCGCCTACGCGCTGGCCGATCGTTCCAATTTCACCTACGACGATGCGCTCACGGAGGCCACGCTGACCCCACCCGAGCCGTTCATCGGCTCGGCCAGGTTCGAGAAGCCGACTTTGACCGGGGACCTGGCGATGCCGGTCCTCGGGCGTGAGCCCCTGCCGCTGACGCCTGTACCGGGCGTGCTGACCCGAAGCAACTCGATCTCGTGCAGCTACGCCGCGACCGGGCGGCGGGCGGCTCGGCAGCTCACCGGGCCGCAGGGCGGCCCGACTGGCTGGCCCGGCCACTGAGGGTCAGACGGTCTCGGCGACGACGGAATCGGCCGCGTCGTCCCGAGGCGGCGCGGCCTCCCCGATCAACTCGTAGTCGGCGCGGGCGATCGCCGCGGTCGCCTGCTCGTACTCGCGCATGTAGCCCGGCCAGTTGGTGACGATGCGGCCGGACTCGTCGCGGTACCACGAGTCGCACTCGGTCCAGGCGGTGCCGGCGAAGCGGGCCTGCACCTCGGCGTCCGAGCGGGCCTCGGCATCAGCGCGGACCTCGATCGCCGCGGCGCCGCTCTCGCGCACCTCGTGCAGTGCCTGGCGGATATAGGCGGCCTGCATCTCGAGGTAGAAGATGATCGAGCCGCCCGAGGTGTTCGTGTTCGGCCCGTACATCAGAAACAGCGAGGGAAAGCCCGGCACCGTCATCCCGAGGTGGGCGTGGGGGCCGTCCCTCCACACCTCGCTCAGCGTCGCGCCCTCGCGCCCGCGGATCTGCATCGGCAGCATGAAGTCCGTCGTCTTGAAGCCCGTGCCCCAGATGATGCAGTCGACCTCGTGCAGCGCTCCGTCGGCGGTCCGGATGCCGCTCTCCTCGATGCCCGTGATCGCCTCCGTATGCAGGCTCACGTTCGGCCGCTGCAGGGCCGGCAGCCAGTGCGAGCTGAAGAGCACGCGCTTGCAGCCGAACGTGTAGTCGGGCCAGGCCTTCGCGCGGACCTCGGGGTCGCGGAGCTGCCAGCGCATGAACGCCGTGGACCGGGCCCGGCCGAGCAGCCCGAGCGAACGCGGGTGGCGGATCATCGCCGTCAGCGACTCGCCGTAGTCGAAGACGAACTGCCGGCGCCACGCCTGCAGGCCGGGGAGGTGCTCGAAGGCCCACCGGACGGGCTTCGGATAGGCCCGGTTCCGGCGCGGCAGAAACCAGTTGCCGCTGCGCTGGAAGACCTCGAGCCGCCCGACCGTCTTCGCGATCTCAGGGACGAACTGCACGGCGCTGGCGCCGGTGCCGATGACGGCGACGCGGCGGCCGGCGAGCGCGTAATCGTGATCCCACTCAGCCGAGTGGAAGGAGTGCCCGGCGAAGCTCTCGAGGCCCTCGAGCCGCGGGTAGGCGACGCGATGCAGCTGCCCGGTCGCGACGATCAGCGCCTCGGCCTCCCAGCTGCGCCCGTCGGCGGCCGCGACCGTCCAGCGGCGGGCCTCGGCGTCCCAGCTCGCCTCGGAGACCTCGACGCCGGTCTCGACGAGGCGGTCGACACCGTGATCGTGGGCGACGCCGCGGAGGTATTCGAGGATCTCTGACTGAGGGGAACAGAGCCGCGACCAGTCGCGTCGCTGAGCGAAGGAGAACGAGTACAGGTGGCTGGGCACGTCGCAGGCGGCGCCCGGGTAGCTGTTGTGCAGCCACGTGCCGCCGATCCCGTCGGCCCGTTCGAGGATCGTGATCTCGCCGAAGCCGTGCGCCTGCAGCTCGATCGCTGCGGCGATGCCGCCGAAGCCGGCGCCGACGATGATCGTTCTCGGGGAGTGGGTGCCGATCGGCTCAATCTACAGCCGCGAAGCCTCTTGGTGCGAGGGCGCCTGGCGAGCGCGCCGAGCGTGGGTCTTAGACTGCGACGGGTATGCGGGGTACGTTCGGATCAGAGGGCGGCGTGCGCGTGCGCCTGTGCGCGGCGGCGGTCGTCCTGGCGGTTCTGGCGCTGCCTGCCGCAGCGCAGGCAAGTGCGCCGCCCGCCGGCTTCTTCGGCATGGACACGGCGATCGTCCCGACCCAGCAGGCCTTCAACCAGATGCACGCCAACGGCGTCGAGGTCTTCCGCCTGGCGATCCAGTGGCCCGAGGTCGAGCCGCGGCCACCGCTCAAGGTCGGCGGCTACGAGTTTCACCGCTACAACTGGAAGCGCCCCGACGAGCAGATGCGGGAGCTGGTCTCGGCTGGCCTGCGGCCGCATCTGAGCCTGATCGGCAGCCCGTACTGGGTGGCTCCGAGCTATGCGACCACGCCGATGCGGAGCGCGGCCGGGCGCCGCGGCTGGCCGGCGTTCGCGGCCGCCGTCGCGCGCCGCTACGGACCCGGCGGCACGTTCTGGAAGCTCAACCCCGACCTGCCCGTCTACACGCCCGGCACCTATGAGATCTGGAACGAGGAGAACTCGCAGGTTGCCTACGCGCCGAAGGCCGACCCGAAGGAGTACGCGCAGCTGTTCAAGCTGGCCGCGAAGGGCATCCTGCAGGCCGATCCGCGCGTCCGGGTGATGCCCGGGGGCATGTTCGGCACGCCTCAGCGGGAGCATTCGATGTACGCCTGGGACTTCCTCGGCAAGTTCCTCAAGCAGCCCCACATGAAGGCGTACGTCGGCGGCAACAGCCGTCCATCCCTATGCCAACGGCCTACGCGGCGTCAAATACCAGGTGGAGAAGATGCGCAAGGCGGCGCAGCAGGCCGGTTTCGGCAGCCTTCCGCTGTACATCACTGAGCTCGGCTACTCCTCGGAGAAGCCGAATGGCAACGTCTTCTACAGGGGCAAGGGCCAGGCGAAGGCCGTCAAGAAGACGCTCGGCCTGCTCGTCCACAACCAGCGCAAGTGGCACCTGAAGCGCGTCATCTGGTTCACCTGGAGCGACCTCAGCCACCACGCCTCCGACGTCTCCGGCTGTGGCTTCTGCCAGAAGATGGGGCTGGTCGACAAGAACCTGAAGCCGAAGCCGGCGCTGAAGAGCTGGCGCCACTGGGCGCTGCGCTGAGCGCAGGACTCGGCGCGTCGCCGGCCCAGCGCCGCGGCGGCTCAATGACGCCTGTGGTGCCTGTGGTGCTTGTGGCGGGGCGGCTTGAGTCGACTGAAGACGCGCTTCGAGTAGTAGCGGGCCTGCGCCGCTGCGCCTTCGTAGGTGACGTGGATCCCGTCTGAGGCGAACCAGGAGGGGTGGTGGCGGCTGTGGTGCAGCCAGTCGATCAGCAGGATCCGCTTGTGCTTGTGGGCCTCGTGGCGGAAGAGCTTGGCGTCCTCCGTGCTGTGCCCGGCCTGGTAGGCGGTGACGAGTCCGAGGATGCGCTTGTGCCCGACCATCTTCAGGGCCGCCTTGACCTCGTCGTCGGTGACCGAGCCGTTCGAGGAGAGCGCCATCACGGCGACCTTGCCGTAGCGATGCTTGTGCTTGTAGTGGTGCAGGACGTCGAGCCCCTCGTCCCACTGCCGGCAGCCGCGCGCGTCGGCGACGAAGCCGCGGTGGGCGAGCTTCGGCGCGGCGAGGATCAGGGTCGAGTCGCCGATGATCAGCGGCGGCTTGCCGAAGTTGGCGTTCTTCTTCGCCCCGTAGGAGTAGGTGCCTCCGCATGATGCGGCGGCGGATCCGGTGCCGATCAGCGCGAGGGTGAGCAACGTGCAGGCGGTAGCGGCGGCGGCCGCGGCAACGATCACCGCGACCGCTGCTTGACGGTACGTAGCATCGGCCAAATGCTAGTGCGCGGCCGCGGCGCGCACGGGCCGGGGGAGGGGTGGCGCTAGGCTGGCGGCGTGTCAACTCCGCCGTCGAGCCCACTGCTCTCGAGCCAGCAGATCGAGCGGCTCAGGGAGCTCGGCGAGGAGCGCACGGCGGCCGAGGGGGACATCCTCTTCGACGTCGGTGACGAGCGCTATCCGTTCCTCGCGATCGTCGAGGGTGAGGCGGCGATCGAGGACGCGGCCGGCAACGAGATCATCCGCCACAGCGCATCCGGCTTCCTCGGCGAGATGAACCTGCTCTCCGGGCAGACCGTTTTCCTGCGCGCCGTCGCCCGCTCGCCGATGCGCCTGATCGCGATCGAGCGCGAGCAGCTGCGCGCGCTGCTGTTCGACGACTCTGACTTCTCGGAGCTCGTCCTCACGGCCTTCATCCGCCGCCGCGAGGCGCTGCAGACGCAGCCCGGCATCGGCATCGAGATCATCGGCCCGCGCGAGGGCAACGAGACCCGGCGCGTCGTCGAGTTCGCGAAGCGCCTCCGCGTGCCGTTCACGCGGCTCGATCCCGAGGGCGCCGGCAAGGAGGAGGAGGAGCAGGAGGCGCCGCTCGTGCGTCTCCCAGGCGGCCTCGAGCTGCATCGGCCCTCCAACGGCGAGCTCTCCCGGGCGCTCGGGATCGGCCTCGAGTTGCCGCCCGAGCTTGACGGTCGACCTGCTCGTCATCGGCGCCGGTCCGGCCGGGCTCGGCGCCGCCGTCTACGGCGCCTCCGAGGGTCTCGACACGCTCCTCATCGAGAGCATCGGGCCTCGGCGGACAGGCCGGCTCCTCGCGCCGGATCGAGAACTACCTCGGCTTCCCCGGCGGCGTCAGCGGGATCGAGCTGACGAGCCGTGCCGTCACCCAGGCACGTAAGTTCGGCGCCCGTACGGCGACCCCGTACTCGGCCAAGCGCCTGACTCCCGATCCGCGTGGTCACCGGGTCCTCACGGAGGAAGGCCCGGAGATCACCGCTCGCGTCGTCGTCATCGCGACCGGCGCCCAGTACCGGCGGCTTCCCGTCGAGCGCCTGGACGAGTTCGAGGGGTCGAGCATCTTCTACGCGGCCGGCCCACCCGAGGCGCAGCTCTGCGGCGGCTCCCGGGTCGGCGTCGTCGGCGGCGGCAACTCAGCGGCCCAGGCGGCGATCTGGCTCGCCAAGGGCGGCGCGCTGCCAACGCTCCTGCACCGCCGTGCCGACCTCCGCGAGACGATGAGCGACTACCTGATCGGTGATCTGGAGCGCTTCGGGGTCGAGGTGCGCGATCGCAGCGAGGTCGCGGAGCTGCACGGCAGTGGCGGCGACCTCGAGGCGGTCACGCTCAAGGACGGCGAGCACCTGCCGCTCAGCTTCCTCTTTCTGTTCATCGGCGCCGATCCATGCACCGACTGGCTCGACGGCGAGCTCGAGCGCGACGAGCACGGCTTCCTGCTGACCGGGGCGGCGGCGGGGGCCGACGGGCTGTTGGCAACCAGCGAGCCGGGAGTCTTCGCTGCGGGCGACGTCCGCGCGGGCTCGATCAAGCGCTGCGCGACAGCGGTGGGGGAGGGTGCTACGGCGATCCAGCTCGTGCACCGCCACCTGAGCGCCCGGCCGGCCTGAGCGCCACCGGCGTTTACGAATCAAGGCGGGCGGGGATAGTCATCGGCATCGAAGCGAGCGGTGGGACCCACTCAATTTTCACGGCTGTCGGCTGGGGCCGCCGTCCGCATGCCCTGATGGGGCTGGGCGTCGTCGTGGTCACCGCGCTCGTTTTCGCGCTGACGCAGGCAGCGCCGGCGCAGGCGCTCGTGCACAAGGTCGGCAACGGTCGCTACACGAAGGAGTTCTGGACGAAGAAGCGGATGCGCAAGGCGAAGCCGATGCCGGCGCAGGCGGTCGCGCCCTCGGAGGCGCCGGACGGGCTGAAGAAGCTCCAGCCGCTTGCCCGGGCGGCAAAGCACAAGCACGGCCACGAGCACGGGGACCACAACGTGCCGCGGCACCCGCACGTGACCTCGGGAGCGGTCCCGCACGGGCTCTATTCACGTCCGCCGTTCCGCTCCACCGGGAAGCTCTACATGAAGTTCGCGAACGGGCTGTACTCGTGCTCGGCGACGGTGATCAAGTCGAAGTCCCATTCGACGATCCTCACGGCGGGCCACTGCATCCACGGGAAGGGACGCGGTTACGCGACCGCCGTCGCCTTCGTGCCGAGCTACTTCGCCGGCAGCGGTCCGCACGGACTCTGGTTCGGCCTGAAGCTGGCGACGACCAGGCAGTGGGTCAAGCACGAGAACCAGAAGTACGACTACGCGGCCGTACGCCTGGGCGGCCCGAGCCCGAACCTCGGCAAGCTGACGGGCGAGCTCCACGTCGCTACCAACGCCGGCCGTCACCACAAGGAGCTGGCGCTCGGCTATCCGAACAACCTGGGCGGGACCGAGATCATGTGGGCGTGCTTCTCGAAGCTGATCGGCGACGATCCCTACGACCGCGGCCCGGGCCGCAAGAGCATCGCGATCGCCTGCAACATGCTGCACGGCTGCAGCGGCGGTCCCTGGGAGTTCAAGCGCAAGCACCGCTGGTACGTGAACTCCGTCTCGAGCTACTTCTACGACACGAAGCGCTTCCGCCGGATCCTCTTCGGCCCGTACTTCACGAAGAGGATCCGCAGGGTCATTCACAGCGTGCAGCACTGAGCGCGAGGGCCGCCGGGGGGGCATGTGTCCGGCGGCGCTGGGCGGGGAGCCGGATTCCCGCAGCTGCAACGCACGATAACGCCGGTTATGTCCCCTGGAGGCGTGAGAGGGCTCGGATCGACCGCGGTGCCGAACGTCCCGCGTCCGTTCCCATAGACACGGCTGAGGGACGTTCGCCGGCTCCCGTAGCTCGTCACGGCCGATCCCCTGCTCGACTCGGCTGCAATCTGGGCCGGCGCCCGGGCGATCGGCTGCAATCTGGGCCGGCGGCTCGGCGGGTCGCCGGCAGCAGCGCACAGGTCTACATAACCCCGCGCCCCGCCCGTGGGGCTCAGCGCGCCTTCGCCGCGATCTCCCTCGCGCAGCGCTCGCCGCTCTGAACCGCACCGTCGAGGTACCCGAGGTGCACCGTCTCCGTGTGCTCGCCGCCGAAGTGCAGGTTGCCCTCCGCCCGCGCCAGCTTGCCCCAGAAGCGCGTGAACTGGCCCGGCATGTAGGCGGCGTAGGAGCCGTGCGTGTGCGGATCGGCGGCCCAGTGGTCGAGCCACGCGGCGCCGTCGCCGCCATGTTCGACGCCGTCGACCGCGCGCCCGATCCGGCGTAGCTCATTGGCGACGACCTTCTTGGGGGCCTCGCCGTGCGGCTGCGGGCTCCGGTACCGGCGCCCGACCTCGCCGCCGGAGAAGACCGTCAGCACCGAGCGGCGCCCCGGCTGGTTGGCGGTGCTGTCCCAGGTGTCGACCCGGCGGTCGTAGTACTCGCCGCTCCAGCCGTCGTAGTGGCGCATGCGGCGCTCCAGCTGGACCAGCACCTTCGCATTGGTGCCCATCCCGAGCTCCTCGATCGCGCGTCGCTTGCGACGGCTGATGCCCGCCGTGCCGATCGCCGCCCGGCGCAGCGCCGTGAACGGCAGGCAGAGTGCGACGACGTCGAAGACGCGACTGCCGGGAACTCCCGCGAAGCCGAGCGCGTAGCTGCCGTCGCCGCGCCGGCGCAGCGAGGAGAGCGCCATACCGCGCTCGACCGCGCTGGCGGGCAGCGCCGCCGCCAACCCGTCGACGACCAGGTCGTTACCTCCGTGGACGTGGAAGCGCTCGTCGGAGCCCTGGCCGCGAGGCCCGAGCTCGATGATCATGTTCATCGCGCTCAGCCGCGCTGCCTCGAGCCCGTACTCCTCCGCCATGTACTGCTTCATCGCCGCCCGGAGCACGGCGTGGCCCGGTCCGGGAGCGGCGGCGTCGATCCACTCGCGGGCGGTCATCTCGTCGAGTTGCGCCGCCGCCCTGCCGGAGGCGCCGTGCAGGTAGGGACCGATCCGCCGGGCGTCGCGGCGCGCTCGCGCGACCAACCTTCCGTAGCCGTTCCAGACGCCCGCCCCTGTTCGCTGCCGCCCGCCGAACCAATAGCGCGTCCGGCCGCCTTTCCGCAGCGGCCGCCGGCCGTCTTCGAGCTCGAGGCCGAGCTCGTGGACGAGGCGCCGGATCGCCCTGTGCGAGGTGTCGATGAACTCGCCGCCGTGCTCGGCCGTCTGGCCACCGGCGAACTCGCGCGCGGTCCAGCACCGCCCGCCGAGCCGCTCCGGGTTTGCCTCGAAGAGGCTCACGGGCAGACCGGCCTGCGTGAGCCTGTACGCGCAGCTCAGGCCTGCCAGCCCGGCGCCGACCACGGCGATTCGCGGCGTCGTCGGCGGCATGCCCCAAGCGCGTGCCGCCAAGGGCCTGCGTAGCAGCAGGGCCCCGCCGGCTGCGGCACCGAGCCCGAGCAGCTCACGGCGGGAAGTACGTGGGGCGTCTTGCACGATCGTCGGCCTCTCGGTCTACATAACCCGCCCGGCGCCCCTTTGATCCGGTCCCGGCCACGCCCCCTCCTCTACGACACGCTACGCCCCTTCGGCCCACCATCCGGGCACGATCTCGCCATCGGCGTCGTGGTGCGGGCCGAAGACGATCATTTCGAGGCCGTCCTCACCGGCTTCGAACTGGCGCATCACGTCGGGCGCGATCCGTAGCGCGTCGAGTCTCGTCAGCTCGAGCACCTCGTCATCGAGCTTCACGCGGCCCGAGCCGGCGAGGACGACGAAGACCTCCTCGGCGTCGTCGTGCTTGTGTCCGAACGGCTGGCGCTGGTTCGGCTTCAGCTGGTGATGCGCGAGCCCCGTCTCCGTCGCGTCCAGGTCGCCCCTCGCGAAGCGGACCTCCATGATCTCGCCGCTCCCGTGCTTGGCCGCCGAATCCTCGATCTCGCCGAGGTTCTTGTGCGTGTAGGCGTTCATCGGTCTCCTGTCCGCGCCCTGCCGGACGCATGTTGATCGATTCCTCGTACGAGCGATTCTTACCCTCCCGGGCAAGAAAAAGCGGCGCCGGGCCACAGGACCCGGCGCCGCAGTCATCGCGCCGTCCCGCGCGACGTTCTTTGCCTTCCCGGCTACGAGGGGAGGGCGACGGTAATCGCGCTGATGCCGACCACGGTGCCGCCCTTGACGGCGTTCGTCTTGAAGGCGCCGTTGAGCAGGTTCGCCGCGTCGGGCGAGAGCTCCACGGTGGTGCCCTCGAGCGTTGCCGTGCCCTGGTCCTTGTTGACCTGCAGCGCCTTCAGGGTCGAGCCGTCGAGGTCGAACAGCACGGCGCCCTTGGCGGCCGACTTACCGTTGACGGAGACGTCGCCCATCAGCTTCGAGGTCCCCGGATCGATGACGAAGTCGGTCAGGTCGACCTCGGTCTTGCCGGCGCTCAGGCTGAGCCCGCTGCCGGCGTGATCGATCTCGCCCTGGACGTAGGGACGCAGGGGCTGGCTCGGGTCGTAGTAGGTGACGTTGCCGCCCGTGATCGGGAAGGCGATGTAGCCGTCCTTGAGCGTCGCCTTGCCGACGGGGGCCGGAGTAAGACCGAGCTTCGTCAGCGCGTCGACGAAGCCCGCGTCGAGGGTGACCTTGGTCTGGACGCCGGTCAGGTTGTCGATCTGCGCGACGGGCTCCTCGCTGTCGGTCGACGTGGTGTCGCTGGAGCTTCCACACGCCGCGACGCCGATCGCGATAGCGGCGAGCAGCATCAGGCTGGCTGCGATTCGCTTGAACATTTCTGTGTTTCCTTTCGAGTTGATTCGGAGCACGGCGGTGCTGGGCAGCCCCTCCGAAGAGGGCCCCGGCTGCCGGCGCGTTATCCCTCTATGCGGCGCCGGCGCCGGACTGGATCAATCGATTCCGCAAATCGCTTGCTTGCAGGGATAAGGTGCGCCGATGCCCACCCCGCAGACCGACGTCCGCGCGCCGACCGCGGGTGTCGTGCAGAGCGTCGAGGTGAGTGCCGGGGCGAGCATCGACCGCGGCGCGCTCGTCGCCCTGATCGAGGTGATGAAGATGGAGACGGAGGTTCGGGCTGAGCTCGCGGGAACGGTCTCCGAGGTCCTCGTCGCGACCGGTCAGAGCGTCGCCGAGGGCGACGTCCTCGTCCGGATCGCGCCCGACGCGACGGCTGGCAACGGCGCCGAGCCGGAAGCCGGCCACGCCGAGCGGAGCTCCGCAGGCGTCAGGCCCGACCTCGCCGAGGTCCTCGACCGGCGCCGCCGCGCCCTCGACGAGGGTCGCCCGGATGCCGTCTCGGGCCGGCACGACCGCGGCGGGCGCACCGCGCGCGAGAACCTCGAGGACCTGATCGACGCCGGCAGCTTCTCCGAGTACGGGATCTTCGCCCTCGCCGCGCAGCGCCAGCGCCGCAGCGAGGACGAGCTGATCGAGCGCACGGCGGCGGACGGGCTGATCGGCGGAATCGCCACCATCAACGCCGAGCGCTTCGGGGCCGAGCGTGCCTCGTGCGCTGTCGTCTCCTACGACTACACCGTGCTCGCCGGCACGCAGGGCGCGCTCGGGCACTTCAAGAAGGACCGCCTGTTCGAGGTGATCGAGCGCACGCGCCTGCCGGTCGTCCTCTTCGCGGAGGGCGGCGGCGGCCGCCCCGGCGACACCGACATGCCGACCGGCTCCTCGCTGACCGCGCGCGCGTTCGCGCTCTGGGGCCGCCTCTCGGGCCTCGTGCCGCGGATCGCGATCGTCCACGGGCGCTGCTTCGCCGGCAACGCGGCGCTCGCCGGCACGGCCGACATCCTGATCGCGACCGAGGGCGCCAACATCGGCATGGGCGGCCCGGCGATGATCGAGGGCGGCGGGCTCGGCAACTATGCGCCTGAGCAGGTCGGCCCGATCGACGTCCAGGACGCGAACGGCGTCGTCGATGTCCGGGTCGCAGACGAGGCCGAAGCGGTCGCCGTCGCCAAGAGCCTGCTCGGCTACTTCCAGGGGCGCACGGATGAGTGGACGGCGCCAGCGCAGGAGCCGCTGCGCGACGTCGTGCCTGAGAGCCGGCGGCGTAGCTATGACATGCACTCGGTGATCGCCGGGCTCTGCGACAAGGACTCGGTGACCGAGCTCCGGCGGGGCTTCGCCGCGGGCATGATCACCGTCTTCGCCCGGATCGAGGGGCGGCCGATCGGGATCGTCGCCAACGACCCTTCCCATCTCGCGGGCGCGATCACGAGCCCCGGCGCCGACAAGGCGGCGCGCTTCATGACCCTCTGCGAGGCGTTCGGGATCCCCGTCCTCTCGCTCGTCGACACGCCGGGGATGATGGTCGGGCCCGAGGTCGAGGAGACGGCGCTCGTCCGGCACTGCTCGCGCCTGTTCTCGATCGGCCCCAACCTGACCGTGCCGCTGCTCGCGGTCGTCGTCGGCCGCGGCTACGGGCTTGGCGCGCAGGCGATGGTCGGCGGCAGCTTCCTCGAGCCGCTGCTGACCCTGGCCTGGCCGACCGGCGAGCTCGGCCCGATGGGGATCGAGGGCGCGGTCAAGCTCGGCATGAAGAACGAGCTCGCCGCGATCACCGACGAGGCCGAGCGCGAAGAGCACTTCCGCGAGCTGGTCGCCGGCCTGCGCCACCACTTCCGCGCGCTCAACGTCGCCACCTACTTCGAGCTCGACGACGTCATCGACCCCGCCGAGACCCGCACCCGCCTCGCCCAGACACTCGCTGCCGCCCCCTCCCCCGCCCCCCGCGAGGGCAAGCGCCTGCCATGGGTCGACACGTGGTGAGCCGGGCACTGATCGGCCTCGCGGGCGCTCTCGCCGTGCTCGCGATCGTGCAACCCGCAGGGGGAGCCCAGCCGGTGCCCGGGCGGTCGGCGACGTGTGCGGCAGCCCTGAATCCCGGCGGCACGGCGAACACGCCGGATGACAAGCGGGCCGGATCCGCGGAACCGCTGCCGTCCGCATGGAAGAAGGCTCGGCGACAGCCGCATGAGGTGTACCTGCGGAGCCGTACCGCCACCTACAACCGGTCGTACGAGTTCGCGCTCAGACACGGGCATCTGCTCGCACATCCGCGGGGCAGCCGCGAGCCATGGCGTCGCGTGCCGCTCCCCGAATGTCTCGAGGGGAACCTGAGCGCGATCTCCGCGGACGACGACGAGATGATCGGCCTCGATCGCGACCGCCAGATCTACACGATGGACAACGCCCTCAAGGCGCCGGAGAGGTGGAACTGGACATCCCGCTGGGGGCCGCCGGTATGGACGGGCGACGGCTTCCGACTGCCGCGCACCGACGCCTGGTCGTGGTCGGTGATCTCACCGGCCGAGGACGAGCGCTGGACCGATCCGGCCGGCAATCACACCGCGGTGGGCACCTACAAGGTCTCCCACATCTGGGGCCTCCGCGACGGCGGCAGCAAGCTCAGCTTCTGGGACCCGTGGCTTCCTCGCGACAACAGCTACGAGATGTGCGGCCCGCATCGCAGTCGCTTTCGGGCCGTCAGCGTCTCGGCCAGCGGCTCCCACATCTTCGTGATCGGCGCCCATGGCGACATGTTCACCCGGCTCTACGACTTCGACCTGTCCGGTTACGACCAGGTGTTCTTCCAGTACTCCTACGACGACCAGCGCGGCGCCGGCGACGGCGCGCCGATCCAGCTCCCGGCCGAGCCGTGGACAAGGCAGCCGAAGATCCACGGGCGGATCACGTCCGCGATCTCGGTCAGCAAGTTCGGTGTCGACGCCGTCCACGCGCGTCTACGGGTAGCCGGGCGGCGCCACGGACGCACCGGCTACTGGCAGCGCGACGTCGCCATGCCGCGCAGCGCGGCCTGGCGATTTCACGCCACCGGCGGGTCGTTGCCGGGAACGCCGCTGCCGAACCCGCCACAAAACACGTCGCGGCGCGGCCTCGATGCGAGCGAGAACGCTCGCTACGTCATGGACGAGGCCGGGACTCACGGCGTCATCGCCAACTACAACGCCTACTGCTCACCTGCGGCGCTGACCATGCGGCGCGCGGGGGGGCCAGCCCGGCGGCTGACCCTCCACACCGTCGACGGCCTGCGTCAGACGACGCGGGCCCGCGGTCTCGACGACGTCCCTCGCCAGCAGTACGGAGCGATCGAATACCCGTCCGGCCGCTTCGAGCCCGTCACGGTGCTGGCCACCCGCCGCCAGATCGTGATCCCGGAGCACGGCTGGGTCTTCAAGCGGGCCGGCTGACGATCACACCCTCGCCGGGCGCAGCGGTACGATCACCCGTGCAGGCAGGGAGCGTCAGAGGGGGAAGTTGTGAAGTTCGTAGGCCGGGTGCTTTGGCTGGCGCCGATTTTGGTCCTCGCGGTTCTCTGCATGGCGGCCGAGACCGCCCACGGCGCCGGCCGGCGCCCGGCGTGGACGACCTTCGACGCCCGCGGACCCGCGAGCGACGGCTACCACTACATCCTCCGCGAGTTCCGGGCTCACAGCGACAAGGGCGGCCTCGCGATCGGGATCTTCGCCCGGAGGACGCGGGCGCTGACCGAGACGGACTACTCGGCGCGGCGGCCCGGCCGTGTGACGCCGCGCTCGGTGCGCGGCCGGCTTGGGAAGCGCGGCCGGCTCGACCTGCGGTTCCAGCCAACCGGCCCACCCGAGGTCAAGCCCGACTACGAGCCATGCCTTGCGGCACGCATCCGCCCGGGCATCCTCCGCGGCACGATCCGCTTCCGCGGCGAGCGCGGCTACGTGCGCGTTCGCGACCGCCGGGTCGCGGCAGAGCGCATCGCCAACTTCCCCAGGGCGCACTGCTCGTGGCGGCGCGGCGGGATTGATCCCCCCCACAAGCGAACACGCGCCGCGCTCACCGGCTGCAGTCGCGAGTCGGTCTACGAGATCCGCCGCCACGCCGATCGGACGACCAGCGCGGTCGCGGTGAGCGACTACTCGCTGCGAGCCGGGCTGATCCAGGTAAGCGCCGTGGTCCGGCGCGTCCGGCCGGGAGCATTCGAGTACGCAAAGGACTTCACCAGCGCCACCTTCAGTCTCCCCGAGCCATTCAGCGGGACGGGTGAGTATGCGGACGGCGCCGTCGACGGCGATGCAAGCTGGCGGGCGCCGAATGGCGTGGAGACGAGCATGTCGGTGGACGACGCCCACCTGGGCCAAAACGACCGCTCCGCCTGCGCGACCTTCACGCCCTTTCGGAGCCCGTCGCCGGCAGCGGCATCTACGGCCCGGGACCAGCACACGAGCCTGGCCGGCGTCAGCCTGCCCGGCGGCTGAGCGTCAGTTGACGCTCGGGTCCTCCGGCATCCGGGCCACGATCGCGTACTCGCCCCCCATGCGCTCGAGCACGTCGCTCCACATGGTGTCGGGATGCTCCGGGAAGAGCTCAGCCGGCAGGGGCGCCTCGACGATCCACGCGTCCTCGTCGATCTCCTCCTCGAGCTGCTCCGGCCCCCAGCCGGAGAAGCCGGCGTAGACGCGGCCGCGGCGCAGCGCCTCGGGGAGCTCGTCGAGGTCGCTCTGCGCGGAGACCAGGCCGACGTCGGCGACGACGATCCACGCCGCCTTCTCGGGGTCGGAAAACTCGCCTAGGACGACGAGCGCCTCCGGCTGTACGGGGCCGCCGACGAAGATCGGCTCCTCGCCCGCGATCGGCCCGAGCTCGGGAATCACGCCCGCGACCTCCGACTCGGAGGGGCGGTTGAGCACGATGCCCATCGCGCCGTCGTCGCCGTGTTCGGTGATCAGCACGACGGTACGCTCGAAGTTCGGATCGCCGAGCGCCGGCGAGGCGATCAGCAGCTTGCCGCGTAGCGAGTCCTGAGCCATTCCGGCGCAGGCTAATCGAGCTTCACCGCTGCCGTCGCCGATCTCCCGTAAAGCCGAGCGGACGAGGTCCGGTCTCTAAGCTCATGGGCCGATGATTCGCGACGTAACCGAGGCCAGCTTCCAGACTGACGTCCTCGACCGCTCCCACGAGGTGCCGGTCGTCGTCGACTTCTGGGCCGAGTGGTGCGGTCCCTGTCGCCAGCTCGGCCCGGCGCTCGAGGCCGAGGCAGGCCGCCGCGGCGAGACCGTCGACCTCGCGAAGGTCGACGTCGACTCCAACCAGCAGCTCGCCTCCTCCTTCCAGGTCCAGGGCATCCCCGCCGTCAAGGCGTTCCGCGACGGCAAGGTCGTCGCCGAGTTCACCGGGGCGATTCCGCCCGCCCAGGTCGCTCAGTTCTTCGACGGCCTCGTCCCCTCCGAGGCCGACCAGCTCGCCTCCTCAGGCGACGAGGCGGATCTCCGCCGGGCCCTGGAGCTCGATCCCAGGCAGGCGGACGCCGCGACCGCGCTCGGCCGCATCCTGATCGCCCGCGGCGACTTCGACGAGTCCATCGCGCTGCTGGAGCCGTTCGAGGCCGACTTCGCCGCCGCCGGGCTGCTCGCCCGGGCCCGGCTTTCTTCGAACGGCTCGGCGCCCGATCTCGCCCCCGCCTTCGAAGCGTGGGACGCCGGCGATCACGAGAAGGCGCTGGACGCTTTGCAGGAAGCCGTCGCCGAACGTGAAGCCGACCGTGACGAGTTGCGCCGCGTGATGGTCGCGATCTTCACCGAGCTCGGGCCGGGTAGCGAGCTCGCCCGTGAGCACCGCCGCCGCCTCGCCCTCGCCCTGACCTGACCGCAGCGCGATGGCGCTTGGTGCTGTGTTCGAGATCGGGGGCGTGGGCCTGTTCACGGCCCTCTTCGCCGGCATGCTCTCGTTCCTCTCGCCGTGCGTCCTGCCGCTCGTGCCGGGCTATCTCTCGGCGGTGACGGGGGTCGCATCAGCGGATCTGCAGAAGGCGGACTGGCGCAAGGTCATCCCCCCCGCGCTCCTGTTCGTCGCCTCCTTCTCGGCGATCTTCATCATCCTCGGGCTCTCGGCGACGGGCCTCAGCCAGGCGCTGCGCACGAACCTGACCACGCTCAACAAGATCGCCGGGCTCGTGATCATGGCGATGGGCGTCTTCTTCGTCGCCTCGATCTTCATCACCCGCCTCAACGCCGAGTGGCGCGTCGACGCGCTCATGTCACGGGCCGGCCAGGGCGGCCCGCTGATCGCCGGCGCCGCCTTCGCGGTCGCCTGGACGCCCTGCATCGGGCCGACGCTGACGGCGATCCTCGGCCTGGCCAGCACGACGGACTCCGTCTGGCAGGGCGGCGTCACGCTCGCGGTCTACTCGCTCGGGCTGGCGATCCCGTTCCTGCTCACGGCAATCGCGTTCACGCGGATGACCACCGCGTTCGACTTCGTCAAGCGCCACTACGGGGCGCTGATGGTGATCGGCGGCGTCTTCTTGATCATCATGGGCTACCTCGTCTACACGGACGACATAACCCGCTTCAACATCTGGGCCCAGAACGCAGCCGATTCGCTCGGACTGCACTTCCTGAACGGGATCTAGCGGCCCGTATGGAGCCGCCCGCGTTTGGCGGAGCGGCACGAGCCGGACGCGGGGCCCCGGCTGTCCGCCGGGGCCGCACGCCGGATTGCCGGGCTGTGCCCGGCGCAGGCTCTACGAGGCGAGCTTGACGCCGACGGCCCGCGGGCCCTTGTCGGAATCCTCGGTCTCGAACTCGACCTTGGCGCCCTCGGCGAGGGTGCCACCTGTGGACGAGTCGAGGGCACTGTGATGGACGAACACGTCGTTCGAACCATTCTCAGGACGGATGAAGCCGAAGCCCTTCTCGTCGTTGAACCAATTGACGGTTCCTGTGGGCATATGTAGTTCCTCCTATTGGAACAGGCCGAACGGCACGGAGGAAGCTTCTGTGAAGGCGACGACTGCGCGGCAGGCACTTGGGTGAGGCGCACGTACTTGTGCGTCCCCCGAGGCTAGCAGTCATGGCGGCCGCCGACAGGCTGCAGGCCATCCCTGGTGACTGAGACGACAAACCGGCCCGGCCGCGAACTGGCGCGCGCCGGTGGGGCGGGTGCGATGCGGCGCGGCCTGATTTGCGGCCCCCAGGGCGACGATGGCGGTTCCGCGGAACCTCCTCCTGACGGGTGAGGTACGTCATGGAAGTGCGACGTGCCGAAGCCACCGCTGGTCGGCAAGAGGCACCGAGGGTGAGCACGCGCCCGGCCGGTCTGGGCATAGTCGTCCACTTGTACCCCCTATAGGGGGGTCAACTGGACGGTCTCGACTCGCCGGAACGATGCTGGTTTGCGCGAGTAGCGCTCCTGCCTCAAGGACCTACTGCGTCCCGGCTACGTCACCAAGCTCCGCCAGGCCGCGGCTAGTCCCCTTGCGCCGGCGCCGACCGGTGTCCGAAAGCCGCCAGCCCGGCTACTGATCCCGGCCCGGGTTCCAGGGGGAGCCGGGGGCGCCGACCTCGACCGGGACCTCGATCTCCTCGGTCTGTTCGCTGCCGATCGCGTCGGCGACTTCCTCCTCCAGCTCGCTGCTGTCGGAGTCGTTCGAGCAGACGATGCGGAAGCGGCCGGTGCCGAGCTCGGGGTCACCGACAAGCGGTAGGCCGCGGATCTCCTCCCAGCCGAGCCGCTCGATCTCGAACGGGTTCATCCGCACCTCGGAGGCCGGGAACGGGCAGCTCGAGTTGTGCTGGTCGATCGCCTTGGAGATCGCCTCGAGGTTCTTCGCCTCTGCGCTCACACCCGGACCGTAGCAATGCCGCCCTCCCCCGTCCGGCCGCCGTCCTACGATCGCGGCAATGGGTAGCGAACGCCTGTACGGGGACCCCACGAAGTGGGAGCACGCGATCGCGCACGTCGACATGGACGCCTTCTTCGTCTCCTGCGAGCTGCTGCGCCGGCCGCACCTGCGCGGCCTCCCCGTTGCCGTCGGCCCGCGCAGCGACCGCGGCGTCGTCACCGCCGCCTCTTATGAGGCGCGGCGCTTCGGCGTGCACTCGGCGCTGCCGATCTCGGTCGCCCGCCGGCGCTGCCCGCAGCTGATCGTCGTGCCGCCCGACCGCGACCTCTACCGGCGCGGCTCGCGGGCCGTGATGGGCGTCCTGGGCGAGTTCAGCGACACCGTCGAGGTGCTTGGCCTCGACGAGGCCTACATCGACCTGAGCGACTCCCCCGCCCCGAAGACGCGGGCCCGGCAGCTCAAGTGGCGGATCCGCGAGCGCACGCGGCTCGCCTGCTCGATCGGGCTCGGGCCGAACCGCCTGATCGCGAAGATCGCCTCCGACCTCGACAAGCCCGACGGCTTGTGCGTGTTGCCGCGGGAGCGCTTCCTCGCGGTCTGCGGCGAGCGGCCCGCGCGGATCATCCCGGGCGTCGGGCCGAAGACCGAGGAGCGCCTCGCCGCGGCCGGGATCCGGACCGTCGCCGAGCTCGCAAAGGCAGACCCGGAGCTGCTCGAGCGCACGCTCGGGCCCTCGCACGGCGCCTCGCTGGCCCGTCGCGCGCACGGCTACGGCAGCGCCGCGGTCGCCCTCGACCGGGTCCGCAAGTCGGAGAGCCGGGAGCGCACGTTCGAGACCGACCAGACCGACGAGGCGCTGATGCGGGAGACGATCACCGTGATGGCGCGCTCGGTCACCGAGAACCTCGCCGGCAAGGGCATCTCGGGCAGGACGGTGAACCTGAAGATCCGCCTCTCCCCGTTCCGCACGTTCACGCGTGCCCGCTCGCTCAGCGAGCACACCGACGAGCCCGAGCGCGTGATCGCGGCGGCGCTCGAGCTCTTCGAGGAGTTCGAGCGCGACGCGCCCGTCAGGCTGCTCGGCGTTGGCGTCTCCAACCTGCGCCACCCGGACGTGCCGCCGCCGGACGAGGACGGCGAGGCCTCCGAGGAGGAGCCTCGCCGCCCACCGCGGGGTGGCACCGGGCCAGCTCGCGTTCGAGTAGCCGGGCCGGGCCTGCGGGGTGGGCCTGCCCCCTCCCCCGCGCTCGCTACTTCGAGGCCCAGACCGTCCCGACGTCCGGGAAGCCGAGCTTGTTCTTCGTCGCCTCGGTCAGGTCGAACTCACGGTTGCCGGCGTAGGGGCCGCGGTCGATGACCTTGACCTTGACCGTCTTGTGGCGGTAGTGGAGCTTCAGGTGCGTGCCGCAGGGGAGCTCCTTGTTGGCGACGCCCATCGTGCCGGGCTGCAGCGTGCCGCCGCAGGCCAGCGCGCCGCCGTACAGGCCAGGTCCGTACCAGGATGCCTCGGCCGGCCGATAGACGGTCGCCGTGCCGGCCCTGTCCTTGCTGCCGGCCGCGACGCGGTCGCCGCGGGCCTTGACGGTCACCTTGTGGGTCCCGGGGTGCTTCGCCTTCAGCTTCACCTTGAAGTGGCCGTGGCGGTTGGTCTTCGTCGTCGCCCGCGCGTGGGCGGCCTTGACGACTACGACCCGGCGGCCGATCGCCGGCGAGACCCGGCCCTTGACCTTGAGCTTGTCGCCGAGGTCGACGTCCTTGTGCGCGAGCCGCGAGCGCAGGCGCGACTTGACCCGGACCCACTGCGGCACCGAGCTGCGGCCGTCACCGGCGAGCACGCGGTAGTGGCCGCTGCGCTTGACGCGGACGTGGGCCTTGTAGCTGCCCTTGCGGTTCGTCTTCGTGATCGCTACCTGGTGGTAGTGATCCTTGCCAGCGGCCTTGAACTGGACCTTGACCCGCGCGGGCGGCTTCGGGACCTGGGTGCCCGGTGCCGGCGCGGCGCTCGGCTGCTGCTCGGCGGCGAAGCGGCCGCTGAGCTCGACTTTGGCGCCTGCGTGGACCTTCGTGCGGTCGGCGGCCAGGTGCGTGCGGTGCCCGCGTGTCTTGCCGGCTGCGGGCGCGGCGATGCCGGTCAGGGCCAGGACTACTGCTGCGGTTGTGGTCGCGACGGCCGGAAAGCCGATCACGAGGCGTCGCCGCCGGAGGCGGAAGCGTCTCATCTCGATCCTCGCTTTCGCCGCTGCGGGCCGCCGTGCCGTAAAGGCTGATGGCTGGGCCCGGCGCCGAGCCGGTGGGCTCAGGCGTCGAAGCGGCTGTGGTTGCTTCGATCTCTGTTGGATCGAGGACCGTAGGAGGACCGGCCGGAAAAGTGTGTGAGTCCGGTCACGCGTCTTAACAGACCGGCAATCGGGGTACCGCGCCTCAGGCGGCGAGGCCGAGGGCGGTGCGGTGGTCGGCCCTGCGCATGCCTTCGGGGGGCGAGAAATCCAGCACAGCCGCCAGATCCTCCTCCCTGCCGGCGTCGTAGGAGGAGAAGGAGGTGCCGCTCGCGTGGCCCGGGTGGACGATCCACTCGACCACCGGCGGCAGCGGCCGCGCGTCGAGCTCCGCGGGGAGTACCCGATCGCGCTCGTTCATGCGGCCGATCGCCAGATCTGCCGTCGCGCCGCCGGCCCGCCGGATCAGCTCACGGTCCGCCGCAGTGACAGACCGGATCGGAATGCCGCGTGCGGCGGCCAAGCGGGCGCTGGTCGCGCGCACGCCGGCGCCCAGGTGGCAGTGGTGGTGACCGTCGACGTAGGCCGGTGGGCGGCCGAACGCCGCCTCGAACCGGTCGAATTGTCGGCCCAGCTCAACTTCGGCGTTCCCCTCTCCGCCCGGGTCCAACTCGAGGTGCAGGCCGACCTCCACTCCTGTGGCAAGCAGGGGATCGGCATGAAGCCCCGGGCGCGTGACCATCGCGGAGACGGCATCGAGCGCTCCGCCCCGGGCCGCCTCGAGGATCCCAGCATCGTAGGCAGGGTGGTAGCCATAGTCGTCGGCGTTGACGATCAGCACGCTCACGCGCCGATTCTCACAGGCACCGGGGCTCGCGGACGCCCTTCGGTGTCCGGCGGCGTTGCGACGATCAGCGCGTGCGACCGGCGCTCCGGACACTCATCGATCGCGACTTCGCGGATCCCCGCAGCACCTTCACCGGCGTCTTCGTGACGATCGTCGCCGCGCTGACCTTCCAGCTGGCGGCGCCGGACACGGACTGGGCCCGCCTGGTGGCGATCGCCCTGCAGGGCGCCGTCGTGCTGACCTCGATGCGGGCAGCCGGCGCCGATCGGCGGCTCTTGCAGACCGCCCGGGGGATCGTCGTCGTCCTGATCCTGCTCGGCGCGGGCGCAATCATCGGCTTCGACGACCCGCAGGCGCTCGTCACGCGCTCGCTGACGCTCGTCCTCATCATCCTCGCGCCGCTCGCGATCCTGATCGGGCTGCGCCGCGAGATCCTGGCCGACCAACGGGTGACCCTGCAGACGGTGCTCGCCGGCCTCAGCCTGTACCTGCTGATCGGCATGGCCTTCGCCTTCTCGTTCGCGATCGTCCAGGACGCGAGCAAGGACCCGTTCTTCGCCAGCGGCGTGAGCCAGGTGCCGATCAGCCGGGGCGAGCCCCAAGTCCTGGAGGGGAGCGTGACGCAGGCCGAGAACGACGCAAACCCGGCGCCGGAGGCCGGCGGCCATCTCGGGACCAGGGTCCAGGCTGGCTACGTCGTGGGCGATCAGAACGACTTCCTCTACTTCTCGCTGGCGACGCTGACGACGACCGGCTACGGCGACCTGACCGCTGCCGGAGAGCTCGGCCGCACGCTGGCTGTGCTCGAAGCGCTGCTCGGACAGATCTACCTGGTCACCGTCGTCGCCCTGCTCGTCTCCAACTTGCGCCGCCCGACGAAGGACGAGCGGCGGCAGGCGCGCGGCGCACGAACTTGAGTCCGAGCCGCCCGCCCGGCGCTGGTCTGAGAGAATCGACCGCGACCGAGGAGGAGAGATGAGCACCGTCCTGCACCACCGCACGTGCCCACTGTGCGAGGCGACCTGCGGGCTCGAGATCGAGCTCGAAGGCCGAGAGGTGAAGAAGGTCCGTGGCGACGCGGACGATGTCTTCAGCGCCGGCTTCATCTGCCCGAAGGGCGCCAGCCTCGGGGAGTTGCACAGCGATCCGGACCGGCTCGAGCGGCCCCTCGTGCGCCGCGACGGCGAGCTCGTCGAGGCGAGCTGGGAGGAGGCCTTCGCGGCGATTGAGGAGGGCCTTGGGCCGATCCTCGCCGACGGCAACCGCGATGCGGTCGCCGCGTACGTCGGCAACCCGAACGCGCACACGCTCGATGGCGCGGTGCACCTGCGGGCGCTGCTCAAAGGGCTCGGCTCGCGCAACGTGTTCACGGCGTCCTCGGTCGACCAGATGCCGAAACAGGTCTCCTGCGGCTACATGTTCGGCGGCGGGCTCACCGTCCCGATTCCGGACCTCGATCGGACCTCCTACCTGCTCATCCTCGGCGCCAATCCGCTCGCCTCGAACGGCTCGCTGATGACCGTCCCCGACGCGCGCGGGCGCCTGCGGAAGATTCGGGAGCGCGGCGGCCGCGTCGTCGTCGTCGACCCGCGTCGCTCGCGCACCGCGGAGGTCGCTGACGAGCACCACTTCATCCGACCCGGTCACGACGCGCACCTGCTTGCCGGGCTCGCTCACACGATCCTCGAAGAGGGCCTCGTCGACCCCGGGGAGCATCTGAGTGCCGTCACCAACGGGCTCGATCGGATCGGCGAGCACCTCGCCCCCTTCACGCCGGAGGCGGTCGCCCCCGCGTGCGGCATCGACGCCGAGACGATCCGCCGCATCGCGCGCGAGCTGGCAGCCGCCCCCGCCGCCGCCGTCTACGCGCGGATCGGAACGACGACGCAGACATACGGCACCCTCGCGAGCTGGCTCGTCGACGTGCTCAACGTGCTCACCGGCAACCTCGATCGCGCGGGGGGCGCGATGTTCCCACTGGCCGCGGCGGGGCAGTCGAACTCCGCCGGCGAGGGCGGCCGCGGACGCGGGATCAAGTTCGGCCGCTACGCGAGCCGCGTTCGCGGGCTCGGCGAGAGCTTCGGCGAGCTGCCGGTCGCCTGTCTTGCGGAGGAGATCGAGACGCCGGGCGAGGGCCAGGTTCGGGCGCTGATCAACGTCGCGGGCAACCCCGCCGTCTCGACGCCGAACTCGACCCGGATGCGTGCCGCGCTCTCCTCGCTCGAGTTCATGGTCGCGGTCGACTGCTACGTGAACGAGACGTCGAGCCTCGCCGACGTGATCCTGCCCGTGCCGACGCCGCTCGAGCGCAGCCACTACGACCTCGCCTTCTACCAGCTCTCGGTCCGCAACGTGGCCAACTTCTCACCGCCGTCGGTGCCGATGCGGGAGGGCATGCAGGAGGAGTGGCAATCGCTGCTCAGGCTGCTGGCCATCGTCACCGGTCAGGGCGCCGGCGCGGACGTCGACGCGATCGACGACTTCATCGCGCTCGAGGCTGCCCGGCGCGAGACGGTCACCGCCGGCTCCCCGGCGCACGGGATGGAGCCGGCCGACGTGCTCGCCCAGCTCGGCGAGCGCCGTGGCCCGGAGCGGATCGTTGACCTGCTGATCCGCTGCGGGCCTTACGGTGCCGGCCTCAACGGTGGCGGTGGCCGCGGCAGCGAGCGCGGCTTCGCGCTCAGCCTCGACGAGCTCGAGGGCGCGCCACATGGCATCGACCTCGGCCCGCTGCAGCCCCGCCTGCCCGACGCGCTGCGCACCGAAAGCGGCAAGGTCGAGCTCTGTCCCGAGCCGATCGTCGCCGATCTGGACCGGCTCTCTGCCTCGCTCGAGGGCCCGGCGCCAGAGATGGTCCTGATCGGGCGCCGCCACCTGCGCTCGAACAACTCGTGGCTGCACAACCTCCCCCATCTGGTCCGCGGTGCCGATCGCTGCACGTTGCTCGTCGCCGACGCCGACGCCGAGCGCCTCGGCCTGAGCGACGGCGGCCAGGCCCGCGTCAGCTCAAGGACCGGGGAGGTTGAGGTGCCGGTCGAGGTGACCGACGCGATCATGCCCGGCGTCGTCTCGATCCCGCACGGCTGGGGCCACGACGAGCCTGACAACCGGATGGCCGTTGCAGCCGAGCATCACGGGGTCAACTCGAACGTCCTCGCCGATGAGGAGCTCGTCGACCCGCTCTCGGGCAACGCCGTCCTCAACGGCATCCCGGTCAGCGTCGCCGCCGCCTGAGCGGCGGAACTACGGCCCGCTAGCCGAGCTTGACCGTGTAGCCGACGCCGTCGTGGGTGTAGTGGCGCGAGTTGCCCTTGACCCGCCCATCCGCGTTGGCGACGACCGCGGTGATCCGCGCGAACCGGCCGGCGTCCGGGAGTGCGACGCTCGCCTTGCCGCCGTGCGGCAGGTACTTGACCGTCTTGACGATCGTGCCGCTGCCCGGGGCACCGGTGCGGCCGACCAGCGCGATCCCCGAGCGGGTCTTAGAGCCGCCCTTGACGCGCAGCGTGATCGTCCCCGCGTGCGGGTGTACGTCGAAGAGCGCGTAGCCGGTGTGGTCGAGCTTCAGCTTGTGGGAGGCGGAAGCCAGCACGCCCGCCCGCTTGACGTCCGGGTAGTGGTCCGGGAAGAGCTTCGAGGAGTTCCACTCCGAAGTCTCGGCCGCGAAGTTGACGAAAGCCTGTGAGAAGCCCCCGCCGCCTGCCTTGCGGATCGCGCGGTCGTAGGAGGCGACGGCGAAGTCGACGGGCTTCACGTTTGGCGATGCCGCCCATGCATCGCGCACGACGGCCGCGCCGTAGCGGCCCGCCAGGTAGTGGTTCCAGACGGCTGAGCCGTAGAGCTTGAACGCCTTTTGCTCGGTCTCCGCGAGCGGCGTCACGGAGTTCCTCGCGAAGTCGGGGACGTAGTTGATGTAGTCGTCGACGTTCGGGAAGACGTTGTTCTCCATGAAGGTCGCCGTCGACTCGAACATCCACCCGTCCTCGAAGGTGTCGTAGCCGAACTGCAGGACGTGGTTGTACTCGTGCGCGAACGTGACCTGCATGAGCTGGACGGGCACCCCGGAGAAGCCCTTGTAGTCGTTGTCGACGACCAGGTAGCCGGACTGGCGGACGCCCCGCTGGCCGGGGTCGGTGGTCGAGTAGCCGTACAGCCCGCGCGGCAGCCCCGTGATGTAGACGTCCGTTTGGCCGGAGCCGCCCTTGCCCTTGCGGGCGCCGCGGCTGCCGTCGCTGGGCGCCCTGCGCCAGTTCAGCTTGTCGTTCTCGACCGACCACGACTGGTCGGCGGCGGCAAGCACCTGCTCGACGTAGTCAGGGACGCCGTTGGCGTTGCCGTCGCCCTGAACCGGAGTAGCTGACGTCTTCGTCCCCCAGTGCACGCAGAAGTGGGTGTCGCAGAGCGGCGATGCCGTGGCCTCGGCGCCGAAGTTGTCGCGATCGCTCTGCTCACTCGGCCGCTCGAGCAACTTGCGGGCCTGCCGTCGCTCCGCCGGGGGCAGCGCCTGCAGGTTGCGGGCGAGCGCGAGGAGGATCGGCGTCGCCTCGTGGCCGGACACGCCGGTCGCCGTCCCCGCCGAGAAGGCAGAGTGGCCGTTGAACAGAGCCTGCGCCTGCTGGAGCGCCCGCTGAGCGTCGCTGCGGTCGGACGCGGAGGCCGGGCCGGCGCCGAGAGCGGCGATCAGGCAGACGGCCAAGAAGGCAAGCAGGAGTCGATGTGGGCGGGTCACGGTCACGGGTCCCCCGAGGCTGGAAAAGGGTGCAGGGCAGAGATCAGAACCCCGAAACCAGCGTAATGATGCGGTCCGCGCGTTGCCCGCTTCGAGGGGTTGCTCCAGCCGTGGAGGCTACTCGTCGCCCCGCCGGAACGGCCGGACCGCGATCGTCACCCGCGAGACCGCACAGAGCTTGTCGTCGTCGTCGCGCATCTCGACCTCCCACACCCACGTCGTGCTGCCTCGGTGCTTGGCCCGGGCGTCGGCGTGGACGGTGCCCGCAAACACGGGCCGCAGGAACGAAGTGTCGTTCGTCTGCCCGAAGGCGACGTTGTCGGGGCCTACGGTCTCGTAGGTCGCGCGCGACGTCACCGACTCGGCCAGCGCCGCATAGGCGCCGCCGTGGACGATCCCGTAGGGCTGCAGCACGCGGGGCGAGACGCGCAGTTGCATCGAGGCCTCATCGATCGCGAGATGCTCGTACTCGCTGAAGCCGAGCGTGTCGCCGAGGCCGTCGGCTCCGTCCTCGCGCTCTTCGGCGCCTTGCTCCTCGGTGTCGCCGAGCGGATCTGTGCTGTCGTCCATCGGGGGGATTAAATCGCGAGCCGGGCCGCGGCGGGTGCGAGGATCAGCCGGGTAAGGATCAGGTCGGCGAGCAGGCCGGCCGCGAGGCCGAGTCCGATCTCCTGGGCGGGCAGCAGGTCGGCCCGGATCCAGGCGACCGAGAGCGCGAACCCGACGATGCGTCGCGGACACAGCGGGCTGCAGTGTGAGCAGCCCCGCGCGCGCCAGCGACCCGGCCGCGCCGCCGCCGAGCATCCGCTCCTCGCGCAGCGCGGTCGCCATCTGCGCGCCCCGGGCGAGCCCGATCGCGAGGAGCACGGCGCCGACGACGAGATAGGACTGCAGGTGCACGCCCCCCGTCGCCGCGTAGCCGAGCGTCCCGGTCATCCGGCCGAGGCCGAAGACGCCGATCATCGCCGCGATCCCGGCGAGTGGAGCGATCGCCGCGCAGAGGGCGAGCAGCGGGCCGAAGCCGGAACGGAAGATCAGGCTCCAGAGGGCCGCCGTGCCGAGCAGGGCGACGAGTAGTGCGAGCGGTCCGTCCTTCGAGACGCGGTCGGCGGCGTCGCTCAAGCTCGCGGTGAGACCGCCGATCATCCGCGGCGAGGGTGATCCAACGGCTGCGAGCTGATCGAGCGCGGTCCGCGCGGCCAGCGACGGCGGGGGATCGGCTGGTTCGACCTGGAAGCTGGCGAGATCGCCGACCGTGGTCGCGAGCCCGACCGAGGCGACGCCCTCGACCTTCGACGCCTCATCGCGGTAGATCGTCACGGTCGGCGCCTCCGCCGGGCCATCGGTGACGAGGAGGAAGGGCGAGCTCGCCCCCGGCCCGAGCGCGCCTGCGAGCGCGGCCTCGGCGATCGCCGCGCTCTCGTCGGCCGGCAGTTCGCTGCCCGAGAGGCCGACCGCCGCGGCGTTGTCGCGCAGCGGCAGGCAGAGGGCCGCGATGATCAACAGAGGCACGACGGCGACGAGCCCCCGCGAGCGTCCGCGCCCAAGGGCGAAGAGCCAGCGGAAGGCGAGCGAGCCCCCCTCGGGCTTGTCGTCGTCGGAGACGAGGGGCAGCGCGGTGCCGACCTCGGAGCCGGCGCGGGCGGCCAGCGTCGCCGCCATCGGCAGCAGCGCGAGCGGCGGTGCGACGAGTGCGGCCGCGAGCACGCCGGCGCCGATCGAGCGCGCCCAGTCGAGCGGTATGACGAGCAGGGCGCCGCCGATCAGAGCCGCCGAGAAGGCCGCGATTGCGATCCCCTTGAGGACGATGTGCAGCGAGTATTCGAGCGCCTCGGCGCCGCCCCCGAGGGTCGCCGCCTCCTCCCGGTAGCGGTGCAGCAGGGCTGTGCCGGACTCGACGGCCAGGACCGCTGCGAGGAAGCCGGCGACCGGCACGGCGATCGCCTCGAGGGAGGCGAACAGGTCGACGAACGCGAGCAGACAGATCGCCGCCGCCGCCGCGAGCAACCCGCCGAGCAGGGCGGTGAGCGCCGCCCGTAAGCCGAGCGTGCCGGCGAGGACGAGCAGCAGAAGTGGGACGACGATCAGCAGCAGGGCGGGCGCCTGGTCGAGGGCGGCGCTCCGCGCGCCCTCGGCGACGGCGACGCCGCCGGCAACCTGCAGGCGGAGGGTCCCCGGGTCGAGGGACCCCCCGAGCTCGTCGCCGACGTCGAGAATCCGGCTCTCCGCGAGCCCCGGCTCGAGGTGGACCGCCAGCGTCGTTGCCTGGGATCCCGGACCGGGCGCCGACTCGGTCACCGCGGCGACTCCGTCGATCGACTGGATCTCGGAGCGCACCGTGCGGATCGCAACCGCGCTGCTCGCCGAGTTGATCGGCTCGTTGCCCTCGAGCAGAACCCTGTAGGCCGGCTCGGCTTCGTAGCCGAGTGCGCTGGTCAGGACGGAGTCGACGCGAGCGCTCTCGGAGCCGGAGGGCGCGGCGCCGCCCAGCTCGAGCATCCCGGGAACCTTGCCCGCGAGCAGGACGAGCAACACCGCCGCGATCGCGCTGGCGGTGAGGATGGCGCGCGGAGAACGCGACGCCAGCGATGCAATCCGGCTCGCCACGGGCCCGCAAAGATAGATGCCCGGCGCGACCGACACCCCCGAGTCCATAGAGTTCCCGGTTCATGGCACTGAAGCAGGACGATCGCGCGCTCTTGCAGCTGGTTTGCGAGCGCGGGCAGAGCTACGCGGATCTCGCGGGTCTGCTCGGCATCAGCGAGGACGAGGTACGGGCCAAGGCGCGGGCCGCGCTGACCGAGCTGGGCGGCGCCGATCCCGATGCCGAGGTCGGGCTCACCGACTACCTGCTCGGGCAGGCTGATCCGATCGGGCGCGCCGATGCAGTGCGCTACCTGCAGGACGACGCCGAGGCGCGCGAGCTCGCAACGACGATCTCGACGAAGCTGCAGGCGCTCGCACCGAGCGCTGCCTTACCGTCCGTCCCGGAGCCCCGCGGTCGCCGTCGCAAGCCTGCGGCCGCGGCCGCGAGCGCCCCCGCCGCGGACGCGCCGGCCGTGGCCGGGCCCGCGCAGCCCGCCTCCGCCCCGGCCGCTGAGCGGGCGGTCTCGCTGAGTCAGCACCAGACCCGCCTGCTCGTCGGCATCGCTGCCGCCGGCCTGATCCTCGTTTTCGCCATCCTCGCCATCGTCGGCGTTTTCGGTGGCGGCAGCTCGGACAACTCCGGCACCTCCGCCGACGCCACGGCGGCCGAGGCGCAACGAAACATCACGCCGGTCAAACTTTCCCCCGTCGGCAACAGCGGCGTCGCCGGCCGCGCCAACTTCGGCCTCACCAACGACCAGCTCGTCGTCGACCTGAAGCTCGTCCGGCCTCGATCCGAAGCCGCCGAAGGGCGACGTCTACGTGATCTGGCTGATGCTCAACGACAAGCTCGGCTATCCGGTCAACCAGCTGCAGCCCGACGCCAACGGCAGCGTGAGCTCGAGCACCCCCGTGCCGACTCCCGTGGCGGTTGCCGTCGGAGGCAACGCCCAGTCTGTACTCGTCACGAGGACACCGGCGAAGCAGCTCAGCGCCGACATCAAGAAGGCTGTCAAGGCCTCGGTGCCCGTCCTGCAAGCCTCCGGCAATCCCTCGCCACGGGCGACATCCCGCTCGCCAAGGGCGGCTCGGGCTCGGCACTCGGTAGTGGCTCCGCCGGCGCCTCGACGACGACGCCGACTACGACTACGCCGACTACGACGCCCGGCGGCTGAGCCGCCGCCCGGCTCAGCTCGGCAGCAGCTTGCCGGGGTTCATGACCCCGGCCGGATCGAGCCGTTCCTTGACCGCGCGCAGCGCCTCGAGGCCGAGCCTGCCGACCTCCGCCTCCATGTACGGCGCGTGGTCGGTGCCGACGGCGTGATGGTGGGTGATCGTGCCCGCGGTCGCGACGATCGCCTCGCAGGCCGCCGTCTTCACCCGCCGCCATTGGCCGATCGGGTCGTCGCCGTCGCGGGCGCAGAGGAAGGTGAAGTACAGCGAGGCGCCGTCGCGGTAGACGTGTGAGACGTGGCACATGACGATCCCGGGATGGCCGCCTGCTGTCATCGCCTTGGCCAGCGCCGTGCCGACGGCCTCGTAGAGCTCGCCGAGCCGCGTGTAGGTGTGCGAAGTCTCGAGCGTCTCGACCATCACGCCCTCGTCCATGAGCAGGTCGCGCAGGTATGGCCCCTCGTAGCGGCCGTGCTCCCAGGCATCGCCCGGGCGAGCGCCCGAGCGGCACGGCGCCACCCGCGCGCAGGAGCGCCGCCGAGAGCTCGCGCCGCCGAGCGACCGACTCGCGCTCGCCTTCCCAGCCGGCGATCACCATGCACCCCTCCTCCCTGCCTCGCAGCCTCAGGTAGCCCTCGAAGGCGCTGCGCTTGAGGCCGTCGAGCCCGGACATGGCCAGCGAGATCCTGGTCTCGGAGCGATCGGAGAGGCGGAAGACGTCGGGCAGGGCGCCGCCTTGAGCGAGGTTGCGGGCGAGCTCGACACCTGCCTCGAAGCTCGCCGCGAACCAGCCCTCGTAACGGCGCTCGACGGGCTTGGGGCGGATCCTGACCGTGACGTCGGTGATGACGCCGAGGGTTCCCTCCGATCCGAGCACCAGCTCGCGCAGCGACGGCCCGGCAGCCGTGTGGGGCGTCGCCAGCGTCGCCAGTGGTCCGCTCGGCGTCTGCATCTCGAGCGCGGTGACGAGCTCGTCGAAGCGGCCGTAGCCGCTCGATGCCTGCCCCGCGGAGCGCGTCGCGGCGAACCCGCCAATCGTCGCGTACTTGAACGACTGCGGGAAATGGCCGAGGGTGAACCCGGCGGCGTTCAAAGCCGCCTCGGCCTCGGGACCGCGCAGTCCCGGCCCGAGCCGGGCGGTGAGCGAGCGCGCGTCAATGGAGACGTCCCGTAAGCCGGTGAGGTCGAGCGAGACGACCGCGACCGAGTCCTCGGCGCCGATCGGCTCCACGCCGCCGACGACGCTTGAGCCGCCGCCGAAGGGGACCACGGCAACGCGCTCGGCTGCACACGCCGCCAGGGTCGCCGCGACTGCAGCGGCGCTCGGTGGGGCGAGCACGGCGTCCGGGGCGGCTTGCAGGGCGCCTGAACGGACCCGAACGAGATCCGGATAACTCTTTCCCGCCGCGTGCCGCACCCGGTCCTCTGCGTCGGTGCTGACCGCCTCCTCCCCGCCGGCGGCGCTCAGGACGCGGCCGGGGACCGGCCGTGCGGTCGGCAACGAGAAGCCGTCGAGCTGAGCTGCGCGGCGCCGGCTCGCCCGCGCCGAGCTCAGCCGCCACCAGCTCCCGGGCGGCCCCCGGCAGCTCGGGCCGCCCCTCGCTGCGACCCCAGCCCCACCAGGCGTTGTCGCGGCGCAGAGCGGCGCTCACGCGGCGGCCTCCTCCCCGCCGGCCACGAGCGCGCGCTCGATGCCGTCGAGCGCCGCGTCCAACGAGCGCTTGGTCGCGCCCTTCATCATCGGCGAGCCGAGCCGCGAGACGCCGCGCAGGCTGCGCCGCGCCTCGATCGTGATCCGGCTGCTCTCCGCGTCCTCCGCGTCGAGCCGCATCTCGAGCGCCGCCGAGCGCAGGAACTTCTCGAACGGTGTGCCCTCGATCCGCTGCTCCCAGACGAGCCGCTCGCCCTGGGTCGAGTTGACGATCCGGTAGTCGGCGCGCACGGCCTTGCCGCGGGTCGACTCGAAGACCTGGGTGAAGCGGCTGCGCAGGGCCCCCGGCGCCCCCTCGACCGACTCGACCCGGACCGTCTCCGGCCACCAGCGGGGAAGGTTGTGCGGGTCGGCGACGAGCCGCCATGCGCGGCTCGCTGCCACGGGCAGCGATCTCGATCTGACGACTGTGGGCATCGGCTCCGCGGGCGGCTCCGCTGCGCCCTCAGCGCAGGCGTCGCAGGTCCCTGACGAGCAGCAGGTGCTTGAGCTCGGTGCACGTCGCAGCCAGGCCCTCGAGGCTCTCAACGGCCTCCTCACGGCGCGCCTGGCTTCGGGAGCGCAGCGACGGACCGAGGATCTGCTCGATCAGCGCCGCCTCGCGGTCGGCTGCCGAGCGGAAGACGCGGAGGTTGCGGCCGTGGACGCCGAACTTCGCGAGCTCGGTGGCCGCGCGGACGATCGCCAGGTCGGTCTCGTTGAAGAAGACGTCCCCGTGCTCCTGGCGGGGCTGCACGATCCCGAACTCCTCGAGCTCGCGGATCAGGTCGACGGAGGCGCCCGTCTGCTCGAGCAGCTCGTCCTGGTTGATCGACTCGCTTGACTCCTCGATCGCAAGCGCCCGGCGCTGCGAGGCGCCCTGCGTCTGCGAGGTGCGAGCGCCGATCTTGCCGGCGGCGAGCTCCTGGCGGATCACCTTGAGCGGCAGGAACTCGTCCCGCTGCATGCGCAGGATCGCCCGCAGCTGCTCGACGTCAGCCTGGCTGTAGAGGCGGTAGCCGCCGCGCGTCCGCCGCGGCGAGAGCAGCTTCTGGTCCTCGAGGTAACGGATCTTCGAGATCGAGATGTCCTCGAACTCCTGGCGGAGGATCTTGCAGACGGCGCCGATCGTCAGCGCCTTGCGCGGGCGCGAGGGCGAGTCGCCGTTGGCGGGCGTCCCCGTTGGTGGCGCCGTCGGGTTGCGGGTCGGGGCGCTCGTCTGTTCGGCAGCGGCCATCAGCCTCACCGCTCCAGGAAACTGAGCTTGAACTTGCCGATCTGGATCTCGTCTCCGTCGGCGAGCAGGTGCGACTCGATCCGCTTGCGGTTCACGTAGGTCCCGTTGAGCGAGCCGAGGTCGTCGATGTAGAGCCCCTCGCGCCGGCGCACGAGCAGCGCGTGGTTGCGGGAGACGGTGACGTCGTCGAGGAAGATCGGCGCGTCGGGCGTGCGGCCGATGCTCATCCGCTCGTGGTTGACCGGGAAGCTCTCGCCGGAGCGGCCGCCGCCGCTGCGGATGACGAGCGCGGCGCCTTCCTCCTCGACCATCTCCTCGATGTCGACGCGCTCGAAGTCCCCGGTCTCGTCGATCGTGTAGGTCAGCGTCGTCGGCTCGTCCTTGCCCTCCGGCCGGGCGAGGTACGCACCGCACTTCTGGCAGTAGTTCGCGCCTTCGGCATTGACGAAGCCGCACTCGTGACAATGGAGGGCCACAGCTCCCCTTCCCGCTCTAGAGCGTGTCCTCTCCGGTCACGCGGCCGGCGAGGATGTCGGAGAGCTTGTCGACGTCGGCGCCGCTGATCAGCGCGTCCCCGGACTCTCGGTTGACGCGAAGCCGGTTGACCAGCTCGGCCCTCAGGATGTCGATCTTGCCGTGCAGGATGCGACGCCGGTAGGAGACCTCCCGCTCCTCGCGGGTGTACTCGTCGATCAGCTCCTTGAGCTCTTCGTCGCTCATCGCGCCGATGTCGGGAAAGGTCTCTTCCATCGCTTTAGTTCTTCCTCCACGTCCCGCCCGGGATAACTGGGGTGAATCGATTATATGGACCGGCGAAAAAGGTTCAACGTCGGGTTGAAGGTTGGGCCCCCTCATGCAGTGGCGGCGATGCCTTGGCCGCGATCGCGTCTCGCGCGGCCCGGCCGTAGAGCACGGTCGCGACGACGGCGATCAGAACGCCGACCGAGAAGCCGATCCGGATGATCTCCCAGTCGAGCACCTGCGACCAGAAGATCCCGCCCATGACGAGGAAGACCGCGCTGCGGCCGATCCAGGTGATTTCGAGGTCAGCTCCCTTGCGCAGCCCGACCTCCGCGAGGATCAGGGTCACCACCTCGCGCACGGCGAGCAGCGCCAGGGACCAATGTGGCAACAGGTCGAAGTGCCAGCAGACGACGGCGCCGGCGAGGATCGTGAGCCGGTCGACGACGGGGTCGAGCAGCGCTCCCATGCGCGAGTACTGGCCGGTGGCGCGGGCGACGAAGCCGTCGACGAGGTCGCCGAAGGCGATCGCGAAGAAGAGGATCGCGCTGGCGGGATCGCGACCATCGCCCGAGTTGAAGGCGATCACAACGAAGACCGGGATCCCGGCAAGCCGCAGGTAGCCGATCAGGTTCGGCAGCGTGAACGGGCGCAGCGGCTGCCCGGCGCGGGTCTGGGTGGGCTCGGGCCCGGAGCGGTCGAGCCCGAACAGACGCCTTCGCGTCAGCGGTTTGCGAGGCGGCGCCGGGGCCGGCACCAGCGCGCGCCTACCCGAGCTCCGCGAGCAGCGCCTGCACGGCCGCGGCGCCCCGCGAAAGCTCGACTCGCTCCTCGCGGCCGTCGGCGCGGAACTGCGCCTCGGCGATACCGTCTGCGAGCCCGCGCTTGCCGACGACGAGCCGCAGCGGGCAGCCCAGCAGCTCCGCGTCGGTCAACTTTTCGCCGGTGCCCGCGGTCTCGCGGTCGTCCAGCACCGTCTCGATCCCGGCCGCGGTGAGCTCCTCATACAGCGCTTCCCCTGCGGCTGAGACCTCGTCCCCGGACTTGCCCAGCGCCACCACATGAACCTGCCAGGGCGCGATCGACGGAGGCCAGACGATCCCGCGCTCGTCGGCGAGCTGCTCGATCGCCGCCGCCGCGATCCGCGCCGGGCCAATTCCGTAACAGCCCATGACGACGGGCCGCCCGGTCCCCTCGGGATCCAGGTAGGTGGCGCCGAGCGGCTCGGAGTAGCGCGTGCCGAGCTTGAAGATGTTGCCGATCTCGATCGCGGGCAGGATCTCGATCGGATCGCCGGCCTCGGTCGTGTCGCCGGCCTCGACCGCGCGCACGTCGGCCTCGCTGAACTCGAAGTCGCGGCCGGGCTCGACGCCGATCAGGTGGGCGTCGGGGGCGTTCGCGCCACAGACGAGTCCCGCGCCCGAGATCGCGGCATCCTTGATCACGGGGATTGACGGGTCGAGGCCAACCGGGCCGATGAACCCGACCGGCCCGATTCGGTCGGCGATCTCCTCCTCGCGCGCCGGCCGGAACGGGGCGCCGAGGTGGTTGGTCAGCTTGATCTCATTGAGTCGGTGATCGCCGCGCACCAGCACCATTGCGAGCCCGCGATCGTCGTCGACGACGACCGGCATCGCCTTGATCAGGGCGCCCGGCGCGACGCCGAGCACCGAAGCAACGTCGTCGACCGTTGTCGAGCCGGGGGTTGGCGCCTCGCGCGGGGCGTCGAGCGGCGGCGGCAGCTCGACCGGGGCCGGCAGCCCGCTCGCAACCTCGACGTTGGCGGCGTAGCCAGGGGCGATCGCCACCTCGTCCTCGCCGGCGCCGCAGGGAGCCATGTACTCGTGCGCGGCGGTGCCGCCCATCATCCCGACGTCGCTGGCGACCTCGTAGAAGCGCAGCCCGCAGCGCTCGTAGATCCGGCGGTAGGCGGTCCGGTGCTTCTCGTAGCTCTCGTCCAGGCCCGCCTCGTCGCGGTCGAACGAGTAGGAGTCCTTCATCGTGAACTCACGGGTGCGCAGGACGCCGGCGCGCGGCCGCGGCTCGTCCCGCTCCTTGATCTGGATCTGGTACAGGATCTGCGGCAGCTCCCGGTAGGAGCGGATCTCGTTGGCGACGTGGAACGTGACGCTCTCCTCGTGCGTCATCGCGAGTACCAGGTCCGAGCCCTTGCGGTCGTTGAGCTTGAAAAGCTCCTCGATCGGATAGCGACCGGTCCGCTTCCACAGCTCGGCCGGCTGCATCACGGGCAGCAGCACCTCCTGGCCGCCGATCGCGTTCATCTCCTCGCGGACGATCGCTTCGACCTTCTGGATCACGCGCAGACCGGCAGGCAGGTACGACCACATCCCGGCGCCTACCTGGCGGATCAGGCCGGCCCGGACCATGAGCTTGTGGCTGATCGCCTCCGCGTCGTGCGGGGGTTCCTTCAGCGTGGGCAGCAGGTAGCTCGAGAGGCGCGACATGGGTGCGGGCGAGGATATCCGGGCGGTGGGCGGCTCGACCGCCTCGTGATCTCTGAGCGAATCCCGGGTTGATTCTCACGAAGCTCTCAGCGGCCGGACCCATGATCGGGTTTCACCCCGAGCAGGCAACCGATTGGAGGCGAGATGACCGAGGACGCGGACACGCGAACCGGCAGGCGAGGTATGACGCGGCGGCAGAGCCTGGGGCTCGCCGTCGGCGCCGGCGCCGGCTACGTCGCCAGCCAGCTCGGCTGAGTCCGGCGCGCCGCTACCAGGCTTCGAGCTCGTAGGCGAGCCAGGTACTTGACTCGGCGCCGGTCGAGTCGTAAAGGCGCTGAGCGGTGGCGTTGTCGGGTGCCGTCTCCCAGACGAGCTTGCCGACGCCCTTCTTGCGGCAGGCGCCGCGGCAGGACTCGATCAGCTGCCGGCCCACCCCGGCGCCGCGCACCTCGGGGATGACGTAGAGATCGTTCATCAGCCCGATCCGCGCCCCATCCAGCGTCGACCAGCCCCAGAAGATCGTCGTGAAGCCGAGCGCCCGCTCATCTTCACCCCGGGCGATCAGCTGCAGGCCCTCGCCCGGATCCTCGATCAGCGAGCGCGACAGTGCGACCAGCTTCTCGTCCCGCGGGGCGACCTCGTAGAAGTCGCAGTAGGCCCGCATCAGCGGCAGTAGCTCGGACAGGTCGAGGTGGGTGACCTTCGCGATCGTCACGGAGACGGGATCGGCCATGGCGAGATCGTAGTCGCCGCCGGGCTCGGGGGCGGCTCAGCTCTGCGGTGAGGCGAGCAGCGTCGGCGGCGGGATCAGGTACCAGTCCTCGCCACTGGGCTCGAAGCGCAGCTGGATGTCGGATCCCTGCACGTAGAGGCGGGCGATCGATCCGTCGGCGGCGACCTCGATGCGGTCGATCGGGATGTCGGCGCTCGCGGCGACCAGCGCTTTCGAATCCTTGATGTAGGCCTTCGCGGAGCGCTCGCAGACCTTCTCACCGCCGACGGAGTCGATCAGGCTTGGCGAGATGTCGGCGCAAACGGCCTTCGCGTCCCCGTGCTCGAGCGCCTTCTTGTAGGAGTCGAAGCGGCTCTCGATCGCCTGTTGCTGCTCGGGCGTCGGATCGCTCGGCCCGCCGCCGCCGCACGCGGCGATCGCCAGCGGCAGCAGCGCCAGGGCAAACAACAACGCGCAGCGTGGCCGCGTCGGGCTCACGGCGTCACCCCGCCGCCACCACCACTGCCGCCGTGGCCGCCGTGGCCGCCAGGCCCCGTATAGCTGCGCCAGAAGCTCGTGTGGAGCTTCGCGGCGGGCTTGGTGAGCTCGATGTGCACGTGCGTGATGTGTCCTTGTGTGGGGTCGACGTGGCCCTTGCCGCCTGCGCAGACGGAGTAGGGCGACCAGCCGCGGTCGCCCGCCTGCCAGAAGCGGCAGTTATAGATGATCAGCTGGATGCCCATCCGTCGGGCGAGCGCGTCGTCGCGGCCGCGCTTGTCAGGCGCCATCCACGTGTTGATCACGGTCATCGCCAGCTTCTTCTGGTGATGGCGCCTGGCGTCGAGGTCCCAATCGAGCGCGCGTCCGGTCGCGTGCATGCTGCCGTCGCAGCGGATCGTCCCGTAGATCGTGTTGCGCTTCGTGTTGCGCTTCATCCACTTGATCAGCGCATCCATGCCCGGCGGGTTGCGCTTCGCGCAGTTGCTGCCGCCGTCGTAGCGGACGGGATCCAGCCGCTCGCTGAGCAACCCGGAGGCGTTGGCGGGATTCGGGCGGAGCATGTGAACCGCGCGCTTCGCCGAGCCGGTGGCGGCGAAGGCGAGGACGGCGCAGGCGCAGGCAAGGAGCGCGGTCGGGAGGCGGCGGCCCATGCGGGCGCATTCTGCCGAAGCGGGCGGACCGTTGCGCAGTTGCGGGCTTCAGGTACGGGTGAAGCGGCGCCCAGCGGTGGGCGAGGCGTCCTCATCGAGTTCGACCCGGCGACCGGCCTTGACCGGCTTCAGGTAGGGCTCGGCCTCGGGACCCTCGCCTGGAGCGGTGATGTCCTCGTTGTGAGCGGCAGCCTCAGCTTCGAGCAGGGCCAGCTTCTCGGGAGTCATCTCGCCCTCGTTCTCCTCCTCGATCTTCTGCAGCCACTCGGCACCCTCGGCCGCCTCGCCGGCATCGAAGTCGACCTTGCCGCCGCGGCCGACGGACTTGTCGATCTCCTCGAACAGCGTGTCGACGAGTTCCTCGGTCGGGCACCTTCCGCAGCGGCTTGCCGTGGGCGAAGATCAGCCCCTCGTTCTTCGCGCCGGTGATGCCGAAGTCGGCGTGCGAAGCCTCGCCGATGCCGTTCACCGCGCAGCCGAGGACGGCAACCTCGACCGGCTCCAGGTAGGACTCGAGCCGCTGCTCGATCTCCGCGACGACGCTGTCCATGTCGAACTGCAGGCGGCCGCAGGTCGGACACGCGATCAGCACCGGGCCGCGCTCGCGGAGCTGCAGCGCCTTGAGGATCTCCCAGGCGACCTTGACCTCCTCCTCCGCGTGGAAGGTGGAGAGCGAGATCCGGATCGTGTCGCCGATCCCGTCGGCGAGCAGCGTGCCGAGCCCGACGGCGGACTTCAGCGACCCGGACCACTTCGTCCCAGCCTCCGTGATGCCGAGGTGCAGCGGGTATGGGATCCGCTCGGAGAGCAGGCGGTTGGCGGCGATCGTGTTCGGCACGTTCGTCGACTTGATCGAGACCTTGAAGTTCTCGAACTCGAGCGACTCCATCAGTTCGACGAACTCGACGGCTGCCGTGACGAGCGCCTCGACGGGGTTGCTCCGCTCCAGCTCGTGCAGGTGCTTGGGCAGCGAGCCGGAGTTGACGCCGATCCGCATCGGCGTGCCGGCGGCGGTCGCCCGCTCGGCCACCTCGGCGACCTTCTCGCGGCCCCCGATGTTGCCGGGGTTGAGGCGGATGCAGTGGGCGCCGGCGTCGATCGCCTTGAGCGCCAGCGTGTGGTTGAAGTGGATGTCGGCGATCACGGGGATCGGCGACTCCTTGACGATCGTCTTCAGCGCCTCGACGTCCCTGTCGCGCGGGACGGCGCAGCGGACGAGGTCGGCGCCCGCCTCGGCGACGCGCTCGATCTGGTCCATCGTCTCCTCGAGGTTGGCCGTCTCGGTCTTCGTCATCGTCTGCACGACGACGGGGGCGCCGCCCCCGATCGGGACGCCGCCGACGAATATCTGCCGCTTCGATGCCATACGGCCTCTCAGGATAGATGCCGCCCGCGGTCAGCCGCGAGCGTCGACCAGCTGCAGCAGATCACCCGTGAAGCTCGTTACGAAAAGGTCATGGGGCTTGAACGCCGTCCCCTTGCGACCGAAGGCGAGATCGCTTGGCCCGTTCGCGAAGGATCCGTGGTCAGCAAGCGAGCATGCCTTGTGCGGCCCGTCGATCCGCCAGACCTGGGCGGCGCCGTTGGCGGCGGCGAAGAGGTGGTCGTGGTCGCCGCGGGTGAGGCCGTCGAAGCCCGCTGCCGCATCGGTCGCCGGCGCGGCGTAGTAGGTGCTCGCGGCGCCGGGGTCGTCGAACGGCACGCGCTGGATCGCCGCGGCGGTGAAGGTCTGGTTGACGAACAGGCTGCGGCGGGCGCTGTCGGAGATCATCCCATTGGCGCTCAGAACCGAGGCCCACTGCAGCTCGGGCATCCTGCCGTGGCGGACGCGGTCGACGCCGACGCCGATGTCCGTCGAGGCGTAGATCGTGTTGTGCGGCCCGCGGGCGACGCCGTTCGCCATCTGCAGGCCCTTGACCTTGACCCGCTTCTCCCCTGTCTTCGGGTTGACGCTGAGCAGTCCGGCCTCAGGGTTGAGTGGCCCGTCGGTCGCCTGGGCGATGCTGTCACCGAAGCCGACGAGCACGCGGCCGCTCCGCTGGAAGACGATGCCGCCCGGCGCGTCGATGCCGTCGGCGACCAGCCGCGGCTTGGCGCCGGGCCGCTTCAGCATCCACAGCTGGCCATTCGTGTTGTTCGTGAAGAAGAGGCGGCCGCGCCGGTCGACGCCGACCGACTCCAGCATGCCCGCTCTGATGGACGAGGGTCCGGACCTCCGGGCGTTGCGAGCAGTCGGGGATCGCCTGCGCGGCGGTCGCGAGCAGCAGGCAGACGAGCGCCGAGACGGCCCCCACGACGGCGAACCTGGACACGCCCGAACGCACGCAACAAGTATCCCCGTTCCGGTGGCCCGCCGCGCCGCCGCTACGCTGCTCGCATGTGCCGAAACATCAGAACGCTCTACAACTTCGACCCACCCGCGAGCAACGAGGAGATCGAGGCCGCCGCGCTTCAGTACGTGCGCAAGATCAGCGGCTTCACGAAGCCCTCGAAGGCCAACGAGGAGGCCTTCGACAGAGCCGTGGCCGAGGTCGCCCACATCTCCCACCACCTGCTCTCCGACCTCGTCACCAAGGCCCCACCGAAGGACCGCGAGGAAGAGGCGGAAAAGGCCCGGGCCCGCGCCGCCAAGCGCTACGCGGCGCAGCCCGCGGCCTGAGGTTCTCGGCCGGCGGGGGCCGGCGACATCCCGAGCTCGAGCCCGCTGGTCACGCCGGACCACCGCTGCCGGACCAAGGTGACCTACCGCGCGGCGAGAGCACCGAGGGAGAGGTCAAGGGCAAGCCCGGCGGGAGACGACTGGTCACGTTCCACCGCAACTTGCGGTGCTTCGTGACCACCGGCCCGGCCAAGCCCCCGTCGGCCAGCGCCCACGGCGTGGGCCAAGCCTGCCGGACGTTGACCTACCCAGAGCGAGGCAAACGCCCGAGGAACGCTCGCCCCCAGCCCCGCGGGCCAAATCGCCCTCCAGCCGCCGGCCAACCTCCGGACCGCCACCTATACGCAAAGTCAGCTCCCCGAACGCCCCTGCGCCCCAGCCAAGCCCCCGCAGCCCTCCCTCACGCCCAAAGCCGTCAACAGCTCACCTCTCGTCCCAGCTGACCCCGGCCAGCCCCCTCGCCGGCGATCGCCCACGACACCCCCTCTCCCGCGCGTGGCCGGGAGATCGCAGGCCCCCGAGCAATGCCGATGGCGCAGCGGGGCCTGCGCAGCTCCCGGACAGGACCCGCGGGCCGAGGACCTCGCCGGCGATCGCCGGCCGAGCGCCTCAGCCCCCGTACAGGTCCTCGATCTCGCCGCCGTACTTCTCGTTGATGGGCTTGCGCTTGAGCTTCATCGTCGGGGTCAGCTCGTCGCCACCGGGCTCCCAGTCGGTCGGCAGGATCGTGAACTTCTTGATCTGCTCGACGCGGCTCATCTTCTCGTTCGCCTCGTCGATCGCTGCCTGTACAGCTGCCAGCACCTTCTCGTCCGAGGCGAGCGCCTCGAGCGAGCGCTCGTCGATCCCCTGCTTCTCCGCCCACGTCGGGGCGAACTCGGGGTCGAGCGTGAGCAGCGCGACGTTGTAGGGACGCTGATCGCCGATCGCGATCGCCTGCCCGATCAGCGGACTCGCGGTCTTGATGTGGGCCTCGATCGATGCCGGCGACATGTTCTTGCCGGCGGCGTTGATGATCAGCTCCTTCTTGCGGTCGACGATCTTCAGGTAGCCGTCGGAGTCGAGCTCACCGATGTCTCCGGTCGCCAGCCAGCCCTCGTCGTCGATCGTCTCGGCTGTCTTGTCCGGCATGTTCCGGTAGCCGGCCATGATCGACGGGCCGCGGACGAGGACCTCGCCGTCTTCGGCGAGCTTGATCTCGATGCCGGGCGTCGGCGGGCCGACCGTGCCGAGCTTGACCTTCTCGGGCGGGTTCATCGTCGCGACGCCGCACGTCTCCGACATGCCCCAGAGCTCGCCGACCGGGATCCCGATCGCGTGGAAGAACTCGAGCACCTCGACCGGCGTCGGCGCGGCGCCGACGTTGACCGAGACGACCTGATCGAGGCCGAGGCTCGAGCGCAGCATCGCGAACATGCCCTCGTCGGCGGCCTTTGCCGCGGCGGCGATCTCGGCGGGCACCTCCTCGCCCTTCTGCTCGAGCCGGAGCTTGGTCAGGGCAGCCTCGAGGCCCTTGCTCGGCGGGCTCGCGCTGCTCGTCGGGCAGGTTCGAGATCATCGTCTCCAGCCCGGCCTTGAGCTTCTCCCAGATCCGCGGCACGGCGAAGAACCAGGTCGGGCGCACCTGCGGCAGGACCTCGATGATCTTGCGCGGGTCGGGGCAGATCGTCACCGAGATGCCCATCACGACGGGCAGGTAGTAGTGCGCGCCGCGCTCGGCGATGTGCGCAGCCGGAAGCCACGAGATCACCTTGTTCTCCTGGTCGGCCGGGAAGTCGATCATGTCCTCGACCGAGGAGACGAGGCTCATCAGGTTGCGGTGGGTGAGTTGTACGCCCTTCGGCGGGCCGGTCGTGCCCGACGTGTAGATCAGCGTCAGCAGGTCGTCGGGCGCGACCTGATCGGCGATCGAGTCGTCGAAGTCGGGGTCGACCGCCTCGAGCTCCTCGAGCGTCATCGTGCCGCCGTCGCCGTCGAGCGTGATCACATGCTCGAGGCTCGGCAAGCTCGGCCTTGGCCTTGTTGAAGACGTCGAGGAACTCCTTCTCGACGACGGCGACGCTGCGCCTTCGCGTCCGAGCAGACGTAGGTGATCTGCTCGGGCGAGGAGGTCTGGTAGATCGAGAAGGGGACGGCGCCGAGCATCACTGCGCCGAGGTCGATCGGCATGAACTCGGTCCGGTTGTTCAGCATGATCGCGACGGTGTCGCCCTTGCCCACGCCGAGGCTCGCGAGGCCGCCGGCGACGGCGCGCGCGCGGCTGTGCAGCTCGTTCCAGGAAGTCGTCTCCTCGCCGGAGACGATCGCCGTCGCGTCGCCCAGCTTCTCGACCGTGGCCTGGAAGGCCATCGCGAGATTCGGCGCAACGAGTTCGGCGGCGGGCGGACCGCTGGCGTAGCGCTCCGACGTCGTCACTTCCATCAGATCCTCTCCTCCTGGTTTGGCGGTCCGTGCGGACTGGGCCAAACCTACACGACCGTCACCTGACTTTCGACGGTCAGCGGACGTGGAAGCCGCCGTTGGCGATCTTGCCGATGTCGTTGTTGAGGGTGATGAAGAAGAGCATCAGCACGAGGGCGAAGCCGACGAAGCTCGCCGCCTCCATGGTCCGCAGCGACGGCCGGCGGCCGCGCAGCTTCTCGTAGAGGCTCCAGAAGATGTGGCCGCCGTCGAGCGGCAGGAACGGCAGCAGGTTGATCAGCCCGAGCGAGAGGCTGACCACGCCGAGAATGCCGATCGCCTGGCGCGTGTCGAACTGGAAGCTCTGCTGGGTGACGTCGGTGGCGCCGACGATGCCGTGCAGCTTCTTGCGCTGCTGCGAATCGAAGATCGCCGTCATCCGGTCGGCCGTCTTCGAGATCACGTACCAGGAGCGGTCGAGCGAGAAGCTCGGCGGCGTCGAGGACGCCCTCGTGGACGCGCTCGGGCGCGTAGGAGAAGCCGACCCGCATCGCGGGCTTGACGCCGGCCTTGCGCGCGGCCTTGGTCGGCACGTTGTAGACCGGCGTGATCGTGACGAGCTGCTGCTGCCCGTCCCGCTCGATCAGCAGCGCGTGCGGGCCTCGTCGCCTCGCAGCCGTTCTCGGGCTTGCCCTCGCATTGGTGCTCGTTGATCAGGCGGCCGACGCGGTTGGCGAGCCGCGTGCCGCCCAGCGTGCTGACGTCGTGCGCCGTCGACGCCGAGGATCGTGTCGCCGCTCTGCAGGACGCCGGCGGCCGGCAGCGAGGAGCTCGACCTCGCCGACCTGGTTGGTGACCTTGCCGTCGAGTCCGAAGCCGGTGGCGAGGGCGAAGAAGATGACCAGGGCGAGGACGATGTTGACCGCAGGGCCCGGCGCCGATCACGAAGATCCGCTTCCAGACGGGCTGCTTGTAGTAGGCCCGGTCGGCGACCTCCGGGTCGACCTCCTCCTCCGGGTTCATGCCGGTGATCTTCACGTAGCCGCCGAGCGGGATCGCGCCGATCCCGTACTCGGTCTCGCCGCGCTTGACGCTGAACACCTTCGGCGGGAAGAACAGGAAGAAGCGCTCGACCCGCATGCCGACCATCTTCGCGGCGGTGAAGTGCCCGGCCTCGTGGAGGACGACGAGGACGGCGAAGCCGAGGATCGCGAGCACCCAGCTCATCGGCCGACCCCGTTCGGCGAAGTCGCGGCCGACGCCGAGCCGGGCGGCGATCCGCGGCGGCGGCGCCGCGGGCCGCCTCGATCGCAGTCGAAGAGGTCCTCGAAGTGCGCGGGCTCGTGCGCCTCGATCTCGCTCAGCGTCGCCTCGACGACCTCGGCGATCCCGCTGAACGGCAGCGTCGCCGGCGAGGAAGGCGGCGACCGCCTCCTCGTTGGCGGCGTTGAGGATGCAGGGCGCGGTGCCGCCCCTCTCCCCCGCCTCGCGGGCCAGCGCCAGGCAGCGGAACGTCTCGGTGTCGGGGCGCTCGAAGGTGAGCTCGCCGACCGCGGCAAGATCGAGGCGCTCGAGCGCCACGTCGGCCCGCTCCGGGTAGTGCAGCGCGTAGGAGATCGGCACGCGCATGTCCGGATGGCCCATGTGGGCGAGCGTCGCCCCGTCGATCAGGTGGACGAGCGAGTGGATCAGCGACTGCGGGTGGACGACGACGTCGATGCGCTCGTACGGCATCGCGAACAGGTGGTGGGCCTCGATCAGCTCGAGCCCCTTGTTCATCAGCGTCGCCGAGTCGATCGTGATCTTGCCGCCCATCTCCCAGGTCGGATGGGCGAGGGCCTGCTCGCGGGTGATGCCCTCCAGGTCGGTGCGCCCGCGGAACGGTCCCCCGGAGGCCGTCAGCTCGAGCCGTTCGACGGTCCCGGGCGGCTCGGCGGCGATCAGCTGGTGCAGGGCCGAGTGCTCGGAGTCGACAGGGATGATCCGGCTGTCGGTGGCCTCGGCCAGGGCGGTGACGAGCTCGCCGCCGACGACGAGGCTCTCCTTGTTGGCGAGCGCCAGGTCGATGCCGGCGGTCAGCGTCGCGATCGTCGGGCCGAGTCCAGCCGAGCCGACGATCGCGTTGAGCACGAGGTCAGGCTCGCAGCGCTCGATCAACTCGCGGATACCCGCCTCGCCTTCGAGCACCTCGCCCTTCCAGCCGGCGGCGGCCCCTGCGGCAGCGTCCGGCCGGGCGAGCGCAATCGTCGGCACGCCGTGCTCGCGCGCCTGCGCAACGACGCCGTCGGCATCGGAGTTGGCGCTGAGGCCGACGGCGCGCAACTCGCCGGAGGCGCCGATCACCTCCAGAGCCTGCACGCCGATCGAGCCCGTCGAGCCGAGGATCAGGACCTTCTTCATGGCCCGTGAAGTGTAGGTAGGACCCTTTCGCGGGCCTAAGCAGCCACGCTTAGCGCGGCGTGCGGCCCGGAACTGCAGACTCGCCACAATCGGCGTCGTGGAAACGGTGACAGCCGGAACGCGCATTTGCCGAGGCGCGGCTGCGCCGCCAAGGACACGATCGCCTTCGCACGCTGCTCGCCGCCCGACCCTCGACTTCCGCGGTCTGACGCCGAGGCGCAGCTGGGAGGCTGCCGGACCTCGAGCAGCTGATCTCCGACGTCCTCTCGACTGGCTCGAAGAGGATGACGAGATCCGAGAAGCTGGAGCGAGTCGAGACCGATACGGTCGCCGACCGCGAGCGTGCGGCTACCGGCTCTGAGGTGCGCAACCCAGAGGGCCGCTTCCTCGTCGAGCAGCAGGCCTACCTGAGCACCGACTGAGCGACGGCAGGATCGCGTGGATGCGGGTCGTCTGCTCCGGCTTCCGGCCGTCGACGCCGAGTCCTGAGCACGCAGTCGACCATCGGCAGTCGCTCAGTAGACGATCGCCAGCGCCAGGTAGTAGCCGGCGACGACGGTGAACAGGACCGCGTCGAGGCGGTCGAGCAGGCCGCCGTGCGGGCCGAAGACGACGCCGGAGTCCTTGACGTCGAGGTCGCGCTTGATCGCCGACTCGAAGAGGTCGCCGAGCGGCGCGAGGGCCGCGATGCAGGCGCCCATCAGCAGCGCGTCGAAGCCCGAGAGCCAGTCCTGGTAGAGGCCGGCGAGCCAGAAGCCGGCGGTTCCGCCGACAACCCCGATCACGAGGCCCTCGATCGTCTTGTTCGGGGAGATCATCGGGGCCAGCTGCCGTGAGCCGAACATGCGGCCGCCGATGTAGGCGAAGGTGTCGGTGAAGAAGGTCGCGACGAGGACGTCGACGAGCAGCGCGGCGCCGTGTGTCGGCAGATCGCGGAGCAGCACCGCGTGCGCGAACGGGACCGCGATCCAGATCACGGCGAAGACGGTGACGGCCATCGAAAAGGTGATGTTGCGCAGCGTCGGCCGGCGCGCGCCGACGATCAGCATCAGCGGGAAGAAGGCCACGCCGGCGAGCACCATGTGGAAGCTGTTGCCGAAGTGGGCGGCGAGGATCATGCCCGCCGCCGCCGCGTAGCCGATCCATCTCGAACGGCCGAGCTCGGGCGGTCATCCGGAAGAACTCGTTCATGCCGATGCAGGCGAAGAGGACCATCGGCGACGGCGAAGATGTCGCCGCCGGCAACGATCACCGTGACGGCGAGCGCGATTGCCGGGATCGCCCAGAGCACCCGCATGAGCGTCTCCGAGCGGCGCTTGCGGGGCGGCGGCTCCGCGCGGCGGCGGCTGGCGCTCGGGCGCCTCCTGCTCCGCGTCCCCCGGGGGCGGCCGCCGCTGCGAGGGCTCGCGCCCGCTCGGGCTCGCCGAGTCGGCGACGCCGGCGGCGAGGCGGTGGCCCGTCGGCCGGTGTCGGGCTGGGTCGTTCCGGGAAGTCCATGGCGGCGTTGCTCAGTCGTACGGCTCGGCGGGCGCCTGAGCCATCTAACCGCGCGCCCCGAAGCGCCGCTTGCGGGAGGCGAACTCCTGCACAGCCGCTTGTAGGTGCTCGAGGCCGAAGTCGGGCCAGAGCACGTCGGTGAAGACGAGCTCCGAATAGGCGCTCTGCCAGAGCAGGAAGTTGGAGAGGCGCTCCTCCCCGCTCGTGCGGATGACGAGATCGGGATCGTTCATCTCCGGGCGCGTAGAGCAGCGCAGCGAACGCCTCCTCGCCGCCCCCTGCGTATCGCTCCGCCGCGTCGAGGATCTCGGCCCGGCCGCCGTAGTTGAAGGCAACGAAGAGGGTGAGGCGGCGGTTGGCCGCCGTCTGCTTCTCGGCAGCCGTCATGCGTTCGCGGAGATCGCCTGAGACCTCCTCGCGGCGGCCGATGAAGCGCATCCGCACGCCCTGTTCGTCGAGCTCGGGGGTCTCCGATTCGATCAGCTCGGCGAACATCGCCATCAGCCCCTCGACCTCGGCCCGCGGCCGGGTCCAGTTCTCGGTCGAGAACGCGTATACGGTCAGCTCCTCGAGGCCGAGGCGCACCGCATCCTTGACGGTCTGCTTCAGCGTCCGGGCCCCCTCCCGGTGTCCCTCGAGGATCGGCAGACCCCGCTCGGTCGCCCAGCGGGCATTGCCGTCCATGATGATTGCCACCGTCGTGGCGGCGGGCGGCTCGGTGCTCAAACCGTGAGGATCTCTTCTTCCTTGCCCTTCATCAGGGCGTCGATCTCGGCGATCGCTGAGTCGGTCACCTTCTGCAGGGCCTCCTCCGCGCGGTGCTCGTCGTCCTGGCCGACGTCGCCGTCGTCCTTGAGCGAGCGCAGGTCGCTCATCACGTCACGCCGCACGTTGCGAACCGCGACGCGGCCCTCCTCGGCGACGTTGTGGAGCATTCGCACCATCTCCTTGCGGCGCTCCTCGGTCAGCTCCGGGATCTTGAGCCGGATCACGTTGCCGTCGTTGTTCGGCGTCAGGCCGATCTCGCCCTCGATGATCGACTTCTCGATCGCCGGGATCGCCGACTTGTCGTACGGCGTCAGCGTCAGCAGCCGGGCGTCGGTGACGGCGATGTTTGCGAGCTGGTTGAGCGGCGTCTCGGTGCCGTAGTAGTCGACGACGATCCGGTCGAGCAGGTGGGTGGAGGCGCGGCCCGTGCGGACGGTCGCCATCTCGCCCTTGATCGACTCGACCGACTTGCCCATCCGCTCGCGGGCGTCCGCGAGGAACTCATCGATGATCTCCGCCAAGCTCCTAGCTCCTCTCCGCCGACGCCACCAGGGTTCCGACCCTCTCTCCGCGGACGATCCTATCTATGTTGGCTTCGTCCGCCATGTTGAAGACGTAGATCGGCAGATCGTTGTCCATGCACAGCGACAGCGCCGTCGAGTCCATGACCCGTAGCCCCTTCTCGATCGCTTCCATGTGGGTGATCCGCGGCAGGAAGTTGGCGTCCGGGACCTTGGCCGGGTCGGCGTCGTAGACGCCCTCGACGCCGTGCTTCGCCATCAGGATCGCCTCCGCGTGGATCTCGAGCGCGCGTAGAGCGGCGGCGGTGTCGGTGGTGAAGAACGGGTTGCCGGTGCCGGCCGCGAAGATCACGACCCGGCCCTTCTCGAGGTGGCGGATCGCACGCCGGCGGATGTAGGGCTCGGCGACCTCGGTTACCTCCATCGCCGAGAGCACGCGCGTGTTCGCGCCCGCCTTCTCGAGGGCGTCCTGCAGGGTCAGCGCGTTGAGCACGGTCGCCAGCATCCCCATGTAGTCCGCGGTGGCGCGGTCCATGCCGGCGGCGGCGCCCTGCAGGCCGCGGAAGATGTTGCCGGCGCCGACGACGATCGCGATCTCGGTCCCCGGTCTGCGCGGACCGAAGCGACCTGGGCGGCGATCCGCGTGACCCGCTCGGGATCGGTGCCGTACTCGCGCGAGCCCATCAGGGCCTCGCCCGAGAGCTTGAGCATGATCCTGTCGAAGGCGCGCTCGCTCATCGGCTTCCGTTCGTCGCTGCCGCGGCTATCGCCTACTCCTCGCCGACGGCGAAGCGGGCGAAGCGGGCGATCACGATGTTCTCGCCCGTGCCCGCAGCGGCGGCGGCGCGGAGCTCCTCGATCGTCTTACCGTCGTGCTTGTCGCCGTTGACGTGCACCTGGTCGAGCAGCGCGATCTCCTTGCGCCACTTGGCGAGCTGGCCCTCGACGATCTTCTCGCGCACGTTCTCGGGCTTGCCGTCCTCGGCCGCCTTCTGCTCGAAGACGGTTCGCTCGGCGGCGACGGCGTCCTCGGGAATCTCGTCGGCCGATACGTACTGCGGGTTCGCCGCTGCGATGTGCAAGGCGATCTCGCGGGCGAACTCGAGGAAGTCGTCGTTGCGCGCGACGAAGTCCGTCTCGCACTGGATCTCGACGAGCACGCCGATCTTGCCGTTCGCGTGGATGTAGGAGGCGACCGTTCCCTCTCCGGTCGAGCGGCCGGCGCGCTTGGCGGCTGAGGCCTGGCCCTTGACCCGGAGGATCTCGATCGCCTTGTCGATATCGCCCTCGGCCTCGGCGAGGGCGCCCTTGCAGTCCATCATCGCCGCGCCGGTGCGCTCGCGGAGCGCCTTGACGTCGGCTGCCTTGATCTCTGCCATCAGCTCTTCTGCTCCTCTCCGGCGGGCTCGCTCGCCGCGGGCTGCTCAGGGGCCTGCGGCGCGGGGGTCTGCTGGGCGACCGGTGCCGGCTTGCCCTTGGCGGGCCCGCCCTGCTTCTGCGGCCGCTGCTGCTGGGCGACCGGTGCCGGCTTGCCCTTGGCGGGCGCCGGCTGGCCTCCTCCCTGCTGCGGGGCGGCCGCGGGCTGCTCAGCCTGAGCCGCTTCGGCTGCGGCCTTGGCCTTGGCCTCCTCGGCGGCCTTGCGGGCAGCCTCCTCCTCGCGACGCTTGCGCTCCTCTTCCTCGCGACGCTTGCGTTCCTCCTCCTCGCGCTTGCGGCGGGCCTCTTCGGCCGCCTGCCAGGCGCTCGCGGACTCGAGGATCGACTCACCCAGCGTGCGCACGATCAGCTCGCAGGAGCGGATCGCGTCGTCGTTGCCGGGGATCACGTAGTCGACCGGGCGCGGATCGCAGTTGGAGTCGACGAGCCCGATGATCGGAATGCCGAGGCGCTTCGCCTCGGCGACGGCGATCTCCTCGTTGTTGAGGTCGATAATCACCACGGCGTCGGGCGGACGCTGCATGTCGCGGACGCCACCGAGGTTGAACTCGAGCTTGGCGAGCTCGGCCTCGCGCGCCATGCGCTCCTTCGTCGGCAGCAGGGCGAGCTGACCGTCCTCCTCGAGGCCCTTGAGCTCGTGCAGGCGGTTGATCCGCTTGTTGATCGTGTTGAAGTTCGTCAGCAGGCCGCCGAGCCAGCGGCGGCTCACGAACGGCATGCCGCTGTTCGTCGCCCACTCCTCGACGGCGTCACGCGCCTGCTTCTTCGTGCCGACGAACAGGACCTTGCCGCCGCGCCCGGCGATTTCGGACGCAAACGCCTGCGCGTCAGCGAGCAGCTTCTCGGTCTGCAGGAGGTCGATCACATGGATCCCGTCCCGCTCGCCATGGATGTAGCGGCGCATGCTGGGGTCCCAGCGCCGCGTCTGGTGCCCGAAGTGGACTCCCGCTTCGAGCAGCTCCTTGATGCCTACTTCAGCCATTGGTTCCCTTGCTTGGTTGTCGTTTGAGCCGGCCTGGGTGCGGTCGCGGGCACCCGGACGCTTGGACCTCATGCGCATCGGCGGCAGAGGCAGCGCCGGGTCAGGGACCCGCTCCGTCCACGTGGTCCGGAGATTCGCGCGCAGAGTTTAGGGATTCCCGCGCTCGCTGCCGGACCGCGCTCGCTCGAGCGCCGCAGCGAGATCGGGTGGCAGCGGCGAGCTCAGCTCGAGCCGCTCGCCGTCCCGAGGATGGTCGAAGCCGAGTTCGGCCGAGTGCAGGAACTGGCGCGTGAGCCGATGCATGCCGGCGCGCCCGTAGACGGGATCGCCGCAGATCGGATGCCCGATGGCCGTCATGTGGGCCCGGATCTGATGCGTACGGCCGGTTTCGAGCCGCACTCGGAGCAGCGCGTCGCGGCCGACGCGCTCGGAGACCTCGAAATGGGTGACGGCGGGCCGCGGGCGCCGGCCGCCGACGACGACGCGCTCGGGGGCGCGATGGTCGCGGCCAAGCGGCGCATCGATCGTCCCCGTCCGCGAGGAAGGACAGCCCTCGACCAGAGCCAGGTAGCGGCGGCTGAGCTCGCGCTCGGCGACCATCCGCGAGAGCGCCGCGTGGGCCTCCGGATTGCGGGCGACGACGAGCAGGCCCGAGGTGTCGCGGTCGAGGCGGTGCACGATGCCCGGCCGAGCCGGATCCTCACCGCCGCCGAGCAGGCCGCCGAGCTGGTCGACGAGCGTCTCGCCGTGGTGGCCGGGCGCCTCGTGGACGATCAGACCGGCGGGCTTGTCGACGATGGCGAGCCACTCGTCCTCGTGGACGATGCGGGCCTGCGGGGCTCCCTCGGTGCTCACGGCTCGGGCTCCGCGACGAGCATCCAGGCGAGCATCAGCACCCCTACGGTGATCTCGATGTCGGCGACGTTGAAGGCCGGCCAGTGCGGCAGCTGGATGAAGTCGGTGACGCTGCCGTGAGCGATCCGGTCGATCAGGTTGCCGACCGCGCCGCCGGCGAGTAGGCCGATCGGCAACCAGAGGCGCGGGCGACCATCGATCTCGCGGATCAGGACGAGCGAGAGGACGGCCGTGAAGGCGATCGCGACCAGCACCAGGACGCCGGAGGAGAGGCTGTCGAAGAGGCCGAAGGCAACTCCGTCGTTGGCGACGCGGACGAGGTCGAGCCCGGGGAGCACCGAGACCGTCTCCCCGGGGTCGATCGACCCGCGGACGAGCGCCTTGGTCAACTGGTCGGCGCCGACCGCGACCAGCATCGTCACCCCGGCGCGCACGAGAGCGGCGCTGCGCCCGGCGCTCATCCGGCGCTCACCCGCGGATCAGCCCGACCACGATCCCCTGCAGGAGGATCACGGTGAGGATGGCGAGGATCGGGCTCAGGTCGAGCGCCATGCGACTGCCGCCGAGCGGCGGCAAGAGCCGGCGAAAGAGGTTGAGGAAGGGATCGACCGAGCTCTCGATGAAGTCGGTGACGATCCGCAGGGGCGTGATGTAGGGCAGGGAGCCCCTGAACATGACCACCCAGCCGATCACGATCCGGGCGAAGATCAGGATCAGGTACACGGTGAAGACGGCGGCGACGTAATCGGCGATGTCGTTGCGGCTGATCGACGCCGCCAGCAGGCTGGAGGGGCTCACCGGCGCCCCTCCATGCGCTCCAGCGCCGCGACGACGGCACCGCGGAACGCCTCCGCTCCGCCGAGGCTCTCGAGCTCGTCGAGCCCCGCCTCCGTGCTGCCGCCGGGCGAGGCGACGGCGCCCTGCAGGGTCGCCGGGTCGTGCCTGAGCAGCAGCTCGCCGGTGACGGCGGCGCTACGGGCGACGAGCTCGGCGGCGAGCTCCGGGATCCAGCCCCGCCTCGGCGCCGGCGTCCGCGATCGCATCGCAGGCGACGGCGATCCACGCGGGCGAGCAGCCCATCACGGCGGTCGCCGCGTCGAGCCGCTCCTCGTCGAGCTCGAACAGCACGGCGATCCGCCCGAGCAGCTCGAGGGCCGGGGCGAGCGCCTCCGGGTCTGAAGGTGGCGCATGGCAGATCACGCCGCGGCCGACCTCGACGCCGACATTGGGCATCGTCCGCAGCACGGCGGCCTGTGGAAAGGCGGCTTCGAGCTTGCCGACCGGCGTCGCCCCGAGGACCGAGACGAGCGGGCCGGCGAAGTCGGCGAGTTCCGCGGCGGCGTCGGCGAGCGTCGCCGGCTTGACGGCGAGCACGATCAGATCGACGGATGAGGCCATCTCGCCGAGCGAGGCCGCTCGCTCTCCCCCGGTCTCCGCGGCCAGCGCCTGCGCCCGCCCGGAGCCCGCGTCGGTGAACACCATCGCGTCAGGCCCGCCGACCAGCGCCCAACCGCGCGCGATCGCGGCAGCCATGTTCCCGGAGCCGGCGAAACCAACCTTCATGGGCAGGAGCGTAGATGGCGGCGGCCCTGCGTCGCATGAGCGGGCCAGCTGCGGCGCCCACCGGTCACGTTGGACCCACCATTGCCGGACCAAGCGTGACCACCGCCGGCGAGAGCAGCGAGGGAGCGGTAAACGGCAGCCCAAGGGAGACGACTGGTCACAAAACCTCTCAACTTGAGAGGTTTCGTGACCACTGGCAGGCGAGAGCAGCGAGGGAAAGCTCAAAGGCAGCCCACGACGGACGACTGGTCACGTTCCACCGCAACTTGCGGTGCTTCGTAACCACTCGGCCCAGCCAAGCCCCTCCGCAGGCCCACCTCCCTCACTGCCCAAGGCGTCAACCCCCCACCCCTCGTCCCAGCTAACCCAAGCCAAGCCACCTTCGCCGGCGATCGCCCACGCAACCCCCTCTCCCGCGGGTGGCCCACAGATCGCAGGCCCCCGAGCAATGCCGGTGGCGCAGCGGGGCCCGCGCAGCTCCCGGACAGGACCCGCGGGCCGAGCATCTCGGCGGGGACGCCAGGCCGACGAGCGGCCAGGCGATCAGCTCTGGTTGAAGAAGCCCTTCTCGACGAGGCGGGCCTTCTCTTCGGCGGAGACCTCGACGTTGGCCGGGGTCAGAAGGAAGGTCTTGTCGGCGATTCGCTGCATGCCGCCGTCGAGCGCGTAGGTGAGGCCGGAGCCGAAGTCGATCAGGCGCTTGGAGAGGTCGGTCGAGGCCGACTGCAGATTGAGGATCACCGGCACGCTGCGCTTGAACTTGTCGGCGATCTCCTGTGCGTCGTTGAAGTTGCGCGGCGTGACGAAGTGGACCTGGACGTTGTCGCCACCGTTCGAGACGGGGCGTAACTGGCGCCGCGGGGCGGGCGCGTCATCGTCGCTGAAGATGTCGTCGATCTCGCTCGGCTCGTCCCGGCGCAGGCGGCGGACGTTCGATCCGCTCGAGCGGGCGCGCCGCGGCGGCGGAGCGTCCTCGCTCACCGTTGCGGGCTCGTATGGGTCCTCTTCGTCCTCGTATCGGTACTCGGGGTCGTCAGCGAGCCCGAAGTACACGAGCGCCCTGTGCCATGTGTCCCTTACGGCCATCTCGCGCCTCTTTCGCTCAAGGTGCCGGAAATCCTTTGCGATTCTAGGGGCGAAGCAGGCGTTCGCACGGCAAACCGGCGCCAGGAGTCCTCAGACGAAGACGGTCGATCCGACGCGGATGATGGTTGCGCCCTCCTCGACCGCGACCTCCCAGTCCTGGCTGGTGCCCATCGAGAGTCGACTGAGGCCGTGCGTCACCCGCGAGCTCCGCGAGCTTGGCGAAGTGCGGCCGCGACGCCTCGGGGTCCTCGGCGAACGGCGGCATCGTGCTGAGGCCAGCCACCGTCACCGGGCAGCGCGCGACGAAGTCATCAAGTGCATCGACCTCGACGCCGCCCTTGCCCTCTTCGCCGGCGACATTGACCTGCACGAGGATCTCCGTCGTGGGATCGGCGTGGCGTCCGAGGCGCTCGAGCACCGAGTCCGTGCAGACCGAGTGGATCAGGCGAACGCGCTCGAGCAGGCGCGGCACCTTGCGGCTCTGGAGGTTGCCGATGAAGTCCCAGGCGAAGGCATCCTCTCCCCAGCGCTCCTGCTTCGCCTCGAGGTCCTGAGCGCGGTTCTCGCCGACCAGCGTCGCGCCGCCGTCGGCGAGCGCCCCCATCTCCTCGATCGGCACGTACTTGCTGGCGACGAGCACCTCGACGCCCGCGCCGGCCCGCGCGCGGATCCGCTCGAGGTTGGCGCGTATCTTCTCGGGCTCGATTCCGTGGATCAGTCCGGCCATCAGGTCGTCCTCCATATCAGCCCACCCTGCCTGCCCGTCTCCGGGCCCTCGCCTCGGTGTGAGAAGAAGAGGTCCGGATTGCACCGCGTGCAGAGGTCCGAGCGGTCCGCCACCTCCACCCCGGCCCGCTCGAGCAGGCGCTGGGCGACCTCAGGCAGATCGAGCATCCGGCCGTCGGCGATGCCGGCTCCGAGCGAGGCGAACGCCTCGAGCACCTCCGGGCCGACCTCGAAGCAACAGGGCCCGATGCCCGGGCCGATCGCCGCCACCGCGCGATCGAGTTCCGAGCAGGTCTCGGCGACGATCCCGGCGGCCAGCCCCCGCCAGCCCCCGTGCACCATTGCCGCCGTCTTACCGTCGGCGACCGCGATCGGCAGGCAGTCGGCGACGAAGACGAGCAGCGCAAGCCCGGCGCAATCGGTGACGTGGGCGTCGACCTCGGGCGGTGGCTCCCCTCTCCCGGCGAACGGCGCCGGCCGCTGCGGGCCGCTGTGGCGCAGCACCCGCGCCCCGTGCACCTGGCGCCCGATCGCTATGCGCTCCGGCTCGAGGCCGAGCGCCGCGGCGAGCCGGCGGCGATTCTCGAGCACGTGGTCGCGTTCGTCGCCGGTGAGGACGCCGAGATTGAGGCTCTCGTAGGGAGGGCGGCTGACGCCGCCGAGCCTCGTCGAGAAGGCCGCCGTCGCGCCGGGCAGCCCGGCTTCGAGCCAGACGACCCCGTCGGACTCGCGCCGCCGCATCAGGAGGCCTCGACCGCGGCGAGCGCGACGCCGAGCTCCTCCTCCGGCGTCGCTCCGATCGCGCCCAAGAGGCGCGCGTGCAGCGCGGCGCGCAGGCCTCGGCCGACGTCGGGGCCCTCGCTGACACCGGCGGCGATCAATGAATCCCCGTCGATGGACAGCGCGACCCGCCGCCACTCCGAGACGTGGCGGTCCAGCCAGTTGGCCCCCTTGGCGCGGGCGATCGCGAGCTCGATGTCGCTGTGGCGGCGAGCGCACTCGTAGAGCTCGGGGGCAGGCAGCGCCGGGTCGAGATCGGCGAGCTCGGAGGCCCCGGCGAGCAGGTCGGGGTCCGCGACCGCAATCGCCGCGAGCAGCTCGGGTCGCGGCACCAGGCGGCTCCACGGTTCGGTGAGCACGTATTCGGCTGCTTCGGCGAGCAGCCCCCGGCACTCCTGGCTGATCGGCAATACGCCCCATTCCGCGATCAGTTCGAAGGCGGCCACCGCCTCCGGCTCGGCGGCGATCCGCAGCAACTCGGCGGTGACGCGGTCCTCGCTCACGGTCGAGAGGTCGGTGGCGGCGAGCGCCGCGCGCGTCGCCGGATCCGGCTCGAGTCCGAGCCGCGCCGCGTAGCGCGCGCCGCGCAGCGCCCGCGTCGGGTCGTCGATCAGCGATCCCTCGTGCAGCAGGCGCAGGACGCCGGCCCCGAGGTCAGCCGCGCCGCCAAACGGGTCGAGTAGCTCGACGGGACCGGAAAGCGGCAACGCGAGCGCGTTGACCGTGAAGTCGCGTCGCATGAGGTCTTCGGCGATCGGCGCCGGCTCCACGTCGGGGAGGGCGCCCGGCCGCGCATATGTCTCGCGCCGGGTCCGCGCCAGGTCGACCTGCCGTCCCTCGATCAGCAGGCCGGCAGTTCCGAAGCGCTCGTGCGTACGCCCTTCGATGCCGAGCCGTCCAAGGACCGCGTCGAGCTCGCCCTCGACTGCCACATCGAGGTCGGGCGACTGGGGCAGGCGGCCGCCGACGGCGTCCCGCACGGCGCCTCCGACGAGGTAACCGGGAGACCCGGCCGCCTCGAGACCGGCGAGCAGGGACGCCGGCACGGCCGCCCTGGCCGCCTCGAGTCGCGAGTCGATTTCCGTCCGTCTGCTCATCCGTTGTCCGTAGCATGGAGCGTCGCCACGATGAAGGTCGTCAAGCGCATCTGGACCGGGACGACGGCGGCCGAGCGGCTGCTGCTCGCCGCGGCGCTCTTTGGCGTGCTCGCCACGGTCGTCGTTGCGGCGTTCGCCCTGGTCAAGCGGCCAGGCGACATCTCGAACCCCGACGCCGCCTTCAACAAGGGCCGGCTGCAGAACGACCCGACCAAGAACGACAAGGGCAAGAAGTTGCAGACGGTCGATTGGCCCCGCTTCGGCTACGACGAGGCGCGGACCAAATTCCTCGGCGTGCAGCGGGTGCGGCCGCCGTACCGGAAACTGTGGAAGTACAAGAACGGCGAGTTGATCGAGCTCCCGCCGGTGATCGCCGGCAAGCGGATGTACCTGATCGACAACGACGGCGTCTTCGTCGCTCTCGACGCACAGACGGGCAAGGTCGCCTGGAAGAAGAAGCTGGGCTCGCTCAACGCCTCCTCGCCCGCATATTGGAAGGGCAAGCTGCTCGCCGTCAATCTCGAGCCGCAGCAGGTGCTGTCGGTGCGCGCCAGCGACGGGAAGGTCCTGTGGAAGAAGTCGCTGCCGGCGCGCTCGGAGTCCTCGCCGCTGGTCCACGGCCATCACATGTATTTCGGCGACGAGGCGGGCAACTTCTACGCACTCGATGCGCGCAACGGGAAGACGATCTGGCAGACCCACCTGAACGGCTCGGTCAAGGCCGCTCCCGCGTTCGCCGACGGCACCCTCTACGACGGCGACTATTCGGGGAAGATGTACGCAATCCGGGCCTCCGACGGTGCGATCCGCTGGCAGACGGAGGGGCTCGGCACCGGGCTTAGTTCAGGCCGCTTCTACTCGACGCCGGCCGTCGCCTTCGGTCGCGTCTACGCAGGCAACGTCGACAACCGCGTCTACAGCTTCGACCGCCAGACCGGCGCGATCGACTGGACGTTCTCCGCAGGCGACTACGTCTATTCAGGCGTCGCGGCCGCGGACGGCGACAAGATCAAGCCCTCGGTCTACTTCGGCTCGCACGACCGACACGTCTACTCCGTCGACGCGCAGACGGGCAAGCTCAACTGGAAGGCGGAGCCCGGCGGCCAGGTGAGCGGGCCGGCAACCGTGATCGGCGACGTCGTCTACGTCTCCACCTTCAGTGGCAACGCGACGCTCGGCTTCGACCTCGAAACCGGTAGGCGCGTCTTCAAGGTCGATGATGGCCAGTACGGACCGGCCGTCTCCGACGGGGTCCACCTGTTCATCGCGGGCGGCTCGGACGTGATCGCCTACAAGCCGATCAAGATCGGCAACTACAAGGCCAAGGACGGCGAGAAGGGCATCGTGCCCCCCGCCGAGCGGCGCAAGGCGCGCGGCCAGCAGCCCGGCCCGAACGCGAAGAAGCAAGCCAAGAAGCTGAAGTCGAGCCCCAACAAGGGTGACAAGGGCAAATCCGGCGGCGGCAAGAAGAAGGGCAAGAAGAAGCGGGCGGCCAAGAAGAAGAAGAAGCCGGCCCAAAAGAAGCAGAAGGGTGGCGGCAAGAAGGGCAAGAAGCAGAAGGGTGGCGGCAAGCAGAAGCAAGAAGAAGAAGAAGAAGAAGAAGAACTGACGGTCAGCCCGCGGAAACGGGCCTGACGGCAATTCCCGCCTCGGCCAGCGCCTGCTTCGCCTCGGCGATCGAGTAACGGCCGTAGTGGAAGATCGAGGCGCTGAGCACGGCGTCGGCCCCACCGTCACGGATGCCTTCGACCAGGTGCGAGAGCTCGCCGACGCCGCCGGAGGCGATCACCGGGATCGCCACCGCATCGGCGACCGCGCGGGTGAGCGGGATGTCGTAGCCCGCGGTCGTTCCGTCCCGGTCCATGCTCGTCAGCAGGATCTCCCCCGCGCCGCGCTCCGCAGCCTCGTGCGCCCAGCCGACGGCCTCGCGCCCCTCGACCAGCTTGCGACCGCCGGCCACGTACACGTCCCATCCGAGCCCCGAATCGCCCCCCAGCACGCCTGGGCCCGAAGTCGGAGGACGTGCGGGAAGCGTCGGTTCGCCGCTTGGCGTCGATCGCCGCGACGACGCACTGGCTGCCGAAGTGCTCGGCGAGCTCGCCGATCAGCTCGGGCCGAGCCAGCGCCGAGGAGTTGACCGCGACCTTGTCGGCGCCCGCGTCGAGCACCGCCTGCGCGTCGGCGACCGAGGCGATGCCACCGCCGATCGTGAACGGGATGAAGACGTCGTTGGCGGTCCGCCGGGCGAGCTCGGTGATCGTTTCACGCTTCTCGTGCGTCGCCGTGATGTCGAGGAAGACGAGCTCGTCGGCGCCCTCGGCGTCGTAGCGGGCGGCAAGCTCGACCGGGTCGCCGGCGTCGCGGATGTCGACGAAGTTCGTGCCCTTGACGACGCGTCCGCGGTCGACGTCCAAGCACGGAATGACGCGCTTGAGGATCACCTCCCGTGCCTACTTGGGCCGGCGCCACGGCATCGCGGCGGTCGCCGTCTCCTTGGCGAGCTCCGATCGGCTCGAGCTTGCCGACGATCGTGCCGAGCCGCTCGCGCTCGCGCTTGGTCAGGTTCGACGGCTTGCCCTTCGACTTGCGCACGAGCCGCTGCAGCTCGGACTTCTCGCGCGCGTCGAGCAGGTCGAGGTGGCGCTTGATCGTCAGCGCGACCTCGGCGATGATCAGGATCCGCGCCCAGACGGTCCAGCGCATGCCCGTGCGGGCCGCCATCGAGAGCATGCTCACGGTTGCGCCCCTCCCGCGGTTGCCGCCTCGCCGCGGAGGGCCTCGATGCCCTCGGCGACCGAGAGTTTCTCCTCGTACAGCGCCCGTCCGACGATCACGCCGGCGAGCGCGGCGTACTCCGTGCGATCGCGCAGCGCTGCGAGCGCGGCGAGGTCGTGGGCGCCGCCAACCCCTCCCGAGTAGATCAACTCCCCCCCTCCGGCCGCACATGCAGCGGCGATCTCGGCCAGGCCGGTGAGACCAGGCCCGCCGAGCGTTCCGTCGACCTCGACGGGCGTGTAGACGAAGCGCCGCACGCCGCGGCCCGCGAGCTCGCCGACGAGCTCGGCCACGGGCGTCTCGGTCCGCTCCTCCCAGCCCTCGACCGCGACCCGGCCCTCGCGTCCGTCGACGGAGGCAACGATGCGCTCGCCTCCATGCCGGCTCGCGAGCTCGCCGACGAACGCGGGATCGCGCTGAGCGCGCGTGCCGAGCACGGCGCGCGCGGCGCCTGCCTCGAGCACCGCGGCGACGGCTGCCTCGTCGCGGAGGCCGCCTCCGACCTGGATCGGAACCCCGGCCCGCCCTGCGATCCGCTCGACGATGTCGAGGTTTCGCGGCGAGCCCGCGCGGGCGCCGTCGAGGTCGACGACGTGGAGGATCTCAGCGCCGTCATCGACCCAGCGCAGCGCCGCGTCGAGCGGATCCGCGTCGTAGACCGTCTCGCGCGCGTAGTCGCCCTGGCGCAGGCGGACCGCGTGGCGGTCGCGGATGTCGATCGCGGGCAGCAGCTGCATCGGCTCAGAGGCCATCTGAAAACCCCCGGGCGACCGGAACCGGCGCGCCGTCCTCGCAGAGCCCGGCGAAGTTGGCGAGCATCCGCAGACCGGCGGCGCTCGACTTCTCCGGGTGGAACTGGGCGCCGAAGACGTTGCCCCGACCGACCAGGGCGGCGAAGGGCTCGCCGTAGGACGCGGTGGCGAGCAACTCGTCCGGCGCCGGAATCGGCGCCAGGCTGTGCACGAAGTAGAAGGTCTCGCCGTCGGCGATCCCCGCCGTCAGCGGGCTTCGCTGCTGCTGAGCGAGCTTCGCCCAGCCGATGTGCGGCAGCTTCAGCGCCGGCGCGGGGAGCGCCTCGACGGAGCCTGCGAGCAGGCCGAGTCCGTCGGCGCCGCCGTTCTCGCTCGAGCGTTCGAAGAGCAGCTGCATGCCGAGGCAGATCCCGAGCACCGGCCGCCCGCGACGCCGCGAAGTCTGCGGATCGTCGCGTCGAGTTCGTGTTCGCCGATCCGCTCCATCGCCCGCGGGAAGGCGCCGACGCCCGGCAGGATCAGCCCGTCGGCATCGCCGAGGGCGCCGCCGTCGCCACTGATCGCAGGCGTGGCTCCGACGTGCTCGATCGCCTTCTCGACCGAGCGCAGGTTGCCCATCCCGTAGTCGACGATGCCGATCCGCGCGCTCATCGGCCGGATCTTAGGGCCCGTCCTGGGCCCGTCCCCGGCCCCGAGGGGCTCAGGGCTCAGGGCTCAGCCGGTGTTCTTCATCGCCAGGTGCTTGTACGCCTTGCCGGCGGGCTTGAACTTGCCGTGCTTGTCGAGCAGTCCCGCCTTCGGGCACCAGTTACAGACCGGGTCGCCGCCGTTGTCCTGGTAGGTGAACCAGTAGGCGGAGGTGATGTTCCACTTGCTGCGCTTGTTGAGCAGCATCCGGAAGGACTGCTGCAGCAGGCGCTTCTGGCCGCTCTTGTTCTTGATCAGGAAGTAGCTCTTCGGCTTGCCGCCGGAGGCCCAGCCGATCTCGCCGATGACGATCTTCGCCTTGCGATCGTGAGCCTTCAGCATCACCTTGTGGGCATCGCTGATCTGGTTGCGGACGGCGCTCACGTTGGCGCCGTACGGGTGCAGCGAGACTCCGTCGATCGCGTGCTTCGCGCCCTTCTTTGCGTAGACCTTCTTCAGGAACGGCTTCGCGTCCATCGAGTGGCGGTTCTGGGGAAAGCCGAACATGCCGCCGGTCGTGATCTTCAGTGACTTGTCGACGGTGTCGAAGGCGGCCCGGGTTGCGCGCAACAGCTTCGCGTACTGCTTCGGGTTCGCCTTCGGGTACCAGTAGGCGCGGGCGTTCTGCTCGTTCCAGATGATCCAGTTGCCCGGCGCAAAGCTCCCGTTGAGGCTCGGGTTCTGGCGCCAGAACTGCCCCCCGGGGCCATAGCGATGGACCGCCGCGTGGGCGAACTGCTGCCAGCGCTGCAGCGTCTTGTGGCCCTTCGTCGGCGGGACGACGTGCTTGCCGTCGTGGCTCAGGTAAACGGGTGTGCCGAAGATCACGGGCTGCGGCCGCAGGCCTGCCTTGACGGCGGCCTCGAAGCGCTCGTCGATGCCCGTCCAGACGTAGGGGCCGTCCTTCTTGCGCTGGATCACGGGCCAGGCGATCTCGATCCGGACGGAGCCGGCGTGGACCCGGTTGGCCATGCCGGCGTAGTCACTGGCGCTGGGCCGGACGGCGTTGATGCCGAAGAACGAGGAGGGCACGGAGGCGGAGGACGTGGCGGCGCCGATCAGCAGGACGGAGACGGCGATCAGCAGGGCCGGCCACAGCCGCCGGCTCCGCGCGCGGGCCGCGTCGGAATATGTGGGATTGCTTTTCACGATCACACAACGCTAACCCCCCGGCCCGGCCGATGGAGCGGTTCGCCTGCGTGATCAGTCGCTCAGGGTGCCCTTCGTCGACGGCACGCCGCTCTCGCCCGGATCGATCGCAACGGCGTCGCGCAGCGCCCGCGCGAAGGCCTTGAAGCAGGCCTCGACGATGTGGTGCGTATTCGTGCCGTACGGCGACTCCAGATGCAGTCGTCAGCTTCGCGTTCGTCGCCACCGCGCGGAAGAACTCCTCGGTGCAGCTCGACCTCGTAGTTGGCGATCGAGACCGGCGGCAGGGGCACTTCCCAGCGCGTGAAGGGACGCCCTGAGAGGTCGATCACGCAGCGGGCCAGGGCCTCGTCCATCGGCACGAGCGCGTGCCCGTAGCGGCGGATCCCGGCGCGGTCGCCGAGCGCCCGATCGAGCGCCTGGCCGAGCGCAATGCCGACGTCCTCGACGGTGTGGTGCGACCCGGTCTGCAGGTCGCCGCGCGCCTCGACGTGCAGCCCCAGCCGGCCGTGGCGGCCGAGCAGATCGAGCATGTGGTCGAAGAAGCCGACGCCCGTCGCGGCCTCGACGGCGCCGCCGTCGAGATCGACGCTGAGCTCGATCGACGTTTCGTTGGTGCTGCGTTCGATTGTCGCGGTACGGGACATCGCTGCTCAATTCTCGGGTGCTTCGTGGGCGGCGCGCGCCGCGGCCGAGGCGCCGTGCACGAGGAATCCCTCCGCCCGGGCGATCGCCTCGACCGTGCCCGCCAGTTCGACGGCGGAGCGCCGATCCATCTCGACGACGCTGATCCTGCGCCGGAACGTGCCGCGGCCCGAGCGGCCCGGTGAAGCGGCCGGCGCCGCCGGTCGGCAACACGTGGTTGGAGCCCGCGGCATAGTCGCCGAAGGCGGTCGCCCCGAACGGGCCGGCGAAGACGCAGCCGGCGCGGCGGATCGAGCGGGCGAGCTCGGCTGCCTCGGCGCAGCAGAGCTCGAGGTGCTCGGGCGCGAGCTGCTCGGCCAGGGTCGACTGCCGTGGCCGTGTCCGGAGCGTTGACCAGCGACCAGCGGCGCATCGCTGACGCTCGGGCTCCCGGCGGCGATCCGCTCGACCGCGGCGGCGACCGAGGCGGCGACCGCCGGCGTCCGTGCAGATCGCGACGAGCAGCCCGTCGGCTCCGTGCTCGGCCTGCGCGCAGAGGTCGAGCGCGAGCCACTCGGCGGGCGCCGAGGCGTCGGCGACGACGACGAGCTCCGATGGCCCTGCGTAGCCGTCGATTCCGGTCCAGCGGCTTACCGCCAGCTTCGCCTCCTGCACCCAGGGGCCGCCCGGCCCGGCGATCACGTCGACGGGGTCAAGGGCCGCGGTGCCGAGGGCGAGCGCGGCGATCCCGTGGGCGCCGCCGAGGGCGAGAGATCTCGTCGACGCCGGCGATTGCGCAGGCGGCCAGCACCGCCTCGTGCGGCTCACCGCCGCTCGTTGCCGGGGTGGCGACGACGACGCGCTCGACGCCGGCGACCCGCGCCGGGATCGCGCCCATGAGGACGGTCGATGGGTACGGCGCGCGACCGCCCGGCACGTAGATGCCGGCGGCGCCGACGGGGACCTCGGAAACCGTGACGCGCTGCCCCTGGCCGGGCTCGATCACGGCTGCCTCGCCGCGGACCTGAGCGCGGGCAACGGCCTCGACGTTCGCGGCCGCCGCGCGCAGCGCCTCGACGAGGGCCGGATCGGTCGCGGCCAGCGCGCTCTCCGCGCGCTCGCGGGGCACGAGCAGGCTCGCCGGGCGGCCGCCGTCGAAGCGCTCGGCCAGCTCGAGCAGCGCCTCGTCGCCTCCCACCGTGACTGCTTCGATCAGCCGGGCGACGTCGGCGGCGATCGCGCCGGGCGCCGGTACCTCGGCCCGCAGCTCGGCCGCCAGGGCCGGCGCACCGGCGCCGTCCCACTGCCGGCGCGAGATCCTCACGGTGCAGCCCCGCGCAGTCGCTCGACCATCGCGTCGACGGCATCGACGCGGACCTTGTGGGCGACCCGGTTGGCGATCAGGCGCGCCGTGCAGACCGAGATCTGCTCGCGTTCGACGAGCCCGTTCTCCCGCATCGTCCGGCCCGTGTCGACGAGGTCGACGATGCCGTCGGCGAGGCCGACGAGCGGGGCCAGCTCGACCGAGCCCTTGACCTCGATCAGCTCGACCTGGCGGCCGGTGCCCTCGAAGAACCGCTCGGCCGTGCGCGGGTACTTGGTCGCGATTCGCATGAAGCCGAGGCGGCGGAGCGAGCGCTCGAGGCTGTCGTCGTGCTCACGCCCGGCGAGGACCATGCGGCAGCGGCCGAAGCCGAGGTCGGCGAGCTGCATGACCGCGCGGTCGTCCTGCTCGTCGAGCACGTCCTTGCCGGTGATGCCGAGCTCGGCGGCGCCCGACTCGACGTAAGTGGGGACGTCCGACGGACGCATCGTGATCAGCGTCAGCCCGTCGAGCTCGAAGATCAGGGCGCGCGAGCCGCTGCGCGGCTCGCTCGTGTCGTAGCCGGCCCGGTCGAGCAGGTCGAGGCAGCCGTCGAAGAGTGCTCCGCGGGGCAGCGCGAGGCGCAGGCTCTCGCCCGCCCGGACCGGTCGTGCGAGATCGACGCCGCCGGGGTTCATCGGGCTGCCTCCCCGCCGGCGATCCGCTCCTCCTCCGCCTGCGCGATGTGCACGCGCTCGAGGTAGAGGGCGAAGCCGGCGGCCGAGAGCGGCCGGCCGAAGCGGCCCATGAGCCCGTCGTAGCGGCCGCCGCCGCCGATGATGTGCCCGACCGCCGGGTCGTAGACCTCGAGGATCGCGCCCGTGTAATAGCCGAGGTCGCGGAGCAGTCCGAAGTCGAGCTGCACGCGATCAGCGACACCGAGCGCGGCGACGGCCTCGTAGGTCTCGGTCAGCTGCGTCGCGGCGACGCGTCACGGCTTGGCCGCCGATCTCGCGGGCCCGGTCCAGGACCTCCGCCCCGCCGCGCAGGCTCGAGAGCTCGACGATCAGCTGCCGCTGCTCGTCGGCGAGCCCGGCCATCTCCCCCGCCTCGGCCTCGATCGCGACGAGGTCGTGGGCGGCGAGCCGGTCGAGGATCCGGTCGCGGGCCTCGCCGTCGACGCCGAAGCCGGTCAGCATCCGGCGGAACAGGTCGGCGTCGCCGAGGCCGACGATCGCGCGGCCGAGGCCGACCGCGTCGAGGGCCGCGACGAGCAGCTCGATCACCTCCGCCGTCCCCTCCGGCGCCTCGGCTCCGAAGAGCTCGATGCCGGCCTGGCGGGACTCGCGCAGCTGCTCGCGCCCCGGGCGCACGGCCCGGTAGGCGGTGTCGACGTAGTGCAGGCGGAACGGCGGCTCCTCGTCTGCGAGCCGGTCGGCGACGAGGCGGGCGATCGGCACCGTCATGTCGCTGCGCAGCGCGAGCAGGTCGCCGGCCGTGGTCGAAGAAGCGGTAGGACGGCGTTCGAGATCCGCTCGTCGCCGCGGGCGAGCACGGCGTCGTACTCGATCGCCGGCGTCGAGACCTCGCCGTAGCCACGCGCGGCGAAGAGTTCGCGCAGGGCCGATTCGATGCGCCGCAGCTCGCGCATCTCGTCGGGCAGGATGTCCCTGCTGCCGTAGGGGATCGGGTTGGTCATCGGTGCCTGCAGCTCGTCGGCGCGGTCAGCTCCTCCGCCGCTCGGCGGAGTGGGCGAAGAAGGGTACGGACGTAGCTCAGCCTGCGGCAGCGACGGGCTCAGTCGCGACACGTTCGATGCGCGCGCCCAGCGCCCGCAGGCGCTCGTCGATGCGCTCGTAGCCGCGGTCGATCTGAGCGATGTTGCCGATCTCCGAGTCGCCCTCGGCGGCAAGGGCAGCGATGAGCATCGCCATTCCGGCGCGGATGTCGGGGCTCTCGAGGCGCTCCCCGTGAAGCCGGCCCGGACCATTGACGATCGCCCTGTGGGGATCGCAGAGGGTGATCCGAGCGCCCATCGCAACGAGCTTGTCGGTGAAGAAGAGGCGGTTCTCGAACATCTTCTCGAAGATCAGGATGGTGCCCTCGGCCTGTGTGGCAAGGGCCAGCGCGATCGAGGTCAGATCGGCCGGGAACGCGGGCCACGGGCCGTCGTCGATCTTTGCGATCGCGTCGCCCATGTCGTCCTGAACGGCGAGCCGCTGACGGGGCGGAACGACGATGTCGCGACCCTCGGCCAGCGACTGCAGCCCGAGGCGCTGGAACTGGCGCCGGATCATCCGCATGTCGTGCGGCTCGGTCTCGCGGATCCGCAGCTCGCCGCCGGTCACCGCAGCGAGCGCCATGAAGCTGCCGACCTCGATGTGATCGGGGCAGATCGTGTGCTCGGCGCCGCCCAGCTTGTCGCGGCCGTGCACCTCCATCACGTTCGAGCCGATCCCGTCGACCTGGGCCCCCATCTTCGTCAGCAGCCTCGCGAGGTCCTGGACGTGCGGCTCGGTGGCCGCGTTGGCGATCGTCGTCTTCCCCGGCGTCAGGGCGGCGGCCATGAGCGCGTTCTCGGTGCCCATCACCGAGGGCTCGTCCATGAAGATCTCGCACGGCTGCAGCCCGCCGGGGGCGCTGATCCCGATCATCCGGTGGCCGTCGACGACGGCGCCAAGATCGCGGAAGGCATCGAGATGCGGATCGAGCCGGCGGCGACCGATCGTGTCGCCGCCCGGCGGTGGCATCGAGACCTTGCCGAAGCGGGCGAGCAGGGGTCCGGCGAGCAGGAACGAGGCGCGGATCTGGGCGGCGAGGTCCTCATCGACGTCCTGCGCCGCCGAGCGCGTCCGCCTGCAGCTTGAGCTCGTGCTCGCCGAGCCACTCGGTCTTCACGCCGAGCGCCTCGAGCAGGCCGATCTGCGCCTCGGTGTCGCGGATCCGCGGCATGTTGCGCAGGATCACCTCCTCATCGGTGAGCAGGCAGGCGCAGAGCAGCGGCAGGGCAGCGTTCTTGTTGCCGGCGGCGACGATCTCGCCGGACAGCTCGGCGCCACCGCGAATGACGAACTTCTCCAAGGCTTGGCTAGGGTAGCCCGTCGTGGAGCCGACGCGCGACGAGGCCTGGCAGCTGTTCTGTGAGTGGACCGAGTCCGAGTCCCTGCGCAAGCACGCGCTCGCCGTCGAGGCGTGCATGCGCGCCTATGCCGCTCTCTGGGGCGAGGACCCGGAGCGCTACGCGGTGACGGCGATCGTCCACGACCTCGACTACGAGCGGCATCCGGACCTCGAGACCGGCCACCCGCGGATCGCCCTCGCGGAGCTCGAGCGGCTCGGCTACCCCCAGGACGTGGTCGACGCCGTCGCCGGCCACGCGCCTTACCTCGGCGTACCACGCGAGACGACGATGGCGAAGACGTTGTTCGCCGTCGACGAGCTCTCCGGCTTCGTCTCCGCCTGCGCGCTCGTCCGGCCGACAGGGATCGAGGGAATGAAGGTCAAGTCGGTGCGCAAGAAGCTGAAGCAGCCGTCGTTCGCCGCCAAGGTCGATCGTGACGAGATCGCGCAGGCGATCACCGAGCTTGGCGTCGACGAGAGCGAGCACATCCAGCGCGTCATCGACGCGCTCTCGGCCCAGGCGGAGGAACTCGGGCTGACCGCCGAGTCGGCCGCCGGCACGTCCGAGCGCTAGTCAAGACTTCCGTGGCCCATGCGTCGCGGCACGAAGATCCTGCTTTCGGCGCTCGTGGTGATCGCGGCGCTCCTCGGCGATCAACACGATCGTCATCAACGCCGAGACGAAACCCGCCGGCGTCACCGTGCCCGGCGGCAAGATCATGAAGCTGAGCTCCGTCGACATGCAGGTCGTCGATCAGCCGGCGACTGGACCTGGGCCCGAGGGGGCCCCAATCGTGCTCCTGCACTGCTACGCCTGCTCGCTGCGCTGGTGGGACGACGTCGTACCGCTGCTCAACCGCAACCACCGGATCATCCGCTTCGACCTCGCCGGCTTCGGCGGCTCGGAGAAGCCGGGCAGCGGCTACTCGATCAGCGACCAGGCGCGCGACGTGGCCGAGGCGCTCAATCGGCTCGGCGTCGAGGGCGCCGTCGTCGTCGGTCACTCGATGGGCGGGCTCGTCGCCACGGCGCTTGCTCAGAACTCGAGCGAGCTCGTCGATCGCGTCGCCGTGATCAGCACGCCGAACTCCGTCGCCGACGACGCCTCGCTGCCGTTCGCGGCGAAGCTCGCCTACGCGCCCGTGCTCGGCCAGGCGATCTGGCGGCTCGCCCCGAACGCGCTCGTCAAGAAGGAGTACGGATCGGCGTTCGCGCCCGACTTCGACTACGAGAGCGCCTTCAAGGACCCGAACGAGCTCGTCTCCGACCACGACGCGATGACGTATCGCTCCTATCGGGATTCGGCCACTGAGAGCAAGAGCTTCACCGACGAGCAGACCGTCGCCGGACGGATCACGGCCGCCGCGGTGCCGTTCCTGGCGATCCTCGGCAGCGAGGATCAGATCGTCGACGTCGACTCGGTCGAATCCGCCTACCGGCAGGTCCCGGGCGCCGAGGTCCACGTGATCGACGGCGTCGGCCACTCGGCGGAGCTCGAGGCGCCGAAGCAGACCGCGAAGCTGATCGAGGACTTCGCAAAGGGGGTGGCGCTGGTGAGGCCGGGCGGCAACCCCTCGCCCGGCGGTGCCGGCGAGAAGAAGCAGGGCGGGTCGAAGGGTGGCGGCGCGAAGAAGGGGAACGGCGGCAAGGGGCAGGGCGGCAAGTAGCGGTTAGATTCCGCGTCGATGCCGGAATCGCCGACGATCGTCGTTCTCGAGGGTGATGAGACCGGGCAGGAGCTGCTCGAGGCGGCGCTGACGGTGCTCGAGCCGGACGTCGTCGGCCTCGAGCTCGACCTCGATCCGCTTCGACCTCTCGCTCGGCAACCGGCGCGCGACCGCAAACGCCGTCTGTGAGGAGGCGGCCGCGGCGATGCGGGACGGCCGGGCTGGGGCTGAAGGCGGCGACGATCACCCCCGAGGGCGCCGACGATGTCGGCTCTCCCAATCGCCTGATTCGAGAGGGCATCGACGGCACGGTGATCGTCCGCACGGGCAGGCGGATTCCGGGCGTCACGCCGATTGCCGGCATCCACCATCCGATCTCGATCTGCCGGATGGCCGTCGGCGACGCCTACGGGGCAAAGCAGTGGCGCGAGAGCGAGGGCGACGACGAGATCGCCTACCGGACCGAGCGAATCAGCCGGCGCGTCTGCAGGTCGGTCTCCGAGCACAGCTTCCGGATCGCGGAGACGACCGGCGCGCGGGTCTACGGCGGGCCGAAATGGACGGTCAGCCCCGTCTACGAGGGGATGCTGAAGGAGGAGATGGACGCGGCCGCCGCCCGCCACCCCGAAGTTCCCTACGAGCCCGTGCTGATCGACGCGACCTACGCCGGCCTCGTCAGCGGCGCCGCGACCGAGCCGCTCGTGATCCCGACGCTGAACCGTGACGGGGATCTGCTCAGCGACCTGGTCATGCCGATGTTCGGCTCGATCGCGGGCGCCGAGTCGGTGCTGCTCAGCCTCGACGACTCCCAGCGGGTCGCCGTCGCGATGGCGGAGGCACCGCACGGCACCGCGCCGGCGCTCGAGGGCAAGGACATAGCCAACCCGATGGCGATGGTGCTCGCCTGCGCCGCCGTCCTCCACTACGGCGGCGAGCGCGGCAACCCCGCCGCGGGGATTGCCTCCCGCGCGATCTACGAGGCGACGCTCGAGGCCGCCGCCGAGGGGATTCGCACCCCGGATCTCGGCGGGCAGGCGGGGACGTCGGAGGTCTGCGCGGAGATCGCCGCGCGGGTGCGCGCCAAGCGCGAAGCCCCCTCGAGCCTCGGCGGCTCGGCCCGGCGCTGAGCGTCGGCTTTTCGCCGCTGCGGGTTAGACGGTCGAGCCCGGGGGCTCGCCGATCGGCGAGCGCCGCTCGCCGGGGTTGGCGACGCGGCGCCACTCCGTGATCTTGCCGTCCTCGATCTTGAACGCGGTCGAGGCGCGGGTGCCGGTGCCGAGGCCGCAGTCGCCGCCCGAGCGGTCGGTCAGCCGGAAGGTCGCCGTCGTCTCGTCCCCGTCGGTGTGGGCTTCGATGAGCACGCCGCCGCAGGGAAGGCTCCGGTTGAAGGCGACCGCGTCCGTGCGGGCTTCGATCCTGGTCAGGACGGGACCGTTCTCCGCCGTGCTCGGCAGTGCGAACAGGTCGGCAGCGCCGCTGACATCGCCGTGGCTGAGCTTCGAGATCCAGTCGCCGATCACGGCGACGTCGCCCTGGTCGGCATCGGCGACGTCCGCGTTCGGCGCCTCACCGTCCCGCTGGACGCTGCCCTGCAGGTTCACCGTCGTCTGGCCGCTTCCGGACCCGCATCCGAATGCGACCAGAGCCGCAAGCAACGCAACGAGTCCGAGAACGCCCTTGTAATACTTTCGCGCGGTAGGCGAACATATGTTCGTACTGAATCATGACAATCGGCTGTGTCCTCATCCCCCGTTTCGCGCTGATCGCCGCCCTCGGCGAGCGCAGGGAGATGCTGACACAGCCGACAGCCCTCGCCCCCGATCCCGGCGGCGAGCAGTCGATCGGCGACGTCAGCGGCGCCGCCGAGGCCTTTGGCATCCGTCCCGGGATGGCGCTCTCGGAAGCGCTCGCCCGCTGCCCGGCGCTGGCCCTCGTCGCCCCCGACCCCGGCCGCGCCGAGTCCCTATGGGAGCGGTCGCTGCAACGACTCGAGGGGATCGGGGCCGAGGTCGAGCCGGGCCGGGCCGGCGAGGCCTTCTTTTCCGTCACGGCGCTGCTGCGGATCTGGGGCCCACGCCCGGAATCGGTCCTCGCCCGGGCCGGCAAGGCCCTCGGACCGCCGGTCCGGCTCGGCGGCGCGCCGACGCGCCTGTGCGCCTATGCGATTGCGAGCGCCGCCCGCCCCCGAGGCCGCCCGATTGTCGTTCCCGCGGCGATGGCGCGCAGCCGGCTGGCGCCGATGCCGGTCTCGCTGCTGCGCGAGCGACTGCCGAGCCCGATCAGCGAAGCAGGACGGCTCGTCGCGACGCTCGAGAGGCTCGGAGTCGCGACGCTCGGCGATCTCGCCGGCCTCCCCCGTCCCGCCGTCGCCGACCGCTTCGGCGAGCTCGGCCTGACGGCGCTCGACCTCGCCTCCGGCGCCGATCCGCCGCTGCGGCCACGACGCCCGCACGAGGAGTTGATCCAAGCGATCGGCCTGCCCGAGGCCGCCTACGGGACGCAGCTCGACCGCGCCCTCGACCTGCTGATCGAGCGGCTGATCGCCGACCCCCGCCGCCGCGGGCGCTCGATCCGCGTGCTGCGGCTCGAGGCGCGGCTCGCCGGCGGCGGCAGCTGGCAAGCGGAGGTGCCGATGCGCAGCGCCACGACCTCGGCTCGGCGGATCACGCTCGCCACCGGCCCGAAGCTGGAGGGACTGCCGGCGCCGGCCGCGAGCCTCGCCCTGCGGGCGACCGAGCTCGGCTCGGAGGCCGCAGCGCAGCCGACCCTGGACGGTGACGACTCCGAGCGCCGCCGCGAGCTGCTCCGCGAGGCGGTCCGCCAGGCGCGGGCGACGGCCGGCCGCGACGCGCTGCTGCGCGTCGTCGAGGTCGAGCCCGACTCCCGCATCCCCGAGCGCCGCGCGATGCTCGTTCCGCATACGCCGTGAACGCGCCATCGGGCTTCGCCCTCTACCGGCCCCGGCGCCTCGAGGTCGAGCTCGCCGGCGGCCGTCCGTCCGTCCTCGCCGGCCGCGCCGTCTCCTCGGTCCGTGAGGAGTGGCTCATCGAAGACCGCTGGTGGACCGCCTCCCCCCTGCGCCGCCACTACTTCGAGCTCGTCACTGCCGAGGGCCGTTGCCTGACGGTCTTCCACGACCTGACGGAAGGGGGCTGGTTTGAGCAACGGGTTTAGCCGTGCCGAGGAGTTTCGACCGGCGGCAGCAGCGAGGGAGTGGCCCGGCGAAGGTAGTCGTCCAGTTAAGGGGGCTATGGGCCCGATAAGTGGACGGTCATTGGCTCGCCGTCCACTTTTACCCCCTATGAGGGGTAGAACTGGACGACTATCACCGGCGAGGCTGCTTCGCCCCGGCCGGGGCCCTTCGCCCACCCCCTCCCTCGCTGCCCCCGCCGGGCGGGAGACGTAGCCGGCCGTGTACGTCGAGCTGCACTGCACACTCCGCCTTCTCGTTCCTCGACGGGGCCTCGCTGCCGGACGAGCTCGCCGCGGCCGCGGCCAGGCTCGGCTATCCGGCGCTGGCGCTCACCGACCACGATGGGCTCTGGGGGTCGATGGAGTTCGCGCAGGCCTGCGCCGGGCTCGGCGTGCGCCCGATCACCGGGGCCGAGCTCACCGTCGCCTCCTCGGCCGCGGCGGCGCGGGCGGCGTCGGCCGAGCCGTTCCGTGGCAACTGCCCGCCCGGCTGCTTCCACCTGACGCTGCTCGTCGAGGAGCGAACGCGGCTACACGAACCTTTGCCGGCTGCTGACGATCGCCCACGCCCTGACCCGGGACTGGAATTGGCCCGGGCAGAGCCGGCGCCGGCGCTGACGGCGCGGCGATCCCGCCCTCGACCGCCGCCACGATCTACTGCCGCCTGTGCTGCCGCTCGACGAGCTCACCCCGGGCGCCGCCGAGGGGCTCGTCTGCCTCTCGGGCTGCGCCCGCGACGGCGCCCTGGCCGGGCGCATCGCCCGCGGCAACAGGACGGGAGCCGAGCGGCTCGGCCGGCGCCTGCTCGCAGCCTTCGGCCCCGATCACTTCCGGGTCGAGCTGCAGCGGCCGCTGTGGCGAGGCGATCGGACCCGCAACCGGCGCCTCGGCGAGCTTGCCGAGGCGCTCGGCGTGCCGGCGGTCGCCACGGGCAACGTCCACTTCCACGATCGTCGCCGGGCGCCGCTTCAGGACGCGCTCGTCGCCACCCGCCTGCTCGGCACGCTCGAGTCGACCGAGCCGTCCCGGCGTGGCAACGGCGCCGGCTTCCTCGCCGCCCCCGAGCGGATGGCAGAGCGCTTTGCCGAGCCATCCGGAGGCCGTCGCCGAGACCGAGCGGCTGGCCGAGCGGCTGCGCTTCGATTTGACCCGCGACCTCGGCTACCGCTACCCGGGCTCCGAGGATCCCGAGGCGGAGCGGAAGCTGGCCGAGGTCTGCGCGGCCCGCTTCGGCGAGCGCTACGACGGCACGCCCGAGCGGCCTGAGGCAGTGCGCCGGCTGGAGCAGGAGCTGAGGGTGATCTCGAAGCTCGAGCTCGCCGGCTTCTTTCTCCTGCACCGCGATCTGCTCGAGCTCGCCCGCGAGGTCGCAGTCGAGGTGCGCGGGCCTTCGGCGGCGCGGGCGCTGCTGCCGCCCGGCCGTGGCCGCGGCTCGAGCGTCTCCTCGGTCGTCTGTTATCTGACCGGGCTCTCCCACGTCGATCCAGTCAAGGCGGGCCTCTTCCTCGGCCGCTTCCTCAACGACGAGATCACCGACGCGCCCGACATCGACCTCGACTTCCCGCGCGACATCCGCAAGCTGTTGATCCCGCGCATCCACGCGCGCTACGGGCCGGAGCGCTCGGCCCTGGTCGCCGCCTTTCCGACCTACCGCTCGCGCGGCGCCGTCCGCGACCTCGGCGGTGCCCTCGGCCTGCCCGCCGGCGAGATCGAGCGCGTCGCCCGCTCGGTCGACGTCTACGGGTCGGGCGAGATCGAGCGGGACATCGCAGAGGCGATCGGCGCGGCCCGGGCCCGCTCGGAGCGCTGGCGGGCGCTGATCGCGCTCGCGCACGAGTCCAAGGGTCTGCCGCGTCACGCCTCCCAGCACCCGGGCGGGATGATCCTCTCGACGCGCCCTCTGACCGACCTCTGCCCGGTCGTGCCGGCGGCGATGGAGGGGCGCCGGATCGCGCAGTGGGACAAGGACTCATGCGCGGATGCGGGCTTTTTGAAGATCGATCTGCTCGGGCTCGGCATGCTCTCGGCGGTCGAGCGCACCGTCGACGAGATCGCCCGCTCCCGCTCAGAGCACGTCGACCTCTCGCGGATCCCGCTCGACGACGCCGAGGTCTACGGCGCGATCCAGCGAGCGGAGACGACCGGCGTCTTCCAGATCGAGAGCCGGGCGCAGATGCAGATGCTGCCCCGCTCGCTGCCCGAGAACCTCGACGACATCACCGTCCAGGTCGCGCTCGTGCCGCCCGGGTCCGATCCAGGGCGGCGCCGTCCATCCCTACCTGGAGCGGAAGAAGCGGCTGCGCGAGGACCCCACCTACGAGATCCCCTACGAGCACCCGAGCCTCGCGCCGATCCTCGCCGACACGCTCGGCGCGATCGTCTTCCAGGACCAGGTGATCCAGGTAGCGATGGCGCTCGCCGGCTTCCGCGCCGGCGAGGCCGAGGGGCTGCGGCGGGCGATGAGCCGCAAGCGCTCGGAGGAGGCGCTCAACGCCTACCGCGAGCGCTTCGTCTCCGGCGCGATCGCCAACGGCGTCTCCGAGGAGGTCGCGAACCGCGTCTACGAGCGGATCAAGGGCTTCTCCGGCTTCGGCTTCCCGAAGTCGCACGCCGCCGCCTTCGGCCTGCTCGCCTACCAGTCGACGTGGCTGCGGGTCCACTACGGACCCGAGTTCCTCTGCGGGGTGCTGAACGAGCAGCCGATGGGCTTCTACCCGCCGGACGCGCTCGTGCACGAGGCCCAGCGGCGCGGGATCGGTGTGCTGGGGCCGGACGTCAACGCCTCCGAGGTGCTCTGCCACTGCGAGTGGCAGCAGCCTGAGGAGACGGCCGACGGTGAGGCGCAGCTCGGGGTCCGAATCGGGCTCGGCTACGTGGCCGGGCTCGCTGAGGCCGACGCTGAGGCCGTTGCCGGCGCCCGCCGCGAGGGCGGCTCCTACCGCGACCTGGGCGATCTCGCCGCCCGCTCCGGCGCCTCGCGCGACGGTCTCGAGAAACTCGCGTGGGCTGACGCCTGCACGAGCATCGGCGCCGATCAGCTGCGCGGCGAGACGGCGCAACGCCCTGTGGACACTCGGTGTCTCCCGCGGGGCCCGTCGACATGGAAAGCGCGGCCGCGCCGGCGGTGCGAGCGAGCAACTGCCACTGCCGATCGATCTGCCGGAATCGCCGCCGCTCGCCCGGCAGAGCGCCTGGGAGCGGGTCACCGCCGACTACAGCGCCTACGGCATGTCGCTCGGCGAGCACCCGATGGCCCTGATGCGCCATGAGCTCGACCCGGCGACGGTGACGAGCGCCGATCTGGCGCGAATCGGGGACGGCGTGGAGGTCGTGATCGCCGGCATGACGGTCGCCCGCCAGCGGCCCGCCACCGCGAACGGCGTCGTCTTCATGCTGCTCGAGGACGAGTTCGGGATGACGAACGTGGTCGTGTTGCCGCCCGTCTACGAGCGGCACCGGCTGCTCGTCCGCACCGCCGGAATCGTCTCGATCACGGGCAAGCTCGAGCGTCGCGAGGGCGTCATCAACGTCGTCGCCCAGCGCCTGCACGAGCTCCAGCGGCCGGATCTGCCGCTTGCCGACGTCCGCCCGATTGAGCCTCCCGTAGAGCGCGAGACCGGCCGCGACGCCGCCGCTGAGCCCGGCCGGAGGGCCGCCGTGGCCGGCGGCGCGCTCGCCGACCTGGGCGCCGTGCTCCCCGCTGCGCACAATTTCGGCCGCCGAGGCAGATGAGGCCACGAAATCGCCGCAGGTGCGCTGAAATCGCTCCGTGGAGCCGTTTCCGCCCGTCCGTGCAAGATTAATTGCACGAACACTTGTACGTCCGGGGCCGCTCGTACCTTGGTCCGCGCAATGACACAGACCAGCAAGATCATCGATCGGATCGCGGACCGCGTCGATCTCGCCATCGACTTCCTGACGCTCGGCCAGTACGGCCTCGCCGTCGTCGAGCAGCCCGCCGCGGGCGTGGCCGGATGCGAAGGAGGCGAGCGCAACTGCGCCCGCCGGGAGGCCTTCGCTCCGGCCCGCCGACGCGGTTGCGACGGCCTCGGTCGTCCAACGGCACCGCAGACCACCGCCTGAACGCGGTCGCCGGGGTCGGCCCCCGGCTCTGCCTTGCTTCGTCGCCGCCATCGAGCGCGCGACGGAGCGGGAGCATCCCCGGTGTGCGAAGGTGACTTCTGTTGCGGGGGTCCGCATGAACAAGGGGATTGAGTCGTAGATGGCGCTTCGCTCTGCCCGCCTGATCGTCCGCTTCCGTGTGGCCGTCGTCCTCGCTTGGATGGCGGCAGCGATTGCCGCGGTGACCCTGCTTCCCGATGTCGAGCAGGCACACAGCGGAACGCTCGGCGACCTGGTGCCCACGAACGCACCGGCGATCGACACGGAGACTCGCTCGATCGATCTCTTCAGCCTGCCGGTGCTGAGCCGCACGGTCGTCGTCGAGCACTCGGACTCGGGGCTGACGGCCGCACAGCTCGCCTCGATCTACGCGCGGGGCCTGCAACTGGCCAACGGCAGCCTGCCGGGTCTGCAGTCGATCGCGCTCGGCATCTCGGTCACCGACGAGCTGCCTCACGGGAGACCTGCGTGGCGCTGCGCACGGCGCGCTCACCTACCTCTTCTACCCCGTCGACCTCGGGCCCGTGGGTCGCACCGGCCTCGCCAAACTGTTCGCCGACCGCTACGCGAGCGGCCCCGGCGTCGAGACGGGGGTGACCGGCGCCGTTCCTGCGCGCGGCGAGCAGATCAAGGCGATCACCGGCAGCCTGCCCCTCGTCGAGCTCGTCACCCTGCTCCTCGTCACGGTTGCTGTCGGGTTCCACTTCCGCTCGTTGCTGGCGCCGATCGTCAGCGTGGTCACGGTCGGCCTCGCCTACCTGCTCTCGGTGCGGCTCATCGGCGGCCTTGGGGCCGGGATCGGGATCGCGGTTCCGCAGGAGGTCGAGCCGGTGCTCGTCGCGCTCCTGTTCGGGATCGTCACCGACTACCTGATCTTCATCTTCTCCAGGTTCCAGGCGGAGCTCGCCGCCGGTGCGGCGCCCCACCGGGCCGCAACCGTGACCGCAGGAGCGATGACGCCGATCATCGCCACCGCCGCGCTGTCGGTGGCCGCCGCATGCGCTTCGCTGGTCGCTGCCCGGCTCGGCTTCTACCGAGCTTTCGGCCCCGGCCTCGCTCTCTCCGTGTTGATTGCGATGCCGCTCGTGCTCACCTTCGTGCCCGCGGTCATGGCGCTGCTCGGCGAGCGGCTCTTCTGGCCGACGGGCGTCCGCGCGGAGCGGTCCGGGCGCCGGCACCACGGCCGGCTAGAGCGTCTCCGCGGGGCGCTCGTCACCGCACCCCTCAAACGTCCCGTGCTCGCAATTGTGCTCTCCGCCGTTCCGCTACTCGCCCTCTCCGCCTTCGCGCTCAAACTCGACCTGGCCAACACGCTGATCAGCGGCCTGCCCACCGACAGTCCACCGAAACAGGCCTTCCGGCTTGCCGCCGAGGACTTCCCGGCCGGCGCGATCGCCCCGACGATGGTTCTCGTCGAGGAGCCGGACATCGGCTCCGCCCGCGTGCGGCTGCAGCGGCTCCGCCGGCTGCTCGCTGGTCGGCGCAACGTTGCCACCGTGGTCGGCCCCGGCACGGTGCCACAGAAGGTGGATCTCGGGACGACAGTCTCGCCGACGGGCGACGCGGTCCGCTATCTGCTCGTCCTCGACGTGGACCCGCTCGGCGCCCGGGCGATCAACACAGTCGAGCGCCTGCAGGCGGATCTACCGAGCCTGCTCGATCAGGCCGGCCTGCCGGGGGCGAGTGCCTCGCTCGCCGGCGACTCAGCGCTTTCCGCTCAGACCGTCGAGGGCACCAGGGCCGATCTGGGCCGGATCGTGCCCGCCGCGAGCATTGCCGTGCTTCTCGTCCTCGCGATCTATCTCCGGGCTCTCGTCGCCCCTGCGTATCTGGTCGGAGCCAGCTTGCTGGGGCTTGGCGCCGCCCTCGGGCTCACCGTGCTCGTCTTCCAAGAGCTGCTGGGCTACGGCGAGCTCACGTTCTACGTTCCCTTCGCCGGCATCGTGCTGCTGATCGCGCTCGGCTCCGACTACAACATCTACCTCGTTGGGCGGATCTGGACGGAGGCTCGGGAGCGGCCGTTACGCGAAGCGGTGGCGGTCGCCGCGGCCCGCGCGACCTCGGCAATCACCGTTGCAGGACTCGTGCTTGCGCTGAGCTTCGCGGCGCTTGCGATCGTCCCTTTGCGGCCCTTCCGCGAGCTCGCGTTCCTGCTCAGCGCGGGGCTGTTGCTCGATGCGTTTGTGGTTCGCTCAGTGCTCGCGCCGGCACTGATCGCCGCAGTCGGCGACGCCGGCGCCTGGCCCGGCCGCTTCGCGAGGCGAGTCACCCGTTCGTAGCGGCGTCGGCAATGCCCGAATCGATCTCGTCGACGATGCCGCGCGCCGCGCCGAGGGTCCTTGCGATGCCGTCGGGGTCGATGTTCGCGACGGTGTCCGTGGGCCAATGCAGGTTCGGGATCGATCCGTCCTGGACCGAGAGGGTCAGGGCGCGCCCGCCCCGGGCGAGAATCGGGCTCGAGTCGTAGGTCAGCCCCGCCGGCGAGTCCTCCGGCAGCAACCGAAGGGCAGGCTCGGCCTCAGCGACACGGTCCGCCGCCGCGATCAGCCCCGGATCCGCGTGCCACTTGGCGAGCACGCCCTCGCGCCGTCAGGTATCGGACGGAGCCGGATCCGCCGACATTGTCGATGTTGAGGAAGAGCCATCCGTCGGTGTCGTGTGCGCTCGATCAGCGCCTGTGCGCCGAGCGTGCCGGCCTCCTCGCAGCCCGTGAGCGCGAGTACGAGTCGCGTGCTCCGGAGGGGGCGAGCCGCTACCTCGGAGGCGAGCGCCGCCGCGACCGCGCAGCCCGAAGCGTTGTCGTTGGCGCCGGGGACGTCGACCCCCCGGATCTCGCGCTCGAGCGAGCAAGGCCAGGCCTGCAGCGAGGATCGCGCGAGTGGCCCGCAGCGCCCGCCGGCCGCGGACGGAGCCGCCGAGCAGCGGCTCGCCCAGCGCCTGCGCGATGCCGGCGACGCTCTGCAGCGAGATCCATGCGCCGAGCATCGAGACGAAGCGCGGATCGAAGATCAGTCCGCTGCGGGAGGAGTCCATGTGCGCCATCAGGCACAGAGTCCGGGCCGCCTCTCCCTCCGGCTCGACGGTAGCGACGACGTTGGCGCTCGGGCTGCGGGAGAGGGCTCGCGAGAGGAGCGGGGCGCGCAGCGACCCCTCCGCGGCGAGGGCGCCGCCGGCGAGCAGGGCGAGGATCGAGCGCAGGCGCCGCCGGCGAGCAGGGATCAGCTCCGGCAGCGATCGCTGCCGCCTGGATCAGTCCGAACGGGTAGCCGAAGCTCGCGTAGCCGCGGAACTCCTCGACCGAGGCCTCGAGCCCGGCGCCGGCAAGCCGCTCGCGAAGGAGCTCCGCCGCGACCGCCTCCGAGCGTGACGTGGGCCGCCGCGGGCCAACCTCGCCCGCCAGCAGCTCGATCAAAGAGAGCGCCTGCGCAAGCGCGGCGGCAGGATCGGCAGCCGCCCGATCGCGGCTCACCCTGCGCGGCGGTCTGCTCATCGAAACGCGTTCCGGCCGCCCATGACACGATCCTAGTGAGTGCTTGCGATGCGATCTCCGCGCGAATGAGCCGCTTCGACGGCTACAGACCGATCGTCTGGGCGATCAGCATCGGGGTGGTCCTCGCCGATTCCTCGATCGTCACCCTGGCGCTCCCGGACGTCCTCGGCGACTTCGACACCACGGTCTTCGGGGTCAGCTGGGTGCTGACCGCCTACAACATCGTGCTCGCGGCGACGATCCTGCCGCTCCGGCGCCAAGCTCGCCGGGCTCCCGGTGCGAGCTGGGCGGCCGGCCTCGTCGTCTTCGCAGCGGCGGCGCTCGGCTGCGCCCTGGCGCCGGACGTCGGCACCCTGATCGCCGCCCGCTGCGTCCAGGCGCTGGGCGGGGCGGCAGTGCTCGCCGGGGCGATCGAGCTGCTTGCCGCGGAACGCGGATCGCACCGCTCCGCGGCACGGATGTGGGGCGTCGCCGGCACCCTCGGCCTCGCCCTCGGCCCGGCGGTCGGCGGCGCGCTGACCGAGCTCTTCAGCTGGCAATCGATCTTCATCCTGCAGGTGCCGATCGTGCTGGCCGCGCCGCTTGCCCTCCGGCCGCCGCCGATCCGGCCTGAGCCGGGACCCCGGGGGCCGAATGAGTCAGCTCCCGAGTTCGCCCTCGGGCTGCTCTCCGCCGGGCTGACAGCCGCCCTCTTCCTCCTCGTCATCCTGCTCACGCAGGGCTGGGGGCTCTCGCCGATCGCCGCCGCCGGCGTCGTCACCGTGATCCCGATCGCAACGGTGATCGCGAGCCGCCTCGGAGCGGCACACAGATGGGTCCTGGGTCTGGGCGATCGCCGGCACGATCGCGATCGCCGGCGGCTTGCTCGGCCTCGGGGTTCTACCGGGCGCGAGCGCCGATCTGACGATCGTTCCGCAGCTGCTGATCGGGGCCGGCCTGGCGATGGCGCTGCCCGTGCTGACGGCGGCTGCGCTCGAGGTCAACGACCCGGATGGCTCCCGCGCCGCCTCGACGATCGCCGCTCGGCACGCTGGCATCGTCGTCGGGATCCTGCTCCTGACGCCGCTGCTCACCGCGCAGCTCGATGACCAGCACAGGGCCGGCACCGACGCCGGCACGGCGCTGCTGCTCGACGCCAACCTGTCCGCCGAGACCAAGGTGCGGGTGGGCGCGGAGATCTCGGACGCCGTCGCCGCAGCCGATGGCCGCCTGCCGGACTTGAACGCCGCCTTCGACGCGGTGCGCGCCCAGGCCCCTCCCGAGGAGCAGGGCGCCGTCGACCAGCTGCAGACAGGCGTCGAGGACCAGCTGCAGCGCGCGGCGACGCACGCCTTCAGCCTGCCCTTCATCGGCGCGGCGCTACTCGCCGCATTGGCGCTCGTCCCCGATCGCAATCCTGGTGCGCTCGCACGGGCATACCTGGCGAGTGCCCGGCGACGACGCGCCTCCAAAAGCGAGAGGAGGCCTGAGTGCGCCGCTGGCTGCCGGTCTACATCGCCCTCGGTTGCTCGATCGGCCTCGTCGGGGCCTACCTGCTGGCCGGCGGTGCGAGCTACCAGCCGCTGCCGGTGGCCGATCCGTGCCAGCCGCGGTCGCCGGAGGTCCTGGCCGAGCGCGGGGTCTTCGAGGGCATCGTCCTCTCCGGCCTGGACGGCGCCGCCTGCGATCTCGGTGTCTCCCGCGAGGAGCTCGCCACGGCCCTCGGCGACGACGCGGCGCTGCAGCAGTTCTCCGCAGGCTCATCAGATCGACCAGGCGGACATCGAGAGCGCGGTTCGGGCCGGCCTCATACGTGCCGTCAACGACGCCGAGGAGCAAGGACGGTTGTCGACGCCGATCGCCTCCCTTGCGCGCGCGGCCGCCGAGAACGCGCCGATCGCGACCGTGATCAACCTCTTCCAGGCGCTTCCGGGCGACCCGAGCATCGCCGACGTCATCTCCGCTCTCGGGCAAGCAGGCCTCACGCTCCAGGATCTGGGCGGCGCCGCCCAGAACGGCCTCGACCAGCTGCAGGGCTTGCTCGGCGGCCTGGGCGGACTCGATCCGGGCTCGGTCGGAGACCAGCTGCAGGGCTTGCTCGGCCAGTAGCCCGCGCCGACGTCGCGCCACGGTTCAGGCAAAGAAAAAGCCGCCCCGTCTGACGACGGAGCGGCTTGAAGACTGGCGGCGACCTACTCTCCCAGGCGGTTTCCCACCAAGTACCATCGGCGCTGAGGGGCTTAACGGCTCTGTTCGGAATGGGAAGAGGTGTATCCCCCTCGCTATTGCCACCAAAATCGGTGGAACCGCGGAGGCCGAGAAAGCGCTTGTACAAGCGATCTCTCGGGCCTCGCCGCGCTCGGCGAGGCTTGAAAACTGCACGCAGGCCAACTGCGTAATAGCAAAAATATACGTCAAGACCTCGACCCATTAGTACCGGTCAGCTGAACGCGTCACCGCGCTTACACCGCCGGCCTATCAACCTGGTGTTCTTCCAGGGGTCTTACTTCCTCAAGGGAATGGGAGAGCTCATCTCGAGGTCGGCTTCCCGCTTAGATGCCTTCAGCGGTTATCCGATCCGCACGTAGCTAAGCAGCGGTGCCCTTGGCAGGACAACTGCTACACCAGAGGTGCGTTCATCCCGGTCCTCTCGTACTAAGGATGACTCCTCTCAACTCTCCAACGCCCATGGCAGATAGGGACCGAACTGTCTCACGACGTTCTGAACCCAGCTCGCGTACCGCTTTAATGGGCGAACAGCCCAACCCTTGGGACCTACTCCAGCCCCAGGATGCGACGAGCCGACATCGAGGTGCCAAACCGAGCCGTCGATGTGGACTCTTGGGCTCGATAAGCCTGTTATCCCCGGAGTACCTTTTATCCGTTGAGCGACGGCGCTTCCACTCGCGACCGCCGGATCACTAAGCCCAACTTTCGTTCCTGCTCGACCTGTCAGTCTCGCAGTCAAGCTCCCTTGTTGCCTTTACACTCTGCGCACGATTTCCGACCGTGCTGAGGGAACCTTTGGGCGCCTCCGTTACTCTTTAGGAGGCGACCGCCCCAGTCAAACTGCCCACCTGACACTGTTCACCGCCCGGATCACGGAACGGTGTTAGAAGCCCAGAATCCCAAGGGTGGTATCTCAAGGTTGGCTCCCCGACTGCCGAAGCAGCCGGTTCGTAGCCTCCCACCTATCCTGAGCGAGAAATCCCAGACTCCAATATCAAGTTGCAGTAAAGGTTCACGGGGTCTTTCCGTCTAGCCATGGGTACTCGGTATCTTCACCGAGACTCTAATTTCGCCGAGCCCCTCGTTGAGACAGCGTCCAACTCGTTGCGCCATTCGTGCAGGTCGGAACTTACCCGACAAGGAATTTCGCTACCTTAGGACCGTTATAGTTACGGCCGCCGTTTACCGGGGCTTAGTTTCAAGGCTTCGCTCGAAAGCTAACCTCTCCACGTAACCTTCCGGCACCGGGCAGGCGTCAGCCCCTATACATCGTCTTACGACTTAGCAGAGGCCTGTGTTTTTGGTAAACAGTCGGTTGGACCTAGTCACTGCGGCCCCATCGGGCTGAGCGAGCAAGTCGCTTCACCCTACCGGGGCGTCCCTTCTCCCGAAGTTACGGGACGATTTTGCCGAGTTCCTTAACGAGGGTTAGCTCGCTCACCTTACTATTCTCTAGTAGTCCACCTGTGTCGGTTCTGGGTACGGGCACGAGCAATCT
>CAWKLZ010000010.1:100000-101028 GCA_963850625.1 uncultured Solirubrobacterales bacterium
CGATGCCGAGCTTGACGCGAAGCGGTTTTCCCTCGGCGAGTCGCGCCGCGAGTGCACCCTCGGGCAGCACGTCGACTGCGCCGAGCGCCAGACGCCGCGCTTGGGCCTCGAAATCCGGGCCTGTCGGACATGAGGCCAATGCTAGACTCACCGCCCGGCTGAAGGTCACGGAGCGAAGGGGGTGCGATAGCTCACCGGCGCATCGTGAACCTTGCCGTGCCCGCACCGTTGCCGTCCGGAATTCCGTGGTGGCCCCCCGAGGTGCCCGGCAGCGCCCAGCAATTCCCATGGCTTCCCCGACTGACAGGTCAAAGAGCGGCAAGGACAATCGCGCGAGCGGCTCCGACGGCGCCGGCGTTCCCGACAACGGGGATGGCGCCCGCATTCCCGGCGACGACTACGGCCTTGGCTCGATGATCGACCCGGAGGCCAGGGGCAGTGCGGGCGCCGACCGGGCGCCGCCGACGCCGGCGTCGCCGCGCGATGACGGTGAGGTTCGGCCTCGGCTCGATGATCGATCCGGAGGCCGCGAAGCCTTCCGCTGAGCCCCCTGCGCCAGCGGAGCCGCCGCCGCCGCCCGGGCCGTCCGATGAGGTCGCGGCTCCCGCGGTAACCGAGGTCGAGCCCGCCGAGGCGGCCACCGACGAGAACCTCCCGGGTGCGGCCGTGCCCGACCTTGAGGAGCGGCGGGAAGCCCACGGCCAGGATTCCTCCGCCGCCGATGAGAAGCCTGATGACGTCCCGCTTACGGCCCGCGAGCTGGCCGAGGCCCGTGCCGCCGAGCGCCGGGCCCTGAAGCAGGGCCAAGAAGGAGGACAAGAAGGCGCGCAAGGATGCCAAGCCGCGGATGCGCAAGATCCGCTTCCTCGCGCTGCTCATCTTCCTCGGCCTGCTGGCGCTCGTCTCCTGGGTGTTCGGCGTGATGATGGCCGTCGCCGTCGACCTTCCCGACCTCGAGGCCCGCGCCCAGTACGACAAAGCGCAGAACTCGACCGTGACCGACCGCGACGGCACGCAGCTCGTCACGC
>CAWKLZ010000011.1:0-14777 GCA_963850625.1 uncultured Solirubrobacterales bacterium
GGCAGCCCCTATATCCGCCAGCCGGTGAAGATCGACACCGACAACCGCCTGTCGGTGAGCTAACGGCACCGGCGCCTGATTCGGCCTTGAGACGGCCTCAGTCCGCGGGCCGGTAGCGCAGCCCGTCGAGGGCAACGCTGAGGATGTGCTCGGGCTGCGTCGGGTCCGCGTTCGGGATCTTGGCGATGCCGACGACGAGGTGGATCACCTCACCGATCTCAACGTCCTCGCGGACGACGCCGGCCTGCTGGGCACGACGCAGCAACGGCTCGCCGGCCTCGTAGAGGGAGCCGCGGCAGGTCTGGAAGAGCTCGGCGTTCTTGTCGAGGTAGTTGACGAGCTCGGCGGCGAGCGCCTGCTTGGTTGCCACGTAGGCGATCACGCGCTCGAGCCAGCTCTGCAGCGCGTGCCAGGGGTCGGTGTCGCCGAGCTCGGCGGCCGTCCGGCAGACCTCGTCGACCTCCTCCACGTAGAGGGCCTCGACGAGCGCCTGGCGGTTGGGGAAGTTGCGATAGAGCGTGCCGATGCCGACGCCGGCACGCTCGGCGATCGACTCCAGCGAGGTCGCTTCGCCGCCTTCGGCGAAGGCCTCGCGGGCGGCGGCGACGAGCTTGTCGTAGTTGCGGCGGGCGTCGGCGCGCTTGGGCCGCTGAATCAAGCCGGACGCTGCGGTGGCGGTTATCTCAGGGGTGCTCATCGGGATTCTGTCCTTGGCTGTGAGTTGTTCGCAGCGGCGTCGTCACGTTTCCTTCGGCTGCGTCGTCTCCAGGCATGAAACACAAGTTCTCCTTGACAAACCGGAGGAACCCTCCGTATAGTCTCGCTTCCGGAGGACTCCTCCGCTTTTTCGGAGGCGGCCTCCAGTTTAGCCCGGAACGTGCATTTCGACAAGTCAGGATCAACGTGACTCTCCCCTCCCCCCTCAAATCCATTAGCGCGGCGGTGGCCGACGAGCGGCGCCGTTGGATCACGCTCGCGATCGTCTGCATGGCGCAGCTGATGATCGTCTTGGACGTGACGATCGTCAACGTCGCCCTGCCTCAGATCAAGGACGAGCTCGGCTTCACCGAGTCCAACCTGACGTGGGTGGTCAACGCCTTTTTGATCACGTTCGGGAGCCTCCTGCTCCTCGCCGGCAGGCTCGGCGACCTGCTCGGGCGCAAGCGCGTCTTCCTCGCCGGCCTCGTCGTCTTCACCGCGGCATCCCTGCTCTGCGGCATCGCACCCTCGCAGGGATTCCTGGTCGGCGCGCGCTTCCTGCAAGGCGTCGGCGCGGCCGCCCAAGCGTCGGTGATCCTGGCAATCATCGTCACCGAGTTCCCCGAGCCCGTCGAGCGGGCGCGGGCGATGGGGGCCTACGTGTTCGTCTCCGTCGCCGGCGGGTCTCTCGGCCTGTTGGCCGGCGGCATCCTCACCCAGACCCTGAGCTGGAACTGGGTCTTCTTCGTCAACCTGCCGATCGGCATCGCGACGCTGATCGCAGGCCGGGCGCTGATCCGCTCCGACGAGGGCCGCGGACTCGAGCACGGGGTCGACTGGGTCGGCTCGGCGCTCGTCACCGGGTCCCTGATGAGCGGCATCTACGCGATCGTCGAGGTCACCTCGCACGGCTGGGGTTCCACCCAGGTACTCGGCTTCGGCGCGCTGGCGGCGGTCCTGATGGCGGGATTCCTCGTCCTGCAGGCCCGCCTCGAGAACCCGATCATGCCGCTGCGGATCCTGCGCCTGCACGGCTTGGTCAGCGCCAGCCTGATCCGCGGGTTCCTCGTGATGGGGATGTACTCGACCTTCTTCCTCGTCACGCTGTACCTGGAGCAGGTCCACGGCTACAGCGCCCTACAGACGGGCGCGGCGTTCCTGCCGTGGACGTTGACCGTTGCGGTCCTCTCCCGTGGCATCACGGCGCGGCTCGTCGAGCGGTTCGGGCCAATTCCCGTCCTCACGTCGGGCATGGCCGTCGCCGCGGCGGGGCTGCTCCTGCTGACGGGCCTGGGACCGGATACCGCCTTCTTCCCGACGATCTTCTTCGCGACCTTCGCGATCGGTTTCGGGATCGGCAACGCGTTCCAGCCGCTGCTGACGCTGGCGATGGCCGACGTGCCGGCGGCGGACGCCGGGCTCGGCTCGGGCATCACCAACGTCTCCCAGCAGGTCAGCGGCGCGCTCGGACTCGCCCTGCTGAGCACGATCGCCGCCGACCACACCCAAGGGCTGATCGCCGACGGCCAGGGCCGGGCGGAGTCAATGATCAGCGGCTACCACCTCGCCTTCTACGCCGGAGCGGGCCTGATCGGGGTCGGCCTGATCCTCGCCCTCGTCCTGCTGCCGCGGGTGGCACAGGCCGAGGAGGAGCTGGGTGAGCTCCCCGAACCCGAGGAGGTCGGCACTGCCGCGCGGCCCGCCCTCGAGTTCGACCGCCAGGCAGCCTGAGGGAATGACGCCGGCCGGGCCTTCCCCCGGCCCGGCCGGCGCACCGCCCTCAGCGGATCTGGACGATCCTGACCACGAGGCGGTTGAGTTGTGAGTCGGGAGTGCAGTCCGCGTCGCCGCGGATCTGGGCGCTGATCGTCAGCGGCACGCCGGGGTTGATCAGCCCGAACGGGCCGTCGGCGTCGCGGCCGAGGCTCGTCTCGAGCGTCGTCTGATTCCCGTCGCTCGAGGGACCGACGAAGACGCGCGTCTCTTGCCCGTTGACGAACAGGGAGACGGCGGGCTGGCAGTAGTTGGCGGCGTTCGTGCTGGCAGTCGTCCAGCGGCCCTCCGCCGCGAGCGCTGCGACCTCCCCAGCCTTCGGCGTGAACGTCGTCTTGCCGGTCAGCGGCAGCGGCGCCGTCGTAATCGTGTCGAGGCCGCCCTTGGCCCCCGAGGCGGCGGTGCCCGTCACGTCGGTATCGACTCCCTGGAAGACCGCCGCCGAGAGGTCGCTGCCCTGGATCGAGCCGTCCCTGATCTTCGGACTGCTCACCGCGTTGCTGCCGAGATCGCTCGCGTGGACAGCGCCCGGCGCGATGTTTCGGCTCTTCACGTCGTTCTTGCCAAGCTTGATCGCGGCGTAGACGGTGCCGCCACCCAGCACCAGCACGAGCGCGAGCGTTGCGACGACGTTGGCGTAGGTCAGCCTCGAGCGCAAATTGATCTTCCCTCCTGAGCAGATGCTTGCCTTGCGTGGCAGCGTACTCCTGCAACGCAGCGCTGCCCAGCGGGGCCAGGCGTCGCGTCCCGAAAGGTCCGCAGGTCGCGCGCGTCGTCGGGACGGCGGCGCATAACCTTCGCGAGCCGATGGACGCCCCGCGAATACTGATCCTGACCGCGTCGATCGGCGAGGGGCACGACCTGCCGGCTCGCGTTCTCGCGGAGGGCATCCGCGAGCAGCGCCCCGATGCCCATGTCGACGTCGTCGACTTCCTCGACGTCGTCAGCAAGCTCGCCCGCCGGATCGTGATCGACGGATCGCAGTTCGACTCCGACTGGGGGAACCGGCTCTTCGACCTCGAGTACCGGCTGATCGCGGAGATCGGCCCCACCCGGCGCCTCGCCGGCGCGATCACCGGCGGTCTTGCGGGGCGACCGGCGCTGCGCGCGGTGAGCCAGGCGTCGCCGGACATCGTCGTCTCCACCTACCCCGGCTCGACCGAAGCCCTCGGCCGGCTCAGGGCGAAGGGGCGGATCGGGGTCCCGGTCGTTTCCGCGATCACCGATCTCGCCTCGCTCTGGTACTGGGCCCATCCTGGCATCGACCTCCACCTGATCACGCACCCGGAGTCCGTCGCCGAGGTCCGCTCGATCGCTCCCGGCAGCCGCATCGAGTGCGTCCGCGGACTGACCGATCCCGCCTTCTACGAGCCGCGAGACGAGCCGGCAGCCCGCCGGCGCCTCGGGCTGCCGACCGAGGGCCGCATCGTCACCGTCTCGGGCGGCGGCTGGGGCGTCGGCGACCTCACCGGCGCCGTCGAGGAGGCGCTGACGATCCCCGATACCCGCGTCGTCTGCCTCGGCGGACGCAACGAGGACGTCCGCCGGGAGCTCGAGCGCCGCTTCGGTGCCGATCCGAGGGTCACGGTGCTCGGCTTCACCGAGCAGATGCCCGACCTGCTCGCCGCCTCGGACGCGCTCGTCCATTCGACGGCGGGCCTGACAGTGCTCGAAGCGTTGATGCTCGGTTGCCGGGTCGTCTCCTACGGATGGGGCCGCGCGCACGTGCGAATCAACAACGAGGCGTACGTCCGGGAGGGCCTGGCAGAGGTGGCGACCAACCGAGCCGAGCTGGGGGCGGCGCTGCGCCGTTGCCTGGCGCTTCCACGCACGCCCGATCGCTCGTTCGCGGCCCTGCCCACCGCTGCATCAGCCGTGCTCAGCCTGCTCGCCGGGTAGCCCCGGCACCCCCGCCTGCGGCCCGCCCTCGCCGTCCGGCCGCTCGGCGATCACATCGGCGACCGCGGGCGAGCTGCCGAGCAGCCCGACCCCGACTGCCAGCGCCGCCACGGCCGCGACCAGTACCGCCCCGCCGAGCGGCGTCTGGCTCCATCCCTCGCCGCCGACCAGCGGCGCCAGCACGATCGGCACGGCGATCTGAATGACGAGCACGGCGGGCGCGACCCGGGTCGCCGCCGAGCGCTGCAGGGCCGTCGTCTCGGAGATCACGCCGAGGATCACGACCGTGGCCACGATCGCGACCCAGAGGATCACGCTCGCCCACGCGCCGGCGGAGGCATCCTCGGCAACCAACTTGGCGACGAACGCGGCCAGCGCATCGGCCGCGCCGGCGCCGGCGATCAACAGCGCGACCGGACGGCGGCCGGAGCGCAGCAGGGAGGCGCCATAGGGGGCCAGCGCCACGAGACCCAAGGCGCCGAGCGTGATCGCGAGCGCGAGGTCCCGCGGGACCTCGCCGGACTCGCGCGGGCCGGCCCAGGCGATCGTCCCGACCGCGGCGACGATGATCGTGACGGCGAGGATCTCGCGGCGGCCCACAGGCTCGCCGAGCAGTCGCACGCCGAGCGCCAAGAGCAGCAACAGGCCGAGCGCGAGCGTGGGCTGCACCAGCGTCAGCGGGGCGTTCGCGAGGGCGAGGATCTGCAGCGGCCAGCCGATCAGCGAAAGGACCGTCGCCGCGAGCCAGATCGGTCGGTTGAGCAGGTAGCCGATCAGCGACGGCCGCAGCGCGTGCTGCTCGGGCGCCCTTCGCGCCTCGAGCGCCTGGACCGCGTAGCCGACCTCGTAACAGAACGCCGCCACGAGCGCGAAGGCGAAGCCGAGCCAAAGCGTGCCGTCCATCAGTGCGAGGATCCGATCATGCCGGGTCCATCTTCACCCGCCCGGGCGGGAACCGCAGCAGCGATCGCCGGCGCTGCCGCCGGCGCTGCGTGGACGGCGCCGGCGCTGGCACCGGTCGTGCCCGCCGTCGCCGCGGGCGCTGGGGGTACCCCGGCGCGTCGCCAGCCCGGTCGGCGTCGCGATGACCTTCGACGACGGCCCGCACCCGGCCGGCACGCCCGCGGTGCTCGAAGCCCTCGCCGCGGGTGGTGCCGTCGCAACCTTCCTGCTCGTCGGCGAGCAGGTCGACCGCAACCGCACGCTCGCGGCGGAGATCGTCGCCGCCGGTCATTCGGTCGGCGTCCACGGCTACCGCCACCGCAACATGCAGCGACTCACACCGACGCGCGTTCGCCGACGACCTCGATCGCGGACTGACGACGATCGCCGAGGCGACCGGAGTCGTGCCGCGGATCTACCGCCCCCCGTACGGGATCTTCACGCTGCCCGGCCTCGGGATCGTCCGCCGCCAAGGACTCGGCTCCCTGCTCTGGTCGAGATGGGGCCACGACTGGCGCCGGCGCGCGACCGGCGGACTCCATCGCCCGGGAGGTGACCGAGGATCTGAGCGCCGGCGATGTCCTGCTCCTCCACGATGCCGACCACTACAACGCGGCCGACTCGTGGCGGGCTACCGCGCAGGCGCTGCCGCGCGTGCTCGCCGCCATCGAGGAGGCTGAGCTGCGGACGATCGCACTCTGAGGCGCCCCCCTGGACTCAGGGGCCCGATTCGGCGATCGCCTCGGGGGCGGGGATCCGATCGAAGGCTGCCGCCACGGCGAGGGAGGCGCCGGCGGCGATCGCCGCCAGGGCGAGCGTCCCGATATGGGGAACGGACAGGCTCAACGCGTGGTGGGTCCCGGGGATGACCAGCAAGACGACGTAGAGCCCCAGCGCGCTCCACCCCACCGCGGCGGACCACGGCCGCCAGGAGGAGAGGGCCGCCGCGATCCCGATCATGGCGACGAAGATCACCGTGCTCGTCTGCCCCCTGCCGAAGTCGTCGGTCCCGAATGAGAGCAAGCCCGCGAGGCACATGCCGAAGGCGGCCGCGGCTGCCCAGGTAGCCAGCGGGTACCGCTGGCCGGCCCGCAGGCGGGCCGCCGGGCCGAGCGGCGCGGGTTCGGCACCCGGGACGCTCGCAACCACAGGCGCCGGTACCGGCGCGGGCGAAGGCTGGGGCTCCGGCTCCGCGGCGGGCGCATCGCCGAGCGAGTCGAGGTAGCGCGAGATGCCCACCTCGAGCGGGGTGTCGGCCACCCAGCCGAGCTCCTCGAAGGCCCGCTCGTTGGAGATCTCGGCGCCGCCGAAGTCGCCGTTGCGACCGGGGGTGTGGACGATCTCCACCGAGCCGACGACATCGCCGACGACATCGGCGAGCCCGCGGATCGTCACCGTGTGGTTCGAGGCCAGGTTGTAGACGCGGTTCTCGGCCTGCGGCTGCAGGCCGCGAACGATGCCCTCCGCCAGATCCTCGACGTAGACGAACCGCCGCGTCTGCATGCCGTCGCCGGCGATCGTCAGGGGCTCCCCCGCCATCGCCTTCCGCACGAAGATCGGGATCACGGCCGCCGGGCGCGAGCGCGGTCCGTATGGGATCCCGAAGCGGAGGATCGTGAAGGGGACGTCGTACAGCTCCTCATAGGAGGTGCAGTACATCTCGCCGGCAAGCTTGCTGGCGGTGTAGAGGTGCTTCGGCAGGCCGACCGGCGAGGACTCGTCGATCGTTCCGGCCTCGGACTCGCCGTAGACCCAGATCGTGCTGCCATAGACGACGCGCTCGAGGTCGACCGCCCGGGCCGCCTCCAGCACGGAGAGGGTCCCGCGGGCGTTCGTCTCCTCGGCCGCGACGGGTTCGGCGGCGACGATGCCGACATCGGCGCTGGCCGCGAGGTGGATGACGGCGTCACAGTCGCGCAGCGCGTAAAGGAGGCGATCGGTATCGAGCAGATCGCCGATCACCGTGTCGATGCTCCCCTCGGGATGGTGGGGCGAATGGCGAAGGTCGTAGATCCGCGGCGCGTAGCCCGCAGCCGTGAGCCGGTCGACGACGTGGGAGCCGATGAATCCGGACCCACCGGTTACGAGGACGCGTTTCATGCCGACTGGCTTTCGACTGTCAAGGGCTCCTCCGCGGGCGTGTAGTAGAGCGGGACGCACCAATGGTTGGCGCCGATCCAATCGCTGTTTGGCAGATCATCGCCGGTTTCCATTATCCGGTGGCAGGGCTCTTCGTAGACCTTGCCGGTCGAACGCTCGATCGGATCGAAGACGATGTACTTGTAGAGGCCCGACGTCATGCCCTCGGGCAGCCGCAGGCGGTTCGGGATGCTCGGGGTCGAGCAGTTCGCGCGCGATCTCGTTCTTCCGCTCCACGATCTCGGGGAGACGCTCAGTCTGGATCATCCCGAGCGCCGCCGTGAATTCGCTGATCCGGAAGTTGAGGCCGCTGACGGCGTAGTCGGGCTTGCCGTAGTTGCGGAAGGCGCGCGCGAACTCGAGCAGATCCTCGTCACGGGACACGAGCATGCCGCCTTCGCCGGTCGAAATCGTTTTCGTCGCGTAAAAGGAGTAGACGCCCGCGTCGCCCCACGACCCGGGACGGCGCCCGCTCCAGTCGGCGCCATGGGCGTGGGCGCAGTCCTCGAGCAGGAAGATGTCGTGCTCGGCGGCAGTAGTCGGCGATCCGCTCGACGTCGAAGGCGATGTGCCCACCGATGTGGACGAGCACCGCCGCCTTCGGCGAATGCGCCTCGGCCTTGGCGACGAAGTCGTCATACGACATGCAGAGGTCGTCGCGGCGCGAATCGACGAATACCGCCCGCCCTCCGGCGTGCTCGATCGCGAGGACCGTGGCCATGAAGGTGTTCGAGGGACAGAGCACCTCCTCGCCGCTGACGCCGGCGAACTCGAGCGCCGCCAGCGCGCCTCCGGTCCAGCTGCCGGTCGCGACCGCCGCCCAGCCCGTTCCACTCGCTCCATCGCTCCTCGAAGCGCCGGGTCATCTCGCCCTCCGACCACTGCTGGGACGCGATCACCTCGTCCCAGCAGGCGTGGACGCGCTCGATGTCTCGGCGATCGAAGCCGATCGCAAAGCGACTGTGAGGAGAAGGAGGAGGAGTCAGAAGAGGCGAAACGCGTTGAGCGGACTGGTGCGGGTTGCGCAGCGTAGCGCTCCGGCTCCGCGACCACGGGGCTCACCCGGGTGGTGTTCAGACGCTGTTCAGGTGCATACTCAGGCCGATGGGACGGATCTTCCTGCTCGCGCTTGCCGCCGCGGTCTACCCGACCCTGCTCGCGATCGTGATCCTGATCCTGACCCGGCCCCACCCGATCAGGCTGTTCACGGGCTATCTGATCGGCGGCATGGCGATGAGCCTCTCCGTCGGCCTGCTGCTGCTCGCCTTCGCCGACACCTCGAGCATCGACACCCAGTCGGGCTCCGCTCCCCGTCCGTGGTTCAGCGCCTTTCTCGGCATCGCGCTGCTGGCGATCTCGTGGACGGTCGCCACCGGGCGAGACCTGCCCGGAGCAGAGCGCAGGAAGCGACGAAAGGCGCGCAAGGCCGAGCAGGAGGAGGCCGCAGCCGCGGCCGGAACCGTGCCCAAGGAGTCGAAGTCAAAGCGGCTGCTCGAGCACGATTCGATGCTGCTCGCCGTGGCGATCGGCGCCGCCCTCAGCCTGCCGAGCATCTGGTATCTCGAAGCGCTGAAGGAGATCGACGCCGGCTACTCGACCGGGCCGGCCCTCGCTCTCCTGATCGGCTTCAACCTGATCATGTTCGCCCTGATCGAGATCCCGCTCGCCTTCTATCTGCTGAATCCCGATCGGGCGGCAGCCACCGTGGAGCGCTTCGACGCCTGGCTACACAACCACACCCGCCAGATCGGCGCCTGGGTAGCCGGCGTCGCCGGCGTCTGGCTGCTCATCGACGGCCTTCGCGGCATCCTCTGAGAGGCTGCATCCGGCGAGAGACAGGCCCCCGCCAGCACGCCCCTAGTTGTGCGTGCAGAGCACCTGGTAGATCGAGGTGAAGCCGATGTCGAAGCCGTTGCGGGCGGCGCGTAGGTACAGGCGCCAGACGCGGAGGCGCTCGGGCCCGGCGAGCTCGAGGGCGCGGGCGTTCTTCTCGTCGAGGCGGCGGGCCCAGTGGCGGAGGGTCTCCGAGTAGTCGGCGCCGAACTCCTCGACGTGGCGGGTGCGCAGGCCGGCGCGCTCGAGCGCCAGCAGAACGCGGGAGAGGTGGACCGGGTCGGCATCGGGGAAGACGTAGCGCTCCGAGAAGGGACCGGCCTCGGGGTCGGTGTGGCGCTGGCGGGTGATGCCGTGGTTGAGCAGCTTGCCGCTCCGGGGCAAGCAGCGCGGCGATCCGCTCGGCGTACATGTCGATGTTCTCGACGCCGACGTGCTCGACCATGCCGATCGAGGCGATCTTGTCGAAGCGTCCGTCGAGGTCGCGGTAGTCGCGGACCTCGATCTTGACCCGATCGGCGTAACCGGCCTCGGCGACGCGCTCGCGGGCGCGCTGCGCCTGCGGCTCCGACAGCGTCACGCCGAGCACCTCCCGGGCACCGCGGCTCGCGGCCTCGATCGAGAAGCTGCCCCAGCCGCAGCCGATGTCGAGCACCCGGTCGCCCTCGCCGATCGCGAGCTTGTCGGCCGTCAGCTCGAGCTTCGCCCGCTGGGCGGCCTCGAGCGCCGCGTCGCCCTCCTGCCCCGCGACTCCGGCGGTCGAGAAGAAGGCGCAGCTGTAGGTCATCGAGCTGTCGAGGAAGAGCTCGAAGAACTCGTTCGAGACGTCGTAGTGATGGCGGACGGCGCGCGCGTCGCGCTCCTTGCTGTGCCGGCTCCCCTCCGGGACGAGCTCGGAGGCCGGCCGCGACGGCGGCGCCGTCAGGCCCATCGCGCGGACGGCGGCCAGCATCAGCCGCAGGCGGCGCGCCGCATCGACCGGCGGCGGCTTCCAGCCGTCGAGCAGGGCGATCACGGCGTCCATGTCGTCGACCTCGAGCTCGCCCGATACGTAGGCGCGACCGAGGCCGAGCTGGCCGGGGGCGCGCAGCGCATGGGCGACCGCCTTCGGTGAGCGAACCGTGAACGTCGGGCCCTCGCCGGCGGTCGACGGCAGCCGGCTGCCGTCCCAGAACACGACCTCGAAGGGGCGCTCCGGGAAGGCGGCTTCGATCTCGGCGATCAAGGGACGGGGCGTCTCGAGCACGCAGCGAGCCTATCCGCCGGCGGCCGGGTTCAGGAGCGCCGCGTTGCCGCGACCGCGTCGGCGCCCGGCGGAATCTCGTCGGGCAGGTCGGCCGCGGGCAGGCTCTGCCACGGGAAGCGGCCGCGCGCGTGAGTCACCCGGTAGCCGATCCGCCCGTGCAGGTTGAGGCTGTGCCAGGCGAGCCGACTGATCGGCGACAGATCCGGGATCCAGTACTGCTCGCTGATCGGATCGAGCGGCGCCGGCGCGGCGAGCTCGACGTCGGCGGCGACGTGTCCGGGGCCGTCCTCCTCTGAGATGCAGGCGAGCACGGCGCCGTCGCGGTCGCAGATCTGCGACTCGCCGAGCATCGTCGTCTCCCAGCCCAGACCCGGTCCCAGCGGCGTCTCGCCGCGGACCGGGCCGACGTGGGCGGCGTGCGCTACGGGGGCGCCGACGCGGCGGGCAACCTGGCCCGGCAGCTCGTGGCACTGCTTCTTCCAGAGCGCGTTCTCGCGGGCGAACTGGCCCGCGATCGGCCCGCGCCAGTTGTGCGGCACCGAGGGCCAGCACATGCCGCCGAGCACGAGCCGGGCGCCGGCATCGCGAACGCGGCGGGCGGTCCGGTTGCGTGCCCACTCCCAGCCCGACATGAGCCCGACGGTGGCGTCGAGCGTCTCGCAGCGGACGACGCCGTCGTCGTTGCCGCCGCGGTAGTAGTTGTGCTCCCAGGCGGTCGGGATGTCCTTGTCGTGCAGGTGCACGGCGCCGTTCGGCTCGGCGAGCAGATAAGTGCCGTAGGAGTGCCGCCCGCGGATCGCGAGAAAGCCCCCCGCGATCACGCAGCCGAGCTCACGGGCGAGCCCGGTGAGCAGCTGGAAGGGCTGGCCGTCGATCGGGCGCGGGGCGCCGCGCAGCACGCGGGCGAAGACGTTCGGGGACGTGCAGGCCTCGGGGACGACGATCACCTCGGGCCCGTGCTCGGCGTGGGCGTCGCGGATCAGCTCCTCGATCCGGGCGAGGTTGCGCTCGACCTCGCCGAGCGCGAGCGCCGGCTGGACGACGGCGAGCCGGGTCACGCCCCCACCGCCAGATCGGGATCGGCAGCCGGCGACGTCGGCTCGGCCTCCGCCCCACTCCGGCCTCCTCCGCATCCGCAAGTGCTCGCACGGCCGGCGGAGCCGGCATCTCGGCGCCCGGGTGCTCGGAGCCGGGGATCGGACCGGCGGCGCGGAACTCGGCCCGCGCAGCCTCGCGCCCGATCGCGACCTCGGTGCGCAGATCGCCGAGGGCGCGCCGCAGCGTCTCGCGGCGCGAGCGCTCGCCGCGGAGCAGCGCCATCGCAAGCGCCCGGCTGAGCCGCAGCGGGCCGGCGATCTCCTGTGGCGAGCGCGCCCGGCCGAAGAGGTCGCCGAGATCGGGCTCCTCGTTCCGCCCGGCGTCGCGGAGCAGCTCGACCAGGCGGGCGAGGGGTCCTCGATCCGCGTGTCGGCGTTGGCGAAGTGGTAGGCGGGAAGGCAGTGCGGTCGCGCTCGGCCTCCCAGCGGCGCGTTGCGCGATCGACCGCGGCGGGGTCGTCGAGGGCCGGCAGCACGTGCTCGGCCAGCGTCCTGCCCATGTACATCGCATCGCGCATGCCCTGGCCCGTGACCGGGTCCTTGAAGTGCCCGGCGTCGCCCGCGAGCGCCCAGCCGGGGCCTGAGGAGGCGCGGAAGAAGGCAGTGGTGTCGCCGGTCGAACGCAGCTTCGTGTAGCTCGACGGATCGACGCCGGCAATCCGCTCGGCGACGCCGGGGTGCTCGGCGAGCTTGCGTTGCCAATGACCCTCGGGGTCAGCGCGGGCGTCCGCGACCTCGCTGCGGTCGCCCATGAAGAGCACGAGCAACCGCCCCGCGGGCGTGCAGGGAAAGGCGAAGGCGATGCCGCTGCCGTCGCGCCACTGAATGAACGTGCGGCGGTCCCGCCCCTCGTCCTGTGGCTCGTCCATGTAGCGGAAGACGAGGCCGCGGCCGTTGCGCGAGCGGCGGTAGGGCGCGTATGCGCCGACCGCCGCCGCGACGCTCGAGCGGCGCCCGTCGGCGCCGACGACGAGCGTTGCCGAGATCTCGCGCACGACTCCGTCGGGGTCGCGGTAGCGGACGCCGGCGACGCGACCGGCGCGCCGGTGCAGCGCCTCGAAGCGGCTGCGCTCGCGGACCTCGGCCCCCTGCTCGCGCGCTGCCTCGACGAGGCAGACGTCCTGGAGGTCGCGAGGCACGCAGACGCCGAAGTCGTGGCCGGCGGCGGTCGGCCGCATGCGCTCGGTCACGACCGCCCCCTCGGCGCGAACGCTGAGCTCGCGCACGATCGCCGGGTCGAGGGCGAGGATGCGCGGCAGCGCGCCCATGCAGGCGAGCTCCTCGACGCCGGCTGGGAACAGCACGTGGGTGGAGAGCTGATCGGAGGGGAACGTCATCCGGTCGAGGACGATCACCCGCCGGCCCGCACGGGCCAGCGGCGCCGCAACGGCGCATCCGGCGAGGCGGCCGCCGATGACGACGACGTCAGCTTGCTCGGCTCCTCGCAAACCAGTCACTCCTTCCGGTCCGCTCAGCTCACGGCCGGCTGCCCGTCGCCGGCCAGCACTTCGACCGCGCTCGGCAGCCGCTCGCGCGAGCTGTCGACGAGGATGGGCGCGCCGGGCTCGGCAGCGATCGCGCCGGGCTCGACCCCGTCCTCGGCCGCGAGCGCGTGAAAGACGACATCGACGACCGCCTCGGGCCGGTCGTTCTGCAGGTAGTGGCCCGCGTCGGCGATGAAGTAGAGCGAGTTGGCGCCGGGCTTGCGCATCAGGTACTCGTTCCAGACCCAGGCCGCGACGCGCGGCGGTGCGACGGTGTCGTTGAGCCCCCAGATCACGGTCGTCGGCACCGCCGAGCCGGCGAGCGCGTCGAGCCATTTCGTCTCGTCGGCCGAGCGCTCACGCAGGTACTGGACCGTCTCGTGCATGACCTGCAGGCCGTCCTCGTGGGCGAAGGTCTCCACGAGCGCCTCGATCGCTGGATCGCCCGCCTCGCGCGGCGGGAAGAAGGTCGCCGCGCCCATCCCGGCGGCGAGCAGCTCCGGCGTCGCGTTATCGAGCAGGAGCGACGCCGTCTCCTCGCCGAGCATCATCCGCTGGGCATCGGTCAGGTTCGAGAGCGGCAGGAAGATATTGGCGTTCATCAACAGCAGGTGCTCGATCTCGAGCGGCACCCCCTCCCCCGCATGGCCGCCGGCGAGGATCAGCGCGACGCTGTCGCCGCGGTCGTGGGCGAGCACGGTCGCCGACGTCGTGCCGATGACATCGCGCAGGTAGTGGCGCAGCAACTGCGCATCGCGCAACAGGCTGTAGCCCCACCCGACAGGCTTGTCGGAGAAGCCGTAACCGGGGAAGTCGAGTGCGCAGACGCGGAAGCGCTCGGCGAGGCGGTCGATCGACTCGACCCAGTCGATGCTGCTCGTCGGAAAGCCGTGCACGAGCAGCAGCACGGGAGCGCCCGGGATCGCCGGCCTCGACGTGGAAGATCTCGACCGGCGCGGCGTCGGCGCCCGCGGGACTCCACGAGAAGACGTTCCCCCGGTTCCGCCACTCCTCGGCCCGCGAAGCCACGGCGGTCAATCTACGCCTCGGGCGCCGTCGGCGCCGGGCGGCGGCGATGCGGAGCCCGTCCCAGCGCGCCGAGATGCGGAGGCGGATCTGGCCCGTGCCGACGTTCACCACTCGATAGGATCCCGCCGAATGCGGGGGGCGAGGAGACGCAGCCACAGCAGGGGCACGACCACGGCGATCGTCGCCGCGCTCTTCACGCTGCTCGCGATCGCCGCGTTCGCCGCACCGCAGGCCGAGGCGGCGAAGGCGAAGAAAATCCGCAAGTGCAACGGGCAGAAGATCCTCTGCGACCGACCCTTCGATCAGGTCGTGCTGCCCGCCGCGCACAACGCGATGTCCTCGGCTTCGCTCGACTGGGTCTTCGCGAACCAGTCGATCGCGATGCCGGATCAGCTCACCTACGGAATCCGCGGCTTTCTGATCGACACGCACTACGGGCGGCTCAAGGCCGAGGGCAGGTCGTCACGGACGACGACGGCAGCAAGCCGCCGAGCGTCGGCCCGCGCGGCACCTACCTCTGCCACGAGTTCTGCCAGCTCGGCGCGACCCCGCTGGCCGAAGGGCTGAGCGCCTTCAGCGGCTTCCTGCACGAGCACCCGAACAACGTGCTGCTGATCGACAACGAGGACTACATCA
>CAWKLZ010000012.1:0-448764 GCA_963850625.1 uncultured Solirubrobacterales bacterium
CAGGGTCGCAGCAGCAAGGCGCGGAGCGCGCCGATCGCTGCCCGGTGTCAAGCCCGGGATCGAGCAACGCGTGCGAGAAGCAGACCGTCGCCGACCGCCCCGATCATCGTCGCGATCGCCTCCGCCGGGATGTCGGCACGCACGGCGCCGCGGGATTGACGCGACCGACCGCGTCGACCATGAAGACCCGGTAGCCCTCCAGTAGGCGGCCGAGCCGTTCGCGTAGCTCCTCGTCGCGCTCGGCCTCACGCATCGCCTCGAGCATCAGGCGAGAGAGCCCGCGGTCGATGGCCGCAGGATCGCCGACTTCGGCGTCGATCAGCTCGATCATGCTCGCGACCGTCGCCCGCTCTTCGAACTGATCCCGCGGCACCGCGCTCTCGAAGGCGTGCTGGCAGCCTCGATCAGCAGCTCCCGCTTGTTGAAGTGGTAGCTGACGGCGCCGTGCGGCAATCCGGCTCGCTCGGCCACGCCGCGCGTCGTCACGCCGCCCCAACCGAGCTCGCCGATCAGTTCCGCGGCCGCGACCAGGAGGCGCTCGCGCGTCCCGGCCGAGGCCGCGGTGCGGCGGCCGGGCGGGCTGTGGCGAACGTCCTGTCCATCTGTCTTGTCCATCTGGACAAGAATAGTGCTAAGCTCGGACGGATGGAGCACAGCAACGGCAAACCCGGCCCCCTCGCAGTCGAGACCTCCGCCCTGCGCAAGAACTTCGGCGCCAACCTCGCGCTGGACGGGTGGACCTGGGATCCCAGCGGGCATCGTCTACGGGGTCCTCGGCCCCAACGGCGCCGGTAAGACGACGGCGATCCGGATCCTGGCGACGCTGCTGCAGCCGGACGGCGGCAGCGCCCGCGTGTTCGGCCACGACGTTATCCGCGAGGCAGCCGAAGTGCGCCGTCACGTGAGCCTCACGGCACAGTTCGCGTCCGTCGACGAGGATTGACCGCTGGTGGAGAATGATCCTGCTCGCGCCCTGCTCGGCTTCCGCCGCCGCGATGCCCGCGCCCGCGCCCGTGAGCTGCTCGCCGCATTTCAGCTCGAGGAGCTTGCGACCCATTCGGTCGCGACATTCTCCGGCGGCATGCGCCGCCGGCTCGACATCGCGCCAGCCTCGTCCTCAGCCCGGACCTGCTCTTCCTCGATGAGCCGACCACGGGGCTCGACCCGCGCAACCGCAACCACGTGTGGGCGGTCGTTCGCGCGATCGTCGCCGAGGGCACGACGGTGGTGCTCACGACCCAGTACCTCGAGGAGGCGGACCGCCTCGCGGACCGGATCGCAGTCATCGACCACGGCCGCGTGATCGCCGAGGGCTCGGGCCCGAGCTCAAGGCTCGATCGGCGCCGACACCGCGCCGTGCGCCTGCGCGACCCGGCGCAGCGCGAGCGCCAGCAGGTGCTCGCGGCAGCCTCGGCGCTCCGGTCCGTCCGGGGCGCGACCCGGCGCCGTCCTCGCCCGGATGCCCGCCGACGGGCCCGCCGCGACCGGGCCGCGGGTGAGCGCGCCGGGCCGCCCTCGTCAGCTCGAGCACGCCGGGATCGAGGTCAGCAGGCTTCACGCTGGGCCAACCGAGCCTCGACGAGGTGTTCCTGGCGCTCACCGGCGGACCGCATCCAAAGCCCCGGCGCGGGAGCCCGGCGCCGCGGAGGGACTCTGTATGACGCGCTGCGGACATGGAGTCCGGCGAGCTCGACGCGGCCACGGTCGCCGCGGTCTCGATGCGCGCCGACGCACCGGGGCGGGCCGCGCGGCCTCCCTGGCCTTCGCCTGGCGCGGCGCTGAAGATCGTGCACGTGCCGGAGCAGCTCGGCGACGTGCTCGGGATCCCGATCCTCTTCACGCTGCTGTTCACCTACCTGTTCGGCGGCGCGCTCGCCGGATCGACCGCGAGCTACCTGCAGTTCCTGCTGCCGGGCACGCTCGTGCTCGCCGTCGTCTTCGTCACCGTCTACTCCGGCATGACGCTGAACCGCGACCTCGGAGACGGGCGCTTCGACCGCTTCCGGTCGCTGCCGATCTGGCGACCGGCGCCGATCGTCGGCAGCCTGATCGGCGAGTCGGGCGCTACCTGCTCGCCGCCGGGCTCGTCATCGGCCTCGGCCTGTTCATGGGCTTCCACGCCGGGGGCGGCCCGCTCGGCGTCGTCGCGCGGTCGCCCTGGTGATCGCGTTCGCCCTTGCCTCTCCTGGGTGTGGATCGCCCTAGGCCTGATCCTGCGCACCCCGAACGCGGTGATGAACCTCGGATTCGTGATCCTCATGCCGCTGGCGTTCATGAGCAACGTCTTCGTCGACCCGCGACGATGCCCGGCTGGCTGCGCGCGTTCGTCGACGCGAACCCGATCAGCCACCTGGCGAGCGCCGAGCGCGCGCTCATGCAGGGCACGTCGGCCGGCAGCGACATCCTCTAGGTACTGCTCGCGGCAGCGGTGCTCACGGCCCTGTTCCGCCGCTCTCGGCCTGGCTGTACAGGTTGAAGGGCTAAGTGGTCGTGCTTCCGCGGCCCGTTCATCGCCCCGGGAGCGATTGGGTGGAACCGACTCCTCGGCGGCCTCGATCGCGGCGCGATCGATCCGCTCGCGAGCCTGCTCCTTGGCCTCCCGGAGAGCCCCCACGTCGATCTCGACCTTGCCGTGGTCGTCGGGGTCGTAGCGAACGGGAAAGACCACGCCGGCCTGGGTCCGGCGAGGTCGGCGACTTCAGCGACCGGGGTCACGGTCGTCTCGGTCCCGTCGTCGAAGCGGAGCCGCAGCGTCGGCTCATGCGCGTACACCCCAAGGCCGGTGTTCTCGCTGACGGCGGTGGACTTGACGACCACCGCCTGACCAGCCACACCTGAGCGCAGCAGCTTGCGATAACCCGGTCGTAACTGACGCCACAACATGGGCCCCAGTCTAAGCCTCGACGGACGCTCCTACGCTCGGCTCAGGCGAGGGTTCGGGATGAAGCGGGCGAGCCCGGCGCTAACCGCTGAAATCGCTCGCGGTAGTCGGCGGGTCCGACGCCAAGTACCCGCAGGAAGGCCCGGCGCATGGTCTCCGGGCTGCCGAAGCCCGTGCGACCGGCAATCGTCCCAATCGGCGTCGTCGTGCCCTCGAGGAGGTCGCTCGCAGCCTCGATACGCACCCGCTCGACGAAGCGCGCGGGCGTCGTCTGTGTCTGCTCTACGAACAGGCGGCGCAGGTGGCGCTCCGAGACGGACGCCCGGCGGGCGAGAGAGGACTGGCGATGGTCGCCGGCCGGGTCGGCAACGATCCCGTCGACGAGGGCGCGAATCGGCGTGTCCGTGCCGACGGGCACCGACAGCCGCTCGGAGAATTGCGACTGGCCGCCAGGTCGCTGGAGGAACATGACCAGCCACCGGGCGACCCTGCGGGCAAGGTCCGGCCCATGGTCCTCTTCGACGAGCGCGAGCGTCATGTCCATGCCGGCAGTGACGCCGGCCGACGTCGTGACATGGTCATCGCGCACGAAAATCCGGTCGGGTTCGACGCGCACCGTCGGGTGGCGGCGTGCAAGTTCCGCGCAGAACGCCCAGTGGGTCGTCGCGCGACGGCCGTCGAGCAGGCCGGCCTCGGCCAGCACGAAGGCGCCGGTGCACACCGAGCACGTGCGGCGGGCTCTGCGTGCGATCCGCTCCACCGCAGCCGGCAAGCGTCCGTCGCGGCTCAGCACCTCGAGGCGCATCCCGCCGCCGACGAGAACGGTGTCGATGCCCGTGGGACGCATCCGCTCGAGCGCTGCGTCGGCACCGAGCCGGACGCCCGCGGAGCCGTGGACCGCCCGGCCGTCAGGCGTCGCGACAACGACGCGGTAGCCGCCGCGATTGCCGAGAAGCTGCGTGGCGGCGTCGAGCACCTCCCAGGGCCCGACCACATCCAGTACCTGCATGCCGTCGAAAGCGACGAGCACGACCTTACGCATGGCCGGATTCTCCGCTATTGCCGTCCTGGCCACAAGGACATATATCCCTCGTATCCGGCCGCCCGTCCGAACCGCCATCCGCGCGCTGGTTTGTCGCCAACCATGCTCAGCGACGTTGGAACATGGACTTGGGCGGAGCGCACCGCCGGCCGCTTGAGCCGCGTGGATCGCGCCGAGTTGATTCGGCAAGGAGTGCTCGCCCGCCTTTCACGTCTGACCGCCCGCTGGGCGGCCGCTGCCCGCCGAGCTGCCCGACCGCCCGACAGCGCACTCGCCCGAGACGCGGAGGAGCGTGTACGTGAGCTCTCCTCGCCGGTGCTGTACGGGCATTGCCTGCGGACGTGGGCATTCGCAGCGCTCTTCGCGGAGCGCGATCGCGTCGCCCACGACGCGGAGCTGCACTATGTCGCGTGCGTCTACACGACCTCGGTTTGACCAAGCCCACGATCGCCGCGATGCAAGTCCGAGTGCTTCGCCGTCGAGGGCGCGCGGGCCGCGTGCGACTCTTCAGCGCACGGCGAGGACCGGACCGCGCGGACCGGTCGCCGAGGCCATCTCGCTCCACCTCAACATCAGCGTCCCGATCGTCGGCCCGGAGGCGAACCTGCTCAGCAAGGGCGTGATGCTCGACGTGGTCGGCCGGCGGTTCGGAAGCTGCGCCGCCGACGGTCGGGGACGTCGTCGGGCGCTGGCCCCGTGACGGGTCGGGCGCCGCGCTCCTGGCGGCGACGGAGCCAGGCAAAGGCGCGCCCGCAGTCACGCGCCGCCCTCCTCCACCGCCTGGATTCACCGATCTCGTGACCGCCAACCCGCTGGACCAGTGATGCGCATCGATCCCGTACCGCGGAGGACCGGGCAGCGCGATCTGTTCGAGCGCGCGCAGCGCATTTATCGTTTCGTCCCGAACACGATCCGGATGATGGCCCGCGGGTCGCGGGTCGGCGAGCTCTACCTCGAGGCCGGCCGGCTGAACCGCCGCGGGACGCTCTCCGCGCTGGAGCGCGAACTGGTAGCCATCACAACCGCCGCCTATAACGGCTGCGAGTACTGCCTCACAGCGCACACCTCGCGGCGCGGATGTCGGTGCAAGCCCGGCCGCCGCGGCGCGGCCCAGGACGCTCGCGCCGAGAGCGCGGACCGACGCTCTGCTGAGCTACGCGCGCCGGGTGCTGGAACGCGCGGGACGGGTAAGCGACGAGCAACTCGCCGCCGCCCGTACCGCCGACCTGGACGACACGGACCTCTGGACTGGTCGCCGTCATCGCCGAGAACACGCTCGGAAACTTCGTCAACAACGTCGCGCCGCACTGAAGTCGACGAAGGACTGCTCCGATGACCGTCGCCGAGATCCTCCGGCAGCGTAACGACGCGTTCGCCGCTGAGTTCACCGAGCCGCGCACGCGTCCCGAAGCTGAAAACGCTCGTCGTGACCTGCGCGGATCCGCGCGTGGACCCGGCACACGTGCTTGGCCTCGACCTCGGCGAGGCGGCGGTGATCCGCAACATCGGCGGACGGATCACGCCAGCGACGCTCCAGGGATCGCGATGATGGCGACCGTGGTGACGCAGTACGGCGCATCCGGCGGCTTCGAGCTGATCGTGCTCCAGCACACCGACTGCGGGATCAGGCGGCTGGGGCGAGTACGAGGACCTGATGGCGAGCTACTTCGACGTCCCGGCCGAGGAACTCCCCGCCAAGCACATAACCGACCCGTACAAGGCGACGGCAGTCGACGTCGCCACGCTCACGCGGCAACCCGGCATGCCGCTCGACCTGGTCATCTCCGGACTCGTCTACGACGTCCAAACGGGCCGCGTCACGAGTCCCTGACGCGCCGGCGGAAGCTGCGCCAGCACCAAGCGGTCTCGCGGCTTCGGCAAACTCAGGCGTCGACGCCGTCTGACTCCGGGCCAGGGTCCGCGGGGTCCGCCCCGTCGGCGCTCTCCGAGCCATCACGGTCCAGATGCCGGGCCGCGTACGCGACCTGGGCGAACACGAGTGCATCCAGCGCTCCAAAGCAGGCAACTACCGGTACCGGTGACAAATGCAGCTCCTTTCCTTGGCTAATCAGAGGCTTGATTCAGTGTCCTGCTCCACCGCGCCAATGTCAACGCTTCTGAAGATTCTTAGGAAGTCTTTACTGGAGTGGGACGGGGATCACGGGCCATGGACCCTTGGCGCTCGCCACCACCTTTCGGGCCTCTTCGTCCACCAGAGCCCCGCGCATGCGCCCTTCGGCCCCTCGGGCTCGCACCCCGCTCTACTAAGCCCCTCAGAACCCCAGCGCGAACTTGGCGTCCTCGGACATCATCTCCGGGGACCAAGCTGGGTCGAAGACCATCTTCGGGTAGACGTTGGTGACGCCGTCGATGTCGCCGACGAACTCCTTCATCTGCTCGGAGACCTGCGGGCCGATCGGGCATGCGGGGGTGGTCAGCGTGAAGGTGACGTAGACGTCGCTCTCGTTCTCGATCTCGACGTCGTAGACGAGGCCGAGGTTGACGAAGTCGAGGCCGAGCTCGGGGTCGATGACCTCCTCGAGCGCCTCGTAGACCTCTTCGGTCGTGACCTTGACGGTTTCGCTCATGCGTTCAAGGTAGCGAACCCGACACCCTCCCCCGCGCCCGGGAGCGGGCGTGATCTAGATTGGCCCTATGGGCCTCCTGCTATTCGCAGTCTTCATCCTGCTGCCGCTCGCGGAGCTGTACGTGATCATCCAGGTCGGCAACGCCATCGGCGCGTGGCCGACGATCGCGCTGCTGCTCTTCGACAGCCTGCTCGGCGCCTGGCTGCTGCGCAGGCAGGGCGGACAGGCCTGGCGGCGCTTCAACGCGGCGATGTCCGAGGGGCGCATGCCGGCGCGCGAGATCGTCGACGGCGCCCTGATCATCTTCGGCGGCGCCCTGCTGCTGACGCCCGGATTCATCACCGACATCCTCGGCTTCCTCCTGCTGATTCCGCCGGGTCGCGCCGTCGTTCGCGGCATCTTGCGCGGCGCCGCGGCGCGGACGACTCCGGGCAAGCCGGTGTTCTTCGTCTACGACCGGTTCGGGGCGCGCGGCGGCCGCGGCAGCCAGTCCTCCCAGCAGGCGCCCGGAACCCCGCCGAGACCCGATGCGGCCGCCCCCGGGGGGCGTCGCGACTACGACTTCGAGGGCAGCGCGCACGAGGTCGGCGAGGACGAGTCGAGCCTGCCCCCCGGACGGCGGGAGCGGCCGCCGATGCTTGAGCGGCTGATCTCCTTCGCGGAGCCCGAGTCCGGCGCCTACGGCGCGATCGCCGTCGAGGGCGACCGCGGCTGCCGCAGCGCTGACCGCCGCCGCGTCGGAGCCGGCCACGGTGCTCGACGAATGCCTGCTCTCTCGCGGCCAGGGGACGCTGCGGCTTGAATCCGAGGCGGGGATCGTCGTCGTCGGGCTCGCCGCCAGGACCACACCACTCGCCTTCGAGACCGGCGCCTGGATCGTCGATCGAGCTGCAGCCGGTCGGCGCCAGCGTCTCATTCCGCGCCCTGGCCGGCGCCGAGCGCGGCTTCGAGGCGCCGGAGTCAGCTGGGCGCTTACCGGCCAAGGCCGAGCCCGGTCGCTGCGCACGCTCTGGGGCCTCGGCGGGGACGGCCTGCTCGCGATGTTCGCCCTTCGCGACGGTGGCGCCGCCGACCACGGCTCGGAGACGGTCGGCGCCGTCCGCATCTCTGGCGACGGCAAGGTCCTCGCCTACGACGAGCCGCTGCTCTCGACCGAGTACGACGACGCCGGGCGCCAGGTGCGCGCGACGCTCGAGCTGTGGGGCGAGGATGGCGCACTCGCCGACCGTGGGGGCGGCCTGCGCCGTGCCGGGGGCCGCGCCGCCCTGGGCGAGTCGCACCTCGAGGCGGCCGCGTTCGAGTGGAGCCTCGGCGGGCAGCCGGCGGCCGGCGCCTACGAGATCTACACGAGCTGATTGCTGCACAATCCGCCCCCCGTGCCGATCCGTGCCGTCATCTGCGACTTCGGCGGCGTCCTGACGACGCCCCTGATCGAGGCCTTCGCCGCCTATCAGGACCACTCCGGCATCTCGCCGGAGCAGCTTGGCCAGGCGATGGCCGCCGGTAGCGCCGAGCTCGAGGGCGCCCACCCGCTGTTCGAGCTCGAGTGCGGCAGGATCAGCGAAGGGCGCTTCCTCGACATCCTGCGGACCAACCTCGAGCCGCTACTTGGCCATCGCCCCGACCTGCACCGCTTCAGCGAGATCTACTTCGAGGCGCTGCAGCCGAACGAGCCGATGATCGCTCAATGGGCGCCCTCCGCGACCGCGGCCTACGGATGGCGCTGCTGACCAACAACGTGCGGGAATGGGAGCCGCTGTGGCGGCCGTTCCTGCCCGTCGACGAGATCTTCGAGACGGTTGTCGACTCGGGCTTCGTCGGCATGCGCAAGCCCGACCCGGCGATCTATGAGCTGACGCTCGCGCGGCTCGAGGGGATCGCCGCCGCGGAGTGCCTGTTCGTCGACGACATGGAGGTCAATTGCGAGACGGCGCGCGCCCAAGGGTGGGCGGCAGTTCAGTTCCGCGACAACGACTCGGCGATAGCCGAGATAGAGTCAGCGCTCGCCGCCGCCTAAATCGGCGCCGGTCCGATTCCCGCATGTCCGAGCTCACCGTCACCCCCGTCTCCGGCCGTCGCGAGCTGCGCGAGTTCATCCTCCTGCCGTTTCGCCTCTACGAAGGCGTCGATCAGTGGGTGCCGCCGCTGATCAGCGAGCGCAAGCGCCACCTCAACAGGCGCAAGAACCCGTTCTTCGAGCACGCCGAGGCGGAGTACTTCCTCGCGCGGCGCGGCGATCGCGTCGTCGGCCGGATCACCGCTCAGGTCGACGAGCGCTTCAACGAGTTCCACGACAACGACTGGGGCATGTTCGGCTTCTTCGAGTGCGAGGACGACCCCGACGTCGCCGCCGCGCTGCTCGAAGCCGCCCGCGGCTGGCTGCGCGAGCGCGGCCGCGACCACATGATCGGCCCGCTCGACTTCTCCACCAACCACGAGTGCGGGTTGCTCGTCTCCGGCCACGAGCTGCGCCCGCAGATCCTCGAGAACTGGCATCACCCGTACTACGGCCCGTTGATCGAGGCGTGCGGCCCACAGAAGGCGATGGATCTCTACAAGTGGTCGCTGCACGTCACGGGCCGCAGCGACGTGATGCCGATCATCTTCGAGCTCGCCGACAAGCTCGAGCCCGAGCACGGGATCAGAATTCGTGACATGCGCAAGCGCGACCTGCACGGCGAGGTCGAGCGCTTCATGGAGATCTACAACGCCGCCTGGGAGCGCAATTGGGGCTTCGTGCCACTCACCGAGCACGAGATCGAGCACTACGCGAGCGAGCTCAAGCCCGTCATCGACGAGAACTGGGCGATGGTCGCCGAGAAAATCGATACCGGCGAGACCGTCGGCGTTGCCCTGACGCTCCCCGACTACAACCAGGTCCTGCACGAGCTCGGCGGGCGGCTGCTGCCCGTCGGCTGGATCAAGGCCCTGCGCAAGGCGCCGAAGGTCGATGCGGTCCGCGTCTTCGCGCTCGGAGTCAAGCCTGAGTACCAGCACACGGGCGTTGCCGCGGCGCTCTACAAGCGGCACTACGACATGGCCGAGGCGACTCCCCAGAAGGGCGGGGAGACGGGCTGGATCCTCGAGACCAACAAGCCGATGAACAAGGCAATGGAGGCGATGGGCGGGGAGATCGTCAAGCGCTACCGGATCTACGGCGAAGACCTGTAGATGTTTAGCCGGAGCCGGCGGTGATCGTCAGCGTGTTCATCCGGCGGCTGAAGGAGGGAGTGAGCTTCGAGGAGTTCGAGGCCGCCTGGCAGGCCGACGACGGCTACGGCGTCCCGGCCCGGGTCTTCAACTCAGTCAGCCTCGCGAGCCCGCGCGACGTACTCACGATCGGCTTCGTCGGCATCGACGCCGAGCAGTTTCGGACCTCGCAGGCGGCGACGACCGAGCACGACCGCGGCCGGCACGAGCGGATCGATGCGCTGATCGAATCAACCGAGCTGCGGGCGATGTACGAGCTGCGCAGCGAGCACGACTTCTCGGCGGCGCCGCGCGCGATCGCGCTCTCCTCGGCGGAGAGCCTGCTCGCGACGCTTCAGGCGAGTGAACCTACGACCAACGGAGGCATCGAAAATGAGTGAGAACGGCAACGGCATGGTTACGGGCACCGACTTCGTCGTGATCGGGACCGCCGACATCGACCGCGCGGTGGAGTTCTACGGCGGCACGCTCGGGCTCGAGCGCGGCAAGCAGTGGGGCAACATGCCCGCCTACGAGTTCGAGACCGGCAACCTGACCCTGGCCGTCATGCAGATGGACGCCTTCGGCCAGGACGTTCGCGCCGAGCAACCAGCCCGTCGCCCTGCGCGTCGACGACGTCGCCGCAGCACGTGCCGACCTCGAGGCGAACGGCGTCAACTTCGTCATGGACGACATCGACTCCGGCGTCTGCAACATGGCCTACTGCACGGACCCCGACGGCAATGTCCTCATCCTCCACCATCGCTACGCGCCCAAGGACGTCGGCCCGGGAACGTGAGCGGAGCGCCGATTAGTTTCCGCTGCCGTTCCGGTCTGAGCAGGTGACATCAACGTCAAGGAGGCACAGCATGAGCACCACCACCGTCAACAAGATCCACGCGGTCATCATCCCGGTCAGCGACCAGGACACGATGGTCGACTTCTACACCGCCAAGCTCGGGCTCGAGATGCGCGTCGACGTCCCCTTCGGCAACGGCTACCGCTGGGTCGAGGTCGGCCCCGCCGGCGGCGAGTCCAACATCGCCCTGGCGCCCCCTCCCGAGGGCAAGGAGTCGGGCGGACGCGAGACCGGCATCAGCCTGCAGACCGACGACATCGACGGCTACCACGCCTCGCTGAAGGCCGGCGGCGTCGACGTCGACGACGAGATCAGCCGCATGGGCGACCCCGTCCCCCCCATGTTCTGGTTCCGCGACCCCGAGGGCAACACCCTCATGGTCGTCGGCTAGAGCCGAGGGCCGCGTCAGCGCGGAGCGCCACGCCCGCCGACTGTCAGTCGGCGGGCCGCGCCGGCGACCCCGTCACGCCGCGCCGGCGCTGCCGTCACGCCGCGCGGGGCCTCGCCGCCGCCGAAGGGGCGTGGCCTTGCGAGGGCACCGAGGGAGTGTGGGGGGCGGAGCTCGCCGGTGGCGGTGAGGGGAAACAACGCGCCACACCTCGCCGCGGAGAGGGGGTCCGGCGCATTGGTTGGCCTGAGGCGAACTAAGGCGCCACACGTCGGGCTGACGCCGACGTCAGGCGCGTTGTTTCGCTGCCGGGCCCCGGCGCGCTCCCCTCACTGCCCAAAGGCGGTCAACCGGCCGCCGGCGAGGGGGCTGCGCCCCGCCGCGGCGTTCCACATCGACTTTGCCAGCTATGTGCTGGGAAAGTCGGTGAGGTTCGGCCGCCAACGCCAGGCGTTACCCGCTCCCAGCTCGCCGCCAGCCGTCAGTTGTCGGAGCCGATTCGGTCCCATAGATAGAGCTCCATCGCCTCGGCGGCGAGCTCCATCTGACGCTCGGGGGAGAGCCACTCGAGGACGGTCTCGAGCGCGCGCTCCTCGGTGACGCCGCGGTCGACCGCCTCCTCGCCGCGGAAGCCGGCGGCGAGCTTGAGCGCTTCGCGGCGGTGCTCTCCGAGCGAACCGAAAGAACCGATCAGGAAGTCACGGTTGGGTAGCGGGTGGCCGACATCCATCGAGGCATGCCAGGCGGCCAGCATCGAGAGGTCGTGCTCGTCGAGCTCGGCGATCGCCTTCACGTAGTGCGACTCGAGCTCGTCGTCGGGAATCTCGTCGACCCAGGCGCGAACGGCCTCGCCGAGGAGCTGTCGGCGGGCCTCGCGGCCGACCGAATCAGCGACGACGCGGATGGCGTCGGCTGGATCGATGAAGCAGAGCGGCACCGGATGGCTCCTCGCGGGTCGTTGGACGATGCGAAGCCAAGATAGACCTGCCTCCCGACGGTAAAACGGAGCCGCAATCCACGCTGCGAGCGGCTCTTCGGCGGAACGGGCGAACGGTGTCATGAACGGCGCCCGGCCACCGACCTATTCTCGGAGCCATGGCCCTGCAGATCATCCTCGGACCGCCGAACTCCGGCCGCGCCGGAGCGATCCTCGATCGCTTCACGGAAGCGCTCGCGGACGAACCCCTGCTCGTCGTCCCGACGAGCGACGATGTCGAACGGTTCGAGCGCGAGCTTTGCGGGCGTGGGCGCAATCTGGGCGGCAAGGTGACGAGCTTCCCCGGCCTGTTCGGCGAGGTCACGCGTGCCTACGGGGCGGCGGAGGGACCGGCGCTGAGCCGCATGCAGCGGCTCTGGCTGTGCCGCGCCGCCGCCCGCGATGACGGCTTGCGGCTGCTGCACCGCTCGGCCGGTTCGGAGGGGTTCGCGCCGGCGCTCGAGGCACTGCTCTCCGAGCTGCAAGCCGCCGGGCTCGATGCGGCGGGCTTCGCAACGCTCGCGGTGGAGCTCGACGACGGGGCCTACGAGGCGGAGATCGCGGCCCTGTTCACCGGTTACGAGGGACGCCGCGACGCGCTTGGCTTCGGCGACGAGCACACGCTGGCCGCCCAGGCCACGGCGCGAACTGCGCGCCGATCCGGGCCGCTGGTCGGGACGGCCCGTGCTCCTCTACGGGTTCGACGACCTCTCCCGCGAGCAGATCGAGCTCGTCGACGCGCTCGCCCGCGCCGCTGAGGTCACGGTCGCGATCGCCTGGGAGGCGCGCTCGGCGCTCGCCGCGCGGGCGAGGCTGCGTCGGCGTCCTCGCCGACGAGCTCGGTGGCCGAGTCGTCGCCGAACTCGAACCCGACGCCGCTCACACGACGAGCTCGACGCTGTTCGGCCTGGAGCGCAACCTGTTCGAGGCGGAACCCGAGACGACACCGGTCGACGGCTCGCTGCACATGCTCGTCTCCGCGGGGGCGCGGGGCGAGGCCGAGCTAATCGGACGCCGGATCGCCGGGCTGATCGCCGCAGGGACGGACCCCGACCGGATCGCGGTCGCGGTCCGCAGCCCCGACCGGCAGGCGCCGCTGCTCGCGCGGGTGCTCGCGTCACTCGGCGTGCCGGCCGCTGCGGAGGCCCGCATCCCGCTGCAGCAGACGGCGACCGGCACGACGCTGTTGCGCCTCCTGGCGCTGGCATCGGGCGAGGCCGGCGTCGCCGATCTGCTCGCCTTCCTCCGCGGCCCGGCGCGCGCCGGCGCCGAGTCCGTCGACTGGTTCGAGCGCGACGTCGCCCGCAATAGGATCGAGGACGTCGAGGCCGCCCTCGCTCGCTGGGAGGAGCGGAGCGGGCGCCAGATCTGGGGCCTGAGCGCGCTCCGTGCGCCGCGCGCGAGTGGCGCGGAGCTCGCCGAGCTCGTCGCCGAACTCGCGTCCGACATCGCCGAGTACCCGCACCTGCGAAGCGGCACTGTGCCCGCCGGCGACGAGGCGGTCGAGCTGCGCGCCGCCGCCGAGGTCCGGCTCGCCCTCGACGAGGCCGCCGCGCTCGGCGACGCCGCCCCGACCGCCGCCGAGCTCGCGGAGCTGCTCAGGCACGTGCGGGTGCCCCTGTGGCGCGGATCGACCGAGGGCCGGGTTCGCATCCTCAGCCCGTACCGCTTGCGAGCGACGCGCGTCTTCGACCTCTTCGTGGCCGGGCTCACCGACGGGGGCTTCCCGGCCCCCGGCACCGATGAGCCGCTGCTCGGCGACGAGCGCCGGCGCGACCTCGGGATCGAGGGCCGGCGCGAGACCACCGAAGAGGAGCGCTACCTGTTCTACGCGTGCGTGTCGAGGCCCGAGCGGAGCCTCTGGCTGAGCTGGCCGGCCACCGACGAGGCGGGCAAGGAGATCGCGCGCTCGCCCTTCGTCGACGAGCTCCGCGCGCTGCTCGAGCCGCCGCCACCCCAGATCGGGCCGGACGAGCTCGAGGCCGAGATCTCCGACGTGGCCTCGCTCGCCGACGTGGCGGTCACGCCGGAGCAGGCGAGCTCGCCGCGCGACCTGCGCCGGGCGCTGGCGTTGCTGCCCGCGGAGGAGGCCGCGGCGCGGAGCGCCGCGCTCGAGCTGCCCGAGGGGATCGGCGCCGAGGCGCTCGCCGACGTCGCCGCCGCCCGCGAGCGAGCCTGCCGCTCGCGGAGCCCGGGACCGCTGGCGAACCCGGCGGTACTCGAACTGCTCGGCGCGCGCGAGCTGTTCAGCGCCTCGACGATCGAGGCCTACGACAACTGCTCCTACATCTGGTTCGCAAACACCGAGCTGCGCCCGGAACCGATCGGTCCCGACCCCGAGCCGCTCGAGACCGGCGGCATCATCCACGCCGCGCTCGAGGCCCTGTACCGGGACCCGCCGGGCGGCCCGCGGCCGACGCCCACCGACGTCGGCGAGTGGATCGAAGCCGGCCGCGGCCGGCTGCGGGAGGCGGCGCGCGAGCGTCAGATGGGACCCCGAGGGGGCCGCCGCGCGGATCAGCTTCGCGCGCCTCGACGCCGTGCTCGCCCGGTGGCTGCGCCGCGACGCGGAGACCGGCGGGCCGATGGCGCCGCGGCCGGAGCTGCTCGAGCTCGGCTTCGGGCTCGGCCCCGACGACGAGCAGGGCGCGGCCGAGATCGGCTCCTTCCGCCTGCGCGGGCGAATCGACCGGATCGACGTCTCCGCCGACGGCAAGGCGCTGATCCGCGACTACAAGCTGAGCTCGAAGGTGATCGCGGCGAAGAAGCTGCTCGAGGAGGGCAAGCTGCAGATGCCCCTCTACATCGCCGCCGTCCGCGGCATGGGCATGGAGCCGATCGGCGGCGTCTACCACCCGCTCAACGCGACCAAGGAACGCGACGACCGTCCGCGCGGATTGCTGACGGCCGAGCACCGCGACGTGCTGATCCCGGGCGACACGGACGCCCACGTCGGCACCGACTTCCTCACCGACGAGGTATTCGACGAGACGATCGCTCGCCGCCGTCGAGCAGGCCGACGGGATCGTCGCCGGGATCCGCGCGGGCCGGATCGGCCGGGATCCGCGCGGCGGCGAATGCCCGACCTGGTGCCGATTGGCGCCGATCTGCCGCAAGGAGCGCGGGATCGTCGACCCCGACGAGGAGGAAGAGGAGGAGGCGGCAGCTTGAGCCCCGAGGCCGAGCAGCTCAGCTTCGACGTCGGGGGCGGGGCCGAACCGGGGCCGGCGCCCGCTCGAGCCGAACCCACGGCGAACCCGGCCGAGACGCCGCCGCCCGCGCCCGCGCCGACCCGCGAGCAAGCGGCCGCGATCGATTCGCGCGATCGTGACGTCTTCCTCGAGGCCGGCGCCGGGACGGGCAAGACCCGGGTGCTCGTCGACCGCTACTGCGACGCCGTCGATCGCGACGAGGTCGCGCCGGACCGGATCCTCGCCTTCACGTTCACCGAGAAGGCGGCCGCGGAAATGCGCCGCCGCGTCCGCCTCGAGCTGCTGCGGCGGGCGGCAGCGGCCGCCGATCCCGAGCACGGACGCAGGCTCCGCGAGGCCGCCCGCGCCGGCGAGGCGGCTCCGATCACGACGATCCACGGGTTCTGCCGGCGCCTGCTCGCCGCTCACCCGGTTGCCGCCGGCCTCGACCCCGGCTTCCGCGTGCTGGACGCGGACGAGTCCGCGCGCCTCGCGGTACTTGCCTTTGACGAGGCGCTGGCCGAGCTCGCCGCCGGCGACGATGCCGTCGCCGCGATTGCGGCCGCGTACCGGCCGCGGCGCCTTCGGGGTCTGATCCGCGGCGCCTACGACGACCTCCGCAACCACGGCCATCGCACCCCCGACCTGCCGCCGCTGCAGATCTCCGCCTTCGAGGGCAAGGAGCACGCCGAGCGTGTCCCCGACCCGGCGGACCTCGAGCTGGCCGAGGCCTCCTACGGCGCGATCCGCGAGCTGCTCGTCGCCTTCGGGCGACGCTACGAGGCAGCTCAAGCGAGAGCGTTCCGGCGTCGACTTCGACGACCTGCAGCTGCTCAGCCTCGAGCTGCTGCGTGGCTCGGAGGCGGTTCGCGCCAGTCAGCGGGAGCGCTTCGACCACCTGCTCGTCGATGAGTTCCAGGACACCAGCCCGCTGCAGGTCGGACTCGTGCGCGAGCTGCGCGGGCCCGGCGACGCGCCTGTTCACGGTCGGCGACGAGTTCCAGTCGATCTACGCCTTCCGCGGCGCCGACCTCGACTCGTTCCGGGCGCGAGCGGGCGGCGAGCGACAACGTGCTGCAACTCAGCGGCAGCTTCCGCTCGACGCCGCCGGTCGTCGCCGCTGTGAACGCGATCGGCGACGTCCTGCTCGAGGACTTCAAGCACCTCCGCGTCGGCCGCGAGCCCGATCCAGACGCGCCGGGGCTCGGGCCGGGCGCCGAGCCGGCCGTCGAGCTGCTGCTGACCCGCTACGAGGGCTGGGGAACCGACTGCGAGCCGATCACATCGGCGGCAGTCGACACCGGCGCCGACCGGATCGCCGAGGCCCGCTGCCTGGCCCACCGCCTGCGCGAGCTCGTCGATGCCGGCGAGGCGCAGCCTTCCGGCACCGTCATCCTGCTGCGCGCCTTCTCGCACATCGACGCCTACGCGGAGGCGCTCGAGCTCGCCGGCCTCGAGCCCTACGTGGTCGGCGGCCGGGGCTACTGGTCCTCCCAGCAGGTCGAGGACGCGCTGCGGCTGCTCGCCTGCGTCGCCAACCCGCTCGACGACGAGGCGCTGCTCGGGGCCCTCGCCTCCCCGGCGGCCGCGGCCTCGCCGGACGCGCTCTGGCTGCTGCGCCGGGCGGCCGGCCGCGGTCGTCACCTGTGGCCGACGCTGCGTGGAGGTGCTCGTCGACGACGGCGAGGAGGACGAGGCGGCGGTCGAGGCGCTGCGCCTGCTCGACGCGGCCGACCGGGCGGCGGTCTCGGGCTTCGCCTCCACGCTGATCGACCTGCGGGAGGGCGCCGCGCAGATGCCACTGGACACGCTCGTCGAGCGCACGCTTGCGGCGTTCGACTACGACCTGGCGGCGCTCACCCTGCCGGACGGCCGGCGCCGCGCCGCGAACCTGCTCAAGCTGGTCCGGATGGCGGGCGAGTTCGAGTCCCACGAGGGACGCGACCTGCGCGGCTTCCTCGACGCGGTCGCGGCCCGCTCCGCGCTCTCGGACCGCGAGGCCGAGGCAGCGACGGCGGCCGAGCAGCACGACGGCGTCACGGTGATGACGATCCACGCCGCCAAGGGACTGGAGTTCGACACCGTCGCCGTCGCCGACCTGAGCCGCCCACACCGTGGCAGCCACGGCGGCGCCGACATGCCGGTCGCCTTCGCCCCGCAGGCGGCGGCGTCGGCCGACGGCGAGCCGGTCGGACCCGCGGCCCCGCGGGTCGGCCTGCGCCTCGCCCGCGCGGGCGCCAGCACGCTCACCGTCGAGGGCTACCGGGGGATCACCGACGCAGCCGCCGAGGCCGAGGCGGAGGAGTCCGGGCGGCTCGTCTACGTCGCCGCGAGCCGCGCCCGCCGCCGGCTGATCCTCAGCGGCACCTACAAGGAGAAGGAGGCGCGCGGAGAGCCACGCGAGCACAAGACCGGCGACTCGACGATCTGGCGGCTGCTGTGCGGCCTCGGGATCGCCGACGACGGCGAGACGACCGAGCTCGACCTGCCTCTCGCCGCGCCCCTCGCCCGCGAGGACCTCGACGCCCGCTTCGAGCCGCCCGCGCTCCGGGTCCGCTTCAACCGCCCCACCGAGCCCGGCGTCGCCGCGCGGCTCGCCGCCGACCTGCGCTCGGCGGACCCGGAGCCCGGCCCGGCGCCCGGCGGCACCCCGCCGATGACAGTGCTCGCCGCCGCGGCGCCAGCGCGGCTCGCAGCCTCTCCTACGCGGCGCTCTCCGAGTACAGCCGCTGCGGCTATCGCTTCCTGATCGAGCGGGTGCTCGGGCTCGGGTCCGGCGAGGCCTCGGTCCCGGGCGGAGCCGGAGAGGGAGCGGCCGCAGGCCGCGAGGAGGCCGGCGCGCGACTCGGGTTCGGGCGGGCCGTGCACGAGCTGCTCGAGACCGCAGCGCAGCGTGGCTGGACCGCGCCGGAGGACGCCGAAGTCTCCGCGGCGCTGCTCCGGCAGGGCGCCGCGGCCGGGCGCACCGGGGAGGCGGCGGCCATGGTCGGCGCCTGGCTCGGCTCGGAGCTGCTCGCGGAGCTCCGCGAGCGCGGCGCCCGCTTCCGGCCCGAGCTCGGCTTCCGGCTCGGGCTCGACTCGGGAACGCTGATCCGCGGCACGATCGACCTGCTCGCCGAGGTCGAGGGACAGCCACCCGTCCTGATCGATTTCAAGACCGACGCGCGGACGCCCGATCCGGGCGGCGGGCTGCCACCCGAGTACGAGATCCAGCGGGCGCTCTACGCCCGCGCCGTGTCCGAAGCACTGGGCGCCGAGAGCGTGCGGACCGCCTACGTCTTCCTGCGCACCGCCGGCGAGCCGCTCGCGGAGCTGCTCGGTCACGAGGAGATCGCGGCCGCCGGCGAACGCGTCGAGGCGCTGGTCGGCCGGATCCGCGCAGGCGAGTTCGCCCCCACCCCCCAACCCCACCGCGGCCTCTGTCACGACTGCCCCGCGCGCCGGCGCCTCTGCCCGCACCCACCCGAGCTGACGGGCGCCGAGCTCGGCGCCAGCGCGTGAGTCGGCTCGCTCGCAGTCTTCGCCTACGGCTCGCTCGTCGCCCCGGCCAGCGCCGAGATGACGCTTGGCCGCCCGGCGATGGATGCCGTGCCCGCGCGCCTCGACGGCTGGCGCCGCCGCTTCTCACAGGCCCGCGACAACAGCGCCGCCGAGAAGACGTTCGCCACCCCCGGGGGCGAGGTGCCGCCGTTCGTGCTCGGCCTCAACGTGGAGCCCGCGGAGGCAGGCGAGGAGGGCCCAAACGGCGTCCTGCTACCCGTCAGCGAGGACGAGCTCGCGCGCCTCGACTTGCGCGAGGTTCGCTACGACCGCGTCGACGTCACCGCGGCCGTCGCCGCCAGCGGCCGGGGCGCCTTCGAGACGGTCGTCGTCTACGTCGCCAAGCAGGCCAACCACGCTCCCGATCCGCCCGCGGGCGCGGTGATCCTCACCGCTTACGCGAGCGCCGTCGAGGCGGCCTTCGCGGCGCTCGGCTCCGAGGCGCTGGAGCTCTACCGGCGAACGACGCTCCCCTACCCGGCACCGCTCGTCGAAGGCCTTCTCGTGCGTGACGAGATCCCGCCGGGCAATCCCCGCGACTGGTGAGCGTCAGGTCCCCGGCGCGAGCTACTCGGACCGTGCCTCGACGGCGCGCTCCCAGCGCTGCGCCCAGTCGTGCAGCTCGGCGATCGCCGGTTCGAGCTCGGCGCCCACGGCCGTGAGCTCATAGGAAACGCGGGCCGGCGGGCCATCGTGGACGCTGCGCGAGACGAGACCCTGGGCCTCCAGCTCGCGGAGGCGCTGCGAGAGCAGCCGGTCCGACATCTTCGGGACCGCGGCGGCGAGCTCGCTGAAGTACTTCGGACCTTCGAGCAACGTGACGAGGATCGCGCCGACCCACCGGCGGCCGATCAACTCGACGGCGGCGTGGAAGCGGGGACAGACGACCTGCGGCGATGCCGCGACTCCGGCGCCCTCCCGTCCGGCGTTGTCCACCGAGGTGGAAGCCACAGGGAGACAGTAGCGAAGCGCTCGGGTGGGCTCGGGCGCTTGCCCGGGCTACTTCGCGCAGGGACCCGTGCCCGAAGGGGACGAGTTGGGGCCAACCCGAGCGAGGTCGTCGGCGACGATCGAGTTCGGGATGCCCAGGCCCTGGGGGTGCTTGGTCTCGAGGGCGGAGGCGAAGACGGTGGTCAGCACGTGGCCGTCGGTGCCGAGCACCGGGCCGCCTGAGTTGCCGCTGATCACCTTGCCCCGGAACGACGTCATCTGGCGCTCGATCGGGCCGTTCCCGTAGGAGTCCTCGCTGGTCACGGTGCCCGTCGTCCCAAGCCGTGCCGGCACGGCGGAAAACGCCCCGGAGCCCGGGAAGCCGACGACGGCGCCCGGATCGCCGGTCTGCGGGTCGGTGGCGAGCTCGAGCGGCGTGCCGGTCAGGCCCGGAACGCGCAGGATCGCGATGTCGTCCTTCGGCCTGTAGAGGATCGGCGTCACGTCGAAGCTCGTGCCGTCGTGCGTGACGATGCGGGTGTCGGTCTGTCCGGCCACAACGTGCGCGTTCGTGACGACCTCCTCGGGGCCGGCGATCCAGCCGGAGCCGGAGAGGTTGAGGCCGCAGGCGGAGCCGAGCACATGCACGGCGCTCGTCGCGGCCGTACGCAGCTCCGGGCTGCTGAGCGCCGCGCGATCGGGCGGCGCCACGTCCGCCGACGGGCCTCGCAGCGACGGAGTCGGGTCGATCCTGTTGAGGACGTTGAGGATCGGCCCGGACGGCGGCACGGCGTCGTTGAGGGCGCTGAGGATCTTCGAGCGCTGTACGTCGGCCCGGTAGCGGTGCAGGCCAGGCGCGTTCAGGACGACGGCAGCGATCACCCAGCTCACGGCGAGGACGAGCCCGGCGATCGCGATCGCGCCGCCGATGGCGTCGATCACGCGCGGCGCCCCGCGACGGGCGAGGCGGTCGCGTACGGCCATGCCGAGACCCTCGAGCAGCGCGGCGAGGACGCCGCCGACGAGCAGGCCGCCGAGCAGTGCCGTCGCCGGCGCATATGGCGACGCTGAGCCGCCACTGAGCAGCAGCGGCCCGACCCTGCTGCCGACGAAGGCGCCCACGGCGAACCCGACGAGCGTGGTCGCCGCGACGATCAGGCCCTGCCGGAAGCCGAGCGGAATGAGCAGCACGACGGCGGCGACGATCACCCAATCGATCGCGGTCACGGGTTACCGCCCCTGCGCGGGCGGGTAAGTACGTGTACCCGTCGAAGTAGCCTTCTCAAGTGAACCGGTGCGGACGCAGGGGCGCGTCACGACGGTGGCCAAGCTAGCGAATCAGTGAGCTCGATCAGACCCAGGCGGCCCAGTAGTCGCAAGATCCTTCTTCGCGTCGGGCCGCTCGTGCTGCTCGCAGCCGCGGCCTTCATCGTCGGCGCCAGTCATCGCCTCGGGCTCACCGGAGCTCGACTCGGCGAAGCGATTCGCCGCCGCATGGCAGACCGGCGACTACAGCGCAATGTACGCGGAGCTCAATGCGGCTTCGAAGTCGGCGACCTCGGCCGACGAGTTCGCCGCCGCATACGAGAAGGCCCGCGAGACCGCGACGCTCAAGCGAATCGAGGTCGGCGACGCGCGCGGCCCGGTCAGCGTCAACGGCACGGACCAGGTCGCGGTCGAGCTCCAGGCGACGACGGACTCCTTCGGCACGCTCGGCGGCGAGTTCGCGATCCCGGTCGCCGACGGCGGCGTCACCTGGTCCCCGGACCTCGTCTTCCCCGGCCTGCACACCGGCGAGCAGCTCGATCGCGTCACGAAGGCGCCGAAGCGGGCTCCGATCCTCGCCGACCGACGGCTCCGCCCTGGCCGAGGGCCCAGCCGACGCAAGGACGACGAACGGCGCCGGCGGGATCGTCACCGGCGAGGTCGGTGAACCCTCGGCCGCAGCAGGCCAAGGCGCTCGAGGCGAGGGGCTTTCCGGAGGGCACGAAGGCGGGCACGAGCGGGCTCGAGCTCGCCTTCGACGAGCAGCTGTCCGGTACACCGGGCGGCAAGCTGCTCGCGGTCTCCGACTCGGGCAAGCGGGTCCTCGCACGGCGCAAGCCGACCCCGGGCAAGCCGCTGAAGACGACCATCGATCCGCAGGTCGAGCAGGCTGCCTCCGACGCCCTCGGCGGCCAGTACGGCGGCGTCGCCGTACTTGACGCGAAGACTGGCGACGTCCGCGCGCTCGCCGGCCTCGGCTTCTCGGCGCCACAGCCGCCGGGCTCGACGATGAAGATCATCACCGCGTCGGCGGCGCTCGAGAACGGCGTTGCCGACCTCGATACCACCTACCCGATCGCGACGTCGGCGACGGTCGACGGCCGCGAGGTCGCGAACGCGCACGACGAGGCCTGCGGCGGCACCCTGCTCACCAGCTTCGCCGAGTCCTGCAACAGCGTCTTCGTACCGCTCGGCGCCAAGATCGGGGGCGAGAAGTTCCTCGACACGGCGAAGAAGTTCGGCTTCAACTCGCCGCCGAGCCTCTACGACGATCAGGCGCTGAAGCTGGTCAAGCCGGCGATGAGCTCGCTCCCCGATCCGCTCGGCGACGGCCTCGACGTCGGCGTCAGCGCGATCGGCCAGGGCGAGGTCCAGGCGACACCCCTGGAGATGGCATCGGTCGCGCAGACGATCGCCAACAACGGCGTGCGCGAGCCGACCAACATCGTCAAGGACCCGAAGCTCCGCTCGAGCCAGAAGGCGGTCAAGGCGGTCTCGCCGGAGACCGCCGACAAGGTGCGGAAGATGATGATCGAGGTCGTCAACTCGGGCACCGGCACCGCCGGCGCAATCCCCCAGGCGCAGGTCGCGGCGAAGACCGGCACCGCCGAGCTCGCCTCACTCAAGGACACGGGAGGGGATACGACGACCGCCACCACCGACCCCAACGCCGAGCCCGAGCACAACGTCGACGCCTGGTTCAGCGCGTTCGCTCCCGCCGACAAGCCGAAGTACGCGGTCGCGGTGATGATCGTCAACGCCGACGGCGACGGCGGCGTGATCGCGGCGCCGATCGCGGCGCAGATCCTCAGCGGGATCGTCTAGGCGGGCGGCGGCCCGGCCTCCTAGAGGTCGAGCTCGATCTTCTCGACGCTGCCGTCGGGAGCCGGGATCTGCAGGTTGAGCGGCCGGTTCTCCTCGGAGGAGACGGGGAGCGCGAAGAGCAGGTACGAGCCCTTGACCGGGCCGCTGTAGGCGGGCGAGTCGACCGGCGGGTACTGGGAGTCAGCCGGCACATCGGCGCCGGGCTGGAGGGCGAAGTCACTGTCCGAGGGGATCGGCTCGAAAACGTTGCCCCGGGTGTCGACGATGCTGAAGTGGTCGGCGAGGTTCTGGGCCTGGTCGGACTTGTTGTCGACGCGCAGGAACACGGCGAGGTAGTCGTCGCTCTTCGGCGCCGCAGGCTGGCCCGCGAGGTAGGCAGCATCCTCGGGGTTGCTCGGGTTCAAGAAGCGGGTGAGCTGCACGTAGTAGGTGAGGTCACCGACCTCGAGCGGCTGCCCTTCGAGCACGGGCGACTCGCTGCCGCCGCAGGCGGAGACGGCTCCCGCGGAGAGCGCGAGCAGAGCGATGAGCAGGGCTGGTACGAGTCTCCGGCGCATGCGAGGGCGGAAGTCTATTGAGCGTCGTGGCGACGCGTAGCGCTGCCTGGAAGCCATCTAGACACGCGCCGCACCAGCCACTTGCAGGCGCTCGATCGGCTCGTCGTTCTCGATCAGGTCACGGAGGCGGTGCAGGGCCTTGCGCCACTGGCGGCGGTACCACCCGGCAGCGCCGAGCTTGCCCTTGATCGCGTCCACGGGGTTCGTCGGCTCCGCCCAGAAGGTGACGGAAACCTCCGTCGTGCCCGCGTCGGGCCCCTCGACCAACTGCCACGCGGTGCCCACCTCCATCCGATCCCAGCGGGAGCCGCGACCGCGCTCGATCAGCTCATACGGCGCCTCCTCCGAGGCGATGACGGTCTCCATCCAGATGTGGAACCGGGAAGCCTCGGCCTTGAAGCGCGCGGCCGCGCCGACCCCGGTCGAGTCGAGCCTCTGGAGGTGGAATTCATGCGCGAAGTGGTCGCAGAAGGCAGGCCGGTAGGCGAGATCCGAGATCACCTCGAAGACGCGCTCGCGCGGCGCGTCGATCGTCACGGTTGCGCTCACCGGTCCCATCGCGTCGCGATTCTATCCGCGCCGCCATCCGCGCCGGTTTGTGCAGGAACAGAGCCGCCGGCGGCGAAGGGGCGGGCATGGAAGCTGCCACCGCAAAGGACGCCGGACTGCTGAGCCGCGACGGTGCCCTTCCGATCGCCCCAGCCCCCCAGACCCGGCCCGCGGAGCGGGTCGCCGACGCCAACGAGGCGATCGACGGCGTCGCCCGCTGCTCGTGCTGCGGCCGCTTCCCGCTCGTCGGCGAGGAGGTCGTCCGCCACGCCGCCAAGGGCCGCCAGCCGACGGCATGGGTTTGCGAGCGCTGCGAGGTCGCCGGTCGCGCCGGCAGCTACGGTCCCGCTACCGGCCGGGCTCGGATCCGCACGGTCGGCGGCGCGATGAACGTCCGCCGCCTGCGCTGATCCAACTCGGGCAGAGCGGGTCCGCCCCCGGCGGGGCCGTCTATAGTCGCCGCGTGGCGCACGGCTACCGGACTTCTGAGCTCTCCCGACCTCGCTCGGCGCCGCGCCGCCGGGTCTGGCACCGATGTCGGTGACGATCGCCGTCCTCTCCCAGAAGGGTGGGACGGGCAAGACGACGACGGTTCGCAACCTCGCCGACGTGCTCGGCCGGATCGGCTTCGACGTGCTCGCCGTCGACGCCGACCCCCAGGGCAACCTCTCCGACTACTTCGACGTCGACCCGGAGGCCCAGCCGACGCTCGGCGAGGTGCTCGCCGGGCAGGCGCGGGCCGCCGATGCGATCCACGACGACGTGATCCCAGCCAATCTCGGGCTCGCTGAGGCGGAGCTCGTCCTCGCGGGCAAGATCGGTCGCGAGGTGACGATGCGCAACGCCCTGCGGGACGTCAAGCGCCGCTACGACGTCGTCCTGATCGACTGCCCGCCGACGCTCGGCCTGCTCACGGTGAATGCGCTCATCGCCTCGACTCACGCGGTCCTCTCGACCCAAGCCCAGCACTTCTCCCTGCAGGGCGTCGAGCAGGCCATGGAGATCTTCAACCTCGCCCGTGACACGCTCAACCCGGAGCTCGAGCTGCTCGGCGTCGTCCTCAACATCGCCAACATGAGGACCAGGCACGCACGCCAGACCCTGGAGGCCCTCGACGAGCGCTTCCCCGGCAAGGTCTTCGACACCGTGATCCGTCAGTCGATCGCGTACGCCGAGTCCGCCGAACGTGCGGTCCCGATCCTCGAGTACAAGCCGGATCGCGGCTGTACTACCTCGTGCTGGCCGCCGAGGTCGTCACCCGGCTCGGTATGCCCGAGCGGCTCGCCCGGCTCGAGCAGGTCCGCCGCGACACGCTCCCCGGCGAGCGCTCGACGAGACGGAGCCGCTCGGCACCATGGCCTAAGAGGCCGTCTCAAGCCTGGGCGTACTACCCGCGTTGATCGTCGCGATCGCGTGGTCCCAGCCAGGCACCGTAACAAATACCGTTGGGGTAGTGCAACTATTCACCTCCCCAAACTATCCGCTAAAATGTGCGGGCGATGGACAAGCAACTGCTGATCCCGAGACCAGCGCGTGGAGGGCGATTCTGGGGCGCTTGGGCTCGGGTCTACGGCTCGGCACCCCGCTTTCCGATGGTCGCGCTGGAGCTCGACCTCTCGCCGAAGCAGCTCGGGGTGCTCTGGCGGCTCGATCCCGACGGCCCCGGGACGCCGATGCGCTCGATCGCCGAGAGCCTGTACTGCGACGCTTCCTACGTAACCGACCTCGTCGACCGCCTCGAGGAGCGGAAGCTGATCGTCCGCACCCAGGATCCGCGGCGACCGCCGAGTCAAGCTGCTCAAGCTGACCGACGCCGGCGTCGAGTTGCCGGCGCAGGGCGCTCGACCGCCTCTACCGAGCGCCGGCCGGCTTCGCACGGCTGAGCCCCAGCCGGCCAGCAGACGCTTGCCGAGCTGCTCGAGAAGGCGTCTGCGACACCGGGGAACTACCTAAGTTCGGAAACTCAGGCGAGGATCTCGACCTCGGCGCGGGGCAGGATGAACGGCGCCCGCCGTACCTTCAGCCCAGCCTCCGGCGAGCGCGTTGAGCTCGGTCACCAGGTCGGCGCTCGACTGCCAGTAGCTCCAGACGAGCGCGTTTGGGCCGGCGCCGGAGATCGTCGCGCCGAGCGCGCCGAGATCACGGGCCGCCTGGACGGATGCTCCATCGATCGCTCGTAGAGGGGACGCCTGTGCGGCTGGTGCAGCCGATCACCGAGCCCGCGCTCGATCAAGGTCAGGTCGGAGCGCTCGATGCCGAGCACCAGGTTGGCTGCAGCCGCCACGTTCTGGGCGGCGTCGGCGAGAGGCGCGGTCTCGGGGCAGGCAACAGATCCCAGGCAGCCTCGGTCGAGACCTCTTGGCTCGGGATGCCGATGAGCGGCTCGACCCCCTCGGGCGGGCTCGGCGAGCGGGGAAGGCGATACGCGCCGCGGACGGGGGCTGACCGAGCGCGTCGAGAATCAGATGGGGCTTCGTTTCCCGGAGAAACTGCGCGCCGGGCGGCGCGCAGACGGTGACGCCTCCGTACAGGGCGGCGGCGACGTTGTCCGGGATGCCCCCTCGATCGCGACTAAGGCGAACGGCGGGCTCCTCTGCACCGCCGGGCGGCGCGGAGCCTGGAACAAGGTGGTCGGCGGCGGGCGGGGCGAGCAAGGATCGCCGCTGCGCCTCGAGCACGAGGCCGCGGGCGAGCAGGGTCTAGAAACGGACCGTGAAGCGCGGCCCGTCCGCGCTGTGCAGGTGCTCGAACGCGCGGACGATCAGGTTCGAGCGGTCCGCCGGAACCGCTCCGTCGCCGGGATCGATCTCGAAGTGCCCAGCCTCGACGCCCTCGAGCTCGAGGGCCGTCCCAGCGCCGCCCCCAGCACGTCGAAGCCGGGTCCGAGGTTGCCCGAGGAGGCGGGCGCCGGACGATGCGACCGCGCGAGCTCACGCGTCCGGACGGTGCATGTAGGCGGCGCTTATCGCCGCGATCCTAGATGAGCGCCGGCAAGGCCCCGGGCCGGATCAGGCGCGGGCCGAGGAGCCCCTCGATACGGGCGATCGGATCGCTCGGTTTGAACGGCTTGCGCAGGTACTCGTCGGCGCCGAACTCGAGGCCGCGGACCACGTCCTGATCCTCGACCGAGGCGGTCAGCAGGATCACCCCGATGTCCTGCGTCTCCGGCTCGGCCCGCAGCCGGCGCAGCACCTCGAAGCCGTCCATGCGCGGCATCTGCACGTGGAGCACAGCCAGCTCGGGCTCGTGCTCGCGGATCACGCCCACGCCTCGGCGCCGTCCCCGGCACCGACCGCCTGGTGGCCGGCAAGCTCGAGCCGCAGCAGGACCAGGTCGAGGATGTCGGGGTCGTCGTCCGCGACGACGATCGTCGCGCTCCCGTGAGATCGCTCATTGCGCCGCCCCGGCCGTCTCGCGGGCTGTCTCGCCGGCAGGAGCCGCCTGCGGTTGCGGCGGGCGCGGCAGCTCGAGCCGGAAGCAGGTCCCCTGCCCCTCCTCGCTGCGAACGCTGATCGTGCCCCCGTGCGCCTCGACCACGGACTTGACGATCGTCAGGCCGAGGCCGGTTCCCTGGATCTGGTTGCTGACGGCGCTGCTCGCGCGGAAGAGGCGGTCGAAGAGCTTGTCGACCTCGTCGGCCGCGACACCGATGCCCTCGTCCTCGACCTCGAGCGCGAAGCCCTCGGCGCCCGCCTCGAGCGCGACCCGGACGGGTCACCGCGCTCGCTGAACTTGACCGCGTTCGTGAGCAGGTTGTCGACCGCCTGGCCGATCCGGTGCGAGTCGGCCCACACGTCGCCGGTCTCGTCGAGCGACAGCCGCAACTCCACCCCAGCGCGCTCCGCCTGCGGGCGAACCGCCTCGCAGGACTGGGCGACGATCGCGTTCAGGTCGACCGCGTCGCTTTCGAGCGAGAAGGTGCCGGCCTCGAGCCTGACGAGCAGCAGCAGGTCCTGGACGAGGCGCAGCTCGCGATGCGCGTTGCGGGTGATGACCTCGACGAACTTCTGCGCCTGCTCGGAGAGGGAATCCCCTTCGAGCTCGCGTGAGCAGCTCCGAGTAGCCGATGATCGAGGTCAGCGGCGTGCGCAGCTCGTGCGAAATCAGGCCGAAGAAGTCGTTCTTCGTGCGCTCGGCCTCGGCAGCCAGCTTGGTCCGCTCGACGTAGCCGGCGACCATCAGCATCGCCGGCCGGAAGATCTGCTCGATCGTGTCCTGATCGGGGACCGCGCCGCGATAGGCGACCATCGCGACGCCGTCCTCGCTGACCGGGACCAGCGCCGTCGGACCGCGACGGTCGCCGCGCGGGTCGCGCCAGCGCACGTGGAATCCCTAGGCATGCCGGAGAGCTCCGCAGCTCGCCGGGCGCGAACGGGGGGGCCTCGCCGTCCACCGCGAGGCAGCGATAGCTGCCGTGTCGGCCGCGATGCCAGTAGGCACCCCACTCGACGTCCTCGACGCCGCAGATCAGGTCGAGGATCATCGCCGGCAGCTCCTCGATCGGCGGCCGCTCGACAAGCCCCTCGGTGATCCGGTGCTGCACCTGCATCCAGGTGTTGCGCCGGTGCTCGGCGGTGATGTCCTGAGAGAGGACGAAGACGCCTTGCGAACCGCGGCCAGGGAGCTTGACCGGGCCTGTGACCGAGCGGAAGACGTGCTCAGCCGTCCTCGAAGCGGATCCGGTCGATGCGGCCGGAGGCGTCGGGCTCCTGCTCGATCTCGAGCCGGCGGGCGGTCAGGTCGGTAGCCGTTGCGGCGGGCAGGCTCTCCACGTAGCTCTTGCCGAGCAGGTCCGTGGGTCGCGACCGACGAGATTCGCCGCGGCAGTGTTGACGAGCCCATATCGCCCCTCCTCGTCGAGCACGTAAAGGGCGTCCGGGAGTTTGTCGGCGATCGCCCGCAGCAGCGCGCCGGTCTCGGAGAGCTCCTGCCGCGCCCGCGCGCTGCTCTCCTCGGCGGCGACGACGAGCAGCGGTGGCCCGGCGATCAGCAGGACGCGGATCGAAGCGCCGAAGAGGCTGACGTCCCGGGGGTGGATCAAATCCCAAGCCCCGAGCATGGTGAGCGCCAGCAAAGCGCCGCCGACGGCACCCCGTAGCCCGTACTGCAGCGTCACCAGCAGTACCGGAACGAGGTACAGGAACCCGACGCCGGTCACCGGGTCATGGATCAGGGCGACCAACACGGTCACCGCGGCGAACAGCGCGGCCGCGGCGGCGGCGTTTACTTCCCCACTCCACGGGATCATCCCGTGCGGCTTCTTCTCGAACAGAGCCTTCAGGCTCATCCTCGAACCTCGTTCCCGGCCCATCCTGGACCTCGATGTAACGGAAGATACCTGGAGCGGGCGCGGATTACCAGTCCATCGCGGCGAGCGCATCAGCGCCACCAACGAGCCCGCGGGCGACGACCGCTCCCGCAGCGATCTCCGCGCCGGGCAGCAGCACCGCCTCGGCGACGCGCGCACCGGCCCCGATCCGGGCGCCCGGGCCGACGATCAACGGGCCGCTCAGCTGCGCCCGGAGCCGATCTCGGCGCCGGGGCCGATCAGCACCGGGCCCTCTGCCTCGGCGCCGCCGTCCAGCGTGCGCTCGCCCTCGATCAGCTCGCCGTGCATGTCCTGGTGGACCTTGCCGGCGACGGCGTCGAGGTTGCCGTTGACGTATTCCCGCAGGGTGCCGACATCGTTCCAGTAGCCGTCGATCTCGTGCACGTGGAAGGGCACGTCGTGGGCGAGCAGGTTCGGGAAGACGTCGAGCGCGAAGTCGATCGGCTGGTCGGGTTCGCCCGGGAAGTAGTCGAAGACCTCGGGGCTGAAGGCGTAGACCATGCAGTTGACGAGGTCGGACAGGGCCTCGGCTGGATCCGGCTTCTCCTGGAAGCCCTGGATGCGGCCCTCGCCGTCGACGACGATCACGCCGTACTGGTCAACGTCGGTGACCTTCTTGACGGCGAGCGTCGCGACGCCGCCGTTGGCGCGGTGCGCCTCGAGCAGCGTCGTCAGGTCGATGTCCGTCAGCGCGTCGCCGGCGAGCACGAGGAAGGGCTCACCGTCGCCGGGCGCGAGGAAGCCGGAGACGTTGCGGACGCCGCCCGCCGTGCCGAGCAGCTCTTCCTCGTAGGAGTAGCTGATCTCGATGCCGTGCTCGCTGCCGTCGCCGAGCGCGCTCTTCACGGTCTCCGGGAACCAGTGCGTGTTGGCGATCACCTCGCCGGCGCCGTGGCGTGCGAGCAGGCGGGCGAGCTGGGCGACGATCGGCCGGTTGCAGACGGGGACGACGGGCTTCGGGATCTCCCAGGTGATCGGGCGCAGGCGCGTGCCCAGCCCCGCCGCCATGACCATCGCCCTCATCGCGTCGTTGCCCTCATCCGAGTCCTCAGGGGCGCCCGAGGCTGTCCTTGAGCGACTCGATCACGTCGACGGGCGTCGGGTCGGCGCCGCGGCGCGCAGCGAGCTCGAGCGACAGCAGGTCGCCGAGCATCACGGCCCAGAGCAGCCGCTCGGTCCGCGTCTCGCCCTCGGTCTCGATCCGGCAGACCGCACCGGCCTTCGGCGCGACGAGCTCGGCGGTCAGCTCGATCCGCTGACGCTCACGCGGGTGCTGGTCCTCGTCCTCGAGGAAGATCGCCGCGTAGCCGCCGTCGGCTCCGCCCTCCCAGCCGACGATCTCGTTGTGATCCATCTCGGGCAGCTGGTGCGAGAAGCAGGGCAGCTTCGCGTTCTCGTTGATCTGGCACTTCCAGCGGTAGGAGACCGGGACCGTCAGCCCGCAGCCGTAGACGAGCGGGATCGCAGTCGCCGATCTGCGTCGGCGAGCTCGTCCGCCTTCGCCAGCAGCGCCGGCTTCGCCGCCTCCAGGTGCGCCGCCGAGCTGTCGATCTCCATCCGGATCGCGGGGCCGGCGCCGACGAGCGCCGCGACCTCGGCGGCGATCGCGAAGGTGTAGCCGACCGCCGCGCGCGGCTGCAGGCCGGCGGGCATGCCGATCACCGGAACGCCGTCGCGCCGGGCCGCCTCGGCGAGCGCGCCGCCGGTCGTCGCGACGATCCGCTTGCGCGCCGACCGCCTCCGCGGCGGCGTAACAGGCCATCGTCTCCTCGGTGTTGCCCGAGTAGCTCGAGCAGAGGATCGCGCGGTCGGGCGAGCGTCCACGAGGGCACGCCGTAGCCGCGAACGACGTCGAGCGGGCGTTCCAGGCGGCCGCCGAGCGCGGCGGCGGCAAGATCGCCGCCGATCGCCGAGCCGCCCATCCCGCAGACGATCAGCCCGCTGGCGTCGAGCTGGTCGAGCTTCGCCGACGAGACGCGCCAGAGGGCGTCCCGGAGGTGGTCGGGCAGCGCCATCGTCGCCGCGTACTGGTCGCCTGAATCGACGGCGCCGACGCGCTTCTCGAGGTCTTCCTTCATGCAGTCTCTCCCGGTCCGACTTTTGCGCCCTTGCCAAGCGAGGCGGCGGTGGTGATCGTCGCCCCCTCGCCGATCACGGATCCCTCCGGCACGCTGGCGCCGTCGGCGACCGTGACGCCGGCCGAGAGGATCGCGCCGGTCACCGTCGCGCCGGCGCCGATCGTCGCAGTTCTTGTGCAGGGCCGAGCCCTCGATCCGCGCCTTTTCGCCGATCCGCGAGTTGCGGCCGATCACCGCACGCGGGCCGATCGTCGCGCCGGCGGCCACCTCGGCACCCGGCTCGACGAAGACGCGGCGGCCAATCTCGACGCGACGGGTCGACCTCGGCGTCGGCATCGACGTACGTGTAGTCGCCGTCGACGAGCTTGCCCGGCTCGGTCTCGACCTTGCCGCCGAGAATGTCCCAGCAGGCTTCGAGGTAGCGCGGCGGGGTGCCGATGTCGACCCAGTAGCCCTCGAGCCGCTGCGAGTACAGGCCCTTGCCGACGAGCTCGGGGAAGACCTGGCGCTCGATCGAGAAGTCGACGCCCGGCGGGATCAGGTCGAGCACCGACTTCTCGAGCATGTAGCAGCCGGCCGAGACCTCGTCGGTGTCGATCTCGGAGGGGTCGGGCTTCTCGAGGAACTCGGTGATCTCGCCGTCGTCGGTGCGGCGGACGAGGCCGAAGGCGGTCGGATCCTCGACCGGGTAGAGGCCGAGCGTCGCCCGCGCGCCGCTCGACTCGTGCCGCTCGCGCAGCTTCGTCAGGTCGAGGTCGGTGAGCGAGTCGCCGTTGAGGGCGAAGAAGCGGTCCTCGAGCATGTCCTCGGCGAACTTGATCGCGCCGCGCGGTGCCGAGCGGCTCGGGCTCGGTCAGGTAGGTGATCTTCGGCCCGCCCGGGATCTCGTCGCCGAGCGCCGTCGCGCAGCGCGTCGGGGAGAAAGCCGCAGGCAAGCACGACCTCGTCGACGCCGTGGCGCGCGAGCCAGTCGATCATGTAGCGCATGAACGGCCGGTCGACGAGCGGGATCGCCGGCTTCGGCAGGGTCAGGGTCACGGGCGCAGCCGGGTGCCATGGCCGCCGACGAGGATCAGCGCCTGCACGCGAGCTCTCCCGCGGCCGTGTCGGTGTCGCGGCGGGGATCCACGCTCCTTCCTATCAGTTTCCGCGCCCGATGCCCTCGTACGTGAAGCCGGCCTCGCGCGAGCGTCGCGGGGTCGAGGAAGTTGCGGCCGTCGACGAGCACCGGCTCCCGCATCAGCCCGGCCATCGCGTCGCCAGTCGAGCTCGGCGAACTCGCTCCACTCGGTGACCAGGACCGCCGCGTCGGCGCCCTCGAGCGCCGTCGGCGGCGAGGCTGCCATCTCGACGGCGGGCAGCAGCCCGGCCGCCGCGTCGCGGCGACCGGGTCGTAGGCGACGACCTCCGCGCCCTCGCCCTGCAGGCGGGCGGAGAGGACGAGGCTCGAGGCCTCGCGCATGTCGTCGGTGTCGGGCTTGAAGGCGAGGCCGAGCAGCGCGATCCGCTTGCCGACCAGCGAGCCGAGGTGCTTGCCGAGCTTGCCGAGCACGCGCCGCTTCTGCAGCTCGTTGACCTCGATCACCGAGTTGAGCAGCTGGAAGTGGTAGCCGGAGTTGCCGGCGAGCTGCTTGAGCGCGGTGACGTCCTTGGGGAAGCAGTTGTGCGTGACCAGCCCGGCGGTGGCGACGAACGTCTCGGTCCCCGGCACCTCCAGAGAGAAGACGCGCCCGCGATGTTGTGCGGGCTCGACCGCGACCACGCGCACGGCCTTGCCGCCGCCCGGGAGCAACCGGTGTCCGGCGGGACGGATGCGCTTGCTCTGGCGCCCAAGCGAGACGATGATCTGCTCGCGATCATCTGCCCCGAACCAGGAACTCGGCTGCCCTCGCGACCTGATCAGCGCCGGAGATCCGCAGCCAGTAGGTGTCGACGGTGGACTTGGCGGTTCTCCCTATCCGCTGGGCAGCGACGATGTCTTCGGCGAGCAGCAACCGGTGCAGTCCGTCGGCGAGGAACGGGCTGACCGTGCCGTACTCCAGGACGACGCTCGGTCCTCCGTTGACGAGGGACCACGAGCCGTCGCCGCGCCAGAGCGCCCCACATGAGCGCCCTCCTGCTCGGCAGCCGGCTGGGCGAAGGCGAGGTCCGGGATGCGGTGGTCGTACGCGCCGAAGCCCGCCCCGAGGCGCTCGAGCCACCAGTTGCCGAGGAGCTTCGAGGAGACACTGACCTGACGTGTCGTCGCCAGCGACCGGACGCTGGCCTTGACGCCCCGAGATTGCCAGTAGTCAGCGACGAGCTCGACCAGATCCTCCTCGTCACGTGGATGGAAGGACCAGCAGATGCGGTGTCGCCCGTGCGGCCCGTCGATGGTGATGTGGCCCTCCGCGAGATAGAGGCCAACGACACGCCAGAAGTCCCCGTCAAGCTCCAGGTCGAACGGTACGTAAGTGCCGTTCCGTGCCGTACCCGCGAGCGCACCGACGAGCGGCAGCCGCAGGTCGAGCGCCTCATCGAGCCGCGTGGCGCCGCTGGAGCGCATGTCGTGGTACCGCTGAACATGCCCTCGGGGGTGGCCGGCGAGGCGTTCGCGTCTTCCCTCGAGCGGCACGTTTTCGAGTGCCGCCCGCCCCTCTGGCCCAAGTCGGACGATAACCGCGGACTCCTCAGCCTTGGCGGCGGCAGCAGCGCCCACCGCCGAGAAGGCTGCCGCCGAGGGCTCGGTGGCAAAGGCGCCGGCGCCGAGCGGGAGCCAGTCGTCGGTGGTCAGGTCTGTCGCGAGAACCGTCCTCCGAGCGCCGGTCTCGGGATCGACGACGACGAAGGGGTGATCGGGCGTGCAGTGCAGGCGCCTACCCGTCTTCGTTCGTACGATCACGCTGTCGCCTTCGTAGGGCCGCGACGTGAGCGCCTGGACCGGACGCCAGACCGGAGCAGCACCCCCCGCGTCGCTGAGGACCTCGAGATCGGTGGGCTCAACCACCTCCGCCGCGAGCTCAGCGCCGGTCCGCACGGCGGCCGCCGCGAAGAGGTCGTCCAGCCGCTTCAGCGCCACCTGCCTGCCACTTCGAACCAACACGGTCTCGCTCGCCGACGAAACAGGAACCGCCGTAGCCGATGCCGGCCTTGAGGAAGCTCTTGCCGATGCGCTCGTCGAGGCCCATGCCGCGGGCGACCTCGGTGACGTCGGCGCCGACCTCCTCGCAGACGTTGGCGATCTCGTTGATGAAGCTGATCTTCGTCGCCAGGAAGGCGTTCGAGGCGAGCTTGATCATCTCGGCGCTGGCGACGTCGGTGCGGACGATCTCGCCGCCGAGCGGCTCGTAGAGGCGCTGCGACCGCATCGGCGGCCCACTCGTCGCCGGGATCGGCGCCGATCACGACGCGGTCCGGGTTGAGGAAGTCGGCGACGGCCGATGCCCTCCTTGAGGAACTCGGGGCAGGAGACGTAGGAGAGCGTCGGCAGGTCCCGGCGGATCGCCTCGCCGGTGCCCGAGGGCACCGTGCTCTTCATCACCAGCGCGTGCTCGGAGTCGCCCTCGAAGCGCTCGACGACGGCGCGGACGCGCGAGAGGTCGGCGTCGCCCGAGTAGGTCGGCGGCGTGTCGACGCAGCAGAAGATCAGCCGCACGTTGGCGAGCAGCTCCGTCCATGTCGGTCGTGAAGTGCAGGCGCTCGGCGTTGTCGCGGACGAGCTCGGGCAGCCCGGGCTCGTGGATCGTCAGCTCACCCGCCGCCAGCGAGGCGATCTTCGCCTCGTCGATGTCCATCGCCCAGACCTGGTGGCCCTGGGAGGCGAAGCAGGCCGCCGTGACCAGGCCGACCCAGCCGACGCCGACGACGCCGACCGGCTCGAGGCCGTCATTTCCGTTCCCGCTCGCGACAGTCATGAGGCGGGAATGCTGGCAGGATGCGGCGGGGCGCGCGCCGCGCCCCCGGGCAGTCCGCGGCCTCGTTCAGCCGTACTTCGGGACGGCCTTCTTCGGCGCCGGCTCGAGCGACGTCGCGATCGTCATCATCTCGTTCTCCGAGAGCGAGTTGAGCAGGGAGTTCGAGACCCAGTAGGCGTTTCCGTCCTCCTTGAAGCCGACCAGCCGCAGCCGGTCGCCGGCGTAGAACAGCAGGTACTCGCGGCCGTCGATCGTCTCCGTCGTCGAGGGGTTGGCGAGGATCGGCGGATCGCCCCAGCTCGTGCCCTCGACGCCGAAGTACTCGGTCACGATCGAGGGGTCGGGGTGCGCCATGACGAGCTTGTAGGCGTTCTTCGGGTCGTCCTGCTCGTCCTTGTAGCTCGTAGGTCCGGGAGTCGGCGCTGAAGGTCGTCTCGCCGGGCAGCTTCGTCGGGTAGTAGACGGGGAAGTTCAGGCGCCGGTCGGCAGTCCGCGCGTAGCGCGCGAACTGCGGGTCGGACGGTGGCATGTCGACCTTCTTCGGCCCGTGCGCCGCCGCCCTTCTTCTTGCTGCCCTTCCCGTGCTTCTGCGAGCCGCCGCCGGAGCCGGAGGTCGACTGAGGTGCCCTCCCCCGTGCCACCGGTCAGGAACTTGCTCACCGCCCGGTCGATCTCGCCCTGGGTCGCGGTGATGTCGACCGGCCCGAGGTCGCCGGACGACGCTGACCTGCTCGACCGAGGCACCGCGCAGGTCGAACAGCGAGCGCGCGATCGAGCGCACGTCGCCGCCGTCGTCGATGCGTCGAGCGGGTGTTGTCGACGAACGCCTTGAGCAGGTCGCTGCCGCCGCCGCCGAGGACGAGCTGGCCGACGTCGATCCGCTGCCGCGCCTCGCGCAGGAACGCCTGCTGGCGGGCGCCGCGGACGATGTCGTTGTCGGTGTGGCGGTAGCGCACGTACTCGAGCGCCTTGAGCCCGCAGAGCCGCTGATAGCCCGCGTTGATGTCGATCTCCGCATAGCCCGGAGCCGGGCGGCACGTAGTACTTCTGATCGACGTCGATGTAGACGCAGTCGACCGCGTTCGACGGCGTCTGCGAAGCCCTGGAAGTCGACGTCGATCGACGTCGTTGATCTGCAGGCCCGGTTAGCTGCTTGACGGTCTGCAGGGTCAGCTTCGGGCCCGCCGTAGGTGTAGGCGGCGTTGAGCTTGTCGGCACCGTAGCCGGGGATCGTTGACGGCGAGGTCGCGTGGCAGCGAGAGCAGCGAGATGACGCTTCGCTGCGGGTCGAGCCGCAGCAGCATCGTCGTATCGGAGCGCCGGTCGTCGGCGGCCGCAGCCCGAGCGATGGTCGGAGCCGAGCAGCAGGATCGTGTACGGCTCGCCCGGGTCGGGCTCGGGCGGCGCGCGGCGGAGGATGGAAGCTGGATCCCGGTGGCGACGTCGTTGAAGAAGATCAGCCCTGCGGACGCGGTCGCGGCGGCGACCGTGACGACGATGATCGCCGAGGCGGCCACGAACCGGAGCCAGAACTTTCGCCCGACCGGCAGCGCGGAAGCTCCCTAGCGGGCCCGTCCGTGAGAACCGGCGGGCCCGGCCACTAGTCGACCTTGCGCATCGTCGTCGCTATCGCGAGCATCTGGTCCTCGTCCAGCGTCTGCGAAAGCGTGTTGTTGAGCCAGTAGGAGTTGTCGCCGTCGTGCCAGCCGACGAGGCGCAGGCGGCCGGCGTCGTAGAAGAGCAGGTACTCGCGGCCGTCGATCTCGCGGGTCTCGGACGGGTGCCGGAGGATCGGCGGGTCACTCCAGGTCGTGCCCTCACGCCGTAGTACTCGGGCAGATGCCTTCGGGCGCGTAGTCGATCACCGTCTTGTAGGCGGGCTGCTCGTTGTCGCTCTTCGTCCTTGAACTTGTAGGTGCGCGAATCGGTATTGAAGGCGGAGCCGGGCAGCGACGACCTTCGGCGAGAAGATCGGGAACTTGAGGCGGCGGGCGTTCTTGTCGGCGTCCTTCTCGAAGGCGGTCGGGATCGACGAGCTGGTCGGCGGGGACCACGTTCGCGTCGGCTACGCCGCCGCCGTTGTCCTTCTTCTTCTTTTTCTTCTTCTTCTTCTTGTCCTTGCTCTTGCCCGAGCCGCCGAGCCGCTCGCCTCCCCTCCGAGCCGCCAGGCCCGTTGAGGAACTCATCGACGGCCTTCTGCAGCTGCTCGGGCGTCGCGGTCACATAGGTGTCCGTGGCGCTGCCGAGATCGCCCTCGAAGTGGATCTGGTTGACGGGCACGTTGCGGACGCCGATGAACGACTTGAGGATGCCGATGATGTCCGCCGAGGAGCCGATGTCCGAGCGCGTGTACTTGGTGAAGATGTCGATCAGCTGGTTGCCGGTGCCGCCGATGCCCCGGGATCAGCTCACGCGGCTCGACCTTCTGGCGCGCCTCGCGGAGGAAGTCCTGCTGGCGGGCGGCGCGGACGACGTCGTTGTCGGTGTGCCGGTAGCGGACGTACTGCAGTGCCTTCTCGCCGCAGAGCCGCTGATAGCCGGAGCCGATGTCGATCTCCGAGTACGAATCGAGATCGGAGAGGCCGGCGTTCGAGTGGTAGTAGTGGTGGTCGACGTCGACGTAGACGCAGTCGATCGCGTTGACGGCGTCGGCGAAGCCCTGGAAGTTGATCTCGACGACGTGGTTGATGTCGAGCCCGGTGAGCTTGTGGACGGTCTTCAGCGTCAGCTTCTCGCCGCCGTAGGTATAGGCCTCGTTGAGCTTGCCCTGACCGTAGCCAGGGATGTCGACGGAGAGATCACGGGGCAGCGAGAACAGCGAGAGCACGCCCTTGTCCGGATCGACGCGGAGCAGCATCGTCGTGTCCGAGCGGGCATCGCCGATCGCGTTGCCGGCACGGCGGTCCGAGCCGATGATGAGGACCGTCTGCGGTGCGTGCGACTCGACCTGCGTGAGCTGGTCGGAGATGCCCTTGATCGGGTGCAGCTTGGCGGCGATGTCGCCGAAGAAGAACAGCCCCGCGATCGCGACCGAGGCGGCAACCGAGGCGACGATCAGCACCGAGCCGCTGAGGAAGCGCCACCAGAGGCTCGGGACCTTGACCTCCGGCACGTCGTCGCCCGCCTCGGCCACCGGCGGCCCGGGCGGGATCGGCGTCAGCTGACCGGGTGCATCGGGTCGCCGAACCTCCGTCGGGGCGTCGCCGCGGGCGGCTGCCGCGGCGGCGCCGGCGGGCACCAGGGGCTCGTCGCGATGGACTCTGGTCGCAGGCTCGGATGGCTCCGGGGGTGCCTCGGGCTCGGCGGGGGCGGGCTCGGCGGGGGCATCCTGCTCGGTCGACGCCGGCTCGGGGGCGGCATCCTGCTCGGTCGACTCGCCGCTGGGAATCTCGTGCTCGCCTGACCCCTCCTCGGCGATCGGATCGAAGTTCTGCGTGTCGGTGTGCCGAGGGTCGGACCCGCCGGTCTCCGCGCCCGTCTCGCCCGTGGCGCCAATCCACTCGCCGGTGTCGTGCGGGGTCTCGCCCTCAGGGGCGTCCCAGGCGCCACTCTCGCCCGTCGCCGGGCCGTCTCCCTCGACCACCCACTCCTCGTCCTCGCCCGTGGGAGCCTCCCACTCGACCGTGCCGCCGTCCTCCCCTTCGGCGCCTTCCGCAGGCCCGGAGGCCTCCGGCTGCTCGCCCGTCGCGTCCCCGATCTCCGCCTCGATCCGGGCGAACTCCTCGGTCAGTCCGAGGCCGGAGGTCTCCTCGGTGTCGAGGTGCCGGTCCTCGGCGTCGTCGGAGGGCGGGCGGTCCGTGCCGTCGTCGGCTGGCGGGCGGTCCTCGCTCACCGTGCCTCCTCCAGGGCGAGCGCGGCGGGGAGCGAGCGGGCGAAGTCGCCGAGGGCGCGCCTGTAGGCGCCGAGCGAGCTGACCGAGACCCACTCCTCGGGGCCGTGGTGGCCGGCGCCCAGGGGGCCGAACTCGACGGCCGGAATGCCGGCGCGCAGGAACGAGATGGCGTCGGAGGCGCCGTCGCGCCCGACGCCGGTGACCTCACCCTCGTGGTGCGGCTTGCGCCGCGGCGCAGAGCGCCCGCACGAAGCCCGAGGAGCGGTCGACGGCGACGGGCGGGCGGGTGAAGGTCGAGACGACCGTGCAGTCCTCGAGCGCGGCGATCTCGGCAAGCACTTCTGGCCTGCGTCCTGTTCGGGTAGGTAGCGGATGTCCACGTCGATCACGCAGCTGTCTGGAACCTTGTTGAGCGCGTCCCCGCCCCAGATGCGACCGAGGTTGATCGAGGGCCGGTCGAACAACTCCGAGGACTCGCGGCTGAAGGGTAGTGACTCGATCGTCCGGAACACCGCAAACGCCTTGAGAATCGCGTTGTCGCCCTCCCAGGGGGTCGACCCGTGGGCGGCCCGGCCGCTGACCTCGAGGCGGACGGCGAGCACGCCCTTGGCGGCGATCCCACGTGCATGTCGGTCGGCTCGCCGGTGATCGCGAAGTCGCCCTCGAGCCCCTCGTCGACGAGCAGGTCTGTGCCCCGGTAGTCGGCGTCCTCGGCCTCCTCGTCCGGGACGATCGCAAGCCGGACCCGTACGTCGTCCTGATCCTTGAGGTCGTTGAGGGCGAGCATCATCGCCGCCGCCGCGCCCTTCATGTCATAGGCGCCGCGGCCGATCAACCGATCGCCCTCGACGCGCGCCTCGAACTGCCCGTCGCGCCCGGGAACGACGTCGACGTGGCCGTGCAGGATCACCGTCGGACCCGACGGCGGGGCCGACGTCGGCGAGCAGGATCGGCAGGCCGCGGATCTCGAGCTGCGAGGTCCGGATGTCGCGCGCCTCCAGCCAGCCCTTGACGAATCCGGCGCAGAGCCGGATCCCGTCCTCGCTCGAGCTGTCATAGCCGATCAGCTTCTCGGCAAGGAGAAGCTCATCGGCGCCGGTGGCGCCATTCATCCGCGGAAGGTTAGGGGGCCAGGGACGCCGCTGAAAGCGTTCTCTATCGACTTTCCCGCCTATGTGCTGGGAAAGTCGATGAGGAAGCGAACGGGTACGCCGCCATCGGCGCTGCCGGTCCGCGGCCTACTCGCCTTCTGCCGCCTTCAGGAAGGCTTCGGCGCGCGCCAGGTCGTCCTTGGCGGTCTCCTCGGCGGCCGTGCCCTCGTCGGCCTGCTCGACGCGTGCCTCGCATCGGCGATCCGCTCGCGCAGGCGCCGGCGTCGAGGTCATCGGGCTCGGTGCGCCTCCTCGACCAGGACGACGACCTTGTTCGCGAAGACCTCGATCCAGCCCTCGGCGGAGACGTAGCGGTCGCCGTTGCCGGAGTTGAAGGAGCCCTGGTCCTCGTACAGGCGCAGCTCGCTCGGCACGAGCCGGGCGAGCATCGGCGCGTGACGGGCGCGGATCCCGACCTCGCCGACGACCGTGCGGGCGGAGACCTGGAACAGGTCGCCCTCGAAGATCTTCCCCTCGGGGGTGAGGATCTCGGCCTGGATCAGGGTCTCGTCAGCCATCGGCGTAGAGTCAGGTCGGTGGGACGACCGCTCAGGCGGCCGCCTCCTCCTTCTCCTTGCTTCTCCTCCTGCTCGGCCGCCTCGGACTCGGCGCCGGCGGTCTCGTCCTCGCCCTTGCCCTTGGCGGCAGCGAGCACCTGCTCGATCGAGCCCTTCATGTAGAAGGCGCTCTCGGGGATGTCGTCGTGCTCGCCGTCGACCAGGGTCCGGAAGCTCTCGACCGTCTCGTTGACGGGGACGATCTCGCCCGGCGTGCCGGTGAACTGCTCGGCGACGTTGAACGGCTGGCTCAGGAAGCGCTCGATCTTGCGGGCGCGGTTGACCATCAGCTTGTCCTCGTCGGAGAGCTCGTCGATGCCGAGGATGGCGATGATGTCCTGCAGCTCCTTGTAGCGCTGCAGGACCTCCTGGACGCGGGTCGCGGTCCGGTAGTGCTCCTCGCCGAGGATGTCGGGCTTGAGGATCGTCGAGGTCGAGTCGAGCGGATCGACGGCCGGGTAGATCCCCTTCTCGGAGATCGACCGCGAGAGCGTCGTCGTCGCGTTCAGGTGGGCGAACACCGACGCCGGGGCCGGGTCGGTGAGGTCGTCGGCGGGCACGTAGACGGCCTGGATCGAGGTGACCGATCCCTGCGAGGTCGAGGAGATCCGCTCCTGCAGCTCACCCATCTCCGTCTCCAGCGTCGGCTGGTAGCCGACGGCGGAAGGCATCCGGCCGAGCAGCGCCGATACCTCGGAGCCTGCCTGCACGAAGCGGAAGATGTTGTCGATGAACAGGAGCACGTCCTGGCCGCCCTCCTCGCGGAAGTACTCGGCCATCGTCAGGCCGGTCAGCGCGACGCGGAGACGGGCGCCGGGGGGCTCGTTCATCTGCCCGAAGACCATCATCGTCTTGTCGATGACGCCGGACTCGGTCATCTCGACGTAGAGGTCGTTGCCCTCGCGGGTCCGCTCGCCGACGCCGCAGAAGGCGGAGAGGCCGCCGTAGGAGGTGGCGATGTTGTTGATCAGCTCCTGGATCAGCACGGTCTTGCCGACGCCGGCGCCGCCGAACAGGCCGACCTTGCCGCCCTTCGCGTACGGGGCGAGCAGGTCGACGACCTTGATCCCGGTCTCGAGGATCTCCTGCGTCGGGGTCAGCTCCTCGGCCGTCGGCGCCGGCGCGGTGGATCGGCCAGCGCGCCTCGCCCTCGACGGGGCCCTTCTCGTCGATCGGCTCGCCGAGCAGGTTGAAGATGCGGCCGAGCGTGTCCTTGCCGACCGGCACGGTGATCGAGCCACCGGTGTCGATGACGGCGTCGCCGCGCTGCAGGCCGTCGGTGGCGTCCATCGCGACCGCGCGCACGCGGTCGTCGCCGAGGTGCTGCTGGACCTCGCAGGTGAGGTCGATGGCGTTGCGGCCGTCGCCCTCGGGGATCTCGATCTTCAGCGCCGAGTAGATCTCGGGCAGCTTGTCGGGGAAGACCGCGTCGACGACGACGCCGATCACCTGCTCGATCGTGCCCTTGTTGGTGCCGTTTCCGTTCTCGGACATGTCTTGCTCCTTCGCTCTCTAAGTCAGTTCAAGTTCGTTGTCATGAGCCGGAGCCCAGCGCCTCGGCGCCGCCGACCACTTCGAGGATCTCCTGGGTGATCTCCGCCTGCCGCACCCGGTTCATCTCCAGCGTCAGCCGGTCGATCATGTCGCCGGCGTTCTCGGCCGCGTTCCGCATCGCGGTCATCCGCGATCCGTGCTCGGAGGCCGCTGACTCGAGCAGCGCCCGGAAGATCGAGAGGTCGACGTACTCGGCGAACAGCAGCGAGAGCGCCTCCTCGGGCTCGGGCTCGTAGACCCAGTCGGCGCGGTTGTGCGCCTCGACGAGCTCCGGATCGTCCGGCTTCTCCTCGGCCGGCACGCCCTCGCCGTAGACCTCGGCCTCCTGCAGCGGCAGCAGGGTGTGCCGCCGTACGTACTGGGTCAGCGGCGAGACGTAGCGGTTGTAGATCAGCTCGACCCGGTCGAGGTCCTCGTCGATGTAGGCGGAGGTCACCTCCTGCCCGATCGTGCGCGCGTCGGCGAACGACGGGCGATCGGTGAAGCCGATGAAGGACTCGGACGATCTGCTCGCCGCGGAAGCGCAGCGTCGAGGCGCCGCGGCGGCCGACGACGTAGAAGACGGCCTCCGCGCCCTCGGCGGCGATCTCGCTTCTTCAGGTTGAGGCCGGCGCGGATGATCTGCGTGTTGAACGAGCCGGCGAGGCCGCGGTCGCCGGTGACGAGGATGACGCCGACCCGCTTGACGTTCTCGCGCTGCTGCAGGAGCGAGACGCGGTTCGCGCTCTGGGTCGAGGCGGCCGCCACCTGGCGGGTCGCCTTGCGCAGCGACTGCGCGTAGGGGCGCATCGCGTCGATGCGCTGCTCGGCGCGGCGCAGCCGCGCGGCCGCCACCATCTCCATCGCCCGCGTGATCTTGCGGATGTTCTTGACGGAGTTGATCCGGTTCTTGACTTCCTTCTGGGTGGCCATGGGCTCCTTCGCCGTGCTCGCTTCGCCGTCCGCGAAGCCGCTAGGCGGCGACCTCCTCGGCTCGTCTTCGGCCTTGCGACCCGGAGGCGCGCTCCTCGCTCGGACTTGATCCGGTCCGACTCGCCCTCCTCGAGCGGCTTGCCCTCCTGCGTCGAAGTCGGGGCCGAAGTCGTCGATCATCTCGGCGATCGCGTTGCCCAGCTTCTCCTCGCGCTCGTCGTCGAGCTGGCCGTCGTCGTTGATCGCGTCCATCAGCTCGGACTGCTCCGAGCGCAGGCGGCCCGCGAAGATCCTCGAGGAACGGCTCGACGCGGTCGGCCTTGATCCGATCGAGGTAGCCGCCGGTGCCGGCGTAGATCGCGGACACCTGCTCGGCGACCGAGAGCGGGTTGCGCTCGGTCTGGTTGAGGGCCTCGACGAGCCGCTCGCCACGGGCCAGGGTCCTCTGGGTGTCGGCGTCGAGCTCGGAGCCGAACTGCGCAAAGGCCTCGAGCTCGCGGTACTGCGAGAGCTCGAGGCGCAGCTTGCCGGCGACCTTCTTCATCGCCTTCGTCTGCGCGTTGCCGCCGACCCGGGAGACGGAGATGCCGACGTTGATCGCCGGCCGGACGCCGCTGAAGAACAGATCGGACTCGAGGAAGATCTGCCCGTCGGTGATCGAGATCACGTTGGTCGGGATGTAGGCGGAGACGTCGGAGGCCTGCGTCTCGATGATCGGCAGCGCCGTCAGCGAGCCGCCGCCGAGGTCGTCGGAGAGCTTGACGCCGCGCTCGAGCAGGCGCGAATGCAGGTAGAAGACGTCACCGGGGTACGCCTCGCGGCCCGGAGGCCGCCGCAGCAGCAGCGACATCTGCCGATACGCGTAGGCGTGCTTGGTGAGGTCGTCGTAGATGCAGAGCGAGTGCTTGCCCTGGTAGGTGAAGAACTCGGCCATCGCGGTGCCGGCGTACGGCGCCATGAACTTGATCGGCGCCGCCTCGTCGGCGGGCGCGGCGACGATGATCGTGTTGTCCATCGCGCCGGCTTCCTTGAGCGTCTCCATCAGCTGCACGACCGTCGCCATGCGCTGGCCGATCGCGACGTAGACGGAGACGACGTCCTTGTCCTTGTTGTTGATGATCGTGTCGATCGCGATCGCGGTCTTGCCGGTCTGGCGGTCGCCGATGATCAGCTCGCGCTGGCCGCGGCCGATCGGGATCATCGAGTCGATCGCCTTGAGCCCGGTCTGCATCGGCTCGGAGACGCCCTGACGCTGGACGACGCCCGGGGCCTTGAACTCAGCGGGCCGGAACTCGGACGCGTTGATGTCGCCCTTGTCGTCGAGCGGGCGGCCGAGCGGATCGACGAGGCGGCCGAGCATCTCCTCGCCGACCGGGATCTGCAGCAGGTTGTTCGGTGCGCTTGACGGTGTCGCCCTCGACGATCTTGTCCCACTCGCCGAAGAGCACGGCGCCGACGCTGTCCTCCTCGAGGTTGAGGGCGAGGCCGGTGACGTCGTGCGGCAGCTCGAGCATCTCGAGCGCCATCACGTTGTCGAGACCGTGGACACGGGCGATTCCGTCGGCAACCGAGAGGACGGTTCCGACCTCGGAGAGATCGGCGCTGCCGCTCTCCAGGCCCTCGATCCGCTGCCGCAGGATCGAGGAGATCTCGTCGGGCTTGATTTCCATGGGTTTCGTCGTCTCCTTGTTGCTTCGAAGTTCGTGTCGGTCGCGCTGATGACCGGCGGTCGGGGAATGCCCTCAGGCCGCCTGCGCGACCTCCCTGCGTAGCTTCTCGAGCCGATTGAGGATGCTCGCGTCGAGAACCATGTTCCCGACCTGCAGCTTGAGCCCGCCGATGATCCCCGGGTCAACCTCGCCCTTCAGCTCGATCGTCTGGCCGGTCTGCTTCTCGATCTCGGCGCCAACCTGCTCGACGACGCTCGCATCGAGCTCGACGGCGCTGGTCACCGTCACCTCGAGCCGCTTGTTCTCCTTCGCCCAGAGCTCGTCGAAGCGGCGCCGGATCCGGAACAGCGCCGGCATCCGGTGCTTCTCCGCGAGCAGCTCGAGGAAGTTGCTCAGCTCGGGCTCGGCGCCCGTGATCGCGCGCGCGATCCCGTCCCGCTTCTCGCTCGAGGAGAAGTAGGGACTGAAGAAGAACACCTGCAGGTCGCGGTCCGCCGCGAGCGCGTCGGCGACCTCGCCGAGCTGCTCGTGGACCGCGTCGAGGTTGCCCGTCTCCCGGGCGGCCTCGAACAGGGCCTCGCTGTAGACGCGGCTGATCTCCTCCATCTGCCGGCCCTACTCCTTTGCGTTGCCGGCCAGAGCCGAGAAGTCGACCTCGCCGAGCGCTTCCTCGACGAGACGCTTCTGATCGTCCTCGGAGAGCGACTTGCGGGTCACCCGCTCGGTCGCGAGCACGGTCAGGTCCGCGATCTCCTTGCGGATCTGCTCGAGCGAGCGCCTGCGTCTCGGCCTCGATGTCCTTCTTCGCCGCGGCGAGCAGCTCCTCGCGCTTGGCGCGACCCTCCTCGATCGAATCGGCCTTCGTGCTCTCGCCGGACTTCTTCGCCCGGGCGACGATGTCCTCGGCCTGCTCGCGCGCCTCCTTGAGCCGGGCGCGGTACTCCTCGAGCAGCTCCTCGGCGTCCTCGCGCGTCTGCGCGGCGGCGTCGATGTCGGAGTTGATCTTCGAGGCACGCTCCTCGAGCATCTCGCGGATCCGCGGGAAGGCGGCCTTCGAGAGCACCCACATCGTGAACAGGAAGGCGATGACCGTCCAGATCATCAGCCCGAGCTCGGGCGTGACCAGGAAGGAACCGCCCGAGTCGCCGCCGCTCTCGGCGCCGGTCAGGACGACACCGCTCATGTCGCTGACGATCTCCACGACTGCCTAGAGGAAGAACGCGATCAGGCCGAAGATGAACGTGTAGAAGGCGACGGCCTCGGTCAGGGCGAAGCCGAGCCAGCGGATGCTCTGCAGCTCGCTCGCCATCTCGGGCTGGCGCGCGACCGACTCGATCTCCTTACCGAAGATGATGCCGATGCCGATGCCGGCGCCGATCGAGCCGAGTCCGGCGCCGACGCCGAGCGCGATCGCCTTGCCGGCGTCGGTGATGCCGGTCGCCAACTGATCGGTCGACGCCTGAGCGATTGTCACGGGGTCCATTGGTTATCCAACTCCTTGGTCTCTCTAGTGGCTTTCAGCTGTCGCGCCACCGATATAGATGGCGGTCAGGATCGTGAAGATGAAGGCCTGCAGGCCGGCGACGATGGCGATCTCGAAGACGTAGAACGCGAAGGCCGCGGGGAAGGTGAGCCAGCCGATCGCGGCGATGCCGAGCAGCACCGCAAGCCCGCCGCCCATGAACAAGAGCAGCAGGTGGCCGGCGAGGATGTTGGCGAACAGTCGCACGGAGAGCGAGATCACGCGGACGGTGTGCGAGATCGCCTCGATCACCCAGACGAAGGCCTTGAAGGCCAACGGCATCTCCTCGAGGCCGGCGGGCAGCCAGCCGGCGAAGTAGCCGAAGAACCCGTGCTCGCGGATGCCCTCCGTGTGGTAGCTGAACCAGACGATGACCGCGAGGATCAGCGGCACCGAGATGTTCGCCGTAGCGGCGTACAGCGCGAAGGCGGGCAGCTCGAGGCCGAAGATGTCGATCTTCGCCTCGGTGTTCGTCGGCAGCGGGATCAGGCCGATGATGTTCGAGAAGAGGATGAAGAAGAACGAGGTGGCCAGCCACGGGAACCAGCGGATCGCCCGCTGCTTGTCGAGGTTGTCGTTCGTGATCTGGCCGTCGACCAGGTTGAAGGCGATCTCCACCGCCATCTGGGTCAGGCTCGGGCGCCGCTGCACGTTGCGCGCGACGAGCACCATCATCGCGATCGTTGCCGCCGAGGCAAGCACCAGGTAGAGGACGGCCTTGTTGATCGAGAAGTCGATGCCGAGGATCGTGATATCGAGCCAGTTGTGAAGGCGGAACTCCTCCTGCGGCTGGAACGTGTCGTTCTTGCCGTTGCTGCCGAAGACGACCCCGAAGAACACGAGCCCGAGCAGGTAGATGCCGAAGCCGAGCAGGACCTTCTGCTTGGTGCTCAGGCCGCTGAGCCGGGCGGCCACGTCAGTTCCCCTCCCCGTCGATCAGCTGCGCGATGCCCTCGCCCACGAGGTAGGCGGTGACGAGGCCGGCGGCGAGCACCGCGCCGGCGAGTCCCGCGTCACGGTCGCCGGCGAGTCCGACGATCAGGATTGCGGCGGCGAGGATCCAGAGGCGGCCGAGCATCGCTGCGGCGGTCAGGCCGAGCGCCGCGTTGCGGTTGGACGCCGCGATTGCCTCGGAGCGACGCCGATCGGCAACCGCCTTGCCGACCCGGCCGATCAGCCAGGCACCGCCGGCGGCGAGGTAGCCGGCGATCGGCGCGCCGACGGCGATGAAGATCGGCAGCGCGACGACCAGCACGAGCAGGTCGAGGTTGCGCGCGAAGTCAGCGCCCGAGATGCGGGATGCAGTCATCGACATAGGCTGAGCCGGCGCGTGACGCGGCTCCATCTCCCCGATGCGGTGATTGCCTGCCGGGCAGGACAACGGTCGCGGTCGGCGAAGCGATTGTGGGAAGCGGGACGCCTGCGGGCCGAGGGCCTGTCGCCGCGGTTGTCGAAGTGTGGGGTATCCATTGCCTGAGCCCCTGTTGGGGGGCGCCGCGTCGCCCGCCGGCGCCCGAGACGGCGCGGCGGTTGCCTGCGGAGCGCGATAGTAACTGAAAGACGCCGCCCAAAACGGGACCCCAACGAGGTGGTCACAATGGGCACTAATCATGGGAGCAGCCCACTCACACGGACACGGCCACGATCACGGCCACGGCGACCGCCGCGGGGCCGACCGCAGGGCGCTCGCGATCGCCTTCGCGCTGACCGCGACGTTCACCGTCGTCGAGATCGCCGGCGGCATCTTGACCGGGTCGCTGGCGCTGCTCGCCGACGCCGTCCACATGCTCTCCGACAACCTTTCGCTGGTGCTGGCGCTTGTCGCGATCGGCCTCGCCCAGCGCCCGGCAACCCCGAACCGCAGCTTCGGACTGCAGCGGGCGGAGATCCTCGCCGCGCTCGTCAACGGCGTCGCGCTGATCCTTGTCTCGGTCTGGATCCTCTGGGAGGCGGCCCAGCGCCTCAAATCACCCGACGCAGTCGACGGGCGCCGGCATGCTGATCGTCGCGACCGCGGGAGCGGTGGTCAACCTGCTCGCCTTCCGGATCCTCTCCCCCGGCTCCGGCGGGAGCCTCAACATGGCCGGCGCCGCCCGCCACGTGCTCGCCGACCTCGCCGGCTCGGTCGGCGCGATGGTCGCCGCGATCATCATCCTGACGACCGGCTACGACCGCGCCGACCCGATCATCGGCGCCCTGATCGCGGTGCTCGTCGCGGCCAGCGCAGTGCCGATCATCCGCGACTCGCTACGGATCCTGCTCGAGGCGGCGCCTGCCGGCCTCGACGCCAGCGAGATCGGCGAGGCAATGGCCCGCTGGCCCGGCGTCGACTCCGTCCACGACCTGCACGTGTGGACGATCACCTCCGGCTTCCCGGCGCTCTCCGCCCACGTCGTCGTCGGCGCCGACGAGGACTGCCACGCGCGTCGCGCCGAGCTCGAGGCGCATGCTCGCCGAGCGCTTCGACCTCGAGCACACGACGCTGCAGACCGACCACGCCGAGCCGCAGGAGCTGCTGCAGGTCAGCGGGCTGGACGAGGGGCGGGGCTACGGCAGCCGGCGCCCGCGTCGGCAGGGTGACGAAGGTCGTCTCGCAGCCGTGCAGTACCGGGCGGTCGATGCGGTCGATCGAGGCGATGTCCTCACCGCCGCCGCAGCGGACCTCTCGCTCCCGCCAAGCGTCGGCGACGCGGACGCGGTCGCGCCCCCGTCCGGCCGCAACCCGGTCGCGGCCCGAACCCGGCGAGATGTCGTCGGGGCCACGTCCGCCACGTGTCGTGTCGGTGCCGTTATCGGCAGCGAGCAGGTCCGCCCCGGGGCCGCCGACGAGGAGGTCGTTGCCGGCGGCGCCGGCGAGCTGATCGTCGCCGCTGCCGGCCCGGATGCGGTCCGCCCCGCCGCCACCGCTGAGGACATCGTCGCCGCCGGCGCCGACGATCAGATCGGCGCCGCGGCCGCCGTTGAGCCTGTCCCCGCCCGTCCCGCCGATGAGGCGATCGTCTCCCGGGCCGCCGGAGAGCGTGGTCGCCGAAGCCGGGCGGGGGCCGTAGCTGAAGGTGTCGTCGCCCTCACCCAGCTGCCCCACGATCCGCGGATCGGCGATCGAGCAGGCGAGCACCGAGTTCGTCACCCGCTGACAGAGTTGATACGTGGCGCGGATCGGGTGCCGTGCGCGTCGATCAGCCACGACTCGCCCGACGTGCCCGACTGCTCGGCCTGATCGACCGTGAGGTGGTCGTTGCCGTCCGTACCGAAGATGTCGATGTGGGCGTCCTGATACGCGTCTCCCCGGGTGAGGTCGACGACGATCGCGTCGCGGGCCGAGGCGATGCTCGGCAGCAGGAGGCAGGCGGCGACACCGAGCGCCGGCGAGCGCGCCGGCCCGCCGATCCGTCGCCGTCGCCAGCCGAGCTCCATGTCGTACCCAACCCGGCAGCGAGGCCGAGTTGCGTCACTCCTCCGGCTCGATCGCCTGCGAACTCCCCGTCTCCGGGTCGACGCGCTCGAGCGTGCCGGTCTCGGGGTCGACGGCCTCGAAGGTGCCCGTCTCGAGCTCGCGGGCGACGCCCTCGTCGACGACGTCCTGGCTCGGCTCACCGGGCGTCGCCGCGTCGACCTGGCGGAAGCGGAAGCGGCGCAGCTTGAGGATCTCGAGCGCCGTCAGCAGGCGGATACTGGCGGCCACCGCGATCACGAAGAAGCCGACCATGACCGCCGTCCAGGCGAGGTTGAAGTGACCGCGGTCGTCCGAGTACGGGACGAAGCGGAGCGCCAGGGCGAGCGCGGCCAGCGCCGCCGTCCACCCGTACAGATAGGCGATCGTGCGCCGTTGGCTGAAGCCGATGTCGGCCATCCGGTGATGGAAGTGCGACTTGTCGGCGGCGAAGATCGGCTGCCGGTACTTGATCCGCTTGGCGATCACGAAGCTCGTGTCGAGGATCGGCACGGCGAGCACGACAAGGGGAAAGGCGAGGGCAACGATCGCGTTCGTCTTCAGCGCACCCTGCACGGCAATCGTCGCGAGCAGGTAGCCGAGCAGGTTCGAGCCCGTGTCCCCCATGAAGCTCGAGGCGGGCGGAAAGCCGTGGCGGAGGAACCCGAGCGCGCCGCCGGCGGTGATCGCCGCGAGCACGCCGGCCGAGTTGCGCTCGAGCGAGAGCGCGATCGCAGCGAGCGTGATCGCGCTGATCGCGCAGACCCCGGCCGCCAGCCCGTCGACGCCGTCGATCAGGTTGATCACGTTCGCCATCGCGACGATCCCGATCACGGTCAGCACCTCGCCGAGGTCGACCGCCCCGATCACGGGCAGGTCGAAGAGCTGCGTGCCGGCGAGATCGAGGCCGCCGACGAACGGGATCGTCACCGTGTCGACGGTGACGCCGGCCTGGACGGGGATCACGGCGGCAAGCGTCTGGCCGAGCAGCTTCCAGCCGGCGCCGAGCTCGACGATGTCGTCGACGACGCCGACCAGCGCGATCACCGCGGCGCCCGCGAGGATCGCCCTCGTCTCGGAGTCCAGCGGCAGGAAGATCGCCCCGGAGGCGCAGACCGCAACGAGGATCGCGGCACCCGAGAGCTTCGGCGTCGGCTCCGTGTGGAGGCTGCGCTCGCGGGGCATGTCGATCGCACCGACCTTGACCGCGGCTGCTTCCGCCACCGGAACCAGCAGCCAGGCGATCGCGGCGGCCGTTACGAACGCGAAGAGGGCGTCGATGGTGTCTGGCATGAGAGGCGGGCTCGCGGCTCGCGCCGAGACTACTGAAGGGCCCCGACCACTCCATCGACAAGCACGCCCGGATCACGCGGGTTTGCAGGGCCCGGCGGCGATGTTCGCTTCGTCAGCTCGAGCGCCTGCGGATCGCGCAGCTCGCGGAGCCGCCCCGCCGCGATCAGCTCCTCGTCGACCGCGCCCATCCGGCCGCTGAAGATCGTGTAGACGGGCACCCCGAGCGCGACGGCCTCGCGGTTCATCGTGCCGCCCGCGCTGACGACGAGGTCGGAGAAGGCGATCAGGCTCTGCGCGTCGATCGCCCGGCCGGGGACGATCAGGCGTGGCTGCGTCCGCGCGATCGCCGCCGCGCGCTGGCCCTCGGTGCGCGGGATCAAGACGATGACCGCGCGTGGATCGGCGACGAGCCGGTCGAGGAGCTTCTCGTAGAGGGGATTGTCGGCGTGGTAGGCGGAGCTCTCCGGAGGCGGCCGGACGACGACGAGGACGCGCTCGTCGGCCTCCCGCTCGGGGCCGACGCCGAGCCGGTCGAGGCCGAGGCCGGCGAGCACCGCCGGGTCGGGGACGAGGTCGGCGAGGTAGTAGTCCTCCTTCAGGCCGGGGTAGCGGACGAGCTTCTTCTCGGAGGCGCCGGCGGCGATCAGGCGGTCGACCGGGATCGCGTCGGGGACCATCACGCGCCGCGCCGCCCGCCAGGAGACCTTGCGCTGCAGGCCTGCGAACTCGTAGTCCTGCATCTGCACCTGTGGGATCCGCAGCAGCGTGCCGACGACGGCGATGTCGACGGAGCCGTGCGCGAGCGCCACGTCAAAGCCGCGAGCCCGCGCCCAGCGCAGCAGGCGGGCACTGCGCGAGGCGAGCGCCGCGCCGCGCGCCGCGGTGCCGGAGTCGGCGTGCTCGCCGATCGACGTGTAGGGGATGCCGAGCAGCTCGAGCAGGCCCTCGGTCTGGCCGTAGCTGCGGGTTGTCACCTCGACGGAATGCCCCCGCCCCTCGAGCCCGGCGATGATCGGGCGCAGAACGACCGGGTGGGCCGCCGCGGTGCAGTCGACCCAGACCTTCATCCGCGCCGGCGCCGCAACCGGGCGCCGCGCCTCACGAGACCCCGGCGCCGGACAGTTGCGGGTAGAGCGGGTAACGCTCCATCAGCGCCCGGCTGCGGCCGGCAAGCTCCTCGCGGCGACCCTCGAAGTCCTCGGAGAGCGCCGCGCAGATCAGCTCCGCGATCTCGGTCATGTCGCTCTCGACCAGGCCGCGGGTCGTCAGCGCCGGCGTGCCGATCCGCAGGCCCGAGGGATTCATCGGCGGGTTCGGGTCGAACGGGATCCCGTTGAAGTTCACGGTGATCCCGATCTGCTCGAGCCGCGCCTCGCCCGTCTTGCCGTCGAGGCCGTTGGGGCGCAGGTCGACGAGCAACAGGTGCGTGTCGGTGCCGCCGGTCAGCACCTCGACGCCGCCGGCGATCAGGCCATCGGCGAGGGCCCGCGCGTTCGCGATCGTCTGCCGCTGGCGCTGCCTGAACTCCTCGCTCTGCGCAATCCGCAGCGCGACGGCCTTGGCGGCGATGATGTGCATCAGCGGCCCGCCCTGGCTGCCGGGGAAGACGGCGCGGTTGATGTCGGCCCGGAGCTCCTCGGTGCAGAGGATCATGCCGCTGCGCGGCCCGCACAGCGTCTTGTGGATCGTCGTCGTGACGACGTCGGCGTGCGGGACCGGGCTCGGGTGCTCGCCGGCCGCGACGAGGCCGGCGAAGTGCGCCATGTCGACCATCAGCCGCGCGCCGACGGAATCGGCGATCTCGCGGAACGCGGGGAAGTCGAGCTGACGCGAGTAGGCGGACCAGCCGGCGATGATCAGCTTCGGCTTCGTCTCGTGTGCGAGCCGCTCGACCTCCTCCATGTCGACGCGCAGGCTCTCCCGATCGACGTGGTATGGATGGACGTCGAAGAGCTTGCCCGACAGGTTGAGCTTCATCCCGTGCGTGAGGTGGCCGCCGTTGTCGAGCGCCAGGCCCATGATCGAGTCGCCGGGCTCGAGCAGCGCGAGGTAGACCGCGTTGTTGGCCTGCGCGCCGGCATGCGGCTGCACGTTCGCGTGCTCTGCCCCGAAGAGTGCCTTCGCCCTGTCGATCGCGAGCTGCTCGGCGACGTCGACGTGTTCGCAGCCACCGTAGTAGCGCTTGCCGGGGTAGCCCTCCGCGTACTTGTTGGTGAGCACCGAGCCGGCCGCGTCCAGGACGGCCTGCGGGACGAAGTTCTCGGAGGCGATCATCTCCAGCGTGTCCTGCTGGCGGCCGAGCTCGGCGTCGAGCACGGCGGCGATCTCGGGGTCGACCTCGGCCAGCGGGGCGGTCTGGAAGTCGTCGGGGAGGTCGGTCAAGGTCTCGGGCTCCTTCGTATCGTCGAACGCTGCGGTCGGATTCTCAGAGCTCGGCACCGCGCTCGAGCTCGGAGATCTCGGACACCCGCCGCTCGTGGCGGCCGGCCTCGAAATCGGTGCTGAGGAAGGTAGCGACGATCGGGGCGGCCTCGTCCGGGCTGAGCCGACGGCCGGCCAGCGTCAGCACGTTGGCGTCGTTGTGGCGGCGGCTCATCTCCGCCTCCTCGGGGTCGTGCCCGTTGACCGCGCGGACGCCGTCGACCTTGTTCGCGGCGATCGAGACGCCGACCCCGGAACCGCAGACGATCACGGCCCGATCGGCCTCGCCGTCGGCAACCAGGTGGGCCGCGCGGTAGGCGTAGACGGGGTAGTCGACCGACTCATCGGGACCTCCATCCGTGCCGACGTCGATCACCTCGTGACCGGCCTCGCGGAGGATCGGCTCGACGGCCTCCTTGAGGTCGTATCCGGCGTGGTCAGATCCGATCGCGACGCGCACCCGGGCGAATGTAGCAGCGGCGCTGGGCGTCTCAATCACGGCCGCGGCGGGCTCAGGACGCCGCGGCTTCGGCTCGTGAGTAGAGCTCGAACCGGTTCCGACCGGCGCGTTTCGCCGCGTACATGGCCTCATCGGCCTGCGCAAGGAGCTCGACGACGTCCTTTGGCGCCTCCTTCGAGTAGGTGGCGATGCCGACGCTGGCGGTGAGATGCTCGCTGCCGTCCCCGGCCCGCAACTCCACCCCGCGCACCGTCTCGAGCAGATTCTTCGCGAACCGCTCAGCGCCGGCCGGCTCCGTACGGGGCAACACGATCACGAACTCGTCGCCGCCGACACGGGCGAACGCATCGGTCCGCCGCAGCCGCGCCGAGAGCGCGGCGGTGATCGCGATCAGGGCTTCGTCCCCGGCCTCGTGGCCGTAGCAGTCGTTGATCCGCTTGAACCCGTCGAGGTCGAGCATCAGCACAGCCCCCTGCTCGTCGTAGCGGCGGGCGAACGCCAGCTCGCGGTCGAGCTCCTCGTCGAGGCGGCGACGATTGACCAGCCCGGTCATCGGATCGTGCGTGGCGAGCTCCCGCAGCTCGCGCTCGAACTGCTTGCGGGCGCCGATGTCCTCGACGTGCCTGATCGCGTACAGGGGCCTGCCCTCCTCGTCGCGAGCGAGTGAGCAAGCGCCCAGGACCTCGATCGGCTCTCCCGAGGCTGTCACGAGCCGCTTCTCGAGCTCGTAGCTCGAGCGCTTCCCGGAGGTGAGCTCGCCGAGCAGCTCGAGCTCGGCTGCCTGGTCGTCGGGATGGAGCACCAGCGCCGGGTCCAATGCGAGGAGCTCCTGCTCGGTGTAGCCGACGAGCTCGCAGTAGCGCCTGTTCACCCGCAGGTAGTGCCCAAGCCCACCGGGTTCGAAGGAGGAGAGGGCCATCCCGATCGGCGCGTTCTCGAACGATACGCGGAAGCGCCGCTCGCTCTCTCGAAGCGCAAGCTCGGCCCGGTGGCGGTCGCTGATGTCCGAGAACATAGCCACATAGCCCGGCTGTCCACCTTCGTCGCTCTCGTCCTCGCCGGCGAGCATCGGGCTCGCGTTGACGAGCAGCCACAGTGGGCTCCCGCCCTTGCGGCTCGCCTCCATCTCGATGCGAACGGGACCGTCGGCCTCCCCCGCCGCGAGCCGGTCAGCGAATCCGGCGCGCTCGCCGCCTGCCGGCACGAACTCGAGCACCGAATGGCCGATGACGTCGTCGCGCTCATAACCCGTGATCTCGCTGAAGCGGTCGTTCACGAACGTGTAGACACCCTTTGCGTCGAAGGTGACCACCGCCTCGCCGGCGGTATCGATGAGCGTCCGGTATCGGTGGAGGCTCGCTGCCATCCGACCGACCAGCCGCCGGTTTTCGATCCGGATCAATCCGAACCGAACGGAGGCGGCCACCAACGTGAGACCCGCGAGCAGCACGGCGGAGCCGGGCAGGCGGTGGTAGTGGTCGGCGATCAGCAGGGCGATCGCCGACAGGGCCAGGATCGCCGGCAGGGCGACGGCCGGTGCGCCGCGGCGGCGCAGCCTCGACGAGCCGCCCGCACGCGACCACGACGCGAAGGCGATGAGCACGAGTCCCGCGAGCCAGAATGGATCGATCCACCCTCCTACCTCGTAGCTCCCGGCGTCGACCGCGATCAGATAGGTGGCGTCGGCGATCACGAACATCGCGATGCCCGCCGCCAGCAGCGCCCATGACCGCCCTGCCGCCTCGCCGGCAACGAGCGTGATCGAGAAAAGGGCGGCGAGCAGGAACATGTCGCCGACCGGATAGGCGAAGTCGGTGACGACGGTCGCCGTGTCTCCCCCGCCCCCGGCGGCAGGCGCAACCGCCACCACGGCAAGCAGGGCTGCCGCCCCCAGGGCTCCGATCAACCCATCGAGCCAGGACCGCCCCACCACGCGGGAGCCGCCGAGCGAGACGATCCCGGCGAGCGCGAGCGGATAGAAGAGGAGGAAGAAGAGGTCGGCTGCCGACGGCGTGACGGCGTCCGCGTCGCCGCGATACAGGACGGTCCAGATCAGGTCGCCAACCGTCCAGGACAGGATTGCGAGCCCGAACAGGATCCAGGCCCGGCGGTGATCGACGACGAGCGCCGCACGGAGAAGGCAGAGCCCGGCGGCTGCCAGCGACACGGCGTGGTAGATCCAGGTCTCGAAGAGCGGCCCGCCCCCGGCGGCGAACGGAGTCGCGACCACGACTGCCGCGAGTCCGGCGAGCGTCGCCCAGCGCAAGGCCCGTACGGCGGGTGCGCGCTCGCCGGCGGCAAGGGAACGATGAGTGTCTTTGAGATCGGTCACTCGTTCTTACGACCGGAGCCACTCGGGGCCCCGGCGGCTTGGCCCTTCGACCTTGGGGCCTGGCCCCAGCTCGCGGCGAGCAGTACCGGGTCGTCGAAGACCGGTGGCGGAACGCGGTCGCTGAACAGCTCGCCGCTGCGCCAGCGACGGACCATGTCGGGAAGCTTGAAGAACGCGATGTAGCCGGCGAGCATCGTCGCGAGCGCGACAACGAAGACGACCGTGAGCTCGTGCAACCAGACCTTTTGCAGGAGACAGTTCGTTCGATCCACCGCGCCGGGCGGCGGGCAGCGTCCCTCGGCGCTGTCGATCGGCAACGCGATGATCACCCCGAGCGCCACCCCGACGATCAGCCCGACCGGATAGAGCACCCTGGCAGCCCGCTCGGGCGTCCGCCCGCGGGCGAGGGTGACTCGCGCTCTGTGCCCACGCGCCGCGGGCGGGCGCTCGGGAACCCGCTCGCGCTTCGCCTCCTCCCCACCGGCCTCCGCCGCCGGCCCCTTCGCCTCGGCGACGGGGCGCGTGCTCAGGGCCGCCGGAGTTCGCGCGGCCCCGGCCGCGGGTACGGTGTCCTCCGCCAACAACACGCGCTCGAGTGCGGCGACGCTGGCCGGGCAGAACTGCGTGCCGGCGTTCTCGGAGAGGATCTCGGCTACCGCAGCGAGCGGCAACGCCTTGCGGTACGGACGGTCCGCGAGCATCGCAACGTGTGCATCGCAGACCTTGACGATCCGGCAGGGCAGCGGGATCGCCCCGCCCCGGAGGCCGTCGGGGTACCCGGTGCCGTCGAATTCCTCGCGACCGGCGCGGATCAGCGGCGCGAGATACGCCAGATCCGGCATCGCCGCCACGATCCGCTCACCCAGGACCGGCTGCTCCCGCAACAGGCGTGCCTCCGAGCGATCGAGCAGCCCGCGCTTGTTGAGCACGCGCGGCGGGATCCCGAGCCCGCCGATGTCCTTCAGCATCGCGAGGTGGACGACGGCGCCGACCTGCGCATCGTCGAGCGCCAGTTCGCGGGCCGTCGCCTCAGTCAACTGCACCACCCGGTCGATCTCCCAGGCGCTCTTCACGCTCCGCGTCGCCGCCGCGGCGAGCAGTCGCATGACGTTGGCCTCCCGGCCTTCGGGGTGCTCAGGCACGGCGGGCGGGTCGCTACCCGCCGGGAGCAGGAGCGCCCCCGCCACGGCCTCGGCGCAGGCGCCGATGACCTCGAGCTCGTCGGATTCGAGCGGCGAGCGCGCCGCGCCGCGAACCCAGCGCAGCGCCCCCGATACGTGCCCGCCGGAGGGATCGATGATCGGCAGGCTGTGCTCGTCCAGCCCCGGCAGACCCGGCCGTAGGCGCTCGCCCTCCCGGATGGCGGCCAGGGCGGAGGTCGAGGAGCAGCTGACGATTTCCCCACCCGGACCGGGATTCGTGACCACGAGGGCTCGCAGGCCAACGGCCTCCGCAGTCGCCTCGAGTTGCCGTCTGACAGCCTCGCTGCCGGAGACGGCTGCGGGCTGCTCGCTCACGACGGGGGCTTGGGCTCGGCCGGGCGCCCGAGCAGGTAGCCCTGAGCATGCGTCACACCGAGCTGTTGGACCAGATCGAGGCACTCCTCGGTCTCCACACCTTCAGCAACCGTCGACTGCCCGAACTCGCTGGCGAGCCCGACGATCGCCCGCACCACCGTGACGCTGGACGGGTCGCTCGCGAGATCGCGGATGAAACTCTGGTCGATCTTGAGGATCGAGATCGGCAGCCGCGTCAGGTAGGAAAAGCCTCCGTAGCCGGTCCCGAAGTCGTCCAGGGCCAACCGGCAGCCGGCCGCGACGACGCGCCGTGCGAACCGCTCGGCGACCGCGTGCTCCTCGATGAGCCCGACTCGGTGACCTCGATCACGATCGAGGTGGGGTCGGCTCCCGCGGCGGCGATCGCCTCCTCGATCAGTAGGGGCGTCGACGGATTCTGAATCGATGCCGCCGAGATGTTGAACTGGATCGGACGCCCGAGCTCAACCGCCAGGGCGAGGGCGTGGGGGATCACCCAGCGATCGATCTCCTCGACCATGTGGTGCTCTTCCGCAGCCGGCATGAACTGACCCGCGGCAACGATTTCGCCCGCCTGCCGCATCCGCACCAAGAGCTCCTCCTGAACGACCTCACGGGAGGGCAGCGAGACGATCGGCTGGCTGTGGAGCAGCAGGCCGTCTTCCTTCAGGGCGGCGCGCATCGGTCCCACCCAGGACATCGATTCCAGTTCGCGGCGCAGCCGATCCCGATCCGCCTTCTCGGCGGAGATGTCGCGGAAGACGGTCAGCACGCCACGCGCCCCCTCCGGCGTCTGGAAGCTGGCGGCGGTAAAGGCCACCGGGAGCTGGGATCCATCCGAGCGGATGAACACGTCCTCGTCGACGACTCGACGGCCCCCATCGCCCAGCCGCAAGTCAGTGATTGGGCAATCCTCGATCGGATAGGGCGAGCCATCGGAGTGCACGCCGTGCGTCGCGTGGTGCATGACGGCTCCGATCAGCTCACCCGGCTCGTAGCCGAGGAGCCGCTCGGCAGCGTGGTTCATGTAGGTGGCCCGGTCGCTCTCGTCGACCGCATAAAGGCCTTCGACCATCTGATCCGTGAGGGTTCGCAGATAGTCGCGCGACCGCACGGCCTCGACCTCGGCCTGGACCTGCTCGGTGATGTCCATGGACACCCCGATCATCCCCGGCCCCCGACCGTCCTCGGAGTGGGTCAGGACGTTACGGACGAAGGTAGGAATACGGCTGCCATCGCGTCGGCGGGTCTCGTAGCGGCCGCTCCACGAGCCCGCGTCGTCGAGTGCCGCGCCGATCTCGGCGCGGAGCGCGGGATCGGCCGGACCGATCGTGAACTCATCCGCCTGCCGGCCGCTGGTTTCGCCGGCCGTCCACCCGTAGAGCCTCTCGGCGCCCTTGTTCCACTCGACGATCCGGCCATCGACGTCGGTTGCGATCACCGCAGCGTCCACGGCGTCGAGCAGCTCCCCACGCCGGCGCGCCTCGGTCTCGGCCTGCCGGCGAGCGGTGACGTCGGCGACGATCATCGCCTGCACACCGGGCAGGCGATGGTCGAGCGGCCGCCGGTCGATCCGCGCCGTCGCCCAGCGGTCACCGCGCCCGACCCTTGCTGTGATCTGCCCGGGCTCGGCTACGTCAGCCTCGAGCCAGGTGCCAAAGGGGATCCGATCGGCCGGGTGCAGGAACTCGCTGAACGGACGGTCGAGCAGGTCCCGCTCCGCCTCTCCGAGCAGCCGCGCCAGCTCGGCGTTCGCGTAGAGGAGGTCGCCGTCGGCGTCGAGTAGTGCCGCTCCGACTGGCATCCGCTCGACGATGAAGCGGGTCATCTGGCTGGCCCCGAGCTCCACGAGCTCCGGGCCGCCGGCGCCCTCGACGACGACGGCATCCGCCATCCCGCCGGTGATCGCACCGATCGCGGCCTCCGCTTCGTCGTGCCTCTGGCGTTCCTCGGGGTCGCCGCGGGCCACTGCGCTCAGCGCTCCAACTCGAGCAGGTCCACGACCATTGCGGTGTCGGTGAGGTCCCCGATCAGCTTCAGGGGTGGCTCAGGCCGCAGCCGCACGAGCGTCGGGACCACGATGATCTCGTTCTCCTTCGCCCGGCCCGGCTCCGTGACGAGGTCGACCACCTCGATCTCGTGCCGACCCGGGAGATGGGCCGCGCAGATCGCCTTCAGGTTGCGAAGCGCGATCCCAGAGTGGCGCGAGTGCCCGGCCAAGTACAAGCAGAAAACGAAGACCTCGCCGGGCTGCCGAGGTGCGGGAATGCTCCCGTCATTCATTCGCCGGTCCCGTGTCGAGAACGGCACCACCGATCAGCGGTCCGTCGCCCGTGAGCCGGAGCTCGCGAAGCTCGTCGCTGTGGGCCATCCCTCGTGACTTGATGATCTCGAGAGTACGCCGATGCCCGCCGCGCCGGGCATCGTTCTTGAGCATGATCCATGTGTCAACGACGCTCGAGATGCCGACCGCGGAACGCGGCTGGTCCCGTGGGATCAGCGACGTCATCAGGGCCGTCAGGCCCTGGTTCTTGATCTGGTCGAGCAGGCGGCTCAGCATGCCCTCGATCGACTTCGCGTCGCCGCGGAAGTCGCTGACCGGGTCGACGACGACGTGCACCGGCCCCACCCTGTCGATCTCGCGGCGCATATGGGTCAGGTGTGTCTCGAGTCCGAAGGCCGTCGGGCGGCTCGACATCATCGTCAACGTGCCGGCAGCGACATGCGGCCTGAGATCGATCCCCACCGACTTCATGTTTCTGACGATCTGAGAGGGCGACTCCTCAAGTGACAGATAGAGGACGCGCTCGCCGCGACTGCTCGCCGCTGCGGCGAACGCCGCGGCGATCGTGGACTTGCCAGAGCCGGGGGTCCCCGACACCATCACCGTCGAGCCGACGAAGTAGCCGCCCGCGAGCATCTCGTCGAGATGGGCGAGCCCGCTCGAGACGCGCTCCGCCGATGCCTCGTTCTCGAATCTGAGCGCGGTTCCCGGGAGGACCGAGACGGCCTCCTCGTCGATCAGGAACGGGAACTCGTCGAGGCCGTGCGGGGAGCCGCGGTACTTGAGGATGTGAAGCCGCCGCGTGGCCAGTTGCTCCGTCACGCGCTGATCGAGGAGGATCACGCAATCGGAGACGTACTCCTCGAGGCCGAAGCGGGTCAGGGAGCCGTCGCCGCGCTCGGCGGTGACGATGGTCGCAAGCCCCATCTCACCGACGGCCTCGAAGAGCGACCGCAGGCTGCGCCGCAGCTTCTTCCTGTCGGGCAGCGCTGAGAACAGGACCTCGATCGTGTCCAGGACGAGCCGCCGCGCGCCGGTTTTCTCCACGGCGTGCCTGATCCGCAGGAGCAGACCATCGAGGTCCCAGTCGCCGACCTCTTGCAGGTCCGGAGCCACGCTGACGCGATCGACGGTCAGCATCCCCTGCGCCTCCAGGGCCGGCAGGTCCCAGCCGAAGCCGGCCATGTTCGCGGCGAGGCTTCCTTCCCCCTCCTCGAACGGCAAGAAAACCCCGGGCTCGCCGAACTCGGTGGCGCCGTTGACGAGAAACTGAGCCGCGAGCACGGTCTTGCCCGTTCCCGGGCCGCCGCAGAGCAAGGTCGTGCGGCCGCGGGCCAAGCCGCCGACGGTCAGGTCATCGAGCCCGTAAATACCGGTCTTGGCCTTGTTCAGTCCGAGGTTCTCGAAGGCGGTCATAGCCCGCGCCGCCGGTCCGCAACCGCCGGGCCTTCAGCAGGTACTTGGTCCCCGCCACGCATCCCCATACTCCAAATCCTTCCGGGCCGGACATCAAGCATGTTCCTCGGAATGAGCCCAAGTTGCATCAGTAACAATCCCCTCCCCCGCGAAGCGACCAGGCATCAGCTTCGGCCGTTCTCGGGGCACGCGCTGCTTAGCCGGGCTGATCGCCGAGCAACCGCTCGACTTCGGCTTGCTGCAGCCCGCCATCGCGCAACAGCCGCCAGCCTCCCCCCTCCTCGATCGCCGTCAGATCGACGACCGTCGAAGGCAGCCCCGTCGAGCTCGCCGCCGTCGATCGCGAGGTCGACCGCCGCGACGATCGCGGCGTCGGCATCGGCGAAGGCAGCCGGAGCGGGCTCGCCGGAGCGGTTGGCGCTGGTTTGGAAGATCGGGCACATCGCCCCCGCCAGCGGGCCTTCGATCAGCCGCACACCGAGCGCCTCCGGCGTCGAGCGGCAGGCGAGCGGGTAGCGGCCCTGCGGATTGGCGAGGATCGCCGTCACTGGACCGGGCAGCAGCGCCGCCAGCACCTCGCGGCTGCGCTCCCCGAGCGACGGCAACAGCTCGCGGAGGGCGAGCGGGCTGAAATACATGACCGCCGAGGGCTTGCCGTCGTCGCGCCCCTTGATCGCGTGGATGCGCTCGATCGCGAGCGGCGCGAGTGGGTCGCAGGCCAGCCCGTAGAGCCCATCGGCCGGAAACAGGGCGACGCCGCCGGCGGCGATCGTGCGCTCGAGCTCGGCCCGCGCCTCGGGGCCCGCGGGCAGGACCGTGGCGCTCATGCCGGCGCGCGCCCGACGGCGCAGCGGTCGAGGCCAGCGAGGTCGCGGCGGACTTCGATCGCCTCGAAGCCGGCGGCGGCGAGCAGCGTCGCGACCGGCTCGCCCTGCTCGGCGCCGATCTCGAGCCCGACGGCTGCGGCCGAGACGGTGCCGCTCGGCGGCGAGAGCGAGGCGATCAGCGCGCGGATCGGGTCGAGGCCGTCGGGGCCGCCGAGCAGCGCCTCGCGCGGCTCCCAGCGCGTGATCTCGGGCTCCAGCGAGGCCCACTCGCCGTCGGCGACGTAGGGCAGGTTGGCGAGGACCAGGTCGAAGCTCCCGTCGCCCGGCGGCAGCGAGCCCGCGGCGAAGCTGACGCGATCGGCGAGCCCGAGCCGGGCCGCGTTCGCGCGGGCGAGGCCGAGTGCCGCGGCGCTCGTGTCGGTCGCGGTCACCCGCACGCCGGGCAGCTCGTCGGCGACCGCCAGCGCGATCGCACCCGAGCCGGTGCCGACGTCGAGCACGCTCGCCGGCTCGGAGCTCGAGCGCGAGCTCGACGAGCAGCTCGGTCTCCGGCCGCGGGATCAGCGCCCGCGAGTCGACCTCGAGCTCGAGCCGCCGGAAGCCGCGCCGGCCGAGCACATAGGCCAGCGGCTCACGCTCGAGCCGGCGGCGCAGCAGCGCCCGGAAGCGCCGCCCGGCAGCCGGGTCCACGGTGGTTTCGGGACGCGCGATCAGCGCCGCCCAATCGAGCCCCGTCGCCGCGGCGAGCAGCAGCGAGGAATCGAGGGCCGGCTCGCCGACGCCGGCCGCCGCGAGCGCCTCGCGCGAGGCGGTGAGGGCTTCGCCGACCGTGCCCGCGGCCGGCGGGGCGGCCGGCGCGCTCACGCGGCGCCGGCTCCCGCCTGCTGTTCGAGGCGGGCCCGCTTCTCCTCGGCGGCGAGCGCCTCGGTGAACTCCTCGAGCCCACCGCCGAGCACCTCGTCGAGGTTGTGCGAGGTGTGCTTGATCCGGTGGTCGGTGACGCGTCCCTGGGGGAAGTTGTAGGTGCGGATCTTCTCCGAGCGGTCGCCGGTGCCGACCTGCGAACGGCGCTCGGCCGAGAGCTCCGCCTGCTGTTCGGCGATCGCGTGCTCGAGCAGGCGCGCGCGCAGCACGCGCATCGCCTTGTCCTTGTTCTGCAGCTGCGACTTCTCGTCCTGCATCGAGACGACGATGCCGCTCGGGCCGTGCGTGATCCGCACCGCCGAGTCGGTCGTGTTGACCGACTGCCCGCCGGGCCCCGAGGAGCGGTAGACGTCGATCTGCAGGTCGTTCGGGTCGATCTCGACGTCGACCTCCTCGGCCTCGGGGAGCACCGCGACGGTCGCCGTCGACGTGTGGATGCGGCCCTGGCTCTCGGTCTTCGGCACGCGCTGGACGCGGTGCGTGCCGCCCTCGAACTTGAAGACCGAGTAGGCGCCGTCGCCGGCGATCCCGAACGTGACCTCCTTGAAGCCGCCGACCTCGGCGGGGCTCGCGGAGAGGATCTCGGTCCCGAACCCGAGCCGCTCCGCGTAGCGAGTGAGCATCGAGTAGAGGTCGCCGGCGAAGAGCGCCGCCTCGTCGCCACCGGCGCCGGCCCGGATCTCGACGATCACGTTCGCCTCGTCGTTGGGATCGCGCTCGACCATCGCCAAGCGGATCTGTTCCGCAAGTTCCTCGAGCCGCGCCGGGGCGTCGGTGATCAGCGCCTGCAGCTCGGCGTCGGAGGCGCCCTCGTCGAGCAGCTCGCGGGCGCCGGCGAGATCGTCGGCGAGGGTCGCGTATTCGGCGGCCAGCTCGCGGGCGGGGCCGAGGTTGCCGTACTCGCGGCCGAGCTCGGCGTAGCGCTCCCGGTCGGCAATCACCGCCGGGTCGGAGAGCTGGCGCTCGAGCTCCGCGTAGCGCTCGGAGATCTGGTTGACGAGCTCATCGATCATGGCTCTAAGTGTGACGACTGCGGCGGAGAGGCTGCCGGAGCGACCGCAACTCTTCTCTACCATCCCGGGTTCATCTGAGCGGGAACAGGAGTGAACTGATCGAGGGGATGCGGGCAATAAGAGGGTTCTGTGCGGCCGTGCTGCTGGCGCTGTTGCTGGTGCCCGCCTCCGCCTCCGCGCAAGCACTCGATCGCGATCGGCTTCGCGGACCCGGACTTCCACCGCGGCCCGGACGAGCGCTCGTTCCTGATGGACGAGGCCCGTAGCGTCGGCGCCGGCTACGTGCGCGAGGTCCTGAGCTGGAACCGGATCGCGCTGACGAAGCCGGCTGATCCAACCGACCCGAAGGATCCCGCCTACGACTTCCGCAAGCTCGACCTGATCGTCAGGGCCGCTGCCGCGCGCGGGATGAGGGTCCTGTTCACGATCCACGCGGCCCCCTCGTGGGCGGAGGGAGCGCCGCTCCCGGGTTCGCCCCCGCCGCAGAAGGACAACGGCGGTTACCGGCCGAAGGCCTCGGCGCTGGCCGACTTCGCAACGGCGCTCGCGACCCGCTACAGCGGCAGCTTCGTCCCCGACCCCGCGCCGAGCGACCCGGTCCCGACGGCGCTGCCGCGCGTCTCCCACGTCGAACCCTGGAACGAGCCGAACCTGACCGGCTTCTTGAGCCCGCAGTGGTACGACGGCAAGCCGTACAGCATCGACATGTACCGGCACCTGCTGAACGTCGTCTACAAGGCCTACAAGGCGGTGCAGCCGCACGCGACGGTGATCGCCGGAGGGACCGGGCCCGACGGCGAGACCGTCGAGAGCCGCCACATCTCACCGCTGATGTTCTTCCGCGAGCTGCTCTGCCTGACCAAGAAGCTGAAGGCGGCCAAGTGCCCTGTCAAGGCGCGCTTCGACGTGCTCAGCCACCACCCGATCAGCCCGACGACGAGCCCCTACCGGCACGCGTTCGGCACCGACAACGCGACGGTCCCGGACATGAAGAAGGTCAAGCGCATCCTGCGCGCGGCGGAGCGCCACCACACGACGCTGCCCTCGGGGGAGCACAACCGTCCGCTCTGGGCGACCGAGTTCTGGTGGGAGAGCAACCCGCCGACGCAGGTCTACCCGGCGCCGAACCTGCGCAAGCAGGCCGTGTACACCGAGCAGGCGCTGCGTCTGCTGTGGCAACAGGGGATCCCTGTCGCCCTGCTGTTCCAGGTGCACGACTCGCCCGTCCTGGCAGGCCCGCCACGGGTCGGCTGGGCCACCGGGATGCTCTACAACGACGACCAGCCGAAGCCGTCGTACACGGCGGTCCACTTCCCGTTCGTCGCCGAGCGCAAGTCGCACAAGAGGATCGCGCTGTGGGCCCGCTCCCCCGCCGCAGGCAAGGTGCGGATCATCTCGATCCGCCACGGGCAGCGCAAGCGCGTCGCCACGCTCCCGGCCGGTGCGGGCGGGGTCGTCCACCGCAGGATCCGGCTGCGCGGCAAGACGCACATGGTGGCCAGGGTCGGCTCCGACGAGAGCCTGAAGATGCGGGTCCCGAAGAAGCCTGGCGGCTGAGCGGCCGGGCGGCCCGCGTGCTAGGCGACGATCTCGATCGGCGAGGCCCCGGCGAGCTCGGCGCCCTCGACGTCGAGCACCTCCTCGAGCGCTGCGATCGCCACCTCGAGGTGTTCGGCATCGGGCTCACGCGTGGTCAAGCTCTGCAGCTTCAGCCCCGGCCACATCAGTGCCCGGACCCACGCCTTGCGGCGGTTGCGGCCCGCGGCCTTGATCACCTCGTAGGAGATCCCGGCGACGATCGGGATGCCGGCGATCCGCGAGAGCACAAGCCAGTACCAGGCGGGCAGCCCGATCGGCGCGAAGACGAAGATCGCGAGCACCATGACGATCAGCAGGAAGCTCGTGCCACAGCGCGGGTGCATCTGGGAGAAGCGCTGCGCGTTCCGTGGTGTCAGCTCCTCCCCGGCCTCGAAGCAGGAGATCGTCTTGTGCTCGGCGCCGTGGTACTGGAAGACGCGGCGCAGGTCCTCGAGCCGGCTGATGACGAGCAGGTAGCCGATGAAGATCGCCGTCCGCACGCAGCCCTCGACGAGCCAGAAGAGGACCGGCGAGCCGAGCTGGTCCTTGATCAGGCTCGTCAGCGCAACCGGGACGCCGAAGAAGAGGACGGCGGCAACGAGCAGCGACCCGGCGATCGTCAGCGCCCACATCAGGCCACCGATCTCCTCGATGTCGTCCTCCTCGGTGATCTGCGCGTTCGCCGAGATGCCCATCGCCCGGAAGCCGATCGCCAGCGACTCGCCGAGCGCGACGACGCCGCGGACGACCGGCAGGCGCAGCAGACGGTGCCGCTTGGCCCAGCTGACGACCGGCTCGGAGCTGACCTCGATCTCGCCGTCAGGACGACGCACGGCGACAGACCAGGTCGAGACGCCGCGCATCATCACGCCCTCGAGCACGGCCTGTCCGCCCACGGGAGCGTCGCGGCCGCCCACAGGGCGGCCGTCGGGCATCAGCTCGGGCGCGCGGCCGGCCCCCGGGACATTGCCCGGGACGCCGGCGTCCGGCGTCTCAGCTCCGCTTCTGAGCGGCGCGGCGCTTGAAGCGCTCGACGCGGCCACCGGTATCGACGAGCTTCTGCTTGCCGGTGTAGAAGGGATGGCACTCCGAGCAGAGCTCGACGTGAATCTCCGACTTCGTCGAGCGGGTGTAGAACTCGTTGCCGCAGGAGCAGCGGACGTGCGCAAGTCCGTAGTTGGGGTGAATCTCTGTCTTCATCGCCATCGATTCTAGAGAGGCGGGCAAGCCCTGAGGTTGGTGGGCGCCGGATCAGGGTAGGTCGATCCGGGTGAGCAGGGAATCGAAAATGATCAGCGGTGGTCTCGCAGTGCTCGCCGTCGCAGTACTTGTCGTCGTCATCGTCCTCGTCACCCGCGGTAGCGACGACACCAACACAGCGACCACGCACGGCAAGGCGGCCGCCGGCGCCGACCCCGAGGCGGTCAAGCTCTTCTCCGGGACGTGCGGCCAGTGCCACACGCTGACGGTCGCCGGCACATCGGGAACCGTCGGCCCCGACCTCGACGACACGACGTTCACGAAGGAGCGCGTCCTCAACGCGATCCAGAACGGGGCCGGCAACGGCGCGATGGCGGCGGGCCTGCTCGAAGGTGCCGACGCGGAAAAGGTCGCCGACCTGATCGCCACGGACGATCCGGAGCTCAACAGCTCGGTCCAGAGCGGCCAGCACAAGTAGGTCCCTGCCCCCGGCGCTGGCGCACGCCGGTGGGGCCGGCGGCGCGCGGATGGTGCGAGACCAGGAGTGAGAGCGGGTCCGCTCCGGTGCCGTGGAGAGACCGCAGATGCACGCTCCACACGCCGCCGGCTCCGGGCGCCGTCCGTGGCGCCCTTGCCGACACTCGAACTCTGCGGCCCGATGGGCTCCTATCTCCTCATCCGATCGGATGAGAGAGGGGTTGAATCGCTGACCACCCGATCGGCGGAGGGAGGGCGCCCGGCTCAGCGGATCAGCGTGGCGAGCAGATCGACGTACTCGATGAGATGCCTGGTGCTGAGGAAGTGCTTGCGAACGCGCTCGCGCCCGGCGGCGCCCATCCTCGCCGCGGCCTCAGGGTCGCCGAGCAGCTCGTCCGCGGCCGCCGCGAACGCGTCAAGATCGGCGGGATCGTCGATCAGCAGTCCCGTGACACCGTCAACGACCTGGTCTTGGAGGCCGCCGATCGCGCCGGCGATGACCGGCTTGCCCTTCCACATCGCCTCGGTCGCGGTCAGCCCGAATCCCTCCGCAAGGCTCTTCTGCGCGACCACCGTCGCACGGCGCTGCAGCGCGTTGACCATGACCGCGTTCTCGGCAACGTCGTCCATCGGCAGCGAGACGAGGTGGACGCGGGTGCGGACGCCTTCAGGCAGCGCCGCGCGCGCCGCCTCGACTTCCGCATAGACCTCGATGCCCTCCGGGTCGTCGGCCACGCCGGCCGCGTCGGGGCCGATGAGCAGGAGGTGCGGGTCGGCGCCCGTGCAGCGAGCGAAGCCCTCGAGCACGCCGACCGGGTCCTTGAGACGGTCCCAGCGCGAGATCTGCGCGAGCACCGGCACGTCCGGCGGCAGGGGCCCGTCCTGGACGATCCGCGCACGCCGATCGACGCGGGCGATGCTGCCGTCCTGACGGTGGAATACCGCGGGCCGGTGGCCGTCGGGCGTCAACCCGATCCGGTCGACGATCGTGCCGACGACGTCATCGGGCAGGTCCTGGTTCTTCGGTGAAAAGGCATCGACCGATGGTGCGACGACCGCGACCCGTTCGGGATCCAGGCCATCCCACGCATATTCGCGACGGCTGAAGACCCAGCGGTCGGCGGGCTCGATCATCGGCCGCAGGTACTCCCAAGTAGCCCGCGCCGCGGGCCCAGGCCGGTCGGCGCCGATGTGGCACCGCCAGACCACCGTGGCGCCCAGCTCGGCAATCGGAGCGACCAATCCGGCCGTCTGCGGGTCGTGCAGGTAGACGATGTCCTCGGGCCGCACGAGCTCGGCGAGCTCGGCCGCGTTGGCGGTGCTGGTGCTCTCGTAGAGCTCGCGATCCTCCACGCCGATCGTGACCGGCGCGCCCGGCGCTTCGTGCAGGGCGTTGTGGAAGCCCTTCGTCACCCTGAAGAAGGCTGGCGTCCCGGCGGCGACGAGCCACCGTACGTCGACCTTCGCGCCGCGGGCATACGCGAGCAGTACCTGCAGGAGCTCCGCGACGCCGCCGCCGGCAGCGGTCGAGTTGACGTGCCAGACAACGCGCCCGGCAAGCAGCTCGCGAGCGCGGACGATCGTCTCCTCCACCTCCCCATACGCCTCGCCGAGCACGGAACGGAACCGCTCGGGTGGAAGCGGTGAGATCGGAACCACCTCGAGTCGTGCCACAGCTGAACCGTAACCCGCCACGCGTGCCATCGACTGGTGGCTTTCTACTGAGCAACGATCGCGTCGCACCCGGAATCGGGAAGCGCGCGCGCGGGCGTAGGTTGATGCCATGGGAGAGAGGCTGACAGCACTCGACGCCACCTTCCTCGAGCTCGAGGAGGCCGACGACGGCGCCCACATGCACATCGGCGCGGTCATGGTGCTGGCCGGCCCGGCGCCGCCGGTCGAGTCGGTCCGGGCTGCGCTCGCGGCGCGCCTCGACGTGCTGCCGCCTGTACACGCAGCGCCTCTCGTCCGCTCGGACCGGCGGGCTGCGCTGGCCCGCTTGGGAGCAGGATCCGGATTTCGACATCGCCCGCCACGTCCGTCGCCGCCGGCTTCCCGAAACGGCCGGACGTGAAGAGTTGCTCGAGTGGGCGGCGGACTACTTCTCGCTCCGCCTCGACCGGCGTCACCCGCTCTGGGAGGTGAGCGTCGTCGAGATCTCGGCCGAGACCTGGGCGCTCGTCTCGAAGACGCATCACTGCCTCGTTGACGGCGTCGGCTCGGTCGACGCGGCCAAGATCCTCCTCGACGTCGATCAGAACGCGGACCCACCGTTCCCCGCCGGCCCACGCAGCCGCCACCGAGGCGCCGGAGGGCGAGCAAGGCGCCGAGCGCGCTTCCGCCCTGCGCCGGATCCCCGCGGCTTCGCTGCGCGCCGGGGCCGGACTGCTGAAGACGGGCGCCCATGCGCTCGAGGGTGGGGCGCACGCGCTCGGCGCGGCGCTCGACCCGCACACGGCGCAGAGCGCCCTGCACCAATCCCGCGCCGCCATCGAGCTCGTCGTCCGCGACGAGTTCAACGCCGCGCCGAAGACCAGCATCAACCGGCCGATCGGGCCGAACCGCGCGCTCGCCGTCGTCCCGATCGAGTTCGAGCGGCTGCGCGAGATCCGCACGGCGCTCGGCGGCACGGTCAACGACGTCGTCCTCGCGATCACCTCCGGTGGCCTGCGGGCGCTCTTCCTGCACAGGGGCGAGGAGCCGCCCGAGGCGGGCCTGCGGGCGATGGTGCCGGTGAACATCCGCCCGGCAGCCGACAAGCTCGCGCTCGGCAACCGGGTCAGCTCGCTGTTCGTCGGGCTGCCCGTCGGCATCGAGGACCCGCTGATCCGCTTCCGGGCCCAGGTCGACGAGGCCGAGGGGCTGAAGTCCTCGACCCAGGCCGATGGCTCCCGCGGTCTGATCGACATCGCCGCGCTGGCGCCGCCGGCGCTGCACAGCTTCCTCGCCCAGGCGCTGTTCGCGACGCGGCTGTTCAACGTCACGATCACCAACGTGCCCGGCCCCCGAGAGCCGCTCTACGTGCTCGGCTCCAAGGTCGAGGAGATCTGGCCGCTGGTGCCGCTCGCCGCCGACCACGCGATCGGCATCGCGGCGCTCAGCTACACCGACCGCCTCTTCCTCTGCCTGAACGCCGACCGCGACGCGGTCGAGGACCTCGACGTCCTCACCGAGGCGATCACGGCCGAGCTCGACCGCCTGACCGAGATCGCCACCGGCCCGGTCTCAGAACGAGTCGCGGGCTAGCCCGCAACCCACCCGCTGAGACGCCCAGGGTTCCTGGTGGGCCTCGCCTGCCCCACCGTCACGCCACACCACCACCCTCGCCGGCAGCGTGCATGGCCTTGCGAGGGCAGTGAGGGAGGTGAGTTGGCGAGGAAGCTGGGCAGGCGGCGTTCCGTATCGACTTTGCCAGCTATGTGCTGGGAAAGTCGGTGAGGTTCGCCCGCGACGCTAGATGTGGGACCCATATCAGCAGCCACGTCGGCGCGGAGGTGACGTTGCTGCTGAAAGGCGCGTCTGGCCACCACTCTCAGCAGCCACGTCGGCCCCAGCTTCGACGTGGCTGCTGTTATGGACGCTTCGCTTGCTCCCGCCTCTTCCTCTGCCTGAAGGCCGACCCGGTATTTCCTGGTTTATCCGGGAAGCTGACGAGGCTGTGGGCGTCGAGACCAAGGAAGAGTCCGGCCGGTATAGCAGCGCTATCCGCCGACCCCGATGACGCCGAGTGCGGCGTCCTCAGTCCGTCAGGTCTCCTGGTAGAGGGGGCCGTCGCCACCCTCCGGCATCGTCAGCCGGCCGCCCTTGGCGTTGATCGCGCCGCACTGGACGCAGTTCGAGGCGGTGACGTGGACGTCGACCTCCGCCGCGCCGTTCTCCAGCTGCTCCTCGGGGATCTCGTAGACCTGCGCCGGGCACATCGAGACCCACGTCTGCGCGACCTCGCGCGGCACGTGCGTCTGGATGCGGACGTGGTTGGGGGCGTCGTCGCGGGTCGCGTTGCCGGAGAGGAAGACCGAGTCGAGCTTGTTGAACGTGAGCTCGTTGTCGGGCTCCGGGTAGTCGTCGGCGGCCTTGCCGATGAACATCGGGACCTCCGAGTCCGGCTCGGACTTCTTGTGACCGGGAGGTAGGGCGCCACCGCTCAGCAGCCAGGCGTTGGCGATCGCGCCGAAGGCGACGAACCCCTTGTCGCCGTGCTGGCGGACGTTGCGCGACTTGTACAGCTGCTTCTCGATGTCCGAGGAGCGGACGCGCTCCTCGTAGGAGGAGAAGTCGACCGACTCCGGGTCCGCCTTGAGGCTCGCGACGATCGACTCGGCGGCGTAGATGCCGGCGTGCATCGCCAGGTGGATGCCCTTCAGGTAGGGGATGTCGACCATCGAGACGTTGTCCCCGCACATGACCATGCCCGGCACGGCGAGGTGCTTCGGCATCGACCAGTAGCCGCCGGAGGGAATCGTCTTCGCGCCCCAGCCGACGCGCTTGCCGCCCTCGAGCAGGTCACGGACGAACGGGTGCGTCTTGAACTGCTGCAGCAGGTCGTGGCAGGAGAAGGTCGCGTCGGTGGTGTCGAGGCCGGCGACCATGCCGATCGTGATCTTGTCCTCGCCCATCGGGTAGATGAACGAGCCGCCGAACTCGTTGTACTTCGGGCGGCGCACGCATCGGCCAGTTCATCGTGTGGATGACCCGGTCCAGCGGCTTCGCCACCTCCCAGATCTCCTTCACGCCGATCTCCCAGCGCTGCGCGTCGGCGGCGAGGTCGAAGTAGTCGACGGCACACGTCGTCAGGTGTCCGAGCGTGCCCTCGGCGAGCACCGTGGCCTTCGCCATCAGGTCCGAGCCGGGCTCGAAGTTGCCGAGCTCGTAGCCATCCTTGCCGCGGCCCTTGTCGCCGGAGCGGACGCCCTTGACGATGCGGTCGTCGACCAGCAGCTTGTCGGCGACGGTCTCGGTGAGGATGTAGGCGCCTGCCTCCTCCGCGCGCTCGGCGAGGAAGCGGCTCAGCTTCGAGACCGAGGTGACGTAGTTGCCCTCGTTGCGGAAGTTCGGGGGCGGCGGCTTGAGCGGGATCGCGCGCTTCTTCGTGAGCAGGTAGACGGCGTCCTTGGTGACCCGCTGGTAGACGGGCCAGTCGCTCGGATCGAGATCCGGGAAGAGCTCGGCCATCGCCGAGGGGCGCATGTTGGCGCCGGAGAGGTTGTGGGCGCCACAGACCTTGCCCTTCTCGAGCACCGCGACGGGGATCTCGCCGAGCTTCTCGGTGAGCTCGGGTTCGTCCTCGAGCAGCTGCATGACCCGGTTCGCGCAGGCGAGGCCGGCCGGGCCGCCGCCGACGATGACGATGCCTGCCTCGAGACGCTCGTCCTCGGCGTCCGTGGGCGCGCCGACGTGCTTGGAAGGGTCGAACGGGGGCGGGAACTCTGCGGGGGCTACGGGGGGCATCGGAAAACCTTGGGAAACCTTTCGCTTCGGGACGACCGCGACCGGCGGCGGGCGCTTGGCCCGCCGCCGTCGGGTCGGGACGGCCTCAGCCGCCCTTCTTGGCCTTGATCGCCTCGGTCAGGGCCGGGAGGATCTTGTGCAGATCCCCGACCACGCCGAGGTCGCAGTACTCGAAGATCGGCGCGTTCTGATCCTTGTTGATCGCGACGATGTTCTCGCTGCTCTGCATGCCGACCTTGTGCTGGATCGCACCGGAGATGCCGGCCGCGAGGTACAGCTTCGGGGAGACCGTCTTGCCGGTCTGGCCGATCTGGGTCGCGTAGGGGATCCATCCGGCGTCGACGATCGCGCGCGTGGCTGCGACCTCGCCGCCGAGGGCGGAGGCGAGCTCACGGGCGACGGAGAGGTTCTCCTCGCCGCCGAAGCCGCGGCCGCTGCCGACGAGGATGTCGGCGTCGGCGATGTCGACGCCGCCGGTGTCGCCGGACTCGCCGCGGGTGACCATCGTCGCCTTCGACGAGAACTCGGAGAGCTCGACGTCGATGTCGATGACCTCGGCGTCGCCGGAGCCGCCCTCGCTCGTGTCGAACGCGTTCAGGCGGCCGATGATCACGCCGGGCTCGGAGACGTAGCCGACGTCGACGATCGCCGAGTCCTGCAGGACCGGGCGCTCGGCGACGAGCTTGCCGCCGTCGGCCTTGACCGCGGTGACCTCCATCGTCACGCCGGCGCCGAGGCGGGCCGTCAGGCCGGCCCCGATCTCGAAGCCGAGCAGACCGCCGCCGAACAGCGCGTAGGAGATGTCGTTCTCGGTGATGACCTTGGCCATCGCGTCGACGATCGGCTGGGCGAGGCCCTCCGGGACCGACTTGGCCCGGTAGACCTTCGTCGCGCCGTAGGCGCCGAGGCCGGCGCACGCAGCGTCGTCGATATCGCCGACGACGAGCGCGGCGGCGTCGCCACCGATCTCGCCGACCAGCTTCGCGGCCTCTGAGATCGCGCCGAGGGAGTTGTTGTTGAACTCGCCCTCGTCTGAGTGCAGGGCGTAGGTGAGGATGCCTGCCATCAGAACACCTTCCTTGACAGGAGGTCAAATGCTGTTTCGCGCAGAGCGCTCATCAGATCAGCTTCCTTTCGTCCAGCCAGGCGACGATCTTCTCGACCGTCTCGGCGGTGTCCTCGTCCTCGATGATCTCGCCGGCCTGCTTCTCGGGCGGCGGGTTGATGCCGAGGACCTGGGTCTGGGAGCCGGCCTCGCCGACCTTGTCGGACTCGATGCCGACGTCGCCGGTGGCCTTCGTGTCGAGCGGCTTCTTCTTCGCGCCCATGATCGCCTTCAGCGACGGGTAGCGCGGCTCGTTGATCGCGTCACCGACGCTGATCACGGCCGGCAGCTGCACGTCGACGGTGTCGTAGCCGTACTCGGCCTGACGCTGGCAACGGAGCGAGCCGTCATTGACGTCCATCTCGATCACCTGCGTCAGCGACGGCATCTTCAGGTGGTCGGCGACGACTGCGCCGATCGTGTAGCACTCGCCGTCATCGGACTGCTGGCCCAGCAGGACCAGATCCGGGGACTCGGACTCGAGCACCTTCGCCAGGGCGTAGCCCGTGGCGCAGACGTCGGAGCCGGCGAGCGCGTCGTCGGCGAGGTGGACGGAGCGGTCAGCGCCGAGGGCGACGGCCTTGTGCAGGGCGCGCTGAGCGCTGTCGGGGCCCATCGTCACGGCGACGATCTCATCGACCTCGACCTTGCCACCTTCACGAATCTGCATCGCCGCCTCGATGCCGTGGGTGTCAAACGGATTCAGGTTCTTCTCGCCTGAACGGTCCAGGCGCTTGGTTCCGGGGTCGATCCGCTTCTGCACAGCGGCGTCCGGAACCTCTTTGACCAAACAACAGATCTTCAAGAGGGGTGCCTCCGAAAAGTGGGTCTTCTGGGACTTTGCGGCGACGCACCTTACCCGATATGCCGCTGGCTGACTGACCAGTCAATCAGGCGATTTCCGGCAGGCTCGGCGCGGAGGTGGGAACCATCCCGCGCTGTAGGGTCGCCGGACTCACGCGGCCGCCCCTGAGCCGCGCCAACCGGGAGGTTCTCATGAGAGTAAGCAAGCTGGTCGCGGGGCTCGCCGCGGTCTCCGTCCTCGGGCTCGGCCTGTTCGCGGGCTCGGTCATCGGCTCAGATGGCGGGGTCGACACCGCCAGCCGGCTCACCGGAGACTTCGGCACGCCGCAGCCCGTGAAGCTGCACTTCGGTCCCACAGCCTTTGCGCGAGCCAAGTCCAGCCACAAGCCGAAGGTCATCTACGGTCGGTCGTCGTCACGCTCGATCGCCGCCGGCGACAGCGACCTGGCGTCGGTCAAGTGCCCGAAGAAGTACCCGGTGCCGTTGTCCGTCGGCCTTGACTCCTCGGGCCCCGGCATCTTCCCGGGCATCCTCGCCCACCCGACCGTGCCGAACTCCGACCGGTCCATGAACGCGGCGGCCGTCAACATCACCAGCTCCGCCGGCCAGTGGGTCGTGACCGCCGTCTGTGCCAAGGGCGTGGCCCAGGGTTGAGCTGACGCGCACCGAGGCGTCCCCCGGCCTCGCGTCAGGGGGCGCCGTCGACGGGACCGAAGCGCAGCTGGGTCGCGTAGTGATGGCGCGCGAAGACATGCCGGTAGGCCTGCAGCGCGCTCCGGCTCGAGTCGATCCGCAGGTCGATGCGCTCGCCGTGATCGGGATAGCTCTCGTTCCACCAGGAGACGGCGTCGAGCTGCGGCCAGCGCTCGCGCAGGTCCTTGCCGGCCTGCTCGATCCAACTCGCCTTGCGCCCCGGGCGGCTGCGGTCCTCGCGCGTGCCGAACTCGATCAGGGCAAGCGGCTTGTCGTCCGGCGCGGCGAGCCGCTCGAGCTCGGGCATGCTGCGCTCCAGGCCGCCGCTGAGCTGCTGCCAGCCGTAGCGGTGGCTCAGCGAGCCGTAATAGGAGACGCCGATCCAATCGACCCAGCGGTCGCCCGGGTAGTAGGCGGAGATGCTGTTCCACGGTGCCGCCGGCTTCGGGTCGGCGTCGGCGTGGAAGAACCAGGTGACGTTCGTCGCCCCCTGGGCCCGGCACAGGGCGATGAGGTGCCGGTAGGCGTCGACGAAGCGCTCGGGACCGTCGGCGAGATCGGGATCGCCGTAGCCGTCGGTGCGGGCGCCGCCGTTGTAGCGGCCGTTCCACGGAAACCAGTCGCCGTCGACCTCGGCGCCGAACTCGGCGAGCAGCGGCCGGCCAAGGTCGGCGGCCTGCCGGCACCACGAGCGCAGCCCGTCGGAGCCCTCGGTCGGCCCGTCCCAGGCGCCGTCGATGATGCTCTGCATCGTGAAGTGGCGGTCGGGGCCGCCGACGCGGAAGCTCGAGCGCGGCATCAGCCGCACGAAGGGGATCGTCCCGGCGCGGTAGATGCGCTTGATCCGCGCCGCCGGGAAGTTGATCTTGCCGTGCAGCCAGTTGTTCGAGAAGTAGGCCCAGGCGATCTTGTGGTGGGCGAGCTGCTCGAAGCCACGGATGCGGCTGCCGCTAACGACGTCCTCGCTGCCGCCGAAGCCCGGGTTGGCACCGTGGTAGACGCGGCCGTGCTTGGGCGGCAGCAGCACCTTGGAGACCGCGTCCTCTCGTGCGGCCTGGCCGGCGCCGAGGCGGCGCCGAGCGCGAGCGCTGCGGCAGCGATGAGCGCGACCGCGACGGCGATCCCCCTGCGCCCCCTCATCGGGCCGTCACATCTAGGCGGGGGTCTGCAGCGACGAGCGCAGGAACTCGACGATGTCATCCGTCGAGGCGCCCGGCGTGAAGACCTCGGCGACGCCCTGCTCCTTGAGCTCGGGGATGTCGTCCGCCGGGATCGTCCCGCCGACCGTCACGAGGACGTCGTCCGCACCCTGCTCTCGCAACATCTCGACGACCTTCGGGACGAGCGTCATGTGAGCCCCGGAGAGGATCGAGAGGCCGACCGCGTGGGCGTCCTCCTGGACCACCGTCGCCGCGATCTGCTCGGGCGTCTGGTGCAGGCCCGTGTAGATCACCTCCATGCCCGCGTCGCGCAGCGCACGGGCGATGATCTTCGCTCCCCTGTCGTGGCCGTCGAGGCCGGGCTTGGCGACGACGACGCGAATCTTCTGCTCGCTCACAGGCTGGATCGTAGCCGCACGGCGGGCGCCGGCAGCCGTGAACGCGTGGCGAGCCGAACCCGCGTCCTCTACAGCGGCTGCAGCCGCGTGCGCTCGACGCGCGCGAGCTTCTTGCGCAACCGCTTGTACTCACGCTCCTGGTGCGGCGTCCGCTTCGCCCCCTTGTGGGCGAGGTTGTGGCGCTCGAGCGGGTCCTTCTCGAGGTCGTACATCTCCCACTCGTCGGGCCGCCTGCCGTTGACGTCGTAGTAGCGGGCGAGCTTCCAGCGGCGCTCGCGGATGGCGACGATGTGGTTCGGCGGCCGCGGGTAGGGGCCACGGGACTGACCGGACTGGTAGTCGTCGTAGGTGAAGACGGTGTAGTCCTGCGGCGGCTTGCTCGACCCGCGCCCAGAACGAGGTCGGAGTAGTCGACCCCCTGCCAGTCGGAGCGGGCGCTCTGCGGCGCATCGAGCAGGCTGGCGAGCGTCGGCAGGAAGTCCACGTGTGAGACGAGGTCGTCCGTGCGCTTCGCCCGCGGCCACAGGCGCGGGTTCGAGTACACGAGCGGCACGCGCATCGTCTCCTCATAGAAGTTGAAGTTCTTCTGGCGCAAGCCGCCGTGCGCGGCCCCCATCTCGCCGTGGTCGGAGGTGGCGATCAGGAGCGTGTCGTCGAGCATGCCCCTGGCCTTGAGCGTGTCGAGGATCTTGACCAGGTAGGCGTCCGAGGACTTCATCAGGTTGCCGTAGAAGTTCAGGTAGTTGCGCTTCTTCCGCTTCGTCCCGATCGGGCCGGCGAGGTCGAAGATGCGACGGAACTCCCGCTGCACCCTGGGCTTCGTCGAGAGATCCTCGTCGGCGGTCGCCGGCGGCTCGATCTCCCCCGAGAACCACGACTCGTCATAACCCGCGTCGTCGTAGGTCGACGGGTACATGAGGACGTCGTGCGGATTGACCAGCGAGACGACGAGGAGGAAGGGCTCCTGGTGCGAGGCGGTCGAGCGCAGGTAATCGAGCGCCCCCTCGGCACCCGTCACCGCGGGCCCCTTGGAGTTCATGAAGCGGCCGTCGTTGTCGGTGATCCCGCCGGCCTCCTCGGAGATGTCCTGGTTGGCGCCGGCATCCGGTGGGTTCCAGCGCTGGAACCCGTACTGGTTGACGTCGGAGGGCACCCAGGTGTCGCCGTGGGCCGGCTTGACGCAGTGAAACTTGCCCTTGTAGACGGGCGTGTAGCCGGCGGCGCCCGAGACCGTCGCCGGGTTCGCGAAGTCGGTCGAGAGCTCGACCTGCGGGTACTTCCGCGCCGGCATGTCCGTCTCGAGCGTGTACTTGACGCCGTGCTGGGCGGGGAAGTAGCCGCTGAGCAACGTCGAGCGCGCCGGCGAGCACATGCAGGAGTTCGTGAAGGCACGGTCGAAGGTCAGGCCGTTGCGCTGCAGCTGGGTGAGCCCCGGCATGTTGCGCCGCGCCCACCCCGGCGGGAAGTGCTGAATCGCCCGTTGCTGATCGGTGATGAAGAGGATCACGTTCATGCCCGCCGTCTCGGGCGCGGGCTGACCCCCGCGGGGCCTCTCCGCCGCCCAGGCGCGCGGGCCGCCGACCAGGAGGCCGGGCGTCGCCGCGGCGGCGCCCTTGAGCAGGTCGCCGCGGGTGATGCCGCGTTGCGGCCTTTCGTCGGCGCTCACTGGCTGAGCCCCCTGCGCTTGAAGGCGACGACGGCGTTGCTCTTGAAGGCGGTGCCGTAGAGCCGGCGCCCGTCCGGGCTGACCGCCAGCGAGCTGACCTCGCCCAGCTTGCGGCCGCGCTTGCAGTCGGGCACGCCGTCGGAGGTGACGCATCCCGCTTTGTTCGACTTCTGCATCAGGCCTCCGGTCTCTGGGTCACGGTTGAAGGTGGCGATCGCGTCAGACTTGAAGGCCGCGGCGTACACGTTGGCGCCGTCAGGCGAGATCGTGATCCCCTCGGGAGCCTTCAGCGCCCGGGCGAGCGAGCAGCCGTTCGCAAAGAGGTAGATCGCGCATGCCTCGGTTCCCGACTTCTGGGTCAGATCGCCGCCTGATTGCGCGCGCGTGAACGAGGTGACGCTGTTGCTGATCAGTGAGGTGACGTAGACGTCGACGCCGTCGGGGCTGACCACGACGGCGTTCGCGCCGGCGACCTCGGTTCCCTTGGTGCAACCCGTGAGGGCGGCGTTGGCAATACAGCCGCTGCCGTCGCTCGCCTGCGTCAGGGCCCCGTCGTCCGGATCGCGGTCGAGCGTCAGCACGGCGTTGCTGACGGCCGTCGCCACGTAGACGTTCTCGCCGTCGCCGCTGATCGCCATGCCCTCGGGCGCCTTGAGCGCGATGCCCTGCGCGCAGCCGGAGGTCGATGCGTTGGTCGAGACAGCCGCTCGTCCCGGCGAGCTGGGTCAGGCCGCCGCTGCTGGCGTTGCGGGCAAACGACGCGACCGCATTGCCGAAGAAGGCGCCCACGTAGACGTTCTCGCCATCGGGGCTGACGACGACGACGTCGGCGCCATCGAGCGCGCTGCCGGCGGCGCAGCCCGGGCTCGCGGCCTCGGCGATGCAGCCGCCGCCGGCGGCGCCGACCTGGCGCAGCGCGCCGCTCTTCGGGTCGCGGCGGAACGCGGTCACCGCGTTCGAGCCGACCGAGGTCGCGTAGACGCTGCGGCCGTCGGCGCTGACCGCGACCGAGTTCGGCCCGATCAGACCACGACCCCCGGCGCAACCGTGGGCCCCGCGCTCGGCGATGCAGCCGTTCTCGCCCTTCGACTGGCTGAGCTTTCCCGTGCCCTTCCGGCGGGTGAAGATCGTGATCGCGTTGCTGCGCGAGGAGGCCACGTAGACGCTGCGGCCGTCGGGGCTGATCGCGACCGCCTCCGAGCCGAGGAACGGCCCCGGCCCGTGCAGGGCGCGGGCCTTGGCGCAGCGGCGGGACTTGGAGGAGCGGTTGACGAGACAGCCCTTGCGGCCGCTGGGCTGCTTGAGCACGCCGACCGGCGCGCCGCTCGACCGCTCGGTGGTGCGGGGCGGCAACCGCGACGGCGGCGGCGAGCGCCAGAGCGACCCAACACGACGAGCGCCGCGGAGGCCGTGATCAGACTCGGATTCATCCTTGACCCGGCCACTCGAGCGATGATCATCCCGTCGTCTAGCGCCGGAGCGCTCGGATCGCGCCAAGTCAAACTACGGACGTCCCGAAGCTCCGATCCGGTATCCCTCTCCGCACCCGACCGTATTCAACTGCCCGCGCCGCCGGTCGCCGGCGGCGCGGGATCAGGGCTCAGTAGACGGGCGTCTCGGTGTAGGTGCCGAAGACGGTCTGCATCGAGGCGACCATCTCCCCCACCGTCACGCGGGCGCGGGCGCACTCGAGGATCGGGCCCATCAGGTTGGCCCCGGAGTCGGCGGCCGCGCGCTCGAGCTCGGCGAGCGTCGCCTCGACGCGGCCCTCGTCGCGGGCGGCGCGCGTCGCCTGCACGCGGCGCACCTGCGTGCGCTCGTGCTCGGGGTCGATGCGCAGGATCGGGATCTGCTCGTCGGTCTCGAGCTGGAAGTCGTTGACGCCGACCATCACCTTCTCGCCGTTCTGCAGCGCCGCCTGGTACTCGAAGGCGGCGTCGGCGATCTCGCGCTGGGGGAAGTTCTCCTCGATCGCGGCGACCATGCCGCCGAGCTCGTCGATGCGCTCGAAGTAGGAGTAGGCGGCGGCCTCCATCTCGTCGGTCAGCTTCTCGATGAAGTAGGAGCCGCCGAGCGGGTCGACGGTGTTCGTGACGCCGGTCTCGTGCGCGATCACCTGCTGGGTGCGGAGCGCGATCCGGACCGCATCCTCGGTCGGCAGCGCGAGCGCCTCGTCGTAGGAGTTGGTGTGCAGCGACTGAGTTCCGCCGAGCACGCCGGCGAGCGCCTCCACCGTCGTCCGGATGATGTTGACGAGCGGCTGCTGCGCGGTCAGGCTGACGCCGGCGGTCTGCGTGTGGAAGCGCATCCGCCACGACTCGGGCTTCTTCGCGCCGAACGTCTCGCGCATCTCCCGCGCCCAGATCCGGCGCGCCGCCCGGTACTTGGCGATCTCCTCGAAGAAGTCGATGTGCGCGTTGAAGAAGAAGCTGAGCCGCGGCGCGAAGCTGTCGACGTCGAGCCCGCGCTCGACCGCGTCGTCGACGTAGGTGAGGCCGTTCTTGAGCGTGAAGGCGAGCTCCTGCTGGGCCGTCGATCCGGCCTCGCGGATGTGGTAGCCGGAGATCGAGATCGGATGCCAGCGCGGCATCTCGGCCGCGCAGTACTCGACCATGTCGGTGACGAGCCGCATCGCCGGGCGGATCGGGAAGACCCACTCCTTCTGGGCGATGTACTCCTTGAGGATGTCGGTCTGGATCGTGCCGCCGAGCTTCTCGGGTCCGATCCCCTGCTCCTCGGCGTTGACGACGTAGAAGGCGAGCATGATCGCGGCCGGCCCGTTGATCGTCATCGAGGTCGTCACCTCGTCGACGGGGATGCCGCCGAAGAGCACCTCCATGTCGTCGACGGAGTCGACGGCGACGCCCTCGACGCCGACCTCGCCGAGCGAGCGCGCGTGATCGGAGTCGAGGCCCATCAGGGTCGGCATGTCGAACGCCGTCGAGAGGCCCGTCTGCCCGTGCTCGAGCAGGTAGCGGAAGCGGGCGTTGGTCTCCTCGACGGTCCCGAAGCCGGCGAACTGGCGCATCGTCCACAGGCGACCGCGGTGCATCGACGGGTAGACGCCGCGGGTGAACGGATAGGCGCCCGGGAAGCCCTCGTCACGCTCGCGCTCGTGGCCGGAGGCGTCGAGGTCGTCCTGCGTGTACATGGGCTTGATCGGGTGGCCGGAGAGCGTCTCGAACGGCACCGAGCGCTCCGTCTCGTACGGGTAGGAGTCGGCCAGCCAGCGGTCGGTATCGGTGCCTGCTTCGACCTCGGGGGGTTGATCGCTCATCCCGGTCAGGATATCCGCGCCGCCCGCGACGACGGCCGACGCCGCGATGGGGGGATAGAGTCGCGCCCGTGGCGCTGAGCTGGGACGACCGGATCGACGAGATCATCAACGGCGACGCGGCCGCGGCCGTCGGCTACCCAACGCCGGCGAAGGGCGTCGTGATCACGCCGATGGCGCCGCTCGGCCTCCGCGACCGCGAGCGCGGCACGGTCACCGTCACGACCTCGCTCGGCCTGTGGAAGAAGGTCGTGCGGATCAAGGCCGATCCCTCGGTGTCGATCGCCTTTCACGCGCGCGAGCACGGGCACTCGCGCAGCAGCGACTTCGTTCTCCTCCAGGGACGGGCGACGGTGCAGGAGCAGCCCGACCGCGAGTGGCTCGAGTCGATCACCCCGCAGTGGGAGCGCTTCCTCGGCCCGCGGGAGACGGGCTGGCGCGCCCGGCTGATGGAGGCCTACTACTGGAACCGGATCGGGATCGAGGTCGAAGTCGAGCGGATCCTGCGCTGGGACCGCCTCGACTGCGCCGGCGAGCCCGAGGTGATCGGCGCGCCGCTGCCGGCCGAGCCGCAGCCGCAAAGCGCGCCGAAGAACGGCACGGGCGCCCGCCGCAACGTCGAGAAGCTCGCCCTGCACACCCGCTCGCTCCCGCACACGATCCTCGGCTGGGTCGGCTCCGACGGGCTGCCGATGCTCGTCGCCGCGCGGCCGGCCAGCTCCAGCGACGCGGGCCTCGAGCTCGACGTCGACTGCGGCCTGGTGCCGCCCGGCGGCCGCCGGGCCGGGCTCACCGCGCATGGGTTCGAACCGCGCATGATCGGCCAGGAGCAGCGCATCTACACGGGCTGGCTCACCTCCGAGGGCGGCAACCGGGCGCTCTATGCGCCGCATACGCTGACCGGCAACAAGCTGCCGCGCTCGCGCCTGCTCTTCGACCTCGGCGCCGGGATCGCGACGAGGCTCGGCGTCCGCTCGGCCCGCAAGGCCGGCGTCATCCCCGGCTGAGCGGGCTCCGGCGCGCTCGGCGCTCAGACGGCGAGCGGCGGTCGCTCGTCGGGCCAGCCGAGCTCGCGCTCGAGCTGCGCGGCGAGCGTCAGCAGCAGGTCCTCGCGGCTCGGCGGCGCGACGAGCTGGGCGGCGAGCGGCAGGCCCGTCGGCCGTGCGGCCGATCGGGATCGAGGCCGCCGGATTGCCGAGGTAGTTCCAGGGCGGGGTGTGCGGGATAGACGCGGCTCATCCCGAGCAGCGTCCGCAGCGCCCCCTGCCCCGCCCAGCGGCCGATCTCGACGGCGGGCACGGCGACGGTCGGCGTCACCAGTACGTCGCAGTGGTCGAAGATCGCGTTGATCCGGGCGCCATGTCGCTCGCGAGCGGCGAGCGAGCGCTGCGCCAGCGGCGCCGGCACGAGCCGGGCGAGGCGCTTGAAGCCGCGCGTCCGCGACTCGAGCCGCTCCGGGTGGGGAACGCGGTCGTAGTCGCTCTCGATCCCCTTCAGGTAGACGTTGGCGAAGTCCGAGCCGACCAGGCCCCAGGCGGGGTCGCGCGGCTCGACCCGGTGGCCGAGGCCGGCGAGGCGGTCGGCCAGCGCCGCGACGCCGTCGTCGACGCGGGCGTCGTGCAGCGGCGGGGCCAGCGCCCGGGCCGCGCTCGTCGTCCAGGCGATCCGCAGCCGGCCGGGCTCGCGCGCGGCCGCCGCGGAGAAGCTGCCCTCGATCGGCGCCGCCTGCCAGCGATCGCCCGGCGCAGGGCCGGCGGCGATGTCGAGCCACAGAGCGGTATCGGCGACGCGGCGGCTCACGCAGGCACTCGAGGTCAGGCCGAGCCAGTGCTCGGGATCCGGTGACTGCGTGATCCTGCCCACCTGCGGCTTGAGGCCGAAGAGTCCGCAGTTGGCGGCCGGGATCCGGATCGAGCCGCCGCCGTCGGAGGCCGAGGCGGCGCCGACGAGACCGGCGGCGACCGCGGCCGCCGAGCCGCCGCTGGAGCCGCCGGGCGTGTGGCCGGGGTTCCACGGGTTGCGGGTCTCGCCCCAGGTCTCGGTCTCGGTGAAGCCGCAGATCGCGAGCTCGGGCAGCGTCGTCTTCGCCAGCAGGATCGCGCCGGCGCCCTTCAGCCGGCCAAGTGCGCGGCGTCAGCGCTGGCGGGCGGACCGCCGTAGGCCCGCGTCCCGTGCTCGGCGACGAGGCCTTCGATCTCGAGCTCGTCCTTGAAGGCGACCGGCACGCCGAGCAACGACCCCTCCTCTCCGGCCGCGATCCGCTCGTCGGCGGCGGCGGCGTCGGCAAGCGCTCGTCGGCGAAGACGTCGACGAACGCGTTCAGCCGCGGGTTGATCCGCTCGATCCGGCCCAGGTAGAGCGCGACGAGCTCGTGCGAGGAGACCTCCTTCCCACGCAGCAGCCGGGCCTGCTCGGCGATCCCGGCGAAAGCGAGGTCGAGCTCGTCCACGGCAGGAAGATACCTGCGAGATCACACGCGCACGTGCTCGGATACATCGCGCACGTGCTCCGCTTCGCGTCCGCGCGTGCGCGACGCTTGGCGTGAGTGCGGCGCCGCTGGGATACCGCAGCGCCTGCGGCGCTGCGGATGGTGCGCGCCTTAGCGCTACTTCGCCCGCGAATGTAGCTGCTGCCGCCGATCGCGGCGGCCAGGGCGAGAGCGGCGAAGAGCGTCAGGCGGCGGCCGAGCTTCTCGAAGCGCATCACGCGCCAGCCGCGCTCGCGGGCGATCGCCGCGAGCTCGTGGTCCGGGTTGACGACGACCGGGTTGCCGACGAGCTCGAGCATCGGCAGGTCGGAGGCGGAGTCCGAGTAGGCCCACGATTCGGCCAGGTCGATGTCGTGCTCGGCGGCGAAGCGCTCGATCGGGGCGACCTTGCCCGAGGCCGTAGATCAGCTCGCCCTCGATCCGGCCGGTGAAGCGGCCGTCCGGGCCGACGCTGTAGTGGGTGCCGATGCCCCCGTCCATGTCGAGCGCCCGCGCGAGCGGGCCGACGATCCCGTCACCCGGCGGCGCTGACGATGAAGGTCGGCCGGCCGGCGTCCTGATGCTCGTGCACCTCGGCAAGCATCTGCGGATAGATCGCGGGCAGGATCCCGGCGAGCATCTCGGGGACCAGCCGCTTCAGCGTCCGCTCGGGGACACCGCCGAGCAGCTCCTCGGCCTGCTCGACGACCGCCGCCGTGTCGGCGTCGGTCGAGCCGCGCAGCCGGTAGCGCAGGTGCGCCAGCCCCCAGCGCAGGATCTGCCCGCGCGAGACCATCCCGGCGCGCTGCGCCGCGCGGCCGAAGTGCATGCCGGAGGACCCCGCCATCAGGGTCCGGTCGAGATCGAAGAATGCGCCTGCGCGGGCCATGACCGCCGAAGGTAGCGATCGCGCCACGGGAACGCGGACGCCCGCCGCCGGTGTCAGGGTTCCGCGCGATGGACTTCGCACGCGCCTCGATCAGCCGCGCCGTCGAGCTCGGCCGCGGCCGCTTCTGGTTCATGCTGAAGCTGGCGCTGGCGATCTTCGTCCCGCTCGGCCTGCTGGGCACGCTGGACGCGCTCTACGTGCAGAGAGCCGACGCGCCGGCAGAACGTCGAACGCGTCGTCGCCGCCGCGATCATCTCGCTCGACGACGCTGTCGGCACGCTCGTCTACGCCGGAGCCGTCGCCTCCGCGCTCGTCCACGCCGGCCCCGACTTCGAGCCGAGCTTCCGCTGGGTCTTGCGGACGACGCGCTGGCGGACGATCATCGCGATCGACATCATCTTCTCGATCGCCGTGGTCATCGGCCTGCTGCTGCTTGATCGTGCCCGGCATCCTGCTGTACGCCCGCTGGGTCCTCGCCGCGCCGATCGCCGACATCGACAGGATCGGGATCCGCGCAGCCTTCCGCCGCAGCACGGCCGAGTCGAAGGGCCACAGGATCGCGATCGTCAGCATGCTGCTCGCCGCTGACGATCGCCGTCGCGGCGTGCTCGAATCCGCGGCTCGGCAGCGCTCGCCGACGACCTCGGCTCGACCTTCGTCGTCGAATGGGTCGCCTCGCTGCTCTCGCAGATCGCGGTCGACCCGCCCTACGCCCTGCTCGCCGTCGCCTTCGTCCTCGAGATCAGACACCGCCGCGGCGCGCCCGCCGTAGCCGACGGCTGACCACCAGGCCGACAGGACCCCGCAGAGCCGGAGTCGAACCCGGTGAGTTCTCCGTCATATGGATGAATTGACGAAGCCGGCAGGTGCGGCCGAGGAGCGCATGCTGGAGGCATGCGCGACGAGCCGGCCCGACCCGGCGCGGTCCGGGGCGTCCTGCCGGGTGCGAGCACGGGGCCGGCCACCCCCGCCGGGCCTAGACCTCGATCAGAATCGCGTCGCCCTGGCCGCCGCCGGAGCAGATCGCGGCGCAGCCGAGGCCGCCGCCGCGGCGGGCGAGCTCGTGCACGAGGGTGCCGATGATGCGGCCGCCGGAGGCGCCGATCGGGTGACCGAGCGCGATCGCGCCGCCGTTGACGTTGACCTTCTCCTCCTCGATGCCGAGCATCCGGATCGAGTTCAGGGCAACGGAGGCGAAGGCCTCGTTGATCTCCCAGAGGTCGACGTCAGCGGGCGTCTTGCCGAGCTTCTCAGAGCGCCACCATCGCCGCCTTCGCCGGCGTCCGCGCGAGGTACGCGTAGTCGTCGGCGACCATGCCGTAGCCGACGATCCGGGCAAGCGGCGTCTTGCCGTTGGCCTCGGCCCACTCGGCCGAGGCGACGACGACCGCCGAGGCGCCGTCGTTGACGCCGGGCGAGTTGCCGGCCGTATGCGTGGCGTCATCGCCGCCGATCCCCGGCAGCCCGGCGAGCCGCTCCTGGGTCGTGTCGGGGCGGATCGCCTCGTCGGTCCCGACCATCACCTCCGACTTCTTCTGGCGGACCTCGATCGGGACGATCTCCTCGGAGAGAAAGCCCTCCTCGGTCGCCTTCGCGGCGAGCTGATGCGAACGGGCGGCGAAGCGGTCCAGATCAGGGCGGGTGATCTCGAGCTCGTTGCCGACCTCGGACGCCTCGTTGATCATCTGCTGTTTCGTGAAGGGGTTGGTGAGGCCGTCGTGCGTCATCGCGTCGATCGCCTTGACGTCGCCCATGCGGAAGCCGAAGCGAGCGCCGGGCAGCAGCCACGGCGCCTGCGACATCGACTCCATGCCGCCACCGACGCCGATCTCGGTGTCGCCGGCGCGTACCGCCTGGTCGATGAGGCCGACCGAGCGCATGCCCGAGGCGCAGACCTTGTTGATCGTCTCCGAGGGAACCTCCTTCGGGATTCCGGCCTTGATCTGGGCCTGGCGCGAGGGGATCTGGCCCTGGCCGGCCTGCAGGACCTGGCCGTAGACGACCTCCTCGACCTGCTCGGGGTCGACGGCCGAACGCTGCAGCGCGGCGCTGATCGCGCGCCCGCCGAGGTCGGGGGCTTCAAGCGCGGCGAGCGCGCCGCCCATCTTGCCGAACGGGGTACGGGCGGTCGCGAGGATCACGGACTGAGACATGCGGAAGGGTCCTCCTGGGACGAACTCGGGTGCGGAAGAGAGTGCGCACGGAACGGTACAGGGCCGGACCTATACTCCCGCGCCGGTGCAGGTCGAGCTCGACAGCAGATCCCCCGAGGAGCTCCCGACGGGGCTGCTCTGCATCGGCGCCTTCGAGGATGAGGAGCTGCCCTCCTGGCTCGCTGCGGCGGCCGGTGCCGAAGACGTGCGCGACGCCCCCAAGAAGCTGACCGTGCTCCGCCCGGGACTGCGACGGCGGCCCCGAGCGGGTGCTCGTCGCCGGGCTCGGCAAGCGTGACGAGCTCGACGCCGAGCGCGTCCGCGCGGCCGCCGCGCTCGCTGTCCGCCAGGCGCAGCGCTACGAGCTCGCCTCGTTCGCCTGGCAGGTTCCGGACGGCGACGCATCGACAGCAGCGGCGCTCGCCGGGGCCTCGATCCTGACCGCGTTTCGCTTCGACGAGCTGAAGAGCAAGCCCGACCCCGACGCCGCCGGCGAGCTCAGCCGAGCTGCTGCTGATCGGCCTCGACGACGAGCAGCTCGAGCGGGCCGCCGAGATCGTGCCGATCGCCGCCGCCTCGGCCCGCGGCTCGAACCGCGCCCGGCGCCTGCAGAGCCTGCCGGCCAACATCGCCGATCCTGCCTTCCTCGCCGAGCGCGCCCGCGAGATCGCCGCCGAGCACGACGGCGCGTCGAGGTCGAGGTCCTCGACGGCGCCCGGATCGCCAGAGCTCGGCATGGGCGGTCTCGAAGCCGTCGGCGCCGGCTCCGCCAAGGAGCCGCTGCTGATCGCGCTCCGCTACCGGCCGCTCGCCGACGGCGAGGTGCTGGGCATCGTCGGCAAGGGCGTCACCTTCGACAGCGGCGGCATCTCGATCAAGCCGTCGGCCGGTATGCAGGAGATGAAGATGGACATGTCCGGCGCCGCTGCCGCGCTCGAGGCGACGGCGGCGATCGCCGAGCTCGGCCTGCCGCTCAACGTCCTCTGCCGTCGTTCCCGCCGTCGAGAACATGCCCGGCGGCGGCGCGACGCGGCCCGGCGACGTGATCACCCAGCTCAACGGCAAGACCGTCGAGGTCAACAACACGGACGCCGAAGGCCGGCTGATCCTCGCCGACGCGCTCACCTGGGCGGCCCGTGAGGGCGCCGGGCGCCTCGTCGATCTGGCGACGCTGACCGGGGCGGTCGTCGTCGCGCTCGGCTCGAGCTACGCCGGGCTCGTCTGCTACCGACGACGAGCTCGCGGAGGCGATCAGCAGCGCCGGCACGATCATCGGCGAGCTCGTCTGGCGTCTGCCGATGCACTCCGAGTACAGCGATCTCATGCGCGGCACCTACGCCGACCTGAGCAACGCCTCGCCGAAGCGCAAGGGCGGCCCGCTGACCGCGGCGGCGTTCCTCAGCGAGTTCGTCGAGGACACCCCTTGGGCCCACCTGGACATCGCCGGCACCTCCTGGGACGTCGGCCGGCCCTACCTCGGCTCGGGGCCGAGCGGCTTCGGCGTCCGTCTGCTCGTCGAGCTCGCGCGCGGCCTCGCCGGCGACGGGGCAGGCCGGTTAGAGCGCGCGCCGGCTGCGAGACTTCCGCCGATGGACTTCGACCTCACAGACGAGCAGCGCCTGCTCCGCGACACGGTCCGCGACTTCGCCCGCAGCGAGGTCGCGCCGGTCGCCGAGCAGCTCGACCGCGAGCACGCCTTCCCCTACGAGCTCGTCGCAAAGATGGGCGAGCTCGGCCTGATGGGCATCCCCTTCCCCGAGGAGTACGGCGGCGGCGGCGCCGACACGCTCACCTACGCGCTCGCGGTCGAGGAACTGACCCGGATCGACTCCTCGGTGGCGATCACGATGGCCGCGCACACGTCGCTCGGCACGATGCCTATATATCTGTTCGGCAACGAGGAGCAGAAGCGGGACTGGCTGCCGCAGCTGACCTGCGGGATCGAAGCTCGCCGCCTTCGGGCTGACCGAGCCCGAGGCGGGCTCCGACGCCGGCAACGTGCGGACCCGGGCGACGCTCGGCGCCGACGGCTGGACGTCGACGGCGCCAAGCAGTTCATCACCAACGCCGGCACCGAGATCTCGGGCTGCGTGTCGATCACCGCCGTGACGGGCGGCGACGGGCGGCAACAAGGAGATCTCGAACATCATCGTCCCGAACGGGACGCCCGGCTACGAGCCCGGCGAGCCCTACCGGAAGATGGGCTGGAACGCCTCCGACACCCGGCCGCTCAGCTTCGAGGGCTGCGTCGTCGGAGAGGGCAACCTGCTCGGCCCGCGCGGCAACGGCTTCAAGCAGTTCCTGCAGATCCTCGACGGCGGGCGGATCGGCGTCGCCGCGATGGGCGTCGGCCTTGCCCAGGGCGCGCTCGACGAGGCGACTCGCCTACGCAAAGGAGCGCCAGGCGTTCGGCAAAGCGATCGCCAAGTTCCAGACGATCCAGGCAAAGCTCGCCGACCTCGCCACCGAGATCGAGGCGGCGCGCCTACTCACGTACAAGGCGGCGGTGCTCAAGGACCGCGGCGAGTCGTTCACGCAGACGGCGGCACAGGCGAAGCTGAAGACCGGGCGACTCGCCGTCCGCGCAACCGAGGAGGCCGTCCAGATCCACGGCGGCTACGGCTTCATCGAGGAATACCCCGTCTGTCGCTTCTACCGGGACGCGAAGATCCTGACGATCGGCGAAGGCACCGACGAGGTCCAGCAGATGGTGATCGCCCGCGGGCTCGGCTGCTGAGGCGGGCGCGGCCGGGCGCCGCAGCCCGTGCTTCCCCGCGCCGAAACCGCCTGCACGCGCGCTTGTAAGAGCATGGACGGTTGTCCATGACCTGCGCCTGGTTCGGATACGCTGGGCAAGCGGATCTTCCGTCCCGAGCCGATGACCGACAAAAGCTCTTCCCCCGACCACGAGGACGATCAGCGCGCGCCCGCCGGCGCGGCGCCCGTCGACCCGCTCGGAACCGAGGCGGGCATCGCACCTGAGGTCTCGCGCCGCGTCAGCTCCATCCTCGACGCGGTCGAGCGCGAGGCCGGCCGGCTCCGCGGCGAGGCGACCGACGAAGCGCAGCGCTACCTCGACTACTCGCGCCGACGCGCAGACGAGCTCGTCGCCGAGCGCCAGAGCCGGATCGCGGAATTGAGCGACGAGATCATCGGCAAGGCCGAGGCCGTAGTCGGCCGGCTCGAGGACGCCGCCCCCGTCCGCCAAGGCTTCGACAACCTGGTACGCGCGCTCGGCGACGCTGCCGAGCGGCTCGCCCAGGAGGCCGAGACCGATGCCCATCGCTTCGAGGCTCCCGCCTTCCACGAGGAAGAGGTGAGCTCCTACGTCAGCCGTGACCCCGCGCCCGCCCCACCACCGCCCGTGCCTGCCGCGCCACCACCAGTGCCGCCGTTCGCGCCCGAGCAGGATCCGGTCGAGACCTACGAGCCGTACCCGCCGGCGCAGCAGCCGCCCGCCTACGGGCAGCCACCCGCCTACGGCAGCAGACCGCCTCGAACAACCGCCGGCACCGGAGCCTTACCCACCGCAGCCGCCCGCCCCGGCCGAGGACTGGCAGGGTGTCGACGATGCGCGGCTCGTCGGCATCCAGATGGCGGCCGCCGGCCGGACGCGCGGCCAGGTGCGCGAACACCTGACCAACCAGATGGGTCTCGGGGATACACGCTCGATCCTCGACGAGATCTTCGGGCCGGGCAGCCCGGAGGACGCGCGCGTCCCCTGGACCGCGTTCCCGCGCTGACCTTTTTCCGCAAGTTGCAGGAAGCTTTGGCGGAGCTTCGACCCGGCGGGGCCTGAGACCCCGCTTTGAGGGCGTTTGCCGCATTCTGCCGCCGGATCGGTTCCTAGACTGGCCCCGTTCTGCCGGCTCCAGCCTTCCCGACGAGCCTGGGACATCGACAGTCGAGAGGAGTCGCAATGCCGGACAGCGCCAATCCCGCAGATGCATCCCTCCCCAGCCACGGGGGTGGAAGCTGGAGCCGCGCCGAAATCGATGCGGCGATCGCCGGGCTCGACCGGGCCACGCGCCGTTTCACGAGCCGTGCCGAGGAGATCAACCGGCCCCCGCCGCCGGTGGCACCCACCCCATCGCCTACTCCTTCGCGGGCCGCGCTCCCCGACCTTCCCGCCGCCGACCCGCTGCCGCGTCCGCGGCACGCCGACAGCTTCGACGAGCAGATGCGCGAGGCAGAACGAGCCGCACGTGAGTACTTGGACCGCGCCAAGGCTCGCGCCGACAGCCTCGTGCGGACGATGATCGGCGCGGTCGAACGCGAAGCCGCGGAGATCAAGCAAGAGGCAGAGCAGGGCATCCGCGAGCACTGGCGCGTTGTCCAGGTCGAGGCGGACCGGCACCTCAGCGAGGCCCGGCGGGTGGCCGACGGCATCGTCGGCGAACGTCAGTCGTTGCTCGGCGAGCTCTCCGATGGAATCGTCGGCCGCGCCGAGGCGCTGACCGTCGGGCTCGAGGACGCGGACCGGATCCGCGCACAGTTCGAGGAGTTCGTCCGCAGCCTCTCCGAGGCCTCGAACCGGATCGCCGAGGAGGCCGCCGATCAGCAGGCGAGCGGGCTCGCGAGCCTCGGGGAACGGGCCGGGGGCCTCCGCAACAGCCCTCTCGCCGCCTAGGGGGCCGCCTGTGGGGATTCGTATTACCGGTAGCATCGATGGCTCCAGACCGGGTTCGGGGCTCCGTGTCACCGACGGCTTCCGGTCCGCCCGTTTACCGCCAGGAACCGTTCGTTGATGGCACGTCTAAGTAGCGCCGCACCATGTACGCCCCTGCTCGCAGGGGTCCTCGCCGTTGCGGCCCTGGCGCTCACAGCCTGCGGCGGCGGCGACACGACGACCACGGTGAGCGCGGCGAGCACGGTGACCACGCAGGAATCGGAGGCGGCAGCGGCAGGCACGACCACGACGCCCGATGGCCAGGTGATCGAAACCACCTCCGCCAGCGGCTCGAGTGACGCCGCGAGCGCGGTTCCCGGCGACCAGAGCACGGTCGCGGGCGCGACCCCCGAGGTGGCCGCGACCCCGAACGGGACGCAGACCACGACGACCGCGACCACGACCACGACGAGTGGCTCCCAGCCCGTCGGCGGCGTCGACGGCGTGGTCGGCGAGGCCCCAGTGGCGACGACGACCGTGACGACTGCCACCCCCACGACGGTGACGACGACGGACCCGAACACCGGCGAGGTAACGACGGCGACCGTGCCCGGGACGACGACGAGCTCGAGCGCCGCCACGCCCACGACGGTGACGACGACGGACCCGAACACCGGCGAGGTAACGACGGCGACCGTGCCCGGGACGACGACCGTGCCGCTCGAGCCAGAACGCCGGCACCGGGCTTTCCAACCCCCAGGACACCATCCTGAGCCGGCCCTTCTCGGCCGACAGTCCGTGGAACACGTCGATCGAGAACCAGCGCCTGGATCCGAAGTCGCGACGCTGGATGCGACTCTCGCAGCTACGCGTCGCGAACGCTGATATCGCTCGCAACCACGGCAAGGGCGCAGGGCGGCTGCGGAACGAGTGCGCACACCACCAGGCAGGCGCGCAAGTTCGCCCAGCAAGCGGGCCTCGGCCACGTCCAGGGCAGCCGGCGCTCGGCCAACTGCCGGGTGATCCGCACGGGCCTGACGACGAACACGACGCGCTGGACGCTGCCGGTCTTCAGCAACACGCAGGCCGGCGCAACGCGCCGCGTCGCCGTCTGCCGGCAGTTCAACTGCGGACCCGACGCGGTCAGCTCGGTGGTGATCCCGCCCGACGCCTGCCCGCAGCCGCAGTACGACGGCTGGATGACCGTGATCGACAACACGACGCATACGGCGCTCGACTTCTGGCGCGCCCGTTGCGAGGCGGACGGCTCGCTCTCCTACCACTACGTCAAGCGCTGGGACCTCGACGGCCCCGGCTTCCAGCAGCCGAACCAGCCGAGCGCGCGCGGCTCGGGCCTGCCGCTGTTCGCAGGCCTGATCACACCGGACGAGGTCCGCAGTGGTGAGATCAACCACGCGCTCGCGATCTCCGTCCCCGGCGCCGCAACGCGTCGCTACGTGCAACCCGCCTCGCGCACCGACGGCACCGGCTTGGTCGATTCGCTGCCCGAGGGCGCCCGGATCCGCCTCAAGAAGAGCGTCGCCAAGAAGCTGCTCAAACGAGAGCAAGCACCACCGCACAACCACAAGCGGACACAACAATGCGAACCACCGCCACAACCACAACCGCGGACACAACAATGCGAACCACCGCCACAACCGTTCGGATCTCCTGCACCTGAGCCGCGACTTCGTCCGCAACAAGGCCGAGGAGCGCTCCGCGCGCACGATCATCACGGCGTTACGCCGCTATGGCGCGATCGTCGTTGACCGCTCCGCCGCGCCGACCCTCTACGCGCAGAAGAACGCGGACTGGGCCGGCGTCCTGCCCTCGAACCTGCTCCAGGACATCCACCTCGACCAGTTCGAGGCGGTCAAGGCAGGTCAGGTGTTCTTCGACCCGCCGCGCGATCAGACGACGTTCGATCCGAACGCGGCGATCGTCGGCAGCGTTCCCTCGACCGGCAGCGGCTCGGAGGGCACGATCGAGTTCGGCAGCCCGAGCGTTGGGTTGGCCCCGTGAGGCGCCGGACGATCGCCCTCGCACTCGCCGTCGCCGGGCTCGCGCTCGGGGCTCTGGCGCCTGCGGCAGCCTCGACAAGGGCAGCAGCGGCGGCGACACGACCCGCGGCAAGCTGACCTCGAGCACGACGACCACGACGACGCCCGCCAAGGACCTGCCGCAGCCGAAGTCGGGCGTCGTGCAGATCGACGGCGACTTCAACGGCACGCTGACCCACCAGGTCAACACCAAGTTCTCGCAGAAGTCGAACCGCAACGGCGTTGCGGTGCAGGTCGACGAGCGCGGCACCGACGATCAGACGGGCTTCGCCGACCTCTGCGACGGCAACACCGACATCGCGGTCTCCTCACGGCGGATCACCGACGCCGAGCTCAGCGCGTGCACCGACAACGGCCTACAGGTCGTCGACTTCCCGGTCGCCTACGACGCGATCGTCGATCGCGACCGAGAACGAGCGCGACGTCGGCGCCGACTGCGTCAACCTGACCCAGCTCCGGCAGATGTTCGGCGCCGGCTCGCCGGTCAACGTCGTGGAACCAGCTCAACCCGAACTTCTTCGTGCTGCGGATCCGCCCGAGCGGGCCCGCAGGACGGGACGCCGGACTTCGACTACTTCGGCTCACGGGTGCTCGGCGTGCCGGACCCGACGCTCGCCAACTACCGTCTCGAGCTACCGGCCGTTCAAGCGCGAGACGTCGCAGGACAAGAACTACGTCGCCGGACGCGAGGACGCCGCCGCCTTCCGCAAGGCCGGCAAGGACGTCAAGAGCGTCGTCGCGAAGCTGCCGAGCGCGAAGCGCGAGCTGCGCCGCTCCACGCACGCGCTCGAGCGCGCGACGAAGGCGTACAAGAAGGCCGGCCGCCAGCTCGACAAGGCGGGCAAGCAGCTCGACGCGACGGTCAAGGCGCAGAACCAGGCGGCCCAGGCGGCAGCCGAAGCAGGTTCACAACAAGGCGCAGCGCGTATGGGAGCGCTCCAAGCACTTCTACAAGATCGCGAAGAAGCGCCAGAAGAAGGCATCCAAGGTCGTCAAGAAGCTGGGCCGCAAGGCTGGCAAAGCGACCCAGCGACAGCGCCGCGCGGATCGGATGGTGCCGCCCGGCGCCGTCGGCATCTTCCCCTTCTCCTTCTACGAGCTCTGGGAGGAGAAGCTGCGGCCGCTCGAGATCGACGGCCAGACCGGCGACCGCTGCGTGTTCCCGTCCGAGGAGACGATCTCGAGCGAGCTCTACCCGCTCGAGCGCACGATCCGGCTCTACACGACGCAGCGCAGCCTGCAGCAGGCCAGAGGTCCAGACCTACATCGCCTACCACCTGAACCAGGCCGCGGCGCTCGCCAAGCAGCTCGACCTGATCCCGACTGCCGGATGCGACCAAGCAGGAGGAGCTGCGGCGGATCCGTAACCCCGTCGGCGACCCAGAGCAGCACCGAGCAGCAGGGACTGTCGACATCGACCAGCACCGGAACGGGACGACGCGGGACGACGACCACGACGACGACCGGAACAGGCTCGGGCGCTACCACGACCGACTCGACGAGCCAGTCGGCGCACGACCGACAAGACGACGGAGACCGACCACGACGACCACCACGACCGACCGGCGGCTGAAGGGTTTTCGTCCCGCATGTCCCGCATAATCGAACGATGAGCGACGGTCAGACAGGGCAGGATCCAGCGGGATCGGGTAGCTCCGATCTTGAGTGCTCTGCGCAGCCGGCTCGCTGCCCTCCACGGCAGCGTCGAGCAGCTCGGCCGCGGCGAGGCACCAGCCGCCGCCCGCAGCCGAGGAGCGCTACGCCTACCCCGAGCAACCGCCGCCGCGGGCCCTACGAGGGCCCGGCCGAGCCGGCCTACGCGCCGCCGCCGGCTCCCGAGCAGCCCGCCTACGACCCATACTCGCCGCCGCCGGCACCCCGGCCCCCGCCGACGCCTATGCCTACCCGCCCCAGCCTCCGCCCGAGCCCGACCCCTACGCCCAGCCCGAGTAGCCAGCCGGCTCCCTACCAGCCGGCTCCGGCAGCGACCAACGGCCAGGGCGAAGCCGAGGCCGCCGCAGGCCGTTGCCGCGCAATGTCGCGATCCTCGACGTCGGCCCCTTTGCGGACCTGATCGAACTGCGTCACTTCGAGGAGGCGGTCGGCCGGCTTGGCATCGTCCTGCGACGTGCGGGTGCGCCGCTTCGGCCACGGTCGCGCGATTGTCGAACTCGGGCCTCGATGGGCCCTACGCGATCGGCCGCGAGCTCTACCGCCTCGGGCGCCCGATGCAGGTCGAGCCCGGGCCCGACGGCGAGATCGTCGTCGACTTCACCGACGTTCCGGAGGAGCCCGCCACCGCGAGCCGGCTGCGGCCGAGACGGCCGAGGCGAGCGGAGCCGTCGAGGCCAGGGTGGCCGCCGACGAATCCGGTGCGGACGCCGGAGCGACGGGCAACGAGGGCGTCTGATGGCCCGGGCATTCTTCAACGTGCTGATGGCGACGCTGATGGTGATGGGGCTCGCGCTGTTCTTCGTCGGCTTCGTCCTCGCTCCGCTGATCGTGCTCGCGGTCGGCTACGTGCTCTTCACCTTCGCCGCCGGCAGCAGCTAGGAACGACCCCGATGGACAAGCCAACGAATCCAAGCCACTCCCCCTACGAGTACTCGACCCTGACGGGGATGCCGACGATCTCGCTCGAGCCCGACCCGACGCTGCCGACCGGCGATCCGGTCAACGCCGCTGCGGCGCAGCTGCTCCCCGAGCAGGTCTGCCGCCACTTCCGGATGATCCCGGTCTCCTACGAGGACGGGGAGCTGACGGTCGCAATGGCCGATCCAAGCGATCCGATGGCCCAGAACGTTGCCTACGCGCTGACCAACGACGCGCTCAGCGTCGTGCTCGCGCCGCCGCACCAGATCGACCGCGCGATCGACCGCATCTGGGGCGGGCTCGGCACCTACGAGCCGCTCGAGGCGAAGATGGACGAGCAAGGCGGCGTGCGACTTCGCGACGGCCGAGCCGGGCACGGTGGCCGCACCCGGTCGCCTCGGCGACATCCTCCTGCAGCGCGGGCTTGATCACCGAGGAGGAGTTGCGCGCGGCGCTCGAGCGCCAGGAGGAGACCGGCAGCCGTCTCGGGCGAGATCCTCTACTACGAGATGGGACTCGGCGAGGAGGACCTCGCCGCCGCCCTCGCCGACCAGCTGCGTGTGCCGCTGCTCGACCTCGAGGGGATCGAGCCGACGGCGGAAGCGCTCGAGATCATCCCGGAGGCGCTCCAGCGCGAAGGCCGCTGCGTGCCGCTCGCCGTCGACGAGTCAGCGCTCTACATCGCGATCACCGACCCGCTCGACGACGAGACCTACGAGGCGATCCGCGAGCTCACCGACCTGCGGATCCGCACTTACATGGTCACGCGAACCGAGCTCGAGGCGATGCTGCGTGAGATCCACCTCGAGGAGCACGTGCGCGCCGCCCGCACCGAGCTGCTCACCCGCTTCCCCGAGGACTGCGCCAACCGGGTGCTCTCGGGCGGCCAACGTGCTGTCTTGATCATCTTCGTCGTCGCCGTCCTGATCGGCTTCGTGATCTCGCCGCTCAACACGGGGATCGTGCTCGTCGTGATGTCGGTGATCATCTACGGCCTCGCCTCGGTCTACAAGTTCAAGCTCTTCTACGACTCCTTCGGCCGCCGCAGGGAGTTCGACTTCACCGGCCCCGGAGGTCGCGACCGTCGACGACCGCGAGGTGCCGCGGTACACGATCCTCGTGCCGCTCTTCCGCGAGGCCGCCGTCGTCCCGCGACTGACCGAGAACCTGACCAAGCTCGACTACCCGAAGTCGAAGCTCGAGATCATGCTCCTCTGCGAGGAGGAGGACGACGAAACGATCGAGGCGATCCTCGACGCCGCCCTCCCTCCCTACTTCCGGCTGCTGATCGTTCCCGACTCGCAACCGAAGACGAAGCCGAAGGCCTGCAACTACGGGATCCAGCAGGCGACGGGCAAGTTCGTCGTCATCTACGACGCCGAGGACCAGCCCGATCCCGACCAGCTCAAGAAGGTGCTGCTCGCCTGGGAGCGCTCGGAGGACAACGTCGTCTGCGTGCAGAGCAAGCTCAACTACTTCAACACCGAGCAGAACCTGCTCACCCGCTTCTTCGCGACCGAGTACGCGCTCTGGTTCGACCTGATCCTGCCGGGCCTCGACGCCTCCGGCGCGCCGATCCCGCTCGGCGGCACCTCGAACCACTTCAACCGCGAGGCGCTGATCGAGCTCGGCGCCTGGGACCCGTTCAACGTCACCGAAGACGCCGACCTCGGCCTGCGCCTGCACAAGGCCGGCTACAAGACCGTGATGCTGAACTCGACGACGCTCGAGGAAGCGAACTCGCAGCTCGGCAACTGGATCAACCAGCGCTCACGCTGGGTCAAGGGCTACCTGCAGACCTACCTGGTCCACATGCGCCACCCGTTCCGCCTGCTGCGCGAAGTCGGCTTCGGCGCCTGGTGGTCGTTCCAGTTCATCGTCGGCGGCACGATCATCTTCCTGCTCAACCCGATCTTCTGGGTGTTGACGACGCTCTGGCTGTTCACCGAGGCGGGGATCATCGAGCAGCTCTTTCCGGGCTTCGTCTACTACGTCGCCTCGCTCGAGCTGTTCGTCGGCAACTTCGTCTTCACGTACCTGGCCGTCGCGGGCTCGATGCAGCGCGGCCTCTTCCACCTCGTCCGCTACGCGATGTTCAGCCCGATCTACTGGGGTCTGATGTCGATCGGGGCCTGGAAGGGCTTCTACCAGCTCTTCACGAAGCCCTTCTACTGGGAGAAGACCGAGCACGGGCTCGACAAGTGATCGCGACGGATCTCTAAATGGAATCAGCAACTGCATCATTCGACCGAGACGGCCGCGGCGACGGCTTCGAGGACGGGCCGCCGCCCGTGGTCGGCAGCCGCGAGGAGGCGGTGGCATTCCCGGTCACGCAGTGGAGACCTGGGGCATCTTCCTGCTCTTCGGCATCTTCTACACCCTGGTCGGCTACAAGGTCATCTCCGACCTGCACGTGGTCAGCTTCGACGCCCTCGACAGGCTCACCAGGTCGTTCATGGTCTGGTACAACGACCCGCCGAAGCTCGCCGCAATCGGCTTCTCGCTGCCGCCGATCGGGACCTTCGTGCTCGTTCCGTTCGCGGCCGTCCGCTCGTTCGTCACGTCGGGATTGGCGCTCTCGCTCTCCTCGGGCATCTTCGGCGCCCTCACCCTGACGTGCGTCAACCGGATGTTCGCGATGGCCGACATGGCGCGCGGCGCGCGGCTGCTGCTCGTGCTCCTGGTCGGCCTCAACCCGATGTTCGCCTACTACTCGATGAACGGCACCGGCGACGCGGCCTACATGTTCTTCCTCGCCTTCGCTCTGTTCTGCCTGGTCGGCTGGGGCCGGAACGGCTCCGCCCGCTATCTGATCGGCGCCGGGCTCGCCTTCTCGCTTGCCTGCCTGACGAAGTACGAGCTCATCCTCTGGGCGTTCTTCGTCGCCTTCCTGATCGCCTGGACGCTGAACAGGCTGGGACGAAGCAAGGACGAGGTCGAGGGGTCGACGATCGCCTATCTGGCGCCCATCGCCTACGCGCTCGGCATCTGGATCTTCTTCAACGCGGTCGTCCTCGGCGACCCGTTCGGGTGGGTCGGCCTATCGAACGCGGCAACGCCCGTCAACGCCGTCGCAAGCGCCGCGCCCGGCTTCAGCGTCTTCTCCGCCCTCGGCGACATCTTCCGGATCTACCTGGTCTACCCCGCCGCGCTGATCGCGATCCCGCTGGTGCTGCTCGGCGTCGGCGGCGAGCGGAGCACCATCGTCGATCGGCTTCGGGCTCCTGATTCTGCTCAGCATCCTCTACCTGCTGATCGGGGCCGCCATCGACGGGCTCGGTCGACACGATCGAGCTCAGTGACGTGCTGCCGGGGATGATCGCCGGCATCGCCGCCTTCGCGTGGGTCTACTACAGCGCGCCCGGCATGCGCGGGATCACCTGGATCGCGCTCGCGGTGCTCTCCGTGATTGCGATCCCGACGGCGTGGTCGCAGATGAAGACGTATCCACATCAGAACCTGGAGCAGGCGTGGACACGTGCGATCTCGACCGGTGAGGACCAGGAGGGCACCGCCTCGCGCGGCGGCTACCAGGTCGGGATCTCCCCTGAGCGGGAGATCGCCAACTTCATCGAAGACCAGTCGATCCCCAAGAACGAGATCCTCACCGACAACTCCCGGACCTACGGCGTGATCACGCTCACCGGCCACCCGGACCTCTTCTTCGACCGCGTCGACCACGGCGACCAGCAGTGGCAGCAGGTGCTCAACGACCCGCAGGGCAAGGTCGACTTCATGCTCGTCGAGAACAACACCGCAGACCTGATCCTGAAGCAGTACCCGGGTGCGATCGACGGCAAGGAGCCCACGCTCGAGCCGGTCGTCCAGAACGATCGCTACACGCTCCTGCGGGTCGTCAGCCCGAGCCAGGTAGGCACCGGCCAGAACGGCTCACGGCTCGGGCACGTCCGGGCCCAACACGGTCCCGAACCAGAGCGGCAACATCGGCTCAGCACCGCCGGTCAACCAGCCGCCGCCGCCCGGCAGCTCGAACTGACGCCGCGCCGTCTTCGGGGGCACCCGAGGATCGCCGCAGCGGCGGCGATCGTCGGCCCGGTCAGTTCCTGTAGCGGTTCCGCGGACGCTCTTGCGGGGGGCGCCGCTTCGGGCGGATGCCGTAATGCTCGCGGAGGCTCTCGCCGAGCTCTGCGGTGAGCAACTCCTCGGCGCCGATCGGCGGCGCCGAGCGGATCACCGCTCGCTCGTACGGCAGCCAGATGCGGCCGCGCACCCTCGGTCGCCCCGGCGAACGGCACGAGCCTGTGCTTGCCACCGCCGAAACGGCCTTCGCGCAGCAGCAGCCAGGCCGGCTCGCCTGACTCCGCGTCGACCCAGATGTCCTCGAGCCGGCCGACGCCGACGCCGAGCGAATCGGTGACCCGCTCGCCGATCCAGCTGCGAGCCTCACCGAGGCCGGGACGGGCGGCGCCGCGGAGGCTGTGCGTGGTGCGTGCTTCGGCCATGGGGGACGGTAATGGGGGCACGTCAGGAGCACGTGCTCCTGAGTGCCGAAGATAGCAGCGCGGTAGCGCTGCAGGGGTATTCGGCCGCGCGACGCGCCTCAGGCCTGGTCGGAGCCGGGCGGAGGAGGACCCATCGGCTTCAGGCTGAAGCCCTTGAGCTCACCGCTGATGCGGAGATCGCCGCTGAGCTCGATCTCGATCCTCTGCGGCTGGTCGAGGCCGTGGATGACGGGGATTGCGACCGGAGCGTCACCGTCTGCCTGCGGCGGCGGCCTGTGGCCGAGGCTCGGAGCCTGCGCTGCGGGCGCCGGATACGGGGCGCCGGAACCGGCGGCCGCAGGTGCGGAGGACCGCCAGGCCCCGGCCCCGGGGGGCGCCGGGGCTGCGCCTGCGACGCGGGCGGCCGCATGGGCGGCGGATACGGAGACTGGCCGGCGCGGCGGCGTAGTGAGTGGCCTGAGGCGGCGATGCGTGCGACGGCCGGCGGCGGCACGGGGCGCGTATTGCGGCCGGCTCGGCGCCTTGCGGCGCCGGGATGCCGGGCGGCCGGGTGCTCGTGCCCGTGACTGCCGTCGTGCATGCCGAGCCTGGCCGAAGACGGTGCCGCCGCCGTCGTCATGGGGCTGCGGCGCCGGGACGATTCATGCCCAGCGCCGAGGGCGAACCGGCCTCGACCGGGCCGGCGAGCGGGGCCGGCTGGCGGATCGTGCGCCGGAGGGGCCGCGTATGCAGGCGGCCTAGGCGGAGGGGCTGGGACGTGCTGGACGCGCGCCGGCGTCGGCGGGGCCTGCCTGTAGGCCGGGCGGGTGCTGCGGATGCTGATGAGGCGCGGTAGGAGCATGGTGGCTGCCGCCGGCATTGCGGTAGTGCTCGCGGAGAGCCGACTCGACGCTGGCGGTGAGCGGCGCCCCGGGCTGGACCTCGGGAGCCTTGCGGACGACCTCGCGCTCGTAGGGGATCCAGACGTGCCCGGCACCCGCGGTGGCGTCCTCGAAGGGGATCAGCGTCGTGCGTCCGCCGAAGCGACCCTCCTTGACCAGCAGCCAGCGCGGCATGCCCGTGCCGGGATCGATCCAGACGTCGTCGAGCCGACCGACGTTCGCGCCGTAGATGTCATCGACGCGCGATCCGATCCAGCCCAAGGCTTCGTTCAGACCTGGCTTGTTTCCCCCGCGGAGCTCAGCGGCAATCATTGCGAACGGTTCCTTCAGTCCCGGAAATACGGCGTATGACCGGAACACTTCGGGAAAAGTACCACCAGATCCGCCGCGGATGCGCCGCGCGCACCGTCCTTGCGAGCGAAAACCGCATCGAACAGCCGCTTCGGGCGTTAAAGTGGGTGCAATCACGAACCTCCCGGGGGTGCCGGACCTCAAGAGCTGGGACGAAAGGACGTTGAGACCGAGGATGGCGATCGCGAGCGAAGCGCGCGTCGATACCGGGTGGAGTCCTTGCTGCTCGCTCGTCGTGCTGCTCGTTCTGGCCCTCTTCGCCGGCGGCAGCACGGCAGGCCCGCTCGGTCGGCCAACGCCCGCTGCGGCCTCCGCGCGAAGGTCTCGGCGGTCAGCCACTTTCCCGCGGCCGTTCGCGAGCCAGTACAAGAAGAAGCTCCACGTCCAGGTCTTCAACCGAACCGGCAACGTCAAGAAGTGGCACCTGGAGCTCTACACGTACAGCGGCTTCTTCCTCGGCAAGAGCAAAGAGCAAGAGCTGGCTCGAGTGGGGTGACAAGGCTGCGATCAAGCTGCGCCAGGCGATGCAGCCCGGCCCCTACACCGTCGTCGTCAAGGGCGACATCCTCGGCTGCGGCGAGAGCGAGACCTCGGACACCGTCAAGCTGCGCGGCTGCCTCGGCAAGCTGCCGATCCAGTTCTTCAACAAGCCGAAGGGCGAAGCCGAGGCCTACAACCGCGGCGGCTACGTCTCGATCGGCATCAGGCCACGCAGCGGCTGGTCGCCGATCCGCAAGATCCACAGCATGCTGACCGACTTCGACGGGGTCGTCTACGGCCGCGCCGAGTTGCAGAAGGGCTCGCGCAAGCTGATCGGCGAGCAGTATCTGAATCACAAGCTCAAGCGCAAGCTCACCAAGGGCGGCTACTCCATCTACGTCAAGGGCAAGGCGCCCCAGCCGAGAGCATGCGGCGAGAAGACGAAAACCAAGACCCTGCACTTCAAGTAGGCCGGGGCGTGACCCTCCGCGGCCTGCTGCCGGCGCTGCTGGTGCTCGTCGGCCTCGCGCTCGTGCCCGCCCTCTTCGCCCGCGGCGATGACGGCGGCTCCAACGCCGTGCGGCTGACCGCCGGGCGTGGCGCCTCGGCGACGGCGAGCGCCCGCCAGGGCCCCCGCGGCCCGGTCGGCCCCCGCGGCAAGCGCGGCCCGAAGGGCCCGCGCGGCACGCAGGGTCGCGTCGGCCCCGTCGGCGACGGCGGTCCCGCCGGCAAGGACGCCGCCCCGGCGCTGACCAAGCAGTCGGTGACGATCGGCTGGCAGAACGGGGACTGGAAGGGCTACGAGCAGCAGAGCTTCACCGCGCCCGGGATCGGCACCGGCAAGATCGTCTGCAAGCCGCCGAACACGCAGCCGGGCGACACCAGCGGCACGCAGGTCATCTCCTTCACGCCCTACAAGGTCGGCACGAAGACGCAGCGGCCCCCGGAGTGGGCGACGACGATGTGGACCGCCCGCCACGGCGGCAACGAGGACGACCCCGCTGCTCGCAAACGCACGGTCGTCCGCACGGCACGCCTCGACCGGCACAACCAGAAGAGTTTCTACGAGGGCTTCGACACGGCCCCGGCGCATGCAATACGACCCGAGTCAGCGCCGGCCAGCATGCGCGGGATGATCACGACCGAGCCATGGAAGAGCGGCACGGGCGACGCCGGCTCCGACGACGTTCACGCTCGCCTGGCACTGGAACTTCCAGGACGACCCGAACGCGACCAATAACCACAACCGGTGTTACGTAACCGCTACCTTCGCCACAGACGCCGGATGACTCCTCGCTTCGCCACAAGCCGCGCCTCGCTCGCCCTCGCCATCGTCGGGATCGTCGCCCTGCTCCTGGCGCTCGCCGTATTCGCCTTCGGGCAACGGGCGGAACGGCGAGCCGAAGTCCGACCGGCCCGCTGGCGGAGCTCGCCAAGAAGCACAAGCAGAAGCGCGCCAAGCGCGGACCGCCCGGACCTGCCGGCCCGCAGGGCCCCGTCGGTCCCCGCGGCAAGCAGGGCAAGCGGGGACCAAAGGGCGCCACGGGGTGCCACCGGCCCGCAGGGCGTCGCCGGCTCCAACAACGAGCGCGTCTACAACCTGAGCATCTCCTGGCGCGGCGCCGGTGACGCGCGGCCGAGCAACGAGTATGCGCAGCGCAACATCCCCGGCCTCGGCGTGCTCAAGCTCGCCTGCCCGGCGACGAACGGCGACGCGGTCCCGGGCGGCAGGCTGATCACGCTCACCAACAACAACTCGCACGCAACGCGACCCGCAGCGTCGCCTCGCTGACGACGATGGAGGGCGCCGGGACGAGCGGCGCCTCGAGCCTCGAGCGGCTCGAAGTCGAGAAGGGCCAGTCGCAGTCGCTCGGCCTGCCGAACAACGGCATGATCGAGGGAACGATCTCGACCGAGCCGTACAACGGAGGCAGTCTGCAGCCCGGCACGATCGCTGAACGAGCTCGTTGCTGCTCTCCTCTTACTTCAAGACCAACGACCCGGCGACCGAGCGAACAACTTCTGCTTCATCAGCGCCCAGCTCGATCGTCAAGGGCCTGCCCTGACCGGCCGGCCGGGACCGGATAGTCTCGGCCGTGCGATGACCGGGAGTGAAGAGGACGACGGGCGTCGAGACGACCGACGAAGACGCTGCGTACGACGAGCACTTCGAGGAGGTGAAGGCCACCCCCTCCCCCCGGCTGCGACGCAGCCTGTTCGGCTTCAAGCCGGCCGACGTGCGGGCCGAGCTCCGAGCCCGGAAGGCGGAGTGCGACGAGATGCGCGACGACATCGCCGCGCTTGTGGCTCGTCTTCAACCAGCAGGAGCGCGCGATCCGCGAGCTCGTCGCCGCGGTCGAGGGGCTCGGCGGCGGTCGCATCCCAGCGCCCGGCGACCGGCGCCGGGATGGGCTCGAACCGGAGGCGAACCCTGAGCCATTGCCGCCTCCCCTGCCAATCACGGGTCTGCAGCCGCCGACGGCGCCCTCGCCCAGTGCCCCGGGCCCCACCGCCGTACCCGCGGCTCCTCCAGCAAGAGCCGCCGACGGCTCGATCGCTGATCAGCTCGAGGACCTCGACGACGTGCTCTCGGCGATCAGGCAGGCGACGGAGATGCTCGAGCGGACCTACGACGAACGGATCGCCGAGGAGCCCAGGCACCGCGCCTGACGCCGAGCCCTGCCGACCCGCGCGAAGATCGGGCGCTCAGGCGGGAACGCTGCTGGCGGGCCGGCGTCGCGCTCGGCGACGACGGCAGCGCGGCCGACCTCGGCCGGGATCCCGAAGTGGCTGCAGAGATCCGCCTCCTGGACCGGGTCGAGGCCCGCCTCCGGGATCGACCTCGGGAGCCGAACGGACGAGCTCGCGGGCAAGCGGCACCCAGACCCTGCCGACGCCGCCGGCCGCGAGTTCGTAGGGCACGGCCGAGCGCCGGCCGAGGACGCCGATGCGGATCACCAGCCAGGTCGGCTCGACCGTCGCGCGAGTCGACGAAGACGCCCTCGACGCGGCCTGCGGTCGAGCCCGACACGTCGTCGAGCTTGTTTCCGGTCCAGCTCTTGGCCTCCTCGAGCGCCGTCGGGTTCTCGAGCGCGGCGACACCTGCCGGGAGGTCGCCGTCAGCCGGCAAGGCGCCGCTCCAAGAGCTTCTTCGACGCAGCCGCCGGGTCGAGCTCCCGGCGGACGACGCGGTCGAGCAGCTCCGCGACCTCCGTGTCGCCCTCGGCCATTGACTCGAGCTCGCGCTTGGTCCGCGCCGCGGCAAGCGCCAGGACCTCGTTGCGAAGGTTGCGGGCGCGGCGCTGCTCGAGCGAGCCCTCGGCCTCGATGATGAGCGCCGTGAGCGTCGATCTGGGCAAGCAGCTCGGTGACGCCGATGCCCTTCGCCGCCTCGGTCTTGATGATCGGCACCTTCCAGGCCTGCTGCGGCCCCAGCGACAGTGCCGTCCGCACCTCGCGCACCATCGTGTCGGTGAGCGGGTGGTCGGCCTTGTTGACGACGATCACGTCGGGGATCTCCATGACGCCGGCCTTCAGCGCCTGGATCGAGTCGCCCGAGCCTGGCATCAGCGCGAGCACGACGGTGTCGGCGTGATCGACGATGTCGATCTCCGCCTGGCCGACGCCGACGGTCTCGATCAGGACGTCATCCTTGCCGGCGGCGTCCATCAGCAGTGCCGCCTGCAGCGAGGCCTCGGCGAGGCCCGCCGAGGGCGCCGCGGCTGAAGCCATCGAGCGGATGAAGACCTCGGGGTCGAGGAAGTGCTCGGACAGGCGGATCCGATCGCCGAGCAGCGCGCCGCGGCTGAACGGGCTCGAGGGATCGATCGAGAGCACGCCGATCTTGCGATCGGCTTCGCGCAGCTCCTTGACCAGGGCGCCGATCAGGGTGCTCTTGCCGACGCCGGGCGGGCCGGTGAAGCCGACGATCCGCGCCTTGCCGGTCTCACGGGAAGACGGCGCCGACGAGCTCCGCCCCCGCCTCGTCGCCGTTCTCGATCAGCGAGATCGAGCGGGCAAGCGCGCGGCCTTCGCCGGCGAGGAGCCCGTCGACGAGCTCGGTTGTCGTCTGAAGACGGCATCGGGCGGCGGATGATTGCAAGGAGGGCGGGCGCTCGCGAGCCGCATCGCGGCGCCCGCCCGCGGCGCCGGTGCGCCGCTCTAAGATCCGCGCCGATGGGCGCTCCCGTGGCCGCAACCGAGCCCGAAGGCGCCGGACCCGATCCCGGAGGCGAGGCCGATGGCCGCGGCCGACGGGCTCGAGCGGATCGCCGCCCGGCGGGGGCCGCTCGCGGCGCTGCGCTTCGCCGCGGGCGCACCGGATGCTGACCCCGAAGTACGCGCTGCTGGCGCTGCGCTTCGCCGTGCGCCGCCTAACGCCGTCCGGGCGGCGGCTGCAGACCGACGGCATGGTCTTCCTCGGGCCGCGCCTGCAACTGCAGGTCGCGCCGCGGCGCCAGGGTCCGGCTCGGCCGCTTCGTCTGGATCGGGCATGGGACGAAGATCCGCTGCCACGAAGGCGAAGTCGAGATCGGCGCGAAGACCGTGATCGGCCAGGACTGCACGATCAGCGCCTACCGGCGCGTGCGGATCGGCGAGCAGTGCGTGATCGCCGACCGGGCGATGTTCATCGACTTCGACCACAACGTCGCCGACGTCGAGGCGCCGATCCGGCGTCAGGGCATCTACATGCGCGACGTCGTCGTCGGCAACAACGTCTGGATCGGCTACAACGCGCAGGTTCTGCGCGGCGTCGAGGTCGGCGACAACGCGATCATCGGCGCCAACTCGGTCGTCACCCGCAACATCCCCGCGAACGCCGTCGCCGCCGGCACCCCGGCGCGCGTGATCCGGATGCGCGACGCCCCCAAGCACCTGCGCTGGCGCAACCCGGTCGAACCCCCCGGCTACGGCCCCTCCGGCCCACGGTAGCGCCGGACGCACTCAGGCCGCCGGGTGGGCCTCCGCCCAGGCGATGATCTTCTTGCTGTCGGCGACCACCTGGCCGCGCGTGACGACCACGAGCCGCGAGCCGCGTCAGCTCCTCGACCTCCGCCCACCCGTGGTGCGGTTCAGCAGCGGCACCCGAGGCCGCCGACGGCGACGACCTCGGCACTGCCGGCGTCCTTGACCAGCCTGGGCGTCGCCGCAGCGGGGCGCGCTGTGGCGGCGCCACATCAGCCCCGAGTGGGTCGGCCAGGCGCCGAGTCAGAGCTCCGCGTCAGACCGGCCCGTTCGCCAAGCAGCTCCTCGTAGACCGTCTCGGTCTGCTCGGCTACATCGAGCCAGTCGAAGCCGAGCACGTGCCCGCGTGCCTCGCTGATCAACTCCCGGCGGAGACGCTCATCGGAAAGGACACGCCGGGCGACCTCGGCGAGCGCCTCGGGGTCGCGCGAGCGGAAGCGGAGGCCGACCTGGCGGCCGTCGGGCACGACCTCGCGGAGGCCGCCCGTGTCGGCGACGATGCACGGGCACTCGCAGGCCATCGCCTCGAGGGCGACGAGCCCGAACGGCTCATACAGCGAGGGGACGACGCAGACGTCGGCGATCCGGTAGAGCGAGTGCAGGACGTCGTCGCCGATCCAGCCGAGGAAGGTGCCGTGGTCCATCAGGCCGAGATCGGCGGCCTGGCGGCGCAGCTCCTCCTCGTGCGTGCCCGAGCCGGCGACCAAGAACCGCGTGCCCGGGACGCTCTCGATCAGCGACGGCATCGCCTCGAGCGCGAACTGGAAGCCCTTCTCGTAGACGAGCCGGCCGATCAGCAGGACGAGCTTCTCGTCAGGCGCGGCGAACTCGGCGCGCAGACGGGCCAGTTCGGCGGCGTCGACGTCGGGTAGATCGCCCGGATCGATCCCGTTCGGGATCACGCGTGACGCGGCGCTCGGGCACGCCGAAGATGTCGGAGATCTGCTCGCGCATGTAGTACGAGCAGGCGATCACGCGGTCGGAGCGGTTCGCGATCCAGCGCTCGACAGCGTGGATGTGGGACTGCGGATGCTTGTCGACCCAACCCTGATGACGGCCATGCTCGGTGGCGTGGATCGTCGTCACAAGCGGCGCCCCGAAGCGGCGCGCGAGGTGCCCGCAGGCGCCCGCGACGAGCCAGTCGTGACCGTGCACGACGTCGAACTCGAAGCGGTCGCCGAGCTCGACCCCGGCGGCGAGCATGTCGGCGTTCATGCGCTCGACCCAGGCGACGAACTCGCCGAGGTCGCGCGGGCGGCTCGGCTCCATCACCCGGTGGATGTGGACGCCGCAGAGGACCTCCTCGCGCGGCGACTCGCCGCCGCCGCGGGTGAGGACGTGGACCTCGGTCCCGCGCTCGACGAGCGCCTCGGAGAGCTTGCGCACGTGGCGCGCCAGGCCGCCCTCGATCAGCGGCGGGTATTCCCAGGAGAGGATCAGTACGCGAGGCATCGTCTATCGACACGCGGCAGGCAGGTGATGGTCGTGCTGCGCCCGCAGGTGGGGCTGCGCGTGCATGGCGCAGGCTATCGGAGAGACGCCCTGGCGAGGACCGGCGCAAGGACCCAGGTCCGGGTCCCCGGGGGCGCGGGGTTAGGGCTCGAACAGGCTCGCGAGCGCGAGGTCGGGAGCGAGGCCGCGGAGCGCCCCGTCGGCCGCCTGGCCGGCAGGATCGAGGGCGGTGAAGAACGCCTCGCTGTGGCCGAGGACCCGCTCGAAGGGGTAGTCGCCTGCCTGGCCCCGATAGTCGAGGAAGGCCCAGTCGCTCGCCTGCAACGCGAGCAGCTCGCGCGCGGCCCGCGCCGCCGCCGGGCCTCGCAGTCCCGCCCCGAGCTCGCGCAGCAGGCGCAGCTCGAGCCGGCGCGCGCCGGCGAGCAGGTCGGCGACATGAGGGCCAGCCCAGGTGCGCAGGTCCTTGCCCTCGCCCCAGCTCGCAGCGCCGCGCCGGCCGCCGCTCGGGCGGGTGCTCGGCCACCGCCTCGCTGATCGTCAGCGGGCGCACGCCGTGAGCCGGCAGCTGCGCCAGGGTCTCAGCCGAGCCAGATCGGACCCTCCCACCACCAGTGGCCGAGCAGCTCGGTGTCGATCGCGAAGGTGAGCAGGCCGGCGCGGCCGGTGCGTTGCCGGTGCTCGCGCAGCCGCACGGCGGTCGCGGCGGCGAACTCCCGAGCCTGCTCGCGGGCGCGTTCGGCCGCCCGCTCGGGCTCGTAGGGAGCGCCGCCGATCGACCACGGGCGGCAGCCCCGCAGCGACTTGTGGTGGAAGTCCGCGTACAGCGGGTCGGAGGGGTAGCCGGCAGAGCGACCACAGCCACTGGATCGCCTCCCAGTCGAGCGGCAGCGCCGTCACCGGGCCGAGGCCGATCGGGCGCATCGCGGCGGCCGCAGGCTCGTGCGCGCTCTGATCGACGCAGGTCCAGCGCACGCCGGCCGCGCCGAGCAGCTGCTCGAGACCGGGCTCGTAGGCGCACTCGGGCAGCCAGAAGCCGGCGCTCGGGCCGAAGCGCCGCGCGTGCGAGCGCAGGCCGGTCTCGATCTGCAGCATCACGCCCTCGCGCGTCGCCAGCAGCGGCAGGATCGCGTGCGTGGCGCTCGAGGCGATCAGCTCGACGTCCCCGTCCCCGGCCTCGGCGAAAGCTCCGAGCGGATCGTCGCCGAGGCGCTCGAGCTCGGCGATCGCGGCGCCGTAGCGGGCGGCCTCGGCGAGGCACGCCTCGCGCAGCGCGCGGCTCGGTCATGTCGGCGGCGTCGAGCTCGGCCGAGCCGCGCCGCAGCTCGCCGGCGAAGGCGAGCATCCGCGCAGCGACGCCGGGCGCCTCGAGCTGGTCGGCGAGCACGGGCGTCACCGTCATCGTCAGCCGCTCGGCGATCGCGAGCACCGGCAGGTGCGAGCGGATCACCGCGTCGAAGAGCCACTCCTCGCCAAACGGATAGGTGCCGAAGCCCTCGACGTAGGGCATGTGGCTGTGCAGGACGATCGCGATGTCGCCGGCATGCCCCTGGGGCGGCGCCGGGGCCGCGCCGCTCATCGTCGGCAGATCGCGAGGAAGTCGAGGCAACCGTCGAGGTCGCCCGCCTGCAGCTTGAAGTCGGAGGCGCTGATCGCCGGCGTGAACCGATCGTAGAACGGCCCAGTCAGGCGCAGCGCCGGTGAACCCGGTCCCAGCCGAGCGCCAAGGCCCAACCGTGGAGGCGCAGCTTGCCGGCGTGGCGCAGGCCGAGGATCTGAACCGGATGAAAAGTGCGGCTCGCAGCAGCTCCCGGTACTCCGTAGCCGTGTACTCGCGCAGGTGCCAGGGGTTGTCGGACTTCTCGGCGCCTTCCGGGGCGAGCGTCAGCCGGTTCGGGGTCGAGATATAGGCCACGGGCGCAGCCGTCGCGATCGCGTCGAGCAGCCGATCGACCTCCGCGATGTGCTCGATCGTCTGCAGGAAGACGATCGCGTCGCGTGGGCCCTCGACGTTCTCCACGAGGTCGCGCTCGTAGCGCAGGTTCGGGCGCCGGTAGCGGGCCGCGGCATGGGCATGGGCCTCGGGGATTGGCATCGACGCCGACGACGTCGGCGGCGCCCCCCGCTGCGAGCACGTCGGAGCCGTACCCCTCCCCGCAGGCAAGATCGGTGACCCGCAGCCCGCCGACGCGGGCGGCGATCCACTCGTAGACGGCCAGGTGGCGCCGGTACCAGTAGTTCTCCTCGGGCACGTCCGGCAGCGTGCGCTCGCCGGTCAGCTCCAGCGGTGGCACGCCGTCAGGCTGGTTCTGCTGCTCATAGTGCTCATAGTGCGTTTCCACGGTGCGGCGGGACGGTACAGTCCCGCGGATGCCGGCGGCCCCCGACGCAACTGCGGAGCACATCAAGGACGTCAACACGCGTTATCACGACGTGGCGGCGGCGAGCTACGACGCCAAGTGGGGCATCGACTTCGGTGGCATCGGCCGCGAGCAGGTGACGGCCAAGCTGCGCAAGGCGCTGAACGGCGCTCGAGCCCGCCTTCGGCAACGCCCTGGAGATCGGCGCCGGCACCGGCTACTTCTCGCTCAACCTGCTTGCCTCAGGCGCGATCGGGAGCGCGACGTGCACCGACATCTCCCCCGGGATGCTCGCGACGCTGCAAGCCAACGCCGAGCGGCTCGGGCTCGAGGTCGAGACGGTCCGTACCGAGGCCGAGCGGCTGCCGTTCGAATCGGAGAGCTTCGATCTCGTGCTCGGTCACGCGGTGCTCCACCACATCCCCGACCTCGACCAGGCGGCCGGCGAGTTCCTGCGCGTGCTCCGGCCGGGCGGAACCGCAGCGTTCTGCGGTGAGCCGAGCGCCTACGGCGACCGCCTCGCCGCCGTGCCGAAGCGCGCCGGCGCGCTGCTCGCGCCGCTGTGGCGCGCCGCGCTTGCGCGCCCCGAAGGCCCCCGACGAACCTGGCCAGGGCACCGACGAGGCGGCGCGGCCACAAGCTCGAGAGCGAGGTCGACGTGCACGCCTTTGCGCCGGCGGACTCTCGCCGACTTCTTCGAGCGCGCCGGCTTCGAGGACGTCTACCTGCGTGGCGAGGAGCTCGTCGCCAATCTCTACGGCTGGTGGCTGCGCTCCGTCGAGGCAACGGCCGACCCCGAGGGCGTCCCGAACGCCTGGCGCCGCTTCGCCTTCCGCAGCTACATCGAGCTGCAGAAGCTCGACTCCGCCGTGCTCGAGCCGCGCCTGCCGCCGGAGCTCTTCTACAACCTGGTCCTCTCGCAGGCCCGCCGTTCTCTGACACGGCGCCGCCGCACCGACCATGTGGCTGCGCCACCGCGCCCGCGGCACGCCGACTTGGTCAGAGAACGGCTTGACGGCGCTTAGAAGATTTTGTAGCTCTGCTGAGAGATGAAGAAGCCGCTGCCGTTCTCGGTGTCGGTGCAGGTGAGGCCGTCCTGCTCGCTCTCGCACCGGAGCAGGCCGGCGGAGATCGACTTGCCGTAGCCGAGGGTCTGGCCGCCGTTCTGCAGGGTCGTGTCGCCGGCGCAGACGAAGTCGGCTCCGGCGCCCGCGGTCAGCTCGATCCCCTGCCCGTAGTCGAGGTTGCAGTCGGCCGGTGCCTTCGGCGGCTTCCACTCGCGCTTGTCGATGTCGCAGCGGACCGAGTGCTTGTCGATGAAGCAGCCGATGTTGCCGCTCGGCGTCACGAAGGAGGTCGAGTCGTGCACGACGATGTCGGCGGCGGGCGGCGAGCCGTCCTCGGTCGTGCTGGTCGAGTCCGTCGACGAGGTATCCGGGGGAGTGGTCGTCGCATCCGAGGTCGTCTCGGTAACGGTCGTGGTCGTCGTCGATGAGCCACCGCACGCGGCGATGCCGAGCGCCGCGGCGGCGAGCAGGGCGATGATGGCAGCCGGCTTCATTGGTCAAACATAGCCGCGCGCCGGACGGCAAGCGGCGCGACGCCGGGCCACGCCGATATGCCACCGTGTGCGGATGACCGATTCGACCAAAGAACCGATCACGCCCGAGGGCCTCGCAGCGCTCGAGGCGGAGATCACCGAGCTCGAGGGCCCTGCCCGCACGGCGATGGCTGAGCGGATCAAGGCCGCGCGCGAGCTGGGTGATCTCAAGGAGAACGCCGAGTACCACATCGCCAAGGACGATCAGGCCCACCTGGAGACGCGGATCAAGCGCCTGCGCGCGAAGCTTCGCGACTCGGTCGTCGTCGAGACCGACGGCGGCTCGGAGACCTTCGCCTTCGGCCGCACCGCGCTGATCGAGGAGGTCGCCGGCGGCAAGGAGCACGAGTGGACGCTGGTCGGCTCGACCGAGGCGGACGTCAGCGCGGGCAGAATCTCAGCCGAGTCGCCCGTCGGCCAGGCGCTGATGGGCAGCCCCGTGGGCGAGGACGTGACGGTGTCCACCCCCGGCGGCGACCGCGTCTACCGCGTCAAGAAGCTCGTCGGCTGAACGCGCCGCGGCTGATCAGCCGAACGTGAAGGCGTAGCCGGAGATCCCCGGCTCGAACTCGAGGCTGAGGACGTGGTCGGAGGCGTCGGGTAGCTGCACGAGCCTGTAGAGGCGCTGCTCGCCGACCTTCACGGTCGCGTTCGGCCCGACGTCGGAGCCCGCGTCCGCGGCGCTGATCGGCTTGCCGTCGAGGAGGACCTTGACGCTGCGCCGTCCTGGCCCGGCGAGCCCATCACCAGGTACACGCCGGCCGCCTTGAAGCGGACGTCGATGCGCGCGTCCTCGCCCGCCGTCGCGTCCTCGCCCGTCACGTCCCAGTTGCCCTGGTAGGCGAACCCGTTCGGCGGCAGCGCCTTGAGGATCCGGTTGCCGACCGTGCCGAAGTCCCGCTGGCCGGCCGGCGGCGCGCCCTGCGGCGGCTGGCCGTTGACCCATCCCGCGCCCGCGGGCGGCGCCGAGGTAGGTCTCGGGCGTGCGCGAGCCCGTGCGCGGCGACCTCGACCTTGCCGGCCGTTGCGTGCGAGCCGCAGCGAGCCGCTGCCGTCGGCGGCGAGCAAGGAGCGGATCGCCTCCTCTGTCTGTCCGTAGTCGCCCTCGCCGAAGTGCGTGTAGCGGACCCTGCCGTTCGGTGTCGATCAGATAGTGGGCGGGCCAGTACTGGTTGTGGAAGGAGTTCCAGGTGCCGAGCTCGTTGTCCTGGACGACCGGGTAGTGGATCCCGTCGGAGGCGATCGCGTCGGCGACGTTGCCGGCGTCCTTCTCGAACGGGAACTCGGGCGAGTGCACGCCGACGACGACGAGCCCGTCCTTGCGGTACTTGCGGTCCCATGCCTCGAGGTAGGGCAGCGTGCGGATGCAGTTGATGCACGTGTAGGTCCAGAAGTCGATCAGCACCGTCTTGCCCTCGGCGTTGAGCTGGGCGATCGAGAGCGGCTTGCCGCCCGGCGTGTTGAACCACTGCTGCGTATCCGTGAACTTGCCCGCGGCGCCGAGGTCGGGAAGGCGCTTGCCGGCCGCCGCCTCCGCTGCCCCTCCCTCGGAGGCGACCGCGTGCCCGTCGCCGCCGCGCACGTCCTGGATCTCGGAGGCGACCGCGTCGCTGCGCTCGATCGATTCGGTCGGGTTGGTCAGGAAGTCGGGCAGGCCGGTCGCGATCGACTGCTCGAAGTTGCGATCGAGGTTGGTCGCCATGACGAGCGCGACGGCGAGCATCACACCGCCCATCGCCATCTGGACCCGGCCGCGGATCGGGCTCGAGCCGATCGGTGAAGCGCCGGCCAAGGACCATGATCGCGTAGAGCACGATCCCCGAGCCCAGTGCGTAGGAGAGCGCCACCGCGAGCCGGCCGACGGTGAAGTCCTGAGCCGCGGAGACGGTGATCACGCCGGCGAGGATCGGGCCCGGCGCAGGGGAAGTAGGCGAGGCCGAGCGCGGCGCCGAGCAGGGTCCCCGACCAGAAGCCGTCGGCTCGCTGCATGCGCGGCGCGCCGACCACCCGCGAGATCGCCGCCTCGAGGCGGTCGGCGACGGGCGGGATCAGCAGCGCGATGCCGAAGCCGGCCAAGACGACGATCGCGATGATCCGCTGGATGTCGTTGGGCAGGCCGAGCGCATCGATCAGGTAGACGAGCGCGACCGCCGAGAAGGCGAAGGCGAAGACGAGGCCGGTGACGACGCCGAGCGGCCGGCGACGACCGCCGGTGACGCCCGCGCCGAGCACCGCGGGCAGGATCGGCAGCACGCAGGGCGAAAGCGCGGTCCCGGCTCCCGCGACGAGCGCGAACAGCATCAGCAGCAACATCGGCTGGATCTTCGGTCCGCGCGCTTAACGGTCGCTGAACAGCCCCACGGGGCTCACGCGGGCTCTGGCCGCCCCGGCTTGCGCCGCCGGCGCCCACTCGGCCGCTCCGGGCCGGCCGCCGGCTGCGCGCTCTCGCCGTCGCCTCGACCGTCCTCCTCGCCCCCGTCCTCCCCGTCCTCGCGTGCACGCCGGCAGCGGTAGACGTGGACGGCGCCGTCGATGCCCTTGAGGCGCTTGTGGCCGGCGTCGGAGAGCCGCAGCCGACCGCCGGCGACGAGCGCCTCAGGGTCCTCGCCGGCGACGAGCAGGCTGTTTGGCCGGGCGGCGCCGGTAAGCCGGCTGGCAAGGTTGACGGCGCGGCCGTAGAGATCGCCGCCGCGCGCCACCGCCGGTCCCCAGCTGAGCCCGGCGCGCACGCTCGGGAACTCGCCGTCCTCGGCCTCGACGGCTGTCGAGCAGCGCGAGCACGGCGACCGCCAGCTCCTCGGGCTGCGGCGAGGAGAACATCGCCGCGTCGCCGATCATCTTGACGAGACGCACCGGTCCGCCGGCGACGTCGGAGGCGAGCTCTGCGAAGCGCAGCGTAATTTCACCGAACGCCTCCGGTGCCAACTCCTCGCCGAGCCTGGTGAAGCCGACGAGATCGGCGAAGGCGATCGCCGAGGTGTCCGCGGCCGCCTGGCCCTGGCGCCGGACCTCGACCATGATGATCGCGTTGCGGACCTGCTCGCGAAGCTGGATCCGGTAGAGGTGCTCGAGCGAAGGCCCGACGAGCGGCACGAGCGTCCGCGTCAGCGCCTCGAGGCGCTCCGCGACCTCGAGCTCATCCTCGAGGCTGCGCTCTTCGCCCGGGTCATCGACGCCGACGACCGCCTCCGTGGCGATCTCGCGATGGGAAGCGGCGACCTGCGCGAGGGCCATCGCCATCACCCGGGAGGTCTGCTCGACGGCGTCGGGGTCGATGCCCGTGTCGAGCAGCTCGCGGAGCCGCTCGGCGGCCTCGAGGTCGGATCGGGTCTTCGTCCGCTCCTCGCGGTCGCCGACCGCGAGGCCGAGCGCTCGCCACTGGGACTCGAGCACGTCCGGCTCGACGCCGACCCGCTCGGCCACCTCGAGCGTCGAGTAGCGCTCGCTGCCCGAGAGCACGCGCTCGGCGGCGATCAACGCCAGGCGACGGCCGTCGATCGCTTCGCGCAGCTCCTCGACGCCGACCCCGGAGTCGTGCAGGCGCCGCAGGAGCGCCTCGAGGCGCTCCCGTGCTTCCTCGCCGTCGACGCCGTCGAGCAGTCCCTCTGAGGCTGGGTCGAAGCTGTCCGCCACGCGGGGGATTGTGCCCACCCGCGCCCCGCCCCGCCCCGCCGCCGCCGAACGCGGCGCCGGAGGCTCATATAGTCAGCCAATGGCGGGAGAGCGTTTGACGATTCCGGTCTTCGAGCTGCCACTCGTGCTGCTGCCGAGCGAGCGCATCCCCCTCCACATCTTCGAGGAGCGCTACAAGCGCATGATCAGGCACTGCCTGGCCGCCGAGGAGCCCTTCGGGATCGTGCTCCGCACCGACGACGGCGCCCGCGAGATCGGCTGCACCGCCGCCGTCGAGGAGGTGCTCGAGGAGTTCGACGACGGCCGCATGAACATCATCGTCGGCGGCGAGAGCCGCTTCCGGGTGGCCGAGCGCTTCGAGGGGCCGGACTTCCCGCTTGCCGCCGTCACCGAGCTCGGCGATGAGCGGGCCGACGAGGCGGACCCCGGACCCGTGCTCGAGGCGTTCGAGGCGCTGCTCGACGCGCTCGACAGCGATGCCGAGCTCGATCCGGACGCGGAACTGGCCTTCGAGATCGCGGCCCGGGTCGAGATCCCGGTCGAGCCGAAGCAACGGCTGCTCGAGACCGACGCGGAGCCGGCGCGGCTCGAGCTACTGCGCGAGATCCTCGTCGCGCTCTCCGATCAGGTCCAACGCTCGCGGGCGCTCGCCGACCGCGCCCGCGGCAACGGCCACGGGCCGATCAGCGGCCTCGGGCCGACCGAGCGCTGAGCTCGGCCGCAGAACCTCAGACGAGCTCGGCCGCGCCGCCGCGCCTGTGATCGCCGGCGGCGTCGAGCAGCCCGGTGCGAGGGTCGCGGGCGACGGCATTGACGCCGCCGAAGAAGAGGCTCGTCGTGCTCCAGCGGACGAGCTCGCGGCCACTCGCCGCGAGGCCCTCCTCGGGGACGCCCGGCTCGGCGTGGACGGTGCCTTCCTCGTAGTGCAGGCGGGGCGCATCGACGGCGGCACCGATCGGCATCCCGTCGGCGAGCGAGCGGATCAGCGTCTGCAGGACTGCGGAGCGGATCCGGTTCGAGCCGGCGCTGCCGGCGACGAGCTCGACCTCGCCCTCACGCAGGGCGACGGTCGGCGACATCATCGACGGCATCCGCCGGCCCGGCAGCGTGCTGTGGAAGCCGAGCGGGTTCAGGTCCTGCTCGCCCATCATGTTGTTGAGCTGCACGCCGGTGCCCGGCACGATCACGCCCGAGCCCGAGCCGTTCGAGCAGGTGACGCTCGCGCAGGCGCCGGCGGCGTCGACGACGGCGATATGGGTGGTCGAGCCGAGCCCGCCCTCGGGCGGCGCCGGCGCGCGGCGGGGCGCCGGTCGCGCCAGCGTCTGGGCGCAGGCCGCGGCGGCCGCATCGAGCCGATCGCCGGCGCAGGAACGAGTCCGCGAAACCGTCCCCGTAGAGGCCCTCGAGGAAGTCCCTGTCACGGGCGAGCTGCGCCTGCTCCATCGCCGCGACGAGCGCCGCAGGGTCGGAGCGGCCGAGGCGCTCGAGGATTGCGAGGACGAAGGCGATCAGCGTGCCGCCGGGCGATGGCGGCGCGTTGCTGACGACATCGCGGCCGAGCCACGCCGCATGGACCGGCTCGCGCGCGATCGGCGCGTAGGAGCGCAGGTCCTCGGCGGTCAGCGTGCCGCCGCGCTCGCCGACCCAGGCGCAGAGCCGCCCGGCGATGTCGCCCTCGTAGAACGGCGCCGCGCCCTCGGCCCCATAGAGCTCGAGCGCCTCGCCGAGCTCGGGATAGACGAACGTCTCACCCGCCCGCAGCGGCCGTCCGCGCGGCGAGTAGACGGCGGCCCCCTCCGGCGCATGGTTGAGGATCGGGGCCAGGAGCGCGAACAGGTAGCCCTGCTGGTCGTTGACGACGACGCCCTCGCGGGCGAGCCGCACGGCCGGGCCCACGAGGTCGGCGAGCGGCATCGTCGCGAACCGCGACGCTGCCTCCGCAAGCCCGGCCGGCACGCCGGGCACGCCGCACGAGGCGGCGCCGATATTGAAGACCTGCACGGTGCCGCCGAAGTCGATCTCGATCGGGACGAGCTCCGCTCGGCGCCTCAGTCCCTCGGCGCCGATCCCCGGCGCGGCGACGAAGAAGTCGAGCAGCACCGGCTCTGCGCCCGGCTCGCGGAAGAGCATGTAGCCGCCGGCGCCGAGCCCGGTCAGCGGGCTCTCGACGACGAGCGAGGCGGCGACCGCGGCGATCGCGGCGTCGGCCGCATTGCCGCCCTCGCGCAACGCCCAGGCGCCCGCGGCGGCGGTCTCGGGATGGCCGGCGGCGACGGCGCCGCGGCTCGATCCGCCGGGCGCCTGGCGAGCCGCCGCTCGATCCGCTACATCGGATCAGCCATCAGTTGGGGATGAACTCCGGGACGTCGATGCCGAGCTCGCTCGGCTCGCGCTCGTATCCGGGCACGCGGCGGGCGCCGGTCTTGTCGCCGCTGGTGCCGCGGCGGGCCGAGGGCCGTGCGACCGTGCGGTTGACCCCGGTCGAGGTGCCGTCGGCGCGGCGGCCGCGCGCGTCGAAGCGGGTCGCGATCACCGTCACCCAGATCTGCTCGTCGAGTGCGTCGTCGACGTTGGCGCCGAAGATGATGTGGGCGTCGGGGTGCGCCGCCTCCTGGATCACCCGCGCGGCCTCGGAGATCTCGATCAGCGAGAGGTCGCGGCCGCCCGTGATCGAGAGCAGGATCGAGCGTGCGCCCTCGATCGAGGTCTCGAGCAGCGGCGAGGAGATCGCCCGCTCGGCGGCGAAGGAGGCGCGCGAGTCGCCGATGCCCATGCCGATGCCGAGCAGCGCCGGCCCGGCGTCGCGCATCGTCGTGCGCACGTCGGCGAAGTCGAGGTTGATCAGCGCCGGCAGCGTGATCAGGTCGGAGATGCCCTGTACGCCCTGGCGCAGGACGTCATCGGCGACGCGGAAGGCCTCGACCATCGAGGTGTTGCGCTCGAGCACGGAGAGCAGGCGGTCGTTGGGGACGACGATCAGCGTGTCGACCTCTTCGGCCAGCGCCTCGACGCCCTTGTCGGCCTGCTTGGCCCGGCGCGAGCCCTCGAAAGAGAACGGCTTGGTGACGATGCCGACCGTGAGCGCGCCGACGTCGCGGGCGAGGCGGGCGATCACGGGAGCGGCGCCCGTGCCGGTGCCGCCGCCGGCGCCGGCGGCGACGAAGATCATGTCCGAGCCCTTCAGCATCCGCTTGATCCGGTCCTGCTCCTCGAAGGCGGCGCGATAGCCGAGCTCGGGATCGGAGCCGGAGCCCAGGCCGCGGGTAACGCCGCCGCCGATGTGGACGGTGACGTCGGCCGCGCTGGACTGAAGCGACTGAAGATCGGTGTTGACGGCCATGAACTCGACACCGCTGATCCCGGCCTCGACCATGCGGTTGACGGCGTTGACCCCACCGCCGCCGACGCCGACGACGCGGATGATCGGGTCGTGGACCTCGGGGGGGGCGAGCGCAGACGGGCGTCGAGGACGGCTCGGAACGGCCGTAGGCGGGCTCGCTCTCGGCACGATCGGCGCTGAAGACGTCTCGCAGGCGGTCCTTCGGCTCACGACGCGCGCGGCGCCGGCGCTGCGGGCGCCTCGGCGACCGGCTCGGGCTCCGGCGTCGACCGGCTCGGGACGCCGGTCGGCTCGCTCTCCGCCCGGGCGGGCGGAGCAGGCTCAGGCTCCGGCGCCGGGCGCTCGCGGCGCGGCTCGGGCCGCGCAGGCGGCTCGGGCGGATCGTCCGGAGCTTCGGTCGACCGGAAGAGATCGGCGAGGGGGCCCTCGCGCATGCTTGCCCGCTTAGGTCGCTTCGCCATGTGTCAGGACCTCCTCCGCAAGGTCGCGATAGGACTTGGCTGCGTTGCCGTGGGGATCGTACTTGAGGACGGAGCTGCCCTTGACCGGCGCCTCCGCAAACTTGATCGCCTTCTTGATCCGCGACTTGAAGACGAGGTCGCCGAAGTTCTCCTCGAGGATCTCGACGGCCTCCTTCGCGTGCACTGTCCGGGAGTCCAGCATCGTCGGCAGGATGCCCTCGATCTCGACGTTCGGGTTGAGGTTCTCGCGGATCATCTCGAGCGTGTTCTGCAACTGCACGAGCCCGCGCATCGACAGATACTCGCACTGGACCGGGACGATCACCTTGTTGGCCGCGGTCAGCGCGTTGATCGTCAGCAGACCGAGGCTGGGCGGCGTGTCGATGCAGACGTAGTCGTAGACGTCGGCGACCTCGACGAGCGCCTTCTGCAGCGAGCGCTCGCGCCCGATCTGCGTGCTCATCGCGATCTCCGCGCCAGCCAGATCGATCGAGGCGACTGCGATGTCGATCTCGCGGTGCTGGATCACCTCGCTGATCGGCATCTTGCCGACGAGGACGTCATACATCGACTTGTCGACCTCGTCCGGGTCGACGCCCTGGCTCATCGTCAGGTTGCCCTGCGGGTCGAGGTCGATGCAAAGCACGTCGTGGCCGGACTCCGAGAGCGCGACCGCCAGGTTCAAGGTGGTGGTCGTCTTCGCGACGCCGCCCTTCTGGTTGGCGAACACGTAGACCTTCATCCGCCGCTCGGCCTCCGGCTCTGCGACCGGCTCCGGCGCATACGGATGGCGCTTGCGCATCGTCGGGGCGATCAGGTCGTCGGCCGAGACGCGGCCGTCGTCGGCGTCGCCGCTCCAGGCCTCCTCGACCCGCGGCTTCTTCGCGGTGCCGCTGACGGCCCGGCGAAGCTCGTCCTTCTCGAGGGTGCCGGTGTCGGCCTCCTCGTCGTCGGCGGTGCGAGCGACGACGGGCTCGGCGTCCTCGGGCTCCGGCGGCTTGATCTCTGCCGCGGGCTCGGGCTCGGGCTTCTGCTCGGTCTCGGCCTGCGGACCGGCCGCCTGGCTGCGCGGCAGCCTGTGGCTCGGCCACGGCCCCGGTGCGGGGGCCGTCGGCGGCTCGGGCGCCGGCTCAGGCCGGCCCTCGGGCAGGGCCGGGGGCGGCGGCGCCGCCTCCGTCTCCATGCGCTCGGTCGGCCGCTCGGGCGGCGCCTCGGCGGCGGTCTCGGTTTGCGACGTGCGTGCATCTGTGGCCACGCCCGCCTCCTCCTGCTTCTTGCGATTGAACAAGCCCATCTCGACGGCCCTTTTCGCGTAGGCCGGACGCATTCCTCCATCCCATGCGGAAAAGCTCGAGCGTCCTGCACGAGACCACCCGCCTCACAGGCCCCGGAGCCGATGCGAGAATGCGCCGATCGCCGGATGGCTCGACAAGCGCATCCTGTTCGTTACCGGCAAGGGAGGCGTCGGCAAGACCACGGTCTCGCTCGCGCTTGGCCTCGCCGCAACCGCGGCCGGACGCCGGACGATCGTCTGCGAGGTCGCCTCGCAGCACTCCGGCGCCGAGCTGTTCGGCAAGAGCGGCGACCGGCTTCGACGAGACGGAGCTCCGCGACGGGCTGTTGGATGATCTCGATCGATCCCGACGCCTCGATCCGCGAGTACCTCGAGCTGCAGCTGCCGGTCAGGGCGATGGGCGATCTCCTCTACAGGAGCCGGATCTTCAGCTACCTGGCCGCGGCGACGCCGGGGCTCAAGGAGATGGTCACGATCGGCAAGATCTGGGAGCTGGCGCTGAAGGAGCGCAAGACGCGCGGCGCCGAGCCCTACGACCTCGTGATCGTCGACGCCCCGGCCACCGGCCACGGCATCGGCCTGCTGCAGACGCCGCGAACGTTCGCCGAGATCGCCCGCCGGCGGCCCGATGGCGAGCCAGGCCTCGACGATCGACAGGACGCTGCGCAACCACAAGCGGTCGGGCGCCGTGATCGTCGCGCTACCCGAGGAGATGCCGGTGAACGAGTCGGCGACGCTCGAGGCGGAGCTGTTCGACGCGTCGAGATCGCCGTCGACGCGATCTACATGAACGGCCTCTTCCCGCGAGCGCTTCACGGCAGCCGAGGAGCAGGCTGCTCGCGGCGGCGCGGGCCGGAGCCGGCGTCCGGCGTGTCATCGGCGATCGGCGCCGCCCTCGACGAGGCGCGCCGCGCCCGCGCGCACCGCGAGCAGCTCGCTCGCCTGCGCGAGCTGACGCAGACGGACATCGCCGAGCTCCCGTTCGTGTTCAGCCCCGAGCTCGGCAGCGCCGGCCTCGAGCGCCTTGCCGCGGAGCTGGCGCGTTGAGATCAGTCGAAGAGATGCTCGAGGGCCGCTCGATCTGCATCTGTGCCGGTTCCGGCGGCGTCGGCAAGACGACGACTTCGGCGGCAATCGCTGCCGGGATGGCTGCCCGCGGCCACAAGGTCGCGGTGCTGACGATCGACCCCGCCAAGCGCCTCGCCGACTCGCTCGGGCTCGACGAGCTCGGCAACGCCGAGCGCCGCGTCGATCCGGCGCTCTTCGAAGCGGCCGGCGTCGAGCCCGCGGGCGGCGAGCTGTGGGCGATGATGCTCGACGCGAAGGCGACCTTCGACGAGGTCGTCCGGCGCCACGCCCCCGATGCCGAGACGCGCGAGCGGATCCTCGAGAACCGCATCTACAAGCAGATCTCGAACGCGCTGGCCGGCTCGCAGGAGTACATGGCGATGGAGAAGCTCTACGAGATCCACGAGGAGGGGCGCTACGACCTGCTCGTCCTCGACACGCCGCCGAGCCGCAACGCGCTCGACTTCCTCGACGCACCCCGGCGCCTGACCCAGTTCATCGAGGGCCGCTCGCTGCAGCTCTTCATCAGGCCGACGGGCCTTGGCATGCGCGTCCTCGGCCGTGGCTCGTCGGTCGTCTTCAGCGTGCTCAAGCGTGTCACCGGCCTCGACCTGATCCAGGACCTGTCGGAGTTCTTCACCGCGATGTCGGGCATGGTCGGCGGCTTCCGCGAGCGGGCCGATCAGCGTCAACAGCCTGCTCGGCCGACGAGCGCAGCACCTTCCTCGTCGTCTGCGGCCCCGCCGGCGCACCGATCGACGAGGCGGTCTACTTCCACCGCAAGCTCGTCGACTCCGACCTCCCGTTCGGCGGCGTGATCGTCAACAAGGTCCACACCGAGGGCGCCACCGAGGCCGACGAGGCGGAGCTGACTGCGGCAGCTCGATGACCCCGACCTCGTGGCCCGCGTCCTCGCCAACCTCGCTGACTACCGGGCGCTGGCCGAGCGGGACACCCGCAACATCGCCGGCCTGCGAGCCGAGCTGCGCACAGACAGGGTGATCGAGGTCCCCTACCTGGCCGAGGACGTCCACGACCTGGAGGGCCTCTTCGAGCTCAACCGGTACTTGTTCGGCCAGCCGGAGGCAGGCGGATAGCGCGGGTTCAGACCCCACCGGTCACGCTGGACCACCCGCGCGGGACCAAGCTGACCTACCGCCGGCGAGAGCAGCGAGGGAGCGGTAAACGGCAGTCCACGGGAGACGACTGGTCACGTTCCACCGCAACTTGCGGTGCTTCGTGACCACCGGCCGGCGAAGAGCAGCGAGGGAGCGGTAAACGGCAGCCCACGACGGACGAGTGGTCACGTTCCACCGCAACTTGCGGTGCTTCGTAACCACTCACCCCAGCCGAGCCCGTCCGCAAGCCCACCTCCCTCACTGCCCAAAGGCGTCAACCGCCCAGCCCTCGTCCCAGCTAACCCCAGGCCAAGCTCCCTCGCCGGCGACCGCCCCGCCCAGCGCTCCCTCCCGCGGGTGGCCGGCGGGTGGGCGCCGGACAGGACCCGCGGGCCGAGGACCCTCGGCGGGAACGCCAGCCGAAGCCGACGTGCGCCGTCAGCCCGTAGCCCGGCGGGGCTCGTCCTTGCCGACAGACCAGTTGGTCTCGGTCCGCGGGAACAGGTACTCGACGCGGGCCTTGACCTCCTCACGCTCCATCGGCGGACGGCTCAGCTCGTCGAGGTGGTTGGCGCTCTCCGGTCGGGCCGGGAACGCCATCGTCGCCGGTTTGCCGTCGCTGACCTCCTCGAGCCAGTTCGGCGGCGCGAACTCTTCCTCGGGCTCGACCGCGTCGGCAAGCTCCGGCTCCCCCTCAGGCTCCGTTGCGCCCTCGGCCTTCGCGACCTGGGCAGGCGCCGGCAGCGGCTCCTGGCGGGGCTTACGCGGGGCGCGACGCCTCGATCAGGGGCTCTGGGTCGTTCTCGAAGCGCTCGAAGGCCTCAGCGGAGGCGATCGCGTCGTCGATTGCCTCAGTCGGCTGCATCTCGGTCTCATCCGGGATGTCGGCGGCGGCGGAGGGCTCGGCCGCAAGCGGCTGCTCCTCTGCCTCCTCCCCGGCGACGGGTTCCCACTCGGTGGTCTCGCCGCGCGTGAGCGGGCTCTCGCCGACGCTGAAGCCGTCGGCGAGCAGCATCTCGTCGGCGGCGGCGCGCAGGTCGCTGCCGAGCTCACCGCTGACGCCGCGGCGCAAGATCGTCCGCAAGAGGTTCTCGATGCCGGCCGCGATCTGCGATGGCGACCCCTCTTGCGCGCCGGCGGGCTCGCCGCTGTACAGCTCTCGCTCCAGCGAGACGGCGCGCTCGACGAGCTCCTTCGTCGCAGCTCGCTCGGCGCCCTCGGCGCTGAGCGCGGCCGCTCGCATCGGCAGGCCGACGCCGGCCGGCCCCTCACCTTCGAGCAGGAACCGGAGCGCGAGCAGGTGGTCGTTGAGCGCGTCGATCGCACCACGGCGGTCGAGCCCGCTCTCGAAGCGAAGCAAGGCCCGGCGCAGGCGCGTGACCCGCTTCGGGTGCACCGAGATCGTGCGTGCGAGGTCGGTGAGGTCGGCGGTCTCCTCCTCCGCGAGGACGTAACCGCCGGGCCGCGGGCGACCGGAGCCAGTCGAGATGCGGCGCCAGCGGTCACCGGCAACGCGCACCCAGCCGTGCGGACCGAGGCCGACGCCACCCGCCTTGTAGAGCCGCAGCGTCGTGACGACGCGCTCGAAGGTCTGCGCGACCGCATCCCCCGCGCCCGCGAGGCCGCCGTCGGCGTCGAGTGCGATCCGGGCGCTGATCAGGAACGTGGGCTCCCATCCGGCGCCGGCGGGGCGATCGCTGCGGGCCGCCTCGGGCGGCGCGTCGACGGTGTCGGCGCGGACGATCGCCGCGCCTTTCAGCTCGATCCGCGTGGCAGGCGTCGTCAAGCCGACGAGTGGCACGATCGCCTCGATCTCACCGGCCTCCGGCTCGCTGCACTGCTCGATCTCCTCGAGTGCCGCAGCGAAGCGCTCCTCATCGATCTCGAAGTCCGAGCAGCCGTCCCAGAGGCGGGCGAGGAAGTAGGTGACGGCAAGCGTCGAGCGCTCGAAGGTGTCCGCAGGGGGCGCGATCCCGGCCTCCTCGAGGTAGGCGGCCGCGAGATCGGCACGGCGCATCGTTTCGGTCGCCTCGCGGAAGCTGTCGAGCTCGCGTAGCTCGGTCGCGTTGTCGCGCACGAACTTGGCCGTCAGTGGCTTGTACTGGCAAAAGGCGAAGCCGTCGCCGGGCTCGGCGATCTCGTAGGGGATCTCCTGGCCTCCCTCGGCGATCTCGGCGAAGACCGCCGACGCGTCACGGGCCAGCTGGGTCAGTGTGTGTCTCAGGTGAAGGTCGCGCACGAGAGGGCTGTTCGCCCGTCGCCGGCAGCCTCCTGCATGAGCTCCGCTGCAAGGTTTCTTGCGACTTATGCGTCCTGCAGCCGCGATGGCCGGCTGTCAGCGGAGCCCGCCGACGCGCCGAAGCTCGATCTCAGGCGCCGACAGGCTCGGCGCCGGCCGGAGCGTCGACGAGCGTGGCGCTGCCGCCGTCATCGATGCAGAGCCAGCGGCGACCGTACTCGCGCATGTCCTCGATCAGCGGCGCCAGGTCGCGGCCCTTGTCGGTAAGCGCGTATTCCACCCGCGGGGGCACCTCGGGGTATGTATGGCGCTCGACAACGCCCTGCTCCTCGAGCGAGCGCAGCCGCAGCGACAGAGTCCGTGGGCTGATGCCTTCGAGCGAGCGCTCGAGCTCACAGAATCGCTTGCTGCCGTCGGCGAGGTCGCGGATGACGAGCAGCGTCCACTTGCCGGAGACGATCTCGGCACACGCGCAGACTGGACAGGTGCTGTCGCTCATAGGTCTCTCCGATCCACCGTCGCCGGGCTGTACGACCAGCGACCGCTGATACGGCTACAGAAAAGATAGCGCAATGCTTCAGGAAGTGAAGTCTTTGATCGTAGGGCGGTCTACGCCCGGCGATCGTCACCTTCGGGCCTGAAGTCGGCGAGCCTGTCATGTCCTCCGGCGGCCGCGGTGGGGCCAGGTGGAGTGAGTGGCGGCGACTCGCTCGGCGGCGGGGGCGCCTGTGGAGGCGGCGGGGCCGGAGGCGGCGGGGCAGCCGCCACGGGCGTGACGCTTCGGCCATATGCATGCTCGGGCGAGCCGTAGTCGACGTGGACGTCGCCGGCGGGCTGCTCGGCCGCGGGCCGCGCGGGCGGTGGTGGCGGCACAGCCGGTGCGGAGGGCAGGTCGGAGCCGTACTCGGCGGCGGGTGCGGCTTCGTCGGCAGCCGGACCGTCGTCGGCATCGAGCATCTGCGAGATGTCGCTGGCACGCCGGCCCGAGGAGGCAAGCATCAGCTTGAAGTCGTGCGGGCTGGAGGCGTAGTCCATCGCCGTCTCCTCGGAAACCCGGCCGGCGGCCACTTGGCCGAGCAGCGACTGGTCGAAGGTCTGCATCCCGTAGTAGTCGCCCTCGGCGATCACCTGGCTGATCTTGCCGGTCTCAGTCGGGTTGAGGATCAGGTCCTGGACGCGGCCGGTGACGACGAGGATCTCGCTCGCGGCGACCCGCCCGCTGCCGTCGGCGGTGGGCACGAGCCGCTGCGAAACGGCCCCCTTCAGCGTCGAGGCGAGCATCACCCTCGCCTGCTGCTGCAGATGCGGAGGGAAGAAGTCGATGATCCGGTTGATCGTCTCCGTTGCGTCGAGCGTGTGCAGGGTCGAGAGCACGAGGTGGCCCGTCTCGGCGGCGCTGAGCGCGGTGCGTACGGTCTCCTCGTCCCGCATCTCACCGACGAGGATCACGTCCGGGTCCTGGCGCAGGACGCGCTTCATCGCCCGCGCGAAGCTCTTCGTGTCCGCGCCGACCTCGCGCTGGTTGATGATCGAGCGCTTGTCGCGGTGCAGGTACTCGATCGGGTCCTCGAGCGTGATCACGTGGTGCGCGTACTTCGAGTTGATGTGGTCGATCATCGCCGCCAGCGTCGTCGACTTGCCCGAGCCCGTCGTCCCCGTGAGCAGGATGATCCCCCGCTGCTCGTCGGCGAGCTTGCTGATCACGGGCGGCAGCCCGAGGTCCTCGATCGTGCGCACCTGGAAGGGGATCGCTCGGCAGACGATCGAGACCGCTCCGCGTTGACGGAAGGCGTTGACGCGGAAGCGCGAGACGCCCTTGAGCTCGTAGGAGAAGTCCGCCTCGCCGTCGTTGGCAAACTCCTCGTGCGTGCGCTCGTCGGCGATCAGCACCCCGAGCGCCCCCTCGGTGTCCTCCGGCCGCAGCGGCTCCTGACCCGCGATCGGGACCAGCTCACCATGCACCCGCGCCATCGGCGGCGCCGCGACCTTCAGGTGGAGGTCGGAGCCGTCCCGCTCAACCACATAACGCAGGCACTCATCGATATCGAACGCCATCGCATCTCCTATCGGGACTCTCCCCCAAACCTTGAGGACCGTCCGCCCGGCGTATCCTGCCGGCCCCACGGCGACGTCGGACCCACGTTCCCGAACCACGGTGCCCAAGGGCCGGCAAGAGCACCGAGGGAGCGGCCGACGGCAGCCCAAGGGAGACGAGTGGTCACGTTCCACCGCAACTTGCGGTGTTTCGTGACCACCGGCCCAGCCGAGCCCCTCCGCAGCCCACCTCCCTCACTGCCCAAGGGCGTCAACCGCCCAGCCCTCGTCCCAGCTAACCCAGGCCAGCCACCCTCGCCGGCGATCGCCCACGTAACCCCCTCTCCCGCGGGTGGCCCACAGATCGCAGGCCCCCGAGCAATGCCGGTGGCGCAGCGGGGCCTGCGCAGCTCCCGGACAGGACCCGCGGGCCGAGGATCAGCGCCGGCGATCGCCCGCGTCCCTTAAACGCCGAACCCCCGGGACGAAGCCGGGGGTTCGAAACAGATGGTGTGCCGGAAGCGGGCTACGCCACTTCGCGGAGCTTCTGCGCTTCCGCGAGCGTCTGCAGCTTCTTCAGGCTCTGGTTCTCGATCTGACGGATCCGCTCGCGCGTGACGTTGAAGGTCCGTCCGACCTCGTCGAGCGTGCGCGGATGCTCGCCGCCGAGGCCGTAGCGCAGCTCGAGCACACGCCGCTCCCGGTAGGAGAGGTTCTCGAGCGCCTCACGCAGCGCCTCCTTGGTGAGCAGGTCGGCCGCACGATCGAACGGCGACTCGGCCTTCTCGTCGGCGATGAACTGGCCGAACTCCGACTCCTCCTCGTCGCCGACCGGCTTCTCGAGCGAGACCGGTGCCTGGGCGGAGCGCTTGATCGAGTCCACCTCATCGGGCTCGATGCCCGTGACGTCGGCGATCTCCTCCGGCGTCGGCTCACGGCCGAGCTCGGTGACGAGCTTGCGCTCGGCGCGCCCGATCTTGTTCAGCTTCTCGACGACGTGGACGGGAATCCGGATCGTCCGGGCCTTGTCGGCGAGCGCACGGGCAATCGCCTGGCGGATCCACCAGGTCGCGTAGGTCGAGAACTTGAAGCCCTTCCGGTAGTCGAACTTCTCGGCCGCGCGGACGAGGCCGAGCGTGCCTTCCTGGATCAGATCAAGGAACGGCAGGCCCTGGTTCCGGTAGTTCTTCGCGATCGAGACGACGAGTCGCAGGTTGGACTCGACCATCTTCTCCTTGGCAGCGAGATCGCCGCGCTCGATCCGCTTGGCGAGCTCGACCTCCTCGGCCGCCGTCAGCAGCCGCACCTTGCCGATGTCCTTGAGGAACAACTGCAGGGAATCGGTGGTCATGTCCGGCTTCAGATCGATCGTCTGACGCCGGCGCTTGCCGCGCTTGCCGTCGTCGCGCTCAGGCTGGCTGGCCTGCGCGGGATCGACATCCTCGACGAGCTCGATGCCCGAGCGCTCGAGGTGTCCGTAAAGCTCCTCGATGTCCCCCTCGTCGACGTCCACCTCGGCGACCGCAGTTGCGATCTCGCCAAAAGTGAGCACGCCGACCTGCTGCCCCTTCGCAAGCAGATTCTTGACTTCCTCTAGTTCCTGAAGCTCAGCTACAAGCATTCGCGTCTTCGCGCTCCGTTTCGTGTGGGGTCTGTGGTCACCGGGTCGACCGGGTCCCGGCTTTTGTCGGCATTCGAGTTATCGGGCGGCGCACTGGAGAAGTTGAGCTTTGGCGCAAGAAAAGCCGGACAGCGCAGGTCCGCTCTTCATATATCGCCGGATTTGCCTGCCTTCAAACTCTGAGTGTTCGACATGATAGTCACTATATTTTTTGAAGTCAAGGGTCCCGAAGCGGCACGAGAGACCGATTTCAGCCCCATTTGCGGTGCTGAGGGCGGTCCCCGAGGGCTCTCTGGAGACCCCGACGCCCTACAAACACGCTGGACGCCCTCTTGTTACGGCCGCAGGCAGCGATCGGATCGCTCCGGCGCAATCGAGGCGCGGCGCACCCGTCCGCTCAAATCGCTGAAATAGGCGCATGAGCGGCCCGCAACCTGCTCCGGCCGCCGACGACCCGCGATGGCCCCGGGATCCTCGGCAACCTGCCCCGCACCCGGCCCTCGGTGCGCAGCCCGCGCCGTGCCGAGGCGGCGGCAAAGTCGTCTCGGGCGCAAGCCGCGGCCGCGGCCGGGTCGAACGAAGATCCCACGGTGTCCGCCGCGCGCTCGCGAGAACAGGAGCTCGAGGAGCTGGCCCGCGCGGGGCTCTCACTCGCGGGCGGAGCCGCGACACTCGGCCTGCGTGTCGCCGGCCGCGCCGCCGCCGCCCTGCGCGGCGCCGTCGAGCGCCAGTGAACGACCTCGTTCCGCGGCGCCGGTCGTTCGTCGCCTTCTGGCGCCGGGCTTATGAGGAGAACATCACCGGAATGGCGGCGATGGTCGCCTACAACCTGATGCTCTCGGTCTTTCCCTTCGCCCTGCTGGTGCTCTTCGTCTTCGGCCAGATCCTGCAGAGCGCGAACGTCGAATCGTCCGTGTTGCGCGACCTGCAGCAGCTCTTCCCCGCTACCGAGGAGGGCACGCTGACGGACGCGCTGATGCGGGTTCGGGACAACTCGACCGAGATCGGCATCGTCGCGATCGTCGCGGGGCTCTGGATCGGCGCCTCGTTCTGGGGGGCGATGGACACCGCGTTCTGCCGGATCTACCACGTCGAGTGCCGCGGCTGGCTCGAGCAGAAGCGCTTCTCGCTCGATGATGCTGCTCGTCGTCGCGCTGTTCCTCGCCGCGAGCGTCACGATCCCGGCGCTGGAGTCGCTCGTCATCTCCGGCGTCGACGACCTGCCGTTCGGCCTCTCGAACATCGACTGGCTCGCCAACCTCGTGCTGATCGGCGCCGGCCTGATCGTCAGCTTCGGGATCCTCTGCCTGATCTACTGGGCCGTCCCGAAGGGCCATCTGCCCTGGCGTGGCGTCTGGCCCGGGGCGCTGTTCGTCGCGATCGCGGGCGGCATCGCCAACATCGTCTTCCCGGTCTACCTCGTCCACGTCTCGACCGTCGGCGAGCTCGGCAGAATCGTCAGCTTCGTGCTCGTCGCCCTCATCTGGTTCTACGTGCTCGCCCTCGGCCTGCTCGCCGGGGCCGTGATCAACGCGCTGCGCTACGAGATCCACGACACCGGCAAGGTCCGCGGCATGACCGGCGACTTCCCCTCCCTTTCGCGCGGCCGGCCGGGACCGCCCCCCGCGCCCGAGCCGCCCGATCCCGAGTGCCACCCGACCCCCAACCGGATAAGACGCCGCGCGTATGGACCAGGGACCAGTGAGCGGCGGCGCCGAGATCCGCGTGCTTCCCGACCCTGCGGGCGGCCCGGCCGACGCGTTCGGCCCCGTCCGCAGCGTGCAAGCGGCGGAGCTCGACGTACCCGTCGAGTTCATCGAGCGCAGCTGGAAGCCCGAGTACCTGGAGCGCCTCGCCCGTGCGTACTGGGCCTACCTCGAGCGCTTTTCGCTCGGCCTGCTCAAGGTGCTCTACGAAGAGCATTCGCGCACGGTCACGCTGCTTGGCCGGATCCCGCTGCTGCGCTTCCGCAGCCCCGAGTACGTGACGCCGCCCGGCCTCGGGCAGGTCACTTGGCCGATCGAGCGCGGGCTGCTGGTCTCGCCCAGCGGCCGCGGCCGGGGGTATCTGCGGATCACGGTGCGCCGCCTCGAGCGCGACGATCTGGCCGCGGGTCGCGCGGCCGTCCTCGTCTCGGCCGAGGTCGCGAACTTCTACCCGGGGCTCCGCTTCGGCGGGCTCTTCTCCCGGATCGGCGCGTGGATCTACAACCAGACCCAGCTCCGCATCCACGTGCTCGTCACGCACGGCTTCCTGCGCTCGCTCGACGAGCCTCGACCTGCCCGAATCGCGCGTCGGCTCGCTGCTCGAGCCGGACGCCGCCGAGGCGGAGACGCCTCTTCGCGGACCCGTCCGCTGAGGACGCCCGCTCAGGCGCTCATCTCGGCGACCGCGGCCGCCATCGCCTCGTCGACCGGGGTCGGCTCGATCTCGAACAGCTCCATGCCGGAGGGGTCCTCGACCACTGTGTCCGTCGCCAGCCCCTCGACGAGCGGCTTGGCAACGCCGGCGTCGACGGGGGTGACGAGGCCGATCCAGTGCGAGCTCAGCGTCGGGGTCAGCACGGGCACGGAGATCCGGCGGCGGCGCCTGATGCCGAGCGCATCCGCGACCGCGTCCATCATGCCCGCGTAGGTGGTCACCTCGGGCCCGCCGATCTCGACCGTCCGCCCGGCGGCGGCGTCGGTTGTGGCCGCCGCCCGCAGGTAGGCGAGCACGTCGGCGATCGCGATCGGCTGCGTCCGGTTCTCGGTCCAGCTCGGCGTCAGCATGAAGGGCAGCCGCTTGACCAGGTAGTAGACGGTCCGGAACGACTCGCTGCCGGCGCCGAGGACGGCGGCGGCGCGGAAGTACGTCAGCGGGATGCCCGAGCTCCTGCAGGGTCGTCGCGGTTGCATGGCGCGAGCGCAGATGCTTCGACGTCGGGTTGCCGAGTCCGCCGAGGTAGACGATCCGCTCGACGCCCGCCGCGCGCGCCGCGGCGGCGAAGTTGGCGGCCGCCGTCGTGGTCGCGCTGCTCGAAGTCCCCGTCTCCGCCGCGGCCCATCGAATGGACCAGGTAGTAGGCGATCTAGACACCCTCGAGCGCCGGGGTGCAGCGTCTCGGGCTCGAGCATGTCGGCGCTGCACGATCTCGGCGCCCTGGCGCTCGAGCTCGGCCGCGCGTTCGGGGCTGCGGGCGAGGCAGCGCACCTGCTCGCCGCGCGTCGAGCAGCGAGCCCGCCAGCAGGCCGCCGATGTATCCAGTTGCGCCGGAGACGGAGATCATCTGTCTCGGTTACCCGGCCCAGTGCCCGCCTCAAACCGCGGCCACGCGCGCTCAGCCGTAGAGGCCGCCCGTCACCTCGCGCAGCTTCGCGCGGTCGTGCGTCGCCTGGATCTTGCGGACGGTCCCGGAGCGCGAGCGCATGACCAGCGACTCGGTCGTCGCACGGCCGTTGCTCGTGGTAGCGGACGCCCTGCAACAGATCGCCGTCGGTGACGCCGGTCGCGGCGAAGAACGCATCGTCGCCGGAGACGAGGTCGTCGACGGTGAGGACCTTGTCGATGCTCATAGCCCGCTTCCTCGGCCGCCTTGCCGCTCCTCGTCGTCGCGGGGCCACAGGCGGCCGAGGAGCTGGCCGCCGAGGCACTTGATCGCCGCCGCCGCGAGCACGCCCTCCGGCGTCCCGCCGATGCCCCAGAGCAGGTCGACGCCGGTGTTCGGCATCACCGCGAGCAGGGCGCCGGCGACGTCACCGTCGGAGATGAAGCGGATCCGGCTAGCCGGCCTCGCGCGATCTGGCGTACGCCCTCGGTGTGGCGCTCGCGATCGAGGATCACGGTCGTCACCTCGGTCGGGCTGACGCCGCGGCGCTCGGCGATGCGCTGGACGACATCGCCGACGGGCTCGTCCAAGCTCAGGCAGTCGGCGACGTTCGGGGCCGCCGACCAGCTTCTCCATGTAGACGCAGGGGCCGGGGTCGAACATCGCGCCACGCTCCGCCATCGCAACCACTGTCAGCGCCGAAGGCATTCCCCTCGCGCGTCAGCGTCGTGCCCTCGAGCGGGTCGACTGCGATGTCGACTCGGGGCGGGCTGCCGTCACCGATCTCCTCGCCGTTGAAGAGCATCGGCGCCTCGTCCTTCTCGCCCTCGCCGATGACGACGATCCCGTCCATCGGCACGGTGTCCATCAGCAGGCGCATCGCGTCGACGGCGGCGCCGTCGGCGGACTCCTTCTCCCCACGCCCGACCCAGCGGGCGGCGGCGAGCGCCGCGGCCTCGGTGACGCGGACGAGCTCGAGCGCGAGGTTGCGGTCAGGCTTGGTGCCCGAGCGCACGTCCTGTGAGATCACTCCCATGGCGGCAACCTACCGGACCCCCGCCGAGGGCGGCGGCGGTGCTAGACGGTGCCGGGGGTCTTGCGCAGGTTGCCCTTCTCGGCCTCCATCGCGCGCGCGATGCCCGGCGGCGGCGATGCCCGCCGCGGCGAGCAGCGCGATCCAGTAGCCGATCTCGAGCGAGATCCCGATCTCCTGCTGGCTGGGAGCCCGGGCGGTCGATGATGCCGTTGTAGGCGATCAGGACGAAGGCGGTGAAGCCGATGACCATCGTCAGCTCGCCCGGCGCCCAGGAGAGCTTGTGGCCGCGGATCACGATCCAGGCCAGGATCAGCGGCGCGGCGGCGGCCAGAATCAGCAGCCAGCGTAGGATCGGGAAGGTCTCGAAGCCCGTGCACTGGTACTGGTCCTTGCCGCAGATGAAGCCCTGGCCGTGGTCGCGCAGCGGGTTGTGGTCGAGCGAATACCAGTTGAGGAAGAAGAGGGCGACGACGAGGATGACGCCGGCAAGCACACCGACGATCTCCGAGCGCGAAAGCTTCGAGAGGTCCATACCCGCCCCGAGCCTATAGCACCCGGCAGGCTCTGTCGGCAGTTGCCGAACATGCGGCGCGTGACCGGCCGGGGCCGCAGTCGGATAGCCTCGGCCCGATGCCCAATCCGAGCCAGCGCTGGGGACTGACCGTGCCGCTGCCGGGCCTCGGCCTGGCCGACCTCGAGCGGCCGCGATCAAGGCCGCCGAGGCCGCCGGCTATACGGACCTCTGGTCGGGCGAGACGCAGCAGGCGGACGGCTTCGCCCCGCTGGCCCTCGCCGCCGCCTGGACGAACGAGATGCGCCTCGGCACGGGCGTCGTCGGCGTCTTCCAGCGCGGGCGCGCGCTGCTCGCGATGGAGGCGTCGGCGATCGCCGACGCGAGCGGCGGGCGCTTCGCGCTCGGCATCGGCTCCTCCTCGGACGTGATCGTCGAACGCTGGAACGGGATCCCCTTCGAGCGCCCGCTGAGCACGCGTCTCCGAGACGATCGACTATCTGCGCCCGGTGCTCGCCGGCGAGCGCGGCGCCGGCGGCTTCAAGCTCGAGCAGCCGCCCTCCGCCCCGGTCCCGATCATCGTCGCGGCGCTGCGCGGCAAGATGCTCGCGATGGCGGCGGAGAAGGCGGATGGCGCCTTCACCAACTTCCTGCCGCTGAGCGGGCTCGAGCGCGTGGTCGAGCCGCTCGCCGCGGCCGCCGACGACTTCGAGCTGCTCTGCCGCTTCTTCTGCATCCCGGGGCCGCGCGAGCAGGTCGAGCCGATCGCCCGCTTCATGTTCGCCTCCTACGCGACCGTCCCCGTCTACGAGCGCTTCTTCCGCTGGCTCGGCCACGGCGAGGCGATCGACGAGATGGTCAGCGCCTGGCATGCGAAGGATCGCGAGCGCGCGCTTGCCGCGGCGCCCTGGGATCTGATCGAGGACATCTTCATCCTCGGCGAGCCGGCGGAGATGCGCGAGCGGCTCGAATCGCTACGTCGCCGGCGGCATCACGCTGCCGATCCTGACGCCGATCACGAGCCCCGACGGGATCGTCGATCTGATCGAGGCGCTCGGGCCAGGGTGAGCGACGAGCGCGAGCGGGAGCAAGCGCAGGAGGGCTCCGGCGAGCCGGAGGCCGACGGGGACGTAGACGTCCTCGCGATCGACGAAGACGTAGGGCAGGACAGGCTCAGTGGCCTCGCGCGGGCGGTCCGCAGAGTCCTCCCGGGCGACAGCTCCTTCGGCGACTCACTCTCGACCAGCGGCAAGTCACCGTCCCAGATGCTCGGTCGCCGGATCGCGGAGATGAGCGCCGACCGTCCCAGCGCGCTGCGCGAGCTCGGGCTCGGGGCGCTGCAGGTCTACGAGGCGCTGGCCGTCGGGCGGCTGGGGCGAGCGCGGCGAGATCGAGGTGACGGTCGTCTTCACCGACCTCGTCGGCTTCTCCGACTGGGCGCTGGAGGCCGGCGACGGGCCGGCGACGGCGCTGCTGCGCGGCGTCGACGCGGCGATGAAGCCCGCCGTCGAGGAGCACGGTGGGCGCATCGTCAAGCGTCTCGGAGACGGGGCGATGATCACCTTCCTCGAGCCGCAGCAGGCCGTGCTCGGCGCGCTCGCGGCACAACTGGCGGTGGGCGAGCTCGAGGTCGAGGGCTGGACGCCGCAGATGCGCGCCGGCGCCCATCACGGGATGCCGCGCCGCGTCGGGCGCGACTACGTCGGCGTCGACGTCAACATCGCCGCACGCGTCGCCCAGGCGGCGAAGGGTGGCGAGCTGCTCGTCTCGGGGCCGGTCCGCGACGCGCTCGATCCCGAACACTTCCGCACCCGGCGCAAGCTGATGTTCAAGGCGAAGGGCGCGCCCCGCGACCTGGCGGTCTACTCGGTCCGCAGAGCGGACTGAGCCGCGCTTAGAGCGAAGGAGTAGCCGAGAACCCCCGGGCCTGGCGGTCGACGCGGGCCGGATCGCCGGCGCGACCGCCTCACCCGCGGGTGGCGCGTCCGCGCGCGTGCGCGAAACCAAGTGAACCAAGCGGATTTCGCGTGCGCGCGCGGGCGCGACAGGACCCGCGGGCCGAGGCAGAACGCCAGCGACCCGCGGGCCTGCGCCAAGCGCTACTGCACGTAGCCGAACTTCTTCAGGTACTCCGAAGCGGCCTGCTTCGGCGTCTCCTTGTCGACGTCGACGCGGGCGTTGAGCTCCTGCATGACCGCGAAGGGTCAGGTGCTGCTGGACCTTCTCGATCGTGTCGCCGAAGTCGGGGCCGGCCTCGTCGGCCGCCTTCTTGGCTCGCGATGAAGAGGATGTTGCCGGCCGGCAGCACGCCCTTGTCGTCCTCGAGGATCGTGTACTTGTCCGGTGAGACGAACAGTTGCGCGTCCGTCGTGAACAGGATCGACAGATCCGCGTCGCCCTTGTCGAGGACCTCGATAGCGGAGCCCGATGTCACCGGGCGTGAACTTGACTTGAAGTCGAGCCCGTAGTACTTCTGCGAGCCCGACCAGGCAGTCGATCCGCTGGCGGCACTCGGGCGAGCCGAACAGGGTCAGGTCCTGGGACTTGCCCTCGAGGTCGGAGATCTTGCTGACGCCGAGCTCGTCGGCCGTCGACTTCAGCATCCCGACCGCGTTCGCACTCGAGAACGGGGTCGGCGGGTAGGCGACCAGACCCGAGCTTGTCGAAGTCGGCCTTCGATCTGCTCGTACGCCTGCTGGGCATCGCCGGGCACGTCCTCCGGCGCGTTGTTGAAGAACGAGGTCAGCGCCGTCGAGGTGTACTCGGGGTAGCCGCTGATGTTGCCGTTCTGCGAGCGCCTTCAGCGCGACCTGCTCGGAGCCGAGGTTGAGGTCGGTCGAGACGTCGTAGCCGGCCGCGGAGAGCGCCTGCGCGTAGATCTCGCCGAGGATGTACTGCTCGGTGAAGTTCTTCGAGCCGATCGTCAGCTTGACGTCGCCGTTGGCGGGGTTGTCTGACGATTGCATCGCGCTGAGCCGGTGTCGCTTCGCGCTGTCGATGTCGGACGAACTGCTGTCGCCGCCCGCCGCAGGCGGCGAGCCGCGAGCGAAGTCGCCAGGGCGAGCAGAGCGATCAGAGCCCTGAATCTGATCGTAGTCATGGTCTTGATTCTCCCTTCTTTGGTTCTCCCCCTGGTTCCCCGCAACGGCAGACGCCGCTGCAGGCGGAGCGCCGCATCCTATGCAGGCTCGGAGGCGGTTCGCGCTGCCACCGCGCAGGCCGCGCGGCGTCAGCAGCCGCTGCACGCCGGCGAGCAGCAGCTCGACGGTCGAGCGCCAGCAGGGCGACGAGCAGCGCCCCGGCGAGGACGCCGTCGTCGCCGTAGACGTTGACGTTGATGATGAAGTCGCCGAGCGTCAACACGCCCGGCCAGCGGCGCGATCGTCGCCGTTGCGACGATCGCGATCGCGGCGGTGCGGACGCCGCCCATGATCGTCGGTACGGCGAGCGGCAGCTCGACCCGCGTGATCACGCCGAGCTCGCTCATGCCCATGCCGCGCGCGGCCTCGACGGCGTCGCGGTCGACCTGGCGGACGCCGACGAACGAGTTGATCAGGATCGGTGGGATCCCGATGATCAGCAGGGCGATCACGAGGTTGAGGGTGCCGAGACCGAGGAAGGCGGCCATCACGGCGATCAGGACGAGCTCCGGCAGGGCCCGCCCGGCGTTGCCGACCGCCACCGCGAGCCACTCGCCGCGACCGCGGTGGCCGAGCCAGACGCCGATCGGCATCGCGATCAGGATCGCGAACGACGAGCGCCAGGAAGCTGACCTCGATCGTGCCGCAGCATCAGATCCCAGACCTGGCCGAGGCCGCCGACCTTCTCGCCGACGACGCCGACCGGCGCGCGCTGGACGAAGATGAAGTTGAAGGCGCCGCGTGAACGAGTCGATCAGGTTCGCGGCTGGGGCATGCGATCGAGCGCGCTCATGCCGGCACCCTCGCCCGTCGCCAAGGTGTCAGCCGCCGCTCGGCGAGCACGAGCAAGCAGGTCGAAGCCGATCGCGATCAGGATCGCGAGCCCGCCGGCGACGACGATCCCGGTCTTGAAGCGTGATGTCGTTGTAGATCTCGGCGCCGAGGCCGCCGGCACCGGCGAAGACGGCGAGCGTCGCGATCGCGACGGTCGAGACCGTGGCGATCCGGACGCCCGGCGATGAGCTCCGGCAGGGCGAGCGGCAGCTCGACCCGCCAGAGCAGCTGCTTGTCGGTCATCCCCATGCCGCGGCCGGCGTCTGCGCGCGCGGCCGGGCACGTTGGCGAGCCCGGTGACGATGTTGCGGTAGATGATCTGCAGCGTGTAGAGGCTGAGCGCGATGATCGCCGTCACCGTGCCGCGGCCGGTGATCGGCAGCAGGATCAGAAACAGGGCGATGCTCGGGATCGTGTAGATGACGCCGCGTGAGGCCGGTGAAGACCGGGATGATCCAGCGCCGGCCGTGCGAGACGACCGCCATCGTGAAGGCGATCAGGAAGCCGATCGCGACCGAGATCAGCGACGAGCTCGAGGTGCTGCAGCAGTCGGCGTCACGTAGCGGTCGAAGTTGTCGAACGCCCAGCCGAAGCAGACCGTGTCGTTGGCCTGCACGCATTGGCGTCGTGCCGCTGTTCGCGTCGCGGACGAAGCCGTCGCCCGCGCGCGAGCAGCGGTGCGACCGGGGCGAGTCGCGGCGCCGAGCACGATCAGCCCACCGGGCGCTCGTACGCCGCGTGCTCGTCGGTGCGGCGCCTCCGTCGGAGTTGAGGAACTCGTGGATGATCTCGACGCTGAGCACGCCTTTGAGCGCGCCGCTGCCGTCGACGACGGGCGCGTAGTGGGTCTCCGCCCGGAGCAGGTCGCTGAGCGCATCGCGCATCACGTCGGCCTCGTCGAGGATCGGGTCGGGCGCGCTGGCGGGCCGCTCGGGAACGGTCGGCGCGCGGCGAGATCCGACTCCGAGAGCCAGCCGAGCGGGCGCCGGTGCGGAGTCGACGAGCAGCGCGTAGGGGACCTCGGCGCCGGGCGAGCTTCGCGCGCACCTCGCGACGTGTCCTGGCCGACGAAGGCGAGCGGCGCCTGCCAGAGGTCGATGTCGGCGACGCGCAGCAGCGCAAGCCGCTTCAGCGCCCGGTCGGCGCCGACGAAGTCCTCGACGAACTCGTCGGCCGGCGCCATCAGCAGCTCGGCCGGCGTCGCGTACTGGGCGAGCTGGCCGCCGGTCCCGCATGACCGCGACCCGGTCGCCCATCTTGATCGCCTCGTCGATGTCGTGGGTGACGAAGAGGATCGTCTTGCGGATCTCGGCCTGCAGCCGCAGGAACTCGTTCTGCAGGCGCTCGCGGGCGATCGGGTCGATCGCGCCGAAGGGCTCGTCCATGAGCATCACCGGCGGGTCGGCGGCGAGCGCGCGGGCGACGCCGACGCGCTGCTGCTGGCCGCCGGAGAGCTGGGCCGGGAAGCGCTCGATAAGCTCGGCGATCGAGGCCGATCAGATCGAGCAGCTCGGCGACCCGGGCTCGCGGCGCCGGTCGGCGGACCAGCCGAGCAGGCGCGGGACGGTGGCGATGTTCTCGCCGATCGTCCGGTGCGGGAAGAGGCCGACCTGCTGGATCACGTAGCCGATCTCGCGCCGCAGCTCGCGCCGGGTCACGGTCGCGGACCGAGGCGCCGCCAACGCTGATATCGCCGCTGGTGATCTCGACCGTGCGGTTGACCATCCGCATCGCGGTCGTCTTGCCGCAGCCGGAGGGGCCGACGAGGACGCAGATCTCCCCCGCCGGGACCTCGAGCGAGAGCTCGTTGACGGCGGGGTCGCTCGACGCGCCCGTAGATCTTGCGTCACGCGGTCGAAGACGACGGCCGACGACGGTCCGTCGATTCCCCCCGGCTCAGCCTCCGGGGTGCTCGCTGAGCTCACTCCGACAGACCCTATCGACCGCGGCAGGAGGGCGGCTCAGCTCAGGCCCCGCGCGAGCGACAGGGCGAAGCGGCGATCGGGGTCCGTCCACAGCTCGACCAGCTCGAGGCCGGCCTCCGAATAGGAGCGCTCGAGGCTCTCGCGCGTGAACTTGCAAGAGAGCTCGGTGCGGAGCTCCTCGCCCGCGGCGAAGTCAACGTCGAGGTCGAGTTCGGCGACTCGCACGCGCTGGCGGGCGAGCGAGCGCAGGCGGATGTCGATCCGCTCCCGCTCGGCGTCCCAACGGGCGACGTGTTCGAAGGCGTCGAGGTCGAAGTCGGCGCCGAGCTCGCGGTTGAGGACGGTCAGCACGTTCTTGTTGAAGCGCGCGGTGACCCCGGCGGAGTCGTTGTAGGCAGCCTCGAGCGCCGCCCGCTCCTTGACCAGGTCCGTGCCGAGCAGCAGCGTGTCCATCGGGCCGAGCAGCGAGGCGATCCGGGCCAAGAAGGCGATGCGGTCGGGCCTGTCGAAGTTGCCGATCGTGCCGCCGAGGAAGGCGAACATGCGTCGCTGGCCCCAGGCGGGCAGACGTTCGAGATGGGTGTCGAAGTCGCAGATGACACCGTGCACGTGCAGCTCCGGGTATTCGGAGACGAGCTCCGCGGCCGTTGCGCGCGTGATCTCCTCGGAGATGTCGACCGGCACGTAGGTGTGCAGCGAGCTGGCCTCCCACATGGCGTCGAGCAGGACCCGCGTCTTCGAGGCCGAGCCCGAACCGAGCTCGATCAGGCACTGCGGATCGGCCGCAGCGACGATCGCCGGAGCCTGCGCGGCGAGGATCGCCCGCTCGCAGCGGGTCGGGTAGTACTCGGGAAGCTCGGTGATCTGCTCGAACAGCTCCGAGCCGAGCTCGTCGTAGAAGTACTTGGGCGACAGCTCCTTGAACTCGCGCGTCAGGCCCTCGCGCACGTCGCGCGCCATCGCGGCGCCGGGATCGGAGACGGCGGGCAGGCGCACGTCGATCCGGATCTGCTCGGCGGGCGCCTCGTTCGCGAGCTTTGGCGCTCGGCCCGTCGCCGCTACGAACGTGCTGTCGGGGGCCGCGTTTGGCAGGTCCCGCGCACACCGAAAGCCGGCGAAGATCTGGTGCCGGTAGGGATGGTCCCAGTTGCGGAACGAGCGCCGGAGGACGTCGCGGCGGGCCGCCCACGAGCCGCCGCGGAGCACGCGGTAGTCGCCGCCGAAGAAGACCTCTGAGTACTCCGGATAAGGGAAGGCCTGAAAGCCGGGGTAGGCCTCGAAGCGGCTCGCGGTCCACTCCCAGACGTCGCCCATCATCTGCACGGCGCCACAATCGGCGGCGCCGTCGGCGTAGGCACCGGCCGGCGCCGGGCCGTAGCGCGAGGTGGTCGAAGTTGGCGTGGGCCGGGTCCGAGCCCTCGGCAGCGTGCTCCCACTCGAGCTCGGTCGGCAGCCGCTTGCCGGCCCAGGCCGCGTAGTCGGCAGCCTGATCCCAGCTCACGTGAACGACCGGCAGGCGCATGTCGAGCGGCTCGCGCAGTCCGAAGCGCGCGTCGAGCCAGCCGTCCCCGTCACGCTCCCAGAACATCGGTGGCTCGGCCCCGGTCTCGGCGACGTAGGCGGCGAAGGCGCCGTTCGTGACGGGCGGTGCGGTCGATCGCGAACGGGGCGATCTCGACCTCGTGACGCGGGCGTTCGTTGTCGTAGGCGAACCCAGTTGCGGGCGCCCCGACCTCGGCGACGCCGCCTGCGACAGCGACCATCTCAGGCCCACTGGCGACTGCTTCGGAGTCCGCCGGCTCGCGGCCCGGGCGCGAGTAGCCGTCGACGAGCTGCAGGAGCTGAAGCATCGTCTCGTTGTGCTGGTGCTCGTGCGCAATCAGCATCTCGTAGATGAAGCCGTCGGCCAACACGGGGTCGCTGCCGTCGAGGTCGGCCCCGTCGAGCACGTCGAGGGTCCGCTCGCGGACCTCCCGCATGTAGTCGAGCAGCGCCTCGTTGCGTAGCAGCGGGAGCTCGTTGCGCGTCTTGCGGGGGTTCTCGATCGCGTCGTAAAAGCGCCCGAGTTCCCCGTCGAGCGGCTCGCGCCCGCCGACGCGCTGGACGAGCCACAGCTCCTCGAAGTTGGCGATATGCCCAAGGTCCCACGCAAGCGGGCTGAGGATCTCCGAGTACACGGTGTTGAGCTGCTCGTCATCGAGCGGCTCGATCAGCATCAGCGTCCGCTCCCGAGCCTCGGCAAGGCGGGCGGCGATCGACCCCTTCTCGGTTGCCTGCTCGGGCTGGACGATGCGCACCACCCTACCCGCCTCGACCTTACGGAAAACTGTCCGGTCGTGAACGGGCTCAGGTGCCGTCGTACTCCGGGTCGTTCCAGACCGCCTTGCGCCACGGTGGGGAGAGGCCGGGATCGAAGGTCAGACCCTCGAACGAGTTCTCCTCAGGCTCGATCGGGGTTAGCCGCAGGCTGCCGTGCGGGACCGAGCGGAAGAACGGGTCGTCGCCGGCCGCACGGCCCGCATGGGAGCCGTCGGCGACCCAGACGTAGCCGTTGTCGGGGCCCCAGCCGGCGCGCCTGAAGTCGGCCTCGATCGAAGTGCCGGGGATCTTCAGCGTGCCGATGTCCGAGAGCGGGTCGTCGGCCTCGTAGTTGTAGGAGTGGTGCGAGCTCGCCCGCGAGAGGGCGCTGCCGTCCGGCTCGATCTTCACCTGGTAGCTCTCCCAGTCGTCGGCGTGGTAGCCGTAGCGGTGCCAGGTCCGCGTCGCCGAGTCCGGGTAGTAGAGCCAATACTGGACGTAGAGGTTGCCCGCGGCCGCCCCCGAGCAGTCGGCGTCGGGCGTCGGCTGATCGCCGGAGCGGCAGTCCACCACGTGGACGAGCACGGTCGCCGGCACGCCGGCGTAGGAGCGCGAGCTCGGCCCGCGGGCGCTGGTGTCCGCGCAACGGCGCTGGCGGCAGCCGCGTGGATCGACCGGCAGGGAGACGTAGTCGGCGTCCTCGAAGCGGATCTCGGGCGCGTGCTCGCGGGCGAGCGCCGCGACGTCCGGGCCGTAGGCGGCGATCAGGTCCTCAGCCGGGCCGCCGCAGCCGCTGCCGCGAACCGCGCAGACGAGCTTCTCGGCGACGAGCCTCCCGAGCCGCAACCCGTCGACCGCGAGGCCGCCGAACCCGAGCAGCGCGCCCAGCAGAACGCAGACGAGGAGGACCAAGCCCACGTACTCCGGCGTCGCCTGGCCTCTCTCCCCCGCTCGTGTCGACCTTCGGCGCATACCCGCCAACCTAGGAACGGCGCGCATACCGATGGGCCTCGCAGGGTGCCGATTGACGCGCCGACCCGAATCGGAAGCAAGCGCCGACGGCAATCGCTCCCCACGCCGACCGATGGTCTAGATTCGTCGTCGATGGCGGATCGGATCGATCCAGTCTCGGGCAAGCGACGCGAGGCCCGCAAGGAGCGCGGCTGGCGCTTCTACGCCGCCTGCGTGATCGGCGTCCTGGCGCTGCTGTTCATCGTTCAGAACACCGACTCAACGCAGGTCACCTTCCTGTTCGCGCAGACCGACATGCCGCTGTTCTTCGCACTGATCATCGCGATGCTGCTCGGCGCTGCAATCGGCTGGCTGACGCCGAAGGTGCGGCGCTCGAACCGGGTCGAGCGCGACCTGCCCTGACGCCCGGCTGGGAGCGCTCAGCCCGCGGCCCGGTGCGCGGACAGCCCGTAGTGGGCCCGGACCCGTCGCTCCGCCTGCGGTGAACGATGCGGCGCCCCAAGACCGGCGGTTCCGCGCACCTTTGCCCGCTCGATCGGCAGCCAGACACGGCCGCGGGAGCCCGTCGCTTCGCCGGCCGGAGCGACGAAGCGCCGATCGCCGAAGCGGAACTCGTTGATCAGCAGCCACTCGGGTCTGCCGTCCGGGCCGGCGAGCACGTCCTGGAGTCGCCCGAGCGAGGCGCCGTTGACGTCGTCGACGCGCCAGCCGACCCAGTCGAGCATCTCTTTCATGCTCGCCGGCTCAGCACCCGCGAGTCTTCTCGAACCAACCCCCATTCCACCAGCGAAGCTAACGCTGGAGGCGGTCGGAAGTGTCCAATCTGCTGATCGGGCCGCCGCCCGAAACGAGCGGCTGGACCAGCTAGAGCTTCTCGAGCTCGGCGGTGATCTCCTGGGCCGCGCCCTTGGCGTCCATGAAGAGCATCGCGGTCTTATCCAGATAGAAGAGGTCGTTGTCGATACCGGCGAATCCGGGGCTGAGCGAGCGCTTGATCACGATCACCTGCTTGGCCTCGTTCACCTCGATGATCGGCATGCCCGCGATCGGGCTGTCCGGGTCGTCCTTGGCGGCCGGGTTGGTGACATCGTTGGCGCCGATCACGACGGCGACGTCGGTGCGCGGCATGTCCGGGTTGATGTCATCCATCTCGACGAGCTTCTCGTAGTCGACGTCGGCCTCGGCGAGCAGCACGTTCATGTGGCCGGGCATCCGGCCGGCGACCGGATGGATCGCGTAGCGGACCTCGACGCCGCGCTTCTCGAGCTCGTTGGCCATCTCCTTGACCGCGTGCTGGGCCTGAGCGACGGCCAGGCCGTAGCCCGGCACGATCACGACGCTGTCGGCATAGCCGAGCGTGATCGCCGCGTCCTGGGCGCCGATCGAGCGGTGCGGCCGCTCCTCGGTCGAGCCGCCGCTCACCGCCGGAGCACCGCCGAAGCCGGCGAAGAGGATGTTGGCGACGGAGCGGTTCATCGCCGTCGCCATGTCGAGCGTCAGGATCGTTCCCGAGGAGCCGACGAGCGTGCCGCCGACGATCAGCGCGGTGTTGTCGAGCGCGAAGCCGGCGGCCGCGGCGGCGAGGCCGGTGAAGGCGTTGAGCAACGAGATGACGACCGGCATGTCGGCCCCGCCGATCGGCAGGACGAAGAGGTTGCCGAGCACGGCCGCACCGACGAGGCAGGCGACGAACAGGCCTTCGGACGGACTGCTGTCGTGGTTGATCGCCGAGGACGACGCAGCCGGCGATGATGCCTGCCAGCAGGATCGCGTTGATCGCCGTCTGCCCGGGCACCTTGACGGGCCGCTGGGGCAGGATCCCCTGGAGCTTGCCGAAGGCGATGTTCGAGCCCCAGAAGGAGATCGAGCCGACGACCATCGAGAACAGGATCGGGATCAACGTCTGCAGCTCGAAGTAGCCGCCGAGCTCGTTCCCGTGGCGGAACTCCGACCACGAGATCAGCGCGACGGCGCCGCCGCCGAGGCCGTTGTAGAGGGCGACCATCTGCGGCATGTCGGTCATCGCCACGCGGGCCGAGGCGAGCCAGCCGACGAGCGCGCCGGCGCCGATCGCGGTGACGATGATCCCCCAGTTGCCGATCACGTCCGTGCACAGCGTCGCGATCACGGCGATCGCCATGCCGACGGCGGCGATCATGTTGCCGCGCTTGGCGGTGCTCGGATGGGTGCCCTGGCGGATGCCGAGGATGAAGAGGACGAACGCCGCGATGTAGCAGACCGCGAGGAAGTCCGAGTCGAGTGAGAGGGCCGCGACGGGCATCGTCAGGAGCCCGCCTCCGGGGAGGACTTGCTCTCCTCGGGCTTCGGCTTGGGCTTGCGGACGAACATGCCGAGCATCCGGTCGGTGACGAGGAAGCCGCCGACGACGTTGATCGTGCCGAAGAAGATCGCGATCCAGCCGATCACGTCGGTGAGCAGCGTGTCCGAGTAGCCGATCACGAGCAGGCCACCGAGCACGACGATGCCGTGGATCGCGTTCGTCTGCGACATCAGCGGCGTATGCAGGGTCGCCGGCACCTTCGAGATCACCTCGAAGCCGACGAATACGGCCAGCACGAAGATCGTGATCTCGCTGATCAGGTCCATCAGGAAGCTCCCTCTTGGTCTGCGTCTGCGGTGGGCTCGGGTGCGGGCTCAGGTTCGGCGGGCGCCTCGAGCGGCTTCGCCTCGACGCCGGCGGCGCCGGCGGCGCGCTCGTTGCGAACGGCGCCCTCGTGGGTCAGGCAGGCGCCGGCGACGACCTCGTCGGAGAAGTCGATCTTCAGCGCGCCCTCGTCGGTGATCAGGTCGATGAAGTTCTCGAGGTTCTTGCCGTACAGCTGCGAGGCGTGCGCGGCCATGTCCGAGGTCAGGTTCTGCGCCGCGATCACCTTGACGCCGTTGTGGACGACGGTCCGCCCGGCCTCGGTCAGCTCGCAGTTGCCGCCCGAATCGCCGGCGAGGTCGATGATCACCGAGCCGGGCGACATGTTCTCGACGCCTTCCTTGGTGATCAGCGTCGGCGCCGGGCGGCCGGGGATCTGCGCGGTGGTGACGATCACGTCCTGCTTGCCGGCGTTCGCGGCGAGCGCCTCGCGGACCTTCTCGTTCTCCTCTTCGGTCAAAGGCCGGGCGTAGCCGCCCTCATCCTCGGCGTCGGGGATGAAGTCGAGCTCGAGTGGGCGGCCGCCGAGCGAGGCGATCTGCTCCCAGGCGGCGCGGCGGATGTCGAAGCCGCTGACGACGGCGCCGAGGCGCTTGGCTGTAGCGATCGCCTGCAGCCCGGCGACGCCGGCGCCGAGGACCATCACGCGCGCCGGCGAGACGGTGCCGGCGGCCGTGGTCATCATCGGGAACAGGCGGCCGCACTCGCGGGCGGCGAGCAGCACGGCCGCGTAGCCGGCGATGTTCGCCTGCGAGGAGAGGCCGTCCATCGCCTGGGCGCGGGTGATGCGCGGGATCAGCTCGATCGCGAAGCTCGTCACGCCGCCATCGGCGAGGGCCTTGGTGGTCTCGCCCGAGGTCAGCGGGGCGAGGAAGCCGATCAGGATCTTGCCGTTGCCGACGCGGGCGATCTCCTCCGTGCTCGGCGGGTTGACGCGGAGCACGATGTCGGCACCGTACGCATCGTCGGAGCTGCCGATCGTCGCGCCGACCTCCTCGTACGCGGAATCGGGATGACCGGCGAGCACGCCGGCGCCGCTTTCGACCACGACGTCGATCCCCTTGCCGGCAAGGCTGGCAACGGTGTCAGGGATCAGCGCAACGCGCTTCTCTCCCTCCGCAGGCTCTTTCGGGACGCCGATCCGCATGGACGGGTTCGGGAGCCTAAACGTTCCGCGCCGATCTTTGCGAAGTGCCTGACACCGAGGTGTGAAAGCGACGATCCCCCCGGCGTCCGCGGCCCCGCCCGGGGACCCCTGGGAAAGCTGGCGAAGACCGGCGATCTTCCTTGTGCTGGGGCACACGCCCTGCTGCAACCACAGAAAGGAAGACCATGAACCCCACGATGACAACCACCACCCCGAGCCGCCGCCTGACCCTGATCGGCTGCCTCGTCGCCGCGATCGCCATCGCGATCGTCGCCCTCGGCGCCGGCAAGGCCCAGGCCGCGTCGATGTCCTTCGGCTCCGACCTCGACCCCTCCGTGCAGCCGTCGAACGCCGGCACCGCGCACAAGTGCAACGGCTTCGAGGGCCAGAAGTGCACCTGGGTGATGGGCGAGGCCTACGGCAACCCGGGCGGCGAGGAATCGCCGAAGGCCGGCAAGCTGAAGACGGTCAAGCTGATCGCCGGTGAGGCCGGCTCGTTCCGGCTCCAGATCGTGAAGACGCGTAATGACGGCAGCTCGAAGCTCGTCGACAACGGCCCGAAGATCACCTACGACGGGCAGTCGCAGCAGAACTGGAACACCGACCACTACAACGTCGAGAAGTTCCACGTCAACGAGCAGATCCCGGCCGGCGCCCGGCTCGCGATCAAGACCAAGCGGACGAGCACGCTGCGCTGCAGCTCAGGTGGCCCGAACACCCTCCTGTACCAGCCGCCGCTGGTCAGCCACGCGGGCTTCGTCGACTCCAGCTCCGACGACGGCTGCTGGATGCTGCTCGAGGGCAAGGTCAAGTAGACGCCCGCCCGACCGAGCAACCCAGAACGACTCAGCGAGGCCCCCGCTCCGGCGGGGGCCTCGCGTCGTCATGCAGTTGGCGCTCAGGGCTCGATCGCGCGCGCAAGCTTCTCGGGGCCCGTCGCGACCCAGACGCGGTCGGAGCTGACGCCGATGCCCTCGGGCGAGCCCTTGACCTTGACCTTGCCCTCGAGCTTGGTCGTGGCCTCGTCGAAGTAGTTCACCCAGCCCCGCTTCTCGTTCAGGGGCAGCGAAGCAGAATCGCCATTCGTCACCCAGACGCGCCCGGCCAGCACGTCGATTGCGCGCGGCTGGCCCTTGACCGGCACCGTCTGCGGATCGGTTCCGGGATCCGCCTCGTCGAGGATCGTGACGTCGCCGCTGTCGGCGTTGGCCACGTACACGTGGCCGCCGGCTACCGCCACGCCCTTCGGGTTGTCGCCGACGGTGAAGTCCTGGTGCGTACCCGCACCGCGGTCGAAGCGGATGACGCGATCCTTGGCCCGGTCGGCGACCCAGAGCGCGTCCGGAGTCACCCCGACCCCGAAGGGCTCTTTCGCCCCCACATCCAGCGTTTGGACGGTGCTCGGATCGGTGGGATCGCCCGTGGGATTGATCTCGTACACCGCGCCGGATCCCTCACCTGCCACCCAGACCTCGCCATCGCCGGTCGTGATTCCCGCCGGCAGGCTCTCGGCGGGCAGCTCGATCGCGCCGACCTCCTTGAGCGAACGATCGAAGACGAGCACCTCGTGCGCCTCGGGGACCGTCACGAACACCCTGTCGCCAGCGACGACGACGTCCTCGGCGGGCTTCACCGTCGAGGCCATGCTGAGCTGCTTCATCGAGTCGGCGTTCCCGCGGATTACGGCCTTGCCCGAGCGGTCGGCGATGTAGACGTCGCTTCCGTCAGCGGCGACGCCGACTGGGAGGTCGACCGCATCGATGCCGCCCGTGAGCACCCTGGGTGTCGAAGACGCGCTCTGCGTGCTCGTCGTCGAGGTCCCTCCGCTGCCGCCCCCACCGCCAAGGAGCACCACGACGATCGCCACCACGATCGCGATCCCGGCCAGTACGCCGAGGGTCAGCGGCAGGCGCGAGCCCTCTCCACCGCCGCCACGCCGGGCGGCGCGCTGGGTCGGCAGGCCCGCAGACGGCTCCGGCCGCCGCCGGCTCCGTCGCGGCCGGCTCCGACGGGCGGGCGCTCGCTGACGCGACCGTGTCCGCCGCCGGTTCGGGCCCAGGCGCCGGCGATTCGACCGTGTCATCGGGGATCGGCGTCTCCTCCGGCGTCCGGTGCTGCTGCGGTGGGCGCCGCGGCGCCGATGCCGACGCTGCGCTCGGCCGTGTCGACGGCGCGGCCCTCGGCCGCGGCCTGCGCCGAGCGGGCGAGATCGCCGGCCGACGGGAAGCGGTCCTCGCGGTGCTTGGCGACCGCGCGGCCGATCACGTCGTCGAAGGGGGCGAGCTCGGGCGGGAGCGGGTTCGGCTCGTCCTGCAGGTGCGCGTACATCTTCGCCACCTTCTCCTCGCGGTCGGAGAAGGGCGGGCGGCCGGCGAGCATCTCGTAGAGCACGCAGCCGAGCGCGTAGACGTCGGTGCGGGCATCGAGCTCGTCGCCACGGATCTGCTCGGGGGCGACGTAGTCGAGGGTGCCGACGAAGGCGCCGGTGCTGGTCAGCGCGGTCGCCGCGCTGCCGCCCTCCATCCGCTTGGTCAGGCCGAAATCGGTCAGGTAGGCGTGATCGCCGCCCTCGGCGGCCGGGTGCTCCTCGATCAGCACGTTGCCCGGCTTGATGTCGCGGTGGACGAGGCCGCGCGAGTGGGCGACGTCGAGCGCGGCGGCGACCTGAGCGAGGATCGAGACGGCGGCCTCGGCGCTCGAGCGGTGCCGCGGGCGATGAGCAGCTTGCGCAGGTCGGGCCCGTCGATCAGGTCCATCGTCACGAACAGCAGGCCGTCCTCCTCGCCGGCGTGGTGGATCGGGACGACGTTCGGGTGCCGCAGTGAGACGGCGATCCGCGACTCCGACTTGAAGCGCTCGCGGAAGGAGTCGTCGCCGGCGAGGTCGGCGGCGATCACCTTCAGCGCGACGACATGATCGAGCGCCAGGTGGCGGGCCCGGTAGACGGTCCCCATGCCGCCGCGCCCGGCGACCCCCTCGATCCGGTGCCCGGCGAAGACGGCGCCTGTCGAAAGGTCGGCCATGAGCAGCGGGAAATCTAATGCGCCGGCCGACGGACACGAGCCGCCCTCTGACAAGCGTGGCCGTGCACGCGAGGGGCGCGCGTGTGGCGAAGCCGCATGCCCGAGCGGGTCAGGCGGGCCGCGTCGAGGGCGCCGGCGAGCGCCGCCAGGCGCTCGACCGCGTGCAGCCGCTCGGCCGGATCGAAGTGCGCGACCGAGACGATCAGGCGGTCGACCCCGGCGGCTCGAAATCTTCTCCAGCCGCTCGCCGACCTCGGCCTCGGTTCCGATCAGCGAGGTCGCCGTGACGAGCTCCTCGGGAATCGCGCTGTAGGCCTCCTCGCGCTTGCCCTCGAGGTACAGCGACTGGACGTTGCGCGCCTCGTCGCCGTAGCCGAAGCGCTCGGAGAGGTCGACGTAGAAGTTCTTCTGCTTGGAGCCCATGCCACCCAGGTAGAGGACGAGGGCCGCGCGAACCATCGCCCGGGCGGCGTCGAGATCGCCGTCGATCGCGACCTGGATCGTCGGGCTGATCTCGAGGTCGGAACGGCTGCGGCCGCCCTGCTCGAAGCCGCGGGCCAGGTCGTCGCCCCAGACCTCCTCGATCCGCTCCGGATCGGAGAAGGCGGGGATCCAGCCGTCGCAGATCTCGGCCGCGATCTCGACCGACTTGCTGCCGATCGCGCCGACGAAGACGGGGATCTCGTTGCGGATCGGGTGGAAGTTGAGCTTCAGCGCCTTGCCCTGGTCCATCGTGCCCTCGCCGCGGACCGGGATCGAGTAGTGGGTGCCCCTGGTGGTCGAGCGGCCCCTCGCGGGCGATGATCTCGCGGACGATCTCGATGTACTCGCGCGTGCGGCCCCACGGCTTCGGATAGGGGACGCCGTACCAGCCCTCGGAGACCTGCGGGCCGGAGGGGCCGAAGCCGAAGATGAAGCGGCCGCCGGAGAGGTAGTCGAGCGTCGCGCCGGCCATCGCTGCGGCGGCCGGCGGGCGCGCCGGGACCTGCAGGATCGCGGCGCCGAGCTTGATCGTCTTCGTCTGCGGGATCAGCCAGGAGAGGACGGAGACGACGTCGGAGCCATACGACTCGGCCGCCCACACGGACTCGAAGCCGGCAGCCTCCGCCGCCTGCACGAGCTCCACGGCCTCGTGTCCCTGTGGGCCGATTCCGAAGTAGCCGAGGTTGATTCCCAGCTTGGGCGCCATCGGCGCGGAGCCTATCCGCTGCGGCCAGGCGGTGGCGAAGTGCTCGCCCGGCGCTCAATTCCGGCATATGCTGACTCCCATCGGCAAGCCGGCGAGGAGGTCGAGATGAGCGAATACACGAGGGTCGGGCGCGAGCAGGCGAACGACTGGATGGCGGCCTACGAGGGTTTCGGCGAGATGCGCTCCTACACCGACGGGTCTCGAGGCCGAGCAGGTCGCGCTGACGTGGCGCCGGATGCCGGCCGGCACCGGTGGCCGGGGCAGCTACGGGCACAGCCACAAGACCCAGGAGGAGCTCGTGCTCGTGCTCTCCGGCACGGTCACCTTCAAGGTCGGCGGCGACGTCTTCGAGGCCGAACCCCGGCGACGCCGTACGGATCGCCCCCGAAGCGGTGCGCTCGATCCACAACGACGGCGACGAGGAGGCCGAGCTGGTCCTCGTCTCCGTCAAAGCCGACTCGATGGAGGCCGAGGTCGAGACCCAAGAGGACTTCTGGCCAAATTAAAGGCGCCGCACCACTCCCCGTCAGCGCCGCAGGCGCTGCGGTATCCGAGCGGCGCCGCACTCACGCCAGGCGTCGCGCACGCGCGGACGCGAAGCGGAGCACGTGCGCGTATGTATCCGGGCGCCGCAGGCGCTGCGGTATCCCAGCGGCGCCGCACTCACGCCATGCGTCGCGCACGCGCGGACGCGAAGCGGAGCACGTGCGCGTCACTGTGATCCGCGGCGCCGCGAGGCGCTGCGGTATCCCGAGCGGCGCCGCACTCACGCCAGGCGTCGCGCACGCGCGGACGCGAAGCGGAGCACGTGCGCGTATGTATCTTGGCCTTCGTGCCTGAGACAGCAGCAACCGCCCCGCTCGGACTGAGCTCGACCGAGGCGGACCGCCGGCTGCGCGAGCTCGGTCCGCCCCTGAGGAGAGTCGGCCGCTCGGTCCGCTCGATCGTCTTCGCGAACGTCTTCACGCTCTTCAACGCGATCCTCCTCGTCTTCTTCATGCTCGTGTCAGCCAGGGCCTGTTCGCGGACGCGCTCTTCGGACTGATCGCGATCGTCAACTCGGCGATCGGCATCCGCCAGGAGCTGAGCGCGAAGGAGGAGCTCGATCAGATCGCGCTGCTCGTCGCGCCGCGGGCGAAGGTGGTTCGCGACGGCGAGCTCGTCGACCTGCTCGCCGACCGAGATCGTCCCCGGCGACACGGTCCGGGTCGAGCCCGGCGACCAGCTTGATCGCCGACGGCGAGGTCTCCGCCTCGCGCGGGCTGACGCTCGACGAGTCGCTGCTGACCGGCGAGGCGGACGGGATCCGCAAGGATCGGCGGCGACCGGATGCTCTCCGGCGCCTTCTGCGTCTCGGGCTCGGGCTACTACGTGGTCGACGCGGTTCGCGAGGACAGCTACGCGTCGAAGCTCGCCGGCGAGGCGAAGACGTTCCGCCATCCCCCCTCGCCCCTGCAGGTCGGAGGTCAACCAGGTCCTCTGGGCGACGACGATCGTGATGGTGCCGCTGGCGCTCATCCTGCTGGCCGCGCTTCCAGCATCCGCAGCGTCGAATTCACCGAGGCCGCGCAGACGGCGACCGCCGGCCTGATCACGCTGATCCCCGAGGGCCTCGTCCTGCTGATGAGCGTCACGCTCGCCGTCGCCGCCGTCCGGCTCGCGCGCCAGAACACCCTCGTCCAGCAGATGGCGGCGACCGAGGCGCTCGCCGCAGTCGACACGATCTGCGTCGACAAGACCGGCACGCTGACCGACGGCACCCTGCGGCTGATCGAAGTCGTCCCGACTGCCGCCGGCGGCGAGACGCCGAGCGCGCGCTCGGCCGCTTCGCCGCCTCCGCCGGAGAGCGCAACCGGACCCTGGAGACGATCGCCGAGGCCTTTCCCGCCGAGCCGCGTGGCGATCAGCGACGAGGTGCCGTTCTCCTCCAAGTGGAAGTGGAGTGGGCTGACCCTGAACGGCGAGGGCCGGCGGCGCAGCTACGTGATCGGCGCCCCCGACGTGCTCGTCGGCGCCGGCGTCGCTCAGCCTGCCGCCCGAGCTCGAGCAGGCGCTCGAGCGAGCAGACCGCGCAGGGCCGCCGCGTGATCGCCTTCGGCGAGGCGCCCTGCTGGGCTGCCCGCTGATCCCGCCGCCGAGCCGCCGCCGCGGCTCGAGCCCCGCGCGCTGGTCGTGCTCGAGGAGACGTTGCGGCCCGACGCTTCCGAGACGATCGACTTCATGCGCGAGCAGGAGGTCGACCTGAAGGTGATCTCCGGCGACGCCCGCGAGACCGTCACCGCAGTCGCGCAGTCGCTCGGCATCGACGCCTCGGCGCGGTGTTGCCGAGGGGCCCGACCTCCCGTCCGATCCCGAGCGGCTCGCCGAGATCGCGCAGCGCAGCACGATCTTCTGCCGGATCACGCCCGATCAGAAGAAGGCGCTGGTCGGCGCGCTCTCGGACTCAGGCCGGTTCACGGCGATGATCGGCGACGGCGTCAACGACGTTCCCGCGCTGAAGCAGGCGCGCCTCGCCGTCGCGATGGGCTCGGGCAGCCAGATCACGAAGGGGATCGCCGACATCGTCCTGCTCGAGGACGAGTTCTCGATGCTCCCGAAGGCAGTCGCCGAGGGGCGGCGCATCGCCCGCAACATCCACCGGCTCGGCCGCCTGTACATGACGAAGAGCGTTCTACGCGGCGTTCCTGATCCTCGCCGCGGCGCTGTTCGGCTTCACCTTCCCGTTCCTGCCCCGGCACCTGACGGTCGCCGCGCTGCTGACGATCGGCATCCCCTCGTTCGTGCTCGCCCTTGCGCCGAGCGAGGGGCCCGCTGTACCGCGGCCGGCTGCTGCGAGCGCTGGCCGCCTTCAGCCCTGCCGGCCGGGATCGGGATCGGCATCGGCTCGCTGCTCTCCTTCTTCCTCGTCGACTCGATCTTCGGCGGCAGCCTCGCCGACGGGCGGACCGCGGCGACGACGACGCTGATCGTGCTCGGCCTCGCCTTCATCCTGCTGCTCGAGCGCGGACCCGGCCGCGAGCACATCGCGATCCAGGGCTACATGCTCGCGATGGTCACGGCGCTCGGTGCGCTCTTCGCGCTGATCCTCGCTGCAGCACCGGTTCGTGAGTTCTTCGATCTCGAATGCTGCTCAGCGCCGGCCAGTGGTGCCTGGCGCTCGCCGCCGTCGCCGCCGGCCTGGTGACCGCGAGCGCGCTCTGGCGGGTCCCCTTCATCCTGCAACTCGGCGCGGATCCCGGGGCGCCCGAGCCCGGCGCCCGACGGACGACATGCCGGGGCCGACCCACACCGTCGCCAACGACGGATCGGGGAGTTTGCCGAGAGGATGCGCTCATGAGTCCCGACTCCGGAGCGAGCGAGAACTTCAGGGCGCCCGAGCGGCGGACGAAGGTCGTCGCCACGCTCGGGCCCCGCCTCACGCGAGGACGGACATGGTCGTCGCGATGATCGAGGCCGGGGTCGACGTCTTCCGGCTCAACTTCTCACACGGGACGCCGGAGGAGCACGCGGAGAACATCCGCCGGGTCCGCGCGGCGACCGAGCGAGACCGGCAAATGGGTCGGCGTGCTCGGCGACCTGCCCGGGCCGAAGCTCCGGCTCGGCGAGGTCGAGGGCGACGTCGTCACGCGTGCACAGGGGCGGCGAGATCGAGCTGACGACCGACGAGTGCCTGGGCAACGAGCGTCGGCTGCCCGTCGCCTTCGACGGGCTGCCCGACGCCGTCGAGGCCGGCGATCCGATCTTCCTCGCGGACGGCCGGATCCGGCTGCGCGCCCTCGAGGTCGTGCGCCAGCGGCGTCCGCTGCGAGGTCGAAACGGGCGGCAGCGTCGCCTCGCACCAGGGGGTCAACCTGCCGGGTGCGGTCAGCGGCATGCCCGCGGCCGGGGATCACGACATGGACTGGGTCGAGTTCGTCGATCGAGCACGAGGTCGATCTGCTCGCCGTCTCCTTCGTGCGCAGCGCCGCCGACCTGCCGCCCGGTCAACGAGCTGATCCGCAGCCGCGGCGCCGACATCCCGCTGATCGCCAAGATCGAGAAGCCGCAGGCGCTGACCGACACCGAGGAGATCATCGAGGAGGCGACGAGCGGGATCATGGTCGCCCGCGGCGACCTCGGGATCGAGCTGCCGATCGAGGAGATGCCGCCCGTGCAGAAGCGGCTGATCCGGCTCGCGGGCAGGATGTCGAAGCCGGTGATCACGGCGACGCAGATGCTCGCCTCGATGACCGAAAGCGACCGGCCGACGCGCGCCGAGGTGACCGACGTCGCCAACGCGATCTACGACGGCACCGACGCGATCATGCTCAGCGAGGAGACGGCGATCGGCAAGAACCCGCTCGCCGCGGTCGAGATGATGGACCGGATCGCCGGTCAGACCGAACGCGACCTGCCGTACGAGCATTGGCTCTTCGAGCGCGTCGAGATCCCCGAGGGCGACGTCGCCGCGGCGGTCGCCCAGGCCGCTGTCGCCGCCAGCTACCGGCTCGACCTGAAGGCGATCGTCGTCCCGACGAGCAGCGGCCGCACGGCGCGGATCGTCTCCGCGATGCGCCCGCGGATCCCCGTCATCGCGGTCTCACCGCGAGTCGAGACCGTGCGGCGGCTCAACCTGCTGTTCGGCGTCCGCTGCTTCTTCCACAGCGAGTGGGGCGAGCTGCGCGAGATGCTCGACGACACCGCCGAGATCGCGATCGAGATGGGCGTCGCCCAGCCCGGGGACCTCGTCGCGATCGCCGCCGGGCTCCCCGATCAAGAGCTCGGCACCAACCTCTTCGAGGTCCACAAGGTCTGAGCCACGCTCAGGTCGTGCCCTCGTCCTGCGCGCGGCCGAGGGCCTCGACGCTGAACTCGATCGTCTCGGCGCTGCCCTCGATCTCGGTTGGCGGCACGACCGCCTGCGCCGCAGCCGCCGGCTCGCCGGCCGCCGGGGCCTCCTCGTCTTCGGCGCCGGGCAGCGCCGGCACCTCGGGGGCCCGGCGGCGCTGGCCGGGCGGAGCGACCGTGCTGTGCAGGTGGAAGTGGGCTCCATCCTCGCCCCAGCGCAGGGCCATCGACCCGCTCAGGCGCGGGCCGATGAGACCGAGGCCGATCAGCGCCAGCCCCGTGATCAGCATCGGAAAGCCCCAAGCTGAGTCGCGCTCGGACAGCCAGGCAAGGACGAGGACGACGATGCCGGCAACGGCCAGGGGCATGCCGCGCCGCGAGGCGATCTCGTGGATGAGCGAGCGCGCCGCCGAGCTCAGCCGCTCGCCGATCGCGATCAGCTGGCCGGCGAAGCCGGGCGGGGCCTCGGTGCCGGCGGCCACGCGAGCTTCATCCTGCGGCTCCAGCTCGCCGCCGGCGCGGTCTGCTGCGCCTTTACCGCCATGCGGACCCGTTCGACCCCTCCCCCGGCCAATCCTGCCTCGGAACGGCTAGGCCTGGGGCAGCGCCGCGATGCGGCGGATCCACAGGTCGAGCCCGAAGTGCTCGCCCGGCGACAGCACGCTCGTGCAGGATCCGGTGAAAAGGCTCCTCGTCGGCTGGATCGGGAGGATCGACCGCGTAGCGCAGGAACGGGTAAGCGATCACGTCGGCGATCCCGAGCTCGTCGCCGAGCAGGTAGTGCGAGCGCGAGAGGATCTCGTCGAAGCGATCGGTCCAGCCGGCGATCCGGACGAGCAGCGGACCCTCTGCAGGGTGCGCGTTCGGGTAGGCGTCATCGAGCGCGTTCGGCGGTCCCTTCCAGACTTCGTTGAACCACTCGACGAAGATCTGCGCACGGGCGAGCGCCGCCGGCTCGTGCGGGTACAGGGATGGATCGGGGCTGAGCAGCTCGAGCCGCTCGAGGATCCGCGGCGAGTCGTAGACGACCTCGTCCTCGATCTCGGCGACGGGAGTCAGCTGCTGGCCACTGAGCGCGACCAGAGCGCGAGCGGTCGGCGGGGTCGTGGTCGACCCATTCGACCTCGATCCCCTTGATCCCGCAGGCGAGCGCGATGCGCTCGACGTTGGTCGAGAACGGGATCCGGTGGACGCGGATCACGAGGCATCCTCCCCGCCGCGCGGCGCGAGGATGAACTGGGTGACGATCAGGTTGGCGAGCAGCTTTTCACCCCGTGACATCCGTACCTCGATCACGTGCGTGGAGCGCCCGCGGTGCAGCGTCTCGTGCGCGGGCCTCGACGACGTCGCCGAGCTGCGCCGGCGGCGAACGCGTTCAGCTTCATCTCGACCGAGGTGAAGTTGTGGCCCTCGGGCAGATGGCGGAAGGTCTGCCAGGCGGCGACCGTGTCGCCGAGCCCGACCCAGGCGCCGCCGTGGACGAGGCCGCCGGGATGCAGGTGCCGGGCCGCAACCTCGATGCGGCCGACCGACTCGGTGTCCGCTGATCTCGACCGGCTCGATGCCGAGCTCGACCGGATAGCTGCCGGCGGCGCTGCCGAAGAGGCCGCGAATCGAATCTGCTGTCAGGCCGTCGTTGCCGCCGCTCACCGGGCGGCAGTATCCCAATCAGCACCGAGCTCGCCCTCAGCGAGCTCCGAGCGCAGCGGCGAACGGGCGCAGATCGCCCGGAACGAGCCGATCGGATAGTCGCCCCGGATCGCCTCGAAGCCGCTCGCCGCCAGCATCGAGCCGAGCTCGTCGGGGTCGACCACGCCGCCGCCCCAGATGCGCGCGCGGAAGCGGCGGGCGGCGGTCGAGCGGCGGTCGTCGTCGGGGAGCTCGTGCGCGAGCACGATCGCCCAGCCGCCCGGCCGCAGGGCCTGCTGGACGCGCGGCAGGCCGGCCGCGAGGTTGTCGCGATCGAGGAAGGGCTGCGGCAGGAACGCAAGGTCGTAGGCATCGATCTCACCAAGCATCTCGACGCGCTCGTCGCGGAGCGCGATCCGATCGGCGAGGCCGGCGGCAGCGATTCGCGAGCGACCGAGCTCCCGGGCGGTCCGGTGCGGCTCGAGCCCGACGGCCTCCGCGGCCGGCCACAGCCGGCAGAGCTCGGTAGCAACGACGCCGACCCCCGCGCCGACATCGAGGATCCGGGCTCCCGCCTCGACCATGCGCTCCCCGAGCCCGTCGAGCCGCGGCAAGAGCGCCTCGACGAAGAGGCCGATCAGCCGCCCGGTCTCCCCCTGGGCCGTGAGCGCAACCGGGTCTTCGAGGCTCCAGCCGGCGGCGTCCTCGCCCTCGCGAACGCGCTTGAGCATGTGCTGGATCTGCAGGTGGTCGCCGCGGACCTGAGCGCGGAGCACGCGCGCCGTGCTCGGGCTGCAAAGGGTCTCGAAGGCGGGCGTCGGCCAGGTCCTTCCCTCGCTGCACTCGATCACGCCAAGCGCGACCAGCGCCTCGATCAGGTCATCGACGAGCTCGGTCTCGACGCCGGTCGCGACTGCGAGATCGGCCTGCGAAGCGGGCTCCCGGAGCCGGTCCAGAAGCCCGATCTCGAGCGAAGCCGCGAGGGCGGCGTAGGCCCACGCGGATGTACTGAGCCGCTCGAGCTCGGCGCTGAAGTCGGGCGAATCCCGCATGCCAGGCATACGGGAATTCGTACGGAGCGGATCTTAATTCTGCGCGAAACGACTCCAATCCCCAGTCTCCAAAGGGCTCGTCGCGCTCGCGCACGGCCTCCCTGAAACCCGCTTCGGCAGCGCGCTGCTGGAAGGCGAAGCCCTCACTCGTGTGCCGGGCGATCCCGTCGAAGAAGACGCTCATCGCCTGCGTCGCGTGCAGCCCCTGGGCGTACAGCGACTGGTTGATCGCGAGCTTGTGCATGACGAGCTGGTTGATCGGTACCCGGGCGACGCGGGCGAGCAGATCCTCGAACTCGGCGTCGAGCTCGGCGGCGGGAACGGCGGCGCTCGCCAGCCCCCACTCCGCCGCGAGGGCGCCGGTGATCGAGTCGCCGGTGAGCAGCAGACGCCGGGCCCGCTCGAGGCCGATCCGGTGCGCCCACAGCATCGAGGTCGGGACGCCCCAGACGCGTGCCGGCGGGTAGCCGATCTTCGCGTCCTCCGCGGCGACGATCAGGTCCGAGCAGAGCGCCATGTCAGTGCCGCCGGCGACGCAGAAGCCGTGCACCTTGCAGACGACCGGCTTCTCGGAATGGAACAGCGACATGAACCCGCGCAGATTCCGCCACATCATCTGGAAGTCGGTGACCGGATCCCAGGTCCCGGATGGATCGTGGTTGCCGGCGATGACGGCGGGGTCGAGCGGCGAGCCCGTCGGCGGCTCCTCGCCCGTCGCCGAGACACCGTCCTGCTCGAGCGTTCGGCCGAGGCGACGAGGTCGTAGCCGCCGCAGAAGCCGCTGCCGTTGCCGGCCAGTGCGATCACGTGCACAGCCGGATCGAGGTTGGCGCGCTCGACGCAGAGGGCGAGCTCGCGGGGCATCTCCAGCGTGATCCCGTTGCCGCGCTCGGGCCGGTCGAGCGTGATCCTGGCAATCCTGCCGTCGGTTTCGTAGCGGAGCGTGCTCAGGCTCTCCACGCCGACATCACACGACATCGGCCGGACGGCTCGACGGAGACCGCCCACGCGAATACGATCCGGGGCGTGACATCGGGGCGCAGACGGGGTTTCTCGCGGCTGCTTGCCGGCGTCGCCACCGCGGCCGTGCTCATCGGTTGTCTCGCCGCATACGCAAACCACTCGCTGTTCAACTCGCGCGCCTTCGCCAACCGCGCCGTCAGCGTGCTCAACGACGACGCCGTCAAGGCGCAGATCGGCGAGGCGATCACCGACGCCGGCGTCGAGCAGGTCCCGAACGCGGTCGCCGCCCGGCCGCTGATCGCCTCCGTGGCAACGGGCCTGGTCGGGGCGCAGCCCGTGCAGAGCCTGCTGATGCAGGCCGTCGAGGACTGCACCGGACGATCGTCAAAGGCGATCACGACACCTTCACCGTCTCGCTCGAGAACGTCGGCGCATTGCTGCGCTCGGCCCTGCAGACCGCCTCACCGAAGCTCGCGGAGCAGATCTCCAAACAAGCTCGACGTACCGCTGCTGACGCCGAGCGAGGAGGGGACGACGTTCGGGATCGTCGTCGACGCGACGCGCATCGAGCGCGACCTCCGGTCGCTGCAGTGGATCGCGTTCGGCGTCGCGCTCCTCGCCGCCATCGGCTCGATCGCCCTTGCGGCGACGCGAATCATCGGTCTGCGCCGGCTCGGGCGGGCGCTCGCCGGCGGCGGGGCAATCGCGCTCATCGCCTGGTTCGCCGGCCGCGCCATCCTCGTCTCCCGCTTCGACGGCCAGACCCACGACGTCGTCAACGCGATCTTCAACGCCTTCGCCGGCGACCTGCGCACGTGGCTCGCAGTGCTCGCCGGGCTCGGCCTCGTGCTGACCGCGGCGGCGAGCACGAGTCGCGAGCCGATCGACGCCGGCGCGCTGCTGCACCGCGGCTGGGCCCGCGTGGCGACGACGCCCGCGAGCGCGGCGGGCCGCGCCGGCCGGGCGCTGGCGTCTGCTCATCGTCGGGGTCTGGGGAATCGCCAACCGCGACCTCCTGCTCGACGCGCTCGCATGGTGGCTCGCGGCCTTCGTGATCTACGTCGGCGCCGCGGAGCTGATGCGGATGGCTGCCGGCGCGGTGCGTAGCGACTCCTCGACGGAGGCCGCCCGCGAAGAAGCGATCCAGGCCGATCTGAGCGGCGGCGCGCTGGCTCGGATCGGCCTCGCGGCGGCGCTGCTCGTCGGTGCCTTCGTCGCGGTCGGATTCGCGACCAACAAGAACGAGAGCGCCCCCGCTGCACGTCAACACGTGCAACGGCTACGTCGAGCTCTGCGACCGGCCGCTGAACGAGGTCGCTTTTGCGGCAACCCACAACTCGATGTCCTCCGCCACCTACCACGACTGGTTCTTCGCCCAGCAGGAGAAGGGCATCCGCCAGCAACTCGACGACGGCATCCGCGCGCTGCTCATCGACCCCCACTACGGCGTGCGCACGCCGAAGGGCGTCGCCACCGACCTCGGGGCCGACGAGGGCTCGCGCAAGAAGATCGAGCAGGGCGTCGGCAGCGACGGCGTGAAGGCGGCGGAGGCGCTGCGCGCGCAGATCGGCTTCGAGGAGGGCCAGGGCAAGCGCGAGATCTTCCTCTGCCACGCCTTCTGCGAGCTCGGCGCGATCCCAATCAGCCAGGGGCTCGGCGAGCTCCGCGACTTCCTCGTCGCCAACCCGGGTGAGGTCGTGCTGCTCTCGATCGAGGACGCGACCAGCCCCGAGGAGACGACCGCGGCGCTCGAGCAGGCGGGCCTCGGCCCATACGTCTACAAGGGCCCGAACGGCCCGCCGTGGCCGACACTGCGCGAGCTGATCGACTCCGATCAGCGGCTCGTCGTGATGGCCGAGCGCCAGGGCGGCAAGCCGTCCTGGTACAGGCGTCAGTTCCAGATCACGCAGGAGACGCCGTACCACTTCAGCAAGCCCGAGGAGCTCGGAGACCCGAGCTCCTGCAAGCCGAACCGCGGCCGCTCCGACGCCGGCTTCTTCCTGCTCAACCACTGGGTCGACACGTCGCCGGCGCCGCAGCCGACGAACGCCGAGCAGGTCAACTCGCGCAAGGTGCTCGAGCGGCGGATCGCGATGTGCGCCCGCATCCGCGGCGTCGAGCCCAACATCATCGCCGTCGACTTCTACCGCGAGGGCGACCTGTTCGGCGTCGTCAACGATCTGAACGGAGTCGGTGCCGGTGGCGCGCCCGGGAAGGCCGGTGCGGCCGAGCGGCCAAAGGGGGCGGCTCAGCCGTCGAGCTGATCGATCGTGCAGCTGCGCGGATCCTTGTCCTCGCGCCAGCGGACGATCTTCGAGCCGTGCCGGATGCGCCCGCCGGCGACGTGGTCGAAGGTGACCTCGAGGACGAGCTCGGGACGCAGGCTGACCCACTCGAGATCGCGGTCCGCCGCCCACCGGCTCGGATCGGCCGAGCCACGCTCGCCGGTCTCGTACGGCCGCAGCGCCTCGACGAGATCGCGCTTCTCCTTCGCCTTGAGCCCGGAGGTGTGGCCGACGACCCTCAACGTCTCGCCGTCGTAGAGGCCGAGGATCAGCGAGCCGACGGTGTTCGGCTCCTTGCCGGGACGCCAGCCGGCGATCACGGCGTCGATCGTCCGCAGGCGCTTGATCTTCGCCATGCCCTTGCGGTCGCCGGGCCTGTAAGGGGCGTCGAGCTCCTTCGCGATCACGCCCTCACCGCCCGCGAGCCAGGGCTCGGCGGCGGCCGCCTCGAGCGTCAGCGGCGTCAGCTCGATCGAGCCCGCCGCCCAGCCGCCTGGCCCCTCCTCGGCGGCCCCGGCGAGGCCCTTGACCAGCTCGACGAGGGCGGCGCGACGCTCGGCGAAGGGCCGCTCGAGCAGCTCCTCGTCGTCGCGGGCGAGGATGTCGAAGGCGCGATAGCGGGCGGGGGTCTCCTCGGCGAGCATGTTGACCCGCGACTCCGCCGGGTGGATCCGCGCCTGCAGCAGGTCGAAGACCTCGGCCCCGTCGTCGTCGAGGATGACGAGCTCGCCGTCAACCACGTAGCGACCGGCCGGAAACTCGAGCTCCGGGAAGTAGCGGGCGAGTGGCTTGCCGCCGCGCGACTGCACGTAGACGTCGTCGCCGTCGACGAAGACGATCGCGCGGAAGCCGTCGTACTTGGGCTCGAAGGCCATCCCCTCCTCCTCGGGCAGGGTCTTGCGCGAGCGCGCCAGCTGCGGCTTGACCGGCGGCTTCAGCGGGAGATCCTGGGCCATCGCCACCCATTCAATCAGCCGTACGCGCATGCCCCTCGCGGAGCCGGCCCACCCACGCGATGGTTAGCGTCAACGGCCGTGAGCGTCTGCGCCAGACCCCCGAGCAGCTGCGACTTCGCGGTGATCGGCGCCGGCATCGTCGGCCTGGCTGCGGCCCGCGAGCTGAAGCTCCGCCACCCGGCGGCGACGGTCGCGGTGCTCGAGCGCGAGCCAGGACCCGCCCGCCACCAGAGCGGCCACTCGAGCGGCGTCATCCACGCCGGCGTCTACTACGCGCCCGGCTCGCTCAAGGCCAGGCTGTGCGTCGATGGCGCCGCGGCGCTGTATGCCTACTGCGAGGGGCGCGGGATCGAGGCGCGCCGCGACGGCAAGCTGATCGTCGCCACACGCGAGGACGAGCTCGAGCCGCTCGACGAGCTCGAGCGCCGCGCCCGGGCGAACGGCGTGCCGGGCCTGCGCCGCCTCGGCCCCGAGGAGCTGCGCGAGGTCGAGCCCCACGCGCGCGGGATCGCGGCCCTGCACTCGCCGGCGACGGGCGTCATCGACTTCGCGGCTGTCGCCGCCGCCTTCGCCGAGGACGTGACCGGCGGCGGCTCGCTCCACTACGGGGTCGAGGTCACGGCGCTCGCCGATGAGCCCGGCGGTGGCAGCCGGATCGCCCATTCGGCCGGCACGACCATCGCCCGGCGGCTCGTCGTCTGCGCCGGGCCGTGGGCGGATCGGCTCGCTCGCGCTGCCGGCGCCGGCGCAGACCCGCGGATCGTTCCCTTCCGCGGCGCCTACCTGCGCCTGCGCCCCGCCCGTTCCGCCCTCGTGCGCGGCAGCATCTACCCGGTGCCCGATCCCGACCTCCCCTTCCTCGGCATGCACCTGACCCGGACGCTCGGCGGCGAGGTCCTGCTCGGCCCGACGGCGCTCTTCGTCGGCGCCCGCGACGCCTACCGACTGCGCACCGATCCGCGCCCGCGACCTCCGGGAGAGCCTCGGCTGGCCGGGGACGTGGCGCCTGTTCGCGCGGCACTGGCGAACGGGGCTCACGGAACTGCGCCGTGCCGCCAGCCGCTCGGCCTTCGTCGCCGAGTGCCGCCGCTACGTCCCCGAGCTGCGCGAGGCCGATGTCGAGCCCAGCTCGCACTCCGGCGTCCGCGCCCAGGCGGTCGGCCGCGACGGCGCGCTCGTCGACGACTTCCTCGTCACGACGACCGACCGCGCGCTGCACGTCCGCAACGCGCCCTCCCCCGCCGCGACCTCCTCGCTCGCGCTCGCCGCCGAGATCGCCGACCGGATCGAGGCGTTGGGATGAGCCCACCGAAGCTCGGCCGCGAACAGCTGCTGCAGTTCCTCGCTCCGGCGGTCGCCGACGAGGTGCTCGCCGCGGGCGGACGAGCCGCTCGGCCCGAGGCGCCTCCAGGCGAGCGTGCTGAGCTGCGACGTGAGCGGCTTCCGCGGACTCGTCGCCGTCGACGAGCGCGCTGCCTTCGAGATCCTCGGACGGATCCTCGCGGGCGCCTCCGAGGCGGTCTCGGCCGAGCGCGGCACGCTGATGTCGTTTCCCGGCGACGGCATGCTCGCCATCTTCGGCGCTCCGCTCGCCGACCCCGAGCACCGCAAGCGGGCAAAGCGCGTCGCGGCAGCGGTCTCCGGCCCGGTGCTCGAGGCGGCGACGCTCGAGCTCGAGCGTCGCGGACTGCCGGCGATCGGGATCGACGTCGCGGTCGAATCCGGCGAGGTCGTCGCCGGCGTGATCGGTGCGGCACCGCGCTGGGAGTACGCGGCGATCGGCAGCCCGACGAGCCGAGCGGTGGCGGCGACGACGGGCTGAGCCCAGCACCCCCCATCGGCGTTTTGCAGAGAGAAGGATGGCGCCGACCGGCTCAACCCCACGCCGTCGAAACGCCCTTCCGACCGGAAGAAGCACCGAGGGTGTGCACACGCCCGGCCGGCCTGGGCATAGTCGTCCACTTTTGCCCCCTATCGGGGGGTCAACTGGACGGTCACGACTGCACCGGAACGATGCTGGTTGGCGCGAGGAGCGCTGCTGCCTCGAAGGCAAACTGCTTGCCGCAGACCGCGAACGTCCCGCAACCGTTGCTATGAGCCGGTTCCCGGGACGTTCGCTCCTCCTGCCGCGGCCGCTCGAGCCGGAGCTGATGCCCGCCGCCATCCAGAACGGGGGCCGGCAGGCCCCCGTCTCGAATCCGTCTGCGGCGAGCGACTAGCTCAGGCGCCGAAAGCAGCCCGCCCCGCTACCGCTCGCCGCCCCTCAGATCCGCTCGACGATCATCGCCTCGCCCTGGCCGCCGGCGACGCACATCGTCTCGATGCCGACCGCGTGGTCGTCCGTCTCCATCACGTTGAGCAGCGTGCCCATGATCCGGGCACCGGTCATGCCGAACGGGTGGCCGAGGGCGATCGCGCCACCGTGCGTGTTCAGCTTCTCGAGCGGGATGTCGCACTCGTCCATGATCGGGATCACCTGGGCGGCGAACGCCTCGTTGAGCTCGACGACGTCGATGTCGCCGATCGTCATCCCGGCGCGATCGAGGACCTTCTTGATGGCGCCGATCGGGGCGACGCCCATGTACTCGGGGTTGTTGCCCTCGGTCGCCGAGGTGAGGATCCGGGCGCGCGGCTTCAGGCCGAGCTCGTCGGCCTTCGTGTCGCTCATGATCAGCGCCGCTGCGGCGCCGTCGTTGAGCGGGCAGGAGTTGCCGGCGGTGACGCCGCCGCCACCCTCGAAGGCCTCGGGCAGCGTGCCGAGCTTCTCGCGCATGTCGCCCTTGTCGGGCCGCGGGCCGTCGTCCTTGTCGACGACGGTGCCGTCGGCGAGGGTCACCGGCGCGATCTCACGGTCGAAGAAGCCGGACTCCTGCGCGGCGACGGCGAGGTGCTGCGAGCGCAGCGCGTAGTCGTCCATGTCGTCGCGGGAGACGCCGTACTTCTTGGCGACGTTGACGGCCGTGATCGCCCATGTCGATGTAGACGTTGGGGTAGCCGTCGGTGCCGCCGGTCAGCTTCTCGTTGCGGTCGGCGACGCGGGCCGGGTCAGTCGCCTCGTTGAAGCGGCTGACGAACTCGACGCCGGCGGCGACGTAGGCGTCGCCCTCGCCGTTCTTGATCGCGTTCGAGGCGTGGCGGATCGCGTCCAGCGAGGAGGCGCAGAAGCGGCTCACCGTGACGCCTGTGGTCGTCTCCGGCAGGTCGCTGAGCAGGGCGATGATGCGGGCCACGTTGAAGCCCTGCAGGCCCTGCGGCATGCCGACGCCGCAGATCAGGTCCTGGATGATCGCCGGGTCGACGTCCGGGTTGCGCTCGAGGAGCTTGTTGACGATGAAGGCGCCGGTCTCGTCCGGGCGCTCCTGGGCCAGGGAGCCCTTGAACGCGCGGCCGATCGGGGTACGCACGGTGTCGACGATGACTGCTTCAGGCACTGCTGCCTCCTTGGGGATGGGACTAAGCCGTAGTGGGCGGAGAGACGGGAGCGCGCCCGCTCGGCGGCGCGCCCGGGAGGTGTTTTCTACCGTCAATGGTACGGACCGCGTCGAGCGGCGGCGGCCGTCGGGCGGCTCGTCTATGCTCGCGCCATGCGTGACGAGGCAACCGGCGAGAGCACCGGACTGAACCCCGCCCAGGCCGCGGAGATGCTCGCCTCCGGCGAGGTGCAGCTGATCGACGTGCGGCAGGACTTCGAATGGCAGGAAGGCCGCATCGAAGGCTCCGTCCACATCCCGCTTGACGTGTTGCCGGCTCGCGCCGGCGAGATCGACCGGGAACGGCCCGTGATCTTCGCCTGCCGCAGCGGCGCCCGCTCGGCGATGGCAACCGACGCGTTCCGCGCATCGGGGATCGAGGCGTTCAACCTCGAGGGTGGGCTCGAGGCGTGGGTCGCCGACGGGCTCGAGCTCGATCGGGCCGCGGCCCAGGTCGTCGCGCTGCCGCGGCCCGACAACAGCTGACGCAGATGGAGGGCACCCCGCCAACGACGGGCTCGCACGCCGCGCAGCCGCCGGAGCCCGGCACCGGCTCGCACGCCGACCCCGACGGGCTCCGTGCCTGGCTGGCCCAGCTCGACCGCAAGCTCGGCACCCGGACTTACGTCGGGGCCGCCGCGCTCGTGCTGGCGCTGGCGGCGGCGATCATCGCGATCGTTCTCGCGGTTGACGCCCGCGACAACTCGGCGACGAAGGCCGAGCTCGACCGCGTCTCCACCGAGCTCGGCGGGATCGCCGAACAGGCGGGGCAGGCAAAGGACCTGCAGGACAGCATCAGCTCGCTCAGCGACCGACTCGCCACCCTCGAGGACGACGTCGCGAAGCTGCAGGCCGACGGCAGCCAGGCGACGAAGCGGATCGGCATCGTCGAGGACGACATCAACGACCTGCGCGGGCAGATTTCGAATCTGCAGGGCTCTGGTTCCTCCTCTGGCTCGGGCGGGACGTCGCCGAACGGCAAGTAGTACACGCGTCCGGTCCGCGGACACCGCTTCGCAGAGCCGTCCGCACCCTGCTCTAGATTGGCGCCCGAATGCGGTTTGTGCCGATGGGCACGTGCTACCGCCAACGGGGCGCCACCAGCCCGGAAGGAGAGGGTCATGGCCGAGGGTTACTGCGTCAAGGAACGCAAGAAGGTCGAAATCAAGGACCCACAGCAGATCACGATGAAGAACGGTCGCCCGGCGATCCAGGGCACATGCCCGGACTGCGGGACGAAGATCTTCAAGATCGGCAAGCTCGAGGGCTGAGCGGACGGGGCCGCCCGGCGGCCCCATTTCCGCCGCGCTCATGCGCGGTGCGCTTAGAGCGTCGTGACGCCGCCCTGGCGGCGGCCGTACAGGTAGCCGACGAGCGCCTCGGCGACGTTCGGGTCGAATTGGCTGCCCGCGTTGCGGGTCAGTTCAGCGACCGCGTCGGTGTGTGACATCGCGGCCCGGTAGGGCCGATCGGAGGTCATTGCGTGGTAGGCGTCGCAGGCGAGGATGATGCGGGCGCCGATCGGTATCTGATCGCCTGAGATGCCATCCGGGTAGCCCTTGCCGTCCCAGCGCTCGTGCTCGTGGCGGACGATCTTTGCCACCCCGCCGAGACCGGGGATGGCGCGCAGAATGCGCTCGCCGATCACGGGGTGCTGGCGCATCACCTCCCACTCGCGTTCGTCCAGCGGGCCCGGCTTGTGAAGGATGTCGTCGGGAACGCCCACCTTGCCGACGTCGTGCAGCAGCGCGGCCGTGCGCAGCTTCGAGACCTGCCCGGCGTCGAGGGCCAGCGTCTCGCCGATGCGACCGGCCACGTCAACCACCGACTCAGAGTGATCGCCGGTGTACTGATCGCGCTCCTGCAGCGCCGTAGCGAGCGCCGCGATGACGTCGCCGTGCGCAGGATCGTCGGGGTCCCCGCCCTCGTCGGCGCCGGCGAAGACCGCCGCGCGACCGCCGCCCCCGATCCGTGCCTGGCCGAGCGCGGTATTCGCTGCGGCGAGCAGCTGCTCGGGCGTCTGCCGCGGCCGCAGAGCCGCAATTCCGATCGAGACGCTGATGCCGCGAACCGGCCCGGCCTGCTGATCCTCGAGCGCGATCAGGATCCGCTCGGCAAGCGGATGCGCACCCTGCGAACCGGTCTCGGGGAGCAGGATCGCGAATTCGTCGCCCCCCATCCGGCAGGCGAGATCGTGGGTCCGCGTCATCTGGGCAATCACCCCGCCGACGGCAACGAGCACAGCATCGCCGGCGCCGTAGCCGTGGTTGAGGTTGATCTGCCGGAAGCCATCGACGTCGACGATCGCGACGCTGAGTGGCCGCTGGTACCGGTGCGCGCGCTGCACGTCGAGCTCGAGCTGCGCGCGGAACGCGCGCAGCGTCAGCAGCGTGTCCGTGAGGGTGTCCCGGTTGGCGCTGCGCGCGAGCTGGGCTTCGAGCTCGGCGATGCGCTTGTGGGCGTCGGCCAGCTGCCTCTCGAGCTGCTCGGACTGTCGAGACCGGAGGCCCATCCGCTCCCCTATCGGCTCCAGGGGTGGCCGTCTTGAGCCGGGGCGCTACGGATTCCGCTCCGCATCAGCCACCATCCCCGATCCGGACGAGACCGCCGAGCACGCCGACGTATGCCGTCCCGTCCGGCGCGAGCGTTACCGGCGCATAGTTGTTGTTGTAGCCGAGCCCGTACCCGGCGAGCCGCGAGAAGCGCGTCCGTCCCGTGCGGAAGTCGATCGCGGTCAGGTACCAGGGATCGTCGCCGCCACCGGTTGCGGGCTTGGTGTAGGTGTAGAGCAGCCCGTTGGCGAGCGAGAGCTTCGGCACGACCGACGGTGCGATCTCCTTGCTGCGCCAGCGGCGCGCGCAGTTGCGGGTCGGATCGTTCACCTGCCTCGCTGCTGGCTTGATGTCGATGCGCTCGATCCCGGGCGTCGTCGTGGCCCCGAGCTCGACGGCGGTGATCCCGGTATATCCGTAGTTGTTCTCGACCGCGATCGAGTGGCCGATGCCGATCAGCGACTGATCGGTGGACCCGGCGCCCTGCGAGAACACTGGGATCCGGCAGACGACCCGGCGCCCCTGCGGATGCTTCGACCTGTCCATGACGATCACGTCGAGCGGATCGGCGTTGTCGGTGATCGCCACGTAACGCCCCTTCATCAGCGTCGGCGTCGTGCCCGAGCCGGGACTCGTCTGTCCGGGCTTCTGCTTGCCGTCGTTCGGGTAGGCCTTGCGCCAGACGACGCGCGGCCCGTGGCGCCCGGCCTCGAGCCGGTACATGGCGCTGTCCGTGACGACGAAGACGCCCTTGCCCTGGCCGACCGCGAACGAGTTCGAGATTGTCTCGCCGAGGTCGAGCTTGCGCAGCGCCCCATGCCGCGTGACGTATCCCATCGCCCCCGACTTGGCTGCGAACCAGATCCGGCCCTTCCAGTCGGGGAGCGCCGAGATCACCTTGGCGCTGGCGCCGACCGCCGGCGCGAGGTCCACGTCGGCGACCGTCTGCAGCGACTTGCCGCGCACAGCCACGGTCAGCAGGTGGCCGGTCGTCGTCGGGATCACGGCCCTGTCGCGGTCGTCGAGGTAGAAGTAGCCGCCGCCGGAGAAGTCCGTGAACGGGTTGCCCCCGGAGGCTGAGCGCGGTGGCAGCGGCAGCGCTGCGATCGTCGCAAGCGTGTCCGGATCGAGCACGGCGAGTACCGGGCGGTCAAGGCCGACGCAAACGGTGACGATGCGCCCGCGGCTGTCGAAGGCGACCGATGCGCACTCGCGCGCGAACAGCGTCGAGCTCACCCGCAGGTCGCGACCGAGCGGGCCGCCGGTCCTGTAGCTGTCGCTTTGGAAGGCGTCGTCGTGGATATTGGAGTGCCCGTTCGCGGCCATGTGCGGATGGCGGGGAACCCGCGGCGCGGAGATCGGATCCGGTTTCGCCGGCGAGCCGACGAAGGCCGGCGCGCCGGCCGTGTGGGTGCCGGGGATCGGCTCCGGCGGCAGCCCGGGCGTCTGCCCAAACGCCGACGCGGGCATAGTTGCGGCGATTGCCCCAAGGCAGTAGGCGACGATCGTCGCGGCTCTTCTGACCCGTGGACGCCGCATGGATCCAACCCAGCGTAACGGTGCTGGTGCCGAATGACGCAATTGGGTGGAAGAATGGGAAGCAGCCCCATGTCGAGCAATTCGAGCCACCAGAAGCCGCTCGAGCTGATCCTCGCCCGCAACCTGCTGACGAGCATCGCCACCCCGGCGTTCCTCGTCTCCACCGAGGGCGAGATGCTCTTCTACAACGAGGGCGCCGGAGCACTGCTCGGCGTTCCCTTCGAGGAGACCGGACGGATGGACTCGTCCACCTGGATCAGCTCCTTCGGTCCCTACGACGAAAAGGGGGAGCCGATCCCGCTCGAGAACCTCGAGCTGACGGCGGCGCTGCGCGACGGCCGCCCCGCCCACTCGACCTTCTGCATCCGCTCGACCGACGGCAGCCAGCACGAGGTCGCCGCCAGCGGCATGCCGATCGTGAGCGCCGAGCGCGGCGCCTCCGGCGCGATCATCTTCTTCTGGCCGCTCGACCCCGAGCACGCGCGGGAGCTGACCACCGGCAGACACGAGGCTGTCGGATGAGGGTCAAGGTCTGGGGAGCGAGAGGTTCGGTCCCGGCTCCGGGACCGGAGATGAACCGCTACGGCGGCAACACCTCCTGCGTCGAAGTGACGCTCTCGACCGGCGAGACGCTGATCATCGACGCCGGCACGGGCATCCGCACGCTCGGCTTCTCGCTGCCGCCGGACATGCCGCGGATCAACATCCTGCTGACCCACCTGCACCTCGACCACATCCAGGGCCTGATGTTCTTCCCACCCTGCTTCCGAGCCTCCTCGACGATCCGGATCTGGGGGCCGAGCTCGCCGGAGGCGAGCCTCGAGGCACGCATCGCCCGCTACATCTCGGCACCGCTGTCGCCGGTCGAGGTTCGCGAGCTGCCCTGCGACGTCTCCTTCCTCGACGCGCCGGCGAGCGAGTGGCAGGTCGGAGGCGCGACGGTCCGCGCCGAGGCTGTCACCCACCGCGGGCCGACGCTCGGCTACCGGATCACCGACGGCGACACGACCCTCTGCTACATCTCCGACCACGAGCCGGGGCTCGGCGCGCCGCTCGCGGATCTCGATCCCGAGTGGATCTCCGGCTACAACCTCGCGCGCGACGCCGACCTGCTGATTCACGACTGCCAGTACACGGACGAGGAGTACCCCGGGCACGAGGGCTGGGGGCACTCGCGGGTCGAGGACACGGTGACCTTTGCCCGGCGGGTCCGCGCGAAGCGGACGCTGCTCTTCCACCACGACCCGCTGCACACGGACGGGTTCCTCGACGACCTGCACGCGCAGGCACGCGAGCGCTGGGCCGAGGTCGGCGGCGACCCAGCGCAGATCGAGATCGCGCGGGAGCGCGACGAGCTCACCGTCGGGCCCATCCCGGCGGCGCTTCAGCCCGCCTCCGCGCCCGTGATCGCGGCGCGGCCGCTGGCCTGAGCGCCAACCTGCAGAACGTCCCACGGAGGCGCTTCCGGCAATGCGCGACGGGGCGCGCAACAGCGGCAGAACCCGCATCAACAAGGGGTTGCGCGATCCCGCGATCCCGCTCGCGCCACCCCGTACAACGCCTTTGCCGCAATTTTCGACCGCGGTACAAACACACCTCGGCGCCCCCGGCGGACACTGGAACCGTCCTGAACGCGACCGCCGGATTGCCCATGCCCGGTGAATGGAGGCGAACGATTGCGGCAAGAGACCTTGTGGGGGCCACGGCAGGTCCCCGGCGCCGAGGAGGATCGCCACGGCTGGGCAGGGCACGACGCGTTAGGAGGAGAAGATGAAGAAGGTCGAAGCATTCATTCGCCACGAGGCATTCGAGCCGATCCGCCAGGAGTTGCTCGAGCGCGGTATCCCCTCGCTCTCGATCTCCGAGGTAAAGGGGTCGGGTCGGCAGAAGGGCGTCGTCGAGCACTACCGCGGCGCCAGCCTGACGGTCAACGTCCGGCCGAAGCTGAAGATCGAATGCGTGATCGCCGACGGGGAGAAGGACCTCGTCGTCGAGACGGTCCTCAAGCACGCCCGCACGGGCTCGGTCGGCGACGGCAAGATCTTCGTCGTCGACGTCGAGGAGGCGATTCGCATCCGCACCGGCGAAGAGGGCGAGGACGTGCTGCAGGCCCACGAAGGAACGGAGATCCCGTCCGCCTGACGGCGGCGGGGAGGACCGGCCGACGATGGAGCGGCGCCGGGCACCAAACGAGAGCTGACCAGGGAAGGGAGCGCGGGAACACGGCTGATGCGCGATCTCCACGAACAGATGCTTGCCACCGTCATGGACGGGGATGGGCTCGGCGGGATCGCGGAGCTCGCCGCCCATGAGGTGGGCGGGCCGGTCGCGATCGTGCTCCCTGAGCACGGCCTGGCTTCCGTGTGGCCCGAGGGCGAGCGGATCGAGCCGCTGACCGAGTGGACCGCAAAGGCCGTCGCCGGCCAGAACGGCACGCTCCCCGAAGGCATCGACCTCGCGGTTCCGATCCCCGTGGCCGGCCGCGACGTCGGCAGGGTGATCGCCGTCGCCGGCGCCGAGCAGACGGCCAAGCTCGTCGACCGCGAGGAGGTGCTGCGGATCGCGGCGCTGACAGCGCTCACCGAGCTCGCCGTGGTCGAGGCGCGCGACGCTCTCGCGGAGCAGCTCCGCGGCAGCCTGATCGAGGAGATGAGGGCCGGCGCGATCGAGCGCGAGGAGATCGTCCGCCGCGGTCAGCGCCTCGGGTCCGACCTCTCCGATGGGCTCGTCGCCGTCGCCGCCGAGGCGAGTGGCGGCAAGCCACGCTACATGGCAGCGATCGTCTCCTCGGTCGCGGGCAACGCGATCGCCGAGGCGCTCGGCGACCGGGTCTTCGGGCTGCTGCCGGCGGGCGAGGCGGCGGGTGGGCCCGAGGCCACGGCCGAACGAGCGCGGGAGATCGTGCGGCGGCTGCGCCCGCACGGGCCTGCCGCGGCCAGCTCCTTCCACTCGGCCCCGGAGGATGCCGGCCGCGCGCTCGAGGAGGCGGAGCTGATGCTCGACGTGGTCGCCCGCGATCCCCGCCTCGCCGATCAGCTCGAGGGCGGCATCCCGAGCGGCGTCTACCGTCTCCTGTTCAGGGCCCTCGCCTCGAACCCGGCGGAGGTCTTCAGCTTCTACGAGGACACCGTCGAGTCGCTGGTCAGCCATGACCGCGACTACCGCACGGACCTGCTCAACACGCTCGAGGCGTACCTGGCGCACGACTGCAACATGCGGGCGACGGCAGAGGCCGTCTACGCGCACCGACACACCGTCGCCCACCGCCTCGAGCGGATCAAGGAGCTCTGCGGCCTCGACCCCGCTTCGGGTGAGGACCGCGAACGGCTCGGGCTGGGGATCAAGGCGTATCGGTTGATCGAACCAACGCTGCCGCGCTGAACGGTCGGCGCAGCGGCACAGAGGAGGAGGTGCAAGCAGATGAATGAAGAGGCAAACGTGGTGCACCTGCCGCTCACATGGGCGGGAGAGGTGCGCCAGATCGTGTCCTTCGGCGGGGGCGGCTTCTCGATGGAGGCTCCGAACACGTTGCTCGACGACTACGTAATGTCGTTGACCGGCAAGGAGCGACCTCGGGTCTGTTTCGTGCCGACCGCGAGCGGCGACGCGGACCAATACATCGTCCGCTTCTACCGAGCGTTCTCGCCCGAGCGGTGCGAGCCCTCGCACCTGTCGCTGTTCCGGCGCGACCGTGGCGCGGAGGACCTGCGCGAGTTCCTGCTGAACCAGGACCTGATCTACGTCGGGGGCGGCAGCGTGATCAGCATGCTCGGCGCATGGCGCGCGCACGGGATCGACGTGCTGCTGCGTGAGGCGTGGGAGGCCGGCGTTGTCCTCTGCGGGCTCTCGGCAGGCTCGCTGTGCTGGTACGCGGAGGGGGTCACGTCCTTCCACGGCGAGGTCCGCCGCTTCAAGGGGCTCGGCCTGCTTGCCGTGGAGTAACTGCGTCCATTACGGCGACGAGCCGGGGCGGCGCGAGGCCTACCACGAGCACCTGCGGCGCGGTATGTGCCCGGGCTACGCGGCGGCCGACGGCGCCGCCTTGCGGTTCAGCGGGCCGCGGATGGTCGAGGCGATCGCATCGCGGCCGAAGGCGCAGGCGTGGTGCGTCGGCGACGGCGGCGAGGAGGTGATCGAGTCGGCCCTGCCGATCCGCTACCTCGGTGCCAGGCCCGAGCCAGGGAAGGAAAAGGACCTGACGGCGGTAGCTTGACGGTCATGGAAGTGAGCAGATGAGCGGACCGATAGTCGCCATGGGCGGCACCGAGTTCGCGATGCGGGCCGAGAACGAGGCCCTGCATGACTATGTGCTCGCACTCGCGCGGGCCGAGCACCCGCGGATCTGTCTGTTGCCGACGGCGAGCGGCGACCCGCACGAGCAGATCAGCACCTTCCACGCGGCGATGGACCGTCGCAACTGCGAGCCGTCCTCGATCTCGCTGTTCCGGCTCGTCGACGCTGACATCGACCTCGGCGGGCAGCTGCTCGCCCAGGACGTGATCTACGTGACGGGCGGCAACATGGTCAACCTGATGGCGCTCTGGCGGGAGCACGGGCTCGACGAGATCCTGCCCGAGGCGCACCGCCGAGGCACCGTGCTCTGCGGCTACAGCGCCGGCTCGATGTGCTGGTTCGAGTGGGGCGTCTCGCGCGGCATCGGCAAGCCGGTGGCGACCAGGGGGCTCGGGCTGCTGGGCGGCAGCCACTGCGTGCACTACTCCCAGGACAGCTCGCGCCGCGACGCCTACCGGCAGCTCGTCGGCTCCGGCGCCGTGCCGGCCGGCATCGCGCTCGACGACTACGCGGCGGCGCTCTTCCGCGACGGCGAGATGGTCGAGGCGGTCCGCAGCCGCGGCAGCTCAAGGGCCTTCCGCGTTGAGCCGGCCGGTGACGGCGTCGCCGAAACCGAGATCCCGACGAGGCCGATCGAGGCGACGGTGCGCAAGGCAGCCGAACCGGCGCTCGAGGAGATGCGGGCGCTACGGCGGATGCGTGGCGCGCCGATGGGTCGCGGCGGCTGAGGTCGCCGCACTGGACGACCGGGAGAAACTGCCGATCGCGAATCCGACATCGCGACCGTAGTTGCAGCGCGCGGGCCGCGGCAGGCTCGATGCAGTGGAAAGGCTGAGCGCACTCGACGCGTCATTCCTCCGGGCCGAGACCCCGAACGCCCACATGCACGTCGGCTGGCTGGCGCTCGTCGAACCGCCACCGGAGGGCGGTGCAATCGACGGGCGGGCGCTGCGGCGGACGATCGAGGCACGGCTCGAGCACGCGCCGCGCTTCCGCAAGCGGGTCGTCGACGTACCCGTCGGCGAGCCACCGCTGATCGACGATCCGGCCTTCTCCGTCGATCGTCACGTACGGATCATCGCGGCGGCAGAGGTCCCGGTGGACGCCGACGAGCTACAGCGGATCGCCGACGCCTTTCTCTCAACCCAGCTCGACCGGGCGCGCCCGCTCTGGGAGCTCTTGATCGTGCCGCGCCTCGCCGACGGCGGCGCAGCGATCCTCGGCAAGGTCCACCACGCCCTCGTCGACGGGATCGCGGCGGTCGAGCTCGGCACTCTCCTGTTCGACCTGGACCCCGACACCTCGCCGGCCGAGCCCGCCGAGTACCGGCCGGCGATGCCGCCGAGCCCGGTGCGGCTGCTGATCTCGAGCGCGACCGACACGGCACTCGAGCAATTCCGGGCGGCGGGCCGGATTGCGAACCTCGGTCTGCAGCCCGCCCGCGGGCTGCGCGTCGCCGACTCGATGCGTCGAGCGGCGTTCCAGATGGCGCGCGAGGTCGCCGAGCCGGCACCAGGCTCGTACCTGAACGGCCCGATCAGCCCCGCCCGAACGCTGCGCACGACGACGCTGCCCCTCGCCCACGTTCTCGCGCTCAAGGAGCGCAGCGGCTCGAAGCTCAACGACGTCGTGCTGACGCTCGTCAGCGGCGCCCTGCACGAGTTCTCACTTGCCCGCGGTGCCAACCCCACCCCGCTGCGGGCGATGATTCCGATCAACGTACGGGGAGCCGAGGGCGGCCCGGGAAGCGGAGGGCAACCGGATCGGCTTCGCCTTCCTCGAGCTGCCGGTGACCACCACCGACCCGCTGGCGCGATTGCGCTCGATCCGCCGCCAGGGAGAGGGCCTGCGCGGCGGCGGGCGCGCGGCTGGCAGCGACGCGCTGATGCAGTCGATGGGGGTGCTGCCCGGGCCGATCAAGTCGATCGCCACGCGCCTCGCCTCCAGCCCACGGACCTTCAACCTGACCGTGTCCAACGTCCCCGGTCCCCGGGTCGTCCTCTACGCAGCGGGCGGCGAGGTGAAGACGATCTACCCGGTGATTCCGCTGGCGGGCTCGCACGCGCTCGCGGTCGGCGTGCTCACCTACGGCAGCGGCCTGCACGTCGCCCTCCATGCCGACCCGGACAGCCTGCCCGGGACCGAGCAGCTACCACGCCTCTTCGAGCGCGCGCTCAGCGACCTCGAGGGCGCGACGGCCAAGGCGCCGGCCCAGCGTGGCAAAGCCTCGAGGCGGAGCGGCAGACCAGCGGCGCAGCGAGCGTCCGGCTCTGCCGCGGGAGCCGTCGGGCCCGCGCCGCCCGGCGAGCCGGCTGACGCCGGCCGCGGCCCGGCGGCTACTCGAGGAACTCGCGCTTGGCGCGCTCGGCCGCGGCCTGCGCCTCTTCTTCGGCCTTCGCCTGGATCTCAGCGGCGAGTCGCCGGCGACGCTCCTCGGCCTCCGCTTCCGCCTCGGCGGCCGCCCGCGCCGTTTCGCGCTCGAGCTCCGAGCGTATCTGCCGCTCGATCTCGGCAGAGCGCTGCTCAGCCTCAGCGGCGGCCCGCTCCTCGGCCTCCTCGCGGAGCCGCCGTTGCTCGGTCGCCAGCCGCCGCCGCAACGCCTCCTCCGCCTCGCGCTCGGCCCGCTGGCGGGCGCGCTCGGCCTCGACGTCGGCGTCCTTCTGCATCCGCGCCGCCTCCGCCTCGAGCCGCGCCGCGGCCTCGCGGCGGGCGCGGTCCTCGGCCTCGACGGCAAGCTGGTCGGCAAGCCTGCCGAGCTTCTGCTCGGCAACGTTGAACCGCCGCTCAACCTCCTCGCGGGCGCGACGCTCGGCGGTCGCCCGTTCCTCAGCGTCGGCCGTGCGGCGGTCGATCTCCTCGGAGAGCAGACGCTTCTGCGTCTCGGCCTGCGCCTCGAGCTCCTCGCGGCGCTTCGAGGTCCCGGCTTCGACCCGCTGGGCAACCCGCTCCGCGGCCTGCTTTTGAAGCTTCGCCGCTGCTGTCTTCAGCTTTCGCTCAGCCTGCTCCCGCAGGCGGTCGCGCGTCTCCCGCAGCCGTACTTCGTAGCGTTCGGCCGCTGAGCGCGCCGCCTGCACGGCGGCCTCCTCGGCCTCCGCCGCGACCGCCATCGCCTCCTCGGCCCGCTGCTCGGCAAGCTTGCGCTCCTCGATCGCCTTGCGGGCGACGGCCTCGGCCTTGCTCGCTCGCAGCGAGGCCTCGCGCGCCTCGGTCGAGATCCGGCGCACGTCTTCGGCCAGCGCGTCGAGGCCGGTTCTGCGGGCGTCCTCGATCGCCGAGCCGACGCCATTGGCGGCCGCGCGCGCAGCGTCGGCGCCCGCGTCGGCGAGATCGGGCCCCTCTTGTGGCTGTTGCTGTTCTTCCTGCACCCGAACCGGTTCCTGAGACAACGAGGTGCCGACCCTACCCGGTTGCGGAGGGCTGCGTGAGCGCTTCCCGAGCCGGATCGGCGGCCCGTCGCTCAGGGCAGATGGTCGGCCGGCGTCCCGCTGAACGTACGGGCGGCGACCAGCGTCAGCAGCGTCGTCATGAAGATCAGCAGGATCGCGAAGGCGAGCAGACGCGGCATCTTCGCGGCGTGCGCATAGATGCCGAGCAGGAACCCGGCACCCATCAGAACGCCGTAATACGTTGACGAGGTAGGCAGCAGATCGGCAAGCGCCACGGCGGCTGCGGTGACGGTCTCCACACCGGCATTATCATCAGGCGGGCGATGTCGGACGTCCCCTCCCCTTCCGCCGACGGCCCCGCGACCGTCGACGAGACCCGCACGGCGCTCGAGTCGGCGGGCTACCTGGCGGATGCATCGGCGGCCCTCGTCTCCCATCTCGCCCAGCGGCTCGGCAAGCCGGTGCTGGTCGAGGGCCCGGCCGGCGTCGGCAAGACCGAGCTCGCCAAGGCGCTCTCCCGGGCGACTGGTCGCGAGCTGATCCGCCTGCAGTGCTACGAGGGCCTCGACGAGGCCAAGGCGCTGTACGAGTGGAACTACCGCAAGCAGCTCCTGCGGATCCAGGCGAGCGCCGCGGCCGGCGCCGAGGCGGGCAGCCCCGCATCCGGACGCGAAGCGGAGGACGTGCCGGTTGGTGACTCCTTCGAGGAGATCTTCGACGAGGAGTTCCTGCTCACCCGGCCGCTGCTCACGGCGATCGCCTCCCCCGAGCCCGTCGTCCTGCTGATCGACGAGATCGACAAGACCGACCAGGAGTTCGAGGCGATGCTGCTCGAGGTCCTCTCCGACTTCCAGATCTCGATCCCCGAGCTCGGCGTGATCGAGGCCCGCACGCACCCGATCGTGCTGCTCACCTCGAACAACACCCGCGAGCTGACTGAGGCGCTGAAGCGTCGCTGCCTGTATCTGTGGCTCGACTACCCGGACATCGAGCGCGAGATGCAGATCGTCCGACTGCATGCGCCGGAGCTCGACGAGACCCTCGCCCGGCGGCTCGTCGAGGTCGTGCAGATGGTCCGCGAGCTCGACCTGAAGAAGCCGCCCTCGATCGCCGAGTCGATCGACTGGGCCCGGGCGCTGCTGCTGCTCGGCGCCGACGAGATCGACGCCGAGACCTTCCGCAAGACGATGAGCATCATCGTCAAGCACCGCACCGACCTCGACCTCGTCGCCGAGCGGGTCGGGACGCGGCTTGCGGGCGCGATGACTCAGGCCGGCGAAGGCTCCTGATGGCCGCCCCCGAGACCGGGGCGGGGCCACCGAGCGGGCTCCCCGACGGGCTCGGGCCGAAGCTTCTGACCTTCTGCGAGGAGTTGCGCAGCGAGGGCGTCGCGGTCGGCACCTCCGAGATCCTCGACGCCTTCGAGGCGGTCGGCGCGATCCCCTGGACCAATCGCTCCGAATTCCGCGAGGCGCTCGCCGCGACGATCGCGAAGTCGCCCGACGACAGGCGCGTCTTCGAGCTGATCTTCGATCGGTTCTTCTTCCGCGCGGCCGAGGCCGAGGCGCTCGAGCGCAAGATCGGCGAGAGCGAGCGAACTCGAGCGCCGACGGCGACCGGCTCGACCTCGACCAGCTCCGCGAGCTCATCCGCCAGGCGATCGCCGACGGTGACGAGGACGCGCTCCGCGACCTCGCCCGGCTCGCCGTCGCCGGCTTCGGCCGCCAGGGCGAGGGCTCGGGAGTCGTCGGCGTCGACGTGCAGCGGATCCGCCGGGCGCTCGGCCTGCAGCCCGGCCAGGGCCCGCGGCCCGGGCTCGGAGGAGGGCGAAGCGCCGCCGCTCGATCGCGAGGGCCTGCGCGAGTTCGAGGCGCACCTGCGGCGCGAGCTCGAGCGAGCGCTGATCGAGCGGACCGAGAAGCTGCCCCCCTCGCGCCCGCTCGCCGAGCTCGACCGGGCGCTACCGACGAGCCCGACCCAGGACCTCGCCGCAATCCACCGCGCCGTCACCCAGCTCAAGCGGCGACTGGCGACGCTCGGCCACGACCAGCGCGGCCGTCGCCGCGGGCCGCGTCGTCGACGTGCGGCGAACGATGCGGACATCGCTCGAGACGGGCGGCGTGCCGATGCACCTGCGCTACCGCCCGAAGCGCCCGCGCCGGCCCGAGATCTACGTGCTCTGCGACGTATCCACCTCCGTGACGTCGGCGAGCGTCTTCTTCCTCAGCGTCCTGCACGCGCTCCACGACTCCTTCCGGAAGCTGCGCAGCTTCGTCTTCATCGAGCGGATCAGCGAGGTCACCGAGACCTTCGAGAAGGAGCGCGACTTCCGCAAGATCAGCGAGGCGATCAGCCGCGACGGCGGCGTCGCCGACGTCTCCGGCTACACCGACTACGGGCGCGTCTGGAACGAGTTCCTGACCGAGATCTCCGGCGATCTGGACCCCCGCTCGACCGTGATCGTGCTCGGCGACGCGCGCACCAACGGGCGCGATCCGCACCCCGAGGCGTTCGCGCATGTCACCGAGCGCGCCGGCCGCACCTTCTGGCTCAACCCCGAGCCGAAGCTCTACTGGAACTACGGCGACTCGGTGATGTCCGCCTACGAGCCCTACGTGACGCGCGCCTTCGAGTGCTGGACGACGCGCCACCTCGAGGAGTTCGTCGACGTGATCGCCGGCACCGCACAGACGGCCACCGACTGATCCCGAGCGGCGCGGGCTCTAGAATCGGGTCCGTCAACAGGGGTGCTCGCGGGTACGCGGGCTGAGATAGCGCCCCTCGGGACTCCGCCTCAGCGCGGTGCCCCGGCCCGGCGCTGACCCTCCGAACCTGTGCGGTAATGCGCGCGAAGGGAGACGAAGCGAACTTGGCGGTCGATCTCGAAGCGGCGAGTGTGGCTCGATCCGGCCCTCGCGATTCCCTCGGCGGGGCAGCGCTGCGGATCGAGGGACTGCGGCACTCCTTCGGCGAGCTCGAGGTGCTCGCCGGCATCGACCTCGAGCTCGGCCCGCGGGAGACCGTGGCGCTGGTCGGCCCCTCCGGCTGCGGTAAGTCGACGCTGCTCGAACTGGCGGCGGGCCTGGCCGAGCCGGCGGCCGGGCGGATCGCGGTGCCCGCCGGCGCCGACGCTGCCTGCGCGACTCGCCGGCTGCGCCTACATGCCGCAGAGCGACACGCTGCTGCCCTGGCTGCGGGCGCTCGACAACGCGGCGCTCGCGCCGCGGCTGGCGGGCAGCTCGGCGCGCGCCGCGCGGCAAACCGCGGCGCCGCTGTTCGAGCGCCTCGGCCTCGGCGGCTTCGAGCGCGCCTGGCCCGAGGAACTCTCGGGCGGCATGCGCCAGCGCGTCGCCTTCGCCCGCACGCTGCTCACCGGCAAGCCGGCGCTGCTGCTCGACGAGCCCTTCGCCGCCCTCGACGCGATCACGCGCGGGGATCTGCAGAGCTGGCTGCGTGAGGCGCTCGCCGCCGAACCGCGGGCCGTGCTGCTCGTCACCCACGATGTCGAAGAAGCGCTCTATCTCGCGGACCGCGTCGTCGTCCTCTCCTCCCGACCCGGACGTGCCATCTGGCAGGGCTCGGTGCCGGCCGTCGATCGCGCCGATGCCGATCGGGCCGCCGTCGTCACCTCGGCCGGATTCGTGAGCGCCCGCGAGGCGGCCCTGCACGCGCTCAGCTCGACCCCGGAGGCCCGGTGATGAGGCGGCGGCTCGTCGACATCGCCGCACCGATCGCCCTCGTCCTCATCCTCCTGGCGATCTGGCAGGGGGCGGCGAAGTGGGATCTGCTCGCCAACGCACTCGGCATCGAGCCCTTTCTGATCCCGGCCCCGACCGAGATCGCCGCGTCGATCGGCGACAACTGGCACCTGCTCGTCGACAACGCATGGGTGACGTTGCAGGAGGTGCTCGCCGGATTCGCCGTGGCGCTCCTGATCGGCGTCGGCTTCGCCCTGCTGCTGCACTCTTCGCGGTTGCTGCGGCGCGCCTTCTACCCGCTGATCATCGCCAGCCAGACCGTGCCGATCATCGTCGTGGCGCCAATCCTCGTCGTCTGGTTCGGCTTCGGGATCGGCCCGAAGGTCGGAATCATCGCGCTGATCTGCTTCTTCCCGATCACCGTCAACATGCTCGACGGGCTCGAGTCGGTGGAGCCGGCGCAGCGCAAGATGATGCGCTCGCTCGGCGCCGGCCGGACCCAGATCCTGAGCCGGCTCGAGCTGCCCGCCTCGCTCCCCTACACGGTCAGCGGCGCCAAGATCGCGATCGCGATCGCGGTGATCGGCGCCGTCTTCGGCGAGTGGGCGGGCGCCGATCAGGGGCTCGGCCACCTGATGCTCGTCGACAACGCGCAGCTCGAGGTACCGCGCCTGTTCGCGGCGATCTTCGTGCTCTCGGCGATGGCGATGCTGCTCTTCGGCGCGGTCAGCCTGCTCGAGCGGCGGTGGGGCTGGTGGCGCCGGCCGGCGCCGGCCGGCTGACGAGCCACCGCCATATTCACGCAAACGAACGAGGATGAAAGGAACGATGGAGAAGACGAAGACCGGATCGAGAGGGGTCGTACGCATCGGCGCGGCACTTGCGACGCTGGCGGCGGTTGCGCTGCTTGCGCTCGGCTGCGGCGAGAAGCCCGAGGGCGAGGCGACGCAACCCGACTCCTTCGACCTGGCGCTCGACTTCTACGTCAACGCAGACCACGCCGGCATCTACACGGCGCTCGCCAACGGCTACTTCGCCGATGCCGGGCTCGACATCAAGCCCCACGTCCCCTCCGACCCTTCGGCCCCGATCAAGCAGGTGGCCGCCGGACGGGCTGATCTGGCGATCTCCTACGAGCCCGAGGTGATGCTCGCCCGCGATCAGGGGCTCGACGTGGTCGCGGTTGGCGCCCTGATCCAGCACCCGCTGACGTCGCTGATCTCGCTGCCGCCCTCCGGGGTCAAAAAGCCGGCGGACCTGGCCGGCAAGACCGTCGTCACGGCGGGGATCCCGTACCAGACCGCATATCTGGACACGATCCTCAAGCAGGCGGGCGTCAACCCCGACAGCGTCAAGCAGACCGACGTCGGCCTCAACCTGCTGCAGCCCGTGCTCAGCGGCCAGGCCGACGCGATGTTCGGCGGCTTCCTCAACGTCGAGGGCGTGCAGCTGGCGGCTGAGGGCAAGCACCCGATCGTGCAGCCCGTGGACCAGCTCGGTATCCCGACCTACGACGAGCTCGTCCTCGTCGCCAACGGCCAGCAACTGCAGGACGACCCCGAGCCGATCCGCGCGTTCATCGCCGCACTGGCCCGCGGCACGAAGGCCGCCCAGCAGAACCCCCAGGCCGCCACCGACGCCCTGCTCAAGGCCTCGCCCGACCTCAATCCGAAGCTGACCAAGGCGGAGGTGCTCAAGACCCTCCCCTACTTCAACCCGCCGAAGGGCAAGCCCTTCGGCTACATGAACGCCAGCGACTGGATCGGCTTCGCTGGCTGGATGGCGGACCACGGCCAGCTCACCCAGCGCCTCGGCACCGCCGACCTGCTCACCAACGAGTACCTGCCGGGCCAGATCCCGGACTAGCTGCGCGTCAGCTGGTCGATCTGTCGCGTTCTGCTCATCGCAAGCCTCACGCCGCTCCGCCCTACGCCGCGTCCTCCAGCTCCGGGTTCGGGGGGTGGTAGCGGAGGGGGCGGGTGGCGGAGCCCTCGGGGGCGCGGGCGCCGAGCAGGGTGAAGAGGCCGGCCCAGCTGCGCCAGGGGGCGAAGCGGGCGTAGAAGGCCTCGACCTCGGCGACCGTGGCGCGGCGGTCCATGCCGACGAGCCGGGGCACCTGCTTGAGGTAGGCCAGGTCGCCGGCGGGCAGTGCGTCGGGGTCGCCGCGGCCCTTGCTGCCGAGCACCTGGACCGTCCATGGACCGATCTCAGAGATCGCGAGCAGGCGCTTATCGTGGCCGCGGCGGCCGGGGTCGATGCGGCCCGCGGCGACCTCGCGGGCGACCTTGATCATCGCCGCCGCGCGCTTCGGCGCCAGGTCCAGTGCGGCCAGCTCGGCTGGGGCGAGGCCGGCGATCGTCTCCGGCGAGGGCACGTCGCGCAGCGGCCGGTCACGGTCGGGCGGTAGGCAGGCGGCGCCCCAGCGGGCGACCATGCGGCGCTGGATGACGTGCGCGCGCTCGGCCTCGATCAGCTGCTCGGTGATCGCCCAGGCAAGCGCCTCCCACGGCCAGAATGTGCGGCGCACGCGTACCCACGGGACGCGGCGGATCGCCGGGCCCATGAGCACGTCGGCACGGAAGGCGTCGTAGAAGTTCGAGTAGTCGTCGTCGAGGCCGAGCGCATTGCGAGCACGGTCGATCGCGGTCTGCAGATGGCCGGGCTGGGCGCGAAGTGGCTGCGGGAGACCCGTGCGCCGGCGCCGGCGGGAGCGGGCGGGCAGGTTCGGACGCCGGCGGCTCGGAGCGGAGCGCTCGACCGCCTCCCGGCCGGCTTCGAGCCACGAGCGCTCCGCCGGCATCGCCGCGATCCGGACCGCGTCGGCCGACGGCTGCTCCCAGGCGCGAACGAGGATCGGCCGCCCCTCGACGTGCAGGAAGCGCTCGAAGATGCCGTCGCGGACGCGGGAGACCGAGTCGGGCCCACCGCGGCGGGCAAGCCGGAACGGCCAGGGAGGCGTGACGTCGAGGATCAAACCCTCGCCGGCAGCGCGCGGGCGCCCGCTCATCAGCGGTCGAGTACGTGGACGTCGATCAGGAAGGAGCGGCTCGCGAGCACGCGCTCCGCCTTGCCGCCGCGGCGCAGGACGCGCGTCGGCTTACGGCGCTCGACGTGGGCGCGGACGGCGTTGACCGCGGCGACCGTCGCCGCCCCGGCTGCGATCCCGCCGGCGGCGGCCATCGCGACGGTGCGGACCTCGGCCCGCCAGGCGTCGAGCTCGGCAGCGCGGCGCCGCTCGGGCAGCGGACGGACGTCCTCGGCCGCGGCGCCTGCCTCGGGCGCACCGCCCGAGCCGAGCGGCTCCTCGACCGCCTCTCCTTCGAGGACCTCTTCTTGCACCCGGGCGAGTCTAGGGGGCCGATCCCACGGAATCGTGCCCACGGGGGCGCCTGGCACCGAGCCGGGCGCGATCGGGGGCCGCAGCCCGTGCCGGTGGGCACGGACAAGGCGCACGGTCGTGATCCGGCGAAGCGTGTCCAGGCGTCATCGGTGGGTGCGAGATCGTGGGATCGGCCCCCTAGTCGGCAGCGAAGACGGCTCCGCCTCTGTGACAATGGGGCCCATGGAAGCTTCCTCCCACCCCCGCATCGAGCGCGACCTGTTCGACAAGGCGCGCAACCACGACCGCCGCGAGCAGCTCGAATTCGCGCAGAAGGCGGACATGCTGCCCTACTTCCGCCTGCTCACCTCCCAGGCCGGCCCGGTCGTCGAGATGGAGGGCCGGGAGACGATCATGCTCGGCTCCAACAACTACCTGGGGCTGACCGGCGATGCGCGCGTCAAGCAGGCCGCCGCCGACGCCCTCGAGACTTACGGCACCGCACTCACCGGCTCGCGCCTGCTCAACGGCACGATCCCCCTCCACGTCGAACTCGAGACCGAGCTTGCCGAGTGGATGGGGACGGAGGCGGCACTCGTCTTCACCACCGGCTATCAGGCCAACGTCGGCTGCATCGGCACGATCCTCGAGCCCGGCGACACGGTGATCTGCGACTCCGGCGACCACGCCTCGATTCTCGATGGCTGCAAGCTCTCGGGCGCCAAGCTCCGCCCCTATCGCCACAACCGCATCGACAAGCTCGAGAAGATGCTCGAGCGCTCCACGGAGGACGGCGGCGGGGTGCTCGTAGTCGTCGACGGCGTCTTCTCGATGGAGGGCGACATCGTCAACCTGCCGCCGGTCGTCGAGCTCTGCAAGCGCTATGGCGCGCGGCTGATGGTCGACGAGGCGCACGGCGCCGGCGCGATCGGACCGCGCGGGGCGGGAGCGTCCGAGCTCTTCGGTCTCGAGTCCGAGGTCGATCTGCGGATGGGCACGTTCTCGAAGAGCTTCGCCTCCTGCGGCGGGTTCATCGCCGGCCCGGCCGAGGTGATCGAGTACCTGCGGATCGCCGCCCGCGCCTTCCTCTTCTCCGCCGCGGCGGTGCCCGCCGCCGTCGGTGCAGCTCTGCAGTCCCTGCGCATCCTGCGCAGCGACGACGGGCCCGGAGCTCCTTGCGAAACTCGCCGACAACGCTGCCTATCTGCACAACGGTCTGACCGAGATCGGCCTGCGAGTCGTCGAGCCGACGGAGATGCCGGACGGCAGCGAGGCGCTGACCCCCGTCGTGCCGGTGATCGTCGGCGACGACATGCTCGCGGTTGCCCTCTGGAAGGCGCTCTACGACGCAGGCGTCTACACGAACGTCGCGATTCACCCGGCAGTGCCGCCGAGCGGCGCCCTGCTGCGGACGAGCCTGATGGCGACGCACGAGCGTTCGCAGCTCGACCGCGCCCTGGCGATCTTCGAGCAGGTCACCGCCGGCTTCGACGAGCTGCCGCGGGCCTGAGGACACCGGTCGGCGGGCTCACCCGCCCCCGGCCCCGCCACTTTGCCTAACGCCAATGCCGGGCAGCTTATTCCGGTATTGATTGTCGTTTGATGCAGCTCGACCTACCCCTGCATGGGTAGATTCGACTTGTCCAATTCTTCACAAGTGGATTGGCGCGCGGGCGACTCAGAAAAACCCTGCTCTTAGCGAACGTGACGGGGGGGATTCTCCGTCCGCCCGCCCATCACTCGGACCGATGCGACTAGGGTGCCCAACGCACCGAACGCACCGGGGCAGGGAGCGGGATCGGAGCGGATCACCCACCGCCCATCCCCTCGTCCCGGCCTTGAGCCGGCCCGGCGCCAGGCGCCAAAAACACCCGATAGCCCGTCAGAACTCACAAGGAGGAGTGAGAATGGAAGCTGCCTCTACGGCTGCGCCCGTAGTCATCCCGCAACACATCGAAGCGCTCGAACAGGCGAATCGCGTTCGCCTAGCCCGGGCGGCTCTGAAGCGGGCGGTGCGCGTTGGCAATGTGGAGGCTCACGATGTGGTCCGATCCTGCCCCTGGGAAGCCGAGACGATGTCCGTCTCCGAGCTGCTCCGGAGTCAGAGTCGGTGGGGGCGCACGAGGACCCGTAAGTTCCTCGGCCCGCTGGCGGTCAGCGAGAACCGCCAGATCGGGCGGCTGACCCTGCGTCAGCGCGAGATGCTCGCCGGAGCCCTCGAGGTCAAGGCCCGGCGAACCCACTGAATTCTCGAAAGGGAGGAGGCGGGAGCCGCCGGCTCCCGCCATCCACAGACTGAGCGCGGCCCGGGTCCCCGACCCGGGCCGTTCTGCATTCAGCCGCGGAAGCTGCTCAGCCGGAACCAGCGCCCCCCGGAGCGGCTGCGGAAGACACGCAGCAGCAGCGCCGCGGCACCGACGAAGACCCCGGCGCCGATCGCGGCCCGGATGCCGCTGCTCATCTCCGCAGGACCCTTGTAGAAGAGGACCGCGAGGACGATTACCGCGGGCACGCCGGCAAGCAGCAGCGTGTGCGACCGGTAGCCCGCGAAGTGCTCGCGGATCGCGGTGTCGAGCCCGCCGATCGAGGCCAGCGCGACGCCGGCCGCGACCAGGACCGCGCCGCGCTCGCCCTGCACGACGACCAGCCCGAGAATGATCATCACGAGGCCGACCGCGACGCAGATCTCGACCAGCGGGAAGCTGCCCCACGGGGCCGGCGGCCGCTCGTCCTCGACGTTGCGCTCTGCCCGCCGCGCGCCCCTCGCCGAGCGCGGCTTCGCGGCCGCTCGCTCGTCACCGGTCTCCGCGGCCTCGCCCGTGGCGGCCGCCTCTGGCGCCTGCTCCTCCGCGGGAACCGCGCCCTGGTGGACGAGGCGTCGCTTGCGACGGCGCTTCTCGGCCTTCGAAGCCATGTTCAGCCTGCCGGGGTGCTCGGGGTCAGTTCAGGGCGGGTGCCGCGGGGCGACGCCCGGCGGCTAACGGACAACCGGACGAGACCTTGACCCGCCACCAGCCCACCAGCATCCCGAGGATGCCCCAGCGCGGTCGCGAGTGGTAGTGGCCGCAACCGCGCTCGCCGACATCCTCGTTCGAGATGCGGACCCAGGGGTAAGCCTGGGGGTCGGCGATCATGCGCTCGCGCAGGCCCCGGTTCGCCTCCTCGGCGTCGACGCGGCGGCCGAGCTCGGCACGCGCATCGCTCAACTTCAGCGCGAGTCCGTCGCGAATCCGCTCGAGCTCGGCGACGCCGAGCATCCGCGGCCCGCCGCCGGCATGGCCAAGGCCACGGACGTCGATCCCACGGCGCGGGAAGGCGGTGACGAAGGTATCGGCGAGCTCGCGCTCGAGCTTGGCGATCTGCCGGCGCAACTCGCGCTTCGCAGCGCCGCGGTCGAGCGTGCGCGGCTCAGGGAGCGTCACGCCGCCTGTGGCGACCTCCGCTTCCAACTCTCCTGGCCCGGCCTCGAGAAGCTCCGGCACCCTCGGGTCCCTTTCCTCGCTCGACTTCCCGGCCATTGTAGCCCCGGCGGGCGCCGATTTCAGCCGACTTCAACGCTCCTCAACGGTCGTCGAGGGCGCCGAGCAGCAACCACAGCGCCTCCTCGACGGCGATATCGGGCACGCCGGCGACCTGCAGGGCGGCGACGACCATGCGGCGAGTGTCCGGGTTGACGCCACGGCCCTCGCTGACCGCCCCGAAGAGCATCGAGACGGGCTCGCGGGAATCGGCGATCACGAGCGTGCCCTCCGGCAGAGGCGCGCTGCGGCCGCCGAGCTCCTCGCCGGTTCGGCTCGGCCGGATCCCGAGCGGCGGCTCGATCCTGTCGCCATCGAAGGCGACGAGCGCGACGCCGGATTCCATGGTCGCGATCGTCAGCGCGTCGTCGAGCAGGTTCTGGCTTTGGAACCCGCCCTTGCGTAGACGCTCGAGCGCCAGCGCCTCGACCGGCGTCAGCTGCTCGTCCGGGTCGAGCCCGATGTGCCGGAAGAAGACCCGGTATGCCCACGGGATCGGGCGCCTGCGCAGCTCGATCGCCTGCGCGCCGGTAAACCGGTCGGAGAGAATCGCAAGCCGGGTGCGCAGACCATCGTTGCTGCGCCCCGAGCCGTGCGAGACGGCCGCCCAGCGCAGACCGATGCCGGGCAGCTCGGCCGCGAGCTCGGCATCGACGAACCCGGCGATGAACGGCGCCCGGCTCATCTTGCGCACTCATGCCTTGCCCCCGCCGCCGGAACCCGCGCCCGGCGGCGGGGCCGGATCGCGGCGGGCGCTGTCGGCAACGAGGTTGTCGACGAGCGACTCGATATCGGGCTCGGTGAAGTTGCCGGGCTTGATCTGGGCATCGTCGATGATCCCGCCCGGATAGGCGAGCACGATCGTCGGGCAGACGCCAACGCCGAGGAGGTTGGAGACTGCCCCATCCTGGTCGTGGCCGACGGGGACGGTCCAGCCGTGATCGCGAACGATCTGCTCGACCGAGCTGCGGTCGTCGAGGACGTTGATCGAAAGGAAGTTGACGTCGTCGCTACGGCGCCTGGCGACCTTGTCGAAGGCGTCCTGGGAGGGCAGGCAGTCGCCGCCGCGGGTGAACCAGAACGAGATCGCGAGCGGCTTGTCGAAGAGGTCGCAGTCGCGGATCGCGCCCTCGGTGTCGGATCTCGCAGGCCGGGTCGCGGACGTCCCCGGAGGGGCACGGGTTGCGCGAGGAGCCGCAGTCGTCCTGGAAGACGTTCGCGTCGCCGGGCAGCGGCCCGCGCACGTCGGGGACCGCGAACTCGGGCAGCGGCACCCCGTTGCGGGCGTCGGGGTTGGCGCCGAGGATGCCGCCGCCGTTCGAGTCGATCGCGTTGACGACGGCGACGATGACGAGCACCGCGAAGGCCAGCCCGACGAACAGGGAGTAACGCGAGGCGACCTTTGGCCGCTCGCGGGACGCGAGCCCCCGCGGCGGCTTCGGCGCTCGCGGCGGCTCATCGCCGCCGGCTGCTCCGGCTTCCTCGGCCGGCGGCGCCTCCGGCTCGCCCTCCTCGCGCTCCTCACCCCCGCCCGGCTCCGGATCCGGCTTTCGCTCCGGCCACCAGCCCCCGCCTTGATCGCCCTCCGCCACGACGGCCGACTCAGCCGGCGGGCTCGGACTCGGCGGGCGGCGGTGCCGGGGGCCGGCGTGAGGGTCGCAGCCGGCGGCGGATGGCGGGCATTGGCCGGAAGCCGCCCTCGGCCCAGACGAGCGTCGCCGGCAGGACCAGCATGACGCCGGCGAGAGCGACCGTCAGGTCGACGATCGTGACGAGGCCGAACTCGCGCAGCATCGTGATCCGGCTCGCGATCAGCACGCCGAAACCGGCGATCGAGGTGATCCCCGAGGCGAGCACTGCGGTACCGGTGCGCTCGTAGGTGTTGCGCAGCGCCTCGCCAAGGCTGCGCCCGAGCTCGCGCTCCTCGCTGAAGCGGGCGGACGAGGATCACGCTGAACTCGGTCGCGACCGCGATCACGAGCACCCCGAGGGTGGCCGACATCGGGTTGAGCGGGATGCCGACGAGCGCCAGCACGAGCGCCGACCAGCCGGTCGCCAGCGCGATCGGGATCAGCGGGACCAGCGCCCGGCGCGGCGAGCGATAGACGGCGAGCAGCACGAGCGCAACAGCGAGCAGGCTGGCGAGCGTCAGCCAGTAGCGCGAGCCCGAGAGCTCGGAGTTCGCGTCGGCGGCGAGCACGGGTAGCCCGACGACCTCGGCGCTGAGCCCGGCCGGGGGGTCGAGCTTGCTGCGGATGTCGTCGATCAGGGCCTTCTGGTCGTCGAGCGACATGACCGGGATCAGGAACGAGATGTTCGCGACCTGCTCCTCTCCCTTCGGGCGGGAGAGGATCGCCTGCAGGAAGTAGGGCGGCACGATTTTCAGCACGCTGTTGATCCGCGACCGCGTCAGCTTCCCGTCCGAAGGCAGCAGGTCGGCGAGCGCGGGGCCCGGGCAGATCTCGGTGCCATCCGCGCGGCAGTCCGGGAACTCGCCGCTGAAGCCGTGGTCGGTGAGCACGCGCTGCTTGAAGTCGGCCATCCACTTGACCGCGGCCGGGCTCGTCACATCGTCGCCACGGACGATCACGTCGAGCTCGCCGGAGACGCCCGTGACGCTCTCGAGCGCGTCGACGGACTGGAGCGCCGGCAGGTTCTGCGGGACGAGCTGGCGCACGTCGGAGACGACCTTGGTCTGCGTGCCGACCCCCCAGCCGATCACGGCGAGGAGCGGCGGCGACGCCGAGAACCCGGCCCGGCGCCGAGATGGCGAGCGCGAGCGCCGAGCGGCCGAAGGACGCCGGTGCGGTGCCGGATCGCGGCGCCGAGATCACGCGTACGGCGGCCCGCGGCCGAGAAGGAGGCTTGCGCCCGACCGCCGATCTTCGGAGCCGAACCGGCGGCCCGCCGCCGCCCTTGGCCGGCGGGCGCGCTCGGGGTCGACGCTGGAGAGGGCCGCGAGGCCGGCCGTGAGCGAGATCGCCAGCGCCGAGATGATGCCGACGACGAGCGCGAAGGCGAACTCCCGCACCATCGGGATCGGCGAGAGCAGCAGCGAGAGGAAGCCGACCATCGTCGCCAGCGCCGCGGTGCCGATCACGGGGCCACCCCGGACGGCGGCGGTGACCGCCGAGGCCGCCGGTCGCTGCCCCGACATCGCCGCCTCGCGGAAGCGCGCCTGCAGCTGGATCGCGTAGTCGACGCCGAGCCCGATGACGACGGGCAGGACGGCCACCGAGGCCATCGTCAGCGTCCCGCCGATGATCGAGAGCAGGCCAAACGCCATCGCCGAGCCGCCGAGCGCGACGAACAGCGGCAGCAGCCGCAGCGGCGGTCCGAAGGCGGCCATCAACGTAAGCGCCATGACGATCAGCGCGACGCCGAGCAGCAGCACGATCTCGCCGCCGAGCTCGTCGGCGAGGCCCTGGACGACCACGGGCACGCCGCTGAGCTCGTAACTGCCGCCGTCGAGCTTGAAGGCGGGATCGGCGATCGCCTCGCGGATCAGCGAGATCGCCTTGCGCTGCGTCTGATCGGGGAGGTCCGGCTGCAGGCGGATCGAGACGAGCGCCCCGTCCGAGGACGGGAAGAGGTAGCCGAACTTCGACTTCGGCGTCCCCGCGGGCAGGCGCGAGTCGAAGACGATCGCCTCGACGAAGAGCTTGTTGGTGACGGAGGGGAAGCCGATGCTGCTCATCTGCGAAGCGAGGTCGCCGTACTTGGCCAGCGCGCCCTTGACGACGGCCTGCTGGGCGGCCGTCGCCGCCGCCTGCTGCTGGATCGGGCTCAGACCCTGCTTCTTCGCCTGCTTGGCGGCGGCCGCCGCCGCCTGCTGCGCGCCCGCATAGGTCGCGCCGATCTGCTGGCGAAGCACATCGGCGGAGCGCTCGGCAGCCTGGTTGAGGAACGTGCCCGGCCCGAAGACGACCCGCGTTGCGCCGAGGTCGCTGATCTCGCCGCAGACCGCCGGGTAGTTCGAATCGTTGGCCGGCGCGTTGCCCGACAGGCAGGCCTCGAGCTTGAGCAGCTGACCGATCTGACTCTGCTTGAGCAGCAGGTTGCGAGGTCGTCGTGGGCGAGGACGACGATCGCCTCGTCGCCGAAGCGCTGGCGGAACTCCTGCGTTCCCTGGTAGGCGCTCGACCCGTTGTCGACCAGCTTGTTGGTGCCGGCGTCCGGCGTCAGTCGGAGCGCGCCGACCGTGCCGATGATCGCGACGATCGCGATTACCGCGGTGATCGTCTGCGTCGGATGGGTCACCGACCACTCGCTGACCCTGCCCAGGAATCTCCTCACGCGGAAAGCTTTGCAGGCGGCGAGCGAATGCACGCCGCATCTAGATCACGAACGTGCCCGCGGGGGCGCCTGGGACCGAGCCGGACGCGGTCGGCCGGCGCAGGGTGTGCCGGTTGGCACACGCAAGGCAGACGATCGTGGCCCGGTGAAGCGTGTCCAGGGGTCAGCCGTGGGTGCGAGTTCGTGGAATCAACCATCTCGGGCAAGATGGGGTCCGTGGCAAAGCGCTATGCAGCATTCCTGCGGGGATCAATCTCGGCGGCCGCCGCGTCTCGGGCGAGGCGCTCGCGGGGGCGTTCGAGGAGGTGCCTGGGATCGTCGAGGGCACGTCGTTCCTCGCCTCGGGCAACGTCGTCTTCACGGACGAGCGGCGGCGCAAGCCGGCGACGGTCGAGCGCGCGATCGAGGAGGCGATCGCCGAGGAGTTCGGCTGGGAGTCGAACACCTTCTTGCGGACCGCCGAGTCGATCGCCGAGCTCGCCCGGCGCGGCCCTTCACCGACGAGCAGCTCGACGCCTCCGCGGGCAAGCACCAGGTCGTATCCTCGGGGCCGTGCCGAGCGCCGGCGAGGCCAAGGAGATCCTCGGGCTTGCCACCGAAGAGGACCTGCTCGAGCTCCAGGGCCCGAACCTGCACTGGCTGCCGAGCGGCGGCTACGCCGAGAGCGACCTCGATCTCGAAGCGGTCGCCGGCTCATCGGGCCCGGGACCACGCGGACGAAGAACACGATCCAGCGCATCCACGCAAAGTTCTTCGCCAAGCCGGCTGAAAGCGCGGCTCCACCGATCGCGCGTCAGCGCCCGTGATTGCGGATGCCCGCAAACGGGAATGGAGCGGCGATGCAGGCATTGGTGGAAACGGGCGCCTTGATCGGCGGCCGCTACAAGCTCGAAGGGCGCATCGGCAGGGGTGGGATGGCGTCGGTCTGGCGCGCCCGCGATCAGCGGCTCGACCGCCCGGTGGCGGTCAAGGTGATCGCCGAGCGGCTCGCCGACGAGCCGGACTTCGTCCGCCGCTTCGAGCGCGAGGCGCGGATCGCAGCGCGGCTCTCGCACCCGAACCTGGTCGGCATCCACGACCTCGGCTTCGATCGGGAGCGGCCCTATCTCGTCATGGAGCTGGTCGAGGGGGAGACCCTGGCCGAGCGCTTCGACCGCGACGAGGACTCGGTCGACCTGCCGGAGCTCGCGCGGAGGCTGCTCGACGTGCTCGCGACGGTGCACGAGGCGGGGATCGTGCACCGCGACATCAAGCCCGCCAACGTGCTCTTCGGCGACGACGGCCGCATCCGCCTGACCGACTTCGGCATCGCCCGGATCCTCGAGACCGGGACCCACTCCTCGATCACCGAGACCGGCATGGTCGTCGGCACCCGCCGCTATATGGCACCCGAGGTTCGCGGCGGCGGCGCTCCCACACCGGCCTCCGACCTGTACTCGCTGGGCGTGCTGCTCGCCGAGTGCGGGGCCGAGGCGACACCGCTCGCCCGCCTGAGCCGCCGGCTGCGTAGCGCCGACCCGGACCAGCGCCCGGAGAGCGCCCGCCTGGCACTCGTTTCGATCGCCGGCATCGAGTCGGGTGGGCGCGCCCCGGAGACCGAGATGCTCGAGCCGGCAACTGTCGAGGCGAGGGCGCCGGTCGTCGAGTTGGATCCCGACCCCGCGCCTGAGCCGACCGGCCCAGCACCGACCGATCGGCCGCCCGCCGAGCCGCCCCGCCGGACGTACGGGACCGGATCCACGGGCCGGCCCGCACCGCGCGCCCTCGCCGCCGGCCTGATCGCGCTCGCCGCGGTGGCGATCGTCCTCCTCATCGCCCTCGGCGGCGGTGGCGGATCGCGGGGCGAGCAGAGCGCCGCGACCGGCGCCGCCAAGCAGTCAGGCAAGTCCCAAGATCGCGGGTCGAAGCACGCGAAGGCCGGCGGCCACGGCGCGCAGCAGCACGAGCAGCCCGCCGACGAGGCCCCGGCGGAGCCCGCCCCGGCGAACGCCGGCACCCCCCCCCGGCCCCTCCCCCGGCCCCGGCGCCAACACCCGCCCCCGGAGCCGACGGCAGCGCCCTCAACGACCAGGGCTACGCCCTGCTCCAGCAGGGCAACGCCGCCGCGGCCGTCCCGATCCTGCGCCGCGCCGTCGACTCGCTCGACCAAGGCGACGGCCTCACCTACGCCTACGCCCTCTACAACCTCGGCTCGGCCCTACGCCAGTCCGACCACCCAGAAGAGGCGATCCCGATCCTCGAACAGCGCCTCAAGTATCCGGACCAGCGGCCGACCGTTCGTGCCGAACTGGCAAAGGCGAAGGCCGAGGCCGGCGACTGAGCAGGCCCGGCGCGTCGCCGCGCCGATCCGACGCCGTCACGCCGCGTCCGCGGCCGCGGACGCTATATGTGGAGCAGTAAGAGCAGCCACGTCGGCCCCAGCCCGACGTCCCTGCTCGTAGCGGTGGTGGAGACCTGTATCAGCAGAGACGTGGGTCGGCGGATGACGTCCCTGCTGATACTGAGCTGTCAGCCGCTCCCTCGGCGCCCAGAGGCGGTCGACCGCTGCCCGAAGAGGACCTGCGCCGTGGAGGACCCGCACCGTCAACTCCCACGGCGAGGCTGGGAGCGTCGAGGGCTGCCGTTAGGGGAGCGACGTGCGGACGCACGTGAGCGACCCGGGCGGCCGCCATCGGCGCTCCCAGGCCGCCGCCCACCTCAGTCCATCGTCAGGGGGCCTTGGACCTCTGCGTTGAGGAACTGGCGGACGAAATCGTTGGCTGAATCGAACAGCTCCTCGCTCGGGCCGCTCTCGACGATCCGGCCCTTCCAGAGCACCGCGATGAAGTCAGCGATCCGGCGGGCGGTACCGAGATCGTGGCTGATCACCATGTAGCAGCCGCCGTTCTCCTCGTGGATCTCACGGATCAGCTCGCAGAGCAGCGCCGTGCGAACCGGGTCGAGGCCGGAATCGGCTCGTCGAAGAAGACGATCGCCGGATCGAGGACCAGTGCCCGGGCGAAGCCGGCGCGCTTGCGCATGCCGCCGGAGAGCTCGTTCGGCATCTTGTAGTGCGCCTCGGCGAGGCCGACCTCGCGAAGCCTCCGGTTGACGATCTCGCTGATCTCGTCCTCGGACTTGTCCGTGTGCTGGCGCAACGGGAAAGCCGTGTTGTCGTAGATGTTCATCGAGCCGAACAGGGCGCCGTCCTGGAAGAGCAGGCCGAACTTCTTGCGCATCTCGAAGAGCTCGTCGTCGGTCATGTTCGGGACCGACTCGCCGTGCACGAGGATGTCGCCGGCGTCCGGGTAGAGCAGGCCGACGATCAACTTGATCAGCACCGACTTGCCGGTACCGGACGGTCCGAGGACCATCGAGACCTCGTTGTCGGGCAGGCCGAGGTTGAGACCGTTCTGGATCCGCGTCTTGCCGAACTGCTTGACCAGATCGATCACCTCGATCGCATCCTCGCCACCGTGATCGCGCTTCTCGCCGGTGTGCCAGCGGTAGGGATCGGTGTCGTCGGGCTCGACGCCGGGGATCGTGTAGTCCTTGTTGATCCGGCCGAGCTCGGGGGCGGCGGCGTCCGGGTCGCGGTTGGCCGGGACGTCGGGGGGCCGCTGGGGTCGTCCTCGGGTCTTGCCCTCGCCGCGTCCTCGGCGCTGGGCCGCTCCTCTCGCGATCGTTCTCCTCTCGGGATCCCAGGTCTCCGGGTCGCTCTCTCCTCGTGTCGGGATGCGGGCAGGGTCAAGCGACTGACCACCCAGTGGACTCGTCCGTAAGTTCGGTCAGATGCCGGCGAGTGGCCGGGCGCGGCTGAGGGTGCACGTCGGCCGCCCGCATGCCGGTTGGCATGTGGGCGGACGGCGGGTGCACTCAGGCGGGGGCGGACGCCGTCGGGGCTGATCGTATTTGCGGACGGGTCCACTAGCCGCCTATCGGTGCTCTCGGGTTGGCCCCCCAGAAGACCAGGGTTCCCATCATCCCGATGATGTGGACTAAGACGATGTTGAGCACCATCGATTTCGCGGTGGCCGTACCGACTCCGACCGGTACCGCCCGGGCGGTGTAGCCGTAGTAACAGCCGACCAGCACGATGGCGGTCGCCATCACCATGGCCTTGATCACGCTGAATATCAGATCGGGAGGGTTCTGGAACATCCAGAAGATCAGCAGGTAGCCGCCCGAGGCCACCTCCCCGATCTGCTGGACGACTGCCAGCCACGATGCGAAGAAGCCGACGCCGATCGCGGCCAGGTACATGAAGGGGAGCGTCATCCAGGCGGCGAGCAGGCGGGTCGCGGCGAGGAACGTGACGGGTGGGATTCCCATCACCTCCATCGCGTCGATCTCGTCCGAGATCCGCATCGCGCCGAGCTCGGCGACGATTCCGGTGCCGACCTTGGCGGCCATCATGTAGCCGAACGCGTAGGGGATCACCTCGCGCAGATCGCACCAGGCGGCGAAGACGCCCGCGTAGGCCGGTGAGCCGACGGAGCGGTTGAAGTAGGCGCCCTCGATCCCACAGGTCAGGCCGAGGATGAAGACGAGGCCCCAGATGACGATCGTCGAGCCGAGGATCAGGATCCCGGCCTGGCGCAGCGACTCGCCGAAGAACTGGAAGACGCGGCCCGAGTAGACGAGGCCCATGACCCGCCCGCAGAAGCGCGCGATCTCGCCGAGGGAGGCGAACCAGTCCCTGGGTACAGCCAGCCAGTCATTTGATCGTGTGATCTCCGGATGAGTGGCGAGCAGGGTCTGGGTGAAGACGTAGTTGAAGGCGAAGACGCCCATGAAGGCGATCACGACCGCCTCGTTGACAGCGGTGCCGACGCCCTGGGCACCTCCGGACGCATTCATCCCCTTGTAGCAGCAGACGATCGCGATGATCGCGCCGAACAGGGTCGTCTTCAGCACGGAGCCCCAGAGGTCGGTGACCGAGGCGTTGTTGAAGAGGGTCGCGAAGAAGCCGCCGAGCGGCTGGCCGTAGGCGAGCTCGGCGAAGATGCCGCCGGTGATCCCGAACAGCAGCGCGTAGATGTTGAGCAGCCCGGTGATGATCATCAGGCTGAGGAAGCGGGGCACGACGAGGTTCTTGATCGGGTCGACGCCGAGCACCATGAGCGCGTCGAGCTCCTCGCGGATCTTGCGGGCGCCGAGGTCGGCGGTGATCGCGGTGCCGGCGACACCGGCGACGACGACGGCGGTGACGAAGGGGGCGAACTCGCGGACCGAGGCGAGGATGAAGAAGCCGCCGAGGCGGTCGAGGGCGCCGAAGAGGCTGAGGAAGTTGGCGGCCTGCAGGCCCGGAGCGCCGAAGCCGAAGGCGACGGTGCTGATCAACATCGGAAACCAGCAGAGCTGCAGGGCGAAGAGGAACTGGCTGACGAACTCGCCGCCATAGGGATACGGGGGCTTGACGCTAGCCGTGATCGTCTTCCCCGTCAGGATCATCATGTTCCCGACCTGCTCGAAGAGACTCTTCGCGGGAAGGAACGCCCTATCGGCTACGGATCTGACCATCGACTCCTCCAGGCGTGCCCCCCTGGGCCAGGCGCCGGCGGTGAAACTTAGTCCATCGGACGGTCATCCGCCACCCGCAACCATCGAGCGCGGGCGGGGCCGTCCCCGGAGGCCGCGATCGGGATCGCGAGGCTCCACGCCGACTCGTCGATCGCGGCCGCATACGACATTTCGAAATGCCGCGCCGGCCCGTGGTATGTTCCCCGCGCTTTGGGGGAGAGACCCAGCGCATCCACTTCCCGTGCCTCGTTCGCTCGTCATTCCGACGTTCGCGATCGCCTCGGCGATCGCTCTCGGTGCGTGCGGCTCTCCGCCCGCAGGACGCGAACGAGCCGAGCGGCGATTACCCGGTCAAGGTCGTCGTCGGAGTTCCCGACCAAGCAGCGGCTGGCCGAGACCTCCGACCTCGTGCTCGGCGTCAAGAACACCGGCGACCAGGCGCTCCCCGAGCTCGCCTTCACGATCTTCACGGACAAGGGCAACGCCGACGGCTCCTTCAACTACCGCTCCGACCAGCCCGGGCTCGCCAACCCGAACCGGCCCGTCTGGGTGCTCGAGAACAAGTACCCGCGGCCGATAGCACGCCGCCGCCCAAGGGCCTCTCCGGCGGCTTCCGGCGCGCAGACCAACACCTTCGGCTTCGGCCCGCTCGACCCGGGCGAGACGAAGGAGATCGTCTGGCGGCTGACCCCGGTCAAGGCCGGTTCCTACACCTCCACTACAAGGTCGCCGCCGGGCTCGACGGCAAGGCAAAGGCCGTCACCGGTACCGGTGATCCGGTCAAGGGCGAATTCGTAGTCAAGATCAGCGAGAGCCTCCGAAGGCGCGGGTCAACGGCGCCGGCAAGGTCGTCACCCAGGGCGGCTGAGCGCGTGCGCCGCTGCGGCGGCCGCAAGTCGCCGCGTCGCTGCTCGCGCTGCTGCTCTTCGCGCGATCGCCGATCGCGGGCTGCGGCGGATCGGCGGCAGACGACTGGCGGTTCGCCGCGGCCGGCGACGAGCACCGCGACCGGGGCCAAGCCGAAGGACCGGCGGCCGGGCGGCCAGGCGTCCAGCTGACCAAGATCGGCGAGTTCGACGCGCCCGTCTATGTGACGCCAGCCGCGGACCGGGCGCCGCGATCTCTACGTCGTCGAGCAGGGCGGGAGGATCGTCGCGTCGCCCGCGACGGCAGCAGTCGCCTTCCTCGACATCTCGCGGCGAGATCATCTCCGGCGGCGAGCAGGGGCTGCTCTCTGTCGCGTTCGCCCCGACTTCGACGCTCGGGCCTGTTCTACGTCGACTACACCGACACCGACGGCGACACCCGGGTCGTCGAGTACGGCGACGGACGGCGGACGCAGCCGGCCGCGACCCGGCCGCCCGCGGGACGTGCTGCGGATCGATCAGCCGTTCACGAACCACAACGGCGGCCTGCTTCAGTTCGGCGCCGACGGCCTGCTCTACATCGGCATCGGCGACGGCGGCGGCGAGGGCGATCCGGAGCGCAACGCCCAGAACCGGACTCGCTGCTCGGCAAGATCCTGCGGATCGACCCGCAGGCCTCGGGCGGCAAGCCGTACTGGATCCCGGCGGACAATCCGTTCGCCGGCCCGGCGGCGCCCGCGGCGCGGCCCGAGATCTTTGCCTACGGCCTGCGCAACCCCTGGCGCTTCTCGTTCGACCCGAAGACCGGCGCGCTGGCGATCGGCGACGTCGGCCAGGACAAGCTCGAGGAGGTCGACCTCGTCACGCCGCAGGCGGCGGTCGGCGCCAACTTCGGCTGGTCGGCCTTCGAGGGCGAGAGCCGCTTCAACGCCGACCAGCAGGCCCCGGGGCGGTCGAGCCGGTCCTCACCTACCCGACGCCGGCGGCGACTGCTCGATCACCGGCGGCTACGTCGTCCGCGATCCGCGCCTGCCGGGCCTCTACGGCCGCTACCTGTACGGCGACTTCTGCGCCGGCGAGCTGCGCAGCTTCACGCCGGCCCGGCAACCCGGCGGCGGACGACCGCGCGCTGGGGCCGACGGTGGCGAACCTGTCGAGCTTCGGTGACGATCCGAGGGCCGCATCTACGCGACCTCGCTGACGGCCCCGTCTACCGGCTCGACCCGGCTGAGCAGCTGAGCGGGACCGCCGGCTACCCTGATCGAATGGCGGGAAGGACTCGAGCGACGCGGAGGAGCCGTCGGCCGCAGCGGCGGCCCTGGTCGCGGCGGTGCTGGTGGCGCTCGGGCCGCCCTCCGGACCGCCGGCGCGCCACCGGCGAAGCTGCCGGGCCGGCGCGGACGCGGCGGCTTCCGCCTGAAGAAGGTCGGCAGCTTCGACTCGCCCGTCTACGTCAACGGCCCGACGGGCGCCAACGGGCTGCTCTTCGTCGTCGAGCAGGCGCGGCGTGATCCGGCTCGTCAAGGGCGGCCACAAGCTCGGCGGCGCCTTCCTGGACATCCGCGACAAGGTCTCCTCCGGGGGCGAGCGCGGTCTGCTCTCGGTCGCCTTCCCCCGCTCCTACGCGCACAGCCGTCGCTTCTACGTCTACTTCACCGGCCACACGGGCGATCTGACGGTGCAGGAGTACCGGACCTCGCGCCGCAACCCGCGCAAGGCAAAGGGAGGCAGCGCCCGGACCGTGATCCGGATCCGGCACCGCAAGAACGCCAACCACAACGGCGGGCAGTTGCAGTTCGGCCCCGACGGCGACCTCTACATCTCGACCGGCGACGGCGGTGCCGGCGGCGACCCGCCCGAGAACGCCCAGAACAAGAACCGGCTGCTCGGCAAGATCCTGCGGATCGACCCGCGCAAGCCGAAGCGGCACCGCAAGGGCGGCCGCGGCTACACGATCCCGCGCTCGAACCCGTTCGTCGCACCGCAACGGTGCCGACGAGATCTTCAGCTACGGGCTGCGCAACCCGTTCCGCTTCTCCTTCGACAAGCGGCGGATCGCGATCGGCGACGTCGGCCAGGACACGCGCGAGGAGGTCGACTACGAGCGCCTCGGTACGGCGAATGGGGGCAACTTCGGCTGGGACGCCTTCGAGGGCAGCAAGCCCTTCGACTCGCCTGACGCGAGCCCAGCGCCGAAGCACACGATCAGGCCGATCCTCGACTACACCCACGCGGCGAGCGGCGGCTGCGCGATCACCGGCGGTTACGTCGTGCGCGATCACCGGATCCCCTCGCTCTACGGCCGTTACGTGTACAGCGACTTCTGCGCCGGCCAGATCCGCTCGCTGATTCCGCGCACGAACGGCGCTCGTGACGACCGCTCGGCCGGGCTGCCGAACCAATCGGGCATTTCGAGCTTCGGCGTCGACGCCCACCGCCACCTGTACCTGACGAACGTGAGCAGCGGCGCGCTCTCCGAGGTCGTCCCAAAGGGCTGATCCGCCGCGCCCACTTACATACTGGCCGTACGGCCAGTCGCGGTAGAGTGGCGCCGAGCCAGTCCCGTCCGGAGAGGAACCGATGGAAGCCAAGACCGCGCCCGAGACCGAAGCTGCCGCCGAACCGCAGGCGCCGCCGCAGCGCGGCACCTCCGCCGCACCCGAGCCCGGCACGATCGAGGTCCACCGGCCGGCCGACGGGACGCTGATCCGGACGCTGCCGATCGACGGGCCCGAGCACGTCGCGGCCGTCGTCGCCCGCGTGCGTCGCAACCAACCCGCCTGGGAGGCGCTCGGGATCGAGGGGCGCTACCGCTGGCTCGGGCGCCTACGCGACTGGCTCCTCGACAACGCCGACGAGCTCGCGGCGCTGCTCAAGGAGGAGACCGGCAAGGTTCAGGCCGACGCCGATCTCGAAGGTCCCTACCTGGCCGGCGTGATCAACTTCTACGGCGAAAACGCCGCTGAGTATCTGGCCGAGCAGGTGATCAAGGGCCGTACTCCGATGACGAAGGCGAAGCGGCTGACCGTCGCCTACCGCCCCTACCAGGTGGTCGGCGCGATCAGCCCGTGGAACTTCCCGGTGATCCTCGGCCTCGAGGACGCGCTCGCGGCGATGACGGCGGGCTCGGCAGCGGTGCTCAAGCCCTCCGAGTTCACGCCGTTGGCCGTGAACCGGATCGTCGACGCGTGGAAGCGGGAGATCGGCGGGCCCGACGTGTTCGATGTCGTCAACGGCGCCGGCGACACGGCCGGCGCCCTGATCGACGCGGTCGACTACATCCAGTTCACCGGCTCCGAGCGGACCGGCAAGGTGGTCATGCGCCGCGCCGCCGACACCCTCACCCCGGTCAGCCTCGAGCTCGGCGGCAAGGACCCCGCCATCGTGCTCGCCGACGCCGACATCGAGCGCGCCGTCAACGGCACGACCTGGGGCGGGCTCGCGAACACAGGCCAGATCTGCATGTCGCTGGAGCGCGTCTACGTCGAGGAGCCGATCTACGACGAGTTCGTCGATCGGCTCGCCGCGAAGGTGCGGGAAATCCGCCAGGGCACCGACGGCGGCAAGCACGGCTTCGACGTCGGCGCGATGACGTCGCCGAACCAGATCGCGATCGTCTCCGACCACGTCGAGGACGCGCGTGCCGCCGGCGCCCGGATCCTGACCGGCGGCCGCTCACGCGAGGGTGCCGGCGACTGGTACGAGCCGACGGTGATCGCCGACGCCGACCACTCGATGAAGGTGATGCGCGAGGAGACCTTCGGCCCGGTGATCCCGGTGATGAAGGTGCGTGACGCCGAGGAGGCGATCAGGCTGGCCAACGACACGACGTACGGCCTCTCGGCCTCCGTCTTCTCGGGCGACGTCAAGCGGGCCGAGGCGGTCGCCAAGCGGATCGAGGCCGGCTCGATCAACGTCAACGACTCGATGGTCAACTACTTCGCCGTCGAGGTGCCGATGGGCGGCTGGAAGACCTCCGGGATCGGCTACCGGCACGGCGCCTACGGGATCCAGAAGTTCGTGCGCAGCTCGTCGATCGTCAGCCCGAAGGGGCCGATCGCCAAGAACGAGCTGACCTGGTTCCCTTACACGCCCCGCAAGCGCCGCTTCGTCAACCGCATGTTCCGGGCCCTCAACGCACGCGGCATCCGGCGTCGCCTCGGAATCTGAGCCGGGGCCGGACCTGTCCGTTTCCGTCGCCGGCCGCAGGGCCGACCGAGCTCAGCGCAGCAGCTTGAAGCCCGCGAACGGCTGGCCCGAGAGCTGCATAGCGTCGTCGAGCGAGATGCGGCTCGGGCGTGTCCTCGAGCCGGCAGATGATCGGGGAGGCCTCGGCGCTGTCGAGGACGAGGCGCGATCCGTCGCCAAGTTCGAGCTCCACAGCGGGCCGACCGGCGCCCGGCTGCCCGGCCGCGATGGTGGTGCTTTGCGGTGGTTCGCTCGTCCATTGGTAGGCACGTTAGCAAACCTTCACACTCTGCTGATGAAACTCTCGTTTCAAATCCGGGTCTGCGCCGTGCCCAATCTGAAACACCGCGCGGCCCTCGTTGTTGCGCCGCTGTTGCCGCCCAAGAGGACGTCGTGAGCGGCCGTGGAAAGTCTACTTGTGATCGTGCTTCGAAGAAGCGACGCCGGAAGCGGCGGCGGCCACGGGGGCGCCGGTGACACCAACCCAGGCCACTGAGGACCTAATCGCCGTCGAGCCCGCGGTCGAGCTCGGCGGGATCTCGACCCGCCGCCTGTCGGTGAGCGGCGCCGGCATCCCCTTCCTGCTGATTCACGGCTTCGCCGACAGCGCCGACACATGGCGCTGGCTGCTGCCCGAGCTCGCCGATGCGGGCCGCGCGGCGGCCGCGATCGATCTCGCGGGCTTCGGCACCGCCGAGGGGCTGCGGCCGGGCCACGGCCTGCTCGAGCAGTGGGACGCGATGGTCGCCGACGCCGTCCGGAGCCTGAGCGCAGCGAGCGGCGGCGGGCGGCGTCTTCATCGTCGGCAACTCGCTCGGCGGCTGCCTCGCGATCCGCGCGGCGCAGCGCGCCGAGCTGCCGGTCGCCGGCATCGTCCCGATCGCCCCCGCCGGCCTCGACATGGCTCGCTGGTTCGGCGCGATCGAGGGCGAGCGCCTCCTCCGGCTGCTCGAGCTCTCACCGCTGCCGGTGCCCCAGTTCCTCGTCCGCGAGGTTGTCGGCCGCGTCTATTCGAACCTCGCCTTCTCGAGCCCCGCCCAGGCGACGAGTGAGGCGATCGCCTCGTTCGCGGCGCACATCCCGACGGTCTCGCGCGGCTCGGAGATCCTCGAGCTCGGCCGCCGCCTGCTGCCCGAGCTGCGCGATCCGTTCGACCTCGAGCGGATCGAATGCCCGCTGCTGCTCGTCTGGGGCGAACGCGACCGGATGGTCTACACGACCGGAGCCGAGCGCGTGCTCCGCACCGTGCCCTACTCCGACATCGAGATCATCCCCGGCGTCGGCCATTGCCCCCAGGTCGAGGTGCCGGAACGGATCGCGCAGATGCTGCTCGACTTCCCTGATGCATACGAGCATCCGCACGCCTGACGGATCCCGCTCGACGCGGGCGCCTCGATTTGACATGATTCGCTGTCAAGTGAAGGGGCATCGAGGAGGCGGGACTGTTGCTGGGGGCGATCCTTGTCGCCCTCCTCGTGCTGCTGCCGGGCAGCGCATCGGCGAAGAGCTCGCTCGTCGCCAAGGGCAGCGTCGAGCAGGTTCACGTCTTCGACGCGAAGCCGGGCAAGACCGTCAAGCTGCTCCGCAAGGGCAAGCTCGTCGACAAGGACAAGGCCGGCGACCTCGGCGCCGTCGTCTTCCGCAAGGTCAAGCCCGGCAAGGGCTACCTCGTCAAGCAGGGCAAGGCGAAGGCCGGGCCGGTGAGCGTGATGAGCACCCGCCCGAAGCCGCGCAGCACGAAGATCTACAACCAGCAGATCCCGGCCGACGGGTACGGCTACCTGAAGACGCGGGACGGGACGAAGCTCGCGCTCGACGTCCACCCGCCGCAGGACCTCGCGAATCTGCTCGGCATCGACATCCCGACGCCCCCCTCCGGCAAGCTGCCGACGCTGATCGAGTACGCGGGCTACGGCTACGCGGACCCGGCCGGCCCCCAGAGCGGCATCCAGCTGATCGGCAACCTGATGGGCTTCACGGTGGTCGACGTCAACATGCGCGGCACCGGCTGCTCGGGCGGTGCCTTCGACTTCTTCGAGCCGCTGCAGGGGCTCGACGCCTACGACGTGATCGAGACGGTCGCCCGCCAGCCCTGGGTCGACGGCCACAAGGTCGGCATGATGGGCATCTCCTACGGCGGCATCTCGCAGCTCTTCACGGCGCAGTACCGGCCGCCGAGCCTGGCCGCGATCTCACCGCTGTCGGTGATCGACAACACGCAGACGACGCTCTATCCCGGCGGCCTGCTGAACACCGGCTTCGCCTACAACTGGGCCGAGGAGCGCGTCCATGACGCGCTGCCCGCCGGCCCGGACGCCGGGCAGGCCTGGGCCTGGAAGCGGATCCAGGAGGGCGATCAGACCTGCAAGGACAACCAGGCGGCGCACACCGAGGCCGTCGATCTGCTCGCCAAGGTGAAGCGCAACAAGTTCTACCGCCCGGCCGCAGCCGATCCGCTCGATCCGACGAAGTTCGTGCACAAGATCAACGTGCCGACGTTCATGGCCTGCCAGTGGACCGACGAGCAGACCGGCGGCCACTGCCCGACCCTGGCGGCGCAGTTCACAGGCACCGGCCGCAAGTGGTTCACCTACACGAACGGCGTCCACACCGACTCGCTCGATCCCGAGACCCTGAACCGCTGGTACGACTTCCTCAAGATCTACGTCGCCAAGCAGGCGCCGATCATCGGCTCGGCGACGATGCAGGCCGCGGCGCCGCTGCTCTACCAGGAAGCGATCGGCGTGTCCGGCCTGACGCTGCCCCCCGACCCGATCCAGCAGGAGCCGACCCTCGCCGCCGCCAAGCAGGCCTTCGAGGGCCAGCCTGAGGTCCGGGTGCTGTTCGACAACGGCGCCGGCAGCAGCCCCTACAAGCCCGTGCCGGGCTACATCAAGGGCTTCGACCAGTTCCCGCCGAAGACGAACGTGCAGAAGTCCTGGTACCTGAGCAAGGGCGGCAAGATGGTCGCAGGGCAAGGCCGGCGCCAAGCACAGCAAGGGCGCCGACCAGTTCAAGTGGGACGTCAAGGCGCGTCCCGCCACCGACTTCACCGGCGACACCGGCGCCGGCAAGCTGTGGAGCGACCACCCCGACTACGACTGGAGCCAGCCGGTCAAGGGCAAGTCGGTCAGCTACGCGACCAAGCCGCTGAGCAAGGACACGACCGTGCTCGGCTCAGGCGAGGTGCAGCTCTGGGTCCGCTCGCAGGCGAAGAACGTCGACCTGCAGGCGACCGTCAGCGAGGTCCGCCCCGACGGCAAGGAAACCTTCGTCCAGGGCGGCTGGCTGCGAACCCAGTCGCGCAAGCTCGACAAGCGCGAGAGCAGCCTCGGCAACCCGGTGCCGACCTACGCCAAGAGCGACCTGCAGAAGCTGAAGAGGAACAAGTGGGTGAAGCTGCGCGTGCCGCTCTACTACGAGGGCCACGGCTACCGCAAGGGCTCCCGGATCAGGGTCACGATCCAGGCGCCGAGCGGCGATCAGCCGATCTGGGCATTCGCGAAGTCGGCGACCCATCCGAGGGGCAAGCCGTGGGTCGCAATCGCCCACGACCGCAAGCATCCGTCCCGACTCGTGCTGCCGGTCACTCCCGGCGTCGACGTACCGACCGGCTACCCGGACTGCCCCGGCCTGCGCGGCGAGCCGTGCCGCGACTACCAAGAGCTGCCGAACAAGCCCTTCAAGCGCTGAGGCGCTGCCCGGCGGCTCAGGCCGAGCTCGAGCTGGAGCAGCTCGACGACGCCGTCGGCCGTCGTCTTCGACGTCCCACAGCAGCCGCGCCTCGGCCGTGAAGCGCTCGAACGGGGTGCGCTCGGGCGAGCCGACGATCGCCTTCGGCGCGAGCCTGGGCAGCAGGTCGAGCAGCGCCCCGACACTCTCCTCCTCGTAGAGGACGTCGGCGGCAAGCGCGAGGTCGAAGGGGGCGCCGGGCGGCGTCGACGCGGAGTCGCGGAAGTCGAACTGCGCGGTCGCCACGTCGAGGCCGAGATCCGCCGCGTTGCGCACGAGCAGCTCGAGCGCATCCGGGTCGGAGTCAGTGGCGAGCACCTCGGCGCCGGCACGGGCCGCCGCCAGGGAGGGCACTCCGAGTCCGCAACCGAGCTCGATCACGCGCGTGCCGGTGAGATCGCCGCGTGCGAGCAGGCGGGCGAGCGCTTGCCCGCTGCGCCACAGCACGGCCCAGTAGGGGGCGATCGGCGCCCACTCGAAGCCGCCGTCGTCGGGCAGGTCCGCCCACTGCGCAGGCTGTTGCAGCGCGAGCGGGCCGCCGGGCAACTCGACCGTCGTCGCGACGAGGTCGTACTGGTCGAACATCGATCGCATACGGACGCCGGAGGCGGGCTCAGCCCGCGGCGGGCTCGCCGGTCGGCTCGGCGGCGGCGCCGGCGCGGCCGCGCTCGGTCTCAGCCTCGATCGTGCCGTCGCCCTCGAACTCCTCGTCCGGGGGCAGCTCGCCGCCGCGGTCGGTGCCGGCGATCAGCTCGTCCGGCTTCGGCTCCTTCGGGATGAAGCCGGACTTCATCCCGAAGTAGACGGCCTGCGGATGGTGGGCGACGATCGCGACCGTCGACTGCTCGGGCTCGACGGCGTAGCCGCCCGAGAGCGTCATCCCGATCTGCTCGAGGTCGAGCAGGTTCCAGACCTTGGTGTGCTCGGACTGGTCGGGGCAGGCCGGGTATCCCCAGGAGTAGCGGCGGCCCTGGCCCGACTCGATGCCCAGCTCGGATCGGATCCGCGCGTGGTTCCACTCGGCCAGACCCTCGGCCGCCTGGACGCCGAGGCCGTGCACGAAGAGCTGCTCGGCGAACTCGCCGTCGCGCTCGAGCTGCTCGATCCGCTGCGGTCACCTCGGAGCCGACCGTGACGCCCTGCAGGGCGACGACGTCCGCTGGCCCACCCCGATGCTCCCGGACGCGAAGCGGAGGAGGCATCGGATGTATCCAGCGGACGTAGAAGTCGGCTAGGCAGATCCGGTCGTGCTTGGGCTGGCGCGGGAAGACGAGCCGCTCGATCTCGCGGTCGTGATCGTCGGGGTCGAAGATGACGAGCTCGTTGCCGTCGGCGTTGCAGGGGAAGTAGCCGAGGCGGACCCGCGGGTGCAGGTAGTCCTGCTCGCTCCACATCCGCTCGAGCTTCGGAGCGAAGCCCTCCTCGCCGTCGTGGCCCTCGACGATCTGGCGCCACTCCTCCCCCTTCTTGCCACGGCCGCCCCAGTGCAGCTTGAAGAGCACGTGGCGGTCGAGATAGGGGAAGACCTCGTCGAGATCGACGTCGACCTCGCGAGAACCCCAGAAGGGGGGCTCGGGAACGGGTGCGTCGGTGCGCGCCGCCGAGCGCACCGAGTCGTCGGTCGGTCGGCGGTGAGTTGTCGACGACGACCGGCTTGTTGCGCAGCGTCTCGGCCTCGTCGCGGATCTTCGCGACAAGCGCCTCGCGCGCCGGCTCGTCGACCAGCGCGTCCATCGTGTCGAGGCCCTGGAAGGCGTCCTTGCAGTAGAAGACGCCGGGCTCGTAGACCTCGTCGGAGTCCTTGCCCTTCGGGTAGAGGGCGCGGCGGCCGAAGTCGCGGTTGATCGCGGCGCCGCCGAGCAGGACCGGGAAGGAGTGGCCGCGCTCGTGCAGCTCGCCGATGCAGGCCGGCATCTGCTTCGAGGTCGAGACGAGCAGCGCGCTGAGCCCGATCGCATCGGCCTCGTTCTCGACGGCAGCGTCGATGATCGCGTCGATCGGCACCTGCTTGCCGAGGTCGATGACCGTGTAGCCGTTGTTGGTCAGGATCGTGTTGACGAGGCTCTTGCCGATGTCGTGCACGTCGCCGAAGACGGTCGCGATCACGACCCTGCCCTTCGTGTGGCCCTCGATCCGGTCCAGGTAGTTCTCGAGCCGCGCGACGGCACGCTTCATCACCTCGGCCGACTGCAGGACGAACGGCAGGATCAGCTCGCCGGCGCCGAACTTGTCGCCGACCTCCTTCATCGCCGGCAGCAGGACCTGGTTCAGCGTCGGCACCGCCCCGATCTTCTCGACGGAGCGGTCGATCCAATCCTCGACGCCGTCCTTCTTGCGGCGCAGGATGTGCCAGTGCAGGGCCTCCTCGGGCTCCATGCCCTCGGTCGGGTCCTCGGCCTCTGCCTCCTGCTCGGGCCCCTTGCTCTCGAAGTGCTCGATGAAGCGCTCGAGCGCGTCCTCGCGGCGGTTGAAGACGAGGTCGTCGGCGAGCTCGCGCTCGTTCTCCGGGATCTCACCGTAGGGCGTGATGTGGTTCGGGTTGACCATCGCGAGGTCGAGCCCGGCCTCCACGCAGTGGTGCAGGAAGGTCGAGTTGAGCACCGCGCGGGCGGGCTGGCCGATGCCGAAGGAGACGTTGGAGACGCCGAGCGACGTCTTGACGCCGGGCAGCCCCTCCTTGATCGCCCTGATCCCCTCGATCGTCGCGACGGCGCTCGGCTTCCACTCGTCCTCGCCGGTCGTCAGCGTGAAGGTGAGCGCGTCGAAGATCAGCAGCTCGGGGTCGAGCCCGTGCTCGTCGCAGGCGTACTGCTTGATCCGCTTCGCGATCTCGAGCTTGCGCTCGGCGGTCTTCGCCATCCCGACCTCGTCGATCGTCAGCGCGATCAGCGCGGCGCCGTGGCGCAGCGCCAGCGGCACGACCTTGTCGAGCTTGTCGCGACCGGCCTCGAGGTTGACCGAGTTGACGATCGCGCGGCCGGGGTTCTGCTCGAGCGCGGCCTCGATCACCTCGGGCTCGGTCGAGTCGATCTGCAGCGGCGCCGGCTGCGTCAGCGCGACGCGTTTGACGACTTCGGACATCTGCACGTCCTCGTCGGGGCGCTCGGTCAGCGCGACGCACAGGTCGAGCACGTGGGCGCCGCCGTTGACCTGGTCCTCGGCGACGGCGACGAGCCCGTCGTAGTCCTCCGCAAGCAGCAACTCCTTCGCCTTGCGCGAGCCCTGCGAGTTGACGCGCTCGCCGACGAGCGTCGGCGCCGGCTCCTGGACGATGTCGAAGGCGGTCATCATCGACGCCACGCGGGGCGGCCCGGGCGCCGGCCGCGTCGGAGGGATCGACGCCGGCGACGCGCTCGGCGATCGCGGCGATGTGCTCGGGCGTCGTCCCGCAGCAGCCGCCGACGAGGTTGACGCCATGGCGCTCGACGAACTCGCCGAGCACCTTCGCGATCTGCTCGGGCGTCTCCGGGAAGATCGTCTCGCCGTCCGGGCCCTGGATCGGCAGGCCGGCGTTGGGAATGCAGTGGACAGGCAGCGGGCTCGCCTCGCCGAGGTAGCGGATCGCGTCGCGCATGTCCTCGGGTCCGGTCGAGCAGTTGAGGCCGACGATGTCGACCCTCATCCCCTCGGCGATCGCCAGCACCGCCTGGATGTCGGTGCCGAGCAGCATCTTGCCGCCGTTCGGCAGCAGCGAGACCGAGACCTGGATCGGGACGCTGCGGCCGACCCGCTTGAAGGCGTCGCGGGCGCCGACGATCGCGGCGCGGACCTCGAGGATGTCCTGCGCCGTCTCGACGATGATCAGGTCGACGCCACCCTCGACAAGGCCGCCCGCCTGCTCGTCGAAGACCTCGACGAGGCGCCCGAAGGAGATGTTGCCGAGGGTCGGATCGTCGGAGGCGGGAAGAAAGCCGGTCGGGCCGATCGAGCCCGCGACGAAGCGCTCGGGGCCTGCCGCCTTGCGGGCGATCTCGGCCGCCTTGCGGTTGATCTCGAGCGTGTGCTCGCCCAGCCCCCACTCCTCGAGCTTCAGTCGCGAGCCCTGGAAGGTGTCCGTCTCGACGACCTGAGCGCCGGCTTCGAGCATCGAGTCATGGACCGCCTCGATCACGTCGGGGCGGTTCAGCACGAGCGCCTCGTGGCACTTGCCCTGCAGGCCACCGTAGTCCTCGGAGGTGAGCTCCATCGGCTCGAGCGTCGCGCCCATGCCGCCGTCGTAGACGACGATGCGTTCGCGGGCGGCCGCGAGTATGTCCCGTTCTTCACTCATCGAGTTGCGTTCACCTCCATCGGTCCCGGCTGTCGCACCGTGCGTCGCCTCCTGGGAGCGGCTGCGGTTGCGGCGGCGTCGAAGGTCCGGGTCCCTCGCGTGCTCGCCATCAGAGGTCCGGAGCGGATCTTCGGTGGAGAGCACCGGCCGCTCTGGATGGTCAATCCAGCATAGCGAGGGGCTCAAGATGCGACTGCGGCTCAACCGGCGACGCCGTCGCGGAACGGTTCCTCGCGACGGGGGCGGGCGGCGGGCTGCAGACGGACCGGCGCGGCGCTCATCGTCCGCAGGCGCACGTCCGACCAGGTCATGCCCTCGCGGACGAGCGCCGGCAGGCCGAGCGCAACGGCGGTCGCGATCTCGACCGCCTGCAGGATCACGCCGTAGGCGAGCGCGTCGGCCGCGGCGACGCCGAAGCCGGTGGTGAGCACGCTGACGACGGCGAGCTGGAAGACGCCGATGTTCGACGGGGTCGCCGGCACGACAGCGGTCACGTTGACGGCGAAGAGCACGGCCGCGGCGCCGCCGATACCCATCGCCGGATTGAGGCCCATCGCGGTGCCGAGCGCGTAGCACGCGGCGACCTGGATCGCCCAGGCGGTGAGCTGCGCGGCGGCCGCGAGCGGCCCGCGCCGCGGATCGCGGAAGACCGTGAGACCGGAGCGGACCTTGAGCAGCGACTCGCGCGCCAGGCCCGCGATCCGGGCGATCCGGCCCGAGCCCGAGCGGCGGACGAGCGCCGGCGCGATCAGCACCGCGACCAGCAAGCAGTGCCGGCGCCGTGCTGACCAGGAACAGGTGCTGGGAGCTGCGGCTGAAGAGGTCGGTGCTGCTGACGATGATCGCTCCGAGTCCGACGAGCGCGACGATGTTGAGCACCGTCTGCGAGACGAGCGTGCCGAGCAGAACCGGGAACGACTCGCGCACGCGGCCGATCCGCCGCGCCATGATCATCGCCCTCGCGGGTTCGCCGAGGCGAGCCGGCAGGGTCGCGGACATGAGCACGCCGATCATCGTCGCCGAGGTGAAGTCGCGACGGCGGAGGATCGCCCGTGGCAGTGCCGAGCGCGCAGTCAGGTACCAGGTCGCGGACCGGAAGAAGAGCGAGAGGCCCATCAGGCCGGCGGCGATCAGCACCCAGGCCCAGTTGGAGCGGACGGCGCTGTCGACAACGTTGTCGAAGCCGATCTTCTGCGCCGCCAGGTACGTGAGGAAGCCGCCGACGATGCTCGCGGCGAGCACGCCGACGCGGCGCGCGGCGCGGCGGCGGCGCGAGCCGCGATCGGGCGGTGGATCAAGTGAGGGCAGGCGCTCGGCCGGCACTGGCTCGCTGCCATCGGCGGGCATCATCCCGGTGAGCCGGGCGAGGCGGTCCGCGCTGCCGTGCGGCTGCGGCGCGGCGAGCGCCCGCTCGTAGACGGTCTCGATCCGGCCGGCGACGCGGGGCCAGGCGTAGCGGGCGGCCGATTCACGCGCGTGCTCGGACATCGCCTGCAGTCGATGCGGCTCGTGGTGGAGCGCGAGAAGCTCCTCGGCGAGGCGCTGGGGATCGCCCGGGGGAACCAGGATCCCGTCGCGCCCGTCGCTGACGACGTCGGAGTAGCCGGCGATCGCGGAGGCGATCACGGGCGTGCCGGCCGCGAACGCCTCGGTCAGGACCATGCCGAAGCTCTCGCCGGCGAGCGACGGGGCACACAGCACGTCGGCATCGCGATACGCCTGCCAGAGCTCGGCCTGGCTGATCCGCCCGCGCGCGTCGATCAGTTCGCCGATAGCCGGGTCGGGCAGATGCCGCTCGAGCTCGGCGGGGTCGACCCCGATCGCGGTCAGCCGGCAGGGAATGTGCTCGGCGAGGGCCTCGAAGGCGCGAAGCAAAATCGGCAGCCCCTTGCGCACCTCCGCACGGCCGACGAACAGCACCTCGAGCCGCTCGCCCGCGGCCGCGATCGCGCCCAGCGCCGTCGCCGATTGCCAGGTCGACTCCGTTCGGGACGATCTCGTAGGTGCCTCCGTACCAGCGCCGGCCGGTCCAGGCGGCAGCCTCGGAGACCGCGATCCGCTCGTGCAACTGGTTGAACTTGCGCTGCGCGCCGAGCACGTTCGCGATCCGGTTCGGACCAGCCTTCGTCGAGTAGGCATGGAAGGTGCCGACGACCGGAAGGTCGGGAAACGAGCAGGCATCCCAGGCGAGCACCGCGCCGGGCGGCTCCTGCACATGGACGACGTCGAATTTGCCGGCGCGGAGCTCGACGCCGCATGCTTGTGATCGCATCGGGCCAAACCGAGACGTTGGAGACGGCGCCGTTCGCGGGGATGCCGACCGTGCGACCGAGCGGGATCACGTAGTCCGGGCGAGGCCGGACGCGCGGTTCAGCACCGCGGTGGAGCGTGCGAGCGAGGCGATCGGGCGGGTCCCAGGGGGCGAGGACTCTGACCTCGTGATCCCGGGCGATCAGGTGCTCGGCGAGCGCCTGGGTATGCCGATTGACGCCCCCCTCGTACGTCCACGAATATGGCGTGACGAGAGCGATTCGCATGTGGTCGGGAAACTCTACCGGGAGTCGCTTCCCAATGTGAAGTAATGGGCGGACCAGGCACAGCCCGCCGAAGACGAGGAGCAGCCCAGCGCCGATCACCAGCAGCGTCGCGCCGGAATCGTTGGCGAGGGCGCCGACGACGGCAGCGACGGCCCCGCCGACGAAGCCGGCGAACGCCGCCGGGAAGGGCTCCATCCAGGCGAGCATGCGCCTGCGGGCGATGATGCCGGCGACGATCACGACCAGCGCCGTCGCGTAGACCCCCGAGTGCAGAAAGCGGCGGAAACTTCCCGCGCTGAGCCGGATCCGGCGCTCGAGCACCTGGCCGACATTGTCGAGGCCGCCGGCATCGAGGACCGACCGTGACAGGTGCGAGTCGCCGCCGCTCGCCAGATCGACCGCGACCAGGGCCGCCACCGCAACTGCCGGCGCGGCGATCAGCAGCGCCACGCGCCGGCGGCCGGCCCCGAGCGCAGCCAAGGCGACGCCGACGGCGGCCGCAGGGAATGTGATCGCCGCCCCGACATCGGCGCCGAACCGCCCCGGCGCGAACACGGCGACGGCGAGCACCGTCGTGACCGCGGCCGTAATGACGACGGCCCGGCGCGGATCGGCCGGCGCCGGCGGCGGTCACCGCCGCCCCGGCGCCGAGTGGCAGCAGGGCGCCGATCATCGCCTCGAGCTCGTTGCCGATGCCGAAGAAGCGGGCGCCGGAGGCGGGGCTCGGCCCGAGCACCGAGAGCGCCGTCAGCGGCGAGCCGAAGAGCATGTCGATCCCCGTCGCCACGACCGACAGGGTCGCCGCGGCCGCGAAGGCCGCGAAACGGGCCCGCGCCGGCGGTAAGCGGAAGGGTCCCGAGGCGAGGGCGAGCAACGCTCCGGCGAGCAGCAGGCCGCCGACGCCGACGATCAGCCGCTCCACCAGCAGGCTCGGCTCGATCGCCGCAGTGAAGAGCAGCAGGGCGGGCACGAGCGCAACGCCGGTCGCGAGCAGCGGGAGGACCAGCCGGGCACCGCGGCCGCGGCCGACCACGCAGGCGGCCACAGCAAGCAGGGCCCAGATCCACGCGTTGACGCCAAGCACGGGGCCTCGCCGGGGGGTGACCTCGACAAGCCGCGCTGCGAGCTCCGCCGGCGCCGCCCGGTTCGCGCTCGGAATCGAGCTGAGCAGCTCGCCGTCGACGCCGTCCGGAACGGGGACGCCGAAGACGTCAAGCACGGTCGGCGCGATGTCGGTGCTGAGCACGAAGCCCTCGAGCCGGGTGCTCGGCGAGCTCAGCACCCCCGCGAAGCCGCGCCCGACGACCGCCGCAGAGACCGGGTCGGCGTCGCCGCTGGGACGCTCGATCGCAATCACCAGGTCGTCTGGCCGGGCGCGGTCGATGATCCGGCGTAGCCCCGCGAGATCGACCTGGACCGCCGTGAGGCCCGGGCAACGGCCCCCCGCGCAGTGGGGGCGCGGGCTAACGGTGCCGTCGGGGCGGGCGGCGACGAGCGCGCCCGCGCGGGCCGGCAGCGCCGTACCGACCGGGATCCCGGCGGCGGCCAGCGTTCCCCCGAGGAGGCCGGGGTGGATCTGCGCCGGCGCGCCGTCGGCGCGCTCGACGGCCTGCTGCCAACCCTGCGATCCGCCCGCCCGACGGCGGAACCTCGAGCGGGCCAAGCTTGTCCGGGTAGAGGCTCTCGGTGAGCCGGTTTCCCTGGCTGATGTCGAGGAACGTCTGCTCGGCGCGGACCGAGCCGAAGCCGGCGTTCATCGTCCCCACGGCAAGGCGCGGCGAGAGCGACGCGAGCTCGCTGACGGTCGTCCCACTCGGCAGCACGGCGATCGTCACCGCCGGCATCCCGGACGCTTTCGCGGAGCCGGAATCGGCTGCCTGGGCCGGCGTCGCCGACGCAGCCAGCCCGCCGGCTAGCGCTAGCATCGTCGCGATGGCCGAGCGGACCTTCATCAAGTTCACGTTTCTCAAGATCGACCCCGCCTGGCAGCGCCGGTCGGTCGACGAGCGCGCTCAGGATAAACGCGAGCTGCTCGCCGCCTGCGAGGACTACGCAACGGACCGGCCGCTGCGCGCCTACTCCACGGTAGGGACCCGAGGGGACACCGACCTGCTGCTCGTCTCCCAGAGCCCGACCCTCGACGACATCCACACCTTCCACGTCGTCCTTGCACAGAGCGGCCTGGCGAAGTGGGCGACGATCCCGTACTCGTACCTGGCGATGACGAAGCCCTCGCCCTACTCGGACTCCGAATCGCGCGAGGAGCTGCTCGTCTCGCGCCGCAAGTACGCCTTCATCTACCCGATGGAGAAGAAGCGCGAGTGGTATGGGCTCGACGGCTGAGGAGCGGATGCGGATCATGCGCAGCCACATCGAGACCGGCCGCCGCTACCCGCAGATCACGATCAACACTGCCTACTCGTTCGGGATCGACGACCAGGAGTTCGTCGTCTCCTTCGAATGCGATGAGCCGGGCGACTTCCTCGACCTCGTCCAGGAGCTGCGGACGACCGAGTCGAGCGCCTGGACGCTGCGCGACGTGCCGATCTTCTCCTGCATCGCGATGTCGTTCGGACGCGCCCTCGACGCCCTCGACGGCGCCGCGACATCGCGCACCGAGCCCGCCCCGATCTCAGCTTGACCCCGCCCGGCGCCAGCGACGACCCACTCCGGGTCGCGATCGTCGGCTCGGGCCCGGCCGGCTTCTACGCGGCCGAGGCGCTCTTCGCGCACCCCGAGCTCGAGATCGAGGTCGACATGATCGACCGGCTCCCGACCCCGTTCGGCCTCGTCCGCTTCGGCGTCGCCCCCGACCATCCGAAGATCAAGAACGTGATCCGCCGCTACGAGAAGACGGCCGGGCACGAGGCCTACCGCTTCTTCGGCAACGTCGCCGTCGGCGAGGATGTCTCCGCCGAGGAGCTCGACTCGCTGTACCACGCGGTGATCTGGGCCTACGGCGCGGGCGCCGACCGCAAGCTCGGCATCCCCGGCGAGGACCTGCCGGGCTCGCACGCGGCGACCGAGTTCGTCGCCTGGTACAACGGCCATCCCGACTACGCCGAGCGCGAGTTCGAGCTCGACTGCGAGCGCGTCGTCGTGATCGGCAACGGCAACGTCGCCGCCGACGTCGCCCGGATGCTGGTCCTGCCCCGCGACGAGCTCGAGGGGACCGACACGGCCGACCACGCGATCGATGCGCTGACCGGCTCCGTCGGTGCGCGAGGTGCTCGTCCTCGGCCGCCGCGGTCCCGCCCAGGCCGCCTTCACCAACCCGGAGGTGCGCGAGCTCGGCGAGCTCACGGACGCCGACGTGATCATCGACCCCGAGCAGGCCGAGATCGACGAGGCGAGCGCCGCGTTCCTCGAATCCGACAGCGCCGACGCGACGAACCGCAAGAACGTCGAGAGCTTCCAGGGCTTCGCGGCCGGGCGAGCACCTCGGCGAGGGCGAGGCGCTCGGCAGCAAGCCGAAGCGGGTCGAGCTGCGCTTCCTGCGCAGCCCGGTCGAGATCCAGGGCGACGGCAGGGTCGAGCGGATCGTGCTCGGCGGTCAACGAGCTCTACCTCGATGAGGGCGGAGCGGTCCGGGCCCGCGAGACCGGCGAGACCGAGACCGTCGAGTGCGGCATGGTGCTGCGCTCGATCGGCTATCTGGGGATGCCGATCGACGGCGTCCCGCACGACCCGCACAGCGGCGTGATCCCGAACGACCGCGGGCGCGTGCTCGAGGAGGACGGCAGTCGCCTTCCCGGCCACTACGTGGTCGGCTGGATCAAGCGCGGCCCGAGCGGCGTCATCGGCACCAACAAGAAGGACGCCGCCGAGACCGTCGAGGCGGTTTTCGAGGACGCCGCCGCAGGCCGGCTACCCGAACGGCGATGCGCGCGCGACGCGCTGCCGGCGCTGCTCGACGGGCGCGGCACCGAATACGTCGAGTACGACGGCTGGCAGGCGATCGACGCGATGGAGAAGGGCCTCGGCGAGCCGCACGGCCGCCCGCGGGTGAAGTTGACGCGGATCGAAGAAATGGTCGCCGCTGCGCGCAAGCGCTGAGCCCTCGGCCCGGCCCCGGCAGCGAACATCCGAAATGCATTTCTGGTTCCCCCAAAAGGGCTAAACCAGGAGGCCCCGCGTGCCGATGGAGTCGTAGTCGGCGGCACGGCCGCGCATCGATCTCGTCGTTCGCTGCCAAGGAAGGCACAGCGTGTCCCCCCTGTTTCCGATCTTCGACCGTTCCCGCCGCGCTCCTGACGATCCGGCTTCCGGTCCTTGTCACCGGCCCTCGACCACGACCGACGCCGACCAGCCAAGCCCCGGGCCCGGCGCCGAGCGCTTTCACCGGGGATCGAGCTGGTACGCGGGCGGCGGTGGCGGCGAGCCGCCGCAGGCCGACCCGACCTCGGACCCGCGGACCATCGCGGCCGTCATGCGCTCGGCACCGCAGCCGGTCGTGCTCTTCGATGACTCCGGGCTGATCGTGGACTGGAGCCCGGCGGCCGAACGGCTACTCGGCTACAGCCGTGGCGAGGTCGTCGGTCGCAACCTGCTCGCGCTGCTCTTTCCCGCGCGACTGCACGCGGCGTTCGAGACGGTGATCGCGAGCCACGGTGCCGCCTGGGGCGAGCCGGCCCGCCAGGCGATCGAGGTCACGGCCGTGACCCGCGATGGCGAGGAGATCCCGGTCGAGATGACGCTGAGCTGGGCGTCGGGCGCCGAACTGTTCGCGATCCACCTCGCCGACGGCCGCCAGCGGGGCGACCGCGAAGTCCAGCTCGCGACCGACGCGCGGCGCCGCGCTGCCGTGAACGAGCTTGGCCGGATGGTTCTCGGCCACGGGGATCTCGAGCGCGTGCTCGCGGACATCGTCGCCGTCGCGGCCGAGTACGCCGGGCTCGAATCCTGCGAGCTTTGGGATTTCGATCACGACACCGGGGAGCTGATCCTGCACTCGGCGATCGGCCCCCGGTTCGGCGGCGCCCTGCCGGACCTACGGCTCAAGCCCGCGCCGGGCTCGCGCCTGGCCGAGGCCTTGCGGGAGGGTGGTGAGCCGATCGTCTTCGGCGACCGCCTACTCCCGGATCCGCTCGATGGGCCTGCAGTTGCTCGAGACCGATGAGGGGCGACGGGCTCCCGGCGTCGCCGCGATCGTCAGCGGCTCCGGCGTGACGCTCGGCGTGCTCACGGGCGCCGCTCGGCACGGCACCGCCTTCACGCAGGACGAGAGCGCCCACCTCGCATCGCTTGCGCTGATGGTCGCCAGCGCGCTCGAGCGGGAAAGCTTCGCCGCGACGATCTCGCAGACCGAGCAGCGGCTGCGCCGCGTGATCGAGCGTCTGCCGGCGATCACGTATTCCGCCGGACTCGGCCCGGAGGGACGCTGGCACTTCATCTCGCCCCAGGTCGAGGAGGTCTTCGGCTTCACGGCGCGCGAGTGCCTCGAGGATCCCCACTGGTGGGACGGCCACATCCATCCCGAGGATCTGAGCTGGGTGTTGAAGGAGGAGGTCCGGTGCGCGGCCGCCGGCGAGGCGCTCGACGTCACCTACCGGATGTACGACAAGCATGGGCGGCTGCTCTGGGTCCGCGACCGCGCGGCGATCGCCGGCCCGCCCAAGGACGCCGACGACGAGGTGGTCGTCGAGGGTCTGCTGGTCGACGTCACGGCGCAGAAGGCCGCCGAGATCAAGCTCCGGCACGACGTCGAACACGACGCGCTGACCGGGCTGCTCAACAGGCGCGGGTTCGAGGCGCGGCTCGGCGCCGCGCTCGATGCAGGGGCTACGGGCTTCGTGGCCGTGCTCGACGTCGACCACATGACGCGCCTCAACGACGGCTACGGCCACGCGGCCGGCGACGCGTTCCTGCGCGCCGCCTCGGAGCGTCTCGCCAAGCTCTGCGGCCCGAACGCCCTGCTCGCCCACCTCTCCAGCGACGAGTTCGTCGTCCACCTGTCCGCGGCGAATGAGTCCGAAGTGCGCGCAAAGCTCGCCGAGCTCGTCTCGGGCCTCGCAGACGTGCCCGCCCCGATGCGGCTGACGACGAGCGCCGGCGCCGTCCCACTGGCTGCCTCCGGCTCGCCGGCGGAGCTGCTCGTCGCCGCCGATCTCGCGCTCTATCGCTCGAAGCGCGGCGGCCGCGACCGCATCACCGTCGAAGGCACCGGCGAGGAGCTCGGGACGGAATGGGTGGGCCGCGTCCGGGCGGCGATCGAATCCGGAGGGCTGACCGTCTTCGCCCAGCCGATCTACGACCTCCGGACGGGCAAGCTCGGCTCCGAGGAGCTGCTCGTCCGGATGATCTCTCCCGACGGACCCCCGATCGCCGCCGAGCGGTTTGTGCCGGCTGCCGAGCGCTTCGGGCTGATCAACAGGGTCGACCGCTTCGTCGTCGCCCGGGCGGCGGAGGTCGCCGGCAGGGGCCGGCCGGTGAACGTCAACCTGTCGGCAGCGTCGATTCCGGACCCCGAGATCACCGAGATCGTCGCCCGCGGCCTCGGCCCGTCCTGCGACAGTCCCGAGCTGCTCACCTTCGAGGTGACCGAGACGGGCCCGACGCCCTCCCTGGAGGCGCTCAGCGACTTCTCCGAGCGGGTCTCGGAGCTCGGCTGCAGGCTGTCCCTCGACGATGTCGGCACCGGCTTCGGCTCGCTCACCTACCTGCAGAACATCGCCTTCGACCAGATCAAGATCGACACCCAGTTCGTCGAGGGCCTCGGCAGCTCCGAGACCGACGAGGCGATCGTGCGCTCGCTCGTCACGATCGCCCGCGAGCTCGGTATGCAGACCGTCGGCGAGGGCATCGGCTCCGAGGAGATCCGGCGGCGCCTTCGCGACCTCGGCGTCGACCACGGCCAGGGCTACCACCTCGGTGTACCCGCGCCGCTGGCTACGATCCCCTCTTCGTGGCAGCCGACCTCGCCGAACTCAAGTCAATGATCGAAGCGGCCCTCCCGGGGGCCGAGGTCGAGGTGATCGACGAAGGTGGAGGCGATCACCTGCGGGCGATCGTCGCGGCCCCGCAGTTCGAGGGCCGCTCGCGGATCGACCAGCACCGGCTCGTCAAGGCGGCGGTCAAGCCCCGCTTCGACGACGGCTCGATCCACGCGCTCTCGCTGACCACGAGCGCACCGGGCTGACTCCGCAGCGGGCCGCCGCGCGTACTCCGGCTACCCTGAGGGTGAACGTCCCACCGGAATCGATCCGATCAGGAGGCAGACGACTGATGGCAGCCAACCCCGAGCTTCGCGAGCAGGTCGAGCAGGCGATCGAGCAGAACCCGGTCCTGCTCTTCATGAAGGGCACCCCGGAGGCGCCCCGCTGCGGCTTCTCGATGCGCACCGTCGGCGTCCTCGAGCAGGTCGGTGTCGAGTACGGCGCGATCGACGTCCTGCCGATCCTCGGCCCGCTTCGCGAGGTGACCGCCGAGCTCTCCGAGTGGGAGACGTTCCCGCAGCTCTACGTCAACGGCGAGCTCGTCGGCGGCTGCGACATCGTCGAGGAGCTGTTCGACTCGGGTGAGCTCGCCCAGATGCTCGGCGTCGAGCAGCCGGCCGCGGACGAGGCGCCGGCGCAGCAGGCGACTCCGGCGGACGAAGGTCCGTACCAGAGCCCGCCGATGCAGATCGAGACGAACTAGCGATTTCCGCCGGGCATTACCCGCCCGCGCGGAAGGCTGACCGCCGCCGGCTGCGCCCGGCATGCGGAAGCAGCGAAGGAGACGCCGGACTGCGCCTTCCGTGAGCCTGCGCGCGCCTCTCGTAACGGAAACTAGAGGTTCGAAGCGGGCGCCGGTTGGCGACTGGTCACGTTGCCTATCGGCTAACGTAACCACTCGCGACGGTCCGAAGCAGTCACGAGGCGAACGCCCGGGCGCCTCCGTGACACCTCGCTGACCACTCCGTCTCTGCCCGAGGCAGCCACGAATCACCCGCCCGCCTTCAGCGGGGCGGGTCGGAGGCCGAGAGCCCCGGCAGCGCGCCGCTAAGCCGTAGCGCCGGCAGGGGTGTCCGCGTCGTCGCGGACCTGGAAGCACGAGCCGCAGCCGCAGGCCGCGACCACGTTCGGGTTGTTGACCGCGAAGCCGGCGCCCTGCAGCCCCTCGACGTAGTCGACCTCGGAGCCGAAGACGAACTGCATCGAAAGCTTGTCGACGACGACCGAGACCCCGTTGTGCTCGAAGACGTGGTCGTCGTCCTTCGCCTTGTCGAGGGCGAGGGCGTACTGGAAGCCGGAGCAGCCGCCGCCCTTGACCGCGACGCGGAGCACCTGCTCGGCGTCCTGCTGGCCGGCGAGCAGCTCCTTGAGCTTGCCCGCGGCGACGTCGGTGATGTTGATCGCTGAGTCAGGAGAGTCCATGACGCTTCAGATTGTATAGCCCCGTCAAGCTCCGGCGTCCGCACGGTCGCCGAAACGCCAGTCGAGGTACTCGATGATCCGCTTCGAGTCGTGGATCACCTCGTCGCCGCAGATCAGGACGGGGACGCGCTTCTGCGAGGTGAGCTCGACGATCTCGGGACGTCCGGTCCGCCTGTAGGGCACGCGCTCGGTTCGGTAGGCGAGGTCGTAGCGGTTCAGTCGCCGCGCGACCGAGCCGCACGGGCAGAGCACGTTCGTCGGCGTCGGGCACCGGTAGAAGACGATCTCGTCGCTCACAGCGGCAGCAGCCTCCCGGCGGCGCGGGCGGCACCCGCGACCGCCGCCAGGGCCTGCTCGCCGAGACCCGGGCTCGCGGCGCGCGGCGCCGCCGAGATCGGCCATCAGCCAGTCGATGGCATCGCTGACGGTCTCCTCATGGGGGCGCGCGCTGAAGCCGAGCTCGCGCCTCGCCTTCGCCGGCGAATAGGTCCACCAGAGCGCCGCGGCGCGGGCCTCCTCGGCCGAGATCGCAACTGGCAGTCCAAGCCGCTCGACCACCTCCGCGCCGGCAACCAGGATGCTCGCGCGGCAGCTTCACGGTGGGCGCGGGCAGGCCGGAGATCCGGGCGAGGTCGGCGAACAGGCGCTGCAGGGTGAAGTTGCGGCCGCCGAGGATGTAGCGCTCGCCCGCCCCCGCCCTGCTCGTCGGCGAGCAGCATGCCGGCGGCGACGTCGCGCACGTCGCAGATGTTGATGCCGCCGTTCACGTAGGCGGTGATCTCGCCCTCGATGAAGCGACGGAGGACGACCATCGAGTTCCCGAGCGGGATCATCGGGCCCGATCACGTAGGTCGGGTTGACGATCACCACGTCGAGCCCGTGCGCGGCGACACGCAGTGCCTCCGACTCCGGCCTCGTGCTTGGAGTGCACGTAGGGGATGCCGCGGGCGGCGGCGCTGAAGCGCTGCGCTCTCGTCCGCTCGTCCGCCCTCGGGCGCGGGCCCGAGGGCCGCCGCCGCCGATGTGTGGACCAGGCGCTGGACGCCCGCGTCGAGCGCCTCCTCGCAGACGATCCGGGTGCCGCCGACGTTGGTCGCGATCACCTGCTCGCCGTCCTCGCGCCGCATCGACGTGAGTCCGGCGGCGTGGAAGACGCGATCGGCGCCGGCGACGGCGCGGCGCACGGCGCGGCGATCGGTGATGTCGCCGTTGACGCGCTCGAATTCGATGTCGTCGAGGTGCGCCGTCTCCTCCGAGCTGCGAACGAGCAGGCAGAGCTCATCGCCGCGCGCAGCGAGGGCGCGCGTCAGGTGCGAGCCGATGAAGCCCGTCGCGCCGGTGATCAGGGTTCGTGGCATCGGCGCGATGATCGTAGATCACGAGCCCGCGAGTCCGTCGAGTGCCGCCGGCGCCCGGCCCGCCGGCGAGGCGACTGATACAACCAGCAACGGTGAGCGCCCCCGGAACAGCCGTCGTCTGCGACAGCACCAGCTACCTGCCCGACGAGATCGTCGCGCAGCGCGGGATCGAGCGCGTCAGCCTCTACGTCAGCCTCGAGCGGCGAGCAGAAGCCGGAGCTGGAGATCGGCGACTACGCCGCCTTCTTCGAGCGGCTGCGCGCATCGGATGAGGGCGCAACCACGTCCCAGCCCTCGGTCGGGGACTTCATCGACGTCTTCCGGCCGCACCTCGAGGCGGGCCGCGAGGTCGCCTCGATCCACCTCTCAGCCGGCATCTCAGGCACGTTCGAGTCGGCGGACCAGGCCCGTCGCCAGCTCGTCTCCGAGGGCGCCGCGGAGTCCTCGATCCAGATCTACGACAGCCGCTCGGCCTGCGGCGGCATGGGCATGACGGTGCTCGCCGCCGCGAAGGCGGCAGCCGAGGGGGCCGGCGCCGTCGAGGTCATCGCGCGCGCCGCGGCAGGCGCGCGAGAGGTTGCGGATGTGGTTCGCGATCGACACGCTCGAGTATCTGCGCAGGGGCGGGCGGATCGGCGCCGCCCGCGCCTGGCTCGGCTCGGCCCTGCAGATCAAGCCGATCCTCACGCTCGAGGAGGAGATCACCCCCGTCGAGCGCGTCCGCACCCGGCGACGCGTCTTCGAACGGCTTCGTCCAGTACGGCCACGAGCTGGCCGACGCGGGGAGCGACGGTTGGGTGGTGCAGCACATCCAGGACCCCGAGAACGCCGAGCGGCTCGCCGCCGAGGCGCGCGGGATCTTCGGCTCGGACCCGGTCTTCATCTCGGAGATCGGTCCCGTGATCGGTGCCCACACCGGGCCGGGGCTACTCGGGATCGGCGGGCTCCCCCGCGAGCTGATCGACTGATCCGAGCCCGGCCGGCCGCCGTCAGCGCCGGCGCAAGGCGCGGAGCGCGACGAGGCCGCCGACGACGAAGCCGGCGACGACGGCGCCCTTGACGAGCTGCTCGCGGTGATCGCGAACCTGCTTGCGCCAGTCCGTGAGCTCGGTGACGCGGCTGCGCAGGGCATCGACCGAGCTCGCCAGCTGGAGCTGCTGGGCCTCGATGTCGGCCCGGATCTGCTCGGCGGAGCGCCCCGGCGCCCCGGGGCGCGGGTTCGGCGAGGGCGTTACGCCGCTCATCCGTCCCCTCCCGAAAGGGTTTCCTTGGTCAGCTTCGCCTCCTCGATCGCCATCGTCGGCGTCGGGGCGGAGCCCTTCTCGATCGCCTTCTTGGCGACGAACCCGGCGATCGCGGCGATGATCAGGAAGATCACCGCTTCGATCAGGAAGCCGGCCCAGATCGCCGTCTCGACGCCGAGGATGTCGTTGATCAGGAAGGCAAAGAAGAACATCAGCATGCCGAATGCGCAGAGCACGAAGATGCCGGCCGCAGCGCCGACGGCGCCGCCCTTGGCGAGCTCGGAGATCTTCTCGGTGACCTCCGTCTTCGCGAGCTCGATCTCCTCGCGGACGAGGATCGAGACGCGCTCGGAGACGTCGAGGACGAGCTCGCCGACGGAGCGGTCCGACTCGGTCGACGTCGGCCCGTCCCGGCGGCGTGGGGGGTCCGCCTGCCATTACTCAGGCGGGTCCTCGTCGAAGATGCGCCGGTAGAGCAGCGCCGCAAGCCGCGCTGCGGCGATCGAGGCGAGCGCCCCGGAGGCGGCCAGCATCCCTGACCAGATCAGCTTTCTGACGACGTCGTTCTCCATCTCGGATCACCTACCCGCTCCTGCCTCTGCGCAAGCGGCAGAAGCGGGTTCGGGGGCTGCGACCTTATCGCGACTGGGCCGGGCAGTTGCTTGCAGGCGCTAGGCGGCGCTCAGTCACGGCGCTCGAGCCCGCCGCAGATCAGCTCGACGATCATCGTCCGGGCGCCGTCGAACTCCTCGGCTGAGGTCGGCCCGAGCTCGAAGACCCAGCCGCTGAGGACCTGCTCCACCGCGCCGTAGTAGGCCATGCCGACGAAGTCGGCGTCGATCTCGGCGCGGAAGGCGCCGGCGGCCTGGGCCTCCGCGACGATCTGGGAAACCTGGTCGTAGGCACGCCGGATCTCGGGCAGGTGGGTGCGGCCGAACGAGTTCGCGGCCCGGGTCACCTCGATGATGATCACCTTCATCAGCTCGGGGTCGTCGCGGTAGGAGTCGATGATGAAGCCGGCGATCGCGGAGAGCTTCTCGCGCGGACGTGCCGGGCCCTGCCTTGACCTGCTCGCCCGCGGCCAGCAGCAGCGACCACCGTTCGGTGAAGAGCTCGTTCATCACCGCTTCCTTGCTGCGGAAGTAGTGGTAGACGAGGCCGTAGGCGACGCCCGCCTCATCGGCGATGTCGGCGACGCGGGTCGCGTGGTAGCCCTGGCGCGCGAAGACGCGGATCGCAGCGTCGAGGATCGCGCGCCGCTTGTCGACCGTGGCCGGCCGCTCAGCTGCCTCAGGCACTGGCACCGCTCCTCGGTCGCTGCGGTCCACGGTACGCGTCGGGACGCCGGTTGGCGAGGGCCGGAAGGCGCTCGCGGATGCTCTCGAGCTGATCGAGGTCGAGCTCCGCGACGGCGACGCCCTCGCCCTCCTCGACGGAGGCGAGCACCCGGCCCCAGGGGTCGCAGATCATCGAGTGCCCCCACGATTCGTAGTGCGGGGGCGCCGAACCGACCTGGTTCGCGGCGACGACGAAGAGCTGGTCCTCGATTGCGCGGGCCCGGACGAGCACCTCCCAGTGCGGCTCGCCGGTCGCTGCGGTGAACGCCGAGGGGATCGAGATCAGCCGGGCGCCGGCGAGGGCGAGGGTCCTGTAGAGCTCCGGGAAGCGGAGGTCGTAACAGACGGTCAGCCCGACCGGAACTGGCGTGCCGCCCAGCATCGAGCTCGGCGAGGACGGCCTCGTCGACCCGGCATGCTCGAACTCGGACTCGCGATAGGCGACACCGCCGACGTCGACGTCGAACATGTGGATCTTGCGGTAGCGGGCGACGATCGCGCCCTCGCGGTCGATCAGGGCCGAGGTGTTGGCGACGCGCTCGCGCTCGCCGACGCGCTCGGAGACCGAGCCGGCGACGATCGTGATCCCGTGCTCGCGGGCGAGTGCCCGGCAGGCGGCGATGCCCTCGTTCTCCTCCAGCGGCTCGCGCGCTCGGCAAGCAGCTAGCCGGGGCCGAGCAGCGTCCACTTCTCGGGCAGGACGACGAGTTCGGCGCCCGCCCGCTGCGGCCTCGGCGACGAGCGCGGCAGCGCGCTCGATGTTGCGAGGCGCATCGTCGGTTGAGTTGAGCTGTAGCGGCGGCTGCCCGCATCTCCCCGCTCTCCCGATCGGAGGGCTCCCCCGGGCAGAGCTGGGTGCGGGTCGCTCCGGCCGGGCTGGCTGATTGACCAGTCAATCTAGTCCAAATTCAGCTGTTCAGGATGACCGCACCGACGGCGCACAAGATCAATCCCGACTCGAGCAGGAGCACGAGGGCGAGCGCCCCGAGCGGGTGGGAAGGCCCCGGGCCCGACCCACATCACCAAGACCGCGACCAGGGTCATCGCGAGCGCGAGCGCGCCCCAGCCGAGCACCGCCATCTCCCAGCGGCGGTCCCGGTCCCGCTCGGAGGGGTTGATGCGGTCGTGGAGGGCGAACGGCACGTACATGAAGAGCCCGAACAACCCCGACCGCCCAAACGGCGACCCAGGGCTCAACGCCCTTCGACGCGGAGAGGTACGGACCGTCGGCGAAGAGACGTGCCGAAGGCGCCGAGCAGCGCCAGCGCGCCGCATGACCCAGGCGCCGAGCTCGAGCACCCGGCGCCGGGTGCTCACGGGTCGCCGCCGGCCTCGGCGGCGGGCCGGCGGCGCTCGACCTCGCGCAGCAGCGCGCGGTCGTGCATTGCCGCGATCAGCGCCCGCAGGGGCTCGATTCCGGCCTCGTAGAGGGCGACGACCCGCTCGGGGTCGTGGCGGCCGACGAGCTTGTCGGCGAGCATCCCGAGCTCGCGGCCCGCGAGGTCGGAGAGCGGCTCGAGGAAGCGGGCCGCGTCGTGGACGGTGAAGCCGATGCGCTCGTCGTAGCCGCCGGCGCGGAAGCGGGCGATCGGCCTCGACGATGCGGGCGTCCGGCTCCGAGTAGCCGTCGCGCTCGCGGGCCGATCACGCCGACCTCCTTCGAGTGCGGCGATCACCTCAGCCGGCACTCCTGAGCGCTCGGCGAGGTCGGCGGCGCCGATCCGCGGTCCCGCTCGCGGTCGCCAGCTCGAAGACGCGGTCGGAGGCTTCGAGCGCGGCGCGGACGCGCTCGAGCTCGTCGGGATCCCCCTCGAGCAGCTCGCCGATCACGCGCAGTGGCATGAAGCGCTCCTCCTGCAGGCGCTTGATCAGCCGGATCCGATCGACCAGATCGGCCGGGTAGTAGGCCATGTTGCGCGACGTCTTCTCCCCTTCCGGCAGCAGCCCCTCGCGCAGGTAGTGGCGGACCGTGGCGACCGGCACGCCCGCCTCGGCGGCGAGCTCGCTGATCTTCAGCCGGCCCCGGTCGTCAGCCATCGGCCACCCCCCGCCCGGGGCCGGCGCCCGGCCGGGCCGGGGGTCGATGCACTACCGGCCCTTCCACTCGGGCTCGCGCTTCTCGAAGAAGGCGCTGACTCCCTCGAGGATGTCCTCGGTCGAGAAGGTGAGGGTGAGCTGGCTGCGCAGGAACTCGAGTGCGTCGTCGAGCGCCATGTCCTGCTGGCGGTACATCGCGTCGTGGCCGAGCCGCATCAGCAGGGGCGACTTCGAGGCCAGCTTCGCGGCCCAGTCGGCGACGGCCTCGTCGAACTCCGCGGCCGGGACGACCTTGTTGGCGAGCCCGAGGGCGACGGCCTCCTCGGCCGGGATTCGCTCGCCGAGCAGCATCATCTCGTTCACCTTCTTGCGGGGAACGTTGCGATAGATGATCGCCATGATCATGTAGGGGAAGGCGCCGATGTTGATCTCAGGCGTACCGAACGTCGCTCCCCTCCTTGGCGATCAGCAGATCGCAGCTCAGCGCCAGGCCGAGCCCACCCGCGAGCACGTGACCGTTGGCCGCGCAGAGGCGTCGGCTTGCCGAGCCGCGGCATCGTCCGGAAGAACTCGAGGAAGAGGTCGTTGGCGAAGTGCTTCTCGGTCAGCGGCACGTCGGCGGCGAAGCCGCCGAGGTCCGCCCCGGCGCAGAAGACCGCCTCGCCGGCGCCGGTGAGGACGATCGCGCGGACGTCGTCGTCGGCGCCGGCGCGCTTGACCGCATCGACGAGCTCGGTCGAGCATCGTCGTGCTCAGCGCGTTGCGCTGCTCGGGCCGGTTCAGCGTCAGGGTCGCGACGCCCTCCGAGACCTCGTAGGCAAGCTGCTCGTATGCGCCGGATCGGTCGGGCATGAGGGGCGATCCGAGGCTACCAGCGTAGGAAGTAGGAAGTGATGCTGCGTACTTTGGCCGCAAGGGCGCGCACGCTCCGCTGCGGACCCCGCTGCCGCTTGGCAGTCGACGGGCAAGTCCGTAGTCTCTGCGCCTCGCCCGGCGCCGCCGGGGGGAGGTAGGAGAGTGGGCTCGCTGGCGGACTGGACATACCTGCGCGCCGGCGTCGTCGCGATCGCCGCCGCCGTGGTCTTCGCGATCGCCGTGCCGCTGGCGGCAGGCGTCTTCGACCACGTGCGCCCCTTCGACATCAACGACCCCGGCTCCGAGGTCGAGCGTGCCTACGCCGCCTACGAGCAGGCCCAGGGCGTGGTCAGCGACGCCGACGTCGCCCTGCTCGTCAGCGGGCCGGCCGCGGCGCGGACGGCCGACGTCGAGCGCCGGCTCACTGCCGTCAACGGCATCGCCGACGCATACGGGCCCGCCGACGACCCGCGCCTACGGAGCGCCGACGGTGGCGAGGTGCTCGTCCTCGGCCGCTCGGCGGCGGGCGTCAACAGGGTCGACCTCGGCGAGGCCGTGAGGACAGCCTTCGAGGGGCAGCGGGGCGTCACGGCGGGCGGCGTCGCGGTGGCCGCCTTCGAGATCGGCCAGCAGACCGAGCAGGACACGCGCCGGATCGAGGTCTTCGCGGCGCCCGTGCTGCTCCTGCTCCTGCTCTTCGTCTTCCGGTCGCCGCTGGCGGCGGCGCTGCCGCTGCTGCTGGCCGGCTTCTCGATCACGACCTCACTGGCGGCGCTATCGCTGCTTGGACGCGTTATCGACATCGACGTGTTCTCCCTGCAGGTCGTCACCGGCCTCGGCGTCGGGCTCGCGATCGACTACAGCCTCTTCGTCCTTGCCCGATATCCGGATCGAGATCAGGCGTGGTGAGGGCTACCGGCTTGCGCAGCAACGCACCATCGCCAGCGCCGGGCGCACCGTGATGTTCGGGGCGCTGACCGTCGCTGCGGCGCTCGCAGCGCTGATCGCCTTCCCCGAGCAGTTCCTGCGCTCGACCGGCATCGCCGGAGGCCTCGTCGCACTGATGAGCGGCATCGCCGCGCTCGTCGTGCTGCCGGCCGTGCTCGCGCTGCTCGGTCCGCGCGTCGATCCGGGCTGGGAGCGCGCCGCCGACCGCACCGCCCCGCGACCCGATCCGCTGAGCGGCGGCTCACGCTTCTGGCGCGGCGTCGCAGCACGTGTGATGCGGGCGCCGATCCCCTGGGCGACGGCGGCTCTGGTCCTGATCGGGGCGATCGCTCTGCCCGCCCTCGGCGGCTCGCTGAGCACCCCCGACGCGCGCTCGCTGCCCGAGAGCGCCGGCGCGCGCTCGGTCGCCGAGCGGATCGCCGCCGACTTCCCGCAGGCCGGCGCCACGAGCCTCGGCGTCGTTGATGCCCCCGGCTCCGATGCCCGAGCGCCGGCAGCGCGGCGCCGGCTGTCAGCGCTGGAGGTCGAGAGCGGACCGCCGTACGAGCTCGGCGACGGGTCCACCTACATCCACCTGACGACCGCGGTCGACCCGCTTTCCGACGCCGGCCAAGACGTGGTCAAGGAGGTACGCGCCCTGCCCTGGCCGGCCGGCACGCTCGTCGCGGGCCGTGCCGCCGAGCTCACCGATCAGCGGGCCGCGATCGGCTCGCGGGCGTGGCTGGTGATCGCGATCGTCGTCGCCACCAACCTGCTGCTCGTCTTCGTCCTTCTGCGCTCGCTGCTGCTGCCGCTGCTGTCACTCGCGCTCAACGCGCTCACCGTGCTGGCCAGCTTCGGACTGATGGTCGCCGCCTTCGGCAGCCACGCCGTCACCGATCTGCTCGGCACGACCACGCAGAACGGCATCGACGTTTCGGTCCCGGCGCTTGCCTTCGCCGTCGTCTTCGGCCTCTCGACCGACTACGGGATCTTCCTCTTCTCGCGAATCGCCGAGGCGCGCCGCGGGGGCGCCTCCAACGGCGAGGCAATCGCCGGCGGGCTCGCCCGCACCGGGCGGGTGATCACCTCAGCCGCAGTGATCTTCGCCGTCGCCGTCGGCGCCAACATCTTCAGCGACCTCGTGATCGTCAAGGAGTTCGCGCTCGCCGTCGCCTTCGCCGTCCTCCTCGATGCAACCGTCGTCCGTGGCGTACTCGTCCCGGCGGCGTTGAAGCTGGCCGGACCGCGAGCCTGGTGGCCCGGCCCGGCGCGCTCCAGGCACTGATCAGCGCGGCACGACGACGCCCTCGACGCCATCGATCACCGGGCGTCCGCCCTGCAGCAACTCGCCCCTCGTCTCGAGCCGCCCCGTCCGCCGCCGCCGAGACCTCGAGCCGGACCCGCAGCGGGCGGCCGGGAAAGGCCGGCCGCCGGAAGCCGGCGGAGAGCTCGACCAGCGCGCGCGGGTCGGAGCCGAACGGCGCAGTGTGGGCGCGGGCGACGAGCGCGTACGAGTAGAGGCCATGGAGGATCACCCCGGGTAGCCCGACGGCCTTCGCCGCCTCGTCGTCGAGGTGGAACGGCGTGAAGTCGCCGCTCGCCTCCGCGTAGCGCCGCGTCGCCTGCGGCCCGGGAGTGATCTCAAGCGGCGGGAAGCCGTCGCCGGCGGCCGCGGGACGCTCGACCGGCTCGACCGGCGCAGCGGGCTGCTCCCCGCCGCCGATCCGGGCGCTTGCGCGAGCCGCCGAAGGAAGGCACGACGCCCTCGTACCGACCGCTGACCACGGGCTCTCCGCGGGCGTCGACCGTTTCCGACTCGAAGACGCGGCGCGGGCGACCGTCGGCCGAGCTGCCGGCGTCGGCGAGCGAGGCGCGGGTCTCGAGCTCGTCGCCGGCAACGATCGGCCGGTGCCAGCGGAAGCGCTGGCGCTTGTGCACGAAGCGGTAGGAGGAGAGGCCGATCTCGGGATCGAACAGGCCGACCTCCGGATCGAAGATCACGGCGGCGACGGCAGCCGCGCAGACGACGGCGGCAAACGCCGGCGGGGCGACGGGCCCCGCGAAGCCTGCCGCCCGCGCGGCGGCAGCGTCGTGATGGATCGGAGATCGCTCGCCGACGGCCTCGGCATAAGCGCGGATCGCCGGGGCCTCGGCGACGTAGGTGCGGGCGGGCCAGAGCCTGCCGACCGGCGGCGCGCCGCCCGACGGACATCAGGCGATGTGCTCGCCGCCGACGGACGTGGCGCCCTGCAGCGCCCGCACGAACGCATCGACGACGGCGCCGTCGAACTGGATGCCCGCGTAGCGCCCGAGCTCGGCGATCGCCTCCTCGGCGCCGAGCGGCTCGCGGTATGGCCGGGGCGAGGTCATCGCGTCGTAGGACTCGGCGACGGCGAGGATTCGCGACTCGATCGGGATCGCGTCGCCGCTGATCCCGCGCGGGTATCCGTGGCCGTCCGGCTGCTCGTGCCGGCAGAGGATCCACTCGCGAATGTCGGCGAGCTCGCGCGAGCCGAGGATCCGCGCGGCGAGCTCCGGGTGCCGCCGGACCTCGTCCCACTCGTTCGGCGAGAGCGGACCCGGCTTCTCCCAGATCGAGTCGGCGACCCCGACCTTGCCGATGTCGTGCAGCAGGCCGGCGAGCCGCAGCCGTTGGGTCCGGTGCGCGGAGAAGCCGAGCTCGCCGGCGATCAGCTCGCAGTATCGGCCGACGGCAGCGGAGTGGTTGGCGGTGCGCGGATCGCGCAGCTCGAGCACCTCGGCGAGGCTGAGGACGGTGCTCAGGTGGGTGCGCTGCTCCTTGAGCTCACGTCCCGGGCCGGCGGCAAGGACCTCGTCGAGCTCGGCGCTGAAGACGACCGCGCGGTCGGAGCCGAGCATGCGGGCGGCGTCGGCGGCCGCGGACGCCGCCTGCGTCAGGGTTCCGCCGCTGGCGCCGTGCTTGGGGAACGCCGCGATGCCGATGCTGAGCGAGACGGCGACGTTGCGGGCGCGGAAGGCGCGGCGGCAGCGGCTCAGAATCTGCTCGGAGAGCAGGAAGGCCGTGCCCTCGTCGGTCTCCGGCAGGGTCATCGAGAACTCGGCGACGCCGGTCCGGGCGACGGCGTCCATGCGCCTGGTCGAGTCGTCGAGCAGGCGGGCGAACTCGCACAGCATCCGATCGGCCTCGCGTATCCCGAGGCTCTTCTGCGCCTCGCGCAGACCGGTCAGCTGGATCACGAGGACGCTGACCCGGTGCGCGCCCATCCGCGCGCGCTCGAGCTCGCCGCTCAGGGTCTCCGCGTAACCGCGACTGTTGAGCAGGCCGGTGAGCAGGTCGGAGCGGGCGCTGTCGGCGAGCTGGTCGAGCAGGTTCGCGATGCGGATGCGCAGGAAGCTGATCAGCACCGCGGCGACGAGCAGCGAGCCGCAGATGATCACGTAGTGGTGGACGACGTTGCCGTCGATCGAGCCCGGCGTGATCAGGATCGCGGCGCCGTAGAGGACGACGACGAGCGCGAAGTGGACGATCGCCGCCGCGCGGCTGAGGAAGTAGAAGGCGTAGAACGGCGGCCAGAGGAAGAACAGCACGTAGGCGCTGGTCGGATCGCCGCTGAAGATCACGCCGAGCGCCGCGGAGATCGAGCCGAGCACCGGGGTCACGGAGAGCGCCCGCGGCGGCACCCGCGAGGCGAAGATGATCATGCCGATGCCCGCGATCAGCGTCAGCGTCTGCGTGACCAGCAGCGCCGGCACGTTGAAGCTCGCCGGGTGCGGCAGGATGATGCCCAGGTAGCCGAGCGAGACCCCGCCGAGCGTGATGTAGCCCTGCGCCCGGGCGAGCGCGCTCGAATCGCGCTCGCGGTGGTCGGCCGCGTCGAACAGCACGCCGCCAGCCGGCGGGGCGTCCCGCTTGTTCGCGTCGCCGAGAGGGACCAGGCCCATGGTCACCCACCCCCTCTACTCACTGCGTTCACGCTCATACGTCATGCGTCCCTACTTCGGCGGAACGGGGCATCCTGCACCGTCTTTCGAGTGTAGACCCGCTCCGCCGATCGTGCCCCGGTTCGCGGGCACGCTGGGCGCCTCAGACCACGGGCGCGCGCGGCGCCACGGGTTGCTCCAGGCGACGCCTGACGACCAGCCGGGCGCCGCGCTCCGGCCCGAGGGTGAAGTTGCGGCGCACGACACGCTCCGCCTCGGGCCGGTCGGGAGCGAGCTCGGCGCGCGCGAGAACCGTCCGCAGCACGGCCTTGATCGCCATCAGCGACAGCCCGTTGCCGATGCAGTGCCGCGGTCCCGCGCCGAACGGCAGCCAGACGCGGGTCGAGACGCTCTCGGGTGCGAGAAACCGTTCCGGACGGAAGCGCTCGGGCTCCGGGAAGACCTCTGGGTCGTTGTGGATCAGATACATGCACGGCATCAGCGTCCACCCCTTCGGGAACGTCCACGGGCCGAGCGCGATCGGGCGGGTCAGCTTGCGTGCGGTGATCGGCAGCACGGGTCGCTGGCGCAGCGTCTCGCGGACGACGGCGTCGACGTACTCGTCGCCCGGCGCCGCTCTCGATCTCCGCGCGGCAGCGCTCGAGCGCCTCCGGGTTGCGGAGCAGCCGCTCGAACGCCCAGCAGAGCGCCGTCGCCGTCGTCTCGTGACCGGCGATCAGCAGCGTCAGGATCTCGTCGCGGACCTCGCGGTCGCTGAGGAAGCCGTCCTCGTGCGGCTGCGGCGTAACGAGCAGCGAGAGGATGTCGTCGCGGTCGTGCCGGCTCGGGTCGTACCGGCGCTCGCCGATCTCCTCGAAGAGCAGCTCGTCGATCGCGGCGACGGTCCGCATCAGGCGGGCGAAGGGCGAGCGCCCGCCGAGCTGGACCTGGAACGCCGGCAGCACCGCGATCGGGCTCTGGACCTGGTCGAGGAGCTCGTGCACCAGCTCGCGCAGGCGCTCGTCGCGAGCTGGATCGACGATCCCGAGGACGGTCCGGAAGATGAGCTGCAGGGTGACGCCGCGCATCCGCTCCTGGATCGCGAAGGGCTCGCCGACCGGCCAGCTCGCAAGCTCGCGTGCGGCGAGCTCGGAGACGAGGCCGGCGAAGCGGGCGACGCGGCTGCGCGCGAACCGGGGCCGGATCTGCGACTGATGGCGGCGGTGCTCGGCGCCGTCGAGCAGGAACAGCGAGCGGTCGCCGAGCACCGGACGGAAGATCCCGTTCGTCGACCCCATCCGCATCAGCTCGGGATCGCCCGTCAGCACCTGCCACGCGAGCGGCGCGTCGGCGACGAAGGTGCAGCGCCGCAGCGGCCCGAGCTTGACCGAGAAGAGCTTTCCGTGGGCCTTGCGATTGCGCTCCATGAAGCGCACCGGATCGCGGAACCAGCCGAGCGACTGCACGCTTCCGGGCCGCCGCGAGCCGGGCGGCAGCCTCGGCGTGGCGTCGTCGTCGAGGACGCGCAGTGGCGTCGTACTCGGGTTGTCGTTCATCGCTGGAACCCCCTGACACGGTGCCCGTCGGTACTCCGGGACGGCACCGACACGACGCCGCCAATGTACAACGCGGCGGCGCGGACCGGCGAACTCCGCACAGGTCGCGCAGTCTGAGCTGCCCAAAGTAGGAAGTAGGAAGCGGTACTGTCTACTTCACAACCGAGCTTCAGCCCGATCGAGAGGAGCCCCCGAAGTGTCCACGACCGTCGCCGCCGCCGATTCCTCCGCGAACGCAGGGGGCGTGATCAAGCCCGATCACGCCGCGTCCCGCAAGCACATGATCTTCACCGACGAGCACGATGACCTGCGCGAGTCGATGAAGTCCTGGGTCGCTGAAGGAGCTCGCGCCACACGCCGATGAGTGGGAGGAGACGCTGTGGCCGGATTCCGCCCTGCGGCGTATGGGCGAGCTCGGCTTCATCGGCCTCTGCTTCCCCGAGGAATACGGCGGCGAGGGCGGCGACTACTACTACTCGCTGGTCCGCGCCGAGTGCCTCTCCTACGCCGGTTCCGGCGGCCTCGGCATGGGCCTCGCCGTGCACACCGACATGGTCCTGCCGCCGATCGAGATGCTCGGCACGGAGGAGCAGAAGCAGCGCTACCTCGTCCCTGGAATCAAGGGCGAGAAGATCGGCTCACTCGGGATCACCGAGCCGGGCGCCGGCTCCGACGTCGCCGGCATCCGCACGACCGCGGTCCGCGACGGCGACGAGTACGTGATCAACGGCTCGAAGATCTTCATCACGAACGGCGCCCGCGCCGACTTCATCGTGCTCGTCACGAAGACGGACCCGAAGGCGCGCCACGACGGGATCACGCTGTTCGTCGTCGACCTCAAGGACGACGAGGGCAACAACGTTCCCGGCTTCTCGGTCTCGCGCACGCTCGAGAAGATGGGCATGCACGCCTCCGACACCGCCGAGCTCGCCTTCGAGGATGTCCGCGTGCCGGCGGAGAACATGCTCGGCCAGGAGGGCAAGGGCTTCTACCACATCTCCTGGGAGCTCCAGGGCGAGCGCCTGGTCGGCGCCGTCGGCTCGGTCGCCGGCGCCGAACGCTGCTTCGAGAAGACGCTCGAGTACGCGAAGGAGCGCGAGGCGTTCGGCCGCCCGATCGGCCGCTTCCAGGCGATCCGCCACAAGTTCGCCGAGATGGCGATGAAGATCGAAGCCGCGAAGCAGCTCACCTACTCGACCGCCTGGCGCTTCAACAACGGCGAGTATCCCGTGCGCGAGATCACGATGGCGAAGCTCTACGCCTCGCGGATCGCCTGCGAGGTCGCCGACGAGTGCATCCAGATCCACGGCGGCTACGGCTACATGAAGGAGTACGGGATCGAGCGCGCCTACCGCGACACCCGCCTGAACCGGATCGGCGCCGGCACGGACGAGGTAATGCTCGACGTGATCGGCAGGTCCTACGGGATCTGAGGTCAGCCTCAGGGCCGCCCGCGAGGACGCCCGGAGGGCGGCCGAGCGGGCGGTGGCGGCAAAGGTGCCCGAAGGGCACCGAGCCGCCCACCCCGAAGTCGCCGTAGTCCAGCGGTCCCACGGCGAGGCTGAGACGTCGCAGATCAAGGAGCGCTGAGCGAGCGTGCTTCGCACGTGAGCGAAGCGGGACGCCGAGCTGCGGCGTCTCAGTCCGCCGCCAACCGCCGTAGTCCAGCGGTCTCACGGCGAGGCTGGGAGCGTCGAGGGCCGGCGCGACGCGAGCGATAGTCCGCGCGGACGTGAGCGAGCGGCGCGCCCGCCATCGGCGCTCCCAGTCCGCCGCCGCCAAAGGGCCGGCCGGTGTGCGACTTCCTTGTCGCACACCGGCCGCTTTGGATGGGGGGACTATGCGGCGCTTCCTTGCGCCGCGGGGGGACCGCAGCTCTCTGCTGCGGCAGGCTGTGAGTTCTCGCCGGTGGCCGTGCGCATCACCGTGTCGATCGGATCGCAAGGCCCGACTGCGTAAGTGTCGGCGCCATCGCTGAGCGGCTGGCGCGTATCGAGCTGCCAGACCATGAAGCCGTCGAGGCCGGCCTGGGCCATCGCCGAAACCCTGGCGGCGAGGAACCGCGCCCGGTCAGCGAGCGTCTCGTCGGTTACTGCTCCGGTCGGCTGACCGGCGGAATCGAGGTCGGCGGCGAAGCCGAGCTCACCGGCAACGACGGGCTTGCCTGCGGCGGTGCACGAGGAGATCGCGTCGGCCGCCGTCGCGGGCATCGGCGTCGCGGGGCTCGAGCCGGTGTCGGCGCCGTCGTAGACGTGGATCTCGCAGACGTCGACCGCGCTCTGCACCTGTGCGTAGTCGGACCCGGCCGTCCCGCACTGCCCACCGCCGATCGTGCCCAGGCTGATCAGGTGCCGCGGGTCGACGGCGCGGATCGCGCCGGAGACATCGGAGGCGAAGCCGGCCAGCGCCGAGGACGCCGCCGTCTCGTCGCAGGTGCCATTTGTGCTCGCCTCGGGCTCGTTGACGAGCTGCCAGTAGGCGATCGCCGGCGAGCCCGCATAGTGCTCGGCGACCGTCGACGCGTAGTCGAGATAGGAGAGCGCATAGGGGCCGCGCGGGTCCCGGTAGCCGCCGGAGTAGAAGGCGAGGTCGCGCTCGGGAGCGCCGTTCTCGCAGTCCTGCCACTGGTTGGCAAGCACGGGCACGACCCGAATCCCGCGCATCGCAGCTGCCTCGAGCACGCGATCGAACGGGCCCCAGTCGCCGCTGCCGTCGCCGTCCGGATCCCACATCGACTGGAAGAACCAGGTGCGGATCACGGTCGCGCCCGCTGCTTTGGCGCGGTCCATGATCGCCGCGAGCTGATCGTCTGAGACGGCTCCGGCACCCGAGTCGCAGATGTAGCCACCGTCCGTGGCCGTGAGCCTGTAGTCGTTGAAACCGACCGCGGGCCAGGGGGCGCCGGCGAGCGTCAAGGTCCCGTTCTCCGCGTGGACGACGCCCTCGAGGTCGCCGGTCGCCGGCGGATCCGCGTCGCTCGCCTCGGCGAACAGGAAAGCGGCGAGGGCCAGTGCCGCCACGAGCGAGATCGCGAGGATCGACCGCCTGCGCAGCCGTGCGGTCAGCGCCTGCAGCGTCCCCGTGGAATCCGAGCCGCGACCGGCGCGGGCGCCGTTTCGCAGTTCTGCCTGTAGCGGCGCGCCGCGCCGACCACTGCGGGCCTCCGTGCCCATCCACCAGCCTCCTTGCCGGTAAGTCCGGCGACCGTCCCCGGCCCCTTCGCCTCTCAGCTGTGGGGGATCGGCATCCTGCCGACCGGGGCTCGTGTCGCCTTATGCCCTTCACGAGGACCATCGGCGCGCCTGGTAGGCCCCCGTAGCACCGGCTGAATGAACCTGCAAGGGAGTGACGATCCCCCGACCGGATGAGCCCGCACTCGCGCGATCGGTCGGCCCCGCCGTCACCCTGTGGAAGGAAGACGGGTGGTGCGCCGCTTGCGGCGACGCACCACCCTGCTCTGCGAGGGGAGGGACTAGTCCACTAGGCGGCGCTTCCCGGCGCCACCCCGGGGCCGCAGCTCGGCGCTGCGGCAAGTTGATTGGCTTCCGCCCCACCGGATATGGCGATGACCGTGTCGACCGGATCGCAGGGGCCGACCGCGTACGCGTCGGCGCCGGCGGTGAGCGGCTCGCGCGAGTCGAGCTGCCACACCATGTAGCCGTCGAGGCCCGCAGCGTCCATCGCCACAACTCGCGCCTGGAGGAACGCTGCCCGCTGCGCCAGGGTCTGGGCGGTGACGCTGCCGGTCGGCTGGCCCCCGGCATCGAGGTCGGCGGCGAAGCCGAGCTCACCGGCGACGATCGGCTTGCCGGCTGCATTGCATGCATCGATCCGAGCGGCGACGCCGTTCGTGGCGTCGCCCGGCATCGGCGTCGCCGGGCTCGTCCCCGTGTCGGGACCGTCGTAGACGTGGATCTCACACACGTCGACCGCTGAGGAGGCACGGAGGTAGTCGGCCCCGGCCGTGCCGCATTGACCGCTGCCCGTCGTGCCCAGGCTGATCGGATGATGCGGGTCGACGGCCCGGATCGCGTCCGCGCCCGCGGCGGCGAAGCCGGCGATCGCATCGGCGGCCGCAGCCTCGTCGCAAGCGCCCGCCGACGGCGCCTCCGGTTCGTTGACCAGCTGCCAGTAGGCGATCGCGTGCGAGTCCGCATAGTGGGCGGCGACCTGTGCCGCGTAGTCGAGATAGGAGACCGCGTATGGGTGCTGTGGCTCGCGGTAGCCGCCCGCGTAGAAGGAGAGGTCTTTGTCCGGCTCCCCGTTCTCGCAGTCACTCCACTGGTTGGCAAGGACCGGGACGACGCGGAGCCCGCGCGCCGCGGCTGCGTCGAGGATCCGGTCGAAGGCGCTCCAGTCGCCGGTTCCGTCACCGTCGGGATCCCAGCTCGACTGAAAGAACCAGGTACGAATCGTCGTCGCGCCGGACGCCGCCGCCCGGTCGAGCAGCGCGCCGAGCTGATCGTCAGATACTGCGCCGGCGTTCCCGTCGCAGACGTAGCCGCCGGGAATCGCGGCGAGCCTGTAGTCGTTGAAGCCCACGGCGCTCCACGGCTGTCCGTCGACGAACAGGCCGCCCTTGTGGACCTTGACGAAGCCCCCGAGCGCGGAGGGCGCGGATGGCGCCACCGGGCCTCGGTCGGCGCCCGCCGAAGGGGCGAGGATCGCGGCCACGCCGATCAACGCCGCCGCGCCAAGCGCGACGGCCTTCAGTGTGCGCCTCCTCGAGCGCCGGCGGCGGCCGGCGGGGAAAGTGGCCGCGACGGCCGTGGCGACCGGAGTCCGGACGGGGGCGGAGCCGATCGGCTCCGCCCCGCGTCCGAACGCCCGGTCCGTTCGTCGACACGGGTCGGGACCCCGCCGCTCGGGCCCCAATGGCCCGCGCGGCAATGGCTCGGCGTGCTTCAGGAACGCCGGAAGGCCTGCGCCACCCGAACGTCCGCATCCGCCCGGCGCGAGCCGGGATCCGCGATCCGTGCCCTGCTCATGATCCGTATACCCACCGGCTCGCGGCCCGGGCAAACCGCCCGAGCCGCGAAACCGATGGTTCGAGGCATCCTTGCCCCCCATCCTCCGGCCTCCTTGCCGTATGTCAGAGCGGGGCTAGGTTCTCTGGAATGAGCCCCGGCTGGATCGGGCGGACGCCGGAAGGAGGGGATGAACATCAGAGAGGTCCGATCGGTTGACACAGCCTCATCCAATCGGTGGTGGTGCGGGGCGGCGCATCCCTGCGACACCCCACAACCTTGCCCACTCCCTGCGGAGGCATCCCTGCCCTCGGGGTGGCGGTCCGGGTCGGGCGTCCGTGCCCGTCGCCGGCTCCCGGAACTGCGCCGGGAGCACCCCCGGGAGTCCTCGAATCGAATCCCGGGTCTGTCGTCAGCATCGTCCTCCCGGCGCGACTGCGACATCCTCCGCTCGGCGGATCGCGGGGATGAACCCGAGACGGCTGGTCGCCGCCGCTACTGGCCGATCGGCTGAGCGCCGGCGGCCGGCCACGCGCCGACCTGGGTGCGACGCCGCCCGCGGGCGGCGCGTGCCGGCCCGGGTGCGAGGACCGCGGCTGCGAAGTCGAGCACCGTCTGCAGCGCATCGAGGACCTTCTCAGGTCCAGCGCCCCAGGGATCGGGCAAGGCCCGAGTGAGATCGTCGATGCCGCGACAGAGCATCGGCCCCTCCCCGGTCGAAACACAGACGAGAAGGGGCTGCGCGTGCGAGTCCGTGACCGGATACACGCGGACCTCCACCGGAGGGCCGACGACGAGCCCACGCTGCGGCGCAAAGACAACGGAGGCGAGGTTCTCCAGCGATGTCGCGAGGTCGGTACCGAACCGATCGATGCGCCAGGTCGAAGGCTCGCCCGTGGAGAGGTGCCAGAGCTCGGCAATCGCATCCCGCGCCGCAACGCGATCGAGCGTCAGCGTCGGGAAGTCGAGCGGTGCCGAAGAAAGCTGGAGAGGACGACGCTCCCGCGCCGTCCTCTCCGCCGTTCCGCCTCCCGTTGAGTGCGCGAAGCCCGAGGGCGGTGTATCTGAATCGGGCATGAAGCCCACGCCTTCGGCCTCCTCGCCGGGGGGACAACCGTGTCGAATGACATCCTCCGCGAGCGGGGCGTTCCGCATATCAGCCGTGTGGGCGGAGCCCCGGTTGAAGCCGTGCCAACCGGTCGGTCTAGATTGCCTTCGACCGATCGGATGAGGCGCGCAAGCGGGCGCGGCTCCGATTCCTCACGACCCCCACGCATGCGAGAATCCCCCCATATGAGTGAGAGGGGTAAACGCCTGTCCGTCCTCATCGCGGACGACCACCCGGTCTACCGCCAGGGACTCGCGCGGGCGATCAAGGAGCGTGCGGAGCTCGAGTTGGTCGCCGCTTGCGAGGACGGCCGCGACGCGCTCGAGCGGATCATGGCCTCGGCGCCCGATGTGGCGATCGTCGACGTGCGCATGCCAGGCCTCGACGGGCTGAAGATCGTCGGCGCCGTCAAGCGCGAGGACCTGAAGACGCGCGTCATCCTGCTGACCGGCTACGAGGACTCGGGCGCCGCCTACAAAGCGCTCGCTGCCGGTGCCGCGGGATACGTCTCGAAGGCCTCCGACAACATGGAGCTCTGCGACGCGATCGTCGCCACCGCCCGCGGCGAGACCGTCATCGCACCGCAGTTCGCGGCCGGTATCGCGACCGAGATTCAGCTCCGCGAGACGACCGACAGGCCAGCCCTGACCGAGCGCGAGGGCGAGGTCCTCCGGCTCCTGGCGGAGGGCGGCACCGCGCAGAAGATCGGCAACGAGCTGCACCTGTCGGAGGCGACGATCAAGACCCACCTCCACAACCTCTACGAGAAGCTCGACGTGTCCGACCGCGCGGCCGCCGTGGCGACGGCAATGCGGTGGGGCCTGCTCGAGTGACGGCGGACGATCCGACGCCGGACCCGCCGCGGCAGCCAGCCAGCGAAGTCGAGTCGCCGCTGCAGGTGATCGGGCAACTCGCCGGCGGCATCGCGCACGACTTCAACAACATCCTCGGCGTGATCATCAACTACGCGCGCTTCGCCGCGGGCGGGGTCCCGGCCGGCTCGCCCGCCGCCGAGGACATCGAGGAGATCCGGCGCGCGGCCGAGCGCGGGGTCGGCCTCGTCCGGCAACTGATGATCCTGGCGCGGCGCGAACCCGGCGAGGACTCGGTCTTCGACCTGAACGAGCTGATCACCGGGCTGGACGGGTTCCTCCGCTCGACGATCGGCGAGCACATCCGCGTCGAGCGGCAGCTCGAGCAGGGCCTGTGGCCGATCTCCGAGGATCCCGCCAGGATCGAGCAGATCCTGATCAACCTCGCCGTCAACGCCCGCGACGCGATGGCCGAGGGCGGCACCCTGACGTTCGTCACCGAGAACGCGGAGCTGACGGAGGCCGACACGCTCGCGGAGCCGGCCGTCAAGCCCGGCCACTTCGTCCGGCTCGTCGTCTCCGACACCGGCATCGGCATGGACAGCGAGGTCGCCGCCCGGGCCTTCGAGCCGATGTTCACGACGAAGTCCTCCGGCGAGGGCACGGGCCTTGGTCTGGCGACCGTCTACACGATCGTCAGCCAGAGCGGCGGTACCGTCAGCCTGACCTCCGAGCCTGGCGTCGGAACCAGCGTCGAGGTGCAGCTGCCGGCGACGACGCTCGGGCCGGCGAGGGCCACGAAGCCGACGCGGGCTGCGCCTGCGGGGCGGGGCGAGTCGATCCTGATCGCCGAGGACGATCCCGCCGTGCGCCGGGTCGCAGAGCGGATCTTGTCGGGCGCCGGCTATGCCGTGAGCTCCGCCGGCGGCGGCCCGGAGGCGCTCGAGATGCTCGATGACTCCGGGCGGCGGGTCGACCTGCTGCTCAGCGACATCGTCATGCCAGGCATGCGCGGTGATGACCTCGCGCGCCGGGCCGTCGCCATGCGCCCCGGGCTCAGCGTCCTCTTCATGTCCGGCTACAGCGAGGAGGCGCCGCCGCTCGACCTCGGGCCGACCGCCGGGTCGACATCGTTCATCGACAAGCCGTTCGACGCGGGCACGCTGCTCGAGCGCATCCGCGACCTGCTGCGCGGCGCGATCGAAACCGCCTGAGGCGGCTCTGCGGAGCGCGCGCGGTCGCGGTAGCGTCCGGCACGGTGACCGTCGTCAAGGACACGGGTGAGCGCGCGCTCCTGCCCCCCTTCGAGGAGGAGCACACCGAGCTGCGGGCCACGATCAACCGCTGGGTCGGTAGCGAGGTCGTGCCGCATCAGGACGAGTGGGAGGAACGTCGCGAGTTCCCGCGCGAGCTCTACGACGGGCCGGCGAGCTCGGCTTCCTCGGGCTCAAGTACCCGGTTCAGCTCGGCGGACAGGGCGGCGACTACCTGCACGACGCGGTCTGGGCCGAGGAAATCGCGGCAGCGGGGATGTGCGGCGGCGTCGGCGCCGGGCTTGGCGCCCATACCGGGATCGCGACGCCGCCGATCTGGAAGTTCGGCACGGACGAGCAGAAGGAGCGCTGGCTGCGGCCGGCGATCGCCGGCGAGAGGATCGCCGCGCTTGGCATCACCGAGCCGGGCGCCGGCTCGGACGTGGCGGGGATCAGGACCAAAGCCGAGAAGGTCGACGGCGGCTTCCTCGTCAACGGCTCGAAGACCTTCATCACCAACGGCGTCCGCGCAGACTTCCTCGTCTGCGCCGTCAAGACGACGCCCGAGGGCGGCCACCACGGGATCAGCTTCCTCGTGCTCGAGCGCGATATGGAGGGCTACGAGGTCGTCTCGAAGCTCGAGAAGATGGGCTGGCACTCCTCCGACACCGGCGAGCTCGCCTTCACCGACGTCTTTGTCCCGGCCGAGAACCTTCTTGGACAGGAGAACGGCGGCTTCTACCTGATCATGGCCAACTTCCAGTGGGAGCGGCTGCTGATGGCGCTCGGCGCCGTCGGCGGCATGCAGTGGTGCATCGAGCGAACGCTCGAATACGCGGCCGAGCGCGAGGCTTTCGGCAGGCCGATCGGCCGCTTCCAGGCGATCCGCCACAAGATCGCCGAGATGGCGCTGAAGCTCGAGACGGGCAGGGCGATGACCTACAACGCGCTGCGCCTCTTCCACACCGGCCAGGACGCCCTCCGGGAGGTAACGCTGGCGAAGCTGTTCACGCAACGCGCCGCGGTCGAGGTCGCCGACGAGGCGCTACAGATCCACGGCGGCTACGGGTACATGCGCGAGTACGGGATCGAGCGCGCCCTGCGCGACGCCCGCCTCGGCCCGATCGGCGGCGGCACCGACGAGGTGATGAAGGAGATCGTCGGCCGTGGCCTCGGCCTCTGAGCCGGGGCTCCGAGCACCGCGCCTGGCGCTCGCCACCTGCGCGGAGGTCCCGGATCTCGACCCCGAGGGCAGGCTGCTCGCCGGCGCCTGCCGCGAGGCGGGAATCGACGCCGAGGCGGTCGTGTGGGACGAGCCCGGCGTCGACTGGGACGGCTACGACCTCGTCCTGATCCGCTCGACCTGGGATTACCCGGCGAAGCCGCGCGAGTTCCGCGCCTGGACCGAGCGCATCGGCGAGCCGGCTGCGGAACCGGCCGGAGACGATCGGCTGGAACCTCTCCAAGCACTATCTGGCGGTGCTCGAGGGCTGGGGCTTCCCGGTCGTACCGTCCACCTTCGTCGAGCCCGAAGCCGGCCGTGACGATCAGGCGCTCGTCGCTGCACTACCCAAGACCGGTCAGTACGTGCTCAAGCCGGCGGTCTCGGCCGGCTCGAAGCACACGGCGCGCTACGTCGCAGCCGGCGACGGCGAACGCGAGCGCGCCCTCGGCCACGGCCGCGAGCTGCTCGCCTCCGGACGGACCGTGATCGTTCAGCCCTTCCTTGCCTCGGTCGAGACCGAGGCCGAGACCGCTGTCGTCCTGCTCGGCGGCGAGCCCGTGCACGCGATGCGCAAGGGCCCCCTGCTCGAGCTCGGCCAAGGCCTCGAGCAAGGTCTCTTCCGCGAGGAGGACATATCGCTGCGCGAGGCGGCAGGCGAGGAAGCTGCGCCTCGCCCAGGCCGTCGTCGAACGCTTCTCCGCAGAGCTCGCGATGCCCCTCTACGCGCGGGTCGACATGCTGCGCGGCGAGGCGGGCAGGCCAACCGTGCTCGAGCTCGAGCTGATCGAGCCCTCGCTCTTCCTCGACTACAGCCCGTCCGCCCTCGCCCGGCTCGTCGAGCTGCTCGGCGAGGAGCTGCAGCGGGCCGGCGCGGCAATCCGATGAACGCTGCCGACGAGCACCCGCGCCCGCTGCGCGCGGGCGAGGCGGAGCGGGCCGCGGCGACGGTTGCCGCCGCCTTCGCCTGGCACGAACCTTGGGGCGCCTGGGCGCTGCCTGACGAGCGCACCCGCGAGGCGACGCTGCGGGACATGGTCGCCGCCGACATCAGCGAGCGCTTCCTGACCCTCGGCCGCGCCTCGACCATCGCCTGCGCCGCAGTCAGCCTCTGGTGCCCGCCGCCCTCACACCCCGAGGCCACCGCCTTCGGCGAGCGCCGCGACGAGGACTCCTACGCCCTCTTCGGCGAACGCATGACGGCGCTGCGCGAGGGTGACGCGCTACTCGCCTCGCTGCGACCCGAAGGTGACTACTGGTACCTGGACACGCTCGCGACCGAGCCCGCCTCGATGCGCCGAGGCCTCGGCGGCCGCCTCCTCGATCACGACCTCGCGGCGCTCGACGCCGCCGGCCGGGCCGCGGGCCTGGACACACATACGGTCGAGAACGTCGCCTTCTATTCGCGCCGTGGCTTCGCGGTCGTCGCCGAAGCGCGGCTCCCGCACGGCGGCCCCGACCTCTTCGTGATGCTGCGGGCGCCGCGCGCGCCGGCGTCACCCGCATAGAGTCCGACCCCAACGCCGCGCCCACGAGCGGCGGGCAAAGCTACAGACGAGAGGAAGAGCAGATGGGACTTCTTGACGGCAAGGCAGCGATCATCACGGGGTCGGCGCGGGGCATCGGCCGGGCGACGGCGGAGCTGTTCGTCGCCAACGGCGCGAAGGTGCTGATCAACGACATCGACGGCGACGTCGCCGAGCAGGCCGCGTCCGAGATCGACGGCGAGACCGCCGTCTTCAGCGGCGATTTGACCGAGCCCGACGCGGCCGACAAGCTCGTCGCCGCCGCCTACGACGCCTTCGGCTCGGTCGACTGCGTCGTCAACAACGCCGGCTACACCTGGGACGGCGTCATCCACCAGATGAGCGACGAGCAGTTCCAGGCAATGCTCGACATCCACACGGTCGTCCCCTTCCGCGTGATCCGGGCACTCGCCCCGCACTGGCGCGAGGCCGCCAAGGCCGAGCGCAACGAGGGCAAGGAGGTCTTTCGCAAGATCGTCAACATCTCCTCGATCTCGGGGACGATGGGCAACGCCGGGCAGGCCAACTACTCCGCCGGCAAGGCGGGCGTCACCGGCCTGACGAAGACAATGGCCAAGGAGTGGGGGCAGTTCAAGATCAACGTCAACGCCGTCGCCTTCGGCTTCGTCGAGACGCGGCTCACCCAGGCCCGCGAGAAGGGCGAGGAGCTCGAGACGAAGACCGGTGAGAAGACCGCGCTCGGAATCCCGGAGCAGATGCGGGAGATGGGCAAGATGATGATCCCGCTCGGCCGCGCCGCGCAGCCCGAGGAGGCCGCGGGACCGGTCCTCTTCCTGTGCTCGGATCTCGGCAACTTCGTGCACGGCCAGGTCATCAACGTGACCGGCGGCCAGTTCACCGGCATGTACTCCTGAGCATGTACCGGCGCTGATCCAGCGGCCCGGGGCCGGCGTATCGCAGGCATGCGAGCAAACGCCGTCCTCGCGGCCGCCCTGCGGCGCGCTGCTGTCTCGCCGGCTGCGGCTCCGGCGGCGCGACCACCGGCGAGCACCAACGGCGCCGGTCCGGACCGGCCCGGGTCCGGGTCGCCGCGCTCGGCGACTCGATCACGGCCGGCTCCCCGCTGTGGGATCCCGAGCCGGCCGTCCGCGAGCAGATCGGGCCGGCGGTCGACGAGCGCAGCCAGTTCGAGTACTGGGCGCAGAAGGAGGACCCCGCCTCGTCTTCAGCAACTGCGGCGTCTTCGGTGAGCGCACCGACGAGATCGCCCGGCGGCTCGACGCCTGCGTCGCGACTGCCGGCCCCGACGGCGCCGACGTGCTGATCGTCCAGGGCGGGATCAACGACATCGCCCAGGGCGCCTCGATCGACGATGCGGCGCGCGAACCTGCGCGGCATGGTCGAGGCCGGGCTCGACGCGGGGCTCGAAGTGGCGATCGCCGACGTGCTGCCGTGGAACAACGGGCATCCCGCCGCCGACGGGAAGATCGCCGAGCTCAACCGGCGGATCCGCGCGATCGCGGCGGACGAGGACGTGCCGCTGCTGCCCTTCCACGACACGCTCGAGGACCCGGCCAGCCGGGAACGATGAAGCCGCGGTGGACGATCGACGGCGATCATCCGTCGATCGAGGGCTACAGGCTGCTGGCCGAGAAGGCCGTGCTACCGAGCCTGCCGGCGCCGCTGAAGGCGCGCTCCGCTCCTCGAAGCTCACGGTCAAGGCGACCGACAACGCGTCGGCGTCAAGCAGCTCGAATACACGAAGCGGATCGGCGCCCGCAAGATCACGACGCGCGGCTTCAAGCGCCACCTCCGCGTCAAGCACGCCAAGCGCGTGCGCTTCTTCCGCGTCGTCGACGGCGCCGGCAACTCCTCGGACTGGAAGCGGATCAAGCGCGTCCACCGCCACCGCTGAGGCGGGCGCGGCTCGCCGTGGGACTCACGGCGACGCCGCGCGGCCCGGGATCGTCAGCCCTTCGGCTTGCGCTCCTCGGCCAGGGGCTTGCCGTCCTGCTGGCCGATCTCGGGGGGCCAGGCGCCGAACCAGTTGTCGCGGGCGCCGTCGACGGTGATCGTCGTGCCGCTGAAGAAGTCGCCGGCGGGCGAGGCAAGGTAGGCGATCAGCCAGGCGACTTCCTCGGGCTCGCCGAGGCGACCGAGCGGGACGGTGGTCTCCAGGGTCTCGACCATCTGACGCGGGTACTTGGTCTTCAGCGTGTGGGTCGCGATCTGCCCCGGGGCGATCGCGGTGCAGCGGATGCCGTAGCGCGCCCACTCGATCGAGAGCGTCTTCATCATGTTCTCGACCGCGGCGCGGGCAGCGCCCGAATGGACCATGCCCGGGCATCCCGTTGTGCGGTGAGAGGGTGATCGAGACGACCTTGCCGCCCTCCATGCCTTCCGGGATCCAGCATGCCGAGGCGACCGCGTGGGTCATGTTCCAGGTGCCCTGCACGTTGAGCTCGGTCACCGTCCGGAAGCCCTTCGCCGAGATCCCCTCGGCCGGGCTCAGAAACTGGCCGCCGGCGTTGTTGACGAGCGTGTCGACGCGGCCGTGGCGCTCGCAGATCCCGGCGACCATCTCCGCCACCGCGTCCTCGTCGCGGATGTCGCAGGCGACCGCCTCGAACACCGAGCCCGCGTCCGCGGCGAGGGCCGCGACCTCCTCGAGCGGTTCGATCCGCCGGCCGCAGCCGACGACCGTGGCGCCGAGGCCGGCGAGCTCGAAAGCGGTTACCCGCCCGATCCCCGAGCCGGCGCCCGAGATCAGGCAGACCTGCCCGTCGAGCAGGCCCGGCGCGAAGATCTTCGAGGGGCCTTGAGGCCCTGGCTCCTGCGGGTCCGTCTCGGACACGACGTCCCGAGCCTATCGGCGGCCGGGAGCAGGTGGGTCGGGCAAGCGCGTTCTGTACCGACTTGCCCAGCTATGTGCTGAGAAAGTCGATGAGGAACGGCCAGCGGCCCCCGCCGGTGGCAACCAGAGGCGCTCTCTGACCAAGCATCGCCGTGCCGGCGAGGGGCGCGGTGTGGCGGAGCCACATAAGCCCCGAGTCGGTGCGGCGAGGCGCCGCGTCAGAGAGCGCGCGACGCCGTGCGCGGTGTAGCGGAGCTACATAAGCACCGCGCGGGTGCGCTCAGGCGCCGCGTCAGAGGGCGCCGACGCGGCGCACTGTGACGCGGCCGCCGCGGGAGGGCTGCACGACCACGTGCTTGATTCGCGTCGCCTCGCGCTCGGCGGGTGGCTCGAGGTCGACCGATCGCACGACCTCGCCGATCACCGCCCGCATCTCGACGAGCGCGAGCGGGGCGCCGGCGCAGTAACGCCGTCCTCCTCCGAACGGGATCCACGCGGTCATCGTCGGCCGGCCCTCGAGGAATCGCTCAGGCCGGAACGCGTGCGGGTCGGGCCAGCTCGCGGCGTCACAGTGAATCGCCGCGGTGCTCACCGCCAGGTGCCAGTGCTGAGGGATGTCGTAGCCACCGATCGAGTAGGGCCCGGCCGGCACCCGGTTGACGATGTGTCCGACCGCGCGATAGCGGAGCGTCTCCTGAACGACCGCGCGCAGGTAGGTGTCATCGCCCGCCTCGAGGCCGGCCTGCACGCCCGCCATCGCATCGGGGTGCTGGACCAGCCGTTCGAACGCCCAGCAGAGGGACGAGCCAGTGGTCTCGTAGCCGGCGACCAGCAGCGAGAGCAGCTCGTCCCGGAGCTCCTCGTCGCTCAAGCCGACGCCCTCGTCATCCCGGGCGACGATCAGCGCCGAGAGCGTGTCGTTCCGCTCGTCCAAGTCCGGCTCCAACCTGCGGGCCGCAATCTCCTCGATCAGGACTCGGTCGACCTCGGCCCGGAGTCGCGCGAACTTGCCTCCGGGAACGAGCGCCGACGGAATCCCGCGAGCGACCGCGCCACGGACTCCATCTCGCACGACGGGGGGCAGGAACGCGAAGACGGGCGCGGCGTCGAGCATCCGGGGCAACAGGTCGGTCAGGGCGGCGTAGCGGCCCGGATCGGAGACCCCGAACACACATCTCAGGATCACAGCCAGCGTGATACCGGTCATCGCGCGGTCCAAAGCCATCTCGCCGGGGCGCCAGGTGGCAACCTCAGCCCGCGTTATCTCGGTGATCTGCTCCGTGTACTGGTCAACCCGCGAGGAGTGAAAGGCACCGCCGAGCATCGCGCGGTGGCGCCGCCACCGCTCGCCGTCGAGGGTGAAGAGAGTCTGGCTCCCGATCAGTGGCTCCAGGAACCGGGCCCTGGCGACCCCCGCGCAGGAACTGCCCGGGTCGCTCATCAAGACCTTGCGGGCGAGCTTCGGGTCCATGATGAAGGCCGCGTGCTCGCCGCTGATGAAACGCGCGTGGGCTACCGGCCCGTAGCGCTGATGAAGCCGCTCATGAAAGCCGATCGGATCGCGGAGCAGCTGGCGAGCCTGCAGCGGCCAGGGCGTTCTTGGGCCGGGCGGCAGGGCCATCCGCGGCTCACCCTACAGCCAATGCGCCGGGTTGTCAGCTACCCGCAGCCGCGGGCGCAGGCGTGGGCCGCGACCCGGCCGAGCAGGCGGCCGAGCTCGGCCTGCTCCGCCGGCGTCAACGCGGCGAGCAGCTCGGCCTCGACGCGCTCGGCGGCCGACTCGGCCTTGCGAAGGGCCGCGGCGCCCGCACGGCTGAGGACCACCGTCTGGCGCCGGCGATCCTCCGGATCGCGCTCGCGGGCGATCAGCCCTGCGTCCTCGAGCTCGTCGAGGACGCGGACGAGGTTGGAGGGCTGCAGGCGCAGCGATCCGGCGAGATCGGCCTGCGAGCTCGGGCCGCCCTCGGCGAGACGGTGGAGGATCGCGAAGTGGATGGCGCGCAGCCCGATGCGCTCGAGGGCGCCGGCGAGAGCGCTGTTCGCGGCGCGTGCCAGCCGGCTGAGCAAGAGACCGCAGCTCTCGCTGCCGCAGTTCGCGCCTGTGGGCCGGGCGCGCTTGACGGTGACCTGCACGGTTGCCATGAGGGAACCTTATCAAGGACAACTGTTATCATCGATATCGATTTCCACGACGACCGGAGTGCAGAACATGAACGAGCTTCTTCTGATCCCCCTCGACGACACCGTCCTTTTCCCCGGCATGACCGTGACGATCGCGGCCGACGTCGGCGATGCCGACCGCGTCCTCGTCGTGCCCCGCATCGACGACGAATACGCCGAGGTCGGGACGATCGCCGAGGTCGTGGAGACCGGTCGGCTCCCGGGCGGCATCGCCGCGGCGACCGTGCACGGCCTGCAGCGCGCGACCCCAGGCGCCGCGACGACCGGCAGCGACGGCAGCCTGCGCGTCGAGGCCCTTCCCCACAACGACCCTGCCCCCGACACCGACGAGGTGCGCGAGCTCGAGCGCAACTACCGCGCCGTGGTCGAGGAGATCCTCGAGCTGCGCGGCGCCGACGATCGCGTCCGCGGCTTCTTGCGTTCGATCTCGACACCCGGCGAGCTCGCCGACACCTCCGGCTACTCCCCCGACCTCGGCTTCGAGCAGAAGCTCGAGATCCTCTCCACCCTGGACGTGACGGAGCGCCTGACGCGCGCACTCGACATGCAGCGCGAGCGGCTCGCCGAGCTGCAGGTCCGCCGCCGGATCCGCGAGGACGTCACCGAGGGCGCCGAGCAGCAGCAGCGCGAGTACTTCCTGCGCAAGCAGATGGAGTCGATCCGCAAGGAGCTGGGCGAGGACGAGGGCGACGTGATCGCCGAGTACAGGACGAAGATCGACGAGGCCGAGATGCCTGACGAGGTCCGCGAGCAGGCCGAGCGCGAGCTCGGGCGGCTCGAGCGCGCCGGTGAGCAGAGCGGCGAGTCGTCGATGATCCGCACCTACCTCGACTGGCTGCTTGGCCGTGCCGTGGAGCGAGCGCTCCGACGAGGTCCTCGACCCCGGTCCGCGCCCGTGAGGTACTCGACGCCGACCACGCCGGCCTCGAGGACGTCAAGGAGCGGATCACCGAGCACATCGCGGTCCGCAAGCTGCGCCTCGACCGCGGCGTCTCCGAGACCAAGGACGGCGGCGCGATCCTGACGTTGATCGGGCCTCCGGGCACCGGCAAGACCTCGATCGGCGAGTCGATCGCCCGCGCGACCGGACGCGAGTTCGTCCGCATGTCGCTGGGCGGCGTCCGCGACGAGGCCGAGATCCGCGGCCACCGCCGCACCTACATCGGCGCGATGCCGGGCCGGCTCGTCCGTGCCCTGCGAGACGCGAAGACGATGAACCCGGTGATCATGCTCGACGAGGTCGACAAGGTCGGCGCCGACTGGCGCGGCGACCCGAGCGCGGCCCTGCTCGAGGTCCTCGACCCGGCGCAGAACCACTCGTTCCGCGACCACTACCTGGACGTCGAGCTCGACCTGAGTCAGGTCATGTTCATCGCCACCGCGAACACCGCCGAGACGATCCCCGGACCGCTGCTCGACCGGATGGAGGTCGTGCGCTTCGACGGCTACACGACCGACGAGAAGCTGGCGATCGCCCAGGGCTACCTGTGGCCGCGGCAGCTCGAGCGCAACGGTCTGCTCGCCGACGAGGTGACGATCGACGACGAGGCGCTGCGCGCCACGATCACCGAGTACACCCGCGAGGCGGGCGTGCGCGGGCTCGAGCGCGAGCTCGGCAAGCTGCTGCGCAAGACCGCGACGCGGATCGCTTCAGGCGAAGCCGAGGCTCCCGTCACGATCGACGCCGAGGCGATGCGCGAGGCGCTCGGGCGCCGGCGCTTCCACCAGGAGGCGGCCGAGCGCACGGCGATCCCAGGCGTCGCGACCGGGCTGTCGGTCTCCGGCGCGGGTGGCGACGTGCTCTTCATCGAGGCGACCTCGATGGCGGGCCGTTCCGGCCACAACGCGGGCCTACAGGTCACCGGCCAGCTCGGCGACGTGATGAAGGAGTCGGCGAACATCGCCCTCTCCTACCTGCGCTCGCACGCGGAAGCGATCGGGATCGGCGAGGAGGCGTTCGAGGGCAAGGAGTTCCACGTCCACGTACCCGCCGGCGCGATCCCCAAGGACGGCCCGAGCGCCGGGATCACGATGACGACCGCGGTCGCCTCGCTGCTCACCGGCCGGCCCGTCAAGCACACGGTCGCGATGACCGGCGAGATCACCCTGCAGGGACGGGTGCTGCCGATCGGCGGCCTCAAGCAGAAGGTCCTCGCCGCGCACGCGGCCGGGCTCACCGATGTGGTCCTGCCCGAGCGCAACCGCGCCGACCTCGAGGACGTTCCCGAGGAGGTCCGCGAGGAGATGACGTTCCACCCCGTGATGACGATCGGCGAGGTCCTCGAGCTCGCCCTCGAGCCCGAGCCCGCGACGACCGTCGCAGCCTGAGGCTCCTCCCCACCCCCACCCGAAGCGCGGCGGCCCTTTTTCCCGCGGGCCTCGCCGCCCTTCCTTGGCTGTCAACCGGAGGCGTCCCCTGACCAAGCATGAGGGTGCGCGCGAGGGGCGCTGTGTGGCGGAGCCACATGAGCCCCGAGTGCGTGCACTCAGGCGCAGCGTCAGGGGGCGCCGGGCGGGCTGAAGAGCTCCACGAGCCCGCCGACCCAGCGCTCGGCGCCGGCTCCGTCCAGCGGGGCTCCCAGCCCGCGCTCGACGTGGGCCCGCAGGAGCATCGAGGAGAGGTCGAGCAACGCGAACATCAGGTTGCGCACCTCGGGATCGGCGCTCGTGCGGACGAGGCCACGCTGCTCGAGCAGGCCGAGCTCCGTGGCGACCTCGGCGAGCATCCCGTCGAAGATCTCGGCGCTGTGGCTGTCGCCCACGACGAGCGCTCGGGCGACGTAGTCGAGCAGGGCGCGCTCGTCCTTGGACGCCTCGCCGACGCCGCGCCAGCGGTCGGCGAGCTCGGTCAGCGTCGCGGCCGACGGCTGCGCCGCGAGGATGCCTCCGAGGCGGCCGACCACCGCCTCGTCCGCGGCGGCGCGCAACCCCTCGCGGGAGCCGAAGTGGTGCACGACCAAGGCCGGAGAGACCTCGGCGGCCTCCGCCACAGCACGCATCGATACGCCGAAGCCGCGCTCGGCGAAGAGCGTGATCGCCGCCTCGCGGATCCGCGCCTTCGCGGTCAGATCAGGGTTCATACTGAACAACTGTTTGATAGGCTGATCATTAGTTCAGTCTACTACTCCCTACCCCGGATCGCCGGCGGGGAGAGCCGGAAGGAGGCGCGCAATGTCGGTCGAGCCGGCCGTGTTCCTAGGTGGCGTCAGCAAGACCTACGGGGACGGGCGCGACCGAGGTGCGCGCCGTTCGCGGCGTCGACCTCGAGCTGGCCGCCGGCGACTTCGTCGTGCTGCTCGGCCCGAGCGGCTCCGGCAAGACGACGCTGCTCAACCTGATCGGCGGGATCGAGCCGCCGACCGCCGGCGAGATCGTCGTCGACGGATGTCGCCTCGACGGCCTCGATGAGGAGGGCCGAACGGAGTTCCGGCGCAACTCGGTCGGATTCATCTTCCAGTTCTTCAACCTGATTCCGACCCTGACGGCGACCGAGAACGTCGAGCTGATCGCCGAGCTGACCGGGAACCGGGAGCGAGCGCGTGGAGATGGTCGAGAGGGTCGGGCTTGCCGACCGTGCCAATCACTTCCCGGCGCAGCTGTCGGGCGGTCAGCAGCAGCGGATCGCCGTCGCCCGAGCGCTCGCCAGTGGACCGCGCCTGTTGCTCGGCGATGAGCCGACCGGGGCCCTCGACCTCGAAACCGGCCGAACGGTGCTCGCGCTGCTGCGCGAGGTCGCAACCGAGCTCTCGCAGACGGTGCTCCTCGTCACCCACAACGCCGTGATCGCCCGCATGGCCGACCGGGTCCTGCAGATGCGGGATGGCGAGATCGTCGAAGACACGACGAACTCCGACCCGATTGCCGCCACGGAGCTCCGCTGGTAGGGCGGCGCCGTGCGGATCCTGAGGCGCAAGCTCCGCCGTGACGCACGCCGCCAGCGCGGCCAGTTCGCGGCGATCGCGATCACGATCTTCCTCGGGGTCGCCCTCTTCGCCGCCAGCTACGACGCCTACCGCAACCTCGAGTCCTCCTACGACAAGGCCTTCGTCGACCTCCGCTTCGCCGATCTGACGGTCACCGGCGGCAACCCCGATGCCCTCGCCGCAACGGCGCGAGCAACCGACGGTGTCGCCTACGTGAGCGAACGGGTGCAGGCGGACGTTCCCTTCCAGATCGGCGCGCAAGAAGCTGACCGGCCGGGTGGTCGGCATGCCTGCCGCAGGCCAGCCGGCCGTCAACCGCGTGGACGTACTCGACGGCAGCTACCTCTCGCCCTCGAAGCCGGACGGCGTCCTGGTCGAGCAGCACACCGCCGATCACTTCGGGCTCGATCCGGGCGACGGGCTCTCGGTGCGCGATGCGCAGGGCACGAGCCGGCGACTCACCAGCGTCGGGACCGCGGCATCCACCGAATACTTCTGGCCGGCGCCCAGCCGCCAGCAACTGTTCATCTCCGCCGACGACTTCGGCGTCATCTTCATGACCGAGCAGCGGGCGCGGGCGCTCGCGGGCCTCGACGGGCCCAATCAGGTGCTCGTCTACTACGAGCCCGGCGCCGACGCGGCGGCGCTCGACGCGAGCCTGGGCCGTGCCGCCGAACGGGCCGGGGCCACGGACGTGATGACGCGCGCTCAGCAACCGTCGAACTCAGCCCTGCAGGAGGACGTGAGCGGCTTTCAGGAGCTCTCGGTCATGTTCCCGCTGCTGTTCCTGACCGCCGCCGCCCTGGCGACGACGGTGCTCATGCGGCGCCTGATCGCAAGCCAGCGGCCGATCATCGGCACCCTCCGGGCATCGGGCTTCAGCCGGCGCCAGCTGCTGCGCCACTACCTCAGCTACGGGCTGCTGACAGGCGCGATCGGCGGCGTCGCCGGAGCGCTCGTCGGGGTGCTGCTCGCCGGGGCGATCACCGACGCGTACACGAGCCAGCTCTCGATCCCGCTCACCGTCACCGCCTTCCGGCCGCTGACGGCGCTCGCCGGCGTCGCCTTCGGCCTGCTCACCGGGATGCTCGCGGCGGGGCTGCCCGCCTGGAGCGCCTCGCGCGTCCCACCGGCCGAGGCGATGCGCAGCATCGCCCCCGCCGGCCGCGGCTCGATCAGCCTCGCAGAGCGCCTGCTGCCGCCCCTGCGGCGGCTGCCGGCACGCTGGCTGATGACGATCCGGGCGCTCGGGCGCAACCGCCGGCGCGTCCTCTCGACCGTGACCGGCGTCGTCCTCGCACTGGTCCTGATCCTCGTCTCCTGGGGCATGGTCGACACCGTGCAGATCCTCGTGAACCGCCAGTTCGGCGAGATCGAGCGCCAGGACGCGACGCTCACCTATCAGGGCGGGACCGGCAAGGCGCAACTGCGCCGGATCCGGCGCACGCCCGGAGTTGCCGCCGCCGAGCCCGCCCTGAAGACGCCGGTCACGCTGAGCGCCAACGGCCGCCGGTACCAGACGGTTCTCGTCGGTCTCGAGCAGGGGACGACCATGCACAGCTTCGTCCGCTCCAACGGCGACACGACGAGGCTGCCGCGGCGCGGGCTGCTCGCCGGCACAGCGCTCGCCGGCCAGCTCTCGATCGGAACCGGCGCCGAGGTCCATATCGATGCCGCCGACGAGGGGTTCGCCGGCACCGCACCCGTCGAGGGCTTCCTCGACGAGGTGCTCGGAACCTACGCCTACGTGGACCTCGGAGCGCTTGAGCGGTCGGCTGCGAAACAAGGCGCGCCGCAACGGCCCAACACGGCCCTCGTCCGGTTCACGGGCGATGCCGACCCCGATCGGATGCGCGAGCGCCTCAGCGGGCTGCCGGGCGTTACCGCCTACGAGGGCTCGCAGACCCTGCACGGCCAGGTCGACAACTACCTCGGCCTCTTCTACGCGTTCGTCGGCGTGATGCTGCTGTTCGGCGGCGCGATGGCCTTCGCCCTGATCTACAACTCGATGAGCTCGAACATCTCCGAGCGCCGGATCGAGATGGCGACCCTGCGGGCCGCCGGCGCCCGGCACGGGATGCTGGCCCGCCTGATCACCGCGGAAAACCTGCTCGTCGTCCTCCTTGGGATCGTGCCCGGCCTCGTGCTCGGCTATCTCGCCGCCGCCGGGTTCATGGACTCGTTCAGCAACGACCAGTTCAGCTTCGCGCTGCAGATGCGGACGTCGACGATGGTCCTTGCGGCGGTGGCAATCATGATCGTCGCAATGATCTCCCAGATCCCAGGCGTCCGTGCCCTGCGCCGGCTGCAGATCGCGAACGTGATCCGCGAGCGCAGCAGCTGAGGTTCGCGCGCGCTACGGGCGGGTGGCGGCGGGCAGGAGCGGTGGGTCGGGCAGCGCGTTCTGTACCGACTTTCCCAGCTATGTGCTGGGAAAGTCGATAAGGAACGGCCAGCCGGCCCCCGCCGGCGTCAACCGGAGGCGCTCTCTGACCAAGCCTCGCCGTGCCGGCGAGGGGCGCGGTGTGGCGGAGCCACATAAGCCCCGCGTCGGTGCGGCGAGGCGCCGCGTCAGAGAGCGCCGACGCCGGGCGCGGTGTGGCGGAGCCACATAAGCCCCGCGTCGGTGCGGCGAGGCGCCGCGTCAGAGAGTGCCGCCGATCACTCGGTCGCGCTGAACTCCCAGATCGCGATCGCGAGCATCGTCATGCCGAGCGCGAAGACGGTGAAGATCTCGAGCCCCACCGGGACCGCCCAGCCGAACCAGGTGATCGGCGGGTTCAGGGACTGCTTGGCAGCCGCGGTCAGATCGAGGTGGTCGAAGACGAGCGTCCGCATCGGCACCACCGCGTACGTGAGCGGGTCGAGGCGGTTGAGGACCGCGAGCCAGCCGGGCAACCCGGAGACCGGGAACAGGGCGCCGGAGATGAAGAACATCGGCATGATCACGAGCTGCATGACGCCCATGAACGCCTGGATCTGCTTGATCCGGACGGCGACCATGACGCCGAAGGCGGTGATGCTGAAGGCGAGCAGCAGCTGCAGGGCGAAGACGCCGAGGATGAAGGCGACGCCATAGGGCACGCCGGCTGCGGGCGCGAGCAGGATCATGATCACGCCCTGAAAGCCCGCCACCGTGGCGCCGCCGAGGCACTTGCCGACGATGATCGAGCTGCGGCGGACCGGCGCCACCATCATCTCGCGCATGAAGCCGTACTCGCGATCCCAGACGATCGAGGCCGCCGAGAACATCGCGGTGAACATCACCGCCATGCAGAGCACGCCGGGATAGATGAACGTCTTCAGGTCGAGGCCGTGCGTGCTCGGTGCCGAGAGCTGCTGCAGGCCGGCGCCGAGCACGAAGAGGAAGAGCAGCGGCTGGATCAGCGATGTGACGATGCGAATCCGGTCGTTGGCGAAGCGGATCAGCTCGCGGCGCCAGACGATCTTGATCGCGCGCAGCTCGCCTCGCCAGCTGCGGGCCGGCACGTGGACGCGGACGACGGGCGGCGCCGCGGCGCTCATCGCCTCGCCCCGGACATCATCTGTGCCGCGACGCGGTTGCGGGCCTGAGCACCGTCCTGCTCAGCGTCGCGGATCGTCGTTCCGGTGTGCGACATGAAGACGTCGTCGAGCGTCGGCCGCGAGACGCTGACCGAGCGGATCGGCACGCCGAGCTCGGCAAACAGCCGTGGGACGAACTCCTCGCCCTCGGCCACCGCAAAGGTCACGGCGCCCTCGGAGACGACCGCCTCGAGGCCGAAGCGCCGATCGATCTCCTCGATCGCGGCGGCGTCGTCGTCGGTCTCGATCCGGACCCGGTCAGCGCCGACCTGCTCCTTGAGGTGCGCGGGCGAGTCGAGGGCGACGATCTCGCCGTTGTCCATGATCGCGATCCGCCCGCAGAACTCGGCCTCGTCCATGTAGTGGGTGGTCATAAAGATCGTGATCTCCTCGGTCTCCTGGAGCTCGCGGATGTAGCCCCAGATCGAGCTGCGCGTCTGCGGGTCGAGGCCGATCGTCGGCTCGTCGAGGAAGAGCACGCGGGGCGAGTGCATGAGCCCGCGGGCGATCTCGAGCCGGCGGCGCATGCCGCCCGAGAAGGTCAGCACCTGCGTGTCCTTGCGCTCCCACAGGCCGACCATCTCGAGCAGCTGGCGCATACGCGGCTCGACGGCGGCTTTTTCGACGCCGTAGAGCTCCGCGTGCAGGCGCATGTTCTGCTCGGCGGTCAGGTAGTGGTCGAGCGTCGGATCCTGGAAGACGAGGCCGATGTGGCGGCGGACGTCGTCGCGCTCGCGGACGACGTCGAAGCCGGCGACGCTGGCGCTGCCTCCGGTCGGGCGGCTCAGCGTGCAGAGCATGTTGATCGTCGTCGTCTTGCCGGCGCCGTTGGGGCCGAGGAAGCCGAAGACCTCCCCCGTCTCGACCTCAAAGTCGACCCCGCGCACGGCCTCGAAGTCGCCGAAGGCCTTGCGCAGGCCCCTGACTGAGATCGCCGCCGCCATCCCTTTGCAAGCTACACGGCGCCGCGAGCCTTCCGGCACGCAGGCAAACCGCTCGTGCGGTCGCCTTCCGTGCCCCCGTGCCGGCGCGGGTGCGCCGCTAGCCTGATCCGGCGATGACGATGAAAGCCGAGACGAAGCCGCTCGTCGACACGCTGCCGGGCGGCGGCGCGCCGGGAACGAGCGTCACGGTCGAGCCCCTGCTCGGCGGTGAGTGCCAGGCGCCTCCCGGGATGATGGAGGCGAAGGGGCACGGCCGGATCGCGACTGCACGGGCGCTCGGAATCGGCGTGCCGAAGTCGCGCTGGGAGTGGATCCCGCTGCCGGCCTTCCTGATCCGCCATCCGAAGGCCGGCGCGATCCTCGTCGACACGTCGCTGCATCCCTCGGTCGAGACGAAGCCCGCCGCCAACCTCGGCCGCCTGTTCGGCTCGGGCACGAACTACCGGATGCCGGACGGCGACCTGCTCGCCCAGCTCCGCGACCTCGACGCCGACCCGAAGTCGATCCGCACCGTGATCATGACCCACCTGCACTTCGACCACGCATCGGGCATCTCCGAGTTCCCGAACGCGACGTTCATCATCGCCGCGCGCGAATGGGACTTCGCGACGACGGTCAACCGCCCGGCCCTGCACGGATACCGGCGCAGCCACTTCGACTACCTGTTCGACTACCGGACCATCGACTTCGATGGCCCGCTGGTCGACTCCTACGCGAGCTTCGGGCGCACCTTCGACCTGTTCGGCGACGGCTCCGTGCGGCTCGCCTTCACTCCCGGCCACACCCCGGGCCACATGGCGGTCGTCGCGCACCTGCAGACGCGCGACTTCGTGATCGCAGGCGACTCCGTCTACACCGCGCGGCAGGTGCGCGGCGCGACCGAGCCCTCGCGGCCGGAGGACATGCACCAGTGGCGGCGCTCACGGCGCGAGGTGCAGCGCTACGCCGAGCGCTACCCGGACGCCATCGTCTGCCCCGGCCACGACCGCGAGGCCTTCGCGGCGCTGGCAAAGCGCTACGAGTAGCCGCTCAGGCTGCGCGACGAACGCGCGCCTCGCGCTCGCCCGCGTCGGGTGGGCTGGCTGACTCGCGCCCGTCGCGCTCGAGCTCGCGGTACATCCGCGCGGACCTTGGCGAAGACCTCCTCGGCGACCTCGAGCTGCTGCGCGCGCGTCGGCTCCTCGACGACCGGGAAGCTGACCGGCTCGCCGAAGCGGACGACGACCTTGGGGAAGACGAGGCGCTTCCAGCGACGGATCTTCTGCGAGCCGTGGATCGCAACGGGGACGACGGGGGCGCCCGACTCGAGCGCCGCGCGGCCGACGCCGGGGCGGGGACGGCCGAGCTCGCCGCTGCGCGAGCGACCGCCCTCGACGTAGATCATCACGCAGCCGCCGCGCTCGAAGGAGGCACGCAGCGTCTTGAACGCCTCCTCGTCCTCGTGCCCGCGGCGGATCGGGATCACGCCGCCGATCCTGAAGATGAAGTCGCCGATCGGGTTGCCGATCAGCTGCGACTTGGCGAGAAAGCGGATCTTGCGTCGCAAGTAGACGCCGGCGAGGAAGTGGTCCATGTTCGAGAAGTGGTTGGCGGCGAGGATCACCGGCCCGGTCGCCGGGACGTTGTCGATATCGATCGGCCGCATCCGGTAGGCGCCCATCGCGAACGGCGTGATCAGCACGCGGACGAGGTCGTAGGTCCAGCCCGGGTCATGGGTCCGCGCCCGCTCGTGGAACGGCATGAACTTCTCGGGTGGACGATCGTCCCGGTAGTTCTGGGGCTTCAGCTCGCTGCTCATCTTCCCTGTGCCCGGCGTCGTGCCGGACACGCGGGACTACCCCCTGCCCCACGGGACGGTTACGCGGTCTACGCCGAGCTGCCGAGCAGCTTCTCGTCGTCGCTGTGAGCCGCGAAGAAGGAGACCATCGCCGGCGCGTAGGAGGCGAAGCCCGGGCAGGTGAGGCCGGCGCCGGCGAGCAGCTCGGTCGCCTTGCGCGTGTCGTAGCGGACCGGGTGGTTGAGGTAGCGGACCGTCTCCCGGGGCACGCCGCCGAAGAAGCGGCTGATCGCCTTCGAGCGCAGCGACGCCGCCACCGGGCCGGCCGGGACCGTGTAGGCCGGATCCCGCTCCGCGTGCAGGCGGCAGAGCAAGCCGAACATGTCGTGGGCGCTGAGCGGGTTCGGGATCGCAGAGGTGCACCGTCTCTCCCGCGGCGCGCGGGTCGTGGCCGAGCGCGACCAGCGAGTCGACGATGAAGTCGACCGGCACGACGTTGAACGGCACCGCGCCCCTGCCGATGTTCGGGATCGGCATGTGGCGTCGCTTCGAGGCGTCGATGAAGCGGAGCACGTAGTAGGGGCCGTCGAACTTCTGCGTCTCTCCGGTGCGCGAGTCGCCGACGACGATCGCCGGGCGGTAGATCGTCGCCGGCACGCGGTCCATGCGCTCGCGGACCCAGACCTCGGCCTGGAACTTGGTCGACTCGTAGTGGTTCTTGAAGCCCTGGCCGAGCGCCAGCTCGTGCTCGTAGACGACGCCGGTCCGATCGCCGGCAACGTAGGCGGTCGAGACGTAGTTGAGGCGCTCGAGGCCATCGCAGGCCTCGCAGAAGTCGAGCACGTTGCCGGTCCCGTCGACGTTGACCTTCTGCGCGATCTCGAGCGGCACCGCGAGGTCGTAGATCGCGGCGAGGTGCTCGACGACCGTGACCTCGGCGGCCAGCCGCTCGTAGATCGGCCGGCTCGAGGCCGAGGCGCGGCGCGGAGATGTCGCCGGCCACGAGCTCGATCCGCTCGGCGCCGATCTCGGTGGCGGCCGCCTCGGCGACGCGCAACATCCGCTCCTCGACGACGGCGACGATCCGCAGCTCGGGGTCGGTGGCGAGCAGCTGCGCGACCAGGCGGCGGCCGATGAAGCCGGGAAACCCGGTCAGCAGGTGGGTGCTCATCGCGTGGAGGCTATTGCGGGGCGGCCGCCCGGGCCTCAGTCGCGGGCCCAGCCGCGCGAGCGCTCGACGGCCTCGAGCCAGCGTCCGTGCAGGCTCTCGCGCTCGTCGGCGCTCATCCGCGGCTCGTAGACGGCGCGCTCGCGCCACATCTCGCGGACGCCCTCCGGGGTCCAGACGCCGGTCGCGATCCCGGCCAGGTAGGCGGCGCCGAGCGCCGTGGTCTCCGAGATCTCGGGGACGATCACGGGCGCGCCCAGCACGTCTGCCTGAAACTGCATGAGCCAGCCGTTGGCGACGGCGCCGCCGTCGGCGCGAAGCGCCGGCAGGGTCTCGCCGGAGGCCCGCTCCTGGGCGCGAACGGCGTCGACCGTCTGGTAGGCGATGCCCTCGAGCGCGGCGCGGGCGAGATGGGCGCGCGTACTGCCGCGGGTGAGGCCGACGAGCGTGCCGCGCGCGTAGGGATCCCACCAGGGCGAGCCGAGGCCGGTCAGGGCGGGGACGAAGTAGACGCCGTCGTTGCCCTCGAGCGAGGCCGCGAGCTGCTCGGTCTCAGCGGCCTGCTCGATGATCCCGAGCCCGTCGCGGAGCCACTGGACGACGGCGCCGGTGACGAAGACGGCCGCCTCGAGCGCGTAGTCAGCCTGATGGTCGGCCATCTCCCCGAGCCCCCAGGCGACGGTCGTCAGCAAGCCCTCCTGCGGCTCGGGCGGCTCGGCGCCCGTGTTGAGCAGGACGAAGCTGCCCGTCCCGTAGGTGTTCTTGGCATCGCCCGGCGCGTGGCATGCCTGGCCGAAGAGCGCCGCCTGCTGGTCGCCGGCGATGCCGGCGACCGGCACCTCGCCGCCGAAGACCTTGGTCGTCCCGTAGACGTGAGCCGAGGGCAGCGGCCGGGGCAGCCGCTCCGGATCGACGCCGAGCAGCGCGCAGATCTCGGGGTCCCAGTCGAGCTTCGCGATGTCGAACAGCATCGTGCGCGAGGCGTTCGAGTAGTCGGTGACGTGCTCGCCGCAGAGCTTCAGCACGAGCCACGAGTCGATCGTCCCGAACACCGCGCCCTCGGCCGCCGTACCGGCGTTCTTGCAGCAGCCACTCGATCTTCGTCCCGGAGAAGTAGGGATCGAGGACGAGGCCGGTGCGCTCGCGGATCAGCTCCTCGTGCCCCTGCTCGCGGAGCTCGTCGCAGCGGGCGGCGGTGCGGCGGTCCTGCCAGACGAGCGCCCGGTGCACGGGCTCGCCGCTGCGCGGGTCCCAGGCGACGACGGTCTCGCGCTGGTTCGTGATCCCGATCGCGTCGAGCTCGGCGCCCTCGACGCCGGCGTCGCGCAGCGCCTCGCGGCCGACCTCCTTCGTCACCTCCCAGATCTCGGAGGCGTCGTGCTCGACCCAGCCGGGGCGCGGGAAGTACTGGCGGAACTCCGAGTAGCCGCGGCCGGTGATCTGCCCCTCGGCGTCGAAGACGAGCGCCGTCGAGCCCGTCGTGCCCTGATCAAGCGCGAGGATCACGGACGCAGCCTATTCGGCATCGGCCGACCGAATGCCCTCCTCGTTGAGGCAGGAGGAGGCGAGGCTGCCGAGGCACGCCTTTGGCGCAAACAGAAACTGACGCGTGCTCCGGAGTTCGCTACGTATGCGGTGGCAAAGTCCGGAGAACCAGCGGCTGAGGTCCTCGCGTCCCGGGTCAGAAACGCCGGCGAAGCGCGCGTTTGCCTCTTTGAGGCAAACAGTGCCCCTCGGGCCAACCAACATCGTTCCGGCGAGTCGTGACCGTCCAGTTGACCCCCCTATAGGGGGCAAAAGTGGACGACTATGCCCAGACCGGCCTGGCGCCACCTCCCTCGGTGCCTCTTTCGGTCGGAAGAGTGAGCGGCGGCCAGCGACGGTGGCTCCGCCGCTGAGGCTGCGCAGCGTGCCCCGGGCAGTCAACTGATGGCTATCGGGATCAGGGCTGTCGCCGCGTCCGGTACGCCGCCGCGATGTCGCGCAGCTGCCGGCCTCGGTGGATGAAGCCGGCGAACGACTTGCCGGTCGCCCGGTGGCTCAGGTCGAGCTCGATCTCGGCCACGCGAGCCCCCATGCCGCACCGCGTCGATCGTCATCCCCGTCTCCATCCCGTAGCGCGGCGCGAAGGGCAGCAGCGCATCGAGCGTCGCCGCCCGCATCGCCCGCTGGCCGGAGATCGGCTCGCGCGCCTCGAAGCCACAGGCCCGCGGATCGCGCGCCGGGCGAAGCCCTTGGCGGCGCCGACGCCGCCGCCGACCTTGACGGCGAAGGCGGCGATCGCCAGGTCGCACTCGTTCGCCTCGACCGCTTCGACCAGCGGCACCAGCCGCGCGGCGCTCGTCGCCGAGATCGCCGTCGCAGAGCAGGACGACCGCGTCCGGCGCCGCGCCCGGTGAGCGCCGCCCGGCAGGCGGCGGTCATGTTGTCGCCCTTGCCGTGCGGCCGGTTGCGCGTCACGACCTCGGCGCCGGCGGCGAGGGCGATGCGCCCGGTGCCGTCGTCGGAGGCGTCGTCGGCGACGATCACGTCGATCTCGCCGAACGCGGCCTTCAGCGCCGCGATCGTGTCCGCGATCCGGTCGGCCTCGTTGTGGGCGGCGACGACGGCGACACGGTCAGGCATGGAGGACCTCTCCGTGGGTAAGGGGCTGAAGCCGTTTCCGCGTTGTCAACGACCCACTCCCGCCGGCCGCGCCCGAAGGCGTCCTCTGACCAAGCATGAGTGCGCGGCTAAGGCGCGCGGTGTGGCGGAGCCACATGAGCGCCCCAGACGTGCACTCAGGCGCCGCGTCAGAGGGCGCCGCGCCTAGTCGCTCTTGCCGCGGCCCCAGAGCAGCTTGAACGTGCGGCCGAGCAGCTTCGTCACCGAGGCCTTGTCGTACGGGAGCATGTGGATGTCCTTGTTGGTGGGCGCGAAGCGCGTCACCAGCAGGGTCTGCTGCTTCGTGTACTTGCGGATCCCGTTGGCGCCGTGCCGCGAGCCGACTCCGGAGGACTTCCAGCCGCCCATCGGCAGCTCGAGCGCGACGTAGTTGAGCTGCGCGTCGTTGATGCAGACGACGCCGGACTCGAGCCGGCGCGCGATCCGCTCGCCGTTCGTCGTGTCCTTGGTCCAGACCGAGGCCTGCAGGCCGTAGGGCGAGTCGTTGGCGAGGCGGACCGCCTCGTCGACGTCGGCGACCTTCATGATCGGCAGCGTCGGGCCGAAGGTCTCCTCGGTCATCGCCTCCATCGAGTGGTCGACGTCGAGCAGCAGCGTCGGCTCGAAGAAGTCGCCGGGCCCGGCGCCGCGCTTGCCGCCGACGACCGCCCGGGCGCCCTTGCCGACCGCGTCATTGACGTGCTCCTCGACCAGATCGGTCTGTGAGGGCGAGGTCATCGCGCCGACGTCGGTGACGGCGGGGCCGCCCGGAACGCCCTGGCGCAGGCCGCGCATCTTCTCGGTCACCTTGGCGACGAACTCGTCGTAGACGGGCTCCTCGACGTAGACGCGCTCGACCGAGATGCAGGTCTGGCCGCCGTTCTGCATCGAATAGTGGACGGCGGCGTTGGCGGCGCGCTCGAGGTTGGCATCGGCGAGGACGAGCATCGGATCCTTGCCGCCGAGCTCCATCGCGCAGCCGGTCAGCGTCTCCCCGGCCCGCGCCATCACCTTGCGGCCGACCTCCGTCGAGCCGGTGAACATGATGAAGTCGACGGCGTCGATCAGCGCAGTTGCCGATCGCCGAGCCCTCGCCGACGGCCACTCCGAAGACGTCCTCGGGAACGCCGCACTCGAGCATGCCCTCACGGAGCAGCAGCGAGGTCATCGGCGTCAGCGTCGCCGGCTTGAGGACGACCGCGTTACCGGCGGCGAGCGCCGGGATGCAGTCGCCGAAGCTGTTCGTCAGCGGGTAGTTCCAGGGACCGATCACGCCGACGACGCCGACCGGCGCATAGCGGACGACGAGCTTGCGGCCGAGCACGAAGGGCGAGGAGGAGCGGACCTTCTCGTCGGCGAGGTACTTGGGCGCGTTCTTCGCCCAGAAGCCGAAGGCGGAAGCGGCGTAGGAGACCTCGGCGAGCTGCGCGTCCTCGTAGGTCTTGCCGTTCTCCTTGACGATCGTGTCGATGATCCGCTCGGAGTTGTCGAGCACCCACTTCTGCATGCGCCGCAGGATCCGGGAGCGACCGTCGAAGCCGAGCGCCTCCCAGGCCGGCTGCGACGAGCCGGGCTCGATCGACCATCGCGACGACGTCCTCGGGGCTGCAAGCGGCAACGGTGCCGATCAGCTCCCCGGTCGCGGGGTTGTGTACCTCGACGGTCTTGCCGGCGGGCTTGCCGTTCGTCTCGGCGGTCTTCTCGGCTGCGCTGGTGGGCTCCACGGTGCCTCCTGTTGATTCCTCTCCGGAAGCGCCGAGGTTACAGGGGTCTGGGCTCCCACTCGCGCTCCGCGCCAACCTCGAAGGTGAGCTCGAGCAGGCGCGGGATCTCGACCGGCTTGGGGAGGTAGGCGGTAGCGCCGGCCGCGAGCAGGCGGTCGGCCTGGCCCTCGGTCGTCGCGGCGCTGACGACGATCACCGGAATCGTCGCCGTGCGCGGATCCTGCTTGAGCAGGCCGAGGATCTCGGTACCGCCGAGATCGGGCAGATCGAGGTCGAGCAAGACGAGGTCCGGGCGGTGCTCCTGGACGAGCTCGAGCCCGCGCGCGCCGCTGACGGCGGAGATCAGTCGCACCCCGTCCCCGCGCTCGAGCGCGCGCTCGACGAGCTCGGTGCTCGCGTCGTCGTCCTCGACGTAGACGATCGTCCGCGGCCGGCTGCCCGGCTGCCCCGCCTTCGAGATCGGCGACGGGCGCCGCGCGTCTCGTTCCCACGGAGCCCCCCGCCCCCTCGGCCACCGCCAGAGCCGACCCGCATCGTCGTGCCGCGCCCGGGCTCGGAGGACGGCTCCAGCGTGCCGCCCATCAGCTCGACGAGCCGCTTGGCGAGCGGCAGGCCGAGGCCGGTGCCCTCGACCCGGCCGCGCTCGGCACCGAGCCGCTCGAACGGCGTGAAGACGGCGCTGATCTGCTTCGCGTCCATGCCCGGCCCGTCGTCGCTGACCACGAACTGCGCCCGGGCCGGACCCGTCAGCTCGCAGGTGACCGTGACCGTGCCGCCGGGCCGGTTGTACTTGACCCCGTTGTTGATCAGGTTGATCAGCACCTGGGTGAGCCGCTGACGATCGGCGAGGACGACGAGCCCCGGCTCGGCCGTGCCGCTGAGCTCGACCTCGGCCTCGGCGGCAAGCGGCTCGATCAGGGCGAGGGCCTCCTCGAGGACGGCGGCAGCGAGAACGGGCTCGAGCGAGATCTTCATGTGGCCGGTCTCGATCACCGAGATCTCGAGCACCTCGTTGACGAGCCGCAGCAGATGATTGCCGCCCTCGTGGATGTGCATGACGGCCTCGCGATCCTCGGGGGCGAGGTCGGAGAGCTCGAGCAGCTGGGTGAAGCCGAGGATCGAGTTGAGCGGCGTCCGTAGCTCATGGCTCATCCGCGAGAGGAACTCGCTCTTCGCCTCGTTCGCCTCCGTCGCGGTCCGCACGGCCGCCTCGAGCCGGCGCCGGTTCTCGCCGCGCTCGGTGATGTCGCGCGCGGCCGCATAGATCTGGCCGGTGACCGGCTCGAACTTCGCGCGCCACTGCAGCGTCCTGTAGCTGCCGTCGCGGCACACGTAGCGGTTCTCGAAGTCCGAGCCCTCGCCGGTCTCGAGCACCCGCACGAACTCGGCGAACGTCGCCTCGCGGTCGTCAGGGTGGACGAACTCGGCGAACGGGCGGGCCGCGAGCTCCTCCGCGCTCCAGCCGAGCTGCCGCGTCCAGGACGGGCTCACGTGCGTGAGGTGACCGCTCATGTCGGCCGTCGCAAGCAGGTCGGTGGAGAGATCCCAGAACCTCGTCTGCGCTTCGATGCTCACCCGGAGCCGATTCGCGAGCATGCCGACGGAGGCCCCGAGCACGATCACTACCGCTGCCCTGATCGCGTACTCCTCGAAGGCGTGCGGGCCCTCGGGGCTGAGCTCGAAGTCCCAGATCGCGGCGAGCAGGACGGCGGTGCCCGCCGCGGCGACGCCGGCGACGGCGCCGCGCTCGATCGCGACGATCAGGACCGGAATCGCGTAGAGCAGCGCGATCGGGTGCTCGGTCCCGGGCACGAGCAAGCGCAGGATGAAGATCGCGGCGAAGAGGACGGCGGCGAGCAGCAGCCAGGGAAAGTCACTGCGGGGCGCGCCGACGGGCACGCCGCGCTCGAGCGGCGGCGGTTCGGCGATCTCGACCCGATCGCTCATCGGACCCCCTCCCCGAGCAGGGCGGAGACCCGCTCGATCAGCTCTTCGTATGTGAACGGCTTGACGAGCACGCCTGCCGCCCCCGCTCGCAGCGCCCGCTCGGCGACGTGGTCGAAGGCATCTCCGGTGAGGACGATGATTGCCAGGTCCCGCGTTCGCTGGCGGACGGCCGACATGACCTCGTAGCCGTCGGAGCCCGGCATGTGCAAGTCGAGCAGCAGCAGGGCCGTGGGCGCCTCGGCGCAGAGCTCCACGGCCTTGTCCGGCTCGGTCGTCGTGACGACGCCCCCGTAGCCCGCCCGCTCCAGCATCCGGCGGATGAGCAGGACGCTTGCCGGATCGTCGTCTACTGCGACGATCCTGACGTCCATGTCGATCTCAGCCGGCTCCGCCAGCGTCCACTCCTCCCCCATGGTCATTTCCCCCACGGGTCTATTGCCGACAGTCTCCGCCGCCGTGGACCACAAGTCAAGTCCCGCACGCAGGCGCCCAGCCGGCGCCGATAGCCTCCCGCCCGTGTCCGCAACCGAACCCCGAATGCTCGCCGACGGCGCCCTACGGCTCGACTTCCCGCGGCCGGCGGTTGCCAGGCTCACCCTGACCAACCCCGAGAAGCGCAATCCGCTCTCCCATCCCGTGCTCGACGCGATCGCGGCGACACTGCCGCAGCTCGACCATGGCATCGACGTCCGCTGCGTGCTGATCACCGGCGAGGGCCGCGCCTTCTCGGCCGGCTACGACATCGGCGGCATCGCGGACGAGACCTTCGAAGCCGAAGCCGAAGCGCTCGTCGCGCATCCGTTCACGGAGGCGATGGAGGCGATCAGCGCCCACCCCTATCCGGTCGTCGCCGCAATCAACGGGCACTGCCTCGGCGGCGGGCTCGAACTCGCGATCCGCTGCGACCTCCGTCTCTGCGCGGCCGAGGCGATGCTCGGCATGCCGCCGGCGAAGCTGGGCCTCGTCTATGGGCACACGGGGCTCGAGCGCTTCATCGAGGCGATCGGCGTCCCGCGGACGAAGGAGCTGTTCCTGCGAGGCCAGACCGTCGACGGCGCCCGCGCAGAGCAGATCGGCCTCGTCCACGAGGTCCATCCCGCGACCGAGATCGAGGAGGTATCGCTCGAGGTGGCGGCCGAGATCGCCGCCAACGCGCCGCTCTCGATGACGGGCAACAAACGCGCGATCGAGATGCTCGCCCGCTTCCCGCGGCTGAGCCCGCGCCAGGAGGAGGAGCTGATCGAGCTGCGCCGCGCATGCTTCGCCTCCGACGACTTCCGCGAGGGCGTCCGCGCGTTCGCCGAGAAGCGGGACCCGGTGTGGCGGGGAAGCTGAGCGCCGCCGCACGCGAGCTCGCCGCCACCGATCCGGAGATGGCGGCGCTGATCGAACGCGTCGGGCCGAAGTCGATCGCCGACCGGATGCGCGGCGGCAGTCACTTCGAGGACCTCGCGCGGATCATCGTCGGCCAGCAGGTGAGCACGGCTGCGGCGCGGACGATCTGGGGGCGGATCTGCGACGCGTTCGGCGGCGTGCCGCCGACGCCCGAGCAGGCGGCCGAGTCCTATGACGTGCTCCGCGGCTGCGGCCTGAGCGGGCGCAAGGCGTCCTACGTAGTCGGCATCGGCGCCGCGATCGTCGCCGGCGAGCTCGACCCCGAGGGCCTCGCCGAGCTCAGCGATGAGGAGGTGGTCGAGACGCTGACCGCACTCAAGGGCCTCGGCCGCTGGTCGGCGGAGATGTTCCTGATGTTCAACCTCGGTCGCCCGGACGTCTTCTCCGGCGGCGATCTCGGGTTGCGCAACGGGATCCGCATCCTGCACGCCCTCGACCAGACGCCCGGCCCCGATGAGTGCGTCGCGATTGCCGAGCGCTGGCGGCCGCACCGGACCCTGGCCTCGATCTATCTGTGGGAAGCCGTCCACGCGGAGCTGCCCGGAACCTGACGGGCGCGGATGGCGGCGGCCGCCCAGCGGCGCCGGAAAATGCGCCGAGGTCCCCGCCGCAGCGCTCGCGACGGGGACCTCGACAGCCAAGAATGGGGGCGGTTAAGGGGAGCAAACACCGCCCCCAAGCAGCAATATACACGAAGCGGACTTCGCATGAATCGCCGTTAGCAGAAGCTTAGCAACTGCTCACAACTCTGTCACGGAGGCTACTCTGCGCGGCTCGATCACACCGATGATCGCGCCGGAATCGACCTGCTCCCCCTCGGCGACGCGCAGCTCGGTGATCGTCCCGTCAGCCGGAGCCGTCAGCTCGTGCTCCATCTTCATCGCCTCGAGCACGGCGATCACCTCACCGCGCTCGACCTCGTCGCCGGAGCTGCGCGGCAGGCGGATCACCCTGCCGGGCATCGGCGCCACGAGCGCACCCTCGCCGACGGCGTCCTCCTCGCTCGGATAGCGCGGCAGCTCGCGCAGCGTCAGCCGTGCCCTCGGGCCCGCTGACGTAGGCGACGCCGCCGGTGCGGTGGACGGTGAAGGTCCGGCGCACGCCGTCGACCACCAGCTCGACCGTGCCCCGGCCCCCGCGGCGGGCCGGCAGCGGCGGGACGGCGAGCGCCGCGCCGGCGAGCGGCTCGCCGTCGACGAGCAGCTCGGCGACCGCCCCGTTGCGGTCGAGACGGTAGGTGACCTCGATCGCACCCTCGGAGCCCTCGAAGGACGCGGCTGATGCCGGCCGACGGGTTGTTGCGCCAGCCGCGTGGCGCGAAGCCGAGCGGGCCGGGCCGTCGGCCGTCGGCCGTGCCGAGGGCGGCCGCGGCGGCGGCGATGCGCAGTGCCTCGCCGGCGATCAGCGGCTCGGCGAGCCCCTCGTGACGCTCGAGGAACCCGGTGTCGGTCTCGCCCGCGCCGAACGCCGGGTGGGTCAGGACGCGGACGAGGAAGTCCCGGTTGTTGACGAGCCCATCGGCGCGCCCGGCGCGCAGCGCATGCGCCAGCGCCGCCGCCGCCTCGGGTCTGCTCGGCGCCCAGGCGATCACCTTGGCGAGCATCGGGTCGTAATGGGGCGAGACGACGTCGCCGGCCTCGAAGCCGGAGTCGACGCGGACGCCGCGCTGACGGAGTCGCGCGGTCGGGGGCGGCGAAGGCCGGCGCCGGCTCGCCGTCGAGGCCGCGGAAGCCGAACCCGACGAGCGTCCCCGTCTGCGGGAGGAAGTCGTTGGCGGGATCCTCGGCGTAGAGGCGGACCTCGATCGCGTGCCCATCCGGCTCGACTCCGTGCGCCTCCGGCGGCAGCGGCTCGCCGGCGGCGACGAGCAGCTGCAGGCGGACGAGGTCGAGGCCGGTGACCATCTCGGTGACCGGATGCTCGACCTGCAGCCGCGTGTTCATCTCGAGGAAGTAGAAGTCGCCCTCGGCGTCGAGCAGGAACTCGACGGTGCCGGCGCCGACGTAGGAGACCGCCTCGGCGGCGCTCACCGCGGCCGCGCCCATGCGGGCGCGGAGCTCGGCGTCGACGACCGGGGAGGGCGCCTCCTCGACGACCTTCTGGTGGCGCCGCTGGATCGAGCACTCGCGCTCGCCGAGGCTGACCGTGTTGCCGTGGCGCGTCGGCGAAGACCTGGATCTCGACGTGGCGGGGATCGCACGAGCCGCCGCTCGAGGAAGACCGTGCCGTCGCCGAAGGCGCTCTCCGCCTCGCGCCTGGCGCCGGCGACGGCGTCGGCGAGCGCCGCGGCCTCGGCGACCGTGCGCATGCCCTTGCCGCCGCCTCCGGCCGAGGCCTTGACGAGCAGCGGGAAGCCGATCCGCTCGGCCTCGGCGGCGATCTGCGCTTCGTCGGCGTCGTCGGCGAGGTGGGCGCCCGGCAGCACCGGCACGCCGGCCGCCTCCATCATCGAGCGGGCGCCGACCTTCGAGCCCATCGCCTCGATCGCCGCCGGCGGCGGCCCGATCCAGACGAGGCCGGCGTCGCCGACGGCGCGGGCGAAGGCGGCGTTCTCGGCGAGGAAGCCGTAGCCGGGATGGACCGCGTCGGCGCCCGTCAGTCGCGCCGCCTCGATGATCGCGTCGATCCGCAGGTACGACTCGGCCGCGGTCGTGCCGCCGAGCGCGACCGCCTCGTCGGCCTCGAGCACGAACGGCGCCTCCGCGTCCGGCTCGGAATGGACGGCGACGGTCGCGAGCCCCATCCGCCGGCAGGCGGCGAAGACGCGCCGGGCGATCTCGCCCCGGTTGGCGACCAGGACCTTCGCTGATCGGGGTGCGCTCGGCCATCGCCCTACATCCTGAAGACGCCGAAGCGGCGCGAGCCGGCGACCTCGTTCGAGTGACAGGCGGAGAGCGCGATGCCGAGCGCCGTGCGCGTGTCGCGGGGGTCGATCATGCCGTCGTCCCAGAGCTCGCCGGAGGAGACGAAGGCGTCGGACTCGCTCTCGATCTGATCCTCGACGGCCTTCGTGCCGGCGGCGAGCTGCTCCTCGTCGACCTCGATCCCGCGGCGCTCGGCGCCGGCGCGCATGACGATCTCCATCACGCCGGCGAGCTGCTTGGGGCCCATCACGGCCGTCTTGTAGTTGGGCCAGGCGAAGATGAAGCGCGGCTCGAAGCTGCGCCCGCACATGCCGTAGTTGCCGGCGCCGTAGGAGCCGCCCATCATCAGCGTCAGCTTCGGCACGCCGGCGTTGGCGACGGCGTTGATCATCTTCGCGCCGGCCTTGACGATGCCGCGCTGCTCGTAGTCGGTGCCGACGATGTAGCCGGTCGTGTTCTGCATGAACAGCAGCGGCGTGTCGACCTGGTCGGCGAGCTGGATGAAGTGGGCGGCCTTCTCGGCGTCCTCGTTGAAGAGCACGCCGTTGTTGGCGAGGATCGCGACCGGGTAGCCGCAGAGCTCGGCCCAGCCGGTCGCGATCTGGTTGCCGTAGCCCGGCTTGAACTCGTCGAAGCGCGACCCGTCGACGATCCGGGCGATCACCTCGCGCGCCTCGAACGGAATCTTCAGGTCGTGGCTGGCGATGCCGAGCAGCTCCTCGGCGTCGTACAGCGGCGCGGCCCCGGAGCCGCGCGGCTCGGGGCCGAGCTTGCGCCAGTTCAGGTTGCGGACGATCTCGCGGCCGATCCGGCAGAGGTCGACCTCGTCGGCGGCCATGAACTCGCTGACGCCGGAGACGCGCGAGTGCATCTCGGCGCCGCCCAGCGCCTCCTCCTCGGCCTCCTCGCCGGTCGCCATCTTGACCAGCGGCGGGCCGCCGAGGAAGATCAGGCCCTGCTCGCGGACCATCACCGTGTAGTCGGACATGCCGGGCAGGTAGGCGCCGCCCGCGGTCGAGTTGCCGGTGACGAGCGCCACCGTCGGCACGCCGCGCGCCGACTGCTGGGTCAGGTTGCGGAAGGTCGCGCCGCCGGGGACGAAGATCTCCTTCTGGCGCGGCAGATCGGCGCCGCCGGACTCGACGAAGCCGACCTGCGGGAGGCGGTTGACCCTGGCGATCTCCTGCATCCGCAGGCTCTTGCGCATCGTGTACGGGTTCGAGGTGCCGCCGCGCACGGTCGGATCGGAGGCGGTGATCATGCACTCGACCCCCTCGACGACGCCGATCCCGCCGACGAGCGAGGCGCCGACCTCGTACTCGGAGCCGTAGGCGGCCAGCGGCGCGAGCTCGAGGAAGGGCGAGTCGCGGTCGATCAGCGTCTCGATCCGCTCGCGGGGCAGCATCCGGCCGCGCCCGTGGTGGCGCTCGATCTTCGCCGGGCCGCCGCCGAGGCGCGCCGCCTCCTGCTCGGCGGCGAGCTTCTCGAGCCGCTCGAGCATCTTCTCGCGGTTGATCGCGTACTGCTCCGAGCCCGTGTCTATGCGGGAAGTGAGTGCGCCCAAAGTAGGAAGTAGAACTTACTACTTCCTACAGCGGATCGGGCCGCTCACGGGCAGGCCCCGCGCCCGACTCCTGCGAATCTTCAGGCATGGAGGCGCAGCCGCGCAACGGACATTCGACGCTCGGGGCCTCGTACTCCGGGTCCTGGCCGCCGTGCTCGTGGTCGTTCGGGGCGATCGCGGTGCGCGACCTCGTCGACGAGGGCGGCCGCTGCCGGCACGGCCGGCTCCCGCGTCGTCACCTACACGATCGACAGCAAGGTGCTCGGCCGCAAGATGCCGGTCGAGGTCGTGATCCCGCCCGGCGCCCGCGACGGGCGCCGTTCGCTGCTCGTCTTCCTGCACGGCCGCGGCGAGGACGAGCACAGCTACCTGAACCAGGCCGATGTTCAGGGCGCTGCGAGCGCAGGGCGGCAAGGCGCCCGTCGTCGCCTTCCCCCGCGGCGACCCCAACGCCTACTGGCACGATCGCTCGAGCGGCGACTGGGGCTCCTACGTGCTCGACGAGGTCGTCCCGCAGATCGCCCGCCGCTTCGAGATCGAACCCGAGCGGATCGCGATCGGCGGCATCTCGATGGGCGGCTTCGGCGCGCTCGACCTCGCCGCTCGCGACCCCGGCCGCTTCTGCGCGGTCGGCGCCCACTCGCCCGCGATCTGGGAGAACGCCTCGGACACGGCCGAGGGCGCATTCGACAGCGACTCGGACTTCGCAGCCCACGACGTGATCTCGGAGGTCGGGCCACCCGCGAGCCCGCTCGAAGGCAAGCGCGTCTGGCTCGACGCCGGCAACGAGGACCCGTTCCTCGACGCGGACCACGCGCTCGAGAGCGCGCTGCAAGCGGGCGGCGCCCGCGTCCGCTTCTACGAGGGAAACGGCGGGCACGAGACCTCGTACTGGAACTCGAACTGGAAGCGCTACATGCAGTTCTACGCGCGGGCGCTGAAGAAGTGCCAGGTCAAGAACTCGCCAGAGCACGGCCGCCACGGCAAGGGCGGCGGGAACGCCGGCGAGCAGGACAGCACGGCTACGCCGGGCGGCGGCAGTGGGGAAGGCGGCGCGAGCTCGAGCCAAGGGACCGACGGCAGCTCGGGCGCCGTCCCGGCGGGCTGAGCCGTCCGGCGCGCCTTCCTAGCCTCCCCCGGAGACCCCAGCCCCGGAGACCCGGAGGAGACGGATGCCGTCCCTGATCAGCTTCGAAGAGGCGCTCGAGCTCGGCGCCGTTACCGACCACGACGGCATCGGCGAGATCGTCGAGCGCGCCTGGCAGGTGCGGACCGAGAACTTCGGCGACTCGACCGACATGTGCTCGCTCGTCAACGCGAAGTCGGGCGGCTGCTCGGAGGACTGCGGCTTCTGCGCGCAGAGCCGCTACGCGGAGGCGGACACGCCGATGCACGCGATGATGGACCCCGAGCAGATCCTCGAGCACGCGAAGGCGGCCGAGGCGGCGGGCGCGCACCGCTTCTGCATGGTCACCCAGGGCCAGGGGCTGTCGAAGCGGGACTTCGAGAAGATCGTCGCGGGCGCGAAGCTCGTCGCCGAGCAGACGAACCTGAAGCGCTGCGCCTCGATCGGCCACATCTCCGCCGATCGCGCCAAGCGGCTCGCCGACGCCGGCATCCAGCGCGTCCACCACAACGTCGAGACCGCCCGCTCCTACTACGACGAGGTGACGACGACGGTCCGCTACGAGGGCCGCATGCGGACGATCGCGGCGGTCAGGGAGGCGGGCCTGGAGACCTGCGTCGGCGGCATCCTCAACCTCGGCGAGAGCCCGGAGCAGCGGGTCGAGATGGCCTTCGAGCTGTCGGAGATCAACCCGACCTCGGTGCCGATCAACCTGCTCAACCCGCGCGCCGGCACGAAGTTCGGCGATCGCGACCTGATGGATCCCTGGGAGGTCGTCAAGTGGGTGGCGATCTTCCGGCTGATCATTCCCGGGGCGCTGTTCCGCCTCTGCGGCGGGCGCGTCGAGAACCTCGGCGAGCTGCAGCCGCTCGCCGTTCGCGCCGGGCTCAACGGCGTGATGATGGGCAACTTCCTGACGACGCTCGGCGCCGAGCCGGCCGACGACCGGGCGATGTTCGAGGAGCACGGCCTCAACGTCGCCCGCCAGCCCGACAACGGCGCCAACCCGCGGCCCGACAACCGCGACGGCTGGCTCGAGGGCGCCGCGCCGCGGACGCCGGTCGACGAGCTGATCGACAGCCAGTCGGAGGCCAGCTTCTGGGACCCGTCGACGCAGCTGCGGGTCGTCAAGAAGAAGGGCAAGCCGCCCGCCTACCCGAAGGCGGCGTGAGCGCGGCGGCCGACGCGGACGCCCGGGCGCGGCTCACGGAGCTGCGCGAGGCGGGCCTGCTGCGGCGGATGCGGACGGTCACCGGGGCGCAGGGTCCGCGGGTGATGCTCGACGGCCGCGACGTCCTGCTGCTCTGCTCGAACAACTACCTCGGGCTCGCCGGCCACCCGCGACGTGCGGCTCGCCGGCGCCGCGGCCTACCGCGACCAGGGCGCCGGGGCCGGCGCCTCGCGGCTCGTCTCCGGGAACATGACCGCGCACGAGCGGCTCGAGCGCCGCCTCGCCGCCTTCCACTGCCAGCCCGCGGCCTTGCTCTTCGGCTCCGGCTACCTGGCCAACACCGGCACGATCGGTGCGCTCGCGCGCAAGGGCGGCGTCGTCTTCTCCGACGAGCTCAACCACGCGAGCATCGTCGACGGCTGTCGGCTCGCCGGCGCCGAGCGCTTCGTCTACCGGCACCGCGACGTCGAGCACCTCGCCTGGGGGCTCGGCCAGGCCGGCGATCGCGCCGCCCTGATCGTTACCGACGGCCTCTTCTCGATGGACGGCGACGTCGCCCCGCTGGGCTGGCTGCTCGAGCTCGCCCGCCGCCACGACGCGACGCTGATGGTCGATGACGCGCACGCGGTCGGCGCCTTCGGGCCCGGCGGGCGCGGCACCGTCGCGGCAGCCGGGCTCGAGGGCGAGGTCGACATCGTCGTCGGCACGCTCGGCAAGGCGCTCGGCAGCTACGGCGCCTACGTCGCCTGCTCGAAGCCGCTGCGCGAGCTGCTCACGAACAGCGCCCGGACGCTGATCTTCTCGACCGGGCTGCCGCCGGCCTGCGTCGCTGCTGCCGAGGCGGCGCTCGCCGTGATCGAGGCCGAGCCCGAGCGGGTCGAGCGACTGCAGGAGAACGCCGCCGTACTGCGGGCGGCGCTGCGCGAACGCGGGATCGAGCCGGGCAGGGCACGGAGCCAGATCGTGCCGGTGCTGATCGGCGACCCGGCGCGCGCGGTAGCTGCCTGCGCCCGCGCGCTCGAGGCGGGCGTCTTCGCACAGGCAATCCGGCCGCCGACCGTTCCCGAGGGGACGTCGCGGCTGCGCCTCGCGGTGATGTCCGAGCACCGGCCGGCGGACCTGCGCAAGGCGGCCGCGGTGATCGCCGATGCGATCCGGGCGGTCTCGCCCGACGGCGACTGGGCGATCGAGCTCGACATCGACCGGCTCGATGCCTCCGAGGCCGACCCCAGCGGCGAGATCTCGATCACCCGGCGGCGCCCGCGGCAGGCGCCGATCCCGCCGCGTGCGGCCGCGGATCCGGCGTCGTCGCCCGCGCCTGCGCCGCAGTGAGCGGCCTCTTCGTCACCGGTACCGGTACGGAGGTCGGCAAGAGCGTCGTCTCGGCGGTGATCGCCCGCGAGGCAGCGACCGCGGGACTTCGGGTCGGCGTCTTCAAGCCGGCCGTCTCCGGCCTCGACGAGGGCGGCGAGAGCGACCCGGAGCTGCTCCGGCGCGCGGCTGGCCAGCGAGCGACCACTCGAGGAGATCGCGCCCTACTCGTTCGGCCCGCCCCTCTCCCCCCACCTCGCCGCCGAGCTCGCCGGCGTCGAGATCGACCCGGCGCTCGTCCTCGAGCGGGCGCGTGCGGCCGCTGCCCGGCGCGGATCTGCTCGTCTGCGAGGGCGTCGGGGGCCTGCTCGTGCCGCTGACCACGCGCTGGCTCGTGCGCGACTTCGCCGTCGAGCTCGGCCTGCCGCTGATCGTCGTCGCCGACCCGGCGCTCGGCACGATCAACCACACGCTCCTGACGCTCGAGGCGGCCCGCGCGGTGGGGCTCGCGGTGCGGGCGGTCGTGCTCAGCCGGTGGCCGGCGGAGCCCGGCGAGCTCGAGCGCTCGAACCGGGCGACGATCGCCGCCCTCGGCGAGGTCGAGGTGCTGACGCTGGCGGAAATCGACCTCGCCGAGCCCGCGTCGTGGCCCGTCCTCGGGCTCGCCGCGTCGCAAACTGCGGAGTCCGGGCCGGCCGGTTCCGACCGGAGAGCGGCCTAGATTCATCCGGGACAAATGCGGACGACGGCCCAGCTCGACCACAGCCATCTCTGGCATCCGTTCACACAGCAGCGCGGCTGGGAGCAGGAGGAGCCGCTGGTCGTCGCGGCCGCCGAGGGCACCGACCTGATCGACGAGCAGGGCCGCCGCTACATCGACGGGACGTCGTCGCTGTGGTGCAACGTCCACGGCCACCGGCACCCGGCGGTCGACGGCGCGGTCCGTGCGCAGCTCGACCGCGTCGCCCACTCGACGATGCTCGGCCTCACCCACGAGCCGGGCGTCGAGCTTGCCGACCGGCTCGTCGAGATGACCCCGCCCGGGCTCGACCGCGTCTTCTACTCGGACGCGGGCTCGACCGCCGTCGAGATCGCGGTCAAGATGGCCTTCCAGTACTGGAACCAGCGCGGCGGCCAGCACGTACGGCGCACGTCGTTCGTCAAGCTCACCGACGCCTACCACGGCGACACGCTCGGCTCGGTCGCCGTCGGCGGGATCGAGATGTTCCACTCGATGTACGAGCCGCTGCTCTTCCCCAGCCACGAGGTCGCCCCTGGCGACGTCGAAGGGCTCGCGGCGGTGCTCGACTTCCACGACGAGGAGATCGCCGCGGTGATCGTCGAGCCGCTCGTCCAGGGCGCGGCCGGGATCAAGCCGCAGCCGCCCGGCTTCCTGCGCGAGGTGCGCGCCCTCTGCGACCGCCACGACGTGCTGCTGATCTGCGACGAGGTGGCGACCGGGATTCGGCCGGACCGGGACGATGTTCGCCTGCGAGCAGGAGCGCGTCGCGCCGGATTTCCTCTGCCTGGGCAAGGGCCTGACCAACGGCTACATGCCGCTCGCCGCGACGCTGACGACCGAGCGGGTCTACGAGGGCTTCCTCGGCGAGCACGAGGAGTTCCGGACCTTCTTCCACGGCCACACGTTCACGGGCAACCCGCTCGCCTGCGCGGCGGCGATCGCCAGCCTGGAGGTCTTCGAGCAGGAGTCGACGCTGCTGCGGCTGCAGCCGAAGATCCGGCTGCTGCACGAGGCGCTCGCAGACGTTGCCGAGATGGACGAGGTCGCCGAGGTTCGCGGCCGCGGGTTCATGGTCGGCATCGACCTCGGCGAGCATGACCCCTCGCTGCGCCTCGGCCATCGGGTGACGCTGCAGGCGCGCGAGCGCGGCGCGATCGTGCGCCCGCTCGGCGACACGATCGTGCTCGTGCCGCCGCTGGCGATCAGCAAGGAGGACCTGCAGCGGCTCGTTTCAATCACCGCCGAGTCGATCGCTGCAGCGTGGCGCGAGGCCTACCCGGGCACCGAGCCGCAGCGGCTCGGCGTGCTGCCGCCCGCGACCCCCGCCTCTTCCGCCCGCGCGGCGCGGGCAGCCTGAAGCCGGCCTGATGTCGACGCGGGCAGCTCTGGTCACCGGCGCCTCGACCGGTATCGGCCGGGCGACGGCGCTGCTGCTTGCGCGCAGCGGGTTCACGGTCTTCGCCGGCGTTCGCCGCGAGGCCGACGGCGAGTCGGTTCAGTCCGAGGCGCAGGGTGAGCTCGAGCCGCTGCTCCTCGACGTCACCGACAGCGCCCAGGTCGCAGCGGCGCGTGGAGCGGATCCGCGAGCGTGACGGCCGGGCTCCGGGCTGACGGCGCTCGTCAACAACGCGGGCGCCGCCCACTCCGGCCCGCTCGAGTTCATCGACCTCGACGACTTCCGGGCGCAGCTCGAGGTCAACCTGATCGGCCAGCTCGCCGTGACCCAGGCAATGCTGCCGATGCTGCGCGCGAGCAAGGGGCGGATCGTCAACATCACCTCGGTCGGCGGTCTCGTCGCGACGCCCTTCATGGCCCCGTACTGCGCCTCGAAGTTCGCGCTGGAAGCGGTCTCCGACTGCCTGCGGAGCGAGCTGAAGCCGTGGGGGGTCGACGTGATCGCGATCGAGCCGGGCAGCGTCGCGACCGAGATCTGGGGCCGCGGCATCGCCAACGCCGAGTCGGCGCGCGAGCGGATGCCGACGGAGGCCGAGCAGCTCTACGGCGAGGCGCTCGACACGATGATCCGGGTCAGCGCCGAAGACCGGCAGCGCGTGGCATCCCGCCCGAGGAGGCCGCCCGCGTGATCCACAAGGCGCTCACCGTGCGCCGCCCCCGGGCCCGGTACCTGGTCGGCCGCGACGCGATCGGCGATGAAGTGGGGCTCGCGCCTGCTCCCCGACAAGCTCTGGGACGCGGCCGTGCGCCGCAGCGCTGAAGCTGCCCGGCTGAGCCGGTGCGTCGATAATCCCCCTGTGACGGGAGGGCGGAGAGCCCGTAGTAGGGGCATGCAAGGAACGCTCGCGGCCCCCCGGGCTCGGACTTCGGCGGAGCAGGAATCGGACGCTGCGGCGTTCGAGGCCCTGTACCGGACGAGCCGCGACGACGTCTACGCCTACGTGATGGGGCTGCTCCGCGATCGCGCCGCGGCCGAGGACGTGACGGCGCTCGCCTTTGAGCGCGCCTACCGCAAACGTGGCGGCTGGGACTCGGCGCGGGGCAGCAGGCGAGCGTGGCTGTTCGGGATTGCCCGCAACGCGGCGCTCGACGAGCTGCGCCGCCGCAAGCGCAGCGTTGAGCTCGCCGCCGAGCCCGAGGACGTCGACGCGCGCTCGGCGGACGCGGAGGTCGAGGCGACGCTGCGGCGGGCGACCCTGCGGCAGGCGATGGCCTCGCTCGACGCCCGCGAGCGGGAGCTGTCGCGCTCAAGTTCTTCGCCGGGCTCGGCAACTCCGAGATCGCCGCCGTGATCGGCGTCAGCCCGACCAACGCCGGCACCCGTATCCACAGGACGATCGAGAAGCTGAGGAGGGCCTGCGATGAAGCGGTCTGACGAGGGCGAGGGCATGGACCCCGAGGTCGAGCGCGAGCTCGACGCGATCGAGCGGGCGCTGGCCGGCCTCGAGGTCGACGCCGAGATGGCCGCCGGTCGCGACGCTCGTCGACCGATCTCCGCGAGGAGCGGCCGGAGCCCGACGCCGAGTGGGCGGCCGAGCTCGACCGCCGCGCCGCCGCCGGCTTCGGCGGCGGCGCGGCGCTCGCCGCTGGGCGCGCGGCTTGGCCGGCTTCCGGGTTCGATCGCTGCTGTCTGCCGGCGGGCGCGCTGGCGACGCTGGCGGTCGTGGCGGCGGTGGGGGTTGGGGTGAGCAGCGACAAGCTCGGCGGCTCCAGCAGCGACAGCGGGACCGTCGCCACGCAGGAGGCGACGCCGGCCGAGGGCGGCGCCTCGGCGGACAAGAGCACGGCGGGCACGGTCGGGGGCGTTCCGGGCCTTGCCGCGGGCGATTCCGGCGCCGGGGCGTCGGCCGGCGCCGAGCGTCGGCGTCCCCGTGCCGCCCGACGCGAACGGGCAGGCGCTGCGAGGCTCACCCCAGCGACCAGGCAAGCGACTCCCAGCTTTGGCGGACCTCGGCGAGGTGTACCGCGACCGCCGGTGCCGACAAGATCGCCCCCGGCAAGAGCAAGCGGCAGGAGGACCGGAGCGCCTCGCTGACGCTGCGCACCGGGACCGACAACGTCGGCGACGTCTCCGATCAGGCGATCCAGATCACCGAGTCGGTGGGCGGCGTCGTCACGAGCTCGCAGCTGAGCCAGTCCAAGGATGCGGCGACGGCGCAGCTCGAGCTCTCGATCCCGACCCGGGATCTCGACTCGACGCTGGACCGGCTCACGAACCTGGCGACGGTCGCCTCGCTGAACGAGGCCTCCCAGGACATCACCCAGCCCTTCGTCTCCGCCCAGGACGAGCTCCGCGACGCCCGCGCCCAGCGATCGCAAGCTGCTCGAGGCGCTCGGCAATGCGACCTCGGACACCGAAGCTGCGGCGATCCGCAAGCAGCTCGACGACGTCCGCCACGAGATCTCCCGCAAGAAGGCGGCGTTCGCCAAGGTCGCGAGGCGGGCGCGGATGGCCGATGTCTCGCTGCGGATCGAGGGCTCGGCGGCCGAGAACTCCAAGGGCGACAGCTGGACCCTCGGCGACGCCGCCTCCGATGCACTCAACGCGCTCAAGACGGTCGCCGGCGTGATCCTCGTCGGCGCGGCAATCGTGCTGCCGATCGTCGCGCTGGTGGCCCTGGTCGGGTGGCTGACGCTCGCCTGGCGGCGCCGGTGCCGCGAGCGGGCCCTGGACGAGTAGCCGGGGCGCTGCCGGCGCTGCCCTCACGCCGCGCGGACCGGCGTCGCCGGCGAAGGGGCGTGGCGTTGCGAGGGCAGCGAGGGAGGTGGGCTGGCGAGACTCATCGGCCGGGCAGGGCGCCGACACCAGATGTGGAGCAACAGCAGCAGTCACGTAGCGCGACCCCTGACGTGACTGCTGAGAGTGGTCCCCAGCACCAATATCCGCAGACACGTCGGCCCACCTTGTACGTGGCTGCGGTTATTGCGCCGACTCGGGGAATCCCGCGCCGATCTGCACGCTCCGCCTGACTCCCTCGGTGCCCAAAGGCGGTCAACCGCCCGCCGGCGAGGGGGTGGCGGCAGATCCAGCCCTCACGCCGCGCGACCACCCACGCCGGTGGACGGGCCTGGCCTTGCGAGGGCAGCGAGGGAGGTGGTTTGGCGAGCGGGCTGGGCCTGGGCGTTCCTTATCGACTTTCCCAGCTATGTGATGGGAAAGTCGGTGAGGTTCGGGGCAGGCCCCAGGTTGCGAGGCCTGGCGCCAACCACCGCCAGGCGTGACGGCTACACGGCGAGGCTGGGAGCGTCGAGGGCGGTCGTTAGCGGGAGCGATCGTCCGCACGGACGTGAGCGACCCGGGCGGCCGCCATCGGCGCTCCCAGTCCGCCGTCTAATCCTCGTAGGGCTCGAAGTCGGCCTTGCGGGCTCCGCATACGGGGCAGAACCAGCTGTCGGGGATCTCCGCGAAGGGGGTGCCTGCGGGGATGCCGCCGTCGGGGTCCCCCTCCTCGGGGTCGTAGACGTAGCCGCAGGAGGTGCAGATCCAGAGTTGCTCGGTCTCGGTGGTGCCCATCGGTCGCACCTTAATGGATCGGCTCGGGGCCGTGCCGGGGCTTCCCCCACCCGCCCTCCGCCCCGACTACAGTCCCCGGATCGAGGAGAGGCCGCCCGAGATGCAGTTCGAGCCGCCGGCGGAGCCGCCGGTGCCGCGGCCCGCTGCGACCGTGATCCTGCTGCGGCGCGGCGGCCGGCACACGGACCGCGGGCTCGAGCTGCTGATGCTGCAGCGGGGCGCGCAGGCGCGCTTCATGCCGGGCGTCTGGGTCTTCGCGGGCGGCGTCGTCGAGGAGGCGGACCGCGAGCAGACGCCCCCGGCGGACTCCGGCGCCGACGCCGACGAGTGGGCGCACCGGGTCTGCGGCGCCCGCGAGCTCGGCGAGGAGGGCGGCATCGCGATCGGGCCGGAGGTGCTCGCGCCATGGTCGCGCTGGATCACGCCGGAGCAGGTCCCGCTGCGCTTCGACACGCGCTTCTACGTCGGCCTCGCCCCCGCCCACTCGAAGCCGGAGCCGGATCGGAGCGAGATGGACGAGGCGCGCTGGATCGGCCCGCAGGAGGCGCTCGACGCTGGCGCGCGCGGCGAGCTCGAGATCTCGTTCCCGACGATCCGCCACCTCGAGGAGCTGACGGGCTTTGCGACCGCCGACGAGGTCGTGGCCGCGGCCGCCGGTCGCGTCGTCGAGCCGATCCTGCCGCGTCCGGTGGGCACGCCCGAGGACTTCCGGATCGTGCTGCCGGGCGAGCCCGGCTACGACGACTGAGGCGCCGCTCCGGCGGCGGCGGCCGCCGGCCCGCCCGGCGGGAAGGGCTCGAGCCCCGCGTTCCACGGCCCGGCCCGGTAGGTGGCAACACCCTCCCCCTCAAGCTCACGCTGGACGCGGACGAAGAGCTTGCCGGCGTTGAGCAGGGCGAGCTCGAGCTCATCCTTGCTGCGCTCGCGAAGCCGCCACATGAAGTAGATCTGCCCCTGGGTGGCGCCGAAGTCGACCTCGCGATCGATCGTCGTGCACCAGGCGAGGAAGCCGGGGCTGAAGAGCTCGCGGAGCGCAATCGGGTCGTATTGCGAGGGCACCGTTGCGAGGAAGCGCTCGTTGAACTCGATGCTCTCGAACTCGACCCGGCGGGCGGTGTGCTTGCGCAGCTGCTCCTCGGGCGTCGCCTCGATCGACTCGACATCGAAGGCCGGGACGACGGTCGTCAGATCCGGCATGTGGGCCTTGACGAGGACGGCGTCCGGCAGAACCGTCTTGCGCAGCAGGCCGCCGGTCTCGCGCTCGAGCCCATCGCAGCTCGCGCCCCAGAAGCCCTCGACGAGCTCGCCGACCAGGCGGTTGCTGCCACCCGGGCAGAGCGCCGGCGGCGCGTCCCGCGGGTTGAGCCCGCCGATCGCCTCGTAACGGAGGCCGCGCTCGGCGGCCACCGCCTGGACCGCGGCGATCCAGGCCTCGCGCTCGTCGGCTGCGCTCATACGGCGGTCGCGTCGAGCGCCGGCGAGCCCTCGGGCGAGCCTGCCCCGGGAGGCGAGCAGGCGCCGGTAGCGCGGGAAGACGCGCGCCGCGAGCGGCATCAGCCGCAGCAACTTGTCGACGGGTCCGTCGGCGACGATCAGCCCGCGCGCGAGCGCGACGCCGAGGTTGAGGTCGCCGAGCCAGAAGCTGTTGGCGTCATCGGCATCCATCGTCAGCGTCACCTCGGGCACGAGATCGCTCGGCCCGAACTCGACGATCGAGGGCTCGCCGTCGGCGAGGCGCATCGTGATCGTCGCCTCCGGGTTGACGTAGCTCCAGCGCGTCGTCGTGTTCGCTCGCGCGAACAGCGGGCCGAGCATCTCGTCGTCGAGCGCGTCGCTGAACAGCTGCCCGAGCGTCCCGTAGAGGTCCTCGGCGTCGGCAAAGCAGCTCACTCCCCAGCCCTCCGATCTGCGCTCGCCGACCGCACTCCCGCATCCTATCCCGGTCGGCGGCGCCGGCGCGGGGCGCACGGCGCGCCGGCGCCGGTCGCCGAGCCGACGTCTCAGGGAGCCGCGTCCGCGACCACGTCCGGGCCGCGGCCGCCGCCGAACTCCTTGGCGAAGTCCGACTGCAGCCAAGCAGGGCGCGAAGCTCGCCCCGACCGGCCGGCGACTTGCCGTCGCCGGCGATGCGCTCGCCGCCGGAGTTGTCGCAGTCGAAGCTCGGGAAGGCGCCGTACTTGCCCGCCTTGCCGCCGTTGAGGATCTTGTCGAAGGGCTTGATGTAGCCGTTGCCGCGGTTGGTCACCGGGCGGTTCGGATAGATCGCCAGCGACTCCTGCGAGACGTAGCCGAGCTGGCGCAGCGACGTGCCGGGCGGCGGGCTGGCCGTTCTCCGGGCGCAGCGTGTGGCCGAGCGCCGCCGGCGGCGAGGAGAGGAAGTCGGTGACCGAGGTCCGGTAGTAGCTCGAGCCAGCTGATCACCGGGTTCAGGTTGGAGAGGAACGGGTCGAGCGAGTTGAGCACCGGCTTCGCCCCGTGCAGGAACTTCGCCAGGTTCGGGAAGCCGCGCTTGGAGACGCGGACGAGGTCGTCGAGGTCATCGAAGATCGAGCTCAGGTGCGGGGACAGCTGGCGGACGCTGTGCAGGGTCGGGCTGACGTCGCGGGCGACCGGCTGCAGGCTCTTGACGAGCGGCAGCGTGTTGCGCTGGAAGGAGTCGAGGCGATCCAGCGTCAGCCGCGTCTCGTTCTCGAACGTCGGGAAGATCTGGAAGGTGTCGCGGAGCGCCTGCTGCTGGGAGGCGAGCGCGTCGAAGGCCTCGTTCGAGTTGACGATCGCGCCGTGCAACGCGTTCGAGTCCTGGCTCAGCGCGTCGAAGACCGTACCCGTGTCGCGCACCAGGCCCTTCAGCTCGGTCTTCTGGCGGCGCAGGATGCCGAGCACATCGGAGGCGTTGGTCGAGGAACGGACCGAGGTTGCCGAGCGCAGTCGTTGAGGTCCTGTCCGCGGTTTTGGATCGCGACCGCGGCGTTCTGCTGCCAGCGCTGGAAGGAGGCCCGCGTCTGCTCGTCGAGGGCGTTGAAGATCTCGTCGATCTGCGTCTGGTTCTGGGTCTGGCTGATGCCGAGGCTGCCGCCCTCGGGGATCGACTGGACGCCCTGCGTCGAGGCGTCGCTGTTGTGCGCGGCAGCGCCGAGCGAGACCGCGGGCAGAGACGCCGTGTCCTTGGTCGCCCCGTCGGTCGGCTTGCTGCCGGAGGTGAGCTCGACGTAGGTCTCGCCGAGCAGCGTCTTCTGGCGCAGGATCGCCCGCGCGTCGGTCGAGATCGGCGCGAACTGCGGCTCGATCTCGATCGTCGCCTCGGTCAGGTCCTGCCCGTCGAGGCGGTCGGAGGGCGGCGCCAGCTCGATCGACTTGACCTTGCCGACCGAGACGCCGCCGATCCGCACGTCGGACTCCTTGGCGAGCTGCACGGCCTCGGGGAAGTAGGCGGTGATCTGGTAGCTCTTCGACTTGAGCGGCACGGGGCCGCCGAAGGCCACCCAGAGGAAGAGCAGCAGGCCGAAGCAGGAGAGCGCAAAGCCCACCGCGACGAGGATCCGGCCGATCGAGGGTGCGGACTTCTGCATCAGTCGCTCACCTCAACACCCTCCATTGAAGGGTCCGCCGGGATCGAAGAGGGCGCCGAGACCGGTGACGAGGGGCGCCAGCGGGCTCGAGCCGAGCAGCGCCAGCGCCTCGTCGCAGCCCATCGTCAGGTAGATGCGGCGCTCGAAGCCGTTCGCGTCGCCGGTCGAGAAGACCGAGTTGCCGTTGTGGCCGAGCCAGGCGGCCCAGAACAGGTAGCCCTCGTCGCGGCCCGGGGCGCCGGCCGGCTCCGCGCCGTTCGGGTTGTACGCCGCCATGTTGCCGAGGCGGTTGATCTCGCCGCCGACCGTCGTCAGCGGCGGCGTCGCCTTGCCGAGCCGCTTCGCCGCCTTCGTCAGGTCGGGGATCGGCTTGCGGGCCGCCTTGACGAACGGGCCGGATCTCGTTCTTGACGGGCCCGGTGACCTGGTTGGCGAGGTTCAGCGTCGAGGAGTTGACCTCATCGAGGTTCTGGGCGAAGGGCTGGAGATCGTTGACGGTCGGGCCGAGCTCGGCGGCGAAGCTGGCGACGTGCTGCAGCGCCACCTTCGACTGCGCGAGCGTGCCGGGCAACAGCTGCACGGCGCGGCGCACGCTCGGGTCCTGCTCGGCGATCGCGCCGAGCGAGGTCGCGGAGCTCGTCACGAGCCGCTTCAGGTCGTCGTCGGCCCGGCCCACCGCGCCGGTCAGCTGGTTGAAGTTGGTGACGAGGCGCCGCAGGTTCTCCTTGCGCTGGGCGACCTCCTTGTTGAGCCGCTTGAAGTCGTGGTTGATCGGGCCGAGCGTGCCGAGCACCTTGCCGAGGTCCTTGCCGCGGCCCTGCAGGCCCTTGCCGGCGCCGACGAGCAGGATCCGCAGGTACGACTGGGTGTCGCCGTCGAGGTTGCTGAGAATCTCGTCGAGGTTGACGTCGGGCGCCGTGTTCTCGAGCGGGATCGTGCCGCCCTCCGAGATCTCGCCGGCCGAGCGCGTGCCCGGATCGAGCGAGAAGAACATGTCCTTGAGGCCGGTCGTCGGCCGCATCAGGATCGTCGCGTCCTTGTAGATCGGCAGGTAGTCGCGGTTGATGCCGAAGGTCACCTCGGCCTTGCCGTCGACGAGCTTCACGTCCTCGACGTCCCCGACCTGCACGCCGGCGACCCGGATCGTCTGACCCTGGCCGGGAACGACCGCCTGAGCGGTCTGGAAGTCGGCCTTGAGCTCGAACGGCCGCTGCTCGAGGATCGGGATCCGCAGCCGCTGCTGCTGGACGATGACGTAGGAGACGAGGATCCCGGCGACGAGCAGGAAGGCGATCGCGGCGAAGTCGCGTGCGTGTTTTCTGATTGCGACGCTCATCAGCCGCCGAACCTCTGGTAGAAGCGCTCAACCTTCTTGTCGGCGCTCTTCTGGGCGTCCTTGGTCTCGGCGCTCTTCGGATCCTGCTGGTAGGCGCTCGCGAAGCTCTTCAGCTGGTCGACGATCGAGTTCGTGCCCTTGACGATCTTGCCCGCCTTGCCGCTCGCCGAAGCGCCGAAGTCGGCCGGCGCCCGCGACTGCGTCGGCGGCGGGCCCTCGTCGCCCTCGAGGTTGGGCGGATCCTGGTTCTCGCACGGGGCGCCCGGGCGGAACGGGGTCTTCGCCGAGGAGCCCGGGCCAGGCATCGCGCCGAGCAGCGGGAACGGAGTCAGGCCGGCGAGCGTCTGGCCGGCCTGGCCGAGCGTCGTCACGGTGTTCGTGCCGCCGCCGGCCTCGACGCGGATGTACTGGCCGTTCGCATCCTGCGAGCGGCTCTCGCCCGCGATCCCGGCGAGGCCGTAAGCCGTCTCCTTGTAGACGGGGCCGACGGCGGGGTGCTGGTAGGTCGGGTCGTTGCTCGAGACCGAGTCCTCCGACCACGGGATGATCACGTTGTTGAAGCAACTCGCCAGCGAGCGCGCCTGCTCGAGGAACGCCGGCGTCTTCTTGCTCAGGTTGGCGAGCGCCGGCACGGCGGGCACGAGGTCGTGGGCGAGGCCGCGCAGCTCCTGCGGGCGCGAGAGCAGCCGCACCTGGCGCAGCAGCGGCGTCGCCGCGTCGAGCGTCTGCGGCGTCGAACGGACGCCGGGGAGGATCTCGCGGGTGAAGGCACGCAGGGGCGGGAACGCTGCATTGAGGTTGTCGAAGGCGGGCTGGGCGACGCGCTCGACCTGGGGCAGCAGCGCCACGGCGCGCTCGAGGTTCTGGCTCTCGGCGGCGAAGCTGCCGGTGACCGTGCGGAAGTTGACGATCAGGTCCTGGAGCGCCGGCTCGTTCGAGTCGAGCGCGCGGATCACCTGGTCGAGATGAGCGATCAGCCCGGAGAGATCGTGCGCGTTCTCGCCGAGCACCGCCTCGTTGACCTCGGACGTGTACTTGAACGAGCCGGCGGAGGTCCGGGCGAGCTCCTGCAGCGACTTGGCGCCGCCATGGTCGATCAGCGCGCTGCCGAACTGGTCGAGGAACACCTGCAGGTCCTTGCGGGCATCCGACTGGAAGGAGGTCGTGAAGATCTGGTCGAGCTGCACCGAGTTCGCGGTCTGATCCGGCGGGAAGGGCGCGCCGTTGGGATCCATCGCGGGCGCGCCCGGGCTGCCCGGATGGACGTCGACGAACAGGTTGCCCTCGAGGAACAGCCGCGGGCGGAGCGTGAAGGTCGCGTCGGTCTTCAGCGGCAGCGCCGAGTCGTCGAACTCCATCGTCACGAGCGCCCCGCCCTGGCTCAGGTCCTGGCCGTTGGCGAGCGCGCTGTTCTGCGAGTCCTGCGAGCTGGCGAACTCGTCCTGCGCCTGCTGCGGCGAGAGCGGCTCGACGCTGGTCACCTTGCCGGCCTCGACGCCGGCGATCCGCACGGGCGAGTTGACGCGCACGTTCTGGGCGGAGGCGAAGACGGCCTTGTACTCGGTCCCGCCCGTGAACGGCAGGTCCTTGGTGAAGGCGAAGTACGAGGCGATCGCGAGCACGACGGCGAAGATCAGCCCGAGGACGGCGTTGGGAATGCGCTTCTTCTCGCTCTTGCGCATCAGGGCTGCCTCGCCTTCCGGCGGGTGTCGATGTAGGTCCGCTCGCCGTCCTGCTTCCAGAACGCGGTCGTGATGCCGCGATTCCCGGGGATGTCGGGCACGCCGATCGCCGGGTCTCGACGGGCCCTGACCGGGGAGCGGCAGCCGGCCGTGCAGGTAGCCGGCCTGGCCGGCCTGGCAGTCGCTGCCGTCCTGGCCTGTCGGGCCGGCCGGGTTGCCGTGCAGGATCGGCAGCGTCGGGTCGAAGACGCCGTCGTTGAGCGGGTTCGGCAGCGGCCCTGCCTTGCCGTTCGCCTGCAGGCCCGAGTAGCCCGCCGCCGAGAGGCCCGTCTGGACCTCGCCGGGGATCGTCACCGGGACGTTGCCCAGCGCCGACGCGTCAGCGAGCCGGTCGGGGTCGTTGATCAGGGAGACGCGCTGCGTATAGCCGGTCGAGTCCTTCTCGGTCAGGTGCTCGGGCAGCAGCGTGAACCAGTAGTTCCAGTAGTTGCAGACCGTCTGCGCCGGCGTTACGAACTTGGCCAGCTTCGAGCCCTTGCCGAACGTCTCGTGCAGGCGCTTGAGCGTCGTCAGCGTCGTCGGCTGGGAGACGAGGCTGTCGAGCTGGGTGAAGACCGTGCGGAGGTCGCGGTTCATGCGCGGCGTCCGGCGCAGTACCGGCGTGCCCTTCGTGATCGCGTGGTTGAGGTCGGGGACCGCGAAACGGAGCTGGCGTACGCCCGGCTTGAGCAGCTGCGAGAGCTTCGTGAACTCGGCCAGGAAGTGCTGCTGGGCGGGCAGCACGCGGATCCCGGTCTCGAGCGTCGGCGGGCCGCCCGCGATCGTGTCGGCGAGCGCCTGCGGGTCGGCGCTGATCGCGCCGAAGGTGATCGCCATGTTCGTGAACAGCTGCGCCTGCTGGGTCGAGACGGGGGCGACGATGCTGGCGACCCGGCCGAGCGCCGGGAAGAAGTTCTCGAAGCGGGTCTCGGGCGCGATCAGCGCCTTCGCCACCGGCTTCAGGTTCGTGAGCAGCGGGTTGAGCGCCTCGATCGCCTGGTTGAGCGAGCCGCCGCGGCCGGCGAGCGCGTCGCCGTAGCCGACCAGGTTCTGGCGACCGGCGTTGCGGGTCCGCTGGTCGAAGGTGTCGCCGATGTCGTCGAACTCGGTCTGGTCGATGAAGGTGCCGTTGTCGGCTGCCTTGTTGTCCTTGACCTCGCTCAGCGAGAGGATCTGGTTGTCGTTGTCGTTGGGATCGTCGTTGTCGTCGGTCCCGTCGAACGTGTAGCCCTGCGGCACGCCGGGGCCGTCGCCGCGCGTGATGTCCAGGTACTTGAGCCCGAAGGCCGACTTGTAGCGGACCCGGAAGACCGAGTTGTCGGGCAGCGGCGCGACGCTCTGGTCGAGCTTCAGCCCGAGCCTGGCGACGACGTCGCCGGCCGGATCGACGGACGTGTCCGCGTCGACCTGGTTGTTCTTGTTGCTGACCGTGCCCTGACGCTGGTCCGCCGGCCGCCGGACGGCGGTGATCGACTCGACGACGCCGACGCGGTGCCCGCCGATCCGGACCTCGTTGTTCTGGACGAGGCGGGCGGCGTTGGGGACGTCGACGTTGACGCGGTAGGTGGGCACGAACGGCAGACCGTTGTTCGCGTTGTACGCCAAGAAGACGGCGACGATCACGATCAGCGTCGTGATCGCGCCGACCATCGTCGGCGAGGAGGCGAGCGCCTGGAAGGGGCTGCGCCGCTTCATCGCCGCGCCTCCCGGGTCCGTTCGCGCTTGTCGAGTCCCGCCGCCATCAGTTGTCGAAGAGGTAGCCGAGGAGGTCGTTGGTCGCCGCAGCGGCGCCGGAGCCCGCCGTGCCCGATCCGGAGCCGGCGGAACCTGCCCGCGCGCCGGAGCCCGACCGCTTGTGCAGGATCCCGCCGAGGCTCTTGCCGATCTTGCCGGCGTCGCCGAGCACGCCGCCGAGGTTGCCCGGCACGTGGTCGCGCACGTTGCCGGCGCCGGAGCCGCTGCCGAGGTCGCCGAGGTTCGGCGGGCTGGAGCCGTTGCCCGAGCCGTTGCCGGAGCCGTTGCCCGAGCCCGAGCCGTTGCCGCCGGCCGAGCCGTTGCCGCCGCTGCGCGCGTCGGCAGCCTTCTTCGCCGAGCGCTGCAGCCCAGTCTTGGCGCTCGTGCTGCTCGTCCCGTTCGGGTCGCAGAGGCTCGTATCCGTCGAGCCGTCGGGGCAGGCTGCCGGATCGTATGGGGGCAGGTCAGGCCCCGCGTTGATCCCAGGCTGGTTCGGGCCGAGCCAGGAGACGCAGCGGTTGATCTTCGTCGCGTCCGTCGTCTGGCCGCTGCCGCCGCTGTCGGGGACGGTCGGCCCAGCGTTGTAGTTGGCGCATGGGCCGGTGCCGACCTCGAAGATCGAGAAGTGCAGGAGGTGGCTGATCTGGTCGAACTGGGTCAGCGCACCCGCCTGGTAGAAGACGTAGTTGAGCAGCCCCTCCATGCCCGTGTAGCCCATCGTGTCCTTCTTCCCCGGCGTGCTGTTGCTGCGGCCGGTGGCGCCCTTGACGCGGCTGTCGATCTCGACCGCGCGGCGCGGGTCATCGATGTCCTTGAGGAACTTCGCGAGGTTGTCGGCGAGCGGGTAGGCCTTCTTCGAGGAGCTCGCCAGCTGGTGGATCTCGTTCTGGCCGTGGTTGAGCGCCACCTTGCCGACCTTGGCCGCCTTGCCGAGGCTCTTGACCGCCGGCACCGAGGCGCGGTTGAAGTCGGGCAGAGCACGCGAGAGCTGATTGAGTCCGGGTGCCGCCGCGTGCAGGTTCTTCAGCAGCGGCGTCTGCGTGACCGCAAGCTGGTTCAGCTTCGCCATCGTCGGTTGCAGCTCGGCCAGGAAGTTGTCGAGCTCGCCGAAGTTCTTCGAGAGGTTCTCGCGCTGTGAAGCGGAGACCTCGGCGGTCACGCGGGCGTTGTGGATGAACTTGACGACATCGGCGCTGCGCGCGTTGAGCTTGCCGACGATCTCGTCCGAGTTCGCGTTCAGGTCGCGGATGATCCGGTTCTGAGAGGCGAGGATCGAGGTCACCTTGTGCGCGGCCGTGAGCGCCGGCGCGCCGCGCTTGATCGCCGAGTTGAGGTTCTCCGCGTTCCCCGCGAGGCCGGTGCCGAACTCGTCGATCAGGATCGTCAGGCGGTCGCGGTACGGCATCCGCAGCGCGCTCTGCACGAGGTCGCTCTGCACGGTCTGCCGCGTCTGCTGCACCGGGATGTCGGGGTGCTCCGTGCGCGTCTCGTCGCTGCCGGTCTGCTCGGTCAACGGCGGGCCCTTCGGGATGCAGTCGATGAAGTACTCGGCGATCAGCGACTGCGGCTCCGAGGAGCAGACCGTGTCCTTGCCCAGCACACTGAGCGGGCCCGAGAGCGTCACCTTGATGACTGCGCGCTTGGCGGAGTCGATGTAGAGGTGGTCGATCGTGCCCTGCTCGACGCCCGCGACCTTGACCTCCGAGCCGTTGACGAGGCCGAAGGCGTTGTCGAACTCGATGAAGTAGGTGTGCGAGTCGTCGCCCGTCGCGGTCGTCGCCACGACTGCCGCGGCACCGACGAGAAGAGCTGCGAGGAGGAGGATCCGTCGCATCTCAGTTCCCCGGCGGAATCTGGTTCGGGTTGCAGTCGAGCGAGCCGTTCTCGGTGAACGGGTTGGTGCCGTCGGCGGCGGGACGCTCGTTGGAGCCGGGGCAGCGCTCGAGGTTGCCGGTGCTCATGCCGGCGATCTGCGCCTGCGGGGTCTGCACGCCGCCGAGCAGGTTGGGCAGGCCGTTGGGGCTCAGCGTGAAGGTGTTGAAGGTCGTCGCGACGCGGCCGATGCCGCCGTTGGCGTCGACGATCCCGGAATGGCCGAAGTCGTCGAACCACCCCGTCAGCTCGGGCGCGTAGGCGCGGAAGAAGGCGAGCTGCTTGAGCGAGCCGTCGAGCGAGTCGACGGACTCACCGAAGGCGCCCTGGCGCTTTTTGCCGTGCCGGTGCACGGGGCCGATCGCGATCTTGGTCAGGGGGTTCTGCAGCTTGGTCAGATCGACGAGGTCGTTGTTGGGGCCGGGCGCCTCGATCACCCGGTCGAGGTCGGTCAGCGTCGGCACGAGGTTGCGGGAGGCGGCGCGGAACTGGCTGAAGAAGGGCCGGAGCTTCTTCGCGACGGGCTTGGAGGCGTTGACGAGCGGGTCGAGGTCGTCGAGGGTCGCTCTCAGGTTGACCGCGGTGGTGTTGAAGTTGCGCATGAAGTCGGGCAGCTGGTTGATCGCCGAGGCGAGCGCCGTGCGCTGGCGGGCGAGCGCGCCGGTGGTCTGGTTGAGGTTGGAGATCAGGGCGGCGACGTCGTCGCGCTTTTGGGCGACGGCGCCGGACAGGCGCGAGCCGTCGACGATCAGGTTCTCGAGCGTGCGCTCGTCGAGGGTGAGCTCGCTGAACAGGCGGTTGGAGGTGCTGAGCAGCGGGTTGAGGTAGTGAAAGCCGCGGTTGGACTGCTTGCCGACGCCCTCGGTGGAGGTGTCGAAGCCCTGGATCACCTTCTTCAGGTTGGCGACGGTGCGGTCGTCGAGCGTGTTGAAGATCTGGTCGAGGTCGACCTCGCTGACGGTCTCGGACTGATCGAGATCGCCGCCGGAGGGGATCGGATCGCCCTGCTGGCCGTCGGGGGGCAGGGTGAGCTGGATCGAGCGGTTGGCGATGCCCGAGAGCGAGAAGGAGCGGACCGTGGCGATCGTGCCGCGCGGCAGCGGCGTGTAGTCGGAGTCGACGTGGAAGTCGACCAGGGCCTCGCCGTGGGGGCCGAGCTGGATGTCGTCGACGCCGCCGACGGCGGTGCCGCCGACGGTGACGGTGTTGCCCTTGACGAGCTGGGAGGCGTTTTCGAAGTGGGCGGTGACCTCGTAGTTACTGCCGCCGCCGGAGAGCAGCAGGAACACGACGACCGCCGCCGCGACCAATGCGACGACGGCGATAACCCGCCCAAGTGCCGATGAGGCTTGCAATCTCCTACCCGTTAGTCCGTGCTGCCGACTTCCCGCGAGGCGTCCCTCACGGTTGTTCGAACCTACAGCCGGTCCAGATGGCTTGTCAAAGGACAACCCACCGGCCTGAGTGCCCATTCCACGTGATAGGCGGCACCCCTGCGTTGAGTTGGCGTTAAGGGTCCGCCGGCGCCTGATCAGGCGCCGTTTCGCGCCTTCTCGGCGACACCCGAACGCGATGGCCGCCGGGCGGTCATGGGTGTACTACGATGGCCGTCGAATGGTCATCGCAATCATCGTCATCGTCCTGATCCTGCTGGTCGGCCTGATCTTCGTCCTGACCCGCAACTCGATGATCGGGTCCCGGAACAAGGTCGACGAGTCGTGGAGCGGAATCGACGTCCAGCTCAAGCGCCGCCACGACCTGATCCCGAACCTCGTCGAGACGGTCAAGGGCTACGCGACGCACGAGCAGCAGACCTTCCAGAACGTCGCCGAGGCGCGGGCCGAGGCGATGAAGGCCGGCTCGGTCGAGGCTACGCAGGAGGCAGAGGCGAAGCTCTCCGGGGCGCTCACCGACCTGCGCGCCGTCGCCGAGCAGTACCCGAACCTACGGGCTACCGAGAACTTCCAGGAGCTGCAGCGCAGCTTGAGCGAGATCGAGGACGAGATCCAGGCCGCCCGCCGGATCTACAACTCGAACGTGCAGGCGTACAACACGAAGATCCAGGTCTTCCCGAACTCGGTCATCGCCAACATGGGCGGCTTCACCGCTCGCGAGTTCTTCGAGATCGAGAACGCAGCCGACCGCGAGCCGGTCCAGGTCAAGTTCTAAGAGACCGTCTCTAAGGCGCGCCCCGGACCCGGACCGGAGGCGGCGTCAGAGGGCCTTGCAGGACGAGCGCAGCTCGACGGACTTGCAGCGGTCCTTCCCCGCTCCCCCGGCGCCCGCGTCGTCACCCTTGCCGCCCCCAAGGTAGTCGGCGCCCGCCTCGCCGATCAGGACGTCGTTGCCCGCGAGGCCCAGCAGGTAGTCGGCAGCAGGGGACCCCGTAATCCGGTCGGGGCCCGGCGAGCCGTAGACGCCCTCGATCCGCCTGAGCCGGTCGTGGCCCTGGCCCGACGCCGTGCCGGCCTCGAGCGAGACCTCGACGCCCTGCCTGGGGGCTTGCGGGAACGAGGCAACGTCCCAGCGTCCGCCGCCGCCGTCGTAGTGGTCGCCCCCCGGGCCGCCGATCAGGTAATCGCGAGCGGACTTGCCGCCCGCCAGCCAGTCCGCGCCGCCGCCGCCGTCGAGCTGGTCGTCGCCGCCGTCGCCATCGAGCCGGTCCGCGCCGCCGCCGCCACAGATCAGGTCGTCGCCACCGCGGCCGCTGATCCTGTCGTCGCCACCGCGGCCGACGATCACATCTGCCCGTTTCGTCCCGCGCAGCCGGTCAGCGTGGCCGCTGCCGACGATCGTCGCCCGGTGACCCAGGCAGTACGGCCCGCGGGCCTGCCGATGGCCGCGGCCGGGGGCAGCCGGCGCGAGCGCCAGCGCCACAGCGAGCGCCGCGACCGTCGCTCCTGTGGCGAGCCGCGCCATCCGCGCAATGTAGAAGGCGCTCGCCAGGCGGGCAACGAAAGCGGCCCGGCCGGGGCTACCGGACGGGCCGCAGATCAGGCGTGGTGTCGCCGCGGGGGCGCTCAGCTGCCGGCAGCCTCGAATCGGGAGGCGACCTCGTCCCAGTTGACGACGTTCCAGAACGCGTCCAGGTAGTCCGGGCGCTTGTTCTGGTACTTCAGGTAGTAGGCGTGCTCCCAGACGTCGGCGCCGAGCAGCGGCGTCTGGCCCGCGGATACCGGCGAGTCCTGGTTTGCGGTCGAGGTCACGGTGAGGCCTGAGCCGTCGTGGACGAGCCACGCCCAGCCGGAGCCGAACTGGCCGACGCCGGCCGCCTTGAACTTCTCCTTGAACTCGTCGAAGGAGCCGAAGGCCGAGTCGATCGCCTCGCCAATCGCGCCGCTCGGCTCGCCGCCGCCGTCGGGGCTCATGATCTGCCAGAAGAACGTGTGGTTTGAGTGACCACCGGCGTTGTTGCGGACCGGACCCTGCTTGTCGGCGGGCAGGCTGTCGAGGTTCTGGAGGACCTCGTCGACGTCCTTGTCAGCCCACTCGGTGCCCTCGAGGGCTGCGTTCGCCTTGTCGACGTACGCCTGATGATGCTTGTCGTGGTGGACCTTCATCGTCGCCTCGTCGATGTGGGGCTCGAGGGCGTCGTAGGCGTAGGGAAGGTCGGGAACGGAGTAAGCCATGCGGGTGGCCTCCTTTTCGTTGTCTGTCGCGGTTTTTCGGGGGTAGCGGGTCCTTCGGAATCTATACCCGCGCGCCGCGCGGGCGACACGGGACGTTCGCCTCCGGCATTGTGCAACTTCAAGCGCACTTGAAGTCAAGGCCGCGGTCTGCGAACCTGAGCGCATCGCCTCCCGCCCCCCAACCGAGCTGACGATCGGCGAGCTCGCTGAGCGCAGCGGCGTTGCCGCGTCGGCCCTGCGCTACTACGAGGAGCGGGGCCTGATCAGCTCCGAGCGCAATACCGGCGGTCATCGCCGCTACCGCCGGCCGACGATTCGCCGGGTCGCCTTCATCACCTTCGCTCAGCGTGTCGGCCTGAGCCTCGCCGAGATCGGCGCCGAGCTCGACAAGCTGCCCGGCAACCGCACGCCGAAGGCCGCCGACTGGGAGAAGCTGAGCGCCTCGTGGACCGAGCGCATCGACGAGCGGATCGCCGAGCTCGAGCGCCTTCGCCAGGGGCTCGGCAACTGCATCGGGTGCGGCTGCCTGTCACTGGAGCGCTGCGAGCTCGCCAATCCGGGCGACCGCGCCGGCGCGCGCGGCGCCGGCCCGCGCTACTGGATCGGCGATCCGAAGCCGGCGGCAGCATCGCGTTGAGCCGCGGCCCTACTGGCGCACATCGCGGCGCCGCAGCAGCACGCTCGCGCCGGCCGCAAGCAGGACGATCAGCGCCGCCACCGCCAGCCAGGCCCCCCAGGGCGCCCCGTCGCTGAGCGGATTGACGCCGATCAGGCGGCGGTAAGGGGAGATCGCCCGCGGCACGTCGAGCGCGTCGACGACCTGGCCGAGGCCGTCGACAAGCCATGCGGCGGTAGCCAGAGCGGCGCTGACCGCGACCGCTCGCGCGCGGCCCGGATGCCAGGCGCCGAGGGCCAGTGCGAGGGTGCCGAAGAGCAGGGCAAGGAGCACGGCGCTCACGGTCGCCGCGAGCACTGCCCCGGCACCGATCTCGAGGCCGACGATCGCGTCGCCGAGGATGGTGGCGGCGAAGACGACCGCCCCCAGCCCCGCGCAGAGCGCCGCCAGCGCCGCGACCCGCGCCCAGACGACCGCCTCACGGGGGACCGGTTGAGCGAGCAGGAAGTCGAGGAAGCCGTGCTCCTCGTCGCCGGCGATCGCCGCAGCGCCGAAGCCGATCGAGAAGATCAAGAGCAGCAGCGGCACCATGAGCGCGAACAGCTGCGAGTTCAGATAGCCGGCGGGGCTCGTGAAGTCAAGCTCGCCACCGGTGAACAGGCCACGCACCGCCTTCGGCAGCTCCTTCGCGTAGTCGTTGAGACCGGTCGCGTCCTTCGTCGCGGGATAGAAGGCGACGATGACGCCGACGAGCAGCACCATCCCCAGCGACCACCACACCAACGAGCGCCGATGCCCGCGCAGCGACTCGCGGGTCAGCTCCGCCACGGGGCCTCCTCCCCGTCGCCGCCCTCGTCGTCGGCCTCGTAGTAGTGCAGGAAGAGCTCCTCGAGCTCGGGCTCGCGGCTCGTCAGCGAGAGGACCCGGCGGCCCGCCAGCAGGCGGATCAGATCGGTGATCTCGCCGCTGGTCGCAAAGCGGAGGCGGGCACCGTCGGCGGTCAGGTCGCGGACGCAGTCGAGCCGCCCAAGCTCGGCGAGCGCAGCTTCGTCGAGGGGCTCGGCAAGGAGCACCGACGTCTCCCGGGGGCGACGGGTACGCAGTTCCGCCACCCCTTGGATGTCCACGATCCGCCCGGCGCGAATGATCGCCACGCGATCCGCCGCGCGCTCCACCTCATCGAGATCGTGCGAGGAGAGGAAGACGGTGCGGCCGGCGGCCGCGTGCTCGCGCACGATCGCATGGACCTCCTCCTGAAGCAACGGATCGAGCCCGCTCGTCGGCTCGTCGAGCACGAGCAACGCGGGGTCGCCGAAGAGCGCCGCAATCAGGCCGATCTTCTGGCGGTTGCCCTTCGAGAGGTCGGCGATACGGCGGTCGGGCTCGAGCCCAAGCCTCGCAATCAGGCCGGCGGCGGACTCCGGGTCGATCCCCCTGAGCCGGGCGAGGTGCTCGAGAACCTGGCGGCCCGTGTCGCGCCCGGCCAGCTTCAGCTCTCCGGGCAGATACCCACACCTGCGCCGCACCTCGAGACCTTCCCGCCGGCTGTCGAGCCCGAAGACCGAGACCGTGCCCGCCGTCGGGCGGATCAGGTCGAGCATCGTGCGGATGAAGGTCGTCTTGCCGGCCCCGTTCGGCCCGATGAATCCGAACACCTCGCCGCGCTCGACGGTCAACTCGACGCCGCTGATCCCAACGCCTGGCGCGTACAGCTTTTCGAGCCCACGCGCCTCGATTGCCGGGGCGCCGCTCACGCCGGAAGCAGCCGGCCGCTCTCGAGCCGCAGGTGCCGGTCGAAGTCCTCGGTGCCGGTCTGCTCGTGGGTGATCACGAGCACGCCTCGCCCGGCCTCCGCCTCGCGGCGCAGCTCGCCGAGCAGGGCGACGGCGAAGCGCGGAGCCACTGCTCCTCACCGGTCCGGTGCCATCGGGTTTGGAAGACCGCGACGTTCAGCGCGAGGCCGATCGTCCGGGGGACGAAAATGAAGCGATGGACGGTCGTGATACCGAATTTTGCCAGCGCGCGAGCTCGAGCGAGTTCATGCGCCGAGCTTCGCGAAGCCGCGAGCCCGCCCGTTCGTGGCTTGACGCGACTTCGACCCCGTAGTTCCCCGCAGCGCCGTAGTTCTCCGGGGCCGCCAATGAGCAGTCGGGGCGGACGCCGGGGCGGACGCCCGCCCGTAGGCTCGAGCACATGACCATCGAGGGGCAGGCAGCACACCGAGGCCCGGGGGGCGACGAGAGCGGGGCATTCCGCGTCCTCATCGCGGGCGGTGGAGTCGCGGCGCTCGAGCTGGTTCTGGCGCTGCGCGAGCTCGGACCCGGGATCGAGATCGAGCTGCTCTCCGATGCGGAACGCTTTCGCCTCCTTGCGCTCTCCGTCAACGAGCCGTTCGGCGCAGAGCCGCCGCCGTCGATCGCACTCGCCGCATTCTGCCGCGAGCAGGGCTCCACGCACAGGCAGGATCGCCTCGCCGAGATCTGGCCCGCCCAGCAGCGCGCGCTGACCGAGAGTGGAGTCGAGTTGCCGTACGACGCGCTCGTCGTCTGCCCTGGTGCCCGGCGCAACACACCGCGCGCGGAGCTGGCGCTCTCCGGTGGCGAGCGAGCCCTCGTCTTCACCGGCCCCGAGCGGGTTGCGGACGTGCGCCGACTGGTCCGCGACGCCCACGGCGCCGACGGGGAGCTCAGCTTCGAAGTCCCGGCAGGGCCGAGCTGGCCGCTGCCGCTCTACGAGCTGGCGATGCTCGCCGCACACGAGCTGCGGGCGACGCGCGCCCGGGTCGGAATCGTCACGCCGGAGGCCGAGCCACTCGAATGCCTCGGCCCCGCGGCCTCGCGACAGGTCGCGGCGCTGCTCGACGGCTTCGGAGTCCGGTTCGGCAGCGTTCGCGATGGGGCGCCCGCGCGCCGGGGCCCGCTGCGGGTGACGCTGCCCGAGCTCGACGTGCCGGAGATTCCCGGCCTGCCACAGGGAAGGGATGGGTTCATCCCGACTGACGCGGGGATGCGTGTGCCGGGCGCCGGACCCGTGTGGGCCGCGGGCGACGCGAGCTGGTTCCCGATCAAGCAGGGTGGGATCGCCGCCGCCCAGGCGGACGTCGCCGCCGCCGGGATCGCCACGCTCGCCGGCCTGCCCCCACGACTTGGCGCACCCTCGACCTTCCGGCCCGTGATCCGCGCGGCGTTGATGACGCCCGAGGGTCCGCGCTACGTGCGGACCACGGAGGAGCACGTCGACAGCGACGAGGCGCCGTTGTGGTGGCCGCCGGCGAAGGTAGCCGGGCGCCTGCTCGCGCCTTACCTCGCGCGATCGGTCGAGCGGCACGGCACGGAGCTCACCGACATCGATCCGGACCCCGAGCACACGGCCGACCACGCCGAGGCCCTCGCCATCGCCCTCGCCGGCGCCGACCTCGACGCGCGCGACGGCGAATACGACCGCGCCCTGCGCTGGCTCGATGTCGCGGAAGCTCTCGAGATCGCGTTGCCCGAGGCCTACCGCGAGCGCCGCCGCGAGTGGCGTGAGCGATCCGCCGCCGCCCGCTGAACGCGCTCGGCGCTCAGGCTACGGCGCGCGGGGCAACCACGACGGGGCAGGAAGCCTCGCGGATCAGTCGCATCGCCGTGCCACCGAGCAGGACCCGGGCGAGCGGCCCGTACCGGCGCGAGCCGACCACGAGCAGATCGGGCTGCGAGCGCCGGCACGTCTCGAGGATCGTCGCCACAGCCGGCCCACGGGCGATCTCCACCTGGAGCTTCAGATCGTCGTCGTGACCGACGGCGAGCGCGTCGGCGATGGCCCGCGCCCGAGCATCGGGGCTGGCCCCGAGGCCACGGCCGGCGAGCACGTCGCGCTCGTCCTCGAGCAGCGCCGCCTGGCGAATCGACGGCTCGGCGACCGAGATCAGCCGGAGCTCGGCACCGAAGCGAAGGGCCAGGCCGGCCGCCAGCGCGAAGGCCCGCTCCGACTCGCGGCCCTCGGTGCAGGCGACCGCGATCCTCTCGATCCCGGAGGGGGCGATCGCGGCGTAGCCGCGCGGCGCAATCGCGACGGGACTCGGCGAGCCCTGCGCGAGGCGCTCGGCGGTGCTCCCTGCGAGTACCCGGCCGAGCCTGCCGTGCCTGCTCGAGCCGACGGCGACGAAGTCCGGATGCTCGCTCTCCGTCACCCCGGCGAGAGCCGCGGCGGGTGAGTTGTCGATGACGACGTCCCCGTACCCGTCGATCCCGGGAAGCCGCTCGAGCGCGCGGTGCTCGAGCACGCGCCTGCCGCTCTCGATCAACGCATCGCAGTAGGCGATCCACTCGTGCTCGTCCGAAGTCGTTGCGACCGGCGGGTCGCCCGTCTGCCGAGGGGGGACCGGGACGGCAAGCAACGCGTGGACCTCGCCCCCTCCTCCAGCGAGTAGCCGCGCGAGCGCAACGGCGTCATCGCCACCGGCGGCGCCGTCATGACCGACGAGGACGCGCGCGGGGCCGTCGACGGACCGCCCGACGGCGCCGATGAGCAGCCGCGCAATGTCGAGGCTGGACAGCACGCCGACGGGGCGTCCGTCGATCGGATCGACCACGAAGACGTGGCTGACCTCGTGCTCGCGCATCAGCTCGGCAGCCTCGCGCGCGGTCGCGGCAGCGGGGATCGTCAGTGGCTCGGTCGCAGCGAGCTTGGCCAGCGCGTCATCACGCGATCCCGCGCCGAGGCAGACGGCCTCGAGCAGGTCGCCGTCCGAGAGCACGGAGAAGCGCTGCTCATCACCCGGATCGTGGACGGCAACCGCGTGCACGCGGTTGACCGTCATTGCGACGGCGGCGTCGAGCAACGTGTCGTCGCGAAGGCAGCTGATCACCCCCCGAGTCATGATCTCCTCGACCCGGTGCTCGAACGGGTCACCGTCTCGGCCATCGTTCGGGGAGACAGCGTGCCCGGCAGGCGTTGCGCGTGCAGCCGGATCGATCACCCGGCGAAGATAGACGGCGACCCCTCAAGGCTTCATCCGCGCGTGCCCCGATTGGTGCACGGACAACTACGGTGAAAGGCCCAGCTCGGTAGTTGACCGCAATCGCTCCGCGGCTCGTCACCTTCAGCGAGGCCTGTGCCCGACGCTATCTTCCGAACAATGGCGAGCACCGAGACCGACACGCCGCAAGCCCCGGCCGAGACGAAGACCATCGTCCTTGCCGACGACCACGCCGTCGTCCGGAGCGGGCTGCGGGCGATCCTCGAGGAGGACCCGGGGCTCGAGGTCGTCGCCGAGGCCGAGGACGTGGCCGAGGTGATCCGCAAGCTCGGCGCCTATAAACCCGATGTCCTCGTCCTCGACATCAACATGAAGGGCGAGAGCAGCCTCGAGTCGATCGAGAAGATCCGCTCCTCCTCGCCCGAGACGCGCGTCGTCGTGCTGACCATGCAGACCGAAACCGAGTACGCCCGCGAGGCGCTTCGCGGAGGGGCGAACGGCTACCTGCTCAAGGATGCCGCCGACACAGATCTCCTCGAGGCAGTGCAGGCGGCCGTCGCCGGCGAGCGCTATGTGCAGCCCGCGATCGGCGCCCGGTTGGCCGCCGAACCGCCGGCGAGTTGGCCCCCGGACGGGCTCAGCGAGCGCGAGGCCGAGGTCCTGCGGCTGATCGCGCTCGGCCACACCAACAAGGAGATCGGCGAGCAGCTCTTCCTCAGCGTCCGCACGGTCGAATCGCACCGCGCCCACATCCAGCAGAAGCTGCGCCTGCAGACCCGCGCCGAGCTCGTCGGCTACGCGCTCGAGAACGACATGGTCAACGGCCCACCCGGGCCGCGCTGAGACTGACGTTTGGTCAGGCGACCGGGACGCGGAGCGTCACGGTCGAGCCCGCGCCCGGCGCCGAGTCGAGGTCGAGCTGACCACCGGCCAGATCCGCGCGCTCCCGCATCCCCCTGATCCCGAAACCGCTGACGGCCGAATCGGGATCGAAGCCGGCGCCGTCGTCACTCACCCTGAGCAGGACCTCCGATCCCTCAACCGAGGTCCCGACCTTGATCGACGCGGCGCCCCCATGCTTGACGGCGTTGTTCATCGCCTCCTGGGCGACGCGATAGACCGCCACCGCCGCCGGGTCCGAAAGGTGTTCGGCGACGCCAGGGCCGGTCTCGACCACAACCTCGGCGCCGTTGACGCGCTCGCGGATCCGCTGGGCAAGCGCCTCGAGCGCCGCGGCAACGCCGAGCTCCGCCAACGAGTCCGGGCGCAGGTCGGTGATCAGCGCCCGCATCGAGGCGATCTCGGTGTCGATCTGCTCGATCGCGCGGCTGGCGCCCCCGGTGAGCCTCTCCGGGTCGCCGCTGCGCAGACCGGTCGCCAGCAGCAGGCGGATCGCGGCGAGCCCCTGCAGGGTCTGGTCGTGGAGCTCACGAGCCCACTGGACGCGCTCCTGCTCGGCCGCCTCCATCGCGAACCGGAGCCGGTCGAGCGCCACCGATCGGGCATTGCCGATCGCGATCGCCGCCCACCGTGAGAGCGCCACCGCCGCATCCTCGTCGGCTCGCGTGAACTCCGCCCCGCCCTCGCTTCTCGGTCAGGTACAGGTTTCCCCAGGGCTGGCCGAAGACGCTGATCGGAACCCCGAGGAACGTCTTCATCGGCGGATGGTGCGGCGGGAAACCGAACGACTCGTGGTGCTCGGAGACATCGCGGAGACGCAGCACGCGGGGCTCGCTGATCAGCGTCCCGAGCACGCCGCGGCCGCTCGGCAGCTCGCCGATCCGCTCCCGGATCGACTCGTCGATACCGCGGTGCAGGAAGCGCTCGAGGCCGCTGCGGGACTCGTCGAGCACGCCGAGGGCCGCGTAGCGGGCCTCCGTGATCTCGACTGCTCGCTCCAGGATCGTGTCGAGGAGCTGCTCGAGGTCGAGCTCCGCCACGAGATCCTGGCCGACGCCGGTAAGCCGGCGCACCGTGGGCTCGGTGAGTTCTCGTTCCATGCTCCTGACAGTGAATCTAGCGACCCTCGCATGTCGTAGTTTTCTCGGCCCGGGTCGCGCATATCGCCCGGAACGACCGCCTGCGAAGCCGCCTAGCCTGAGGCAGGATGGTTGACTCGCAAGACAACGCCCGCCCGGTACGCGTCGCGGTGGCCGATCGCAGTCTGCCGTTCTGCCAGGCGGTGCAGGCGCTGCTCACGACCGAGCCGGGCCTCGAGTTCGCCGGCTGTGCCGGCACCGTGCCGGGCGTGATCGAGCTGCTTGCCGGCGAGCAGCCGTCGGTGCTGCTGATCGACACGAAGCTGGCCGGCGGCCAGGATGGTCCCCTTATACGTACGCTGCGCACCTCGTTTCCCGAGGTCGGGCTGTTGCTCACCGGGCTCTACGCAGGTGCCACGCTCGCACGCCGCACTGCAGAAGGGGCCGGCTCCGGCTACGTGAGCAAGGACTCCCCGCCCGAGGAGATCGCGGCCAGGATCCGCTCCGCTTACTCCGACAGCGACCCCGCGGCGACGCTCAGATCCCAAGCAGGGCACTGAGCAGCAGCATCGCGGCCGCGCCCGGGATCAAGCCCGCGAGAGCCTGCGCCGGCCCTCGCCGCAGGGCATCGGGGAGCAGCTCAGCGGCGACGAGAGCGAGCATCGCGCCGGCCGCGAACGCAAACGAGAATGGCAGCAGCGCCGCCACCTGCTCGACGAGCAGGTAGGCGAGCACGGCGCCGACGGGCTGCGGCGCACTGCTCAGCACGGCGGCGCCGAACTGCCGGGCGCCGCTCTCGCCGGCGAGCGCCATCGGGATCGCGACGCTCGTGCCCTCGGGGATGTTCTGGATCGAGATCGCGACGATGACGAAGGCGCTCAGCCCCTGGACCGTGGATGCGAAGGCAGTGCCGACGGCGAGCCCCTCCGGCAGGCTGTGTGCGAAGAGCACGACGAAGACCAGCAGCGACGTCCGCCGGGCTGCGTCCGCGCGCGCATGAGCACGGTGGTTGAGCACCGACTTGACGAGGGCGAGGAAGCCGACGCCGACCGCGACTCCAGCTGCCACCTCCGCTACCGAAGCCTCGTCGAGGGCGGGCATGAGCAGGCCAACGACGGCGGCCACCGACATCACGCCCGCGGTCACGCCGAGCAGCAGCGGTCGCCAACTCTCCACCCGCGGGCCGAGCAGGATGACGGGGATGGCGCCGATCCCGGTCGCCACGGCCGTCCCGGTCGCGAGGACCGTGAGCAGCAGGATCTGGCCCATGAGACCCCGCTGTCGTCAGTCCCCGAAGCGGCCGTCGGCGGGTCGCATGTGCGGCGCCCCGTGCCACTCGTAAGGCATCCCGACCTCGACCTCGATCGACCGCTCGGGAGGGAGCATGTCCCCGGCGGAGCCGCCCGCCATCCATGGTGCGAGATGCCTCCCGCTCACCTTGTGGGGCGGCCACCAGAGGGCATCGGCGCCGACCTCGCCGGGCGCCGAGCCGCCCGGATCGGTGTGCAGCATGTTGATCGGATCGTGATCTGTGAGCAGCCGCCCGCGGAGCACGGGATCGAAGGGACGCGGCTCGATCGGCTCGCCGAGCGCCGCGGCGATCGCGTCGGCGGCAGCGTCCGCCTGCTGCGTCGCGATGCCGCCCTGCTTGATCGGGAAGTTGGTGCCGTCGCCCGCCGCGTAGATCGCGTCGGTGCCGATCACGCGGGCGTGCCCGTCGATCGGCAGGAAGCCGTGCTCATCGGCGGGCAGCCCGGGATGAGCGCGACCCTCCATCACCGGCAAGGCGATCGGATAGCCGGTCAGCTCGACCGGGCCGGCGCGCAGCTCGCCGCGCTCGTCGCGGGCGACGCGCCCGCCGGCGACGACCTCGATCCGCCGTCGCGCCAGCACCTCCCGCACGGCCTCGCTGGCGGTGGCGCCGAAGACCGCAAGCGGCTCCGGCTCGGGCGTGAAGATGCGGATCGGCGTGTGCTCGCCGCGTTCCATCAGGCGTCTGCCCGCCAGCAACGCGTACTCGTACAACGGCAACGGCCACGTGATCCCGTCCGGGACGATCAGCTCGAGCCCGCCGCGCTCGGCGGCGCGCTCCAGGATGACGTCGATCGGAACCGGCATCTGACCGGTCCACAGCGTGTGCACACCCTGCAGCGGCACCGCCATCCGCGCGCCCGTCGCGATGACGGCAAAGCGAAACGGGAGCCGGTCCCCGCCGCCGGTGGTCGCGACGCGCGCGGCCGGATCGACCGCGGCGAGCGAGTCGGCGACGAAGGTCGCCCGCTGCTCGGCGGCGATCATCGCCAGGTCACGACGCTCGGCGAGCTCGGGTGAGAATGGCTCGACGACGAGCATCGGCCGGTAGAGGAACTCCGGCTCGGGGTTGAGCAGCGTCAGCTCGACGTCGCCGTCGGTCAGTGCGCGGAGCGCGAGCAGCGCCTCGAGGGCGGCGATGCCACCACCGGCGATCAGGACCCTGCGGGATCCACCTGCGCTCATGCCCATGGCCGCGAACCTACGCCTCCCGGACGGCATGCGCAAGCGCGCGAACCGGAGGCCTGCCTGCGGCTTTCTACGACGCTTGCTCGCGGCCGAGGCTCGGGTCGCCGGGCGGCCCCGCGACCGCAAGCGGATCGTCGCCGCTCCCGCGCGGCAGGATCACCAGCGGGCAGTGCGCCGAACCCGCCAGCGCCCTCGTCGTGGACCCGAGCAGCGCCCGGCGGAGCGGCCCGTAGGAGCGCGATCCGGCCAGCATCAAGTCGAAGTCGGCGCTCGCTGCGGCGAGCTCAGCGGCGGCTTTGCCGGTGAGCAGGACGGCGCTGCTGCGCAGTCCCTCTGGCAGGCTCGCCAGGGCCCCCTCGACGAGCGCCTCCTTGCGCTGGCGATCGTGATCGACGAGGCCCTCGCCGAGCAGGACCTCGAGGCCCGTGGTGTATCCGGCCCGGGGCGGATCCGAGACGGCAACGATCGTCAGCGACGCGTGACTTCGCGCTGCGATCCCGCTGCCGGTGCGCAGGGCCACCCACGCCTCCTCGGTACCGTCGAAGGCGACGGCGATGCGGCGAGCCGAGCCGGGAGCAGCCGTCCTGCCATAACCGGCGGGAGCGACAGCGACGGCACACGGCGCCGCCTGCATCAGCGAGGCGCCGACGGATCCGGCGAGCAGGCGGCCGATCGGCCCGCGGTGGGAGGACCCGATCACGATCGCCGCCACCTGCTCGCTCTCGGCAAGCCGCTCGAGCGCACCGGCAACCGAGTCGCCGTGCAGCGCCCGGGTCTCGGCGCCCGGCTCCTCGAGGCGCTCGCGGGCTCGGGCGAACGGCTCGGTGAGGCTCTCCTCGAGCGCCTGCTGCATCTCGCTCGTCCAGGCGGCGAGACGGGGCCACTCGGCGACGCTGACGACGAGCGGCGGCGCAGCGATGATCGACGTCAGCAAGAGCCCGAGCCTGAGGACATCTTCCGCATGGTGCTGGGGATCGAGCCCAATCAGCAGCGGTGGCTGGGTGCTCATTGCGCTGGGCCTGGAATGCCAGTGTCCGTCGTTTCCACCGCCCGCACGATGCCAACGGCCCGAGCGGACCTCATCGGTAGTTATCCGGTTCGCGCCGGAACCCACATCCGCGAGCGGTTGGTCGCCGGGCCGGGCCGGCAACTGCCGGCCCGGGCCCGAGCGCATCGGGGCGCCCGGATTTGAACCGGGGACCTCACCGACCCGAACGGTGCGCGCTACCAGGCTGCGCCACGCCCCGAGGAGCGCGCAGTATGGCAGGCGGGGGGGCCTCGGCGGCGCTCTCGATCGCCGCCCGGACTACGCCGCTCAGCCGACCCGGGCGATCGCGTCCTCGACGTCCTGCAGGCTCGGTACATCCTCGAGCGTCTCCGAGCCGGATGCCCCCTCGACGACGAGGATCGGGTTGGCCGGCAGGCGCAGGTTCGTTGCCAGATCGACGTCCTGCTGGGCGCTCTGCTTGGCCTCCGAGGAGCCGTTGTCCTTCTCCCACTGGGCCGTGTCGAGCTGCGGCGTGCCGGCGGCGACCGCATCGAGGAAGTTCTGATCGACTCCCTTCTCGGGCACCTTGTCGAGGTTCTTCATGAAGAGCTCCGCGTACTGCCAGCCATGGTCCTGCTCGGCCGCGGCCTCGACCGCGATGCCGCCGACCGTCACCTCCTTGACCCCGAGCGGGAAGTTCCTGAAGTTGATCTGCGCCTTGCCGGTACGCACGTAGTTCTCGATCAGCGGGATCGACGACGTCGCTCTCGAAGTCGGCGCAGCGCGGGCACTGGACGTCGGTGAAGAGCGTGATCGTGATCGGCGCGTTGTCGTCGCCGAGCCGGTCGTCGAGCTGGCGGATGCCGCCGAGCAGCGACTGCACCTGGCCCACGCCCTCGACCTCGATCTGGCCCTCCTTGTGCTCGCCGACCGAGATCGAGACGATGATCGCGAGCACGATCGCGCCGAGCACGCCAAGCACTGTGATCGGGATCCAGCGGCGCGGCATTGCTGGTGGACTACCCGGTCACAGCCTTGTAGTAGCGCACCGCGAGGCCTGTGAGCAGCATGCCGAAGGCTTCCTCCACCTCGATGCCCTCACGATCCGCCCAGGCTCGGAGCCCGGCGTCCTCGATCTCGCCGCCCCGCTGCCACGACCTCGTCGACGAGCTCCGGGTGCCGGTCGCAGAAGTAGGCACCGATCGAGTAGAGGTCGGTGTCCATCAGCGACTCGACGAAGTCGGAGCCCGCGTCGTGCCCGGGGCTGTCCGCGGCTGCGGTCAAGGCAGCAATCGTATTGAGGCGCTGCCTCGGCCCGGGTCGCGAGCCCGCACTTTGCGTCTGCCCGCCGATCTTCCCCTTGACACACCGGGCACAAGCGATAGAACCCACCTTGCAGGCACCGACAGGAGGAGATCGACCTTGGCCAACCACCTGACGCCGACCGAGCTCGCCGAGGAAACGCATATGAAGCGGCAGGAGGTGATCGCCAAGTGCATGGAGATGGGCATACCGATCCTGCACGGGCGCATCGACAAGACCCTGTTCGCAACCTCGATGCAACAGCTGACCGCGACGCCGCTCAAGCGGCCCGCCTGAGGAGCCGAGCCGGAGAGCCGCCGGCGGGCGGCGCCCCATACACTCGTCACCGGGTCCCCAGGGCCCGAAATTCGGGGCTGTTCGAGGACGGCCGAGCAACAGCGGAGCGAGGAGACGAGCGATGGAGGCGGCTACCGCATCGGTTGGCGGCGAGAAGGGGACGGGGAGCGCGACGGTCGCCGACCTGCTCCCGCGGGCGGTCGAGAAATACGGCGATGCGCCGGCCGTCATGTTCAAGGACGGCAGCGGCACATGGATCACGCGCAGCTTCGCTGACGTCGGCGAAACGGTCCGGCGCCTCGCGCTCGGGCTGATCGACCTCGGCGTCGAGCCCGGCGACCGGGTCTCGATCCTCGCCAACACCCGTCCCGAGTGGACGTACGCCGATTTCGCGGCGCTGACCGCCGGCGCCACCGTCGTCCCGATCTATCAGACGAACTCGCCCGACGAGTGCCACTACGTGCTCGAGAACTCGGACGCGAAGGTCGTCATCGTCGAGGACGCCTCCCAGCTCGCGAAGGTCGAGGAGGTCCGCGAGCGACTGCCGGCGCTCGAGCACGTGGTGATCATGGAGGGCGAGGCCACAGGCGCGATCTCCTTCGCCCAGCTCGCCGCCCGCGGCGACGGCCACGACGAGGCCGAGTGGCGAGCCCGCTACGAGGGCGTCAGCGGCGAGGACGCCTGCACGTTCATCTACACGTCGGGGACGACCGGGCCGCCGAAGGGGTGCGTGATCAGCCACGGCAACTACCGGGCGATGCTCGACATGACGGACAGGGCGACCGTGCTCGAGCCCGGGCAGATCGCCTACCTGTTCCTCCCTTTGGCGCACTCGTTCGCGCTGCTGATCCAGCTCGGCAGCTTCGACATCGGCGGCGTCATCGCCTACTGGGAGCGCGACCCGCTGAAGATCGTCCCGAACCTCTCCGAGGTCCACCCGCACTACTTCCCCTCGGTGCCGCGGATCTTCGAGAAGATCTACACGACGGCGACGAGCTCGATCGCCAAGCAGGGCGGCATCCGCGAGCGGATCTTCTGGTGGGCGATCGGGGTCGGCTCGAAGGTGCGCGAGATGGAGCGCGCCGGCCGCAAGCCGGGCTTCCTGTTGCAGCGTCAGCACGCGTTCGCCGACAAGCAGGTGCTGAGCAAGATCCGGGCGCTGTTCGGCGGCAACGTCACGCAGTGCGTGACCGGCGCCGCGCCGATCAACCCGGACATCCTGCGCTTCTTCGACGCGGCCGGCGTCCTCGTCCTCGAGGGCTACGGGATGACCGAGACCTCGACGGCGGCGACGATCTCGACACCCGAGAACTTCAAGTTCGGGACGGTGGGACGCGCCTTCGACGACTGCGAGATCAAGATCGCGTCCGACGGGGAGATCCTGATCAGCGGCCCGAACATCTTCAAGGGCTACTACAAGAACCCCGAAGCGACGGCGGAGACGATCGTCGACGGCTGGCTCCACACCGGGGACATCGGCGAACTCGACGCTGACGGCTACCTGAAGATCACCGGCCGCAAGAAGGACATCATCATCACCGCGGGCGGCAAGAACATCACGCCGGCCAACCTCGAGGCGGAGATCAAGCAGCACCCGCTGGTCAGCCAGTGCGTGGTGATCGGCGACCGGCGCCCGTACCTGGTCGCGCTCGTCACGCTCGACCCCGAGGAGGCGGCGACGTTCGCCGCCGAACGCGGACTGTCGGCCGATGCCGCCGAGCTCGCCGCGAACGCCGACGTCAAGGCGACGATCATGGCCCACGTCGACCAGATCAACGAGAAGTTCGCCCGCGTCGAGCAGGTCAAGAAGATCCGGATCCTGCCCGCGGACCTCTCCCAGGAGGGTGGCGAGCTGACGCCGACGCTGAAGGTCAAGCGCAACGTCGTCGCCGACAAGTACGCGCGAGGAGATCGAGTCGCTGTACGCCGGCTGAGCCCGGCTCCGGGCTGAGCCCGGCTCGCGAAGTCGCGCGACGTTTCCCGGCGCGACGACCGCAACTCCCGAACGGCGAGGGGGTTCGGTCCTCTGGTAGGTTTCCTGCCCGATACCCGCTGGGGCGGGATTCGCGAGCCCATAATCGACCGCGGCGTGGTGCCCGGTCTCGTCTGAAGGGGAAAGATGAAGAAGCTTCTTGCCGCAGTCGTCGCGATTGTCGCGATCTTTGCGATTGCCGTTTCGCTGCCCACCGCAGCCTCCGCCGCCGGCGCGAGCGCTGCCAAGCACAAGTCCCATCACAAGAAGGGCAAGGGCAAGAAGAAGAACAAGAAGACCTTCACCGTCTGCAAGCACGGCTGCAAGTACAAGACGATCAGCAAGGCCGTCAAGAAGGTCAAGAAGAAGAACTCGACGATCAAGGTCAAGCCCGGCAAGTACGTCGAGGGCGTCATCGTCGAGGGCCACAAGTACGACGGCCTGACGATCAAGGGCACCAAGAAGAACGCCAAGAAGGTCATCCTCGAGGGCAAGAACGCGAAGAGCCCTGACGGCCTCGCGCAGAACGGCGATCGAGGGCGTCGACGTCAAGAACCTGACGCTGAAGAACATGTGGGCGCGCAACTACGCGACCAACGGCTTCTTCGTCCGTGACTCGGATCCGGCCAACAACGATCCGAAGATCAACTGCAAGGACTTCCTGTTCAAGAACCTGATCGCGTCGTTCAACCGTTCCTACGGCCTGTACGCGTTCGGTTGCGAGGGTGGCCGGATCACCAAGTCAGTCGGCTACGGCCACGGCGACTCGGCGATCTACATCGGTGGCACGCCCTTCCAGAACAAGAACCCGGACTGGACGAAGATCGACCACAACGAGATGTACGAGAACGTGCTCGGCTACTCCGGGACGAACTCGAAGTACGTCAACCTGGTCGACAACAACGTCTACAACAACGGCGCCGGCATCGTCCCGAACACGCTCGATTCCGAGCCGTTCGAGCCCGCCGCCACCGGCAAGATCCACAACAACAACATTTTCTGGAACAACTTCAACTACTACCTGCCTGACTCGCCCGTCAAGACCGTCTCCGGCGGCCTCGGCACGGTCGATCTCGGGGGCGGCAACGTCGTCACGCTCAACTACCCGACCGGGATCGGCGTGATCCTGTTCGGGGTCGACGGCTGGAAGGTCTACGACAACCAGATCTTCGGCAACTTCAAGTACGGCTCGGCCGCGTTCTCGGACCCGTTCAACTGCGACGGCCCGCCGAGCGACGACTGCCCAACGGGCAAGACGCGATGAGCCAGAACAACCAGTTCAAGAACAACACGAACGGGCGCGATGGCACCGACACCAACGGCGTCGACTTCTGGGTCGACGGCTCGGGTAAGGGCAACTGCTTCCAGGACAACCAGAGCTCAACGTTCAGCGGTTCGGCGAGCCTGTACCCGACCTGCCCGGCACCGGCCGACTCCGGCTCGGGAACGGCCACTGGCGATACCACACAGCTGCTGGAGCTGCTCGCCTACGCCGGCTCGACCCCGCCGGACACGATGGCGTGCAACTGGGATACAGCACTCCGCATCCCGAAGTTCAAGAAGTACAAGCCGATCGACGCCACCCAGGGCGACCCGAGCGGCTGCTGAGAAGGGATAGACAAGACATGAAGCGAACGGGACTGACGCTTCTCGCCGTCGCGGCAGCAGCACTGATGATCGTGCTGCTGCCCGCGGGCGGGGCGATTGCCGGCACGCACCATCACGGCAACCATCAAAACCGCCACGACAAGAAGAAGGGCGGCAAGAAGAACAAGGGCAAGACCTACAAGTCGAAGGTCGGCGACGACTACTTCTCGCCCGCGAAGCTCAAGATCCACACGGGCGACAAGGTCAAGTGGAAGTGGGACGCGACGAACAGCGACTCACACAACGTGACCCTGACGAAGGGCCCAAGGGCTCAAGAAGAAGGACTACAAGAAGTTCACCTCGGCGACCGGCTCGCTCGGGATCAAGTTCAAGCCCACGTTCAAGAAGAAGGGCACCTACACCTTCATCTGCACGATCCACCCGACCACGATGCAAGAGACCGTCAAGGTCAAGAAGTGACGGCCCGGTGGCGGGCCGTGACCTAGACCGCAGGCAATTTCTGGCCGTCGGCGGCAGTGGACTCGTCCTCTGCACGCTGGCGGGCCAGCGCCTGAACAACAGCAAGCAGGCGGACGTCGAGGCGCTCACCTCGCGGCTCGAGGTGCCGCCGAAGGTTGCCGCGGCGAAGCAGACGCCAGCTCACCGGCCCGCCGACGACGCCGCAGATCGAGGCCGTACTCGCCGCGCAGCGAGCGAACGGCACCCGGCGCGAATACTGGATCAAGGCCGAGGCAGATGCGCTGGAACGCGATCCCGCAGCTCGCACGACGGGATGACCGGCAAGAAGATCAAGGTGAAGAGCAAGTTCCAGGCGTACGGCTACCGCGCCTATACCGCGAACTTCGGTCAGCCGATCACGAACAAGCCGACGATCCCCGGCCCGCGTGATCCAGTGCCGGGTCGGCGACACCGTCGTGATCAACTTCCAGAACACGCTCTCCGGGCCGGTCACCGTGCACCCGCACGGGATCAAGTACTCCGTCGACATGGACGGCGCCTACAAGGGGAAGTACACCGACCCGGGTGGCTTCGTCCAGCAGGGCGAGACCTTCCAGTACATCTGGGAGGCCGAGGAGGGCACCGAGGGCGTCTGGCTGTACCACGACCACGGCCCGCTGGATCCGGTCCCGGTCTTCAAGGGCCTGTTCGGTCCGCTGATCGTCCGCCCGAAGGACTCCGTCGTGCCCGACAAGGAGTTCTTCGTCTTCTTCCATTCGTTCCAGCCGGTAGCGACCGGTCTGCCGGCGCCGCTGTACTGCATCAACGGCAAGAGCTACGCCGGCAGCACGCCGACCTTCCGGGCGAACGTCGGCGATCGCGTCGCCTGGTACGTCGTCGCGCTCGACAACGACTTCCACACCTTCCACGTCCACGGCCATCGCTGGGTCGATCCCAGCGGCAGGATCATCGACAACGCAGACGCTCGGCCCGGGCGACTCGATGGCCGCCACCTACGTCGAAGACAACCCCGGCCGCTGGTTCTACCACTGCCACGTGTTCAGCCACCTGCATCAGGGGATGAACGGGTGGTACGTCGTCGAATGAGCCGCCTGCGCGTCGGCCGCTCGTCCCTCGTCGCCGCCCTTGCGATCTCGCTGCTCGTGCCCGGCCTCGCCGGCGCCTCGAACCGGCGGATCTCGATCAGCAACTACCAGTGGTCCGACAAGGACATCCACATCAACAAGGGCGAACACGTCACCTGGTACTGGATCGGGCCCGACACGATGCACTCGGTCACGGGGACGAGCGGCAACGACAAGGGGATCGACTCCGACCCGAACACGAACGAGCCCCAGCACCAGATCGGCGACAGCTTCAAGGTCGACTTCGACAAGCCCGGCGTCTACACGTTCCAGTGCAAGCTGCACTCGAGCGTCCGTGGCACGATCACGGTTGACCCCGCGCCGGGCAACCCCAACAGCGAGCCGGACCCGGTGCCGAAGAGCCAGGTCGACCTGAAGCCCCCGAACCTCGGCACGCCGTCGCTGCACGCCTACTCCTTCGGCCGCAAGGGCACGGCCCTGAACTACTCGCTCAACGAGAAGGCCCGGCTCTCTGCCGACTTCTACGAGCAGCGGCCCGGCAAGAAGCCCAAGTACGTCGGCTACTCGAACTGGCAGCCCGGCCACGTCGGCTACAACCACCTGCGGTTCGGCGAGAAGCGCAAGCACTTCAAGGCGAAGCCCGGCAAGTACGTCGCCCGCCTCACGGGAACCGACACGTCGGCGAACACGACGCGCGAGATCCCGATCAAGTTCAAGATCTTCCCACGCAAGAAGTAGCGCACGCCCCGGCCCCTGGTCCCCTCCGCGTCAGGCCCTCACGCCCGGCGGCGATCGACGAGCCGGGCCATTCTGCCCAACCTGCGAGCCCGCCCCGAACCTCGTCGACTTTCCCGTCATAGAGACGGAGAAGTCGACAAAGAACGCCCCAGCCCCCCTGCTCGGCCCTGCGGTCCGATCCCGAGGGCTTCTCCAAGCACGCGTTCGAGCAGCGCGGTTGCTGAGACGACGTCCGGCCCTGGGTTGGAGCCGAGGCGGTCCGCTTGTGCTTTCGACGGCGTCGGGCTAGTCTCGCCCCGAGGGCTTCGAGATGACAGGCGAGAAGCGATCGAACAACGCGCCCTTGGTGATATCCGTGATCGCCTTGTGCGTGGCAGTGGCCACCGGCGGCGCTTACGCGGCCGGCAAGATCGGCTCGAAGGACATCAAGCCGAACGCGGTCAAGTCGAAGCAGATCGCCAAGCACGCGGTCCATACCAAGCACATCAAGCCGAACGCGGTCAAGTCGAAACAGGTCGCGAACGGCTCGCTCATGGCGGGCGATTTCGGCCCCGGCCAGCTGCCGCAGGGCCCGAAGGGCCCGGCCGGTCCTCCCGGTCCGGTCGGCGCGGCGGTGCAGCCGAGCCCCGTGGATCCGGCCACCATGCCGACGCTCCCCAATCTCGGCAGCTTCGACTTCACGATGAGCAAACCCGGACGCGCTCTCATTCAGCTCTCGATCCTGGACGCTGCTTTCGCATGCAGCGCAGGCGGCGGCTGCTCGATGACGTGCGGCATCGTCCTCGACGGGACCCCAGTGCCCGGATCAGGCGTGACCAATTACGCCGCCGCCAGTCAATCTCGACAGGTCGAAGCTCACGTAAGCGCGCTCGTGGGGCCGCTCGCCTCAGGCCCACACACCGTCAAGTTCTCGGCGTACTTAGGAGGCTCGTTCTCCTCCGGCAGCTTCGGGGTCACGGGATCGCCTTACTCCCAGTTCTCGGTCATCGCCCTCGGCAACACCGGCTCGGTGGTTGCGCCCGCCGTCCGTCAGACCCGCAAGCCGCCGCGCCCGGTCACGTTCGGGCCCCACGCAGCAGCGGGCTGAGCGACGGGCGCCGCGACCGCGCAGCGTTTCAGGCCGAGGCGGTGAGCGTGGCGGCGGCCGCTTCGTCGGTCCGCGTGGTCGCCGTCGCCCGGCCGAGCAGCCGGTGCAGTTCGTCTCGCGCACTCGCGGCAGCGGCGGCGTCGGAGCCGATCGCGAAGACGAACCGGTCGGGGCGCAGCACTACCCAACGGGCATCGAAGCTACCGAGCCACTCACTGATGGCACCCTGGGGATCCTCGAAGTCGCGGCCGACGGCGAGCACGCGCAGTCCCTCGGCCGCCAGCCCCTCGGCCGCGAACGGATCGGCCGCGATGCCGTTCCAGCCTGCGCCGAGCAGCTCGTCGAGCGGCATCTCAACACCACCGGCAATGACCCGCGGCTGCGGAAACTGGGAGCCGATGCTGCGCTTCGGCGCGAGCCGGCGTGGACGCTCCGCGAAGGCGCCATGGCCGTAGGCAGGAACGGGCTTGATCCGCGCCTGCACCCACTCGGCAATGCCGCTCACGTCGATCAGCGTCAGGTACGCGTCACGGAGGGCCGCGATTCCCGCGCTGGTCGTCTGCACGAAGCTGCCGAGCGCCAGCGCGAGCCTGGTCATCGCCCGCACGTGCGGGCGTCGCTCCGCCTCGTAGGTCTCAATCAGCGCCTGCGGAGCGCCGCGCAGCACCGCCTCGAGCTTCCAGGCGAGGTTGGCGGCATCGCGGGCGCCGGAGCTGAAGCCCTGTCCCGCGAACGGCGGCATCAGGTGTGCCGCATCGCCGGCGAGCAGCACGCGGTCCTCCTGCCAGCGAGCCGCCGTGCGAGCGTGGAACGTGTAGACGACCGCGCGCTCGACCTCGATCCGCTCGCCGTCGAGCCACGGCTCGATCCGGCGGACGATCGAATCGGGCTCGAGGAAGGGCTCGGGATCTTCGCCGGGGTGCAGCATCCATTCCCAGCGGTGTCGCCCTGGTGACATCGGCAGCGAGACGATCGGGCGGCGGTGGTCGCCGAAGAAGTGCGGATGGCGAACCTGGGCGAGCGCCGGGTCGATCTGAACGTCGACGACGAGCCACCGCTGCCGAAAGGTGGACCCGCCGAACTCGATCCCGAGCAGCTGCCGCACGGTGCTCGTGCCCCCATCGGCACCGACTGCCCAGCGAGCCCGGATCCGCTCGCTGCCCTCGTCGGTGCGGACCTCGGCCGTGACGCCCTCCGCGTTCTGGTCGAGCCGCTCGAGCCGGGTTCGCCACCGGGCGCCGACGCTGGGCACTCCCTCAAGGGCGGCCTCGAGGGTTCGCTCGATCGCGGGCTGGTTGATCGAAACGAGCGGCGGCTGATCGTGGATGCCGTCGACGGGTCGCAGGACGACGACCTTGCGCCCGCTCTGCGTGACGAAGCTGACTTCCTGCTGGACCTGGCTGTCGGCGCGGACTTGCTCGTCGACGCCGGCCATCTGGAAGATGCGCAGGACCTCGTCGTCGACGACGGCGGCCCGCGGCTCCTCGTAGATGCCGTCGGCCTGATCGATCGCGATCACGTCGACCCCGCGCCGGCCGAGGAGCAGCGCGAGCAGCTGGCCGACAGGCCCGAGCCCGCAGACGAGGACGTCGCAGTCGAAGTCGCCCTTCACCGCACAGGGCCTCAGCCTCGCACGGTGGCGTTGGCGGGCACGGCCGCCGGATCGATCTGGTTGGTGAGCGTCCCGATCCCGTCGATCTCGAGCTCAATCGTTTGCCCGCGTTGGATCCAGCGGTCGAGCTCGAGCCCGCAGCAGCCGGGCATCGTCCCGGTCGAGAAGACGTCGCCCGGCTCGAGGCGCTCGCCCTTCGAGGCGTAGGCGAGCTGGGCGCCGACGCCGTGGACCGGGCCGGCGGTGGACCCCTCGCACCAGAGCTCGCCGTCGACCCGGACGCGACCGGTCATCCGGGTCCAGTCGGGGATTTCGTCGGCGGTGACGACGTCGGCGCCGAGCGAGTTGGCGAAGGTCTTCGACTTGACGACCGGCCCGAAGATGTTGTTGCGGAAGTCGTCGGCCTGCACGTCACGGGCCGACCAGTCGTTGATGACGAGCCAGCCGCCGATCGCCTCGGCGGCCTCCTCGGGCGTTGCGTCAGCGAGCGGCTTGGCGAGCACGTAGGCGAGCTCGAGCTCGAAGTCGAGCCACTCGGTGTGGCTCGGCCACCACATCGGATCACCGTCGGCCAGCAGGGCGCCGTGGTTGGCGACGTAGAAGGTCGGCGTCTCGTAGAAGCGCTCGTTCGGCTTCAGCTTCGGGAACGTCTTGCCGGTGACGCGCTCGAACCCCTCGACGAGCTTCGCCGCGGGTGACGGGAAGAACCGCTTGACCAGCATCCTCGCCGAGTTGACGGTGTGCGACTCCCAGAGCATGAAGGCGCGCATCGAACGCGGCTGGAAAGGGATCCCGGCGCGCGACGGATCGACCGCAACGGCGGCGGCCTGCTCATCGGTGATCCCGGCGAGGACCGCCTCGGCCGCGGCGCGCGCCGGCTCGCCGCCGGCAAGGAAGGCGACCATGTCGGTGCTCTGCTCGGCGCTCAGGCCGTCGCCCTCCAACCGGACCCACTGCCCGGACGGATGCTCGGCGATCAGTCCCTCGGCAGTCCTGCGCAGCCTCATGCCGTCCTCGCTTGGCGCGCGGGGGCCGTCAGCGGCGCTGGCAAGCCGGGGGCAATCGGAAAGCCCGTAAGCAGGAACTTCGGCGGCGGCGGACCGCCCCACTGGTTGATCGCCCCGAGGCCGCCGGGCCACTGCCGCGCGACGTAGTCGCCGTCAGGCGGCATCGTCGCGATCTCGGCGCAGACCTCGATCATCGCCCCGGCCGTGTCGTGGAAGTAGGCGAAGAGGTTGTTTCCCGGCCCGTGTCGGCTCGGCCCCCAGATCAGCTTCCCGCCCCGCCCCGCGAGGCGATCGCAGATCCGGCCGATCGAGTTCAGATCGGGCGCCGTCCAGGCGTAGTGGGAGAGCTCATGCCGGGGGGCGATGACGACGGCCATGCCGTGGTGGTCGGCGTCGCAGTGCCACCAGCTCGCCGTGCGACCGAGGCGATCGGAGAAGCGGAAGCCGAGGCCCTGCTCGATGAAGCGCTCGGTGCCACCCAGACCCCGGGCCTTGATCGAGACGTGCTCGAACTTCTCCACTCGATCGCCCGCGGGGAGCGAGCCACGCTCCTCCATCCCGCTGAAGAGCTTGAAGACGTGACCGCCAGGCCCGCGGACGAGCGCGGCGCGGTCGATCCCGGGCTCGCCGTCGTAGGTCGGGCCGAGCAACTCGCCACCGGCGGCGGCGATGGACGAGCGAGCCCCCTCGAGGACCTCCGGGCTCTCCACCTCGAGGCCGATGTGCTCGTAGCCCCGGGCGTCCCCCTCCTGCTGGATCAGGATCAGCTCGTGGTGTCGCTCGTTGCAGGTCAGGTAGGAGACGCGGCCGTTGCGCTCGGTTTCGACCAGTCCGAGGACATCGCCATGGAAGGCGACCGCCTCGTCGAGGTCCGGGACGCGGAGCGCCATGTGGCCGACGCGGTGGGTGATCTTCATGCGCGAGAGCCTAGCACATTTCTGAGAATTCTCTCATTACTGAGAATATGCCCACCCAACTGCTACCCTTGCCCCGTGCCAAAGACCTCGCCGGACCCGTCCCCGCCCCTCTCAACCTCGACGCCAAACCGCTTCGACCGGCGTCGCGCCGAGACCCGCCGCCGACTGCTCGCCGCTGCTCGCGAGCTCTTCGCCGAGCAGGGCGTCGGCGCCACCCGGACCGGCGAGATCACCGAGCGCGCCGACGTTGCCGCCGGGTCGCTCTACAACCACTTCGCCGACAAGGACGAGATCGTCGAGGCGCTCCTCCGCGAGATCGCGGAGGAGCAAGGCGCGGTCGTCGACGAGCTCACAGCCAAGATCTCCGACCCGGCCGCCGTCGTCTCCTTCGCCCACCGCCACTTCGTCCGCCTCGCCCGCACCGACCCGGGCTTCGGCCAGCTGGCGATCCGCCTCGACGCCTCCCATCGCCTGATGTCCGACGCGCTCGGTCACCGCGCCGCCCGCGACATCGCCCGCGGCGTCGAGTCCGGACGCTTCCAGGTCGAGGACCGCACGGCGGCGGTCTTCGTCAGCGGCGGCGCCCTGCTTGGGACGATCCGCGGCGTCGTCGACGGCGCCCTCGGCAAGCGCGCCGACGAGCTGCACGCGGCAGCGATCCTCAGGATGCTCGGCCTCGGCGTCGAAGAGGCCGAGAAAGTCTCACGCCTGCCGATGGCATAGCGAGCGGAAGGTTCTCGGCTGCACGGAGACCCTCACGCCGGCGTTCGCTTGCCCACCGGTCACGTCAGAGCACCCCTGCCGGACCGAGGTGACCTACCGCCGGCGAAAGCAGTGAGGGAGCGGCCAACGGCAGCCCAAGGGAGACGACTGGTCACGTTCCACCGCAACCTGCGGTGCTTCGTGACCATCGGCAGCCAAGCCCCCGTAGGCCAGCCCCACGGTCACGTCGGACCACCCCTGGCGGACCAAGGTGACCTATCGCCGGCGAGAGCAGCGAGGGAGGGGTAAAGCGGCAGCCCAAGGGAGAGAAGCGCCTCAGCCCCACGCCCCGCGGCGCCAAATGCGCCCTCCAAACGCCCGCGCCGGCCAAGTCCTCCGGACTTTGCCACCTATACGGGGGCAAAGTCAGGAATTCTCCACCGAAAACAGCCCCCTGCGCCCCCAGCCAAGAACTCTCCGCAAGCCCACCTCCCTCGCTGCCCAAAGGCCGTCAACAGCCCACCCCTTCTCCCAGCTAACGCAGCCAAGCTCCCTCGCCGGCGATCGCCTACCCAGCGCCCTCTCCCGCGGGTGGCCGGGAGATCGCAGGCCCCCGAGCAATGCCGGTGGCGCAGCGGGGCCTGCGCAGCTCCCGGACAGGACCCGCGGGCCGGGGACCCCCGGCGACGCCAGACGGAGGCCCTACGACGCGTCCCCGGACTGCCGCAGCAGGGCGCTCGTCGTCTGCTCGAAGACGCGACGCCATGCCGGGGCCGCCTCGCGCTCGCGCTCGACCTGGTCGAGGACGTGCTTGATGCGGCGGGCGGAGATCTCGATGCCGTGGCGTTCGGCGATCGTGCGGTAGCGGTCGTAGTCGCGGGCGAGGCGCAACGTGACGGACTCGAACCCGTGCTTGGCGATCTGCAGGCGCGCCGAGTAGTCCATGATCGAGGTGCCGAACATGACCTCGTCGTCGAACTCGGGCTCGATCAGCAGGATGTCGACGCCGGGATAGCGGATCTCCCACTCCTCGACCGCCCGGTGCAGGCGGTCGTGGGCGATCATCCGCATCGCCTGGTTCGCGATCGCGACGAAGCCCATGTCGGAGACGCGGCGTACCCGCGAGCCGAAGACGGTCGGCACGCGCTTGGTGAAGTCGTTGACGAAGGGAACGATCGGGTTGACGACGACGATGAACTTGGCGCCGTTCTCGACCGCGATGTCGACGTTCGTCGTCGAGCGGATGCCACCGTCGATCAGCTCCCGGCCCTTGACCTCGACGGGGTCGTAGACAAGCGGTAGCGCGGTCGAGGCGGCGACGGCGGTCGAGATCGGCACGTCACGCCACTCCCCATCGCCGAGCACGAGCCGGTCGGTCGTGTCGAGGTCGGTGGCGGTGAGGTAGAGCTCCCGGTCGAGCATCCGGAAGTCGTTCGTCCGATCGGGGTCGCCGAGCATCTCCTCGACGTAGTCCTCAATCCCCTCGCCCGTGTACATACCGTTCGGCAGGCTTGCGGCGAGACCCTGGACGACGTCGATCATCGACGCGTCACCGAGCGTCGACAGCACCTGGCGGGCCATCCCCGCGAGCCGGAACGGCAGCAGCGCCGCGGAGCCGACGAAGCCCTTGTAGTTCGGCCGCAGGAGCATGTCGAGATCCATATCGCGCAACGGCGAGGGCAGGTTCTTGTTGAGGACCCGCATCATCTCCTCGGGCGTGACGCCGTTGGCGACTGCGGCGGCGACGAAGGAACCGGCGCTCGTGCCAACGTAGACGTCGAACTCGTTCACCGTCCGGTTGACGGCAAGCAGGTCGAAGGCGCGCAACGCGCCGATCTCGTAGACGGCACCGGTGAAGCCCCCGCCCCCGAGTACGAGCGCGGTCTTCGACTGGGCCTTACGACGGCCGCCGCCCCCTCTGCGAGCGGCTGGATCGAGCTTGACGACCTCGCTCACGGCCAATCCAAGCTATCAGGCTTGCCAGCCAGCCAAACCCGATGTAGTGGCCATTACTGTGCTAACTGCGGGCATCCCGCAGGCGCGGGAGGGGTGTTCATCTACCATCTCGCGGCGTGCGCAAGCGACTGGGACTGATCGCTTTGATCGCCGCCCTCGGTGCCCTCTGGGCGCCCTCGACAGGCGCGGCGCAGAGCCGCCTGCCCGGCCCCGACCTGCCGGGCAGCTCCTCCCCCGCGCTGGCGCGCGCCAGCGCGCACTCGTGCCGCGCTGAGCCGCGGCAAGCTGCACCGCAAGCTCGCCAGGCTCGCCCGCAAGGCCCCGGGGGCGAGCGGCTTCTACGTCTACGACATCGGCGGCAAGGGCAAGCACGTGCTCTACGACCGCAAGGAGGGCAAGCGACGCCGCCTCGCCTCGAACACGAAGCTCTTCACCTCGGCGACGGCGCTGCACCGGCTCGGCGCGCAAGGGACGGCTGGAGACGGTCGTCCGCCGGCGCGGCAGCGTCAAGAATGGGCGGCTGCACGGGAACCTCTACCTCGTCGGCGACGGCGATCCCTCGTTCGGCGACGGCGGCGTCAGGGAGCTCGCCCGCGGGGTTGCCCGCTCGGGCATCCGCCGCGTCAAGGGCGACGTGATCGGCGACGACACGATCTTCGACCGGCTACGCGGCGTGCCGGACTCCGAACTGGGGCCCGAGCCCGTACGTGGCCCCGCTCTCAGGGCTCGTCTACAACGGCTCGACCTACAGCGAGGACCCGGCCAAGGAGGCCGCCCAGGCGTTCGTCAAGAAGCTGAAGAAGAAGGGCGTCAAGGTCAAGGGCAAGGTGCGCGTCGGCCGGACGCCGAAGAAGGTCGCGGCGTCGAACCCGATCGCCGGCTACAGCTCGCCGACGATCGCCTCGCTGGTCGAGGCGATGAACCACGACTCGATCAACTTCTACGCCGAGATGCTGCTCAAGCGGCTCGCTGCCGAGGGCGGCAAGACCGGAACGACGAAGCGCGGCGTCCGCGCGGTCGAGAACTTCGTCCACAACCAGCACTCGGACATCAAGCAGAAGGACGGATCCGGGCTGACCGCCAACAACCTCTCGAGCCCGCGCGACGTCGTCCGCCTGCTCGTCTCGATGAACCGCGGCAAGGACGCGAAGCCCTACTACCACTCACTCGCCCAGCCGGGCAAAGCGGGCACGCTCTCCGACCGCATGGGTGGCACCCCAGCAGCGAAGCGCTGCCGCGCCAAGACCGGAACGATCACCGGCGTCTCGACGCTCTCCGGCTACTGCAACTCCGGCCACGGCCGCGTCGCCTTCTCGCTGCTGATGAACGGCGTCTCCAACCTGGACGCCGCCCACCATATCCAGGACGAGATGACGATCGCGATCGCCAAGTACCGGCCCTAGCCGGCGCAGCGCCGTCCTCTCAGAAGACCTCGTTGCCCGGATTCTCCGCGTAGAGGAAGAACCAGACGAAGAGCGCGATCACGGCGAGTACGCCGCAGACCGGCAGCAGCACTTCGAGTGGCCCCTTGCGCTGCACCGGCACCCCGCGGACGCTGACCACCTGCCCACCGGTGATCCGCAGCCAAAGGTCGTTGATCCAGGCGAGCGCCAACGAAACGGCAATCATGCCGCTGATGAGCAGGACCAGAGCGAGCGGCGCGTGATAGGCGAACGAGGTCGTCAGCTGACCGGCGAGCCAAAAGCTGCCGACGGGGACGCCGACCCACAGGACGCCACAGCCCACGAGCAGCACCACGAAGGTGAAAGCGGCAGCCAGCCGCTGCCCCGCGGAGAGCGCCGAGCTGCGCAGTGTCGGGGGCGCCGGTCATTTGATCGTCGAGATCTCCGGATGCGTAGCGAGCAAGGTCTGGGTGAAGACGTAGTTGAAGGCGAAGACGCCCATGAAGGCGATCACGACCGCCTCGTTGACGGCGGTGCCGACGCCCTGCGCACCTCCGGACGCATTCATCCCTTTGTAGGAGCAGACGATCGCGATGATCGCGCCGAACAGGGTCGTCTTCAGCACCGAGCCCCACAGGTCGGTGACCGAGGCGTTGTTGAAGAGGGTGGCGAAGAAGCCGCCGAGCGGTTGGCCGTAGGCGAGCTCGGCGAAGATGCCGCCGCTGATCCCGAACAGCAGCGCGTAGATGTTGAGCAGGCCGGTGATGATCATCAGGCTCAAGAAGCGGGGCACGACGAGGTTCTTGATCGGATCGACGCCCAAGACCATGAGCGCGTCGAGCTCCTCGCGGATCTTGCGGGCGCCGAGGTCGGCGGTGATCGCGGTGCCGGCGACGCCGGCGACGACGACGGCGGTCACGAACGGGGCGAACTCACGGACGGAGGCGAGGATGAAGAAGCCGCCGAGGCGGTCCAGGGCGCCGAAGAGGCTGAGGAAGTTGGCTGCCTGCAGGCCCGGTGCGCCGAAGCCGAAGGCGACGGTGCTGATCAGCATCGGAAACCAGCACAGCTGCAGGGCGAAGAGGAACTGGCTGACGAACTCGCCACCGTAGGGATACGGGGGCTTGACGCACGCTGTGATTGTCTTGCCGGTCAGGATCATCATGTTCCCGACCTGCTCGAACAGGCTCTTTGCGGGAAGGAACGCCCTGTCGGCTACGGATCTGACCATCGACTCCTCCCTCCTCTCTACTTGCTGCCGCCGCGAGCGGCGCGGGTAACGGACATCCGGACGAGACCTTCACGCGCCACCAGCCCATGATCGCCCCGACCGGCCCCCAAGCCGGCACGACGCGCCACTCCGCGCAGCCGGGCTCGCCGAGCGCTGCGCCGGTGACGCGCTCCCATCGGTGCCCAGCCGGGTCACGCAGCATCTCCTCGACGTGCCCCCGCGCCAGGCCCTCGCGGTTGCCGCGCGCCGCCGCCTCCCCGCGCAGCTGCCGCAGCTTGTCGATCAGTTCGGCGCGCGTCCGCTCGAGCTCCTCGACGCCGACAAGCCGACCCACGGGCTCCGAGCCGCGCGGGCGATCGACCGGCGCCGCGTGCTGGTCGTGCCAGGCGTAGGCGGCGATCTCGGCTTCGAGGTGGCCGATCTGCGCGCGCAGCGCCCGCTTCAGCGCCGCCGTATCCGCGGTCGTGTCGATGCCGCCGAGCGGGTCGGGAATCGCGGGGAGCGCGTCAACCGCGGATGCGTGCAGCACGGCCGCGACGAGCTTCGGATCGACGCCGCGCTCCCGCGCCTCCGCGGCGGCCCGCTCGGCGATCGCCCCCGCCTCGCGGAGGGCTCCGGCGGCGGCCGCGACGAACGTCCCGCGGCCGTGCTGGGAGCTGATCAGGTCCTGCTCCTCGAGCTCCCGATACACGGCCCGGGCCGTGTTGACGTTGACGCCGGCAAAGTCGGCGAGCTCCCGCACGCTCGGAACCCGGTCTCCCGGGCGCAGGACGCCGCGGGCGATCATCGAGCGGATCTTCCAGCCGAGTTGGGTACCGACGGGAAGCTCAGACTCGCGCGCCACGGCGAAGTCGACCCCCGTCGCCCGCTCGAGCTCATCCGGTGTCAAGGGGAGCTCGGCCAGCGTTACGGCCGCGGTCTCGCTGGGTGCCTGCTGTGCCACTGTGCCAGCACAGTATCACCATCACAGTGATAGTCAAGTAGCACAGTCACCTACATGCGGAACACGCCGTAGCCGACGTCTCCGAGCCGTGCCGGGGCGCAGGCGGCGAGCGCCCTGGCGAGGACGTCGCGGGTATCGCGCGGGTCGATCACGCCATCGTCCCACAGGCGCGCGGTCGAGTAGATCGGGTTGCCCTGATGCTCGAACTGCTCGCGCAACTCCGCCTTGAAGGCTTCCTCCTCGTCCGCGGGCCACGCCGTCCCGCCCGCCTCGGCGCGCTCGCGGCGGATCGTCGCCAGCACCGTCGCCGCCTGCTCGCCGCCCATCACGCTGATCCGCGCGTTCGGCCACATGAACAGGAAGCGCGGCCCGTAGGCGCGACCGCACATGCCGTAATTGCCGGCGCCGTGCGAGCCACCGACGACGACGGTCAGCTTCGGCACCCGCGCGCAGGAGACGGCGGTGACGAGCTTCGCGCCGTCCTTCGCGATGCCACCCGCCTCGTACTCGCGGCCGACCATGAAGCCGGTGATGTTCTGGACGAAGACGATCGGGATCCGGCGCCGGTCGCAGAGCTCGATGAAGTGCGCGGCCTTGAGCGAGGACTCGCTGAAGAGGATGCCGTTGTTGGCGACGATCCCGACCCGGTGGCCGTCGATGTGGGCGAAGGCGCAGACGACTGTCGTCCCGTACAGCTCCTTGAACTCGTCGAGCTCGGAGCCGTCGACGATCCGGCGCAGGACCTCGCGCACGTCGTACGGCGTGCGCGCGTCGAGCGGCACGACGTCGAGCAGGCCATCGGGATCGAGCTGCGGCTGCCGCGGCTCGCGGCGCTCCCACTCCGGCGCGGGCTGCGGCGGCGTCGTCGCAACGATCTCGCGGACGATGCCGAGCGCGTGGCGGTCGTCGTCGGCGAGGTGGTCGACGACGCCGGAGAGGCGCGCGTGCACGTCGCCGCCGCCGAGCTCCTCGGCGCTCACCTCCTCCCCCGTCGCCGCCTTGACCAGCGGCGGGCCGCCGAGGAAGATCGTCCCCTGCTCGCGGACGATCACCGTCTCGTCGCTCATCGCCGGCACGTAGGCGCCGCCGGCCGTGCACGAGCCCATCACGGCGCTGATCTGCGGGATCCCGCGCTCGGACATCGTCGCCTGGTTGAAGAAGATCCGGCCGAAGTGCTCGCGGTCGGGGAAGACCTCGTCCTGCATCGGCAGGAAGGCACCGCCGGAGTCGACGAGGTAGACGCAGGGGAGCTCATTCTGCAGCGCGATCTCCTGCGCCCGCAGGTGCTTCTTGACGGTGATCGGGTAGTAGGTGCCGCCCTTGACGGTCGCGTCGTTGGCGACGATCACGCAGCGGCGACCGGCGACGACACCGATCCCGGCAACGACGCCGGCGGCTGGCGCGTCGCCCCCGTACATCTCCTCCGCGGCAAGCGGCGCCAGCTCGAGGAACGGCGCACCGGGGTCGCAGAGCACCTCGATTCGCTCGCGCGCCGGCAGCTTGCCGCGCGCAGTGTGGCGTTCCATCGCTTTTGGACCACCGCCGCCGCGAGCGCGCTCGAGGCGCTCGGCGAGATCGGCGAGCAGCCGCTCGTGACCATCCCGGTAGCTCATCCGCCCTCCTCCACGGCGCCGACGGAGACGAGCGCCTGGCCGGGCGTCACCTCTCGCCGACGGTCAGGTCGAGGCCCTCGACGACACCTGCCTGCGGCGCGGCGATCTGCAGCTCCATCTTCATCGACTCGAGGATCAACAGCACGTCGCCCTCCTCGACCGCATCGCCGTTGGCGACCTCGACGGCGAGCACCTTGCCCGGCATCGGCGCCTCCAGCGAGCCCTCGCTTACGTGGGTGCCGGCGGCGAGCGGCTCCTCCGTCTCGACGAGCAGCACGAGGCCGTCACGGCCGACCCAGATCGAGTCGCCGTCGCGAACGGTCTCGTAGGCGCGCTCGAGGCCGTCGAGCTCGACGGCGACGGCGCCGTCGCGACGCCGGCGCGCACGCAGCGGCGGAGCGCTGACCTGCGATCTCGATCCAGCCGGGACCGATTCGCACGTCGCCCATCGCGGCAAGCCGACGCAGCCACGGACCGGGGGCGACGGTCTCGTCCTCGGTGTCGCCAAGCCACAGCGCCAGCGCGCCGGCGGCCCGCAGGTCGGCGGGAACCTCGAGGCCGAGACCGCCCTCGTCGAGAATCCGCTCGAGCAGCCCGGTGTCGAGGCGGCCGCTGCGGAATTCCTCGCGAAGCGATCAGCTCGCGGCTGAAGGCGGCGTTGTGGGCGACGCCGAGCAGCACGAGGCCGGCGAGCGCCCGGTCGAGGCGGCCGATCGCCGTCTCGCGGTCGGGCCCGTGAGCGATGACCTTGCCGAGCATCGGGTCGTAGTCGGCCCCGATCACGCTGCCCTCGGCGATCCCGGCATCAACGCGGACGCCCGGTCCCTCGGGGAGCCGCAGCCGTCGGACGGTGCCGATTGCCGGCAGGAAGCCGGCGGCGGGGTCCTCGGAGTACAGGCGCGCCTCGATCGCGTGGCCACGTGGCTCGAGGTCGGACTGCTCGAAGCGGAGCGGCTCCCCGGCCGCGGCGCGCAGCTGCTGCTCGACGAGGTCGACGCCCCAGACCATCTCCGTGACGGGGTGCTCGACCTGCAGGCGCGTGTTCATCTCGAGGAAGTAGAAGCCGGCGCCCTCATCGCCCGGCGCGGTATCGCCGGAGACGATGAACTCGACGGTGCCTGCGCCCTCGTAGCCGCAGGCGCGGGCGAGATCGCAGGCCGCCGCGCCCATGCGCTCGCGCATCTGCGTCCCGACGACCGGCGAGGGCGCCTCCTCGATCACCTTCTGGTGGCGGCGCTGCAGCGAGCACTCGCGCTCGCCGAGGTGGACGACGTTGCCGTGACCGTCGGCCAGCACCTGAATCTCGATGTGGCGCGGGCGCTCGAGGTAGCGCTCGGCAAGCACGCGGCCGTCGCCGAAGGCGGCCTCCGCCTCGCGGCGCGCGGCCGCGATCGCACCCTCGAGCTCGCGCTCGGAGCGGACGACGCGCATGCCCTTGCCGCCACCGCCGGCGAGCGCCTTGATCACGATCGGGTAGCCGTGCTCGCCGGCAAGGGCGGCGATCGCCTCCGCGTCCGCCTCGGTGCCGGCGGTGCCCGGAACGACGGGGACGCCCGCCTCGGTGGCGAGCTGCTTGGCCCGGCCCTTATCTCCCATCAGCGCGATCGACTCGGCCGGCGGGCCGACCCAAGCGAGCCCGGCGGCGACGACGGCCGAGGCGAACTCGGCATTCTCGCTGAGGAAGCCATATCCCGGGTGGACGCTGCGGGCGCCGGCGGCGCTCGCCGCAGCGACGATCGCCGCGGAATCGAGGTAGGAGGGGACGTGTAGCGCCACGTCAGCCGCCTCGGCGTGCACCGCGCCGCGGTCGGCATCCGTGAAGACCGCGATCGTGCGCAGCCCGAGGCCGTGCGCGGTCCGCGCAACGCGAACGGCGATCTCGCCGCGGTTGGCGATCAGCAGCGGTGAGAGATCCGGAGGCCCGGGCACGCACGCCAATATACCGAAGGATCGTTCAAAGTCCGAATGGTCGTTCGGAGAATGGGTTAGGATCTGCAGCCGATGGCGACGGGCACGAGACCGAGCCGCCCCGCCCTGCGGGAGCGCTGGGAACGGCGACGCGGCGACGTCGTCGCCGGCGCGGCCCGCGTCTTCGCGGAGCGCGGCTACGCGGAGACCTCGGTCGCGCAGCTCGCCGACGACCTCGGTCTCGCGACCGGCGCCCTCTACCACTACTTCCGACAGCAAGCAGGAGCTGCTGATCGCGATCTGCGACGAGCTCACCGAGCCCCTGCTCGACGTCGGCACGCGAGCTGCCGGACGAAACGGCGGCGGAAGCGGCGGCTGCGCGCGCTCGTCCGCCTCTGGGTCCGGCACGTCGCCGGCCACCGCCATCACCTGCTCGTCTTCACCCAGGTCCGGCACGTCGTCGACCACGGCGAGGGGTGGCGCTCGGTGCGCGACGGCGCGCAAGGCGTTCGAGCTGCTCGTCGCCGAGGCGATCTCCGCAACCGGCGCGCCCGATCCCGAGCTGCGCGCGGCTGGCGCTGCTCGGCATGGTCAACCACCTGCCGCAGTGGTACCGGCCGCGCGGCGCGCTCGCGCCCGAGCAGATCGCGGACGGCTGGGTCGAGCTGATCCTCGGCTGAGCGCCGGCGCCACGCCCGCCCGGGCCTGCGCCTGCGGGCCTGCCCCGGCGAGCGCTGAATTTCGCAACGCGGCGTTGCGGTTTTCAGCTTTCGCGGCAGCGCTCGCAGAGCCCGACGATCGGGAAGTGGTCGAAGTGGGCACGCAGCCCGAAGCGGCTCTCGATCAGCTCTCGGACCTCGTCGAGCTCGGCCGAGGGCACGGCGCGGACGTCGCCGCAACGCTCGCAGGCGACGTACTCGCTGTCGTTGGCTAGGGCATAGCGACCCGGGCCGTGCCCGGCGTGGAAATGGCGGACGAGGCCGACGAGCTCGAGCGTCTCGAGGTTCCGGTACACGGAGGCGGGCTCGGAGACCGGCAGCCGGCCGCCGAGCCCCTCGGCGATCTGCTCGGCGGAGACCGGCGCAGGCGCCGAGTAGAGCGCTTCGAGCACGAGGCGGCGCGAGGCGGAGACGCGGTAGCCGCGCTCGCGGAGGAGCGCCATCGCGGCCTCGACATCGGGCGCCTCGACGGCCTCGCTGCGGGGCGCGACCGTCACGCCTGCTCGCTCTCGGAGGTGCCCGGCACGTGCCGCGTTGTACTGCGGCGCGCCGGGGCTGTCAAGCACGCCGGGTCAACCGTCGAGCGATTCACAGGAGGCTGCCGCCGGGCGGCACGATCCACAGGCGCCCGGCCCGCTCGGCGATCGCCTCGGCGCCGAGATCGGCGACCCGCGCCGCGCCCGTGCGGCGCATCTCCGTCGCCAGCCCCCGCCAGGCGGCGGCGACCGGCGCCAGGCGCGACGCCATCGCGGGCACCTGAGCGGCCGCGCCCAGCTCGTCGGCCCGGCCCTCGACCTCGGCGACAGTGAATTCACCGAACGCGCGGTAGCCGGACGGGGTCGCGATCCGCTCGACCAGCAGCGCCTCCGGGCTGGGCTCGCCGGCGCTCACGCAAACCCCCCGCCGAGACGGGCGGCGGCCACCGCGGCCTGACCGAGGGCGATGCCGCCGTCGCCCGGCGGAGTTGCCCGTGGCACGAGCAGCCGCAGGCCACTGTCGGCGAGCGCCCGCGCCGTCGCCTCGAGCAGCAGTCGGTTGGCGAAGACGCCGCCCGAGAGAACCACCGCGTCGAGGCCGGCGCCCGCGGCAACCCGGCGCAGCGCTGCCGCCGTCGCGACCGCGAGCCCGAGGTGGAAGCGGGCCCCGATCAGGCCGGGCTCGGCACCCGCCGCGGCGTCGGCCGCAACCGCTGCGACGGTCGCGCGCGCGTCGAGCACGAGCGGGCCCGGGCCTTCGTCGATCAGCGGCAGCGCGTATGGCACTGCGGCGCCGGCGAAGGGCGCCGACGCTGCCTCGAGCTCGATCGCCGCCTGGCCCTCGTAGCTGACCTCGGCGCGGATCCCGCAGAGCGCCGCGACGGCGTCGAAGAGGCGGCCGGCGCTCGTCGTCAGCGGCGAGTTGAGCCCGCTCTGACAAAGGCCGCCGACCACGTCCCACTCCGGCTCGCCGACGTGCCCGGCGAGGCGTGGCGGCACCGCACCGCCTCCTTCGCCGAGCGCCGCAAGCCAGGCGCATGCCATGCGCCACGGGGCACGGATCGCCGCGTCGCCACCAGGCAGCCGCACCGGGAACAGAAGCCCGGCGCGCTCGAATCCGGCGCAGTCGCCGACGAGCAGCTCGCCGCCCCAGACGGTGCCGTCCGTCCCGAACCCGGTGCCGTCGAAGATCGCCGCCGCGGCGGCGCCGGGCTCGCCGTGCTCGGCGAGCGCCGCGGCGAGATGGGCATGATGGTGCTGAACCGCGACGTGGGCGCGAGCCGGCGCGCTCGAGCGCGTAGGAGGTCGACAGGTAATCGGGGTGCATGTCGTGCGCGACGAGCACCGGCTCCACCTCGAGCAGCCGTTCGAGGTGCTCCACGCCGTCCCGGAACGAGACGAGCGTCTCGTAGTTCTTCAGGTCGCCGATGTGGTGGGAGAGCCACGCGCTCTCACCCCGGGCGAGGCAGAAGGTGCTCTTCAACTCCGCGCCGCAGGCAAGCAGCGGCTCCGGCGCGGCGAGCGGCATCGCGATCGGGCGGGGCACCCAACCGCGCGAGCGCCGCATGATCAGCGGCGCCGAGCCGAGCTCGGGTCCGAGCGCGCGCAGCACCGAGTCATCGGTGCGGGTGCGGATCGGCCGGTCGTGGACGCAGAACAGGTCGGCGATCGGCGCCAGCCGCGCGATTGCGTCGTCGTCGGTGAAGGCGATCGGCTCGTCGCTCGCGTTGCCCGAGGTCATGACGAGATCGAGCCCCGCGCCGGCGAGCAGCAGGTGATGGAGCGGGGTGTAGGCGAGCATCACGCCGAGATCGGGGTTGTGAGGCGCAACGGAGTCGGCGACGGGTGCCCCCTCGCGACGGCGAGCGATCACGATCGGACGCTCGACGCCCGCGAGCAGCGCCCGCTCCGCCGGGCGGAGCTCGACGAGGCGCTCGGCGCGCTCGAGGTCGGCGACCATCACCGCGAACGGCTTCTCCTCACGCCGCTTGCGCCCGCGCAGAGTCTGCGACCGCCAGCTCCTCGTCCGCGCGGCAGGCGAGGTGATAGCCGCCGAGCCCCTTGACGGCGACGATCCGCCCCTCACGGAGGCGCCGCGGCCGCCGCTGTGACGGCGTCCGCGCCGGCCGCCAGCCGCACTTCGCCGCCGTCGCGGCCGAGCAGCCGAACCGCGGGCCGCACTCGGGGCAGGCGTTGGGCTGGGCGTGGAAGCGGCGGTCGGCGGGGTCCTCGTACTCGGCGCGGCAGGCGTCGCACATCGCGAAGCCCGCCATCGTCGTCGCCGGCCGGTCGTAGGGGATCCCCGTGACGATCGTGAAACGCGGGCCGCAGTCGGTGCAGTTGATGAACGGATAGCGAAAGCGGCGGTCGGCGGGGTCGCGGAGCTCCGCCAGGCAGGCGTCGCAGGTCGCGGCGTCGGCGCTGATCTGCGTCGCGGCCGGTCCGCGGCCGCGGCTCGCGCTCGATCCGGAAGCCGCGCTCGCCGCGCGGCTCGGCCGCCGTCGTGACGACGCGCTCGATCCGCGCCATCGGCGGCGCCTCGGCGCGCAGCCGCGCGTCGAACTCGGCCAGCGCCGCCTCCGGCCCCTCGAGCTCGATCAGCACCCCGTGCTCGTCGTTGAGCACGAAGCCGGCGAGCGCGAGCTCGCCCGCCAGCCGGTGCACGAACGGCCGGAAGCCAACGCCCTGGACGGTGCCCTCGACCCGGATCGCGACGCGCCGCCGCGCCGCCGCGCCGATCCCGCTCATCGTCGCGCCGGCGACCCGGACTCGGCGAGCGCGCGCAGCAGGTGGTAGGCGGTCGCCTGCGCCTCCTGGATTCGCGGGATGTGCTGAGAGCGCGAGATGATCACGTGGTCGGCGAGACCATCGGCGGCGATCCGGCCGCCGTCGTAGCCGACGAGGGCAACGGTCCCGATCCCCATCCGGCGTGCCTGCGCGAGGCCCTCGATGAGGTTCTCCGAGCCGCCGCTGGTCGAGAAGGCAACGGCCACGTCGCCGGGCCGCCCCCAGGCGATCAGCTGGCGCTGGAAGATCTCCTCGACGCCGACGTCGTTGGCAACGGCTGTGATGATCGGCGTGTCCTCGGTCAGGTCGATCGCCGGCCGAGGCGGCAGCCCCTCGGTGTCGCGAAGGTCGGCCACGAGGTCCATCGCGTCGGTCGCCGAGCCGCCGTTGCCGAAGGCGAGCACCCGCCCGCCCGAGCGGAAGCACTCGGCGAGCGCCGCCGGCGGCCGCATCGAGCGCCTCGCGAGAGCCGCCGACGGTCTGCGCGCGCAGCTCCCCCACCTCTGCCGCCTTCATCCGGACGGAGCCCTCGACATCGGCACAGACCGCGTCGAGGTCCGCCTCCTGCTCGCCGAGGAACGGATAGAGGAAGCTCGATGCGCCGCTGTCATGGGTGCGGCGGGCGCTGCGGCCCTCGAGCAGGCCGCGATGATCGAAGAAGACGTGGACGAGCTCCCAAAGCACGTGGTACAGCGTCTCGACGAGCTCCTGGCGGACCGCCGAGTCGGCGCCCGGCGCGGCGAAGGTCCAGGCCCCGCCCTCGCCCTCGGCGACGCCGGGGCCGAAGCCGATCGTCATGCAGCCGCGCGCCGCGGCGAGCGCCAACGCCCGCTGCGGTCTCCTCCGCCCCGGCCCCGGGCGAGTCGAGGCCGAAGCCGATGACGATGTCGTCGGGACCTGCATGGGCTTCGAGCTGGCCGTCGACGGGGCCGCCTTCCGCGGTCAGCGCCAACGCCGGCAGCGCCCGCTTGCCGACGATCACGGGATGCACGAACTCGACCGAGACGTGGCGCGCGTCGGAGCGGGCGGCCGGCGTCGGCCCGAGCGCGATCAGCCGGCCCTCGCGGGCAAAGCGCTCCGCCATCCGGTGACAGCAGCGGGCGATCCGCGGCGCCTCCGCCTCGAAGAAGGCGTGGCCGGCCTCGACGCGCGCGGCGACCGCGGCGTCGATCAGGCCACTCGCTCCGGCAGCTCGAACAGCCACTGGTTGAAGGCGTCGCAGCCTTCTCCCGTGCGGGCCGAGAGCGTCATCACCTCGGCCTCTGGGTTGACGCGGTCGACGTTGGCGATCAGCCGCTCGAGGTCGAAGTCGAGGTGCGGGAGCAGGTCGATCTTGTTGACGACGACGAGCTCGCAGGAGCGGAACATGAGCGGGTACTTGAGCGGCTTGTCCTCGCCCTCGGTGACCGAGCAGATCATCGCCTTCGCGTCCTCGCCGATCTTGAACTCTGCCGGGCAGACGAGGTTGCCGACGTTCTCGACGACGAGCAGGTCGAGCTCGTCGAGGTGCAGATCGGCGATGCCCGAGCGGACCATGTTGGCGTCGAGGTGGCACTCGCCGCCGAACCCCGAGTCGGTGTTGACCTGGACGACTGGCACGTGCAGGATCGAGAGCCGGTCGGCGTCGTAGGAGCCCTGCACGTCTCCTTCGAGGACGCCGATGCTGACATCGCCCCGCGCCTCGAGCGCGCGCTCGAGCAGCGTCGTCTTGCCGGCCCCCGGAGCGCTCATCAGGTTGACGACGGCGACGCCGGCGCGGTCGAAGTCGGCGCGGTTGGCGTTGGCGATGGTCGTGTTCGCGTCGAGCGCATCCTCGGCAACCTTGACCTTCGTCTGATGCATTCAGCCTCCTTGGCGGCCGGCGGCAGCCGGGTCCGGGGCATAGAGTTCCGCGGCCTCGGCGCCCGCGTCGGTCTCCTCAACGTCGATCGAGTCGACGAGCAGCTCGTCGCCGGCGACCACCTCGGCGCCCGCCTCGTCGCAGGCTGGACAGCGAAACTGCGGCAGCACGAGCATGCCCTCGTCGTGCAGCGGGTCGGGCGCCGGGTCCCACTCGTTGCCACAGGCACGACAGTGCATGAGTGCGGCGACGCCGGTCACGTCGAGGTAGGCGTCCTCGCACAGGGTGCCGCGGCTGACGACGCCGAAGTAGAAGCTCAGCGATGCCTCGACGACCTGGCGCAGGGCGCCAACGCGGATGTGCACCGCGGTGACCCGCCGGCCACGCGCGTGCCGGATCGCGGTGTCGACGATCGCCGAGGAGACGGAGAGCTCATGCATCGGCGTACGCCTCGTCGGTGAGCAGTTCGTCGACCGTCTCCCGGACGACGCCGGCGGCGCGCTCGACCGCCGCCACGACCTGCGGCGACATCTCGAGCCCCATCTCCTCGACCGCCGCCGGCTCGCAGGCAACGATCCGGACCCTGCCGGGCCAGCCGCCGACAGCCTTGACGAAGCGCAGCACCGTCTCCGGATCCATCCCATGCGGGCTCAGCATCTCACCGTCGGCGATCGGCTCGAGGTCTTCGGGCTCGGCGTCCATCACGTAGAGCGTGCCTGGCTCGCCGCCCTGGCGGCTGATGTCGATCAGGATCAAGGCGTCGTAGCCGCGCATCGCCTCGTAGGCGAGATCGAGTCCGCCGGTGCCGAAGTCGAACACGGCCGCCTGCTCGGGCAGCGTGCCCTCGAGCCGCTCCGCGACCTTGCCGCCGAAGGCGTCGTCCTTCATCCAGGCGTTGCCGATGCCGGCGACGAGGATGCGCTTGCCGGGGCCGGCGGCCCCCGCATCGGAACCCGGGTTGACAGGCGGTTGCGGCATCGCGTCCATCATGCCTCCTCGAGCTCATCGGCGAAGAAGAAGAGATAGCGCCCGGCCTCGCGCAGCACCTCCGCCATCGGGTCGGCGTCGACCGTCACGCCGAGGTAGGCGCGGCCGTCGTAGTCGACGTAGATCCGCCTGATCGTTGCCGTCTGGCCGTCGAGGATCGTGTCGTAGGGGTCGCCGCCCTTGCCCGGCCGCAGCACGACCTTGCCGCCACGAGCGAAGCGGCGGCCGCCGACCAGCACCTCGCGCTCGCCGGGTACGTCGGCCGGGTCGAGCCCGGCGGGGGCCGAGGCGGGGGGCCGAGCGCCGTCATCGCCGCCCCCCGCGGGCTCGCTCCACTGCGGAAAGTCGGGCACCCTGAGCTCGGCCGGCTTCATCCGCCCGTGCATCTCGAGGATCTCCTCGGGCGTCGTCGCGTCAACCTGCTCGATCATCTCGCTCGACTACCGGGTCGCCGGCGGCCGCGATCTCGGCCCGCTCGGCGTCCGTGAGCGACTGGACGTGCAGCGTCAGCGCCTCGTCGATCTCCGTGTTGTCGAACATGTTGACCTTGCTCTGCGCGGCGATCTGCGGGTGGTCGGGGAGCAGGATCGCGGCGCCGAGCACGGCGGTGTCGTCGGCCGCGGCGAGCACCGGCCAGCTGTTCACGTTCTCGCACTCCCGCACCGCCGCACCAACCGGCCCGGCGTTTTCGAGCGGCGAGGCGAACTGCCCCGCATCGAGACCGGCGAGCACGTGCGTGGAGAGCAGCGAGCGGCACAGGGCGCCGGCCCGGTCCATAGGGGCTACCTCCGGGTCGGGCAGCGGCGTCGTGTTCTCGACCCGCACCGCGACCTTCCAGGCTTGGCCGCCGGCCGCGCCGCTGAGCTCGAGCCGCTCGGCCGTGAGCAGGAGCCTGCCGCTGAGCACCAGAGGCTCGCCGGGGCGCGGCTCGCCGGTGCTCACCCCGAGCTCAGGCCCGGCCTCGAAGACGAACGGCTGCTCGACGCTCTCATGCGTGAGCGCCTCGAGGCCGGCGTGCGCCTCGATCCGCTGCTGGGCGGCGCGATGGCGGCTGCCGGCGGCCTGCAGGAAGACGACGGCGACCTCGAGCTCGGCCGCCCCCGGCGCGAGCGCCACGCACTCGATCTGCAGGTGGTCGTAGGTCGTGTCGCGGCGCGCGGCGTAGGCGGGTGGATAGACGATGCCGAACGGCGTCGGCGTCGCGTTCTTGGTCGCCCCTGGCGTGTACGGGTACAGGGCGTAGCCCTCGTAAAGCAGCGAATCGGCGAGGCGCTCGGCGGCCGCGTCGATCATCCCCGCGCCCCCTCGATCGGCGTCTCCCCGGCCTCGGCATCCGCGCCGCCGACATCGGCGTCGGCGGCCGCGAGCAACCCGCGGATCGCCGCGTCGACGGTCGGCGAGCCGCTGCGCGCCTTCAACCGTCCGAGCTCGTGCATCGTCTCCTCCTCGAGGTGCACCCAGGTGCCGCCGGGGTAGTGGGCGTCGATCATCGCGCGCCACGTCTCGACGGGCAGCTCGAAGCGGGCCGAGCGGTCCCAGGCGAGCGGCAGGATCTGCGGGCGGCCCGCGGCGTCGCGGAAGTGGACCGTGCCGTTGAAGTGGAACTGCAGCGGGTAGGCGCCCGAGTCGACGCCGCCAAAGTACTTCGCCGCCGCGACCTCGTGGTCGTAGGTGCAGGGCACATCCAGGTCGAGCAGGACGCTGCCCGAGAAGGGCCCGGCGAGTGCCTGCTGCTGGGTCCAGCGGAACGAGCCGGTCGTCGAGCCCCAGCGCTCGGGCTCCCCGAAGAGTTCGGTGAGCCGCTCGCGATCTCCGGTCGAATAGGTGCGCTTGCCGGGCTCGATCACGATCAGGACGGTGAGCGCGATCAGCTCGACCTCGGACCCGGAGGCATCCTCGACGCCAATCCGGAAGCGCATCGTCGGCGTCGCGCAGCGCGGCACCGCCTCGGCGCCGAGCACGGTGAACGAGGGGTCGGGGTGTCCTGCGGGGTCCAGCTCAGGCATCGGCGCCCGCCGCCCTCGGCATCGGCGCGCCATCGGCGGTGGCACGCGGGTTCCGAACCTCGAGCTGGGCGAAGAACTCGGCGATCGCCCGCGCGGGCCCGTCGCCTCCGGAGAGGCCCTCCCAGCTGACGCGGATCATGCCGACGAGCTTGTAGCACTCGTCGATCGGCGCGATCACGGCCCGGGGGGTCTCGGACAGGCGGTCGACGATCATCGCCTCGGCGTCCGGCTCGAGCCCCGCGAGCACCGGGTTGAGCCGCTCGAGACGCGACCACGCGTCGGCGTCGATCTCGGACTCGGTCGCCCCCGCCGGGCTCGGGTAGAAGGCGACGACGCGACCCGGCTTCCCCTCGGCGCCGGTCCGCAGGAAGAACGCGAGGCCGATCGGCACGTTGAACGCCGCCCAGGCCTCGTCCGGCATGTCGAAGCTCGGGGAGCCAGACGACGCGGACACCCGCCGGTCGGTAGGTGGCGTCGCCGGAGCGGCTCGACCAGCAGGTCTCGCAAGCACAGACGATGCGGCGCTCGGAGAGCTCGAGCAGATGCCGGTGATCGGGCGGCAAGGGCGCGCCGCAGAGCTCGCAGTGCTCCTCGCCCTCGGCTCCCGGGGTGGCCGCCGCGGCCGGCGACGGGTACTGGGGCCGGCTCGCGGTTGCGGCCGGCGAGCCCACGCATCCCGCTGACGAGCTCCGCGTTGGCGCGCCTCGCCGGCCCTGCGCGAGCCGCTCGCGCCCGTTGCGCCCGTTGCCGTTCGCCCCGTCGGAACTCATCCCGCCAGCGCCACCCTGACCGAGCCGTCGCGGGCCAGCAGCGGCACGGGGTCGAGCTGCAGGCCATCGTCGTCGAGCGAGCGGCCCGGCCCGCGGCAGGAAGTAGCGGCGCCCGCAGCCGGAGCAGCAGAGCACGCCCTCGACCAGCGTGCTCGCGCCGAGCCCGGAGCCACAGTCCGCGCACCTGTCCATGTAGGCGAGCAGCGACGCCGTCGACATTGGCGACGAGTAGCTCGCGGCCGGCGAGCGTCGCCGTCCGCAGCGAGCCCTCCTCGAGGCCCGCAAGCTCGCCCGCGGGGAACCAGGACGGCAGCTCTTGAGCGCCCGTCGAGTCCGCCGGCGGCGGCCCCGTTGCCGTTCCCGTCGGCGGCGCCAGGTCCGGCCTGGACGACCGGCAGGGCGAGGGCGTCGGCGCCGAGCTCGGGGCCGGCGGCGGCCTCGCATCCCCTCGACCTCGAGTCCGGTCGAGATCGGGTGCGTGCTCGTCGAGCGCCTGCTTGATCGCCAGCTCCAGCGTCGCGGCGGAAGCCGGGCAGCCGTCGCAGCTGCCGGCGAGCCGGATCCGGGCGACGCCGCCTTCGTCGACGCCGAGCAGCTCGACGTCGCCGCCGTGCGACTCCATGTACGGGCGGACGCTGTCGAGCGCCTCCTCGACCCGCTGGTTCGATGCCGACCGGGTAGAGGTCGTGGATCAGCATGAGGCTGGCGACGACGCCGTCGGCGGCGAGCGCCTCGCGGACGGCCTCGGTCGCTCTCGCCGGCGCTCTCGAGCGTCGCGAAGATCCGCCGCAGGCCCTCGCCGTAGAGGTCGATGACGACGCCGATCATCTCCTCCGCTCGCGCCCGGGCGACCGGATCGGCGATCCGCTCGAGCTCCTCGTTGAGCTCCCCAAAGCGCTCGACGAGCGCCTCGGGTCGCGGCTCCACCTGCGGCGTCGGCTGCACTGCGGCCGTCCACTCAGCTCATGCCGGTCGGGGTGTGCATCACCTTGCGCACCCGGCCGCTGCCCGTGTACATGTGCACGCCGCACGGCAGGCACGGGATCGAAGCGAGCGCACCGCTCGCATGATGTCGACGCCCTTGAAGTCCTCCGGGCCGTTCTCCTCGAAGATCGGCGTGTTCTGCACCGCATCCTCGTAGGGGCCCGGCGTCCCGTAGGATGTCGCGGACGCTCGCGTTCCACGGCGTCGGCGGGTAGGGCTGGTAGTTGGCGATCTTGCCGCCCTCGATCACCATGTGGTGGCTGAGGACGCCGCGGGCTGCCTCGTGGAAGCCGCAGCTGACCGCGCTGTCGGGCACCTTGAAGTCCGACCAGGACTTCGTCCGCCCCGCCCGCACCTCCTTGAAGGCGCGCTCCAGGCAGTGCAGGCCGACGAGCGCCGAGTAGGCCTGGTGGTAGGAGCGGGCACGATCGCGCTCGATCGCGTTCGACTTCTCCGGCACCTTCCACTCGAGCTCCGTCTCGGGCGAGTCGGGCGTCCGCGGCAGCACCATCTGGATGCTGTGCCCGGTCGCCTTGCAGTAGCCGAAGTCGACGAGGCCGGCCTTCGCCGTCACCCACTGGCGCGCGAACGGGCCGCCGCCGGTGTCGCAGGCGACGTAGCTGTCGTTGCGCTTGTCGTACATGCGCGGGCTCGACGACCCAGCTGTACTTGTCGGCGAAGTCGCGCTTCTGCGGCTTCGGCAGCGTCACCTTGTTCCACGGGTGGCGCGGGTCGACGTCGTTGCCGAGCGGGTCCTTGGTGACGAACGGCGCCTGGCTGTCGGTCCAGTCGTCGAAGTAGGAGGAGCCGAGCAGGATCCGGATCGCGAGGTTGATCTCGACGAGGTCCGTCGTGATCAGCTCGCCGTCGAAGACGAGCCCGGGCGTGACGTAGCGCTTGTTGCCCCACTCGCCCATCCGCTCGTACGAGTAGTCGACGTAGTCGGGATCGTCGAACGCTGCCCCAGCAGACCAGGTTCGTGTCCCGATACCCGACCATGTCGTACCCCGGCAACTCAGCCAGGAAGAAGTCGTAGAGGTCGTCGTGCATCGGCACCGTGCGCTTGCAGTACTCGAAGTACCGCATCAGCCGCACGTAGTAGTCGGTCAGCGTCTGGTGGGTGATGTGGGCGCTGCAGCCTCCCGGCAGGATCGTCGACGGGTGCGTGTGCCGGCCGCCGAACAGGCAGTACATCTCGCGCGTGTAGCGCGCGACCTGCAGGGTCTCCAGGTAGAAGTCGCCGGTGAACGGGTTGAGCCCGCGCATGATGTCGGCGATCGTCTTGTAGCCATGGATGTCGGAGTGCGGCGCCGAGGTCGACTCCGCCTTCTGCAGCAGCGACGGGTTCGTCTCCTTGACCATCTGCTCGCAGAAGTCGACGTTGCACATGCAGTCGTTGAAGATCGCATGGTCGAACATGTAATCCGCGGTCTCGGCCAGGTTGAAGGCGAGGTCGCCGAGCGGCGGCGGCTTCACCCCGTAGGCCATGTTCTGGTTGAGGCAGCTGCAGGTGCAGTGGTTGTCACCGCAGATGCCGCAGATCCGGCTGGTGATGAAGTGCGCGTCGCGCGGGTCGATGCCCTTCATGAAGATGTCGAATCCCCTGAAGATCATCGACGTCGAGTAGCACTTGTTGACCTTCTGGTTGGAGAAGTCGATCTCCGTGTGGATGCCGAGGCTGCCGACGATCCGGGTGATCGGATCCCACGACATCTCCTTGACCATCACGTTCTGGTCGGACCGGGGTGTCTCTGTGGTTGCCATTGTCTCTGCTCTCCTGCTCGACTCTGAAACTGTCGTGACCTGCTGAACTGCGCGCGCCGGCCGATCAGGACCCCGGCGGCGAGTAGCTGGACGAGCGGGATCGGTAGCCCGAGAGCAGCGTCGTTCCCGGGCTTGCGCCACTCGGGCTCGAGGTCGTACTTCTTGCTGATGTTCCGCTCGCGGAAGTAGCTTGCAGGACCGGACCGTAGGTGAAGGAGGCGAAGCGCGCCGCCGCCTTGCCGTACGGGTCCTCGTCCATGAAGGGCATGTACTTGTCGGGGAAGCCCGGCATCGTGCAGGCCATGCAGATGCCGCCCACGTTCGGGCAGCCGCCGTAGCCGTCGACCCAGCCGCGGACCGGCACGTTGCACTTGACCACCGGCCCCTTGCAGCCGAGCTTGACCAGGCAGCGCGGGTCGTCGCCGTACTCGGTCGGCGAAGTCGCCCTGCTCGGTGTAGCCGGCGCGGTTGCAGCCCTCGCGCACGGTCCGCCCGAACAGCCACTTCGGCCGCAGCGCCTCGTCCAGCTCCGGAACCGGGGCGCGGCCCGCCAGGTGCAGCGCCAGGTAGAGCAGCACCTCGGTCATGTTGTCGGGCTGCGCCGGGCAGCCCGGGATGTTGACGACCGGCAGCCCCGCCGCCGACTTCCAGTTCCAGCCGAGATGGTCGGCGACCCCCATCGCACCCGTGGGGTTGTTCTTCATCGCCGGAATGCCGCCGTAGGTGGCGCAGGTGCCGATCGCGACGACCGCCGCCGCCTTCGGCGCGAGCCGGTCGAGCCACTCGCTCGTCGTGATCGGCTGGCCCGTCGAGGGGTCGTTGCCGATCGCCGCGAAGTGACCCTCGCCGGCGAGGTTCTCGTTCGGGATCGAGCCCTCGACGCAGAGCACGAACGGGTCGAGCTCGCCACGCTCGGCCCGGAACCACCACTCGATGAACTCGCCGCCGTTCTCGTAGGCGAGCACCGGGTTGTGGACGATCACCTTCGGCATCCCCGGGATCGACTGCGTGATGATGTCCTCGAGGCTCGGGTTGACCGCCGAGGTCATCGCCACCGAGTCGCCGTCGCAGCGAAGCCCGGTGGTCATCCAGATCACGTGGGCCTCGACGGCCTCGGTCGCGTGCTGGTCGGGGATGAACTCGGTGGCTGCCATGTCAACTCATTTCCCCGGGCGGTGCGGGCCCGGTAGGTGTCGGAACTTGTCGGGGTAGGACGCTCATTCAGCAGATCCTCGGTAGTGGGTCGCCGGCGAGAAGGTCCATGACGCGCTTGCCGCCGAAGGCGGTCTCGACGAGGACCATGCCGGGGGGCTCGGTGCTTGACCTCGCCGATCACGGCGGCGCCCTCGGAGCCGGGTACGGAGCGCAGCGCCGCGAGCGCAGCGTCGGCCGATTCCGGCGCGACGAAGGCGACGAGCCGGCCCTCGTTGGCGACGTACATCGGGTCGATGCCGAGGATCTCGGCGGCGCCGGCGACGGCGGGTGCTACCGGGACCTGCGCCTCGTGGGCGACGATCGCGACGCCGCTCGCCCGGGCCAGCTCGTTGAGCACCGTGGCGACCCCGCCCCGTGTCGCGTCGCGCATACAGCGGAGGTCCGCGCCCGCCGACTCGAGCAGCGCATCGGCCGCCGACCACAGCGGCTGCGTGTCGGAGACGATGTCCGCGTCGAGCTCGAACTCGTCGCGGGCGAGCATGATCGCCGTGCCGTGCTCGCCGATCGGCCCGGAGACGATCACCGCGTCGCCCGGCTCGAGCGCACCCGGGCTGAGCCGCGCACGCGGATCCGTCAGGCCGATTCCGGCCGTGTTCACGTACATGCCGTCGGCGGCGCCGCGCTCGACGACCTTCGTGTCGCCGGCGACGACGTTGACGCCCGCCGCCTCCGCGGCCGCCGCGATCGCCTCGACCTCGGCCCGCAATGCCTCGGCTTCGAGCCCCTCTTCGAGGATCAGCCCGACGGTGATCGCGAGCGGCCGCGCCCCGGCCACCGCGAGATCGTTGACGGTTCCGTTGACGGCCAGCTCGCCGATCGAGCCGCCCGGGAAGCGGAGCGGCTTGACGACGAAGGAGTCGGTCGTGAAGGCGACGGGCGGGACGCCCTCGCCAAGCGACACCAGGCCCGCGTCGGCCATCTCCGCGAGACCGCTGCCCTCGGGGTCGAAGGCCGGCACGAGCAGGCCCTCGATCAGCGTCTGCGTGGCCTTGCCGCCGGCGCCGTGCGCCATCGTCACCTGCTCGGCCTTGAACTTCGGGCGCTTCGCCCGGGTCGTCTCGATGATCTCGAGGATGCTCGCTTCGCGGTCGGAGACAGGGTCGCTGCGGCGAGTCTCCGGCGCCGCCATCAGTGGGCCCACCTGTGAGGCGGCATCAGACGACCTCCCGCTCCCGCGCGAAGCGGCCGTAGTTGTAATAGGCGGCGCAGGCCCCTCCGGGGAGACCATGCAGGTGCCGATCGCGTGCTCGGGCGTGCAGGCGGTGCCGAACACCTTGCACTCCCAGGGCTTGATCACGCCCTTGAGCACCTCGCCGCACTGGCAGGCCTTCGGGTCGGCGACGCGGACGCCCGGCGTCTCGTACACGCTGCTCGGCGTCGAAGTCGGCATAGGCATCGGAGAGCCGCAGCGCGCTCTGGCTGATGAAGCCGAGGCCGCGCCACTCGAAGTGCGGGCGCAGCTCGAAGACCTCCGCCATCACGGCGAGCGCCGCCGGGTTGCCGTCATAGGGGACGACGCGGCCGTACTGGTTCTCGACCTCGCAGCGACCCTCGGCAATCTGGCGGAGGATCATCTGGATGCCCTGCAGGATGTCGAGCGGCTCGAAGCCCGAGGTGACCAGCGGCTTGCCGTAGTTGGCGGGGATGAACTCGAAGGGCTTGGCACCGACGACCGTCGAGACGTGGCCGGGGCCGATGAAGCCGTCGAGCCGCAGGTCCGGCGACTCGAGCAGCGCCCGCAGCGGCGGCACGATCGTCACGTGGTTGCAGATCAGAGGAAGTTGGTCGATGCCCTCGGCCCGGGCCCGCTTCAGCGTCAGGGCCGTCGAGGGCGCCGTCGTCTCGAACCCGATCGCGAAGAAGACGACGGTCCGGTCGGGGTTCGCCTTCGCGATCCGCAGCGCGTCGAGCGGCGAGTAGACCATGCGGATGTCGGCGCCGTCGGCCTTCGCCTCGCCGAAGCTCATGCTCCGAGCCCGGGACGCGCATCATGTCGCCGAAGCAGGTGAAGATCACCTCCTCGTTGCGGGCGATCGCGATGCCGTCGTCGACGCGGCCCATCGGGATCACGCAGACCGGACAGCCGGGCCCGTGCACGAGCTCGACGTTCTCCGGCAGCAGGTCGTCGATCCCGTAGCGGTAGATCGAGTGCGTGTGCCCGCCGCACACCTCCATCAGCTTGTACTCGCGGCCCGGCTCGACGAGGTCGAGGATCTCGCCGGCGAGCGCCCTGCCGAGCTCGGGATCGCGGAACTCGTCGACGAATCTTCACGCCGCATCCCCACAGACCACGGCATCTCCTCGGGCTGCGCCCTGCGGGGATGCCGGAGATGGAGGATCGGCAGATACATCGCGCACGTGCTCCGCTTCGCGTCCGCGCGTGCGCGGGGGCTCGGCACCGGCGAGGGTCGATCGCCGTTCCCGGCGTGGACGAGCAGCTCGTCGCCGACCGCCACGGGTTGCACGAGGGCGGTCTCGACGGTCTCGCGGCGGCCGTCGGCGTCCTCGCAGAGCGCGAGGCCACGATCGGCGTCGATCAGAACCACCCGCAGCGGCACGGCGACGTCACCGCAGGTGATGCAGCCCGGCCCCGATTCGCAGACTCTGCGGGGCGGGCTCGGGGCTCACTCGATCACGCTCGCCTTCAGCTCTTCGAGCTCGGCCTCGTAGTCGGCCCCCATGCCCTCGAGGACCTTGCGCGTCTGCCGCGCCTCCTCCTCGTCGACCTTCGAGAGGGCGAAGCCGACGTGGATCAGCACCCAGTCACCGACCTCGACGCCGCCGGGCTCGGCGTCGAGCAGGCCGATGTTGACGTTGCGCCGGACGCCTGCCACGTCGACTTTCGCGATTCTCGTCTCCGGGTCGACGATCTCGAGGATCTGACCCGGAATGGCCAGGCACATCGCTGCACCGCTCCTCGCCTCGGGTGTCGATCGACACTAACACTTGGACCAAGCTCGTCAACCCCGGACCTCGTCATTCGTCCGGCCGGCAGCCGAACAAACGGCTAGACTGAATGAACATTCACTCAGGCGCGCGGCGTCGAGGCCCCGCCTCGACCCCGGGAGGACCCCACGATGGCCTGGACCGCAGCTGACATCCCTGACCAGAGCGGCCGCACCGCGCTCGTCACCGGCGCCAACGGCGGCCTCGGCCAGGAGACCGCGCGCGAGCTCGCCCGCAAGGGAGCCCACGTCGTGATCGCCGCCCGCAACCAGGAGAAGGCGGCGGCGGCCGAGGCCGACATCCGCGCCGAGCTCCCCGATGCCTCGCTCGAGGTGATCGAGCTCGACCTCGGCTCGCTCGACTCCGTCCGCGCCGCCGCCGATGCGACGCTCGCCAAGCACGAGAAGCTCGACCTGCTGATCAACAACGCCGGGCTGATGGCGATGCCCGAGGGCCGGACCGCCGACGGCTTCGAGACGCAGTTCGGCGTCAACCACCTCGGCCACTGGACGCTGACCGCGAAGCTGTTGCCGGCCGTCCTGCGGGCGCCGGCGCCGCGCGTCGTCACGGTAACCAGCACCGCCCACCACATGGGCCGCGCGGTCAACCCGTCGAACCCGCACCTCGAGGGCAACTACGGGCCGTGGAAGTCCTACGGGCAGTCGAAGCTCGCCAACTTCCACTTCGGCCTCGGGCTCCAGAAGGAGTTCGAGCGGGCCGGCGTCGGCGCGCAGAGCCTGATCGCCCACCCGGGCCTCTCGAACACCGACCTGCAGGCACGGACGACGCGGGAGAACGAGGGTGACTTCTGGGGCAAGTTCTTCCACAAGATGACGATGACGGGCGGCATGGCCCCCGCCTACGGCGCCCTCTCGCAGCTGCGCGCCGCGACCGACCCGGCCGCCAAGGGCGGCGAGTTCTACGGGCCGCTGTGGGTCAACAGCGGGCCCGCCCGTGCGCAAGCCGATCTTCCGCGTCGTCGGCATGCAGTCGGCGATCGCGAAGCTCTGGGAGGTCTCCGAGCGCGAGACCGGCGAGGCGCTCGTCGTCGCCGCCGCCCGCGACGGCGACTGCCGCGTGAGCGCGACGGCGAGGGTCGCGCCCGACCGGGCCGCCGCGGTCCGCGCGGCGCTGCGGGCGCTCGTCGCCGAGCGCGGCTTCCACGGCGCCTCGATGGCCGCCGTCGCACGCGAGGCCGGCGTCGCAACCGGCACCGCCTACGTCCACTACGGCTCCAAGGACGAGCTCGTGATCGCCGCCTACCTGGAGAGCAAGCGGCGCCTCGGCGAGGCGGCCGTTGCGGCGGCGGCTCGCGCCGAGGATCCCGCCGACGTCTTCCGGGCGATGTGGCTCGGCGTCTACAGGCACCTGGCGGCTGACCCGGGCGAAGCGCGGTTTCTGATCCAGGTCGAGGGATCGCCGTACGCCGAGGCGGCGCACGAGGCCGCGATGGCGCGCGAGGACGACCCGCTGATGGCAGCTGCGGCAGCGCCGGAGATCGCCGAGCAGCTCGAGCGCCTGCCGCTCGAGGTCCTCTACGAGATCGGCCTCGCCCCGGCCGTCCGGCTCGCGGCCCGCGGCATCGAGCTGCCCCGGGGCGAGCTCGAACGCACCGCCGCCGCCTGCTGGCGGGCGGTCAGCCGGCAGCCTGGGCCGCTGAGCAACTCGCGCAGGCCGTCCTCGTCGAGGATCTCGGTGCCGAACTTCTCGGCCTTGGCGAGCTTCGAGCCGGGGCTCTCGCCGGCGACGACGTAGTCGGTGTTCTTGCTGACCGAGCCGGTCACCTTGCCGCCGGCGCGCTTGATCATCGCCGTCGCCTCCTCACGGGTCAGCTCCGGCAGCGTGCCGGTGAGGACGAACGTCTTGCCCTCGAGCGCGCCGCCGTCCTGGCGGCGCTCGGACGGGTCGAGCTCGAAGCGCAGGCCGCGCTCGCGCAGGCGGGCGATCAGGTCGAGGACGCGCTCGTCGCTGAGCTGCTCGGCGATCTGCTCGGCGAGGATCGGGCCGACGCCGTCGACCTCGGTGATCCGCTCCGGATCGGCGGCGATCAGCTCGTCGATCGAGCCGAAGTGGCCGGCGAGCGCCTCGGCTGTGACGTAGCCGACGCCGGCGAGGCCGATCGCGAAGAGCACGCGCGGAAAGGGGCGCTGCTTGGAGGCCTCGATCGCGTCGATCAGGTTCTGCGCCGAGGTCTCGCCGAAGCCCTCGAGCCCCTCTAGTTGCTCGGCCTTCAGGTCGTAGATGTCGGCCGCGTCGTTGATCAGGCCGTCGTCGAGGAAGCGGTAGGCGAGCTGCTCGCCGAAGCCGTCGATGTCCATCATCCCGCGGCCGACGAAGTGCTTGACGTGCTGGAAGGTCTGGCCCGGGCAGCCGGTCCGGTTGGGGCAGATCGTCCACACGGAGTCCTCGGGCTTGACCGTCGGCGTGCCGCAGATCGGGCACTCCTTCGGCGGCTTCGGACTTGCGCAGGCGCTTGCCCTTGCGGCGCTGGATCACGGGCGCGACGACGCGCGGGATCACGTCGCCGGCGCGGGTGACGATCACCTCGTCGCCCTCGCGCACGTCCTTGCGCGCCAGGTCCTCCTCGTTGTGCAGGGTCGCGGTCGAGACGGTGACGCCGCCGACGTGCACGGGCTCGAGCATCGCGAACGGCACCAGGTGCCCGGTCCTGCCCACGTTCCAGACGACCTTGTTGAGCTTCGTCGTCACCGTCGTCGGCGGGAACTTCCAGGCGATCGCCCAGCGCGGCTCGCGGCCCGCGACGCCGAGCTCCCGCCACAGGCGCCGCTCGTCGACCTTGACGACGACGCCGTCGATCTCGAAGTCGAGCTCGTCGCGGCGCTCCTGCCACCACTCGCAGCGCGGCACGAGCTCGTCGCCGTTCTCATGGCGGGCGATGTCGCCGTTGACGCGGAAGCCACGCTCGCGGAGCCACTCGAGCTCGTCGCTGTGCGAGGCGTGCTCGACGCCGTCGCGGAAGCCGATCCCGTAGGTCCACATCTGCAGCGGCCGCGAGGCGGCCAGCTGCGGATCCAGCTGGCGCAGGGTGCCGGCGGCGGCGTTGCGGGGGTTGGCGAAGGTCGACTCGCCCGCCTCGGCCCGCTGCTCGTTGAGGCGGTCGAAGCCCGAGCGCGGGAAGTAGATCTCGCCGCGGACCTCGATCTTGCGCGGCGCGTCCGCAATCCGCAGCGGGATCGAGCGGATCGTCTTCAGGTTCGAGGTCACGTCCTCGCCGATCGTCCCGTTGCCGCGCGTCAGCCCGCGCACGAAGACGCCGTCCTCGTAGGTGAGCGAGATCGCGAGCCCGTCGATCTTCGGCTCGGTCACGTAGGAGATCTCCTCCGCGGCGATGTCGAAGCGCTTGAGCAGGTTGCGGATCCGCTGCTCCCAGGCCGCCAGCTCCTCCGCGTTGCGCGCGTTGGCCAGCGACAGCATCGGCTCGGCGTGCTCGTACTGCTCGAACTTGTCGAGCGGCTTGCCGCCGACGCGCTGCGTCGGCGAGTCCGGGCACGAGCAGCTCCGGGTGCTCGGCCTCGAGGTCGCGGAGCTCGTTGAGGAGCTCGTCGTAGTCGGCGTCGGAGATCGTCGGGTCGTCCTCGACGTAGTACGCCTGGTCGTGCTTGGCGATCTCGGCGCGCAGCTCCTCGACCCGCCTCGCCGCCGCGGCCGCCGGGCTCACTGCCGCGCCCCCAGCATTCCCTCCAGTCCCCAGCCGCCGAGCTCCTCGAGCCCGCCGTGGTCGGTGAGGTCGAAGTGGATCGGCGTGACCGCGATCTGCCCGCGCGCGACCGCGACCAGGTCGGTCCCCTCCTCGTCCTCGTAGGAGGGCTCGAAGCCGTAGATCCGGTAGCGCTTGCGGCCCTCCTCCTCGCTCTCCTCGACGAGCTTCAGCTCGTCGTCGTAGAGGCGCTTGCCGAGCTTCGTCACCGCGACGCCGGCGGGCTCGCCGCCGGGGACGTTGACGTTGATCAGCGTCCCCTCCGGCATCCCGTGCTGGACGATCCGGGCGACGAGCGCGGCCGTGAAGGGCGCCGCGTGGGAGAAGTCGAACTCGCGGCCGGCGCGGAAGTCCATCTCGCGCTCCGGCGACTGCTGCGAGACGGCGATCGCCGGCACGCCGAGGACGATTCCCTCGAGCGCCGCGGCGACCGTACCCGAGTAGGTGACGTCGTCGCCGAGGTTGGAGCCGTGATTGATCCCCGAGACGATCAGGTCCGGCTTGCGGCCGAGCAGGCCGAGGTCGGCGAAGCGGACGCAGTCGACCGGCGTGCCCTCCGTCGCGTAGCCGGTGGTGCCGTCCTCGAACTCGACCTCCTGGACCCACAGCGGTGAGCGCGTCGTGATCGAGCGCGCGGTTGCGCTGCGGTTCGAGTCGGGGGCGATCACGTCGAGCTCGATGCCGTCGAGCGCGAGCAGCTCACGCCGCAACGACTGCAGCCCGGCCGCCTGGATGCCGTCGTCGTTGGTGAGCAGGACCCGCACGGGGCCAATCTAGATGAACGCCGGGCGGCTGGGCGGAGGCGACGTCGGCGCGGCGCTCAGGGCTGCGCGGACCCGGCGGGAAGACAGCCGAGGCAGGCTGTGCTCGCCGACGAAGCGGTGCACCTCGGCGGCGCGCGCGGCGAGGTGACGGTCGGCCTCGGCGAGCTCGGTCGTCGGCGTTGCTGTTGTCGGCCATCAGCGCGATCCGGCCGGTCCAGCGGAGCTCGTCGGCAAGGGTGGAGACGAAGTCCTGGTAGCCGGCTTCGATCGCCGGCGGTGGCCGCAGTCGCGCCAGCGCCCGCAGCTGCCGCTCGATCACGGGCTCGCCCATCTCGAACGCGCGCCTGCTGACCTCGCCGACGTCGCTCGGATCGGCGACCTGGCCGGCGAGCTTGGCCGAGGCGCGGGTTACGCGGACGGCGGCCCGCCGGCAGATTGCGCCAACCCGCTTGCGCCACTCGGCCATGCTCAGCGCCGGGCCTGCGCCGCGGACCTCCGGCGTCGTCACGCTGACGTCCGGGTAGGAGTGCCCGCCGCTGCAGCCACCGGCGATCGCCCAGCAGCACGACGAGAGCGAGCGGCGCGGCAGCTGGGGCTCGGCGGCTCACGGGTAGGTGACCCCGATCAGCCACAGGCCGTGCGCTGGCGCAGTCTCCCCCGCCTCCGGCCGGGGGCGGCCGGTGAGCAGTTGCGGCAGCGACTCCGGGTCGCGCCGCCCGGCACCGATCTCCAGCATCGTGCCGACGAGTACGCGGACCATGTTTCGCATGAATGCATCAGCTTCCACCTCGAAGCTAAGGATCTCCTCAGCCCCGATTCCGGGCTCAGGCCCCGACCAGCCGGCGTCGAGTACGTCGCGCTCGAAGCGCACGTGCTCGGTCTCGGTCGGCGTGAAGGCGGTGAAGTCGTGCGTACCCTCGATTGCCTCCGCGCAGCGGTCGAGCAGCGCCCGGTCGAGCGGGTAAGGCCAGTGGACCGCGTACCGGCGCTCGAACGGGCTCTGCGCGGGGCCGAGCTGCAGCCGGTAGCGGTAGCGGCGGGAGAGCGTCCGCCGGCGGGCGTCGAAGTCGTCGGGCGCCGGGGCCGCCGCCGTGACCGCGATGTCCGCCGGCGTGAGCGCGTTGAGCGCCCGCCGCAGGTTCTCCGGCGGCGCCTTGGCAGCGCTGAAGCTCGCGACCTGCCCGGATGCATGGACGCCGGCGTCGGTGCGACCGGCGACGGTCAGGCTGGTCGGCCCGCCGAAGAGCTTGCCGAGCGCCTCCTCGATCTCCCCCTGCACGGTCCGCAGCCCCTCCTGCCGGGCCCAGCCGCGGAAGTCCGTGCCGTCGTAGGCGATGTCGAGCCGGTAGGTGGTCATCCGGCGGCGGAGTATCGCGTGACGGCGGGCGGGGCACCGTCGGCGCCTCTGGGCTTGTGGGGTCGAGATGGGAAAGCAACGCGCCACACGTGGCCCAGGGCAGGACGTCCGGCATCTTCCTTCGGCCAGAGCGAACTTTCGCGCCGGACGTCGGGCACCCGTAGACGTCAGGCGCGTTGTTTCGCGGCTGGGTGACAGAGGAGGCGAGCGGCCGCTCGTCGCCGTGGCAGAGCTGCAGCACGCCCTGCTGACCGCGCCGCAGCTCAGCCTGCTCGGCCTCGCGCCCTCGGTGGTCAACTCCCGCTGTCGGGCCGGGCGGTTTACGCGGGTCTACAGAGGCGTCTACTTGCTCGGGCGAGAGTCAGCTTCAGGCCTGGCCGGGGCGCTCGCGGCCGTCCTCGCAACGCAGCCCCACTCGCTGCTCTCGCGCGGCCACGCGCTCTGGCTGTGGGGAGCCGTCGCCGAGCCAACCGGCCCCACGCACATCATCGCGCCGGCTCGTCGATCCCAACCGCGGATTGCGACACACCGCGGCGCCCTTCACCCCGACGACCTCTGTGCGCTCGACTACATCCCGCTGACCTCGCCCGCGCGGTCGCTCCTGGACTCCGCGATGGGCGCGGACCCGGGTGAGATCGAGCGGGCGGCCAATGAGTTGCGAGCGGTGGGTCTCCTACCCGCAGCGGAGCTCGACGCTTTGCGCGCCCGCACCTTCGGCCACCACGGCTGGCGCGTCCTCGGGCCGCTGCTTGCGTCCGACGCGGATACCGGCTTCTCACGCAAGGAGGCGGAGCTGCGCCTGTGGCGGCTGGTTCGCGATGCGGGGCTGTTGCCGGCCAAGCGCAACGTCCGCCTGTACGGCTGGGAGGTTGACGCCTACTGGCCCGACGCCGGGCTCGTCGTCGAGGTCGACGGCTTCGACTTCCACTCGGGCCGCGCGGCCTTCGAGCGCGACCGGCGCAAGCAGACCGAGCTGCAGGCCCACGGGCTCGAGGTCCTGCGCTTCACCTGGCTGCAGATCACCGAGCAACCCCTGTGGGTCGCTGCGCGGATCGCCGGCCGGCTGGCCGCCCGACGCAATGCGGAGATCTGACGAGCCTCGGAGGCCGCTGATCAAGGAAGAGGGAGGCCCGGTATAGCAGCGCTATCCGGGCCGACCGATGACGCCGAGCAGCGGTCTCCGAGGCCGTCAGACCAGCTCGAGGAAGACCATCTCTGTCGAGTCCGAGCGGCGCGGGCCGAGCTTGACGATCCGCGTGTAGCCGCCCGGGCGCCCGTCGTAGCGGGGGGCGATCTCCTCGACGAGCTTGTGGACGGTGAACTTGTCCTGGCCGAGCTTGCTGAGCAGCTGCCGGCGCGCGTGCAGGTCGCCGCGCTTGGCGAGCGTGATCAGCTTCTCGACCTCGGGCTTGACGGCCTTCGCCTTCGCCTGCGAGGTCCGGATCCGCTCGTGCTCGATGAGCTGCTTGCTGAGGTTGCGGAGCAGCGCCTTGCGATGCGCCGCGTCGCGGCTCAGCTTGTGCCTGTTGCGACGGTGGCGCATCGGTGGATTACTCCTCGCGCAGCGAGAGACCGAGCGACGTCAGCGCCTCGACGACCTCCTCGATCGACCGCTCGCCGAAGTTCGGAATCGCGGTCAGCTCCGAGAAGGACTTGCTCGTCAGGTCGCCGATCGTCTGCACGCCGGCCCGCTTCAGGCAGTTGTAGGCGCGGACGCCGATCTCGAGCTCCTCGATCAGGCGGTCGTCGCCCTCGCTCGCCGCGGCGGCCTCGGCGCCGGCAACGGCGCCGGTCGGTCTGCGTGAGCTCCTCGAGGCGGTCGGCGTCGGTGAAGATCGCCAGGGCCTTGATCATCAGCTCCGCGGCCTCGCGCAGCGCCGAGCCGGGCTCGAGCGAGCCGTCGGTCTCGATCTCCAGCGTCAGCTTGTCGAAGTCGGTGCGCTGACCGACTCGGGCGGAGTCGACGCTGTAGGCGGCGCGGCGGATCGGCGAGAAGATCGAGTCGATCGGGATCACGCCGATCGGCTGATCGTCGGCCTTGTTGTCCTCGGCCGGCGAGTAGCCTCGGCCCTTGCCGATCGTCAGGTACATCTCGAGCTTCGTCTTCTTCTCGAGCGTCGCGATCGGCGCCTCGGGGTTGAGGATCTCAACGCCGGCGGGCAGGTCGATGTCGGCGGCGGTCACCTCGCCGGGACCGTTCGCGACCAGCGGCACCTCGACCTCGTCGGAGTCGGTGTGCATCTTGATCACGATGTCCTTGAGGTTGAGGACGATGTCGGTCACGTCCTCCTTGACACCGTCGATGTTCGAGAACTCGTGGGCGACGCCCTCGATGCGAACCGACTTGATCGCCGCTCCGCCGAGCGACGAGAGCAGCACGCGACGAAGGCTGTTGCCGTAGGTGTAACCGAAGCCTTTGTCGAGGGGCTCGATGACGAACGTGCCGTTCGTCTCGTTGCTGTCCTCGCTCGTGATTACGGGCTCCTGAAATTCGGCCAGGGTGGTCATTGCGCGTCCTTCCGTCGGCGGGTTTTCGGTTGCCCTACTTGGAGTACAGCTCGACGATGAGCTGTTCCTCCACTGGCGAGTCGATCTCGTCCCTCTCGGGAAGACGCAGGACCTTCGCGGTCAGCGCATCGTGATCGGCCTGCAGCCAGGGGGGCACAGTGGAGATAAGTTCGGTGGCGACCCTCACGGTCGTCTCGACCGAGGAGCCAGCCTTGATCGAGATGATGTCCTCAGGCTTGAGCTGGTAGCTCGGGATGTCGACCCGGCGACCGTTCACGAGCCAGTGGCCGTGGCGGATCATCTGCCGGGCCTGGCGCCGCGAGGCCGCGAAGCCCAGCCGCACCAGCACGTTGTCGAAGCGCCGCTCGAGCAGGCGCAACAGGTTCTCGCCGGTGACGCCGTCCTGCCGCGAAGCCTTCTCGTAGTAGCTGCGGAACTGCTTCTCGAGCACCTGGTAGTAACGGCGCGCCTTCTGCTTCTCGCGGAGCTGGTTGCGGTACTCGGAGGCACGCAGTCGCCCGCGGCCGTGCTCGCCCGGCGGGTACGAGCGCCGCTCGACGCCGCACTTGTCGGTCAGGCACCGCTCGCCCTTGAGGAAGAGCTTGGTGCCCTCGCGGCGGCACTGCTTGCACTGGGGGGAAGTGTCTCGAGCCATCTCGGCGGCCTCCTCAGACCCGGCGCCGCTTCTTCGGGCGGCAACCGTTGTGGGCCTGCGGGGAAACGTCCTTGACCGTCGTCACCTGCAGGCCGGCGGCCTGCAGCGCGCGGATCGCGGTCTCGCGGCCGGAGCCGGCGCCCTTGGCGAGCACCTCGACGCGCTCGAGGCCGTGCTCCATGCCCTTGCGGGCGGCGTTGTCGGCGGTCACCTGGGCGGCGAACGGCGTCGACTTGCGGGAGCCCTTGAAGCCTGCCGATCCGGCCGACTCCCAGGCGATCACGTTGCCCTCGGGGTCGGTGAGGGTGACGATCGTGTTGTTGAAGCTTGTCTTGATGTGGGCCTGTCCGAACGGAACGTTCTTACGGACCCGGCGCTTGGTGCGCCCCTTCTTGGGCTGTGGCATCTACTCGTTCCTGAAGCTGTCGATCACTTGGGCGTCGGAGCCCTCTTCTTGCCCGCGACGCTCATCCGGCGTGGGCCCTTGCGGCCACGAGCGTTGGTCTTCGTGCGCTGCCCGCGGACCGGCAGTCCACGGCGATGGCGCAGGCCCCGGTAGGAGCCGATCTCCATGAGGCGCTTGATGTTCTGCGAACGCTCGCGTCGCAGATCACCCTCGACCTGGTGGCCCTCGACCGCCTCGCGGAGCTTCATCACCTCGTCGTCGGTGAGATCACCGATCCGCGTGTCGCCCGAGACGCCGGTGGTCTCCACGATCTTCTCCGCGGTCGAGCTGCCGATCCCGTGGATGTACGTGAGGCCGACGACCGCCCGCTTGTTGAGCGGCAGGTTGATTCCTGCGATCCGTGCCATTGCGCTCCCTAACCCTGCCTCTGCTTGTGCCGCGGGTTCGAGCAGATGACGAGCACGCGGCCGCGCCGCCGGATTACCTGGCAACGTTCACACATTGGCTTTACGGACGCACGAACCTTCATCGTCTCCAACTCGTATCTGACTAGGTGGCCCAGCCACCCCATGAATCGGGCGGCAGGCAAACAGGGACGGCCCTCAGGCCGAGAGTCGGCATACTAGCAACTGAGCGCCGGCGCGCAAAGCCGGGCTCGACCCTACGGGTGGGGCTCCCGCGCCGCCGCTGGGGGGCTGTGTCGGCGGCGCCCCTGGGCGGCCTCCATGGCGCGCCGGCCCCCCGTTCCGCTACGTTTCCCTGACACCGGCGGACCAGGTTTAGTCGGGGCGCGTCGCAGGGCGCGCAGCCGGGCCGCCACTGACAGAAACACGAAGGGGGAGCCCCGCTGTTGCGGGGAGCCCGGAAGGGGAAACTCAGAATGAGAATCATTCGCCATGGCAGCATCGGCGCTGTCGCACTGGCACTCGCACTCGTGCTCTCGGTCTCGGCGTTCGCAGCCAAGCCGAAGGCCGGCACATACGCGGAGACCAAGGGCAAGCTCACCGTCATCACGCTGGCGGTGGCCAAGAACCGCAAGACGCTGACCCCGAGCTACTACAACGACTGCTCGCCGGTCCCCGTCATGTACAAGGCCAAGATCAAGAAGAACGGCAAGTTCAGCTACCGCGGCACGGTGGCGAACGTCGTCGACGACAAGGTCAAGATCAAGCTGAGCGGCAAGTTCGTCAGCAAGAAGAAGGCCAAGGGCAAGGTCCAGTACTCGACCGCCGGCTGCAAGGGCGACAACGAGAAGTTCGTCGCCAAGTACCAGAAGTAGCCGTGTCCAAGCCATGGCTCAGTGGGCAGCAGCGGTCGCCAGGCGGCGACCGCTGCTGCCCGCCGCCGGGCCCTGAGCGCCGGCCGATCGCCGCCGCGCTTGCGCCGACCAGCCCAGCTGCCGATTCCCGTTCCGCGGCCGGATCGGCGACAATGAGGGCAATGGTGGAGCGTTGTCGGTGGGATCTGGGGCGATCGTCCGCGGTTGCGGTGGTCGCCCTCGCCGTTGCCGTGGCCGGCCTGCAGGCGACGCCCGCCGCCGCGCACTCGCAAGCAGGCCGGCGGGGCCGGGCGACGACGGCCGCCGCCAAGCACAGCCCGGTCGAGCTCAAGCGCGTCGCGATCAACCAGCACGTGCGCAAGCTCGCCCTCACCTTCTCGGGCGTCCGCTCGCTGCCGAAGCTGAGCCAGCTGACCCTCTACCCGGACGCCGCCCACTCCACCGAACGCCACATGTGCATCGCCGCCTCGGGGCACGCAGTCCGGCACAGCAGCGTGCTCTGCGTCGGCGGCAAGCCGCACGGCAACAAGGTGCGCGTCGGGATCTCGCGGCTGCACAAGAGCGGCCGGCTGAAGAAGATCAGGGGGATCAAGGCGAAGTTCAAGCGGCCACAGCCAAGCGTGATCAAGCTCGAGCTCGGCTTGAGCGAGGCCGGCTTCCGCACCGGCCACTTCCGCTTCTACGGAGTCAGCGGCTGGCACGGGCCGGCCTGCACAACGACTGCGCCCGCGAAGGCGCGACGGCGCGCCGCCGAGGCGGGCTGCACCGACCGCTGGCCCGCGAAGGGGGGTCAGCGCGGCCGCATCCGCAACGTGGTTCGCACCGGCTGCTCGATCGGCGACGCCGGCGCCTACCGCAGCGGGCCGAGCAAGCGCAAGCAGGTAGCGCTCACCTTCGACGATGGACCCAGCGACTACACGCTCTCGATCATGCACGAGCTCGACCGGCGTGGCGCCAAGGGCACCTTCTTCGAGATCGGCTCGGAGATCTCCGGCCGTGAGTCGATCATGCGCAAGCTGATCGCCCACGGCCACGACATCGGCGACCACTCGCTGCACCACGAGAACTACCCCGGCGTCGCGAGCATGCGGACGACGCAGAAGCTGATCAAGCGCGCGACCGGCTTCAAGCCCTGCGCCTTCCGACCGCCGTACGGCAACTACAACTCGGGCACCGTCTCCGCCGCCCGCAGCCTCGGCATGTCGGTCGCCCTGTGGGATCGGGACACCAACGACTGGAAGCTGCCCGGGACGGGCTCGATCGAGGCGACGGCGATCTCGGCGACGAGCGGCTCGATCGTGCTCATGCACGACGGCGGCGGCCCGCGGGGGGAGACGGTTGCCGCCGTGCCAAAGATCGTCAAGAAGCTGCAGAAGCGCGGCTACAAGCTGGTCACGCTGACCCACCTGCTCGGCGGCCACTACAAGCTGCGCGAGGCCGGCTAAGCGGATGACCGCAGCCGCAAGCCGCACGATTTGCGCGGCGTTGCTGCTCGCGGCGCTCGCCGCTCTGCTCGCCGCCGGCCCTGCCCGGGCAAACCCACTGAAGGGCAATGGGTCGTGGATCTGGGAGCTGTCGAGCTCCGGCGGCTCGCCGCGGGCAGTCGCCCGCAAGGCCAAGCACGAGCGGCTCGACACCGTCTACGTCAAGAGCGCCGACGGCACCAACCCCTGGAGTCAGTTCAGCTCGAGCCTCGTCCGCGCCCTGCACAAGCGCGGGATCAAGGCCTGCGCCTGGCCCTTCGTGTACGGCGATAATCCGGGGCGCGAGGCGAAGGCGTCCGCGCGCGCCGCCGAGCTTGGCGCCGACTGCATCGTGATCGATGCCGAGGCGAGCTACGAGGGCCGCTACAAGCAGGCCTACACCTACATCCACAAGCTGCGCAAGCTCGTCGGCCCGCGCTACCCGCTCGGCCTCAGCAGCTTCCCCTACACCGATTACCACCCCTCGTTCCCGTACTCCGTCTTCCTCGGCAACGATGGCGCGAGCTTCAACGTCCCGCAGGTCTACTGGCACGCGATCGGCACCTCCGTCCGGCGCGCCTTCGAGCACACCTACCGCTTCAACCGGCTCTACGGGCGCCCGATCTTCCCGGTCGGCCAGACCTACGAGGACCCGGGCAAGCGCGAGCTGCTCGACTTCCGCCGCTACGCGCGGGAGTACCGCACCCGGGGGATCAGCTGGTACTCGTGGCAGGAAACGACCGGCAGCGAGTGGAAGATCGTGCGCCGCAAGAGGGTCAAGGGCGTACCGGGCTACGAGCCGGAGACGGGCATCGCCAAGCTCGAGCGCGGCGACAGCGGCGACGCCGTCATCTACGCGCAGGAGCTGCTCGCCGCCGCCGGCCGGCAGACGGTGGCGAGCGGCGTCTTCGACGCCCGCACCGAGCGGGCCGTGCTCCACTTCCAAAAGGACGAGGAGCTGCGCGCGACGGGGCGGATCGGAACCGCCACATGGGAGGCGTTGCTCACGAACGAGCCGCTGAGCACGAACTGGAAGCGGACCCACGTGCCGAAGGCGCTGCGACGCGCCCCGGCCGCCCAGCGGGCGCGCAGCGAGCTGCCGGCCGGCATCGGCAGCGGCCACGGCTGAACGCCGGGCCTGCGCGGGCGCCGGCCGGCATCGGCGCCGTCGGCGTCGCTCAGTCGACGTGCCAGGGAGTGAGGATGCGGGGACCGTCGGCGCCGACGGCGATCGTGAACTCGAAATGTGCCGCCAGCGATCCGTCGGCCGAGTAGACGGCCCAGTGGTCGGAGCCCATCCGGATCTCGTCCGTGCCGATGTTGACCATCGGCTCGATCGCCAGCGTCATCCCCTCCTCCAGGGTGGGACCGGTGCCGGCGTCCCCGAAGTTCGGGATCTGCGGTTCCTCGTGCATCTCACGGCCGATCCCGTGCCCGACGAGGCTCTTGATCACGTGCAGGCGGTCAGCCTCGACGCGCTCCTGGACCGCGTGCGAGACGTCGCCGAGCGTGTTGCCGGCCTTCGCCGCGGCGATCCCGCTGAAGAGCGCGTCCCTGGTGACCTCGAGGAGGTGCTGGGCGGGCTCGCCGATCGGGCCGATCCCGTACGTCTGCGCCGCGTCGGCGACCCAGCCGTCCTTGATCACGCCGATGTCGATCGAGAGCACGTCGCCGCGCTTGAGCTCGTAGGCGCCGGGGATCCCGTGGACCACCATCGAGTTCGGCGAGGCGCAGATCGAGCCCGGGAAGCCGCGGTAGCCCTTGAAGGCGGGCTCGGCACCCTGCGAGCGGATGAACTTCTCGGCGATCTCGTCGAGATGGGCGGTCGTGACGCCGGGCCGGGCGCTCTTTTTGACCATCTTGTGGCAGCGCGCGAGGATGCTGCCGGCCACGGCCATCTTCTCCACCTGCTCGGGCGTCTTCGGTGTGATCGTCCCCCGGTACATGACGTAGCCCAGGGCTACAGCTCCTCTTCGAGTTTCAGGGTCGCAAGGATCGCGCGGATCCGGTCGCCGACCTCATCCGGCTTCTGGGTGCCGTCGACCCGCTTCAGCAGGTTGCGCTGGTCGTAGTAGTCGACGAGCGGCTCGGTCTGCGAGTGATAGGTGTCGAGCCGCTTGGCGATCACCTCGGGCTTGTCGTCGTCGCGGACGATGAGCCGCGAGCCGCAGACGTCGCAGACGCCCTCGTTCTTCGGCGGATCGAACTCGACGTGGAAGATGTGGCCGTTCTTGGCGCAGGTCCGGCGCCCGCCGAGCCGCCGCTGGACCTCGGCGTCGTCGGTGTCGATCAGGACGACCGCGGTGATCGAGCGGCCGAGCTTCTCCATCTCGCTGCCAAGCGCCTCGGCCTGGCCGATCGTGCGCGGAAAGCCGTCGAGGATGAAGCCGTCGGCAGCCTCGGGATTCTCGACCTTCTCGCAGATCACGCCGATGATCACGTCGTCGGGCACGAGCCCGCCGGCGTCCATGTGCTGCTTGGCGACCTGGCCGAGCTCGGTGCCGTCCTTGACCGCGGCCCGGAGGATGTCCCCGGTCGCGTAATAGGGCAGGTGGAAGTCCTCCTGGAGGCGCTCTCCCTGCGTTCCTTTCCCTGAGCCCGGAGGACCGAGCAGGATGAGATTGAGCTCGGACATAGACGCGGCACCTTAGAGGGTTGAGATGGGTCCGCGCCGCGCTGCGTGGCCGGCGCTGCCGTCACGCCGCGCGGACCGGCGCCGCCGGCGAACGGGCGCGGCACTGCGAGGGCAACGAGGGAGGAGGGCGGGCGGAGCCCGCCGGCGGCGAGGCGAAACAACGCGCCACACCTCGCCGCGGAGAGGGGGTCCGGCGCATTGGTTCGCCTGAGGCGAACTAACACGCCACACGTCGCGCTGACGCCGACGTCAGGCGCGTTGTTTCGCCGCCAGGTCCCGGCGCGCTCCCCCTCACTGCCCAAAGGCGGTCAACCGGCCGCCGGCGAGGAACCCACGCCGTGGCCGGGGCGTTCCGTATCGACTTTGCCAGCTATGTGCTGGGAAAGTCGGTGAGGTTCGGCCAACCACCGCCAGGCGTGACGGCTACACGGCGAGGCTGGGAGCGGCGAGGGCGGTCGTTAGGGGAGCGATCGTGCGGACGCACGTGAGCGACCCCAACGGCCGCCATCGGCGCTCCCGGCCCGCCGCCCGCCGCCGCCTACTTCAGGAAGCCCTCGTAATTGCGCATCATCAGCTGCGCCTCGAGCTGCTTGACCGTGTCGAGCGCTACGCCGACGACGATCAGGATCGAGGTTCCGCCGAAGAAGAAGTTGGCGGAGGTCTGGCTGATCAGGATCGTCGGCAGGGCCGCGACCGCGCCCAGATAGAGGGCGCCGGCGAAGGTGAGCCTGGTCAGGATCCGATCCAGGTATTCGGCGGTTGGTCGCCCGGGTCTGACGCCGGGGATGAAGCCGCCGTACTTCTTCAGGTTGTCGGCCTGGTCGACCGGGTTGAAGGTGACGGCCGTATAGAAGTAGGTGAAGAGGATGATGAAGAGCACCTCGCCGACGATGTAGGCCCAACTCTGCGGGCTGAAGAAGTCGGCGAAGTCGAGTGCCCACGGCGTGTTCAGCAGCTGGCCGACGGTCGGCGGGAAGGCCATGATCGAGGCGGCGAAGATGACCGGGATGACGCCCGCCATGTTGACGCGCAGCGGCAGGTAGGTGGAGCCGCCCGTCGTCATCTTGCGGCCGACCTGGCGCTTCGCGTACTGGACCGGGATGCGGCGCTGGCCCTCCTGGATGTAGACGATGCCGACGATCACCGCGATCGCGATGAAGGGCATCATCACGACGAAGACCTGGTCGGGGTTCGTCCACCAGGCTTGGATGCCACCCGGGATGCGGGAGGCGATCGAGGCGAAGATCATCAGCGAGATGCCGTTGCCGATACCGCGCTGGGTGATCAGCTCACCGAGCCACATGAGCAGCACGCAACCCGCGGTCAGCGAGATCACGATCAGCATCACCTTCGGGAAGGTGAGCGCGCCGCCGACGACGCTGACGCCGCCGCCGCCGAAGGAGTCGAAGAGGAAGACGTAGCCGAGCGACTGGGCGAAGGCGAGGGCGACGGTCAGATAGCGCGTGTACTGCGTGATCTTCTGCTGGCCGACCTCGCCCTCCTTCTGCAGCTTCTCGAGCGAGGGGACGACCACCGTGAGCAGCTGCAGGATGATCGATGCCGTGATGTAGGGCATGATCCCGAGGGCGAACAGCGACAGCTGGCTCAGGGCGCCGCCGCTGAAGACGTTGAGGAAGCCGAGGATGTTGCCGCCCGCGAAGTTGCCCTGGATCTGGTCGAGGGCGTGCGCGTCGACGCCGGGCGCCGGGATGTAGGCGCCGAGCCGGTACAGGGCCAGCATCGCCGCCGTGAAGGCGAGCTTGCGCCGGATCTCCGGGATCGCGAAGGAGTTGGCGATCGTGCGCAGCATCGGTGCTAGGTGATCGACCCCGGGGCCCCGTGCGTACGGGGGCCCGACTGATCGAGCAGATCGAGGACGCAGGGCGCAGCCTTTGCCGGGGGCAAAGGCAAGCCCGAGGACGAAGAGATGCGAAGCGGCAGGCGGGTCATCCGTGCGTGCGGGGTTCCGGGGTCGGTCACCTGAGGCTAGTCGATCGTTTCGGCCGTGCCGCCGGCCGCCTCGATCTTCTCGCGCGCCGTGGCGCTGAAGCCGTGGGCGCGGACCGTCAGCTTCTTGCTGAGGTCGCCGTTGCCGAGGATCTTGACCGGGTCGGAGCCCTTTGCCAGGCCGGCGGCGCGCAGCGACTCGGGCGTCACCTCGGCGCCGGCGTCGAAGCGCTCCTCCAGCGTCGCGACGTTGACCGGCTGCGTGTGCGTCCGGAACTGCTCGAACGGCATCGACATCTTGCGGTTCGGGCCGCGCAGCTTCCGCATCCGCATGTGGATCGGGTTCTGACCGCCCTCGTAGCCGGCCTTGCGCTTGCTGCCGGCACGGGAGCCGTAGCCCTTGTGGCCGCGGCCCGCGGTCTTGCCCTGGCCCGTGCCCTTGCCTCGGCCGAGCCGCTTGCGGTCGCTCCGGCTGCCCGGCTTCGGGCGCAGGTTGTCGAGTCCGACGTCCTCAGGTTCGATGCGCGCCATCAGCCCGACCCCTCGATGACGATGAGATGGGAAACCTTGCGCAGCAGCCCCTGCAACTCGGGCGAGTCGGCGCGCTTGGTCTGCGAGCCGATCCGGCCCAGGCGGAGGGTGCGGAGCGTGTCGCGCTGCCTCGGGCTCGCGCCGTTGGCGGAGCGCACCTGCTTGATCAGAAGCTCAGCCATCGGACTTCTCCTCGGCAGCCGCCTCGGCGGGGCCGTCGTCTCCGGTCGCGGCATCCTCGGCCAGCGAAACTTCCTCGGGCGGCGCCTCCTCGGTGGCGACGGCGACCGGGTCGACGGCGGGCTCGCCGTCGGCGCTCTCGCCCTCGGCCGTCTCGGCGGGCTTCTTCTGCAGGCCAAGAACCTTGCTGATCGAGAGGCCGCGCAGCTCGGCGACATCCTCGGGCTTGCGAAGCGCCTTGAGCCCTGCCATCGTCGCCTTCACCTGGTTGATCGGGTTGTTCGTGCCGATCGACTTGGTGAGCACGTCGCGGTAGCCGGCGAGCTCGAGCACGGCGCGCACGCCGCCGCCGGCGATCACGCCGGTACCTTCGGAGGCGGGGCGCAGGACGACGTGGCCGGCGCCGAAGTTGCCGATCACGAAGTGCGGCAGCGTCTGCCCGTACTGCGGAACCTTGATCAGGTCCTTGCGCGCGTTCTCGACCGCCTTCTGGATCGCGAGCGGGACCTCGCGCGCCTTGCCGTAGCCGATTCCGACGACGTTGCGCTCGTCGCCGACGGCGACCAGCGCGGTGAAGGAGAAGCGGCGGCCGCCCTTGACGACCTTCGCGACGCGGTTGATCTCGATCACGCGCTCCTGCAGGTCGAGACCCTGGGCGCTGACTTTTTCGTAGCTGGTGATGCTCATCGAATCCGTTCCATTTCCGCCCGTGCAGGCTAGAAGGCGAGGCCGCCCTCCCGAGCGGCGTCGGCGAGGCGGGCGACGTTGCCGTGGTAGCGGTAGCCACCGCGGTCGAAGATGCAGGTCTCGACGCCGGCCGCCTTGGCGCGCTCGGCGAGCAGCGTGCCGGCCTTGGCAGCCTGCTCGGCGGGCGTCAGCGACCGCAGATCGTCCTCGGTCCAGTTGACGGCGGCGAGCGTGCGGCCCCCGTCGTCGTCGATCAGCTGTGCGGAGATGCCGCGGTTGGAGCGGAACACGGACAGGCGCGGCCGCGTCGCGTTGCCGCGGACCTTGGCGCGCACGCGGCGGCGCCGGCGAAGCCTTCTCTGCTGTGGTGTCTGAACTGCCATCCGTCTGCTCCTGAAACTCTCTCTGGACCCGTTACCTAGGCCCGCTTGCCGACCTTGCGGCGGATCTGCTCGTCCGCGTAGCGCACGCCCTTGCCCTTGTACGGCTCCGGCGGCCGCTTGCGGCGGATCTGGGCCGCGATCTCGCCGACCAACTGCTTGTCGATCCCGCGGATGATGATCTCCGTCGGCTGCGGGACTTCGAACTCGATCCCGTCCGGCGCGTCCATGCTGATCGGGTGCGAGTAGCCGAGCGAGAGCTCGAGGCCCTTGCCCTGAGCGCGGGCACGATAGCCGACGCCCTGGATCGCCAGCCGCTTCTCGAAACCGTTGGTGACGCCCTCGACCATGTTCGCGATCAGGCTCCGCGTGAGACCGTGCAGGGCCCGGTGTGGACCGCGGTCGGTCGGCCGCGAGACGCTCAGCACGCCATCCTCCTGGGAGACCGTCATGTCGGCGTCGATCACCTGGCTCAGCTCGCCCTTCGGCCCGTTGACCGTGACGCGGCCAGGGCCGACCGAGACGGTGACGCCCTCGGGGATCGTGATTGGCTTGTTGCCGATGCGGCTCATTGGAAGGTTCGGGTCGTTCTTTCGCTCACCAGATGAAGGCGACTACCTCGCCGCCGACACCCTTCTCGCGGGCTTCGTGGCCGGTCATCACGCCGGAGGAGGTCGAGATGATCGCGGTTCCCATGCCGCCCTGGACCTTGGGGAGCTGGGTGCCGCCGACGTAGCGACGCCGGCCGGGGCGGGAGACCCGCTTGAGGCCGCTGATCACGGGATCGCGGTCCTCCGTGTACTTGAGGCGGATCTTGATCGACTCGCCCACGGCGGTCGGCTCGAGCTCGAAGCTCGTGATGTAGCCCTGCTCGGCGAGGATCCGCGAGAGCTCCTTCTTCAGGCGCGAAGAGGGGATCTCGACCTCGGGCAGGTCGGCGCGCAGCGCGTTGCGGATGCGCGTCAGGTAATCGGCGATGGGGTCGGTCAGCATCTCTCGGTGTCCCTCGTTACCAGCTCGACTTGGTCATGCCGGGGATGTAGCCCTTGTGCGCGGCCTCGCGCAGGCAGATCCGGCAGAGGCCGAACTTGCGGTAGACGGCACGGGACCGTCCGCACTTTCGGCAGCGGTTGTAGTTGCGGGTCTTGAATCTCGACCCCTTCTCCTGCTTGACGCGCTGTGAAGTCTTAGCCATTGGTGGTGTCTCCTACTCTTCTTCCTCGCCGCTGCCGCTGGATTCGCCGTCGCCCTCGCCCTCGGCGCCTTCCTCATCGGTCGGCTCCGGCTTGGCATAGGCCTCGGGGTTCTCTTCCTTGAGCTGCTCGAGGGCGGCCTGCTCGGCCTCGGCCCGCTGACGGGCCTCCTCCTTGCGCGCCTCCTCCTCGGCGGCCTCCTCCTCCTCGGCGCCCTCGGCGCCGGGACGGCCCTCCTGGGCGAAGGGGAAGCCAAGCCCGAGCAGCAGCTCGAAGGCCTCCTCGTCGCTCGCCGCGGTCGTCGAGACCGCGATGTCGAGGCCACGCGTCTCGGAGACGGCGTCGTAGTCGATCTCGGGGAAGATGACCTGCTCGCGGATGCCGAGGTTGAAGTTGCCCCGGCCGTCGAAGGCGCGCGGGTTGTAGCCGCGGAAGTCGCGGATGCGGGGCGTCGCGATCGAGATCAGCCGGTCGATGAACTCCCACATGCGCGCGCCGCGCAGGGTCACGGCGGCGCCGACGGGCATGCCATCGCGGATCTTGAAGGCGGCGATCGACTTGCGGGCGCGGCGCACGTTCGGGCGCTGGCCGGTGATCGTCGCCAGCTCCTCGATCGCGTCGTCGATGACGCCGGAGATGCGGCTCGCCTCGCCGACGCCCATGTTCACGGTCACCTTCGTGATCCGCGGCGCGGACATCGGCGTCGTGTAGCCGAACTTCTCGGTCAGCGCCGGCAGGACCTCGTTGCGGTAGCGGTCGCGCAGCCGCGGCGGCGGGGCCGCCTGGCTCTGGCTCTCGGGGATGTCGGTTGCAGCTTCCATGTCTTCGTTCGTCGTTTCGCTCGTGGCGTCGATCAGTCGATCGCCTTGCCCGTGCGCTTCGAGAAGCGGACGCGCTTGCCGTCGTCGGCGGCCTTGACGCCCACCTTCGTCGGCTTGTTGTCGGTCGGATCCAGCAGCGCCACGTTGGAGACGTCGATCGGACCCTCCTTCTCGATGATGCCGCCGGTCGCTCCGGCCTTGGTCGAGTCCATCGAGCGCGGACGCTGGTGCCGCTTGATGATGTTAAGCCCCTCGACGTAGACCTTGCGGCGCGAGGGGTCGACGCGGATCACGCGGCCGCTCTTGCCCTTGTCCTTGCCGGCCTGGATCAGGACGGTGTCGTCGGTGCGGATGCGCATTGACTTGGCCATGCCTAGAGCACCTCCGGCGCGAGAGAGATGATCTTCATGAAGTTGCGGTCGCGGAGCTCGCGGGCGACGGGGCCGAAGATGCGGGTGCCGCGCGGGTTGTTCTGCGGGTCGATGAGCACGGCCGCGTTCTCGTCGAAGCTGATGTAGGTGCCGTCGGGGCGGCCGAGCTTCTTGACCGTGCGGACGACGACGGCCTGCACGACCTCGCCCTTCTTGACGCCGGCGTTCGGGGTCGCGTGCTTGACCGTGGCGGTGATCACGTCGCCCACGGAGGCGTAGCGGCGGTGATGACCGCCCTTGACGCGGATGCAGAGGATCTCGCGCGCGCCGGAGTTGTCGGCGACCTTGAGTCTCGATTCCTGCTGGATCATTTCGCCTTCTCGACTACCTCGACCAGGCGCCAGCGCTTGGTCCGCGACATCGGCCGGGTTTCGATCACGCGCACGGTGTCGCCCTCGCCGGCCTCGTTGCGCTCGTCGTGCGCGTGCAGCGACTTCGAGCGGCGGACGATCTTCTCGTAGGAGGGGTGACGGCGGGCGCTCTGCACGGCGACCGTGATCGTCTTGTCGGCCTTCGCCGACGTGACGATGCCCTGGCGCACCTTCTTCGTGCCCTCGACGCGCTCTGCCGCCGGCGTGCCCGTGCCCTTCTCGGTCCGCTTCGCCTTCGCGGTGGCGCGGGAGCGGGAGCGGGCGGCCGCCTTCGCCTTGCGCGCGGCGATCCGGTCAGCCTGGCGCTGCTCGCCGCCACGCTCGGGGCCGGCCTCGCCGCCATGGGCGCCGCGGGCGCGCTTACGCGCCTCCTTCGGGCTCAGCACCTCGGCCGGCTCCTGCTCGGCGGCAGGGGTCGGTGCGGGCCTCGGTCGGCGGCTCCTCCTCGGCAGGGGCCTCCGTGGCCTCCTCGGCGGGGGCCTCGGCGGTCTCCTCGACCGTCTCTTCGTTCTCAGTCTCTTCGCTCATCAGCTCTTCAGTTCCTTGTCGAGGTCGATGCCACGCTCGCGGGCGATCGTCAGCAGGCGGGCCACGTCGCGCTTCGAAAGCGGCAGGCGGGAGGTGTCCTCGAGCTCGCCGGTGGCGTGCTTGAGGCGCAGGTTGAAGGCCTCCTCGCGAGCATTCTTGAGGTGCTCGACGAGCTCGCCGTCGCCCATCGCGTGTGCTTCGCTTGCCTTCATCTATCACGAGTCCTTGGTCACGAACTTGGTCTTCACGGGCAGCTTGTGGCCGGCCAGCTCCATCGCCTCGCGGGCGAGCGGCTCCGGCACGCCGGAGAGCTCGAACATGATCCGCCCGGGCTTGACGACGGCGACCCAGCCCTCGGGGTTGCCCTTGCCCTTGCCCATGCGGGTCTCGGCCGGCTTCTTCGTGTAGGGCTTGTCGGGGAAGATCGTGATCCAGACCTTGCCGCCACGCTTGATCTTGCGGGTCATCGCGACGCGGGCGGCCTCGATCTGGCGGTTGGTGATCCAGCCGCGCTCGAGCGTCTTCAGGCCGTACTCGCCGAAGTTGACGGAGGTCGCGCCCCGCGAGTTGCCGCGCATGCGGCCGCGGAACTGCTTGCGGTGCTTGACGCGCTTCGGACTCAGCATCAGCCCTCACCGCCTTCGCTCTGCTCCGGCGCGGGCTGCGCGGCTCGGCGGGGCGCGGGCTCGCTGGCGGGCGGCGCGGGCTCGGCGGCGCGGCGCGGGCTGCGCGGCCTCCGGCGGCTGCGGCGCGGCCGGCGTCGGCGCCGGCTGATCGCTCTGCTCGGTCACGGCCGGCGTCGCCTGGGGGGCGTCGGCCGCCGGCGGCTGCGGAGCCTGCGCGGGGGCGGGAGTGGGGGCTGGAGTCGCCTGCTTCGGCGCGGGCGCGGCCGGCTTCTGCTGCTGGCGCGCCGGGCCTCGGCCCTGGCCGCCACCCTGACCGCCGCGCGGGCGACCCTGGCCGCCGGGGCCACCCTGGCCGCCGGGACCGCCGTTGCCGCCGCCGGGACGACCACCGCGGCCACCCGGGCGACGGGCGCGTCCGCCGAGATCGTCCTCTTGGCCGGCGCCGTAGCCCTCGGGCATGATCTCGCCCTTGTTGATCCAGCACTTGACGCCGATCCGGCCGGTCGTCGTCTTGGCCTCGACGAAGCCGTAGTCGATGTCGGCGCGCATCGTGTGCAGCGGCACACGGCCGTCCGAGTAACCCTCGGTCCGCGCCATCTCGGCACCGCCGAGGCGGCCGGAGACCTGGACCTTGACGCCCTTGGCGCCGGAGCGCATCGCCGAGGTCAGCGCGCGCTTCATCGCGCGCCGGAAGGCGACGCGGTTCTCGAGCTGCTCCGCGATCGACTGGGCGACCAGCTTCGCGTCGAGCTCGGGGCGCTTGATCTCGCGGATGTTGACCCGCACGGGCTTGCCGGTGATGTTGTGGAGCTCCTTGCGGAGCGCGTCGACCTCGGACCCCGACTTGCCGATGACGATGCCCGGCCGGGCCGTGTGGATGTCGACGGTGACCTCGCCGCGCTGCTTGCGGATCTCGATGTCGGAGAGGCCGGCGTGCGAGAGCTTGCCCTCGATGTGGCCGCGGATCTTGACGTCCTCGATCAGCGCGTCGGAGAAGTTGCGCTCGTCGAACCAGTTCGACTTCCAGTCGTGGATGTAGCCGACCCGGAAGCCCTCGGGGTTGATCTTCTGTCCCATTGCTAAGTCAGTCCTCTTCGGGGGTCGGGGTCAGCGCCACGTTGATGTGGCACGTGCGCTTGTCGATGCGCGTCGCGCGGCCGCGGGCGCGGGGCCGATAGCGGCGCATCGTCGGTCCCTCGTCGACGGAGATCTGGCTGATCGTCATCTCCTCGGGATCGAGGTCGAAGTTGTTCTCGGCGTTCGCGGCGGCGGACTCGACGAGCTTGAGCACGCGCTCGGAGGCGCCGCGGGGGCTGAAGCGGAGCAGGGCGAGTGCTTGCTCGAGCTCCTTGCCGCGGATCTGATCGGCGACGACGCGCACCTTGCGGGGCGCAATCCGGACGTAACGCGCCGATGCGCGCACGACGGGGGCCTCGGTTTCGGTCCTGGCGGCCATCGTCAGCTCACTCGCCCTTCTTCGAGCCGGAGTGGGCGCGGAAGGTGCGGGTCGGGGCGAACTCGCCGAGCTTGTGCCCGACCATCGACTCGCTGACGAAGACGGGCACGTGCTTGCGGCCGTCGTGGACCGCGATCGTGTGCCCGACCATCTCGGGAAAGATCGTCGAACGGCGCGACCAGGTCTTGACCATCTGCTTGCTGCCGGAGGAGTTCATCGCCTCGATCCGGGTGATCAGGCGCTCCTCCACGTACGGTCCCTTTTTGGAAGATCGGCTCATAAGAGCTACCTAGCGTCCCTTCTTCTTGCCGCGACGCCGACCACGGACGATCATCGCGCTCGACTGCTTGTTCTTCTTGCGCGTGCGGTAGCCAAGCGTCGGCTTGCCCCACGGGGTCTTCGGATGGCCGCCCGGACCCTTGTGGGCCTCGCCGCCGCCATGCGGGTGGTCGACCGGGTTCATCGCGATGCCGCGGCTCTGCGGGCGGATTCCCTTGTGACGGGAGCGCCCGGCCTTGCCGACGACGACGTTCTGGTGCTCGGCGTTGGAGAGGGTGCCGACGGTGGCGCGGCAACTCGCCTCGACGAGGCGCATCTCCGAGGAGGGCAGGCGCAGCGTCACGCGGTCACCGTCCTTGGCGACGACCTGGATCGCGGTGCCGGCGGCGCGGCCCATGCGGCCGCCCTGGCCGGGCTTGAGCTCGACGTTGTGGACGACGGTGCCGGTCGGGATGTTGCGCAGCGGCAGCGCGTTGCCGGCGCGGATATCGGCGCCCGGGCCGGACTCGATCGCGTCGCCGACACCGACCCCCGCCGGGGCGAGGATGTAGCGCTTCTCGCCGTCGGCGTAGTTGAGCAGGGCGATGTAGGTCGTCCGGTTCGGGTCGTACTCGATCGTCGCGACCTTCGCGGGCACGCCGTCCTTGGTCCGCTTGAAGTCGATCACGCGGTAGCGCCGCTTGGCGCCGCCACCGCGATGGCGCGCGGTGACGCGGCCGTTGGAGTTGCGGCCGCCCGTCGACTTCTTGCCGGTGGTCAGCTTCTTGTGCGGACGCGAGGTCGTGACCTCGGCGCGGTCCTGGTAGGTCGCGAAGCGGCGACCGGGGCTGGTGGGCTTTGTCTTGCGGATCGCCATGACTACTCCGTCGCCGCGCCTTCGAACAGCTCGATGCGATCGCCGGGCGCGAGCTGGACGATCGCCTTCTTCCAGGCCCGGGTCCGGCCGTTGTGCACGCCGCGGCGCTTCGGCTTCGAGCGCACGCGGGCGGTCCGGACCTCGACCACGCGGACGTCGAAGATCTCCTCGACGGCGTGGCGGATCTGGGTCTTGTGCGCCCGGTCGGCGACGCGGAAGGTGTAGCGGCCCTCGGACATCAGCGCATAGGACTTCTCGGAGATGACCGGCTCGATGACGATGTGGCGGGCGTCCATCAGGCCTCCTCCCCACTGTCCTCGGCCTCGGCCCCGGCGCCGTTGCCGCGGGCGACCGCGGCGGCGCGACGCTCGAGCACGGCGAGCGAGTCCTCGCTGATGATCACCGAGCGGGCGCCGATGATCTCGGCAACCCCGACGCCCGCGGCGCCGGCGACGTTGACCCGGTCGATGTTGCGGAAGCTCTTCGCGACGGCGGACTCCTCGGGGCCGACGACGATCAGGGTCGGGGTCGCGGCGCCCCACTTGGCGAGCGCCTCCGCCGCCTGTGCGGTCTTCGGCTCGGAGAAGGTGCCGGCGGGCAGCACGGCGAGCGTGTCGCGGGCAGCGTGAACCGAGAGTGCCGCTCGCAGGGCCTTGCGGCGCGCCTTGCGGTTGACCTTGGCGATGTAGTGGCGCGGTTTCGGGCCGAAGGCGGGGCCGCCGCCACGGCGATGGCCGACGCTGAGCGCGCCGACGCGGGCGCGACCGGTGCCCTTCTGGCGCCAGGCCTTGGCGCCGGTCATCGCGACCTCGCCGCGGGTGAGGCTCGAGTGCGTGCCCTGGCGGCGCGCGTTGAGCTCGGCGCGGACCGTCTCGTGAACGAGCGTCTCGTTGAAGGGCTCGCCGAAGACGGACTCGGGCACGGCGCTCTTCGCCTGCTTGCCGATCGTGGTGACCTTCGGATCAGCCATCGGAGCGCACCTCCACGGTGCCGTTCTTCGGGCCGGGAATCGCGCCGCGAACCATCAGCAGGTTGCGGTCGGCGTCGATGCGAAAGACCTCGAGGCCGCGCTGGGTGGCGCGCTTGCCGCCCATGCGGCCCGGCATCTTCATCCCCTTGAAGACGCGGGCGGGATCGGCGGAGGCGCCGATCGAACCTGGCGCGCGGACGTTGTGGGAGCCGTGCGAGACGGGGCCACGGCTGAAGTTGTGGCGCTTGACGGTGCCCTGGAAGCCCTTGCCGATCGCCGTCGCGGAGACCTTGACCTTCTCGCCCTCCTCGAACTCCGCCACGGTGACCTCGTCGCCGACCTCGCTCGGGCGGTCGAGGTCGCGGAACTCGACCAGATGCTTCATCGGCCCGACGCCGGCCTTCGTCAGGTGGCCGAGCTCGGGCTTGGTCAGCTTGCTCTCCTTCGTCTCGCCGTAGGCAAGCTGGACGGCGGCGTAGCCGTCGGCGTCCGCCTCGCGGACTGCCGTCACCCGGCAGGGGCCGGCCTCGATCACGGTTACGGGCACGGCCTCGCCTTCTTCGGTGAAGATCCGGGTCATCCCGATTTTCTTGCCGAGGATCGCGGGCATGGTCACTGGTGCTGGGTCGAACTCTCTGCGCCTAGAGGCGGATCTCGACGTCGACGCCGGCAGGCAGGTTCTCGATGCGCTGCAGCTCGTCGATCGTCTTCGGGGTCGGGTCGTTGATGTCGATCAGCCGCTTGTGCGTGCGGATCTCGAAGTGCTCGCGCGAGTCCTTGTCCTTGAACGGCGAGCGGATCACGCAGTAGACGTTCTTGGACGTGGGCAGGGGCACGGGGCCGGAAACGCTTGCTCCGGTGCGCTGCGCCGTCTCGACGATCTCGCCGGCGGCCCGGTCGATGGCGTCGTGGTCGTACGCCTTGAGCCGGATCCTGATCTTTGCTGCGGTGATCGTTGACACCTGTGGTTCCTACGTCCTGTCTTTGTCTCTGTCGCTGCGGTCGGTCTGATTCGGTCGTCACGGGCTGCCCGAGGGCGGCCCGTCTGCGGGCGCGGTGCTCCATCCCGGTCGCCTGAGCCCCTTGTTGGGCGCGGTTCGATCGGTCCGAGGGAGCTGCGCTCCGGTCGTATGTCTTTGCTTTACCCGGCGCCCCTCTCTGCCCCTGAAACCCGGGGCCGGGCGGCGGGAAGGACGGGGCGCCTTCGGGCACCCCGCCCGATGTCGCTACTCGATGATCTCGGTAACGACCCCCGAGCCGACGGTCCGGCCACCCTCACGAATGGCGAATCGCAGGCCCTGGTCCATGGCGATCGGCTGAATCAGCTCGATCGACATCTCGACGTTGTCACCCGGCATCACCATCTCCGTGCCCTCGGGCAGGTTGGCGACGCCGGTCACGTCGGTGGTCCGGAAGTAGAACTGCGGGCGGTAGCCCGAGAAGAACGGCGTGTGACGGCCACCCTCCTCCTTCTTCAGGCAGTACACCTCGGCCTTGAACTTGGTGTGCGGCGTGATCGAGCCGGGCTTGCAGAGCACCTGGCCGCGCTCGATCTCCTCGCGCTTGGTGCCTCGCAGCAGGGCGCCGATGTTGTCGCCGGCCTGACCCTGGTCGAGGATCTTGCGGAACATCTCGACGCCGGTGACGACCGTGGTCTGCACCTCGTCCTTGATGCCGACGATCTCGACCTCGTCGCCCGAGTTGATGATGCCCTGCTCGACGCGGCCGGTCGCGACGGTGCCGCGGCCGGTGATCGAGAAGATGTCCTCGACCGGCATCAGGAACGGCTTGTCGAGGTCGCGCTCGGGCTCGGGGATGTACTCGTCGAGCGTCTTCGCGAGCTCGAGGATGGCGTTCTTGGCCTCCTCGTCGCCCTCCAGGGCCTTCAGCGCGGAGCCGCGGATGATCGGCGTGTCGTCACCCGGGAAGTCGTACTCGTTGAGCAGGTCCTTGACCTCCTCCTCGACGAGCTCGATCAGGTCGTCGTCATCGACCATGTCGACCTTGTTGAGGAAGACGACCACGTACGGCACGTTCACCTGGCGGGCGAGCAGAATGTGCTCGCGCGTCTGCGGCATCGGGCCGTCGGCCGCGGAGACTACGAGGATCGCGCCGTCCATCTGGGCGGCGCCCGTGATCATGTTCTTGACGTAATCCGCGTGGCCCGGGCAGTCGACGTGGGCGTAGTGGCGGTTGTCCGTCGAGTACTCGACGTGGGAGGTCGCGATCGTGATCCCGCGCTCCTTCTCCTCGGGAGCGTTGTCGATCTCCTCGAAGCTCTTCGCCTCGCCACCCTGGGCCTCGGCGAGAACCGTGGTGATCGCAGCGGTCAGCGTCGTCTTGCCATGGTCGATATGGCCAATGGTTCCGACGTTGACGTGCGGCTTGTCGCGCTCGAACTTCTCCTTCGACATTTCTCTGTCTCGCTTTTCCTCTCTCGGGCGGTTCCCGATCGAATGGTCTCTTTTACGTCTTGCTCTTCTTCTAAGTTTTCAAAACTGGGCGGCACAACAGGACCGGAGCCGGTCCGGGCAACCCGGGGAATATGGCAGGTATCGCTCGTCGGTGCCGATCAGGCTTTGCCCGAGCCGCTCCCGCCCTTGCTCTCGACGATTTCCTCGGCAATGCTGCCGGGAACTTCCTCGTAGCGGGCGAACTGCATCGTGTATGCAGCGCGTCCCTGGGTCGCCGACCTGAGGTCGCCGACGTAGCCGAACATCTCGCTGAGCGGGACGATCGCGTTGACGGCGAGCGCGTTGCCGCGGGGCTCTTGCCCCTCGACCTTGCCGCGCCTCCGCGAGAGGTCGCCGATCACGTCGCCGAGGAACTCCTCGGGCGTCACGACCTCGACCTCCATGACGGGCTCGAGCAGCACCGGCTTGGCGCGCTTGGCCCCTTCCTGGATCGCCATCGAACCGGCGATCTTGAAAGCCATCTCGGAGGAGTCGACATCGTGGTAGGAGCCGTCGATCAGCTCGACCTTGACGTCGACCATCGGGTAGCCGGCCTTGATCCCGGAGGCGAGCGCCTCGATGATCCCCTTCTCGATCGAGGGGATGAACTCGGTCGGGATCGCGCCGCCCTTGATCTTCGAGTCGAACTCGAAGCCCTCGCCGGGGTTCGGCATGACGTTGATGACGACATCGCCGTACTGGCCCGAGCCGCCGGTCTGACGGACGAACTTGCCCTGGACCTTCTTCGCCTCCTGGCGGATCGTCTCGCGATAGGCGACCTGCGGCTTGCCGACGGTCGCCTCGACGCTGAACTCGCGCATCATCCGGTCGACGAGCACCTCGAGGTGGAGCTCGCCCATGCCGCTGATCACGGTCTGGCCCGTCTCCTCGTCGGACTCGACCCGGAAGGTCGGGTCCTCCTCGGAGAGGCGCTGCAGCGCGGTCGCGAGCTTCTCCTGATCGACCTTGGTCTTCGGCTCGATCGCGACCGCGATCACCGGCTCGGGGAACTCGATCTGCTCGAGCATGATCGGCGCATCGGGAGCGCACAGCGTGTCGCCCGTCGAAGTCTGCTTGAGGCCGACGCCGGCGAGGATGTCGCCGGAGTAGCACTGCTCGATCTCCTCGCGCGTGTTCGCGTGCATCATCAGCAGCCGGCCGATGCGCTCGGTCTTGCCGCTCGTCGTATTGAGCACGCGGCTGCCCGCCTCGAGCTTGCCCGAGTAGACGCGGAAGTAGGTGAGCTTGCCGACGAAGGGGTCGGACATGACCTTGAAGGCGAGCGCCGCGAACGGGCCGTCGTCGTCGGCGGGGCGGGTCGAGGGGGTGGCCTCCTCCTCGCCCTTCTTGGCGGGCTCGAGCCCGGCGACGGGCTCGACCTCGAGCGGGCTCGGCAGCAGCTCGACGATCGCGTCGAGCAGCGGCTGCACGCCCTTGTTCTTGAAGGCCGAGCCGCAGAGGACCGGAGTCACCTTGAGGTCCATCGTCGCCGCGTGCAGCGACTTGGCGATCCGCTCGTGCGGGATCTCCTGCTCGTCGAGGTACATCTCCATGAGCTCGTCGTCGTAGTCGGCGCAGGCCTCGATCAGGTGCGTACGGGCCTCGTGGGCAGCGTCCTCGAACTCGGCGGGGATCTCCTCGACGTCGAACTCGGTGCCGAGGTCGTCCTTGTAGACGAGCGCCTTGTATTCGACGAGGTCGATGACGCCCTTGAGCTGATCCTCGGCGCCGATCGGCAGCTGGATCGGCAGCGGGTTGGCGCCGAGTCGCTCGCGGATCGTCTTGACGGCGCCGTCGAAGTCGGCGCCGACGCGATCCATCTTGTTGATGAAGGCGATGCGCGGGACGCTGTACTTGTCGGCCTGGCGCCAGACGGTCTCCGACTGGGGCTCGACGCCGGCGACCGAGTCGAAGACCGCGATCGCGCCGTCGAGTACGCGGAGGCTGCGCTCGACCTCGACCGTGAAGTCGACGTGGCCGGGCGTGTCGATGATGTTGATGCGGTGGTCCTTCCACTCGCATGCGGTCGCGGCGGAGGTGATCGTGATGCCGCGCTCCTGCTCCTGCTCCATCCAGTCCATGACGGCGGCGCCCTCGTGGACCTCCCCCATCTTGTGGGTGCGGCCGGTGTAGTAGAGGATGCGCTCGGTCGTCGTCGTCTTACCGGCGTCGATGTGAGCCATGATCCCGATGTTGCGGGTGCGATCGAGGGGGAAGTTTCGTGCCATGTGTAGGTGCGGTGGTGCTGGTCGGATTCGGTCGGTGCAGGGCCCGCTCTTCGCGAGCTTCGTGGAGCTTCACCGGCCGCGGAGGCCGTCCCGGTCGCGGGCAGAAAAAAGGCCCTTGCGGGCCTCAGCGCATCGCGCGCCTCGAGCGACCCGGAAGTTGCCTATGTTCCGCTGCTCACCATGGGTGAAGCTCAATGCCCGGGCAGCCGTCACCGGCAGCCGCGAGCGGAGCGGCATGTTAGCAGAGCATTGGCGGCGCTCATGATCGATTCCGGGCGTCCCGCGCGGGTCCTCCGAGCGGCTCCGAAAGCGGTGCCGGGCGGCGCTCCTGGTGCTGGTCGCGAGGACCCGCGAGGCCGCCGCGGGCGCCGACTCCGCGGTGCGCTGGGCGTAAAGTACGCGTGAGGTGAGAGGGGCCGCTGGGACCACGGGGCCCCTGACGCCCACAAACCCACAGATGGCGCCAGACCGGACCCCCAAGAGCAGCGACGAGCCCGACGAGGAGGCCGGTGAGGAAGCCGAGCCCAAGTCGCGGCGGCGCCGACCGGGCAAGCGGCGCGAGGAGCGGGCCGCGGGCAAACGGAAGGCCTCTCGGCGCCGCGAGCGCAAGGCCCGCAAGCGCGAGTCGAAGGCCGAGATCTCCGAGTCCGAATCCGAGCTGAACCTGGACGGCGACGATGCCGAGCGGGACGCCCACGACGAGGCGCGCGACGAGCAGGCCGGCGACCGCAAGGATGCCGAGTCCGCGGCGAAGCACCACGAGAAGCGCGGCCGGTCACCGCGCAAGTCCGGCCGCAAGGCGCCGCGGCGCAGCAGGCGGGCCGCCGCCGGCGCCGCGCTGGCGAGCGCCCGCGGCGCGATCGGCAAAGTCGTCCGGCCGCTCGAGTCGGCCTTCGCGCGGGTCCTCGCGATCCTCGGCGCGATCCTCGTCGGCATCTACTCGCTGATCAAGGGCGCGCTGGGCGTCATCCTGCCGCCGTTCCGCAAGGCCGGGCGTCGTGTGGCGGCCGCGCTGCACGCGGTCTCGAAGCTCGTCACGCCGGCCCGCGGGCTGCTCGTCGCCGCGATCGGCTGCGCGATCCTGCTCGCCCTCTCGCAGTTCGCCGACTACCGCGGGATCTCGATCGGGGGCACCGACTACGCCCCCTCGATCGCTTCGGTGGCGCCGGCGCCGGAGGTCGGCCGCGCCGCCCTCGGCAGCGCCCACAGCTACGCGATGATCCCGGTCGCGATCGTCGCCATCGTCCTCCTCCTGATCGCGGCCTGGACGAAGCGCTGGCAGCTGTGCCGACTCGTCTTCCTGCTCGGCCTCGGAGTGATCGCCGTGGCGATCCTCGTCGACAAGCCCGCCGGGCTCGACGTGGGCAATCTGCGGCTCGACTACAACGGCGTCGAGGCGCGCCTGCTCGGCGGCTTCTGGATGGAGGTCTTCGCCGGCGCCGGGCTGGCGCTCACCTCCCTGCTGCTCGGCAGCGAGCTGCGCCGCGAGCGACAGGGCGCCGACGCGGACCGCTCGCGGCGGTCCCTGCGACTGCGCATGCCCGGGCGCGGCGGCCCGGCTGAGCCGAAGGACGCCTCCGATCGCAAGCCGCCGCGGGGCCGGCGCGAGTCCGGCGCCGAGGGAGCGAGCGCGTGAACCGGCTGCCGCGTGCGGAGATCGTGCTGCCGATCGTGATCGTCTTCGCGGCGATCGTCCTCGCCGCGAGCGAGCTGATGACCGCCTTCCAGTTCACGCCGCCCGGCGGTGAGCCGCTCAAGGAGGTCAGCAACGTCGACCGCCACCACTACGCGATGCTGGTGCTCGCGCTCGGCGCGATCGTCGCCACCGGGGTCGCGATCGGCACCGGCGCCCGTGCCGCCGCCTACGCCGTGGCCGGCTTCGGCGCCGTCGCCCTGCTGCTCTTCCTGATCATCGACCTGCCCGACGCCGGCAAGCTCGGCGACCTCGAGGACCCGATCCGCGGCTTCGCCAGCGCCAAGGCCGTGCCCCAGTCCGGCTTCTGGCTGGAGGCGATCGGCGCCGTCTTCCTCGCCCTCGCCGGCGGCGCCTTCGCGACGCTCACGTCCGAGCAGCTGCAGACGCCCCTGACTCGCTTCCGGGGCGCCGGCAGCAAGCGGGCGGCGAAGGCCGAGGCGAGGGCGAAGCGCGGCGAGGCCGAGCCGAGGCGCCGCAAGGCCGAGCCGAGGGCGAAGCGCGGCCGTGGCAAGGCGAAGGCCGAGCCGCAGCCCGTCCCCGTCGACGGCGAGGCCGGCGGGCCGGGCGCAACGGGTTAGGCCGGCCGGGCGGGGCGGCGCACGGCGAACGGCCCGGCGAGCCGGTTCGACCGGGCAAAACGTTTCCGGCCGCCGTTTGCACTGAGGGGAGTGGGCCGGCGGGGGCACGCAGCGTGCCTGGTGGCTGCCTCGCAGCGCCTTCGTTGCACTCTCGGCGCATTCGGGGTGCCACCGGTGCGGCTTCGGCAGCGATCCTCGCCGGCATGGACGTTCTTTACCGAGATTCCCAGCTATGCGCTGGGAAAGTCGATGGGGTTCGATGAGCGCGGCGTGGCGACGGGTGGTCGAGCTGGCGAGCCGACAACACGGGGTGATCGCCCGCCGGCAGATGGCGGACCTCGGGATCTCAACACGGGCGGTCGAGTGGTGGCAGCGGGACGGCCGTTTGGTCCCGCTGCATCGCGGGGTCTACGCGATCGGACGACCGCAACTAACCCGCGAAGGGAGGTGGCTGGCGGCGGTGTTGGCGGTCGGCGCAGACGCGGTCCTGAGCCACCTCAGTGCTGCGGTGCTGTGGGGGATGCTCGACGTGGATCCCGCCGTCGTCGATGTAAGCGCACCGAGGCAGCGGCACAGGCACGACGGCATCCGGACGCATTCGACGCGCTGTCTCCCCCACCATGACGTGCGTATCAGCGACCGCATCCCCGTCACCAGCGCGGAGCGAACCTTCCTCGACATCGCGGCGATGGTCGGCGAGCGGCGGCTGCGGGGCGCGCTTCGGGTGGCGGAGCGCGAGCATCTGTTCGACGCGCCCGGGTTGCTCTCCTCACTGCCCCCGCAGCGAGGGCGCCCCGGAATCGCGGCGGCGCGTCGCATCCTCGAGCGCTACGCCGGCATCGCCGGGCGGTTCCGCTCCGGCCTGGAGATCGACTTCTGGGAGCTGTTGCAGACCGGCCGCGCCCGCCCGATGCCCGAGGTCAACGTGCACGTCGGTGGCTATGAGGCGGACTTCGTCTGGCGCGAGCTGATGCTGATCGTCGAGATCGACGGCGACCCGTGGCACCGCACCGCGGTCGACCGCGTCCACGACGCCGAGCGCGACCGCGTCCATCGCGACCTCGGCTACACCGTCCTCCGCTACTCCGACGAGGACGTCAGCGAGCGGCCGGTGGAGACGCTCAGCTCCCTCGACTCGGTTCTGCTCCGGCTCTCGCGCGGGTAGGCGCTCGTGGTCGGAGCAGAGCAACGAGTGCAAAGAGTCCCGGCGCCCAGGCGTCAACCCCTCACGGCGAGGCCCCACGCGTCAACGCTCACGGCGAGGACGAGACGTCGCAGATCAAGGAGCCGTGAGCGAGCGTGCTCCGCACGTGAGCGAACGGGGACGCCGAGCTGCGGCGTCTCGTCCCGCCGTCGATTACCAGCGGTAGTGGGCGAAGGCCTTGTTGGCCTGCGCCATCCGGTAAATGTCGTCCTTGCGCTTGTAGGCGCCGCCCTGCTGCTGGGTGGCGTCCATGATCTCGCGAGCGAGGCGCTCGGACATCGCCTTCTCGCCGCGGGAGCGGGCGAAGCCGACGAGCCAGCGGACGGCGAGGGTGCGGGCGCGGCGCGCCGGAACCTCGACCGGGACCTGGTAGGTCGCACCGCCGACGCGGCGGGAGCGGACCTCGAGCTGCGGGGTCAGCGTCTCGACCGCGTCGTCGAGGACGTCGGTCGGGTTGCGTCCGGTGCGCTCGCCGACGATCGAGAGTGCGTCGTAGACGATCGTCTCGGCGGTCGACTTCTTGCCGTGCAGCATCACCTTGTTGATCACCTGCTGCACGAGCCGGCTGCGATAGCGCGAATCGGGGGCGAGGGGACGGGTGGCTGCTCGGTTACGACGCATGGAACTTGGTGCTCAGCTCGAGCGGCCTCAGGAAGCCTTGACGCCGTACATCGAGCGCGACTGCTTGCGGTCGCTGACGCCGGAGGCATCGAGCGTGCCGCGGACGACCTTGTAGCGGACGCCCGGAAGATCCTTGACGCGGCCGCCGCGGACGAGCACGACGGAGTGCTCCTGCAGGTTGTGGCCCTCGCCGGGGATGTAGGAGGTGACCTCCATGCCGTTCGTCAGCCTGACGCGCGCGACCTTGCGCAGCGCCGAGTTCGGCTTCTTCGGCGTCGCCGTGTAGACGCGCGTGCAGACGCCGCGGCGCTGCGGCGCTGCGATCCGCTGCTTACGGCCCTGACCTGACTTCAGACCCGGGGTCGCAACCTTCTTGCGGGGGCGCTTACGGCCCTTTCGAACTAGCTGACTGGTGGTCGGCACGGCGGCGCAGTGTAGCGATCCGCTCCGTTAAGCGCGAATCCACTTTCGATGCGGGTTTTCAGCGCTGCGAGTCGCGGTGATCGCGGGCATGGTGCGCGGTCAGCGGCCGGGCGACCGCGGGGCGCGGGATGCGCAGGCCACCGTCCTCCGGGCAAGGCACGGGCACGGCGTCGGGCGAGTGCGGTCCACGGCGCGGACCGCTGGGCCGCCTCGGCTCCCGCCGGAAGCGACGGCGCTGACCGCCGTCCTCCTCGGGTGCCGCCTCGGCCGGATCGGGCTCGGACTTGATCGCCCACCAGACGAGCCAGCAGGCGAAGGCCAGCGGGATCTTGAGGATCACACCCATGAGGATGATCATTCCCAGCCCTGAGCTCATCGCTACGGAGTGTAGCCATCGCCGACCCAGCGGATCAACGCCTCGACGTGGCCGTCCTCGATCCCCAGCGTCGAGGTGGTCTCGACGAGCAGCGTCGGCTCGCTGCGGCTCGCCGCCCACTCGCGGCACTCGTCGTTGAGCGAGTCGTCGATCCAGGCCAGCGGGCGCCCCGCGGCGTAGGAGCCGATCGGCCCGAGCTTCCAGTGCGCGGTGCCGAAGCGGGCGTCGGGACCGAAGTGCAGAACCGGCAGCTCCGGCAGGCCGAGCAGGTTGGGCAGATAATCGTTGGCCCTGTCCTCCCAGCCCGTCGCCCAAACCAGCTCGTAGTGGGGAAGCAGCTGCCGCAGGCAGCCCCCGGCCCGCGCCGAGATCATGTGTGGCATCCCGTCGATCAGGTGGAACCGGCCCGCCTCGCGCGGCGGCTGGCCCTCGAAGCCGAAGAGGCTGATCACCCCGTCGACGTCGACGGCGAGGATCGGCTTGGGGTCGTCGCCGTCGCGCTGCTCGTCGCCGCTCATGAGGGCGGCACGATAGTCGGCCCCGGGTCCGGTCCCGGTCAGGGCCGGCGCGCCGCCGTTAGGAGAAGTCGGCCGCGACCTGCGCCGAACGGTGGTGCCGGTGCTTGTGGTGCTTGTGGCCCTTCTTCTTCGATTTCTTGATCACCTTGAAGGTGGCCTTGTCGGGCGTCGGGTCCGGGTTGCCGGAGCTGTCCACGGCGCGGACCTTGAACGTGTACTTGGCGCCCTTGCCCTTGCGCGCCTTCGCCCTCGCCTTCAGCGGGGAGCGGCACGCCTGCCAGTCGCCGTCGCCGAAGTCGCACTGGAATTTCAACGCCCGCGCCGAATCGACGTCGTCGGATCCCCTGAACTTGAACGTCACCTTGGCGACCTTCTTGTTCGTCTTCACCCTCTTGGGCGCCTTTGTGATCTTCGTATCGGGCGGCACCGCGTTCTTGCAGCTGTAGACCTGGAAGTCGTCGATGAACCACCCGTAGTCGTCGCCGCCGCTGTCGGTGCCGAGCCGGAAGCGGACGAGGATGTTCTTGCCGGCGACGGGCGCCAGGTTGAGGATGGACGTCTCGTAGCCGCCGCTCTCGCCGACGAACGCCGACCGGCCGGCGAGCGGATTGCCGGCGCCGGTGTAGATCTTGCCCGTGTAGCCGTTCTGAACGAACAGGCCGGAGGCGTCGTTCCAGGTGTTGCCGCTGTCCGTCGAGATCTCGACGACGCCGCCGTCGGCGAAAGCGCCGAGGCCGGTCTCGAAGCCGAAGGAGTGCGCAAACCGCATCCGCGGCGCGCCCTGGGTCGGCACCTTGATCGGCGCCACGCGGACCACCGAGGAATCGGCGATCGTTGGCTGGTCGTAGCCCCAGACGCTCTTGGTGCCGCTCGTCGCGTAGATCCCGAACGGGTTGGTGGGGTATGCCCAGGCCGCCGTGCCGACCGGCGTCGTCAACCGCCAGTTCTGGTTGACCTCGGCCTGGTTCTCGAAGTTCTCGGTGAACGTCGGCGCGAGCTTCAGGCCAGCGTTGCAAGGCGCTGGGTTGCTGGTCGGCTGATTCTTCGGCGGAGTGTCCATCTGCGTCGCCAGCACCACCTTGTTGACCTGCGCGCAGTTGGCGCTCGTGATCCCGGCGGCGCCCGCTCCGGCGAGCGTCGAGCAGGCCTGGCGCAGCGCGTTGCCAAGGTCCTGGTAGTTAGAGGCGGGGCCGAGCAGCGAGTTGTCTACTACGTAGTAGATCCGCTCCACCTTGCTCTTGCCCAATCCCGTGATCGTCTGGCCGTTGAAGGTGCCGCCGTCGGTCATCAGGTACGCGGCCTTGTTGTTGACGCCGCTGTTCGTGTGCACGGCGCCGGAGTCGCCGTTGGCCAGATCCACGTTGCCATAGACCTTGTAGTTCGGCGAGCCGGTGCGGTCGGGGTCGCCGAATACGCCCGGATTCTTCATGTCGCGAATCGCACCGATCGGCAGGTCCTCGCCGATCTTCCACTTGGTCGTCGGGGTGTCGGTGCCGGCCAGGTTGTAGGTCTGGTCGACGAACTCGCCGAAGACGTCGGACAGCGATTCGTTGATCGCGCCCGACTGGTAGTAGTAGAAGAGGTTCGAGCTGAACTCGGTGAACGCCATGCGTGAGCTCGTGCCCGACGACGTCATCGGCCGAGGCGTAGCGTGTCGCCATAGACCATCTGCGAGCCGTTCCAGAAGGCGTTCTGGAACGGACACGGAGCGGATGGATCGCAGTAGTCGGTCGTCGACTTGAGCGGCAGGCCGTGGTTGTCGAGGCTGTCGCGGCCGAGGGCCTTGTAGAAGTCGTAGGTCTCGCCGGCGTAGTCGTAGGCGCCGTCGATATCCGGGTCGCCGGTCGCGGCCCCGCCCTCGGTACGAACGTAGGGGGCGTTGCAGGGGACCTTGGTCGCTGTGTTGCCCGCGTCGCAGACGAACCGCTGCTTGGCCTGCTCGATCTCGGGGATACGGACGGCGACGAAGCCGACCTGCGCGTCCACCGCAACCAGGTCGCGGATCGACTGCACCTCGCCGGTGTCGCCGACCTCGACCTCGTAGACGAGCTCCGGCTGCCCCATGCCGGGGCCGCCGAGGATGCGCGAGTCGAGGATCGCGAGGGTCGCGTCGCCGGCCTGCAGCGTTGAGGCGTCGACCTCGTAGTGCTTGGCGACCGCCGCGACGGCGGCCTTCTGGGCCTCGCCGGGAGTGATCTTCGCCGCGCTACTCGGCGGCGTATCGGCCTCGCCCTCGCCGCTGAGCGAGGTGAGGCGACCGCTGCTGTCGAGGTTGGCCTGTAGCTCCCCGCCGATCACCGGTAGCCCGTCGATCTTCTGCTGCAGGCGGACGGTCTTGCCGCCGGCGATCGAGGGGGCAACGCCGCTCACTTTGAGGTCGTCGGCGCCGCCCGTGACGCCGAGGCGCGGGCCGAGCTCGTCGGCGTAGGCGAGCGCAGTCTGACGAGCGCCGGCGGCGGCGGGGAGGTCGGCCGGGCGGGCGATCGTCGCCCCGGGCTTGGTCCCGATCATGTTGACCAGGCCGGTGTCGGCGGCGCGCTCGACGGTGACTCCGGAGCCGAGCGAAGAGGCCTGCGCGGCGGGAACCAGCCACAGCGAAACGAACGCGGCGACGGCAACAGTGAAACGGACGTTCATCACCAACTCAACCTCCCTTTGAGCCCACCAGGGCTCAACCTGACTGTAATACACGACCCCACGTCTCGCGAGCCCGGCGCGATGCCGGCTCAGCAGGCCGTGGCGGCGGCCGACTTGGCCGCCTTCAGCTTCTTCTTCGCCGCCTTCAGCTTCTTCTTCGCCTTCTTGATCTTGGCCTTCTTGTGCGAGGCCTTGGCCGCCTTCAGCTTCTTCTTCGCCTTCGCCTGCGCGGTGGTTGCCTTCTGGACGGCGGCCTGCGCCGCCTTGCAGGCCCCGAAGGCAACCGTGAACGCCCGCGAGGCCGTGGCCCCCGCCACCCCGTCCGCCGACTTGCCGCGGACGCTGAACGTGTGGGCGCCGTCGCTGAGCGCGCTCAGGGTCTTCGGGGAGCCGCACGCCGCAAACGCGCCGCCATCGAGCTTGCACTCGAGCTTTGCGCCGGCCGGCGTCGCGCTGAAGCCGAACGTCACCGAGTTCGTGCTCTTGACCGTCGCGCCCGCTGCCGGCCCGGAGGTGATCTTGGCCACGGGAGCCGCCTGCGTCTTCAGCGTCTTGTCGGCGCCTGCGGCAACTACGGTCCCGCTGCGAAGCGCCAGCGCGCGGTAGTGGTAGGTGGTGTTCGGCGCCAGCCCGGCGACGGCTGCCGCCTTGGCGATCGGGGCGTTGCCCGCGCCGGCGGCGGCGGCAGGTGTCTGCGAGCCATAGGCGTTCGTCTTGCCGTACTCGAAGGCGTAGCTCGTCGCCGTGCCGTTCGGATCGACCGTGCCGGCCAGGGTCGCCGAGCCGGCGCCGATGCCCGAGGAGCCGGTCGTCGCCGCTGCGGGGAGCTGGGGCACCGCGGTCGAGCACGTGGCGCCCGACTTGAGGCTCCAGCTGTTGATCGTGCCGGTGTCGAGGTTGGCGTTGTCGCTGACGGTCAGCGTCCAGACGCCGCCCTGGGGCTCGCCGTCGAACGTGCTCAGCGGCTGATCGGGCTTGAAGCTGCTCGTGTAGCTGCCGCCGGTGCCGATCCCGGCGATCGGCGCCATCGCCGAGTCGTCGAGGACGGTGTTGACGAAGTTGTCGCCGGAGTTGCTGACGCCGCCGGGCCGGTCCATCAGCGTGATCGTCGTCCCGCCCGGCGACTTCAGCGTCATCTTCAGGTCGCCGACGAAGGTGTGGGAGATGCTGTCGAGGCGGACGACCATGTGGTTGACCGTGCCGGCCGGCAGATTCATCGTCACGGCGACGCCGGCCGCGTTGTTGTCGGGGATCGCGGCGCTGGGGTTGGCGGTGCTGAACTGCGGCACGCCGACCGCCAGTGACGTGGCAGGCAGCGCTGAGCCGCCCTGAGCGGAGGCGACGGAGGTCGCGAGCGGAACGTCGGAACCACAGGGCGCCGAGTCCGGGATCGTGACCGTGTAGGGCTTCGAGCTGCCGTGGGTGGTCAGCGAAGCCGGGAAGTTGGGGTAGGAGACGCTGTGCGTGCCGACGACGGCGGCCGGCGAGCTGGTGCTCATCGAGCCGACGACGTTCGTCGCCGCCTCCTCGACCGGGTTGTCGAGCTGATCGGCGATCCGCACGGTCTCGCCAGGCTCGGCGACGCCGTCGCCATCGCCGAGCGGCACCGGATCGGTGATCGTGCGCGAGACCTGCTGTAGGCGCGGCGGAACGTCGAACGCCTCCGTAGCGCTGGTCGCCGATGCGCTCGGCGTCGAGGCGCTGTAGCCCATCCCGCGGTTGGCGAAGACCTCCCAGATCGGCCGGCGCGCGATGCCCAGGGCCTTTGCCGCCTGCAGGATCGAGTCGCGCTCCTGCAGGAAGGAGGGGTTCACCGGGGAGAGCCGCAGCCCACCGGTGACGACGGCGAGGGCGTCATGGGAGCCGAGGCGCTCGCGCAGGTCCCAGAGCGTCTGCGACCAGATCTCGCCGTTGTCGTGGACAGAGCTCGTCGAGACCTTGCCGAGATCGCCGTAGGTGAAGCCGCCGGCGCCCGCGGTTCCGTAGGCAGGACAGTAGGTCGCGGCCGAGCTCGGCTTGCAGTCCATCCGCTGGCGGCGGATGCCGCCGACGACGGGGCTGAAGTTGTTGATCACGTAGGAGCCGATCGTCAGGTCCTGGCCCGGGCCGTCGGTGCGCAGGCCGCTGCTGACGAGGTAGTCCTCCGCGTACCAGTCGCTCCAGCCCTCGCCCATCGAGCCGGACTGGAAGGCGCCAAGGCCGGAGCCGTTGTGATCGAGGCGCTGGCTCAGGCCGTGCGTCATCTCGTGGAAGATCACGTCGGCGTCGTCGGTGCCGTTGACGTCCCAGCTGAAGCTGAAGAAGTACATCTGCATGCGGCCGGGCGTGCCGTCGGGGACGGTGGAGAAGTTGGCGTTGTTGGTGCCGCCGCCATCGTTGCCCTCGGCGAGGACCGGATCGCCACCGACGCCCTGGCCGGAGGAGTTGACCTGCTCGTAGTTGCCGGAGGCCTCGTCGAAGCCGATCGGGGCCGCGAGCAGGTGGTCGTGGTAGCGGTTGGCGAGGTAGAACATCTGCGTGATGTTCTGCTTCTGGTTCGTCGCCTTCGTCGCCACGCTCGTGCTGTCCCAGGTGCAGCGGAAGGCCGGGCACTCGGCCTGGTTGAAGAAGGTCTCGTTGAAGAGCCAGTCGCCGCCGCCGTTGGCCGGCACGTCCTCGCCCGCGCCATCGGTGTTGCTGTCGTTGACGTCGGCGTAGGCATGCACGTTGTTGCCGAACAGGCGGGTGCGCCCGGCGGTGTCATTGACCCAGCGGCCACCGTCCGGGGCGGCGAGGTTGACCGTCGTCGGCGCCGTGTTGAAGTCCGGGTGCACCGCGTAGACGTTCGCCTGGTCGGCGGCGAAGTCGGTCCGCGACTGCCGCCACAGCATCTCCCCCGCGTCGGCTCCGATCACGACCTCGTACAGATACGAGTCGCCGCCGTCCACGTAGACGTCGTAGGCGAGCTCGGCCGGGCCCTGCGGCTTGGCGAAGGCGACGAGGCGCGCCGACTCCTGCTCGCCGAAGCCGCCCGAGGGCTTGCCGTCGACCTCGTCGCGGGCGGCGAGCAGCGCCTCGTGCTTGCTGATGGCGGGATCGGGGTCGTCGAGGGTCAGACCGCCCTCGGGGCCGCCGGAGACGTTGATCAGCCGGCCCTCCGGGCTGACGTTCGCGTAGAGCTGCGTGTCGAAGGAGGGGTAGCCGTCGACCATCTGCGCGAAGGTGAGGTGGCGGACGCCGTCGGCGTCAGAGGTGTACGCGTCGGTCAGCTGGAGGTTCGCGACGTCATTGCCGTCGAGCGCGAAAGCCGCCTTGTGGTCGGCCACGAAGCCGAGGGCGACATCCGCGGCAGGCTCGTCCGCGCTGGCGCTCAGGTAGCCGCCGGTCGAGCCGGCGAACTCCAGGCCGCCGAGCTGCCCGCCGGCGTCGGCGAAGCCGAGCGCCCCGAGGCTGCCGGCGAGCCTGGCGTCGGCCGCGCTTTGTGCGTCGGAGGGCTTCTCGAGCGGTCGCGTGTCGAGGTTCGGCAGCGGCTCGTGCGCTGCGGACGGATCGAGCAGTGCGGCTGCGTTCGAGGGCAGCAGAAGCAGGAGCAGCGCCAGTGCCAGCCCCGCACCGACTGCCCCGTGGTAGGAACGAGTCACGGTCCAAGCATGAAACCACATGCAATTGTTTTCCACAATTGCTGTGCTATGACGCCCCGATCCGGGTTCAGGTCCGGTGGCACGGGTAATGACGAGCTGAACCAAGCGAAGGAGGCAACGAGTGCGAGTAGCGATTGCAGGTGGGCACGGCAAGATCGCGCTGTTACTGACGAGGCAGCTGGAGGCGGCCGGCGACGAGGTCGTGTCGCTGATCCGCGACGCCGGCCAGGGCGGCGACGTCGAGACCGCCGGCGGCCAACCGCTCGTCATCGATCTCGAGCGGGCAAGCGCCGAGGAGATCGCCGAGGCGATCGGCGCCGCCGACGCGATCGTCTTTGCAGCCGGGGCCGGGCCGGGCAGCGGTAGTGAGCGCAAGGAGACGGTCGACTACGGCGCCGCCGTGAAGATGATCGAGGTGGGCGAGCGGCTCGGCGTCAAGCGCTACGTCATGGTCAGCTCGATGGGTGCCGACGCCGACCGCGAGGGTGAGGAGACTTACGACGTCTACCAGCGGGCCAAGGGCCGCGCCGACGAGGCGCTGATCGCAAGCGGGCTCGAGTACGTGATCGTCCGCCCGGGACGGCTCACCGACCAGCAGGGCACCGGCCGCGTCAGCGCCGGGACGAGTGTCGGCTACGGCGAGATCCCGCGCGAGGACGTCGCCGCGGTGCTCTCGCAGGCGCTGCGCGCCGAGGCCGCCGCCGGCAAGGTGATCGAGGTGGTCGGCGGCGATACCGCGATCGCCGAGGCGATCACCTGGGTCTGAGGGCCGCCGACGTCGTGGCCCGACCGGGGCGGGCGACGAATCGTTAGTAATGTGATTCGTCACTCTTCTATCGGTCAAGGCTGGGGGCGAACAAAGTGAACAGACATGTGCGGCTTGCCGCCGCGACGCTGACGGTCGGTCTCGGTCTCGCCTGCGCGAGCAGCGCCTCCGCCCTGACCATCAACGGCTGCGAGATCAAGGCCGGGACGCAGTGTCCCGGCGCCAACCTGAAGGGCGCGGACCTGCGGGGAGTCAACCTGCATCGGGCCAACCTGCAGGGCGCCAACATGAGCGAGGCGCAGCTGGGTCTGGCGGAGCTCAGCCACGCCAACCTGATCGGCGCGGACCTGCAGCGCGTGAAGGCGCACGGCGCCAACTTCGCCAACGCGGATCTCGGTCTGGCCAGGCTGCAGGGGGCGGTGCTGACCGCGACCAGCTTCCACAGCGCGATCCTCGGCAAGGCCGATTTCACGAGCGCGGATCTCGCGGGATCGGTGCTCGTCCACGCTCACTTCGATCAGACCCGATTCCGCGGCGCCAAGATCCACAACGCCGACGTGATTCCGAGCGACATCGACGGCGACAGCTGGGCCAGGCAGTACTTCTTCCAGCACGTCTACACCCACGTCAATGCCTACGGCTCGCACGGCGAGTGCAGCGGGAAATCAGGAGTCACCTGTAACGGCGCCAACGACGACGGGAAGGCAACGGGAATCTGGGGCCACGACGTCTCGTTCCAGTGGGGCTCGTTCGAGGACCGCCACCACACCTTCAGGATGTGGAACCCCCGCCTCCCCGGCAATCGCCTGATCGGCCGAACGAACAGCAACCTCGGCGACTTCTACGTCGACAGGATCGAAGGCGACTATCGCGACTTCCAGAACGTCGGCCCGACTGAAAACGCGATGCCGCGTGGCCATCCGGGCGGCCCGCTCGCCCTCGGCATCCACTACCACGGCGGCGGCCTCAGCCCCGGTTACTCGATCAACGTCAGCGGCTGGCTCCCGTACCGCACCGACGCGCCGACCTCGGGTCCCTGAGCTCGCGGGCCGAAGTTCGGCTCTAGTACGCGTCCGTACTAGAGGGGCGTAACCGAGAGAGGGCGGCCCGTGGGCCGCCCTCTCCAACGTTCGCTCTTGCGGCGCCGACGAAGCGGCGCGCCCGAGGACTACTCGTCCTTGGGCTCGCCCTCCGCGGCGGGCTCGGCCTCGGGCTCGATGTCGGAGGCGAGCTCCTCGAGCTCGGTCGCGAAGGAGGAGCCGAAGCCCTCGACGTCGGCGCCCTGCGGCGTCTCCATCTCACCCTCGAGTCCGAGCTCGGCGGCGAGCTCCGCGTCGTCGAGGCCCTCGTCGGGCCGCTGCGGCGGCTCGACCGGGTCGATCTCGATCGTGCGGTAGCGACGCAGGCCGGTCGCGGCCGGGATCAGCTTGCCGATGATCACGTTCTCCTTGAGGCCGACGAGGCGATCCCGCTTGCCCTCGAGAGCAGCGTCGGTGAGCACCTTCGTCGTCTCCTGGAAGGAGGCCGCCGAGAGGAAGGACTCGGTCGCGAGCGATGCCTTGGTGATCCCGAGGATCACCTCCTCGCCCTTGGCGGGAGTGCCGCCGTCGGCCTTGACCTTCTTGTTCAGCTGCTGGAGCTTGACGCGATCCTCGAGCTGGCCCGGGAGCAGGCTCGTCGAGCCCTTCGAATCGACGCGCACCTTCTTCAGCATCTGGCGCACGATCAGCTCGACGTGCTTGTCGTTGATGTCGACGCCCTGGGCCCGGTAGACCTTCTGGACCTCGGCGACCAGGTACTGCTCGGTGTCGGTGCGGCCGCGGACCTCGAGGATCTCGGCCGGGTACAGCGAGCCCTCGTTGAGCTGCTGGCCCTTCGTCACCTTGGCGCCGTGCTTGACCAGCATCACCGTCCGCGCCGGGAACGAGTAGCTGTGCTCCTCGCCCGTCTCGTCGGTGCTGATCAGCTTGATGCCCTTGTCGGTCTCCTCGATCGCGACCTTGCCGTCCTCGAGCGCGAGCTGGGCGAGGCCCTTCGGCTTGCGCGCCTCGAACAGCTCGACGATCCGCGGCAGACCCTGCGTGATGTCGAGGCCGGCCACACCACCGGTGTGGAAGGTCCGCATCGTCAGCTGGGTGCCGGGCTCGCCGATCGACTGGGCGGCGACGATCCCGACCGCGTCGCCGAGCTCGGCGTCGGAGCCGGTCGCCATCGCGCGGCCGTAACAGGCCTGGCAGACCCCGGTCTCGAGCTCGCACTTGAGCGGCGAGCGGACGGGGATCACGGTCGCCGTCGTCGGGGCTGAACGCCTCGGCCATCTCGGCCACCTCGGGCTTGTCGATCGTGTGGTTGCGCTTCATCAGCTCGCGACCACGCTTCGTCTCGATCTTCTTCGCGACGCGACGACCCTCGAGGTTCGGGTTGAACGACCCGTCCTCGCGGTAGACCGGCATCTCGATGAAGTCCTTCGTCTTGCAGTCGTCCGTGTTGATGATCACGTCCTGCGCGACGTCGACGAGACGGCGGGTCAGGTAACCCGAGTCGGCGGTCCGCAGCGCGGTATCCGCCAGGCCCTTGCGGGCGCCGTGGGTCGAGATGAAGTACTCGAGCACGTCAAGGCCCTCCATGAAGTTGGCCTTGATCGGGCGCTCGATGATCTCGCCCTTCGGGTTCGCCATGAGGCCACGCATACCGGCGAGCTGACGGATCTGCTTGAACGATCCACGCGCTCCCGAGTCGGCCATCATGAAGATCGGGTTGAGCTCGTCGAGGTTGTCCTCCATCGCCTTGGCAACGGTCTCGGTCGCCTCGTCCCAGACCCTCGTGACCTGGTCCTTGCGCTCCTCCGCGGTGATCCAGCCATCGTTGTACTGGCCGAGGATGTCGGCGGCCTTCTTCTCGTAGCCGTCGAGGATCTCCTCCTTGTTCGGAGGCGAGATCACGTCGTTCTTGGAGACGGTGATCCCGGCCTGCGTGGAGAAGTGGAATCCGAGCTCCTTGTAGGCGTCGAGCACCTGCGAGACCGCGGGGGCGCCGTAGGCCTCGACGAGGCCGGCGACCATCGCGTTGATGTCCTTCTTCTTCAGCGAGTCGTTGACGAAGATGAACTTCTCCGAGTCGTACTCGTCCTCGAGCGCCTCTGCCAACGCCCGCTCGACGCGGTCGTTGAAGATGATCCGCCCGACCGTGGTCAGGAAGTGCTCGTGCTCCGGGCGCCGGTACTCGGCGAACTCGTGGAGCTTGACGAGGCCGTTCTCGTAGGCGAGCTCGGCCTCCTGCGCGGAGCGGAAGGTACGCGGGCGCGGCCCGTTCGTCTTCTCGTCCCAGTTGTCGCCCTTGAGCGACGCTGTCGAGCTCGGCGAGCTCGGTCAGCCGGCCGGCCGTAGGTGATGTAGTAGATGCCGAGCACCATGTCCTGCGACGGCGTCGCCAGCGGCGCGCCGTGCGCGGGGCTCAGGATGTTGTTCGAGGAGAGCATCAGGATCCGCGCCTCCGCCTGCGCCTCGGCGCTGAGCGGGACGTGGACGGCCATCTGGTCGCCGTCGAAGTCGGCGTTGAACGCCGAGCAGACGAGCGGGTGGACCTGGATCGCCTTGCCCTCGACGAGCTGCGGCTCGAACGCCTGGATGCCGAGGCGGTGGAGCGTCGGCGCGCGGTTGAGCAGCACCGGGTGCTCCTGGATGACCTCCTCGAGGACGTCCCAGACCTCCGGGATCATCGAGTCGACCATCTTCTTGGCGGCCTTGATGTTCTGCACGGCCTTGCGCTCGACGAGCCGGCTCATGATGAACGGCTTGAACAGCTCCAGGGCCATCAGCTTCGGCAGGCCGCACTGGTGCAGCTTCAGGTTCGGACCGGAGACGATCACCGAACGGCCGGAGTAGTCGACGCGCTTACCGAGCAGGTTCTGACGGAACCGGCCCTGCTTGCCCTTGAGCATGTCGGACAGCGACTTCAGCGCGCGGTTGCCCGGGCCCGTGACGGGCCGGCCGCGGCGGCCGTTGTCGAACAGCGCGTCGACGGCCTCCTGCAGCATGCGCTTCTCGTTGTTGACGATGATCTCGGGGGCGCCGAGGTCGAGCAGCCGCTTGAGGCGGTTGTTGCGGTTGATCACGCGCCGGTACAGATCGTTGAGATCCGAGGTCGCGAAGCGACCGCCGTCGAGCTGGACCATCGGCCGCAGCTCCGGCGGGATCACCGGAACGACGTCGAGGACCATCCACTCGGGCTTGTTGTCGGAGTTCAGGAACGAGCTCGCGACCTTCAGCCGCTTGACCGCGCGCGCCTGCTTCTGGCCCTTCGAGCTGTTGATCGTCTGCTCGAGCTCCTCGCACTCTGCGGCGAGGTCGATCTGGCCGAGCAGGTCGCGGATCCACTCGGCGCCCATGCCGCCGCGGAAGTACTCGCCCCAGCCGAACTGGGAGCCGAAGCGGTCCTTGAGCTCGCGGAAGACGGCCTCGTCGGGGATCACGTCCTTGACCTTCATCTCCTGGAAGAGCTTCCAGACCTCTTCCATGCGCTCGATCGCGTCGTCGATGTAGGCCTCGGTGTCGGCGATCTCGGAGTTGAGCTCCTTGCGGGTCTCACGGTCGAGCTTCGACTTGTCTTCCTTGTTCAGCTTCTTGACGGAGCCGACGCCCTCGGCCCAGAGCTCGTCGTCGGGGCTCCACTTGGCAGGGGTCTCGCCGCTGGCGATGTACTCCACCCGGCGCTCGAGCGACTCGCTCAGCTCCTGGACGCGCTCCTCCTTCTCGCCCTTGTAGGCGTCGAGGACCTTGTTGACTTCCTTCTCGAGCTTCGTCATGTCCTTCTGACGAGCTTCCTCGTCGATCCAGGTGACGATCGAGGCGGCGAAGTAGAGGACCTTCTCGAGCTCCTTCGGAGCCATGTCGATCAGGTAGCCGATCCGCGAGGGAACGCCCTTGAAGAACCAGATGTGGGAGACGGGCGCGGCGAGATCGATGTGCGCCATGCGCTCGCGGCGGACCTTCGAACGGGTCACCTCGACGCCGCAGCGCTCGCAGACGATGCCCTTGTAGCGGACCCGCTTGTACTTACCGCAGTAGCACTCCCAGTCCTTGGTCGGGCCGAAGATCTTCTCGCAGAACAGACCCTCCTTCTCAGGCTTCAGGGTCCGGTAGTTGATCGTCTCCGGCTTCGTCACCTCACCGGAGGACCAGCTGCGGATCTTCTTCGGTGAGGTGAGCCCGATCTCGATGGCGTCGAAATTGTTGATGTCCATGTGATGCGTTCCTTACTTGGATCTGTGCGCCGTGCGCGGAAAGGGGCGGGAGCGGTCCGGCTGGACGGAGGCGTTACTTCGCCTCCGCCTCCTCGGGCTCCGCCTCGCCTTCCGGCTCGGAATCGGGCTTGGACTCGGCGGTCGTCGACTCGTCGGCAGCGCCGTCGCCGTTGTCGGCGCGGACACCGGAGAGGTCGATGCCGAGCTCCTCCGCAGCGCGGAGCAGCTCGTCCTCTTCCTCCTCCATGCCGACGGCGCCTTCCTCGGTGACGAGGTTGGCGTCGAGCGACAGGGCCTGCATCTCCTTGAGCAGGACCTTGAACGACTCGGGGATCGACGGCTCGGGGATGTTCTCGCCCTTGACGATCGCCTCGTAGGCCTTGACGCGGCCGACGGTGTCGTCGGACTTGACGGTGAGCATCTCCTGCAGCGTGTAGGCGGCGCCGTACGCCTCCAGGGCCCACACCTCCATCTCGCCGAAGCGCTGGCCGCCGAACTGCGCCTTGCCGCCCAGCGGCTGCTGGGTGACGAGGCTGTAGGGGCCCGTGCTCCGCGCGTGGATCTTGTCGTCGACCAGGTGGTGGAGCTTGAGGATGTACATGTAGCCGACGGTGACGTCGCCCTCGTACGGCTCGCCGGTGCGGCCCGAGAAGAGCTTCGCGCGGCCGGCCGAACGGGTGCCCTCGCGCGCCTTCATGTCGAGCCCGAGGTCGATGCCCCGCTGCTCGAAGGTGCGCTCCTGCCACTTGACCAGTGCCTCGTCGACGTCCTCGACGGTGGCGCCGTCGAAGACCGGCGTCGCCACGTTGACGCGGGCGCGCTCGCCGAGCTTCTCCCGCTCCTTGTAGGAGTCGGAGCCGTCGTCGTACCAGCCGTTGGCCGCGACCCAGCCGAGGTGCGTCTCGAGGATCTGGCCGATGTTCATCCGGCTCGGCACGCCGAGCGGGTTGAGGATCACGTCGACGGGGGTGCCGTCGGCGAGGTGGGGCATGTCCTCCTCGGGGACGATCTTCGAGATCACGCCCTTGTTGCCGTGCCGGCCGGCGAGCTTGTCGCCCTCGGCGATCTTGCGCTTCGTCGCGACGAAGACGCGGACGAGGTCGTTGACCCCGGGCGCCAGATCGTCGCCGTTGTCACGGTTGAACGTGATCACGTCGATGACGACGCCACCCTCGCCGTGCGGGACCTTGAGCGAGGTGTCGCGGACCTCGCGCGCCTTCTCCTTGAAGATCGCGCGGATCAGCTTCTCCTCGGCGGTCAGCTCGGTCTCGCCCTTCGGCGTCACCTTGCCGACCAGCAGGTCGCCCGAGGCAACCTCGGCGCCGACGCGGACGATGCCGCGCTCGTCGAGGTTGCGGAGCGAGTCCTCGGAACGGTTCGGGATGTCGCGCGTGATCTCCTCGTCGCCGAGCTTCGTCGTGCGCGCGTCGATCTCGTACTCCTCGATGTGGATCGAGGTGAGCTCGTCCTCCTTGACCAGCCTCTGGCTGAGGATGATCGCGTCCTCGAAGTTGTAGCCCTCCCAGGACATGAAGGCGACCAGGCAGTTCTTGCCCAGCGCGATCTCGCCCTCCGAGGTCGAGGAGCCGTCGGCGAGCACGTCGCCCGCCTTGATCGTCATCGCCAACGTCGACGATCGGGCGGTTGTGCATGACCGTGCCCTGGTTCGAGCGCATGAACTTCTCGAGCTTGTAGGTGTCCTTCTGGTTGCCGCGCGTGACGACGATCCGCGAGGCATCGAGCTCGGTGACCTTGCCCGACTCCTCGGCGACGATCACGTCGCCGGAGTCGATCGCGGCGCGGCGCTCCATGCCGGTGCCGATCAGCGGCGCCTCGCTCTTCAGGAGGGGAACCGCCTGGCGCTGCATGTTCGAGCCCATCAGGGCGCGGTTCGCATCGTCGTGCTCGAGGAACGGGATCAGCGCCGTCGCCACCGACCAGATCTGGCTCGGGGAGACGTCCATCAGGTCGACGTCCTTGGGCGCGACCGCCTGCACCTCGCCCTCGCGGGCGCGGCAGAGGACCATGTCGCCGATCAGCTTGTTCGACTTCGGGTCGACCTCGGCGTTCGCCTGGGCGATCACCTTCTCCTCTTCCTGGGTCGCGTCGAGGTGGACGATCTCGTCGGTGACGACACCGTTCTTGACGAGCCGGTAGGGGGTGGTGACGAAGCCGAACTCGCTGATCTCCGCGTAGGAGGAGAGCGAGCCGATCAGGCCGATGTTCGGGCCCTCCGGCGTCTCGATCGGGCACATCCGGCCGTAGTGGGTCGGGTGCACGTCGCGAACCTCGATCGGCGCGCGCTCGCGGGTCAGGCCGCCGGCGCCGAGCGCCGACAGGCGGCGCCGGTGCGTGAGGCCGGTCAGCGAGTTCGTCTGGTCCATGAACTGGGACAGCTGCGAGGAGCCGAAGAACTCCTTGAGCGCGGCGACGACCGGCCGGATGTTGATGATCGTCTGCGGCGTGATCGCGTCCGCGTCCTCGGTCGTGAGGCGCTCGCGGACGACGCGCTCCATCCGGTACAGGCCGATCCGGAACGCCTCCTGGATCAGCTCGCCGACGGTGCGCAGACGGCGGTTGCCGAAGTGCTCGTACTCGTCGAGGTGCTCCTCGACGGCCTCCCGCGGGTAGGTCTGCGCCTCGGCGGCGTAGTCCTTGATCGGGTTCTCCTCGTCGATCTCCTCGGGGATGCCGAGCAGCTTCGGCAGCGAGGTGAGCTCCTTGATCAGGGCGACGATGTCGTCCTTGGTCAGGGTCCGGTTGTTGAGGTCGATGTCGAGGTCGAGGCGCGCGTTGAGCTTGTAGCGACCGACCGTGGTCAGGTCGTAGCGCTTCGAATCGAAGAAGAGCTGGTCGAGCAGCGCCGTGGCGGCGTCGACCGACGGCGGCTCCCCCGGCCGCTGCTTCTTGAAGAGCTCGATCAGGGCGCCTTCCTCGGTCTTCGTGACCTCGGTGTCGGCGGCGATCGTGTGCCGCATGTAGACCGAGTTGTCGAAGAGGTCGAGGATCTGCTCGTCGGTGACGTAGCCCATCGCCCGCAGCAGCACGGTGACCGGCAGCTTGCGCTTGCGGTCGATGCGCGCGTAGACGCGGCCCTTCTTGTCGATCTCGAGCTCCAGCCAGGAGCCACGGGCCGGCATCAGGTTGGCGATGAAGACCTGCTTCTCACGATCCTTCGGCGCCATCACGTAGGCGCCGGGGGAACGGACGAGCTGCGTGACGACGACGCGCTCGGTGCCGTTGATGATGAACGTGCCGCGATCGGTCATCCACGGGAAGTCGCCCATGAAGACGGTCTGCTCACGGATCTCACCGGTCTCCCGGTTCTGGAAGGCGACCTCGACGTTCAGCGGGCGCGAGTAGGTGACGTCCTTCTCGCGGCACTCGTTGATCGTGTTGACGGGGTCGTCGAAACGGAACTTGCCGAAGACGATCCCGAGGTTCCCCGTGTAATCGGTGATCGGCGAGACGTCGTTGATCGTCTCGCGGAGAAGACCGCTTTCAGGGTTGGTCAGCGCCGCGAAGGAGCGGCGCTGGATGTCGATGAGATTGGGGAGGTCTAGGGGATTTTCGAGGCGAGAGAACGATCGGCGGGTAGGGGCAGCGACAGAGCGAGGCAACAGGCAACTCCTGGGAGTGACTCGAAGGTGGGCGAATCGGCGCGCTGGGCGGACGGCAGGCAAAAGCGCCGGTCCCGCGCGCGACGCACAAAGTTAGCACACGCCAACATGCGTGTCCAGGCACGCACTGCGTGAGGGGCCTCTCCGCCCCGAGCCGCAAGATTGTAACCGCAAACCGGACGGAATTGGCGCCTTTTGTCCGTACCGGCCGGGGCGCGATTTTCGCCGTCGTCAGCGGTGCCCGTGCGAGAAGCCGGGGCGATACTCGTGCAGGCAGGGGGAGAAGCCGTGCTTGAAGCCATAGAAGAAGGCCGCCATGCGCTCGCTGGAGTCGCCATGGGCGTGGACGTTCTGCCAGGGCGTACCGGGCTGATCGCCGACGACTGTGATCCCGTCGATGAAGGTCTTGATGTCCGTCCGCGTGTAGTCGACGCCGGCGCGGCCGAAGTCGCCCCACAGCGATCCCGTCAGGCAGTCCGCGTTGAGCTCCTTCTCGACCGTGAGCGGGAACTTGTCGAGGATCCCGATCTGATCCTGGGCCATGTGCGCGAACTCGTGGCCGATGACGAAGGCGATCGCCCCGTCGCCGAGCTTCTCGTAGAAGGGCTGCAGCAGGCCCGTCTCGTCCCAGGCGATCATCCCGTGCGGATCGTCCTTGGCAGGCGGGCAGTACGCCGCGTTCTGGATCCCGGTCGGCTCGCCGAAGCAATCCGGCCCGGCGTCGCCCGCCGCGCCGTCGTAGGCGATCAGCTTGTCGGGCAGGTGGTAGGGGAGGCCGAGCTCCTCGACGGACTCGCCGAAGTACTTGTACGAGGCGGCGATGAAGATGTCGAGCGCGCCCTTGAACGCGGTGTTCGTCGTGACCGGCGCCGGCAGCGGCAACTTCTCGGCCACCTCGGAGACCTTGAGGTTGGGGTCGGGCGCGCCGTCGACGGGGACCTCGCCCGTGCCGGCGAGCGCCTCGAAGGGCGGCGCGCCGGCGGTCGTCGTCGCCGCGGGGCTCGTCGTCGTCGCCGCGGAGCTCGTCGTCGTGGCTGCGGAGCTCGTCGTCGTGGCCGCGGCCGTGGTCGCATCGGCGCTCCCACCGTCGCCGCCGCCGCAGGCGATCAAGGTGAGCGAGAGCAGCGCCAGGACCGCCCCCGTCAGCGCCCGGCGCCGGCTGACCCCCACAACGATCACCCGTCATATGTAACCGGAAATCTGCCAGCGGTCAACACCGGCGCCCAGTTGCTCAGGTCAGGGTTATCGAGATCGTCCGCGTCGCCGTGGAGCCGAGCAGATCGTGGAAGCGGATCCGGACGGTCGCGCGCAAGCGCTTGCCGCGGGCCAGCGCCCTGTGGATCCGGCGCTCCTGCCAGCGCTTACGCGGGCGCAGCTCGAGCCGTGCCGTGCGGCCGCCGGCGACGCTTGCCTTCGCTGCCCGCAGCGGAAAGTCGTGCCCGCCCTGGTGGATCGTGCCCCTGGCCCGGGCGCTGACGACCTCCGCCGCGCCAACCCGGACCGTGACGGTGACGTGCCTGCCCTGGGGCTGGACCGAGGGCGCGGTGGCGACCAGTGAGTCGATGCCGACCGCCTGCGCCGAGCCGGTGGGCCGCGCGGCGAGCAGCGCCACGGCGAGCAGCGCCGAGACGAGCAACCCGCGAACTGAGACCACCGCCATCAGCCTTCGATCGTAAGAAGGCCCGGGCCGCCGCGCGCCGGTTCAAGACTCGCCGGCCTCCGGGCCCTCGGCAAACGTCCCCCACAAAAGGGAAGCGCCCGGCGATGCCGGGCGCTTCCGAAAGGTGGCGCGGGGCCACCGGCACGCGTGCCGAGCTACTTGATCTCGACCTCGCCGCCGGCCTCCTCGAGCTCGGCCTTGAGCTTGTCGGCCTCGTCGCGCTCGATGCCCTCCTTGACGGCCTTCGGCGCCTCGTCGACCAGCGCCTTGGCCTCCTTGAGGCCGAGGCCGGTCGCCGCGCGGACGGCCTTGATCACCTGGATCTTCTTGTCGCCCGGGGCGGTCAGGACCACGTCGACGGTCCCGCTCTCGTCCTCATCGGCGCCGTCATCCGCGCCGCCGGCGGCAGCCGGGGCGGCAGCGGCGACCGCGGTCGCCGAGACGCCGAACTCCTCCTCGAGCGCCTTGATCCGCTCGGACAGCTCCAGGACGGAGATGCCCTTGAGCTCGTCGATCCACTCTTCAGTCGTAGGCATTTCAGTTCTCCTCGTTCTCTGTTTCAGTCTCAGTCTCTGCCGGGGCATCCGACGCCTCAGCGTCGGACTCGGACTCGGCCGTCGCCTCGGCGGCGGCCTCCTCCTCACCCTCCGGTTCCTCAGGTTCATCTGAAGTCTCTGTCTCGGCCGCGGCCTCGGCCTCCTCGGCCTTCGCCTCCTCGGCGGGGGCCTCGGCCTCGGCCTCCGGCTCCTCGGCGGCGGGTTCCTCGGCCGGCGCGTCGCCGCCGACCAGGCCCTGCTCGGCCATCTGGCCGAGCTGGGTGGCGAGGCCCTGGACGAGGCCGTTGAGGCTGCGGACGATGCCGGTCAGCGGTGCGGCCGCCATGCCGACGAGCTGGCCGCGCAGGACGTCGAGGCCGGGCAGGCGCGAGATCGCCTTGAAGCCGTCCTGATCGAGCACCTTGCCGTCCATCAGGCCGCCCTTGTAGGCGATCGTCTCGTGCTCGCGGATGAAGTCGGTGATCGCCTTGGCCGCGATCACGGCGTCGCCCTTGACGTAGGCGAGCGCGGTCGGCCCGGTCAGGTGCTCGTCGAGCGCCTCGGCCCCGGCGTCCGCGGTGACGCGCTTGGCGAGCCGGTTCTTGACGACGGTGAAGCTCGCGTCGGCCTCGCGCAGCTTGCTGCGCAGCTCGGCCGCCTGGGGCACCGAGATGCCGCGGTAGTCGACCGCGAAGACGGCGCTCGAGGCCTCGAGCTCGGCGCCGATCTCCTTGACGGCCGCCTGCTTCTCATCCTTGTTCATCGCTGTTCCTCTTCGGTCGATCTCAAGTCTGTTCCGAAGCCGCCCCATGACGACAAAAAGCCCGCACGCAGGCGGGCTCGGGACGATCGTCCGGGCTCCACCTGCACCGGCCTCGCGTCTGGATCTGACTCCTTCGGCGGTTCTGGGGCTATCGCCCCGCCGGTGGTCTTCGGCTTCGGGATCGGGCAGTGTAGGGAATCGGCGCAACGCCCGCGATCGGCGCGGCATCGGCCGCGCCGCGCCACCGGAAAAGTACGCTGGAGCGATGGAGCCCGAGGGGACGCCGCCGAAGACGAGGCGCAGGCGGGGAGTCGTACTGCTCGCGCTCGGCGGGCTGCTCGTCGCCGCCGCGGCCCTGGCGGCAGGGTTCGCGCTCGGCGACGGCCACAAGGCCGACGCCGCGGACGCCGCCGCCGCGCGCGAGCAGGCGGCGACGCTGACCGCCGCCGCGACCCGGGCCCGCGCCTGGTCCGACGGCCTGGCGCGCGGCATCGACGCCGGCGCTCGCGCCGGTGCCCGTGCCGGCAAGCTGGCCGGCCAGCGCAGCGGCCGCACCGACGCCTACTCGGCGCTCAGCGACGCCGAGGCCGGGAGTCGCTCGGAGTCGCGCTCGGACATCGGCTACAAGGGCAACGCCGGCCCGAACCTCGACGGCGACGGCAGCGTCCTCGTCGTCGGCGACAGCCTCACGGTCGGCGACGGCTCCTACATCAAGGACTTCCTGGCGCCGGTCAAGGTGACGATCAACGCCGAGATCGGCGACTCGAGCCCCGAGATCTACAAGCGCTTCGAGGACTCCTTCGACGGCTCGCAGTCGGTGGTCGTCTTCGATGCCGGCACCAACGACAGCCCGAGCTCGCCGCAGATCCTCGGCGCCCAGCTCGAGGCGGTCGCCGGCAAGATCGGCAAGCGCTGCATGGTCGTGCCGACCGTCAACGGCCCGACCGTCAACGGCGTCGACTCCGCCGGGATCAACCGCGTCATCTACAGCTTCGCCGCCTCCCACCCCGGCACCCAGGTCCCCGACTGGGCCGGCGCCGTCTCCGAGCACCCCTCGCTGCTCAGCCCCGACGGCATCCACCCGATCCCGGAGGGCGCCGCCTACCGGGCGAAGCTGATCGGCCAGGCCGTGCAGGCCTGCGGCGTCGGCGGCTGAGCCCGGCGCCGTCGGCCGATAGATGCCGTAACCGTCGGAGGGGGCGCTCAGCCCTTGCCGATCTGGCCGGGGTCGGGCGCGGTGCCGCCCGGGCTCGGCAACCCGGCGGCCTTGAACAGCTCCTCGAACGCCTGCCGGTAGGCGGTCGCGTAGGAGCCACGGAAGCCGAGCTTGCGCCCGTAGTCGAAGCCGGCCGCGTAGCCGCGGCGCTCGTCGCGGGAGCCGATGTCCTTGCCCTGCGCGACGCCCTCGGCACGAGCCGCGTCGAGGTCGGCGCCGCCCGAGTTGCCGATCAGATACCCGCCGCTCGCCGCCAGCAGCGCGAGCGCCACGCCGGCGACGGCGATGCTCGCCCGTCGCTGCCCCTTCCCGGTCGCCTCCGTGCCCACGTCGCAAATCGAACCACACCGGCCGCGAATGGCCCACCTCGGTGCAAGCGTTCCGGACTTTGCCCCGCAGGACGTGGCGAAGGCAGGAATACTTGCCGCGGCTTGCCGCCGCGGCCCCGCGAGCGCGAGCGTCCGCGGCTCAGGGCCGGGCGACGGCGATCGCGGCGCGGGCGTTGCGGCGCGCCTTGCGGTCGCTGAGCTTGCCGCCGCCGAGCTCGACGACGAAGGCGAGGCCCGGCATCTTCGCGTTCTGCCAGTCGATCGCCGTGCCGGGCAGATCCTCGCCCCGGCAGCTCGTCTTCATCCCCGTGATCCGGGCGTAGCGGCGCTCGACCGGAGCGCGCCCGTGGCACGGCACGAGCACCCGGTTCCAGGGCTGGTGGTAGTAGATCGTGATCTTCGGGCGCAGCCGCTTGACGAGGTCGCGGACGGCGCGCGACTCGGGCTCGGAGAACGGATGCGGGCCGCCGGCGTAGGCGGCGTCGCCGCTCCAGCCGACCGAGAAGTTGCGGTTCAGATCGACGCCGTGGGCGTTGCCGCGCACGTGATCGGAGTCGCCGTCGGGGTTGACGCTCTTCACCGTCCACAGCTCGACGCCGTGGACGCCTGAGTAGTCGTGGCGCAGCCGCTTGATGACCTTGTGGCCCGGCGGGCTCGTCGCCGTGGATCTGGCCGACGATCAGCGCCTTGCGCTTGGCGCCCGGATCGCCGATCCGCTCGGCGACGAGCTTGCGGCCGTCGACGCTGTGGCCGAAGACGACGCGCTGCTTCACGACCCGCACCCGGGCGGTGGCGGGCGAGGGGTCTGCCTGGCCGGCGTCGTCGAGGGCGCGGACCTCGAACAGGTGCGAGCCGCGGCCGCCCAGCCGCAGCGGACCGGTCGGCGAGCTGCACGCCCGCCAGCGGCCACGGTCGAGCCGGCACTGGAACGAGACCTTCGGCCCCGAGCCCGGCGAGCTGAAGCGGAACGAGCCGCGCGCCTCGTAGCGGGGCGAGGCGGGCGCGTGGGTGATCTTCGTCTGCGGCCCGGCGCGCTCGGCCGCGGCGGCGGGTGTCGCGGCGAGGGCCGCGCCCACGGCGGCCGCCAGGGCCAGGCCGCGGCCGCGTCTCACTTGGCCATCAGGCCCGAGGGCGCCAGCTCGGCGCATGCCTCGCGCGCCTTCTGCAGGCCCTCGGGGTCGGACTGCGACGCCTTGAGCTGCTTGAGCTGCTGCTTGTTGAGCCCGTAGGGGTTGCGCTGCCCGGGCGAGCGCAGATCGCCGCCGTTGCTGAGATCACCGGCGAAGCCGTGCTTTTGGATGTGCTTGACCTGCTGCTCGGTCGGGATCGGCGGCGGCGTCGCGCCGTGCTCCTCGATGCACTTGCGGAACCGCTGGCCGGCGGGCGAGCGCAGCTTGCTGGCGACCCTGTCGACCTGCTCGCCGATCACCGACCCCGCCAGCGGAGTCGTCGGCTGCTGCTCGGTGATCGTCGTCGACTGCCCGCTCTGCTCGGTGGTCGTCGTCGGGCGCCGGCTTGGAGTCCGGCTTCGACTTGGTGGTGGAACCCTGCCCAGGCCCGGCTGACGTGCTCGTCGTCGGCAGCTCGGCCGCCGTCGTGGAGCTCGTCGAAGACTGATCGCCGCCCCCGCAGCCGGCGGCCGCAAGGACCAGCGCGGCGGCCCCGGCGAGCAGCGCCGAGCGGAGCACGCAGGCGCGGATTCGGGATCCCGCCCGCACTCGCTCCGCGCGCCCCGCAGCTCCGCCCTCGACCATGGAGCGAAGCTAACAGGCCGCACGTGTGGACATCGACGCGCGCGGGTAGGCTGCCGAAGCAGTCATGGGTTGCTTCGTCGTCCTCTTCGCACTGATCTCGCCGCGCCTGGCGCTGTTCTTCGTCTGGCTCTTCTCGGACATCCTGAGCCGCGCCTACGACGACTGGCTCGTCCCCTTCATCGGCTTCTTCCTGCTCCCCTGGACGACGCTCGCCTACGCGATCATGTGGGACATCGGCACCCACGGCGTCCACGGGATCGAGTGGTTCTTCGTCATCCTCGCCTTCCTCGCCGACCTCAGCTCCTGGTTCAGCGGCTCGAACCAGCGCCAGGCGCGCAGCAGCTACTAGCCGCGCGGCTCGACGCCAGGAATTGGGTGACTGCCCGCGCGGCCGGGCGCCCAGACGGGTGATTCCAGGATCCGCGTTGGCAGCCGGGCGATAGAGTCAACGAGCACAAGCAAGAGTTCAGGGTGAGGGGGATCGGGATGGCGTTCAGGATCAAGTCGGCTCGTGAGAAGCTGCTCGAGGCGGAGGCGAACCCGCGACTCGTTCAGAAGACCCACAACGTCCGCTGCGCGCAGTGCAACGGCACTGGTTTTGTGTTCGGGTACGACGCCCAGGCCAGCACGCCCTCGGAGCAGAACAGATGCCGCGCCTGCGGTGGTAGCGGCAGGATCAATCAGACCTCCACCGAGCAGTACTCCCCGGGCCTGATCAACCTTGGAATTCGTACCTTTCTGCGCTCGATTCCACGGTGGCCGGTGTGGATCGGGATCTTCCTCGTGATCTGCGGCGGCACCGCCCTGTGGATGGGGCTGGGGGGCCGTTGCGATCGCTCCTCGAGTCCATCTTCGGCGACTCGATCGCGCAGAAGCCGAAGGACTCGGCAACGTGCTCATCGTCGTCGCCGTGATCGGCATCCCGGCATACGTCCTCGTCCGCGTCCTGCGCACCCGCAAGCGCAAGGCCCTCGAGGCATGGAAGAACGACGAGGGCCCGGCGCAGGCCGTGGTCGTCAGCGCCGCCCTGTTCTGGACGGCGATGGCGCTCGGGATCGGCCTGGCGCTCGCCTGCGGGATCATCGCCGACGGCAGCGACCTCGGCAAGAACCCCGACTTCGACACCGGGGCGGCGGCCTTCGCACTCGGACTCGGCTGGTCGTTGGTCGCGATCGCGGTGCCGACAGTGCTGGGAAACCATGACGCCGTGATGGAGACGCTCGGCCGTGGGGCACCGGCGGACGGTCCCCGGGAGGTCGCACCGATCAAGTCCGAGTCGAGCCTGCCCTAAGCACCTGCGCAGCGTGGTGGTAGGGGAGCAGGTGCGGACGCCGGGACGCGGAGCTCGGAGCCAAAGCCGCTGCCGGTGTATCTGCGATTGCTCCGCGCGATCGCGGTTCACTTCCGCAGCCCCTGGCCGGTTGTCGGGCTCGCCGCGCTGACCCTGTTTCTTGGCTACTGGGGCTTCTCTCAGGCCGAGGACCGCTCAGCGCCAGCGACCGCGGCTATCGCACGGTCCAGCTGCTCTACCTCGACTCCTCCGTGCCCGAATCCGGCACGCCGCTGCCGCTCGACATCGCCCGCTTCCTGGCGCCGCTGATCATCCCCTACGCCGCCCTGGTGGCGCTCCTCGCCGCCCTCGGCATTCGCGCCGAGCGCCTGCGCATGCGCCTGCTCGGGCACCGGCACATCCTGATCATCGGCGCGGGCGCTCGCGGCGCGATGCTGACCCGGTCCCTGGCCCGGGATCGGCGCCATTACAACGTCGTCGTGCTCGAGTACGACGACACCAACGGCACCGCGATCAGCCTGCGCCGTGCCGGGGTTCCCGTCGTCTACGGCGATGCCCGCAGCGGCGACACGGTCGCGGCCGTGCGGCCGGAGCGGGCGGAGCAGATCGTGCTGGTCGCCGGCGACGACTCCGTCAACCTCGAGATCCTGGCCGCGATCCGCCGGCACGTCGGTGAGCGGGAGGCGGCCCCGATCCACGTCACGATCGATGAGCAGACGCTGTGGTCGAAGCTCTACAGCCTGCCGTTCGAGCGGGTGCGCTCGCCGCGCTCGGTCGAGTTCCTCAACTTCCCCGACCGCGCGGCGCGGCTGCTGACGGCGGCTGCCTTCGAAGGCCGGGAGCGCCGCGACGGGCGCCGGATCCTGATTCACGGGGATGGCCCGGACATGGCGCGGACGGCGGTCCAGGCGCTGCGCTCACCGGCTGTCGGCGCGCAGCCGACGATCGTGCTCGAGGGACCCGGCGCCGAGCAGGCGGTGCGGGCGCTGATGCTGGCGGATCGCTGGGTAACGGGGGCGGCGCCGGCGGCGGCGATGCCCGGCCAGGTCTCCGACGCACGCTCGGATCCGACTGCGAGAGCGAGCGTGATCGTCAGCGACGGCATCGAGCCCGTCGAGGGCGTCACCGAAGGCTTCGTCTGTGGCCTTAGCGAGGCGCAGGCGATCAGCGCTGCCGTATCGGTGCGAGAGCGGGCGCCGGGGCAGGCCGCGATCTACGTGGCAACGCCCGACGAGGACGCCCACGCGACGCTCGAGGAGATCGGCGTCGACCTCTCGCGCCTGCGCATGATCCCGACGCTCTCGCGCGTCTTCGGGCCGGGCTTGTTCGAGAAGGCGGCGCTCGAGTGGATCGCGCGGGCGCGCCACGCCGAGTACCTGGCGCGCTCGCGAGAGCGGGGGGACGACCCCAACGACCGCGCGAACCAGCCCTGGGAACGGCTCGACCCGGAGACGAAGGAGCAGAACTACGACTACGCCCGCGACATCACCGATCTGCTGACCACGATCGGCATCCGCGTCGTTCCGCTGACCGGGGCCGAGATCGGCGGCGAGCTGCCGCTGACCAAGAAGACGCGCGACTACCTGAAGATCCGTGAGCACAACCGCTGGTGGCGGCTCAAGTGCTCGCAGGGCGTCATCTACGGCCCCGATACGTCCCCGAGCGGCGTCGAGCCGAAGACGAACAAGTTCATGCGCGCCTTCGGGTCGCTGGATGACAACGCAAAGGCCAAGGACAGCGACTCGGTCGAGATCCTGCCGCGGTCCTCGCCGATCTCGGCTTCGCGCTCGACGCGCCCTCGGCGGCAGAGATCGAGACGACGATCACGCCGTTGCTGGCCGCCGAGGAGGCCTGGCGCCCGGCGGATCCGAGGCAGTGCGGCCCCGAACCCGCCGGCACTTAGCGCGCCGACTCGCCGCGTCCGCAGCTCAGCGCACCACCGGGTTCGCTCGGCGCTCCCACTCGTCGCGGAGCTGGTTGACGGCAGCCTCGAACGCCTTGCCTTCGCGCCGTATCGCGTCGTCGATCGCGAGCTCTGCCGTGCCGTTGCCGCCGACGCCTTTCGCTGTCGACGACTGCGACGCGGCAGCTTCTCCCTCGGGATCGTCAGGCCGAACGAGTCGGAGCGACCGCTCGTCATGTGCAGCTCGAGCGACTCCTCCGTCATCCGCACGTTCTCGACGTTGCGGTAGTAGATCTTGTTCGTCGCATACCTCGACACGGTGTCGCCGCTGCCGTCGACGAACGACTCGACGAATTCGCCGTCGACGAGGTCGTACTGCTTCGAGTGGTACGCGATGCCGTCCTGGAGCGCGAAGATGTTGTGGATCTGGACCCGCCCCATGAGGGCCGCCTGACCAGTCTCGTCGCGTACCCACGGCACCCAGGAGACCATCGGATCGGGTCGAGTCTTCCGGAGTAGGTCCCGGCGCCGGCCGTCGATCAGCTTCCGCGGCGCGCCGCCGGTCAGGATCACCGACTGGACGATGCCGTCGTCGTCCAGGTGCAGCACCTCCATCGCGTCGGCGCGGCAGTAGTCGACGGCGCTCTCGCGCTCCGTGAGGATCTCGGCGGGCGGCACGGTGTCGAGCTCGCGGCCCGTCCTGCGCACGTAGATCACCCAGCCGACCGAACCGATCAGGGCCAGGCCGATGAGGATGCCGGCGCCGCTGCCCGAGCCGAGCAGGATGAGGCCGACGAGCAGCGCGATGCCGGCGCCGACGGTCTTGCCCGTCGTCCATGGGCTCGACGTCAAGCCGCGGAACAGGTTCTCGCGCTTCTCCTTGTCGTAGTCGGCCGCCTGTTTGCCGATCGGCGGTGGCGTCGCACCGTCTTGCTCTTGGTCCATTTTGGTCCCCTCCTGCTTTCTCCCGGCGCTTGGGCGCCTAGGTCTCGGGCTTCGCGTCCGTCTGTGCTTCCAGTAGTTCCGTCTCCGCGCCGGCAGCGTGCTCGGTCGCCTGTTGGTCGAGCGCGGCGATCGCGCCGTCGAGGTCGCTGATCTGCTCCTCCACCGAGTCGCCGCTGTGCGCACCGGCAGCGCTCAGCGAGATGCCCTTGCGGGCGAAGTAGTCCTCGGCGATCGAGCGCCAGCTCACCGGCCAGTCGGCGACGTGCGTCGAGTGCCTCCGGCCGCGAGTCGCCGTCCAGGGCCTCCAGGGCGGGCTGCAGGACACCCGTCGCGGTCGAGCTCCCGGGCGAGCACGAGGCTCGCCAGTCGCTTCGGCGGCTCGCCGGCGAGCTCGGCCCGTGCCAGGGCCAGCGCAGTGATCCCCGCCCAGAGCCTTCCGTCAGGGTCTGCCCGCGGCTCGGAAAAGTACCGCTTGACGGACCCCGTGTGCTTGCGGGATCCGCTCACGGGCCGATGCGTACTCGCGATTGATCACGTCGATCGCCGAAAGCAGCGCGACCCGGCGGTCGCGGTCGGCGTCCGCCGACTCGTGCTCGAGCACGTTGCGAAGCTCGCGCAGACCCATGCCGCCTTCAGTGGTCGCGCGGCGCTCAGCTCGCCCCACGTCCGCGTGCGCTCGTAGCTCGTCCTGCCGAGATCAGCGAGCTGCTCGGCGACGTCGGCGACGAAGGCGTCCAGGGAGCGGTTGTCGTCGAGCCGGTAGTAGAGGTCGAACTGGCCCTCGGCGAGCCTCCTCGAACATCGCGCCGACCCGGTCAGGCATTCCCTCTCGACGGTCCTTCTGATTCGGCGGTCGGGCCTCGCCGTCCTGGGGGACGAGCATCGAGCTGGAAGGAGCCCCCCTCGCGGCGCTGGCGATCGATCGCCGTCCGCAACTCGCGATAGACCCAGTCGTCCTCGTCCCAGAGCCTCGGCCTACTGCTCGCCTCGTCGGCGCCCTCGATGTTGGAGCGGTTGGAGTACGTCCAGAAGTCCTCGGCAACGATGCAGATCACGAGTCGCAACTTCTCTTCGTTGAGCGCCTGCTCCAGCACGTCCGCCCACTTGACGCCGTGACCGAGCGAGTCCTTGTCGCGGAAGACCCGTCGCACCCCGAACTCTCCCGAAAGCGCCCGCCAGAGATTCTGTGCGGGGTAGGCGCGGAGACCGACCCGGTAGGAGATGAAGATCAGCGGCTCCTCGCCACGGGGCCAGCGAAAAGGCGCAGCGGGGACGGCGCGCGGCTGCTCGGACTCGCCCTCGGCCTCAATCACGCGACGAGCCCTGCCGGTTGGCCCCGATAGAGCGCCGAGCCGGCTGGCCGATTCGAGCCGGCTGCAACCCACTTGCCGCTCAATCGCAAGCCAATCTCCCTCACCCCGTCGATTGCGCGGGATTGTAACCGCTGTCACGATGATCGCTCAGACCGCCTCCCGGAAGAGCTCGCCGATCTGCTCGGCAATGTCGCGCCGATCGAGCTCCTGCACCGCGGTGATCGCCTGCTGGTAGGTCGACTCAGCCTGATGCGGCTCGGGCGAGTAGCCGAGCGCCTCCTCGTAGCGCGCGAGCGCCTCCTCGGGACGCTCGAGGTAGAGCATCGCCTCGCCCTCCGTCGCCGCCTGCCAGTAGCCGCTCGGCACCCGGCCGCAGGCCGCGCCAGCGCCTCCTCGGCCGCCGCCTGACAGGCATCGCGGTCGCCCTCCAGCGCCGGCCTGCGGGAAGGCGACGTGATTGCCAGGTAGAGGATCTGCTCCTCGTCCTCGGCGGCGCGCGCCCGCTTCAGCCCCGAGGTGTAGAGCCCGAGCGCCGCCTCGGCCGTCGCCGCGCCGGCCGCCGACGAGCCAGTTGCGCTTGTGGCGGCCAGCGAGGACCCCGGTGGCATCGGTCCCTTGCAGCCCGGCGTGCCGTTCGAGCACGGCGATCGCCTCCTGACGCCGATCGCAATGATCGAGGGCCAAGGCGAGGTCGACGAGGTGACTCTCGTCGAGCTCCTCGGCGTGCCCGCCGAGCTCGCGGATCGCGCGGTCGAAGTCGGTGCTCTCGACGGCGACCCGGGCCGAGTTCCAGGGGCCGCCGGGATCGGCGTCGCCCTCGAGCGTTCCTCGTGGCGACGCGGCAGCTCATCGAATCGGGGCTTGTGACATCGACGATCTGCAGGTGATCGCCGGGAACGACAACCCGGCATTCCGCCGGGAACGGTCCCAGCGACGACTCCGGGGGCACGAAGCTGTCCTGATCGCCGGCGACCACGCAGAGCTCGAACGGCCGGTGCTCGCCAAACCGCTCGCGCCAGCGTCGCCGCAGGTCGCGGATGAACTCGCCCCCCTCGGCCATGTCGCCGATCTGGCGCTTCAAAAAGCGGCCCCATCGTGCCTTGCGCAGGCCGTCGCTCGGCGTCCCGAACATGATCAGATGGCTGACGCGGTCGGCGAGCCCGGGATCGTCGAGTAAGGCCCGCTGACAGACGAGCCCACCCATGCTGTGGGCGATCAGCGCCACGCCGCCGTAGGCGCCCAGCGGCTCGAGTTCGGTCTGCGTCCGCAGGTACGTGGAGAGCACGTCGATCGAGGGGTCGGCCCGCCAGAGGCCTCGCAGGTCGGGCAGCAGGCCCGTGGCGTAGCTGAGCGTGTAAAAATCCCAGCCCTCGAGGCCCGGCTCGCTGGCGAGCTCCTCCGGGAAGCGGCTGAAGGGAAGCCCTCGCGAGGCGAAGCCGTGCACGAACACGATCGCCGCGGGCGAGCCCTCGGCCTTGTGCGCGATCAGGTTCGGCTCGGCCATCGTACGTCCCTCAGCCGGGTGGTCTCTGCGCTTCGCGGTCGTGCAGTCTCTGCAGGGTCACGTAGTCGAAGCCGCACCAGGTGAGCACGACGAGAACCGGCCAGACCGGGCCGGTGAACGTCCAGCTCGGGTCCTCGCGCAGGTCGGTTCCCGCCGAGATCACCGCGACGATCGGAATCAGGGTCAGGCCGCCGAAGATCGCTACCGCGCGGACGAACCCGGCCCCGAACGTGTAGACGAACTCGGTGCCCCCGTACAGGTAGCCGCGCAGCGTCACCAGCCGCCAGGCGCTGGCGCCGAGGATCGCGATCGCCACGACGAGGGCGGTGAGGGCGGCCACGAGCCAGGGATTGCCGTGCTCGGCCGGAGTCACTGCCACCGCAGACCCGAGTGGCAGCGCCCGAGGGACGTCCCGGACGCGAAGCTCCGCCGACGACCACCACCCGAGCGGCAACAGCAGCATGAGCAGCGTTGCTGCGCCGGCGAGAGCGACCGCTGCCTTCTCGCCGATCCTCGTGACCATCGTCGCGGCAGACGGGCCCGGTAGCTCGCGGGCGGGGGCCGCACCGTCAGCGGAGACGAGGACGGGCTCGCCGGCGCCCTCGCTGTCGGTCTGCCGTCGCTCGTCCCGGTGGCGGGTTTCGCGGCGGATCCAGCGCACGACGCCGGCCCGGACCCAAACGACCGCGATCCAGACGACGAACGAGAGCCAGAACGAGCCCTCGAAGGACTGCGCCTGCGGATCGTCGCCGAGGTCAACCGTCGAGAGGAAGATCGCGAGCGCGATCAGCGCCACGAACGGTGTCGACCGCTTCAGCAGCCCGATCCGCCCCGAGGCGGAGCGGAGCAGCTCGCGAACTTCCTCGATCAGTCCTCCCATGACCCCCCGGTCCGACCCGATTCTCTGCGCTTAACTCATCGGCAGCGCGCAGAAGATGTTAAGAGGCCCGGCAGGCAGCGAAGCATCTGATTGAATCCAGGTGTAGAAAGGGGACCCGGGGGGGACCATGTCCGATTGGGAGTACGACGAGCGGCGGCGCCAGATTGACGCCGACAAGAGCCTCTCGCTCCACGACCAGGCGACTCAGCGGCGGCAGGTCGGCGAGGACGAGTGGCGCGCCGAGGAGAGCCGACGGCGCAATAGCGGAGACTTCGGCCAGCAGGCAGCCACCGCGCCGGCGCTGCCGAGCCTCTCCACGTTCATCTTCGTCGCGATCGCGATCTGTCTCGTCGCGACGATCGTCGTCCCGATCACCTGGTGGCAGGACGGGCACACCTGGCTGCGGCCGCTGCTCGAGGGTCTGCCGCTGCCGGTCGCCGACACGCGCCAGGGCAGCGGCAATCCGATCGCCGTCACGATCGTCTGGCTCGTGATCGTGATCGCGGCGATCGTCGGACTGACCGTGACCCGGCGGCAGCTGATCGAACGCTTCCTCTACGGCGAGCTCGGCTACCCGGTGCTGCTCGTCTTCAGCGTGCTGCGGATGGCGATCATCATCGGCGGCCTCACGCTGACCCCGATCATCGCCGCAATCGCCGACGGCGCCGACCTGCGCCATCCCGGTAAGGGCGGCAGCCCGTTCACCGGCTTGCTGCCGATCGGAATCGTCTGCTTCGGCCTCTGCTTCCTCGCCTACTTCGGGCTCGGCCGGGCGATCAACTCGCGAGCCGAAACGCTGGCGCGCGAGCGGCCCGGCGATGTCGTCGAACCGGCGGCCGCCTGAGCCGGGGCCATCCGGCTCGGCTACTTGAAACCCAGGGTGTCGGGATGACCGAAGAGGGGCCGCAGCGCCTGCCCGAAGGGCGGATCTTCGTCAGCCACTCGAGCCTCGATCAGCCGTTCATCGAAGAGCACATCCTGCCCGTACTCGAAGCGAACGACGGCGCCTTCTTCTACTCAAAGGATGGGATCAAGGGAAGCGTCGACTGGGAGAACGAGCTTCGCCGCCAGCTCGACGAATGCGGATACCTCCTCGTCGTCGTCTCCCGCGACTCGCTCGACCCGGGGTGTTACGTGCGGGACGAGGTCATGTGCTGGATCCAGGCCCACCGCGAAGCGCAGGGCGTGATCTCGGTCGTGCTCGACGAGACCGAGCCGACGAAGCTCGGGCTGAAGCTCGTGCGGCTCAACCACATCAGCTTCGAGGAACCCGGTGAGCGACCGAAACAGCGGCTGACCGAGGCGCTGGCGACGGTCGCGCCGGCCGAGCCGGTCGCCGAGGCGATCGCGTCGGTCGAGCTCGATCCACGCCTGCGCTCGCACTACCTCCGCTGGCTCGTCTCGGTCCACGAGTCGGTCGCGGTCACTGTGGCCGGCGAGCGCGTCGAGGCCGAGCTCGCCGACGTTCCGATGCCCGATCGTCTGATCGACGACAGTTCGACCCCCTTCGGACGGGAGGTGGAGGAACGCCACCTCGGCAACGTCGCGGACCGGATGGAAGCCGAGTCGGACCTCGATTCCGATGACGCCCGTGTCAAGGCGCTGAGCCAGCACCCGCTGCCGCTCTATCTGGGTGCCGGTGCCCGCCCAGACGCGCTCGGTCTCGATTCCTCGACCGGGCGGAGCGCGGAGGATCTGCGGCGCATGTCGTGGCGTAGCGTCGTACTCGGCGACCCGGGCTCCGGCAAGACGACGCTGGCGCGCCGGCTCGCCCGCGACATCGCCGCCGAGCAGTTCGACGACGACTCGCCGAGACCGGCCGGGCGACTGCCGATTCTCTGCCGCGCGAGCGAGCTCGCCCAGCTCCTCGCCGAGCGCGAGGCCCGAGCTGGCCGTGAGACGATCGAGGAGCTCGCGATCACTGCAGGCTGGGATGGATCCACGCCAAGTGACACGGCCAGCGGCGATCCGATGTCGCCAGGCGATCTGCGCGAGCTCGCGCGCGGGAATCGAGCCGTCGCAGCGTCCTGCTGATCATCGACGGCCTCGACGAGGCGCCGACGCAGGCCGACCGTGCCCGCGTGGCGGACGCGATCGCCGAGTTCGCCGAGCGCGGCGGTGCCCTGCTCGGCACGCCGGACGCCTCGACCGGCAGCCAGGTGCTCGTGACGAGCCGGATCGTCGGCTACCACGCGACGCCGATCCGCTCAGCGCTCAACTTCGAGCAGCTGCTGCTCGCGCCACTCTCGCCCCGGGCAACGAGGGACTTCGCCGAATTCTGGCTCGCGGCCTTCGAGCGTCGCCAAGGAATCTCGGCGGCCCGCCGCGAGGCGGTCACGTCCGCAATCCCGAAGCTGCTCGGCGGCGAGGCGGCCCTCGGCCAACTGATCGGCAATCCATTCCTGCTTCTCTCGGCCGTCTCGGCGCTTGCCTCCGGCCGCGTCGATCCCGCCCTCGCGAACGGTGGCTGGCGGCGCAGCGATCTCTACGGGGCAGCTGTCGACGATGCGCTCGCCCGGGCCGCGAGCCGCGATCCGGGGCTCGACCGGGAGCTGGCGGCGACCCTGCAGCAGGCCGTCGGAGCACAGTTCCTGACGGCCGCCTCGAGCGGCATCGCCGACAGTGCAGCTCTCGACGCGATCATCGGCGCAGCGCTCGAGGAGACGGACACCGAGCTCGAACTCGAGGCGGCGCGCGCGCTGATCCTCGAGGGCCTGGGGCTGATCACCGAGCGAGGCAAGGATCTGTTCGGATTCCTGCACCTGTCGATCGGTGAGTACCTGGCGGGGCGCCGGCTGCTCGCCGGTCCCGATCGGCGCGAGCGCCTCGAAGCCAAGCTCGGCGATCCGCGTTGGGTCGAAGCGCTGCGCCTCGGCCTCGGTCACCTGGGCAGCACCGACCCTGAGATCTTCCGGAGCCTGCTCGAGGAAACCCTCAGCGGCCCGGAGGCATGGACGGCCGCCGCACTGATCACGAGCTCGCTGGGGGATCTCGATCACCTGCCGGCGAGCGTCGCCGCGCGGCTGCTCGAGATCCTTGGCTCCGACTCGGCGGAGCTCGGCACCGCCCGCCTCGAGTCCTTGCTCTCCGGCCTCGACCGGCTCGACGGCGACATGCGCACGAACCTGACCTCGGCATGCTGCGAGGCGATCGCGAAAGCCGAGCTCGCGCAGGCTCAGGCGGTCGCGACGGCGATACGCCGCTCGGGAACCCGCGCCCCCGAGCTGCTCGAGGCGTTGTTCGAGAACCAGCATCGGGACGGCTCCGGGGCCGGCTGGGGAATCACCGAGGCCCTCCTCGAGATCATCTCCACCGACGATCCGGGCGAGGGCAAGCCGGCGGGGGAGGTCGTCGGCGAGCTCGACGAGGAGACCGTCGCGACCCTGCGTGAGATCGAGCCGCGCGTGAGCGGTCCCGGCCCCCGCCGCCGCCGGGGGCGGCGGCGGGCCGGGGGCACGCGCCGAACCGGCCTGCCGCGCGAGCTGACTCCGATGCGGGCCGCGCTGACCGCGGAGCCCGAAATCGTGGGGCAGATCACCGAGTCGCCCGCGATCTGCCGGGCGCTGATGTGCCTGTACGGCGGCGCCGAATACATCGGCCTCGATCGCCAGCTGGCCGAGCGCGAACACCTCGCCGGCCTGGTAACCGTGGCCGGCGGCGAGGCGGCGGAGCGGCGGAGCGAGGCCGAGCGGCTGGACACGGTGATCGAGCCGCAGCTACGTCGGGTCGAGGACAGCGTCCTCAGGTTCAAGGCCGAGCACATCTCGGCGGACTCACCGCTGACGCCGGCGCTGCTCGAGCTACTGCGCTCCGACGCCTCGGTGGAGAGCTGGAGCGAGCGACTCGAGACAATCGCGCGGGATCCGAACGCCCCCGCCGCCGAGCGCGGCGATGCGATCGCCGCCTGGGTGGCGCTCGCCCCACCGGACGACGCGGCGGCCGGGGCCCTGGCCGCGCTCGGGCCCGTCTCCGAGGGCAGCCCCGTCGCTGCGCGAGTCGCCTGGCGGCTCGGACGGGCCGCGCACCTGGCCAGCGATGCGATCTCGCGGACCGAGGCGGGGCAGCTCGCTCAGGCGTTCGAGGATCTCGACGGTGACGGCCCGCGGCTGACGCTGGGAGCGATCGGGACACTTGCCCAGCCCCGCGCCGGCGGCTTCGAGATCACCGACGTACCCCTCGGGGATCGGCTGCTCAACCTCGTCGGGGGATGGTCCGACGATCGGAACTTCAATCTCGCCGTCGCCCTCGACACCTGCCCCGTGCTGCTGCTCGGCGATCGGCCGGACGAGCTCGCCGGCGAGCTCGCGCTGATCCACACGCTGCCCGCTGCCCCGACCGCCGCCCATGGCGGCTGGGCGCTCGATCCTTTCGGTCCGAGAAGTGCGCCGCCGCTCGGCGAGGCGCTCACCAACGTCGGATTGCTCCCTCCCGAGCTCGCCTTCCTCAACGGCTGGCTGGTGGCCCGGATGACGCCGGCCCTCGTCGCGGCCGGTTACGGGGTCGAGGCCTCGCTCGCCGCGCTTACCGTCCTCGCCAACGACCGCCGTCAGGGCCTGCTCGCGCTACAGCGACTCGCCGCCGTGGGCTTTGGCTGGTTCGGGTCCGGCGACTTCGCGCCGCTCCTCGACCCGCAGGCGACCGACGGTGCAACGCAGCGCGCACTCAACGCCCGGATCTCGGCCCTGCGACCTGAGCTGATGGCATTGGCGCTCCGCTCTGCGCGGGACGGCGCCAATCCCTATGCGGAGGCGCGAGCCCTCGTCCAGCTCGCCCGCACGTCGGAGGACCGCGAATGCTGGCGCCTGGCACGGGAGCTGACGGCTCGCGTCGAGGACCCGCTGGCAACCGTCCGCCTGATCGAGCTGGCGGCCTCCGCCGGTCTCTCCGACGACGAGCTCGATGAGCAACTCGGCGCCGCGATCGCGGCGATCGACGACCCGTTCGAGCGCTCGCTCGCCCGGCTGCGGCTCTGCCGCCGCCTCGACGGCGAGGAGGAGATGAACGTGCTCGCCGAGGCGATCGCCGATGCCACGGCGATCGCCGAGACCGGCGAACGGGCGCGGGCGCTCGATCTGCTCCGCGACAGTGCCCGGCTGGCAGGCCCGCCCCTTCAAGCCTGGTCGGAGGCGGTCGCAGCGTTGCCCTCGAGCGAGCAGCGCGCTCGCGCCCGCGGGCGGCTCGCACCGATGCTCTTGGCCCGCGAGCGGCCGGCAAGGGTCGAAGCCGGCGCCGCCACGCGTGAGGTGGCGGCCGGCGAAGCGGTCGATACATCGGGGCTGACCGCGGCGATGAAGGAGCCTCGGGCGGATCTCTGCGAGCTGCTGCTGACGGGGCTCGCGGGCGGCGAGGACGGACGCTACGCGCTCGCCGTCGGCTTCGACGTCCATCCGCGGGCGATCGCCGACCGGGCCGAGGACTGGATCGCGAGCCTCGCCCGGATCTGCTCGGACCCGGAGCTGGCGCGGCGCGCCTGCTCGTTCGGATGGATTGTGAACCCGCTGCCGCCGCTCGACGACGGATCGCGTCGTCGCCGCGCGGCGCTCGCGGCGGACGCCCTGCGGGCGCTGCCCGAGAGCTACGCGTTCCTGGCCTCGGCGATCTGCGAGCGAGTCCGCCCCTCGAGGACGGATCTCGGCCTGCAGTGCCTGCTCGAGCGCGGCAGCTCGCTGACGCCGTCGGCGATCGAGGCGATCATCGTCAGCGCGCCCGAGGATGCACAGGACGCGTATCGAGGGCTGGCCGCGGCCCGCGATCGCGGGCTCGAGGGCCCCGCCGGGCGCGAGGCGGTCCTACGCGCCGTCGACACCGGTGCCACGGCCTCCGATGCCTGGCTCCGCGCAAGAGCCCTGACGCGCGCAGCCGAGCACGGGGCGCCCGTCCTCGATGAGCTGCTCGAGACGCTCGAACGAGCGTGGCTCGTGCCCGACGACGAGAAGACGCGGACCGCCGCCGAGCAGGCGGCGGCGATCGCCGGGGCCGGCGCTGCGATCGGGCCGCAGCTCCGGGCCGAGTATCCGGATCGCTTTCGCCACGTCTGCCTGCTCGGCCTCCGTGAGACCGCGGCGCTCGATGACGAGCCCGGCCTCTTGCTCTCGGCGGGATCGGCGACGCTCGGCGCCTGCGGTCGATTGGCGTCCGCGGAGCAGAGAGCAGGCCTCGTCGAGCGCCTCGAGGAAGCCCGCGATCAATCGAGCGAGCTGCTCGAGTGGCTGCCCGACCTCGCGCTGCCGCCAAAGCCGCCGAGCCGTCCGGTCGCCTGGGCGGCGCTGACGCTGGGCGCGATCGCCCACGACGGGCTGCAGGGGCTGAGCGATCCCGCGGACGCGAGCGCCGACTGGTCCGACCTGCTCGATCCGCAGCGACGCGCGGCCGCGATCGAGGCGATCGCAACGGATGGCCGATCCCGTCGCCGGCGCTTCGACGCGAGCGCCGGGCTCGTGATCGGGACACTGCTCCGCGAGGGCGATGGCGCCGCCGCGGCACGCCTGCTGGCGATCCTCGGTGCCCCCGACGACCCCGACAGCGTCGCGGCCTGGCAAGGCTCTGCCGATCCCGCCGTCGCCGACCGGGCGACGCTGCTGGCGCTGGAGGCGGGCCGGCTCACAGCGAGCGCCGTTCCGGCAATCGAGCGACTGCTCGCCGAGCACGACGACCTGATCCGGCTGCGGACCGCGCAGGCGCTGTCCGTTGTCAGTCGCGGCTCACTCGGCCGACCGCGCTTCCGCCTCTCCGAGGTCGGCGCGGAGACGCTGGTCGGGCTCGCCCGGGCCGCCGAGGAGCATCCCCATCGCGGCGCCCGCAGCGAGCTGCACTGGGCCATCCAGGACGTCGTCATCGACTCCCCGGCGGAGTATGCGCGAGCGCTCCAGCTCTGCGAAGGCGAGCCGGCCGTGCGATTGATGCTGCTGCGCTGTCTCCGCCAGCTCGACCACTCGGCCGCCGCGCGCCTTTTCGAGATCGCGCCGCGGCTCTCGGACGCGGAGCTTCAGCGGCTCCTCTTCGCGATCGCCTCGATCGGCGACGACCCCGAGCGATCAGGCATCGTCCGCGACGATCTCGGTCCGCTGATTGAGGATCTCGCCCGCGTGGCCGGCGGCGACGCCGGCGCTGACGAGACGATCGGCCTGGCCGCGTTCGCGATCGGATCAGCCGCGGACGACCCCGAGCAGCTCGCAGTCGTCGAAGAGCTGGTCGAGGACGAGTCCGAGCCGGTCGCCGCCGCGGCAATCCTCGGCCTCACGCGCGCGGCCCCACGCGTGATGGACGACGAGGGCCGCCAGGAGCTGATCGACGACCTGACCGAGCTCAGCAAGGCAGGCGAGGGACCGACGACCGTCGCCGCCGTCGCCGGCCTCGCCCTGCTCGGCGAGCGCGTCGAACGAACGTGCACCCACCTCGAGCCGTTGGTCGTGATCCGCGGGCTGCTCAGCGGCCTGCCCCCGCTCAGCACCCCGGTCGAGGCGCGCATCCTGCGCGCCGCCGACTTCACGCTGGAGCCCGAGCATCTCGGACCCGAGGAGGCGCTGCGGCACACGCGGACGATCCTCGCCGCGCTCGTCGCCGAGGTCGCGGCCGGCTTCGACAATGAGCGGCTCAGCTGGACGCTCTGCGACAGCATCGAGCTGCTCGGCGTGCTGGCGGCGATCGCGCCCCGGCAACCGGCGGCGCTGCGCGAGGCGGCGACCGACCTCGAGCTTGTCGCCCTGCTCGGCAAGACAGCCCGGAACGAGGCCTCCTACGCGCTCCGCCGCGACGCGACCACGATCCTCTGCACGCTCGGTGAGGGCGAGGAGGAAACGATTTCGGCGTTGCTGGCGGCCGCTTCCGATACGTCGAACGTCGCGGAGGCGGCGCTGGCCGCGGCGCGGTGGATCGAGCGGGTCGACGCGGACGGGATGAAGCTGCTCCTCGATGCGATCGCCGGCCCCCGCGCCGGCGACGCCGCGACCGCTGCGTTGACCCTCGCCTCGCTCGCCCGCCAGGGCGCCCTCGACGTCGAGCGCGGCGAGCCGCCCGCAACGCTTCCGCGACGCGCTGGCGAAGACCACGCCGGAGCAGCGCTGGATCGTCGAGCGGGATGCGCGATCGCCGACAACGGGCCCATGGCGGCCGCCTTTGGCGCGGCGCTGACGGTCCTCGCCGCAGGCGAGGCCCCGCGCAGCGAGCGCCGCCCCGGACTCTCACTCACCGTGCCGGTGACCGGCGGCAAGGCCAGCTGCGCGATCTCGCGCGGGCGCCTGCCACAGAGCCCGATCAAGTTCCAGGCTGACGTCCTCGAGCGCGAGCGGACGCCGGTCGAGTGGAGATTCCAGGGCGGCCTCCAGAGCCTCACCGAGCACTGCCGCACGGGCGAGGAGTTGGTCGCCGTGCTCCGCGAGCTCGGCGCAGACACCCCCCAGATAACTGACGACGGAAAGGAAGCGGCGTAGCGATGCAGCAATTCAACGTGCCGGTCTACGGGACCGACGGCAACAAGCACAGATGGCCGATCTACATCGGCGAGGCGATCGAGGGCGTTCACCCGCTCGAGCAGCAGGCCGCCTTCCTGCAGCGGGAGCGGGGACTGACGATCGCCCAGGAGGTCATGGACAGCTTCGCCAAGCTCGCCGCGATCGCACTGGAGAACAACGTCTCCTACGAGGAGCTGTGCGAGTACGCGATGAATGAGTCCGAAGACGGCGAGCCCGATGCGGCAGCGGCCGCGGACGGCGAAGGCGGTCCTGAGGAAGACGATGAGTGAGGGGGCCGGAGCCGCATTCGTGCTCCCCGACGCCGAGCTGCTCGGGCTCGACGCCGTCGTCGACGAGATCCTCGAGCGGCTTGGCCGAATGGAGCCGGTCACACCCTGCCTCGTCGGACGTGCCGGCTCGGCCGCACCGCTGCGCTGAAGGCGCTCGCGACGCGCCTCGCCGCCGGCGGCGACGGACCGCTCGCCGGTCGCCAGGTACTCCGCCTGATTCCCGAGGAGGTGGTCGCCGGCGGCCGCGCCGGCTCGGTGCGCGAGCTCGGCGAGAAGGCGTCGCGCGGCGTGATCGCGGCGGTCGACGATCTCGAGGTCGTACTGATGCTGGCCTCGCCGGCGACCGACCTCGACATCCGCGGCGCCGTGCGCTCGCTCATCAGCAGGCCGGAGGTGCTCTCCGTGATGACCCTCGACGCGGACTTCCGCAGCAAGCTCCAAGCCCAGGAGGAGGAGCTCTACGCCGAGCTCAGCTTCATCGAGCTCCCCGAGATGGGCGAGCAGGACCTGCGAGAGCTAGGCGTCCGGCACGCGTGGACGCTCTCGACGGAGCTCGGCGTCGGCGTCCCCGAGAGCCTGGTGCCGATCGCGGCCGGACCGCGCCACGAGGGCGATCGGCGTACCCATCCCGGGCTCATGCTCGAGCGCCTCGACCACGCCGCGACCCGCGCCCGGCTGCGTGGCGCCGAGCGCGCGCAGCCTGAGGATCTCGAGCTCGGCGCCCTCGCCAAGGCACGACGGGTCGTCCCCGAGAAGCTGCGCGCACAGCTGCAGGAGCGCATCGCCGGCCAGGACGGCGCGATCGAGGCGATCAGCGACCGGCTCGGCCTGACCACGGCCGACCTCGACCTGCGCCCGCACCGGCCGAACGGCGTCTTCCTCTTCGCCGGCCCGACGGGCGTCGGCAAGACGGCGCTGGCGAAGGCGCTCGCCGAGGCGGTCTACGGCAAGGACGAGTCGAACCTGATCCGCCTCGACATGAGCGAGTACTCGGACGAGTGGGCGACGGCGCGCCTGTTCGGCCCGCCGCCCGGCTATCTGGGCTCGGACAACCCGAGCGGATGGCTCACCACCAAGGTGCTCGACCACCCGGCCTCGGTGCTGCTGCTCGACGAGGTCGAGAAGGCCGATCCGAAGGTGTGGAACGTGTTCCTGCAGGTCTTCGACGACGGCCGGCTCACCGACGGGCGCGGGCGCACCGCGTCCTTCGACAGCACGATCGTGATCATGACCTCGAACGCCGGCGCCAAGGCGTTCAGCGCCAACCCGATCGGCTTCGCGTCCGGCCCTGCCGATCACTCCGACGGCTCGGTCGCGGTCGGCGAGGTACGCGAGGCCCTGCGCAAGCTGATGCCGCCGGAGTTCATCAACCGGATCGACGAGGTGCTCGTCTTCAGGCCGCTGGACAGGGAGACGATCGGCCGGATCGCCGAGATGGAGATCGAGGCAACCGTCGTCGAGCTGGCGCGGCGCGGCTGGACGCTGACGGTGCCGCCCGCCGTCGTCGCCATGATCGCCGAAGGCGGCTACGAGCCGGAGTACGGAGCCCGCCACCTGCAGCGGAACATCGAGCGGATCCTGCTACTTGGGCTCAGCGGCCTGGAGCCCGGCGCCTACTCGGCGCGGCTCGAGGACGAGGACGTGCGCTGGATGGCTGACCAGCCCGCCTGACGCCGGAATCGGCCGCCGGCTCACTTTCCGGGGGACGCTTCCGGCGCGACGATGGGAGAGACCCTCGATCCGCTCGAAGTGCCGTGGTTACGGGTCATTAGGGGGACTCCGCGATGCAGTGCGGTGGCGGCGATCAGGGCGTCCGGCAGCGCCGTCCCGGTCGCTTCGCGGATGCCGCCGGCGAGCTCGGCGATCACCCGGTCGACCGGCACCTCGACGAGCGGCTCGAGGAGCGTGCGGACCGCTTCGCGTTGAGCCCCGGGACCGGCGAAGAGCTCCGCCCTGGTGATCGTCGGGTCGTGCGGCCGATCCTCGGTCTCGAGCCGCGCCGTGCCACGCAGGTGGTCGACGAGCACGTCCGTATCGACGAGCAGCTCAGCCACCGGCAGGGCGCGCCGCCCACTCGGAGCGCTGTCGGACCGAAGCTTCCGGACGGACCCGAAGCTCCGCTCCAAGGCGGTCCCCTGATCGAGCTGCTCGCGACCCAGGTAGTCGTCGACGGCCTCCCGGATCAGCTCAGCAAGCGAGCCGCCACGGCTCTCGCGGATCGCGTCGAGCCTCGCTCGCTGCTCAGCGCTGAGGTAGATCTGCGTGCGGAGCGCTGCCATATACAGCAGCAGCTGCGGTCCGCCCTCCACTACCAGAGGACGTTGCGAGCGTCGTAGTCGTGGAGCGCGGGGTCCTTGCTGATCAACTGCCCGCCGAGCTCGCGCGCGGTTGCGTAGATGATCCGGTCCGCCGGATCGCCGGGGAAGTCGGCCTCGGCGAGCAGGGCCGCCTCGACGGCGGCCGTCGGCGTCAGCGGCAGGGCGAGGACGCCCGGGCGCGCCAGCGCCTGGCGGATCCAGCGCCGCGGCTCGCGGTCGAGCCGCACGCGCCCGCGCACCATCAGCATCGCGACCTCCCAGCAGGAGATCGTCGCGACGCCGATCGTCTCGGCGCGCTCGATCGCCGCCCTGCCCTCCTCGCCGAGCCGGGCCGGCTCGCTGCACCACCACAGCCAGGCGTGGGTATCGAGGACGACGTTCACGAGCTGCGCTCGGCGTCCCAGCCCTCCCCGAGGGGCGCGAGCAGCTCGGCCTCGTCGACCAGGAACTCGACGCTGCCCTCGAGCGAGGCGCCGTCGTCGACGGGCACGACCCGGGCGACCGGCTTGCCGTGCTTGGTCACGGTCAACTCAGCACCGCTCTCGGCGACCTCGTCGAGCAGCGCCAAGCAGCGCGCCTTGAATTGGGTTGCGGAGAGCTCAGTCACAGACCATGGTCAGATTACCATGGTCATTCCCCCATGACCTCACCAGGGTCGCCCTCCACGCCGCCGCTACTACTCCGCGTCGGGGTCCTCGACCTCGAACGGCGAGTCGGCGGCGGAGATCTGCTCGAGCTCCTGCTCGGGCTCGGCCTCGATCTCGGCGGCCTCCGGCGCGGCCGTCTCCGGCTCCGGGGCGGCGCCGTGGCCGTTGGTCTCGGCCGTCTCCGCGTCGGGGGCGGCGAACGCGCCCGCGGCAAGGATCTCGCCGGCCGTCGTGCGGGCGGTGTCGATCTTGATGCCCGGGCCCATGGTGGAGGTGAGCACGACGCTGAGCAGGTAGCGGCCCTTGGCCGCCGCCGGCTTCGCCTTGACGATCTCGTCGATCACGGTGGCGTAGTTCTCGAGCAGCGCCTGCGCCTCGAAGCTCGCCTTGCCGATCGAGAGGTGGATGACCGCCTGGCGGTCGGTCCGGTACTCGACCTTGCCCGACTTGGACTCGGTGACGGCCTTGGCCACGTCGTCGGTGACGGTGCCGACCTTCGGGTTCGGCATCAGGCCCTGGGGACCGAGCACGCGGCCGAGGCGGCCGACCTTCGGCATCTGATCGGGCGTCGCGATCGCGACGTCGAAGTCGGTCCAGCCGGCCTCGATCCGCTCGGCGAGCTCGTCGGAGCCGACGAAGTCCGCGCCGGCCTCCTGGGCCTCGCGTGCCTTGTCGCCCTCGGCGAAGACGGCGACCGTGACGTCACCGCCGGTGCCGTGCGGGAGCGCGAGCGTGCCGCGCAGCTGCTCGTCGGCGTGGCGGACGTTGACGCCGAGGCGGATGTGGCACTCGACCGTCTCGTCGAACTTCGCGGAGGCGAGGCGCTTGAGCAGCGCGACGGCCTCGGCGGGGTCGTAGAGGTGGTTGCGGTCGACCTGCTCCATCGCAGCCCGGAACCGCTTACCGCGCGCCATCAGAGGCCCTCCACGTCGACGCCCATCGAGCGGGCGGTGCCGGCGATGATCTTCGTCGCGGCGTCGAGGTCGTTGGCGTTCAGGTCGGGCATCTTGCGCTCGGCGATCGCCCGCGCCTGATCGACGGTGATCGTGCCGACCTTGTCGGTGTGCGGGACGGCCGACCCCTTCGGGATCCCGGCGGCCTCCTTGATCAGGACGGCGGCCGGCGGCGTCTTGGTGATGAACGTGAAGCTGCGGTCTTCGAAGACCGTGATCTCGACCGGGATGATCGTCCCGGAGTCCTGCTGCGTCTGCGCGTTGAACGCCTTGCAGAAGTCCATGATGTTGACGCCGTGCTGACCCAGCGCGGGGCCGACCGGCGGCGCCGGATTCGCAGCCCCGGCGGGGATCTGCAGCTTGATCAGTGTGAGGACCTTCTTAGCCATGCTGAATCTCTGTCCCTTCCGTCCTCTGCCTAGACCTTCTTGACCTGGTCGTAGCCGACCTCGACCGGGGTCTCCCGGCCGAAGATCGAGACCAAGACCTTGAGCTTGGCCGCGTCGTCGTTGATCTCGGCGATCTCGCCGCTGAAGTCCGAGAGCGGACCCGAGATGACCTTGACCGTCTCGCCGATGTCGTACTGGGCCTGCGGCTTGGCGCGCTGCTCGGCGCCGGGGCCGCCGGAGACCGGCGCGCCCGAGCCGCCACGCCGCCGCCGGCGGTCGCGCCCGCCGGCACGGGAACCTCCTTCTGCAGGAGGTTGTCGACCTCGGCAGGCGAGAGCGGCAGCGGCTTGTTGCGCGAGCCGACGAAGCCGGTGACGCCGGGCGTGTTCTTGACCAGCCCCCACGCGTCGTCGGTCATCTCCATCTGCACGAGCACGTAGCCCGGCATGGTGCGCTTCTCGACGCTGACCTTCTTGCCGTCCTTGACCTCGGAGACCTCCTCGGTGGGAACGACGACCTGGCGGACCTTGCGGCCCTGGCCCATCGTCTCGACCCGGTGCTCGAGGTTGTGCTTGACCTTGTTTTCGTGACCCGAGTATGTGTTGATCACGTACCAGCGGAACATCTTGTGAAGTCTTCTCTCGTTCGTTTCTCGTTTGCGAAGTAAGTCTTGAGTCGTTGTGCTCGTTGTGCTGCCAGGCGGCCCCTGATCAGGTGATCAGGTGGTCGACGAGGAAGCTGAAGAAAGAGTCGAGGATGCCCAGATACGCGGCGGCCACGGCGACGAAGAGCAGCGTCACTGCGGAGGCCTGCACCAGCGTCTCGCGGTCAGGCCACTGGACGCGGCGCAGCTCGGCAATCACCGAGGCGAAGAAGGCCATCAGCCGGTTGCGCTCGCGCTCCGGCTTCTCCTCCTTCGGCGCGCGACGGTCGGCGCTCGCCCGCGCCTTGCGCTCGCGCTCCTTGGCCTCGAGCCGCTCCTTGCGGCGGGCGGCCTTGCGCTCCTCGCGGCTCGTGGGCGTCTCGGCGGAGCTCGTCGCGACGGCGCCCTCGCCGTCCTCAGCGGGCTCGGGAGCCGTGGCGGGCTCGGGAGCCGACGTCGCCTCGGGAGCCGACGTCGCCTCGGGGGCGGCGCCGTTGCCCTCGTCGATCCGATCGGCCTCGGCGGCGCCGGACTCCAGCGCGGCCTCGAACTCCTCGATATCACCGGAGATCGGCACCTCGGTGTCGTGCTGCGCCTTCGCCTGCGAGCTGCGCGCGCGCTGCTCGAGCTGTTGCTGACGGCGCTTCGCGGCCTCTGCCTTCCGTTGTGCCCGGGACTTCGCCATGGGTCAGAGCCTCAGCGGGTCTCCTTGTGGGCCGTATGGCGGCCGCACCACTTGCAGTACTTCTTCATCTCGATCCGGTCGGGGTTGTTGCGCCGCGACTTGTTCGTCTGGTAGTTGCGCCGCTTGCACTCCTCGCAGGCGAGGGTCGCGGCGATGCGTACGTCTCCGGCCATGGCTCAGCTCTGAATCTTCCTGGGATAGCTGGGTGGGTGGTGAAAATCTGTGGGCGCCGGCGGCTCGGAACCGCTCACGACTCCCTCGCTCCCGGCCGGCCAGCCGCGCCCCTTCTCACATGGGAGGGACGAGCGGCAACGCTCAGCCCCGGGCACGAGGTCCGCGAAGGATTGCACAGCCGCCTCGCCCATGGCATGCGCGATGCGCGGGCGGCGGCGCCTGGCTGGCGGCGGGGCGGCGGCGGCGGCGGGGCGGCGGGGCGGGCGGCGGTGCGGCGGCCGGGCGGCGCGGCGCGGCGGGCGGCGGCGGCGAGGCGGCGGGGCGGCGGCGGGGCGGCCGGGCGGCGCGGCTGGGGCGGGCGCGGCGGTGCTGCTGGGGCGGGCGCGGCGGCGGCATTCCGGACTTTGCCACGCCTGAGGGGGCAAAGTCCGGAACACCTTTCACCTGCGCACGTTCCGGCGCGGCGCGACGGGGTCTGCGTTGTGCCCTTGGCCCTGCTCGGCCCCTGAACGGCATCGCCGGCCCTGCCGGTCGGCCACGCTCGGCTCAGAGGCGCTTGCCGACGTCGCGCTGCCGCAGCTGGTCGACATCGATGCGCCCGCCGCCGCGCTCGAAGCGGAGCCGCTCGACGTACTCGAGCGTCTTGCGGGCGCCGTAGCCGCGCAGGCGCAGGTGCTTGCCACCGCCGGAGAGCTCGAGCAGCCTGTAGCGGCTCGCGCGGCCCGGGAGGACGACGACGTCGTTGCCAGCGTCGCCCCAGACCTCGTCCTTGCCCCAGCGCGGGTGGATGCGGTCGTCGCCGCCGGCGCCGTGGATCAGATCGCCGCGAGGCCCACCGCGCAGGGTGTCGTCGCCCTGCCCGCCCCAGGCCGGCATCGCGGCGCCGTCGACGACCTGCTCGAGCGAGCCCTCGCCCGCCCACCTGTACTGGTGGTAGGTGTTGTCGGCGCTGTCGCGGAAGACGAGGTAGTGGAAGGAGCCGTCGGACCCTTCCGCCGGGCGCAGGATCAGGTCCTTGTCCAGGTGGCGATGGATCTTCTTCCAGCCGGGCGGCAGCACGGCGTCGTGGAAGTTCTGCTTGACCTCCTCCGGCGTCGTCCCCGCGGAAGCGTGCATCACGTACTCGTTGCCCCACTGGTCCCGGACGAAGTAGCGATCGAGCGGCACGGCGCCCGCCGAGCCCGGCTTTGCGTCGTCCTCGTTCGCCCAGAACTTGATGTTCTGCGCCTTGAAGTTGGCGGTCACCTTGACGACGCCGGGCGGCGGCGTCGTGACGAGGTTGCCCGCGAAGTAGGCGTTCTTGCCGGCGAGGCCGCTGTAGTCGCCGCGGTCATACGGCCACAGGGCGTTGATCGCCGTCGACATCGCACCCCACGTGTAGCCGTCGGAGGTCGTGATGTAGGCGGTCGTGCAGATCGGCTCCCCCGGCGAGGCGATGAACTGCGACTCGTTGAACTGCAGGTTGCGGGTCGTGTTCGCGATGTAGGGCGACGGCGGCGCGTAGCCCGCGTTCCAGACGTCGTCGGGGATCGGGTTGTCCCCGGCACCCTTGTAGGTGCGCAGCGCCGCCCGCGGGTCGGTGTAGACGGTGGCCGTGTCGATGATTTCGTGCGCGACCTCGAGCTCCTTCCACGGCGCGGTCGGGCACGACGTGGCCGCGGCCGTGGACGGCAGGATGCTCAGCGCGGCGAGCGTCGCGGCAATGACGATCAGCGACCCGCCGACGGCCGCCCATAACCGGTTCCCCCAGACTCCCCCGAACATGCCCGGTTTTGTACCAGCAGATCGGCACCGTGGCAAGCGAATTTCGCCTTCCCTGCGGCCGGGCTGGCCGGGCGGCGTGCTGCTGCGGAAGTCGTCCGGACTTTGCCACGCATCAGGGGGCTAGGGCCGGAGGACCGCGGCGACGGGGCCTGCGTCGTGCCCCTGGCGCTGCCCGGGCTCGGCCCCTGAGCGGCACCTCCGGCCCTGCCGGTCGGCCAGGCGCGCTCGCAGCGTTCAGACGACGCGCAGCACCGGCACGTCGAGACGCTCGAAGTCCCGGTCCCGGGTGTAGAGCGGCAGCGCGTGGGAGATCGCCGTGGCCGCGATCAGGGCATCGGCGGTGGCCGGCCGACCGCGGCCGGAGCGCCGGGCCGCCGCCATAAGACGCCCGAAGTGCGGCGCGACGCGGGCGTCGACCGGCAGGACCTCGACGTTGCGCTCGACCGTGGCGAGGGCCGCCACCCGCCGCGCCTGACGCTCGCCGTCCGCGATGAGGATCCCGTGATGAAGCTCGCACAGCGTCACCACAGAGATCGCTGCCTCGGCGGGAAGCTCGAGCTCCACATCCGCCGCCAGCGCGATCAGCACAGAGGTGTCGAGCAGCCCCCTCTCGCCCTCGGGCGCCGCCGTTACTCCCATCGCTCGAGGGGATCCGGACGGTCGAGCTCGGCGTCCCGATCCGCGCGCACCTCGGCCGCCCACGGATCGTCAGCCGCCAGCAGGCCGGCGAGCTCGGCGACGAGCACTTCCCGCGGGACGAAGCGCCGCGGCGGATCGGCCATCGGCCCGAGCTCCGCGACCGGGTGGCCGTGGACGGTGATCGTCAGCCGCTCACCGGCTTCGACCCGTCGCAGCAGGGCCGCCGTGTTGTTCCTGAGCTCGCGTTGCGGGACCGTAGCCATAGGGCTACAACGTAGCAGTCCTGTGCGCGCGGTGGTGTTTGCGCTTCTTCTTGCCCTTGACCTTGAGCTTCGCCGTCGCCGGGCTCTTGTCCGTGTTGCCGGCCGCGTCGGTGGCGGCGACCTCGAAGCTGTGCTTGCCCTTGCCGAGCTTGGCTGTGTAGGGCGAGGAGCACCTGAAGGCGTCAGAGCCGTCGAGGATGCAGGCGAAGCTCGAGCCCATCTCCGAGGAGCTGAAGGCGAATTTCACCTTGGCCTTCTTCTTCGCCTTGATCGTCTTCGGGACCGAATCGAGCGTCGTCTGCGGCGCCTTCGTGTCGACCTTGAAGGTGCGCGAGGCGGGGGACGAGACGTTGTCGGCGGGGTCGATCGCCTCGACGGCGAATGTGTGGGAGCCGTCGGCGAGCGCGGCGAGCGTGTGCGGCGAACTGCAGGAGCCGAACGCGCCGGCGTCGATGCGGCACTTGAACGTGCTGCCGGCTTCGCTGCTCTTGAAGGCGAAGGTCGGCGTGCTGTCGCCGGTCGCGCCCGAGGGGCCGGCTGTGATCGTCGCCGTCGGCGGCGTGTTGTCGGGAAGGCCGGTGCCGGAGACCGAGACGGTCTGCTCACCGTCGGCGTCGTCGTCGGTGAAGTGCAGGGTCGCCGCCTTCGCGCCGGCCGTGTGCGGGGCGAAGGCGATCGTGACCGCGCAGTTCAGCCCCGCGCCGACCGTGGCACCCGAGCAGGTGTTGCCGGTGATCTTGAAGCTGGAGGCGCCGGCTCCCGTCAGCGAGGCGCTCGCGACGTGGATCGGGCCGAGGCCGCTGTTGTGCAGCTGCACCGTCTTCGCCGCGCTCGTGCGGCCGACGAGCGTGCTCGCCAGGGCGAGCGCGCCGGGCGCGGGGTCCGCGACCGGCTGGCCGGCCCAGAGCTCGACCCCGTGGGTCCCATCGTCGGCGGTGAAGAAGATCCTGCCGCCCGACTTGGCGATGTGGTCGATGGCGGCGCTGCCCGAAGGGTTGACGTCCGCGACCAAGGTCGTGCCGGGTCCGGTGCCGTCGCTCTGCCATAGCTCGACCCCGTGGGTGCCGTCGTCGGCGGCGAAGTAGAGGCGGCCGTTCATGGCCTTGAGCTCATGGGGCCCGGAGTCGCCGGTCGGGTTGATGTCCTTGACGAGCTCCGTGCCGGCGCTGGTGCCGTCCGACTTCCACAGCTCGCGGCCGTGATTAGCGCTGCCGTCGGTGGCGGCGAAGTAGAGCTCGTTGCCGACCGCCGTCAGATAGCCGGGGTTGCTGGCCTCGCTGCCGAAGTCGACATCGCGGACGAGCTTCGTGCCTGCCTCCGTGCCGTCGCTCTTCCACAGCTCGCGGCCGTGGCTGCCGTCGTCGGCCGAGAAGTAGAGGGTGTTGCCGGCGACCGTCAGCTCCTCCGGCGCGCCGGCGTTAGCCGCCCCCGTGTAGATGTCCTTGACCATCTTCGTCCCGGCCTGGGTGCCGTCGGTACGCCAGAGCTCGTCGCTGTGCATGCCGATGGTGTCCCGCGCCGTGAAGAAGATGGTCCCGTTGAAGTTCGTCAGCCCACTCGGGCTGGAGGGGTAACCGGAGGCATCGACGACCGGTGCGGTCGTGGTGCCGTCCGTTTTCCAGACCTTGTATTCGGCGCCGGCGCTCGCGTCGAAATACACATTGCCGCCGGCCCCGGTGAACTCGCCCGGGTAGCTGTGGGAGGTCGTAGCCGGCAATGTTTGGTTGATGTCGGCCACCATCTCGGTCCCGCCCGGCGTACCGTCCGTTCGGAAGGGCTCGACCCCGTGGAGGCCGTCGTCGGCGCGAAAGTAGACGTACCCGCCAATGGCGTGGAAGAGCGCCGGCGTGCTGCTGGCCGCGGTCGTCGTCACGTTCACGTTGGTCAGCAGGTTCGTTCCCCCGGTGCTGCCGTCGCTCGTCCACGGCTCGGTGCCGTTGGTCGCCTCGAACGCTGAGAAGTAGAGCTTGCCGCCGGAATATGCAAGCCAGTCCGGATTGCTGCTCCCAGACCCCGGGGAGATGTCTTTGACGAGCTCCGTCCCTCCCGGTGTCCCGTCGCTCTTGTAGAGCTCAATACCCGACGCGGCCGGATCCGTGGCCGCGAAGTAGAGCTCGCCGGCACCGTCGGTGAGGTTGCTCGGGTTGCTGGTGCCGTTGCCGAGGTTGATGTCCTGCGTGAGCGCGACTGGGGCCGGCGTCGCCAGCGCCGATGCCGGCAGTGCGGCCGCGCCCAGGGCAGCACAGCTGATCGCCAGAGCAAGACCCCAGCGAGAACGTCGATGCCCGATTTCCATGACGCGTAAGTGCAACGTGGCGACACTCCCACACCCGCTGACCCCGTGTCAAGCGGACGGACGAACGATGGCTGCGGCCCTCGAGCCGCCGGGCAGGCATGATCGGGCGATGTCGCCGCGGATCCTGATCGTCGCCCCCAACCTCCTCTACGGCGATCCGAACCCGCGCTCGATCCGGGCGCGGCAGCTGGCGAGCGGCCTGGCCGGGCGCGGCTTCGAGGTCGAGGTCGCCACGTGGTGGTCGGGGATCGAGCCGCAGCCCGAGCGGCCGCAGTGGCTCGGCGGGGCGCGGCTGCGGGCGATCGCGGCCGCGAGCCCGTTCGCGGGCTGGGAGCCGGGCGCGGCCGGCGGCGGATCTGCCCGCTACCGAGGGCGAGGCGCTGGCGCCGTGGGGCGAGGCGCTCGGCAGCGGCGATCGAGGAGCTGCCGGGGGCGCAACGCCCGCAGCTCGTCCACGCGATCGGCGTCCCCGTCGGCGCGATCGTCGCCGGCGAGCGCATCGCGACCGCGCTCGATGTTCCGCTGATCGCCGACCTCGGCGATCCGTGGCCGGCGCCCGACGAGGCGGCGCAGGCCGAGCGGGCGCGGGCGCTGGGCGGAGCGGCGGCGCTCGTCACCACGACCCCCGCGCTCGCCGAGCGGCTGCGGCCAGAGCTCGCCCGCGGCACCGAGATCGCCCTGATCCCCAACGGCGGCGAGATCCGCCGCCGCCCCGACGGCCCGCCGCACGAGCCGCCCCTGTTCGTCCACATGGGCGCGATCAACGCCGGCCGCATCGACCCGGCGCCCGCCTTCGCCGCCCTCGCGGCGCTGCACCGCGAGGGCCGGATCGAGTTCCGCTCGCACACGACCGGCTTCGCCCCCGGCCTCGGCGACCTCCCCCACCCCCACCTGCCGCTGCTCGGCCACTCCGAGGCGCTCGAGCTGACGGCGGCGGCGAGCGCCGCGCTCGTGCTCGGCAACGACGACCCCGCCCAGCTGCCGAGCAAGGCCTTCGAGATCGCCTGCACCGAGACCTGGGCGCTGTGCGTCGGCGAGCCCGATGCGGACCCGGCCGCCGAGCTGCTCGCGCGCTCCGGCCACGCCGTCCGCGCGCAGGCGAACGAGCCCGCCGCGATCCGCACGGCCGCCGAGGAGATCCTCGCCCGCGAGCAACGCGGCGAGCGCCCCGAGCCGGACCCCGGCCAAAGCTGGGCGGCGCGCATCGACGCGCTCGAGACGCTGCTCGGCGAGCTCGCCCCTTAACGAGCGAGGCCGGCCGCAAGCAGCGACCGGCCTCAGCCCGCTCAGGAAGAGAGTTGTCTCAGCGCACGGTCAGGCGCGCCGTCTCCGGCTTGCAGATGACCTTGATCGTCACCTGCTCGCCCTTCTGCTTGCCGTGCTTGATCTTCTTGTGCCGTGACTTGTGCTTCTTCACGGCCTTGGCCTCGTACTTGCCCGGGCCGAAGTTCTTGGCCGGGATCTCGTACTTGCCCTGCTTGTCGGTGAAGTCGGAGCCGACCGTGGCGCCCGTGTTGCGCAGGGTCACCTTCACCTTGCGGCTCTTCTCACAGAACTTCTTGTTCGGCGCGTTGACCTTGCCCTTGAACTTCGCGTGCTTGTACGGCTTGTACGGATCGTTCGAGTTCCCCTGCTTGTACTTGACGGAGAGGGTCGAGTCGTACCGCTTGTAGTTCGTCGGCCCGGCCAGCGCCGGAACGGCGCCGAATACGAGCAAGGCCACCAGCGCGAAGGCCGGCAGTCGCCACTTCTTCATGGTCCCCTTTCGGTTGTAGGTCCCGTTTTGTCCCCGCCTACCCAGCCTCGGGGCGGGTATTCATCGGAACCGGGCCGAGGACTCAGTCCGGCGGAAAGGGACTCCGGTGTACGCGCTCGCAGCTCTTCGCGACCTTGTCGAAGGCGTCGACGTGGACGACGTCCTTACGGCCCTTGCCGCAGCCGATCTCGTCGCGGACCCCGTCGCGAGACCAGATCTGATCCGGCCCCCGGCCGCCATGGACGGTGTCGGCGCCGGAGCCGGGGTAGATGCGATCGCCTCCCGGCCCGCCGACGATCGTGTCCCCGCCGGCGCCGCCGGCGAGGCAGTCGGCGCCGTCCTTGCCAAGCAGCTTGTCATCGCCGCCCGCGCCCGACAGGCGGTCGCGGCCGGCGGTGCCTGCCAGCGAGTCGGCGCCGTCGTCGCCGAGGTCGGTGCTCGGCGCGCAGGGCCCGTTGTCGGGAGGCGGCGGTGGCGGAGGCGGCGGCGGCCCCGAGCCGCAGTCGGTCGGCGTCGCCCCCTGGATCCGGGAGACCGTGCCGTCGGCGAGGTCGACGATGTACAGGCGCCCGCAGGAGTCCTCGCCGAAGCTCGAGGGCTGGCCCACGCTGAGCCCCTCGGAGCGGTCGCCGCTCGCCGAGCCGGGGCTGCCGTCGCCGGGCACGAGCGAGCGGATCTGCCCCACGCACAGGTCCGCGTACAGGTAGCGGCCCGCGTAGCCGGGCGTGCCCGGGTCGCGGTCGATGTAGCCGCCGGTGATCGCGCAGCCGCCGTCCGAGTGCGAGTACTCGAGGATCGGGTCGGTGAAGCCGGTAGCTCGTCGCGCAGCTCGCCACGGCGCCGGAGTAGTCGTGGAAGCCCTCGCGGCAGTTCCAGCCGAAGTTGTCGCCGCGGCCGCCGTTGCCGAGCGGCGGCTGCGGCGCGTAGTCGATCTCCTCGTAGGCGTTCTGGCCGACGTCGCCGATCACCAGGGCGCCGTTCGCCGCATCGAAGGAGAAGCGCCACGGGTTGCGCACCCCGTAGGCCCAGATCAGCCGGGCGTTGCCGCTGCCGCCCGCGAACGGGTTGTCGGCCGGGACCGTGTAGGGCGTGTGGGCGACCGGATCCGGGTTGGGGTCGATGCGCAGGATCTTGCCGAGCAGCGTGCCCGTGTCCTGACCGCTGTGGAGCGAGTCGCCGCCGCCGCCGCCGTCGCCGGTGCTGATGTAGAGGTAGCCGTCGGGACCGAACTGCAGCTGGCCGCCGTTGTGGTTCTGGAAGGTCGTGTGCGGGATCACGAGCAGCTGCCTGCGGGAGGCGGGCAGGGCGGCGGTGCCGGCGGCGTTCGCCTTGTACTCGACGACGTGCAGGTTGCCGGCGTTGCCGCCGGAGGGCGGGGTCCCCGCGTACTCGATGTAGAAGCGGCGGTTGGTCGCATAGCCGGGGTCGAACGCCATCGACAGCAGCCCCTGCTCGCCGGCGTAGTTGACGTCCCCGGAGATGTCGAGGAACGCGTGGGTGGCGCCACCCTGCTCGACGACGATCCGCCCCGGCTGCTCGACGACGAAGAGCTGATCGGGGTCGGTCGGAGAGGAGGTGACGAAGACCGGGCGATCGAAGCTGCCCACCGGATCGAGCTCGAGCGCGGAGGCAGGAGCCGCGGCGAACCCGGCCATGGCCAAGCCGGCCGCCCCCAACGCCACGATTGCCGCGATCACACGCCTCATCCCTGCATCAAGGCTACGGGGCGGTGCGCCTCGGCCCAGCGGCGGCGCTGGGACGGGCACCCCGCCTCCAACACCCGTCCAACATCCCCCAGACGCATCTAGGGGCCAGCCCCTAGACCGATATAGGGACCACCGGGGGGGAACTGGCAAAGAGCCAACTGTTCCTCTTGGGCGGTGGCGTAACCGGGCCGACTGCAAGGATCGGCCAGGCAAACGAGGTCAGACCATCGGGGGACTGACCTCGGCGCCACCGCCCCTCTCTCTTTAAGGAGCCATGGAGCCGACCGGCGCTCGGCCATTAACGACCGAGGCCGGCCCCCTCCCCGGGGCCGGCCTCGAGCCGTTCAACTCTCTGAGAAGGAAAACGCGCTAGTTGACCTTGACGGTCGCGCTCGCGTCCTTGCAGACCTTCTTGTTCTTGTGCTTGGCGTTGCCCTTGAACGTGTACTTCGGGACCTTGATGTCGTACTTGCCGCTGCCGAAGCCCGACGCGTTGATCTTGAACGTGCCGTTCTTGTCGGTCAGATCGGAGCCGATCTTCTTGCCGTTCTTCGTCAGAGCCTTGACCTTGCGGTTCTTGTAGCACTTGCCCTTCTTCGACTTGACCGTGCCCTTGAACTTGGCGTTCTTGAACGGGTCGTACGGGTCGCTCGAGCTGCCCGGCGAGTACTTGGCGCTCACCGGTCGTCTTCCACTTGACGGTGTTGCCCTTCTTCGCCACGGCCATCGTCACCGCGCTCAGGGCGAGCACACTGACCAGAGCGACGACGAGAATTCAATCTTCTTCATTGGTCCCTTTCCTGAGTTGGCCAGCTACTGACCGTTTAGACGGTTATCAAGCCTTACGCCCAATGACCCCTGTTGCTGACAGCGTAACGGGATGCTCGCTTACGAGCGGCGGACTCGAGCGACTGCGTAGGAGCCGGCGAGCACGACGATCAGCGCGAGAAGCAGCGGGAAGGCGATGCCCATCCCGCTGTCGTCCTTGCCGGTCGCCGCATCGGCGAGCGCGGCCAGGCCGGTGCCCTTCGCTGCGGCGCTGAGCACGTTGCCCACGCCACTGCCGCTGTGCCTGAAGATGAGCTCGAGGACTGCCCCTTCGAGGAGCCGTTGCCGCCGTGCTTGGAGCTGTTCTTCGCGGCCTGATGGAGCTGCGCCGAGTTCGGCGCGGTCGACTCGGCCACGGCCGCAAGGCCGGCGCCGTCGGCCCCCGAGGACTGGAGCGCGGACTGGGTTCCCTGGGAGAGGTTGCCGCCGCCTCCGCCGCCGCCGTGGTGGCCACCGCCGCCGCCATGGTTGTCGCCGCCGGCGCCGGGCACGTTCTCGTGGTACTGGTCAACGCCGGAGTGGCCCTGAGCGAGGGAGCTCGCCGGCAGGGCGAGCGCAAGGGCTGCGATCAAGAGTGCAAGAACTGGGATGTGTCTGTGATTCGTCCGCATCGTTAGGTCTTACGTACCCCGGACCCACCGCCTGACACCTGAATTGCCGACCCGCCGAGCGTCAGCAGGAGAGCCACAGGCGCGTATGTAGGGGCGGATGAGCAATCTGGACTCGATGACGGCGCCGGAGGCGCAGCCGGCGACGACCGGCGCGAGGGCGATCTCAGCGGTTGATTTCCGCGCCGCCTGGCGCTGGTTCGGCGCCTGGGCCTTCCCCTTCTCGCTCGTCCTCTACCTCGCCCTCAGCGGCGGCGGCTACGACGCCGTCATCCGCGGCGAGGTCGGGATCGTCGTCTGGTGGGCGCTGTTGCTCGGCGCCGCCGCCGGAGCCTTCCCGCGCCGCGACGTCTTCCGCGGCCAGACCCTCGTCGCCGTCGGTCTCTTCGCGGCATTCACGGCCTGGACGGCAGCCGGCCTCCTGTGGACCGACAGCGCCGAAGCCACGCTGATCGAGGTCGGGCGCGTCTCGACGCTGCTCGGCATCTTCGTCCTCGCCCTCGCCCTCCAGGGCCGCGACGGCCTCCGCCGGACGACCGGCGCAGTCGCCACCGCGATCGTCTTCATCGGCGGCTTCGCCCTGCTGTCGCGTATCCACCCCTCCTGGTTCCCCGACCACACGACCGCCCGCTTCCTGCCCAGCGTCGCCGACCGCCTCTCCGACCCGCTCGACTACTGGAACGGCCTCGCCGCCTTCATGGCGATCGGCGCGCCGCTGCTCCTGAGCCAGGCGATGGTCGCGCGCCGCACAACCTTCAGGGCACTGGCCGCCGGCGCCATCCCGCTGCTCGCGCTCGTCGCCTTCCTGACGCTCTCCCGCGGCGGCGCGATCGCCTTCGCCGTCGGCGTCCTCGCCTTCTTCGCGCTCTCCCCACGACGCCTGGCGACGCTGCCGTTCATCCTCCTCGCCTCCGTCGGCTCGGCGATCCTGATCGTCGCCGCCAACCAGCGCGACGCCTTCGTCCACGCGCTGAGCGGCTCCACCGCCACGAGCCAGGCGAACGAGATGCTTTGGATGACGATCATCGTCGTCGCCGGCGTCGCGCTGACCAGCGCCGCCGTCTCGCTCGCCGTCGAGCACGGGGTCGTCCGCGGGCCCTCGGTGCGCCGCCGGCCGGCCGCAGCCGCCGCAGCTCGCGGCGCTCGTCATTGCCGTCGTGGTCTTCATCGGCGCTGGCGGCCCCGGCTTCGCCTCCGACAAATGGGACGAGTTCAAGGCGCCGCCGTCTGAGACCTCGAGTCCCGGGGACTCGGTCGTCCAGGTTCGCGAGCGCCAACGGCAACATGCGCTACCAGCTCTGGTCATCGGCCGTCGACGCCGGCAATACAGAGCCACTCGTCGGCATCGGTCCCGGCGGCTACGAGGCGTGGTGGGCCAAGCACGGCAACGTCCCTGGCTTCGTCCGCGACGCCCACTCGCTCTACGCCGAGACCTACGCCGAACTCGGGCTGATCGGCGTCCTTCTGATCCTCGGCCTCATCGGTCTGCCTTTGCTCGCCGCGCTCCGATTGGCCCGCAGCAGAGGCATCGAGCACCAGCGGCTCATCGCGGGCGCGGGTGCCGGGATGCTCGTTTTCGCTGTCGCCGCTGCCTACGACTGGCAGTGGGAGCTCACGGTCCTGCCGGTCACGTTCTTCCTGCTCGCGGCCGCTGTACTCGCGGCTCCCCGAGCCTCGGCTCCGACGGCGACGTGCCGAAGAAGCTCGCGCCAGGATCCCGGGCCGCCTCGTGCTCGCCCTTCTCTCTGTGGCCCTGCTACTCGCGGTGGCCGTGCCACTCGCCTCGATCAAGTCGGTCCGCGCCAGCCAGCAGGCAGTTCGCGACGGCAACCTCAGCGTCGCCCTCGAGCGGGCCAACGACGCGGCGGACCTGCTGCCCGCCCTGGCGAGCCCGCATCTCCAGCAGGCGCTCGTGCTCGAGCAGGGCGGCGATCTGAACGGCGCTGCGGCTGCGGCCCAAGAGGCCGTCGCCCGCGACCGCAACGACTGGCGCAACTGGCTGATCCTCGCCAGGATCAAAGCCGAGCAGGGCCAAACCGGCCCGGCCCTCGCCGCCTATCGGCACGCGAAGGCCGAGAACCCCCGCTCGCCGCTTTTCACAACGACTTCCACCACCGCACCAGACGGGAGCAGCGCCAATGAGTGAGATCCGCAACGAAGAGCAGCTTCCCCAGGACCTGGTCGCGATCGCCGAGCAGCTCGATCGTCAGCGCCCCGTCCCCTCACCGGCCTTCCGAGGAGAGCTCGGCCGGCGGCTGCACAGAAAGGAGCCGGGAATGCGGAGTCTCAGCCCCGTCGTCCTGAAGCGGCGGATCGCCGCCCTCGGCGGCAGTGGAGTCGGCTTGCTGGCCATCGCCGCCCTCGGCACCGCCGGCGTCGGCCCGCTCGCCTCCTAGAGGCGCGAGCGCGGGCCGGGCGGCCCCTCAGGCCTCGGGCCTGACCTCCTGCACATCCTCGAGGCGGTCCTTGAGCCTGCGCAGCGTGCGGGAGAGGATCTGCTGCACGTTCGAGAGCGAGAGGCCGGTGACGTCGGCGATCTCGGCGCCGGTCATCTCACCGCCAAAGCGCAAGGCGATGATCTCCCGCTCCCGGTCGCCGAGCGAGCGAAGCGCTGCGTCCAGCTCAGCCGACAGCCCGAGGCTGGTCACCTCGGGCCCCTCGGCAATCAGATCGGGATGTCGTTCGTCGATCTCACCGACTGTTTCGCCTCGCGAGCTGCTTCGCCGGTACGCATCGATGACCACGTTGCGAGCGATCGCCAGCAGCCAGGTCTGCTCACTCGCCCGGCTGGCGTCGTAGCGGCCCCAGGCCCGTAGCGCCCGCTCAAAGGTGAGCTGGGTCAGATCCTCGGCCTCATCGCGAGAGTTGACGCGATAGCCGATGAACCCGTACACCGACCAGACGTGCTCCTCGGTAGACACGTGAGAACTCGCTCTCGTCCGCCGGCACGCGTCTCTTTTAGCCGATCCGGCCGGAGCGGCTCAGCGCAGGTGCCAGGTGAGGCTGCGCTGACCCGCCGCGCGCGCTCGCAACTTGGCGGACCCCTTGAGGTGAACCTTGTCGCTGAATACGCGGTTTCCGCCCACGTGGACTCGATCCACTCGCCTCCACTTGTGGTGGTGCTTACGCTCGATCACGACCTTGCCGCTCTGCGGTGCCTTGCCCCAGAGCTCAACCTTCTTCCGGCTGCGCCGATCGGCGACGAACGGGAAGCGGAACGCCTTGACCGCGGGCTTGGCCTTGCCGTTGTGGAAGTAGATGCCAGTCTTTGTATGTAACGCCTTGTCGCTATTCGGTGCGTCTCGGATCTGCAGCGCGATCGCCACGCGCGCACCGGCCTTCCAGGCCAAGTACATCGTCTGCTCGTAGTAGCGAGCCTGCTTCATCAGCGGCAGTCCGTACTTGCGTCCGGCGGCTTGGACTCGTACCAGAACTCGGTCACCCAGAACGGATGGTGCTTGGGGCCGCCGGCACGATGGTGACGCTCCGCCGCCCGGAAAATCCGCACGACCGCCGGCAGATCGCCGCTCGACGCATCGTCCGGGATTGATCGGCGCTCTTCGTAGGCGCGCCGGACGTGTTGATCGCGTGGTGCGCGAAGACGTCGAACTTCGGCTTCGAGAAGCCCTTGCAGTGCTTTGCCTTCAGCTTGTGCCGGTCCTTGAGGCAGAAGAACGAGCGCCAGAAGTAGAGGGGGCGCGTGCGATCGCCTCCCTTCGGATCACCGTAGGGGGCGAGCCCTGACGTGATCACCCGGTCGCGGGGATCCACGGAATGGACTCCCTTGTATGCGGCGGTGAGCATCTTGCGGTAATGCGCCTCCGCATAGGGCTTCTTGTGCCTCCACTGCGGGGCCAGGTAGAGGTCGAGGTTGACCTCGTTGAAGACCTGGAAGTTGCGGACCCGAGGGAGGCCTCCGAAAGAGCCCGAGTACCGGCGTGCCAGCGCCTGGGCGAATGCGCCGACGGCCGCCGGGCTCGGCTTCCAGGCTCCCGGTGACGCTGACTTCGGTCGGTGCGCCCCTCGGCCCAGTCCGGCGCACCGAAGAACGTGATCAGGACATCGAGTCCCTGGGCATCGGCAGCCCTCACATCGCGGTCTAGCGCTGCGAAGTTGTACGCCGGATCTGCCGGGTTGGCCGCATTCGACGGCTTGCCGGAAACGATCCCCCGCCAGTTGACGAGAAGGCGCGCGATTCCCGCGTTCGCGTCCTTGGCCTCTCCCAGCCAACGGGTCTGCGTCGCGGCATCCGAGGAGCTGAAGAGCGGATCCGCAAAGCCCGTCTCCAGTGGCCCGGCCGCCCTGCTCGACCCCGGGGCCGATAGCAGCCCAACGAAACCGAGGACGAGGGCGACCACGAATGCCCCGGCCGCCAAATGCCAGGCGTGAACTGGCTGGCTCAACTTGCCTTCCATCCAAGGCAGGTACGCCGCACAGGCCCCATACATGACAGAAACCCGCCCGGGCAAGGTGCACGGGCAACCTGCACGCCGTAGCTAAGCCGAGTGTCTAGCATGCCGCTCTCTGAGAATTCCACGCTTCATCGAGGCGCTTTCCAGGGGGGCGGACTGATGAGTGCAACGAGATCCGGCGACCCACGGACATGAACGTCGCCGTCGTCATCCGGGCCTTCAACGAGGAGGCCCACATCGGCCGTCTGCTGACCGGAATCAGGCATCAGACGGCGCCACCGGACGAGGTGATTCTCGTCGACTCGGGCTCCACGGACGCGACCGTGGCTATCGCCGAAGCCTTCCGGGACCCGGATCGTGCCGATTGCACAGAGCGAGTTCTCCTTTGGGCGGGCGCTCAACGTGGGGATCGAGGCGGCCCCCGAAGCAGACGTCGTGGTGCTCGCGTCCGCCCACGTGTACCCCGTCTTCGACGACTGGCTCGAGCGCCTCCTAATGCCGTTTGAGGATCGGCGGGTCGGACTCAGCTTCGGCCGGCAGACGGTTCCCCCGGGTGGGCGCTTCTCCGAACGGCGACTGCTCGAGCAGTGGTTTCCGACCGACTCCCGCCTGGAGCTCAAGAACCCCTTCTGCAACAACGCCAATGCGGCGGTTCGTCGCGACCTATGGGTCGAGCAGCGCTACGACGAGGCGCTGACCGGCCTGGAGGATCTGGCCTGGGCCAGGGGTGCGATCGAGCGCGGGGCGGCCCTTGCCTACGTCGCGGAGGCGCCGGTGGTGCACGTCCACGACGAGACCTACGGTCAGATCGTAAACCGCTACAGGCGCGAGGCCATCGCCCACAAGCTGATCTATCCAGAGCAGGAGCTGCATCCGCCGGCGCGCTCCGCCTCTGCATCGCAAACATCGCTTGGGATCTTGACCGCCGCGCAAGAGGCGCGGCCAGCTGACCGCCACGGTTTCGACATCCTCCGTTCCGGGCCGCCCAGTTTTACGGCACCTTGCGCGGGTTTTCGCAGAAGCGGTCCCATAACCCAGACCTCTCAAACGCCGCTTCTATTACCCGGCGGCGCGCACCTCGCACGTTCCCGAGGTACGAGACAAGCGGCAACGTGATCGACTACGAGGGCGCGCGGACCGCGAATGACCGATGTGATCGACATTCGATGCCGCTGTCGCCGCGACCCCGACCTGGCCAGGGAGCCCCGGCGTCAGGACAACCTCGTTCAAGTCGCTCGAGGAGGGCGACGAAGCAAACGCATCGCTGCTCGAAATGGATGTCCACAGCGGCACCCATGTCGATGCTCCGAGCCACATGTTGGCCGACGGGCAACTGGACTCCTAGACCTCGGCGTGGGGATCGGCCCGGCGCTCGTCGCTGAGCTGGGCGACGCGAAGGCATCGGCGTCGAGGTGCTCTCCGACTGGAACTACCCCCCGAAACGCCGATTGCTCCGCACCTCGAACTCCCGAAGACCCCAGCTGGCGCGCGGTTCTTGCGCGACTACGCAGCGCTGACCGTTTCGGGCGCGGAGTGGATCGTCAAACACGGGATCAGGTTGGTCGGAATCGATTATCTCTCCATCCAGCGATTCGAGGACCCGCTGGAAACGCATCGGGTCCTGCTTCGAGCCGGAGTGACAATCGTCGAAGGCCTGCGTCTGGCGCATGTGAACCCGGGTCGATACAGGCTAATCTGCGTCCCGCTCAGCGTAGCCGGCTGCGAGGCGGCACCAGCGCGTGCGCTCCTCCAAGCGCCAGGCAAGCCGTGACGTCGACGCCTCAATACCGCAGGATGTTCGCTCGGTAGAGCCGGTCCAACAGGACATGCTTGAGGACGTAGGGACGCACACGCCGGATCGCTTCCCGGTCGGTCACGTCACGCCCCACCGTCCGACGGCGGATCCGGCGCATTTCGGCTAACCCCAGCGTCGATCCGGCGCGCAGCGTTTTCTGCTCGCCGTGAACACGAAAGGCGCCCAGGAACCTCGGGAGGCGTGCCATGTGAGCGCCAGCCTCGCGAAAGCGGACCAGCAGGTCCCAGTCCAGCGCATAATCAAAGCTCTCGTCGACCGTGCCGCCGGCAGCGTCCCAGATACGACGTCGCCAGAAGAGGGTCTCCTGGGGGATGAAGTCCGACCACCTGAGGACGCGGTCGCTGTGACGGGGAATGACCTGACGTCCGATCTCCGACCCGCTCCCGTCGATGAGAACGCGATGCCCATAGACCACATCGACATCAGGATGATCGCGAAAGTAGGACCCGACGAAGTGAAGTGACCCCGGCAGCAATAGGTCGTCAGCGTTGAGAAACGCCATAACCTCTCCCCGAACGGGCGAGAAGCCCCGGTTCAGAGCCATGGCCTGCCCGTGGTCGGAGCGAGACTCCCAATGCGAGAGATCGGCGGCATGACGCGCCAGAATCTCCGGTGTTCCATCGCTTGAGCCGCCATCCTGAACGACGTACTCTAGGTGGGGATACCCTTGGAGGAGGACGCTGCGAATGGTGTCTTCAAGAAAGCGCGCCATATTCAGAGATGGTGTACTATGGACATTGTCGGGCAGCCGTCGTCACATCGCGACTCCAGATAGCGGCGCGGGAGTAGATGGTCGCGGCGGATGGTGCTGCAGCGAGCCAAGGCGGTTCCAGCGCCGCTTGATCGCTTGAAGTAGAGCCCAGCGACGTCCTCTCACGGGCATACCATAGTGCTGCGCCAGAGACTGAGGACAGCCGAACCGTGCTCCCCCGGAACTTCGCATCGGTGACGCGTCACGCCGCTGGCAGTCTGTAGCCTTGGCGCAATCCACTGGGATCGTGTCACAAGCATCAGTAGGAGCTGCTCTATTGGGTCGAGAGCCGGCCGCGAGCCTTCCCGAGCCGCTGTCCGTCTACGGTGTGGCAGAGGGAGGGGGCTTGCATGTAGCGGCCGCCGCGAGCCACATGCTTGCAGCCGTGCGCGTCGCCGCGGGGTGCGGTCATGAGAGGCAGAACGGCGGCAGACCAAGCGTGGCTTGATATGCGGCTTACGGCTCTTCGCAGGAACGAGGAGGAGTACGTCGAGGAGCTCATCGCTGAGGACCTGCGGCAGCCGGTTTTGGTCTGGCAGATGGGCAAAGTCGCCTCGCGGTCGTTCGTCGAGGCCATAGAGCGCACCGGGGACTACGCCGTGTTTCACCTCCACCACACGGATCCGAAGACGATCGAGGCTCTCCGAGAGCAGCATGATCGTCTCAACACGCCGTACCCGCCAAATCTTAATCTCTCGATTCGCACCCTCCCGGTCTTGGAGGTCTTGCGGAAGGCCACCGACCGTCCGGTACGCATAGTAAGCGGCGTACGTGATCCGATGTCTCGAAACGTCTCGGCCTTCTTTATGAACTTGCACCTGTTTGCCGGTGACAGTAAGCACGACGTCGATGACGCTCAAGGCCTGACCCACACTTTCCTCCAGCGGTATCCACACTCGGTGCCGCTTACGTGGTTCGATCGCGAGATCAAGGCGGCGCTGGGGTTCGACGTGTTCGATACGCCGTTCGATGTAGCGCAAGCGTGCCTACGCGCAAGTCACAAGTCGTTCGAGTTGCTCGTCCTGCGCGCCGAGGACGACGACGCAGCCAAGGAGCGTGCGCTGAACTCCTTCTTCGCCCGTGACGACCTACAAGTCGTCCGGGCGAATGTCGCGTCGGAGAAGAGCTACGCCGCCCTCTATGAGGCGTTCTTATCTGAACTCGTGATTCCGGATGGACTCAGTCACACCTTGTACGAAAGCCGCTACGCACGGCATTTCTACACGGATGAAGAGCGGACCCGCCTCCAGGCCGCGTGGCGAACCCCAGCCCAGAAGTTGGCTAGCCGGCTGAGCGATCTGGCAACTAAGACCGGGAGGCCCGCGGAGCGCTTTCGGTGGCGATCGACCAACTCAAGCGAGGCCTGCCCTCACAAGGTGATGTCGCCAGCAGCTTGGACGCGTTTTCGCCTGACTACTCCCGCCCAGCCGAAGAGGGCAACGCCCCGTGACGCATCTCGCCTATTACCCGGCGATCGACACGGATAAAGACCTGCTCGACGTCGTCTGCCGCGCGGCGTGGTTCCTGTCGTTTGCCGAGATCGAGCAGATCACCATCCCAGTTTCCGACGCCCGTTTGATGCGGATCGACTGGACTGTGCCCGACACCATGGATCCCTCGATTGCCGACCGCTTTCCGGGTCTACGAGACAAGGCCGAGCTCGTCCTGGTGTCGAACGAGGACGACCTCGCCGCAGTGGTGCACGGTGCGACCGAGATCCTCTACTGGAAAGAAGATGAACGCGACCCTGCAAGGGACCAGCTCATCGGAGATCTACCGCCGTCCCAGGTGTTCCGGGTCGATCCCCTCACCGTCCGCCAAGAAGGATCCCACTACATCGACGTCAGCTTCCGTCAAGCGCGACGCCGGCGCGAATGGCGCGCCGAGAATCGCCAGAAGTTCGCAGCTCTCGCGGAGCGGTTGAGCGGTCGCCAGCAGAGCTACGTCCTTGCGACAGGCCCGTCTGTCGGGGACTACAAGCACTTCGACTACACGAGCGCCCTCAGCATCGCTTGCAACAGCGTGATCCTGAATCACGATCTGATGGACACCGTCAAGCCGCAACTCTTGGTCTTTGCGGACCCGATATTCCACTTCGGTCCCTCGCTCTACGCCGGCAGCTTCAGGCAGAGCGTCAAGGACGCAGCAGAACGGTCCGAGTTTTCGATCGTGATGCCCTTCAAGTATGAGGCGGTCTTTCGTGCTGCCGTTCCGGAGTTGGCAGATCGAACGATCGCTATCCCGTTCCGGAAGGACCGCGATTACAACTTCGACTTGACCCAAGATTTCGAGCTCCGAACGACTGCGAACGTGCTCACCTTCGTGATGCTTCCCTTGGCCGCAACCTTTACTGAGCGAATCGGGATCCTCGGCTGCGACGGGCGACCGATCGAAAAGAATGACTACTTCTGGAGCCACAATCGCTCCACACAGATCAACGACAAGATGCGCAACATCCGAGAGGTCCACCCCGGCTTTTTCGCGATCGATTACGACGACTATTACAGCGAGCACTGTGAGACTCTTGCCAAGGAGCTGGAGGCCGGAGAAGCAAGTGGCAAGACCTTCGAGTCACTCGGGTTTTTCGCACATACCCGCACTGCAGGAGCGAGCTGTGAACGGAACCGACCCAGACGAAGGGCGCCGGGACGCTCAAGG
>CAWKLZ010000013.1:0-22138 GCA_963850625.1 uncultured Solirubrobacterales bacterium
GCGCTCCCTCGCGCGGGTGGCCGGCGCACGGGCTCCCGCCGGACAGGACCCGCGGGCCAAGGACCCTCGGCGGGAACGCCGGCCGAGGACCGGCGAGCGCCGCTACTCGATCAGGCTCGCCCGCAGCGCCTTGGCCACCGCATGCGTGCGGTCGCGGGATTGCATGCGGGCGAGGCTCGCCTTTGCGTGGGTGCGGATCGTCTCCTCGCTGAGGCCGAGTCGACGGGCTGCTTCCTCGGTCGAGAGTCCGTCGGCGAAGAGCTGCAGCACCTGGCGCTGGCGAGGCGTCAGGGTTGTCAGGGCGGCTCGGCCGGCGGCTGGGTCGACGTAGGTCTCGCCGTTCGCGGCCGCATCGATCGCCTCGTCGACGGCACTCAGGGTGGAGCTGCGGCTCACGTAGGCAAGCGCGCCGGCATCGAACGCCTCGCGGACCGCGTGGCGCTCGAGCGGACCACCGAGGGCGACGACGCCGAGCCCTGGCTGGGCCTTGAGCAGGCTGCGGATCGTGGCGCCACCGGAGGGCAGGCCGTCGAGTGCCGGTCGCATCTCGACGACCGCCACGTCGAAGTTGCCGACGTTCAGCTGTAGCTCGACCGCGTCGCGACCGTGTGCGAGCTCTTCGATCTCGAACTCCCCGTCGAGCAGCGCGGTGATCCCCTTGCGAACGATCGGGTGCGCGTCGATTAGAAGACAGATTCGAGACGCCTGCATTGAGAAACGCTCCCCTCCGGCCCAGTAGCGGCGAAAGCCGATCGTAACGGAGCGGACGCCGTCCGAACCGCTAAAAACCGCAGGCGATGATTTCGGTCACGGCTAAGTCCCGGTACGCCGTTGTCGGAATGGCGGAACTCTCCCGTCATGCCGACAAGCCGGTGCCGATCTCGGTCGTCGCCGAGCGCCGGGGCATTCCGGTCCAGTTCCTCGAGCAGCTCTTCAGCACCCTGCGCCGCGACGGCCTGCTCATCTCGCAGCGCGGCGCGAAGGGCGGCTTTCGCCTCGCCCGCGACCCCGACGAGATCACGGTGCTCGACGTCGTGCAGTCGCTCGATGGCAAGATCGGCGATGAGAGCACGGAAGCTGGTGGCATCTGGTCCGACGGCGTCGAGGCCCTCCGTCGCGTCTTTGGCGGCGCGACGATCGCCGATGTGGCCCGTCGCGAGGACGCCGAGGCGGGCGGTCCCGTCTACTTCATCTGAGTGCGCCCCGACGGCCGTGGGACGGGCCGCTACCGTTCGCTCGCATGAGCACTCCCGCAACGCTTCGTATCGCCGCCGAGGCGTCCGGTGTCGTGGGCGACACGCCGATGGTCAAGCTCGGCCGGATCGGCGAAGGGCTGGGCGCTGAAATCGTCGGCAAGCTCGAGTGGTTCAACCCCGGCGGTTCGGTCAAGGACCGGATCGGCGTGGCGATGATCGACGCGGCCGAGGCCGAGGGGCGGATCGAGCCCGGTCGCTCCGTGATCGTCGAGCCGACTAGCGGCAACACCGGCATCGCTCTGGCAATGGTCTGCGCGGCGCGTGGCTACCGATGCGTGCTGACCCTCCCCGAGGGAATGAGCCGCGAGCGCTCGGCGCTGCTTCGGACTTACGGTGCGATCGTCCGCGAGACGCCCTCGATGGGCGGCATGAACGAGGCCGTCGAGCTGGCGCGCTCGATCGCCGGCGAGCACGAGCATGCCTACATGCCCATGCAGTTCGAGAACCCAGCCAACCCCGACGTCCACCGACGGACGACGGCGGAGGAGATCTGGCGCGACACCGGCGGCGCCGTCGACGCCGTCGTGTGCGGGATCGGTACCGGCGGCACGATCACTGGGATCGGCCAAGCGCTCAAGGAGCGCCGGCCGGAGATCAGGATGATCGGCGTCGAGCCGGCCGGGTCGCCGGTGCTCAGTGGCGGTCGCCCAGGCCCACACCGGATCCAGGGCATCGGAGCCGGCTTCGTGCCGCCCGTCCTCGACCGGGACGTCGTCGACGAGATCATTCCCGTCGAGGACGACTCGGCCGTCGCGACCGCCGGCCTCGCAGCCACGCGGGAGGGCCTCTTGATCGGGATCTCCGCCGGCGCGGCGTTGTACGCGGCGATCGATCTCGGCGCCCGGCCGGAGATGCAGGGTAAGCGCATCGTCGTAATCCTCTGCGACAGCGGTGAGCGCTACATGTCGCTGCCGTTCTTCGGCGCCTGAGCGAGACCCGCTCGCGCGTATCCTTGGCTCAGATGCTCGGTCTCGGCACCCTTACTCGCGTCCTTGGAGAGGTCCGCGCCGACGTCGGCGCGGCCCGCGACCGCGATCCCGCTGCGCGCACGGCGAGTACCGTCGAGATCCTCGCGACCTGGGGTGGGGTACAGGCAGTACTCACCCACCGGGTGGCCCATGCGCTGCACGACGCCGAAGTCCCGCTCGTGCCCCGCATGCTCGCCCACGCCTCGCGGATGGTGACCGGAGTCGAGATCCACCCGGCGGCGACGATCGGCAACGACCTCTTCATCGACCACGGATCCGGCGTCGTCATCGGCGAGACGGCGGAGATTGGCTGCTGCGTGACGATCTACCAGGGCGTGACCCTCGGCGGCACCGGCTTTCAGCGCGGAAAGCGCCATCCGACGGTTGAGGACAACGTGACGATCGGCTCCGGGGCGAAGCTCCTCGGCCCAGTCACCGTTGGGCACGGCGCCAAGGTCGGTGCCAACACCGTCGTGATCGAGGACGTACCGGCGAACTCCACCGTCGTCGGCAACCCGGGGCACACCGTCCGCGTCGACGGCCGTCGCCCGGAGGGCCCGGACAGCGACTGGATCCACCTTCCCGACCCGGTCGCCGACTCAGTGCGCATGCTGAGCGAGCGCCTGCGGGCGATCGAGGACCGTCTCGCCCGCCTCGACGGCGAGCGGCCGCAGGACGCCGGCGCCGAGGTCCGCGAGCTGCGCCCGCGCCAGGGACCGAGTCCCGCCGGGGGCTGAGCACCGCTCGTCCGGGTCCCGGCCGGAGCGCTCCGTAGGCCGCAAGCAGCGCTTTTCGCCTCCGGGCAGCGCCGCGTCCGCGGCTATCCTCGGCTGTCCGTGAGCGAGGCGCCCGCAGAAGACACAGAGGGAGAGTTCGCCGGCTACGACCCGGGCGACGAGCAGGATCCCGAGCAGCTCGAGGGCTTCTACGGAGCTCCCGTTGCTGCCGGATCGACGCCGCTCGAGCAGCTGCTCGAGGGCCTCAATCCAGACCAACGCCGGGCTGTCGAGCACGGGGAGGGTCCGTTGCTCGTCCTCGCGGGCGCCGGCTCGGGCAAGACCAGGGTGCTGGTCCACCGGATTGCGTACCTGCTGCAGACCGGCATGGCGCGGCCGGGGCAGATCCTCGCGATCACCTTCACCAACAAGGCCGCGAACGAGATGAAGTCCCGTGTCGAGGCGCTGACGGGCAACGCGGCGCGCGTCATGTGGGTGATGACCTTCCACTCCGCCTGCGCGCGGATCCTGCGTCAGCACGCCGAGCGGCTCGGCTACAAGCGCGGCTTCTCGATCTTCGACGAGGCCGACTCGCGGCGCATGGTCAAGCGTTGCATGGACGAGCTCGACGTAGACCCGAAGCGCTATCCGCCGCGCACGATCAAGGGCGCGATCTCGGGGGCGAAGAACCGCCTGCGCGACGCCGAGACCTACCGCGAGGAGGCGGGCTCGTACTTCGAGTCGGTGGTCGCCGACGTCTACGCCATGTACGAGAAGCAGATGAGCGACAACAACGCGATGGACTTCGACGACTTGCTCGTCCGCACGGTCAACCTGCTCGAGCTCTTCGAGGACGTGCGCGCCGGCTACCAGCGCCAGTTCCGCCACGTGCTCGTCGACGAATACCAGGACACCAACCGGGTCCAGTACCGGCTGCTGCAACTGCTCACGGAGGACCACGGGAACCTGTTCGTCGTCGGCGACGACGCCCAGTCGATCTATGGCTTCCGCGCCGCCGAGATCCGCAACATCCTCGACTTCGAGAACGACTTCGGCGCCGAGCGGGTGATGCTCGAGCAGAACTACCGCTCCACGCAGACCATCCTCGACGCTTCGAACGCGGTCATCGCCCACAACCGCGATCAGCTCGAGAAGGTGCTGTGGACCGATGCCGGCGCCGGCGATCAGGTGACGATCGCCGAGCTCGCCGACGAGCACGAGGAGGCGCGCTGGGTCGCGGGCGAGATCGACCGGCTGGTCGAGGACGAAGGGATCCCGCGGACCGAGGTCGCGGTCTTCTACCGGATGAACGCGCAGAGCCGCGTGCTCGAGGACACGCTCGTCCGTTTCGACGTGCCGTACCAGGTGATCGGCGGGACGAAGTTCTACGAACGGGCCGAGATCAAGGACGCGGTCGCCTACCTGACGCTGCTCGTCAACCCCGAGGACAGCGTCTCGCTCGGCCGCGTGATCAACACGCCCCGCCGCGGGATCGGCCAGACCTCGGAGGCGCGGATGCTCGCGTACGCGAACACGACCGGCCGCACGCCACTCGAAGTGTTGCGCGAACCGGACAAGGTGCCCAACCTCGGGGCCGCGGCAGTCAAGGCGATGGGCCGCTTCGCGGAGCTCGTCGCCTCGCTGCGCGAGCGGGCTGAGCGCCGTGGCAGCGTCGCCGAGCTGCTCGAGGCCACCCTGAGCGAATCCGGCTACATCGAGGCGCTCGAGGCGGAGCGCACGATTGAGGCCGAGGGCCGGGTCGAGAACCTGCGCGAGTTCGTCGGCGTTGCCGGCGAGTTCGACATCAACCGCGAGGTCGAGGGCCCGAGCGAAACCCCGCCACTGGCGGAGTTCCTGGAGCAGATCTCGCTCTACACGGCGCAGGACGACATCGACGACGACACCGAGCAGGTGACGCTGATGACGTTGCACAACGCGAAGGGGCTCGAGTACAGGGCGGTTTTCATCATCGGCTGTGAGGACGGCGTCTTCCCGCACTCGCGGTCGATCGACGAGGGCGACATCGAGGAGGAGCGCCGCCTCGCCTACGTCGGCCTGACCCGGGCCCGCGAGCGGCTCACGCTCACCCATGCGCGCCGCCGTTCGATTTTCGGCGCCGCGGGCACCGGCGTGCCCTCGCGCTTCCTCGGCGAGATTCCCAGCGGGCTCGTCGAGCGTCACTCGACAGTCGGCCCGGCGACGGGCTGGGGCCTCGGAGGCTCGCCGCCACCGTCCTCCGGCTTCGGCAGCGAGCCGGCAGGCATGGACCAGACGCTCGAGCTCGCGGTCGGCGACGACGTCATTCACGCCGCCTTCGGCGAAGGCGTCGTCACGGCGGTCGAGCCCGGCAACGTCGTCGTAGTCCGCTTTGGCGGTAGCGGGGGAGAGCGCAAGCTGATGGCCGACTACGCACCGATCCAGAGGGCGTCGTGAGCGCCGCGATCATCGATGGCAAGGACATCTCGGCGGCCGTGCGCGAGCGCGTCGCCGCCGTCGTCGCTGAGTCAGTCGCGGCGGGTGCGCCCGCGCCCGGCTTGGCGACGGTGCTCGTCGGCGACGACCCCGGCTCGCACGTCTACGTCGCGAACAAGCTCAAGGCCTGCGAGGCCGCCGGCATTCGCTCGATCCACCACGAGCTCGCCGCCAACGTCGGCCAGGCCGAGCTCGAGCGCGTCGTCGCCGAGCTCGATGCGGATCCCGAGGTCGACGGCATCCTCGTGCAGATGCCGCTCCCCGCGGGCCTCGACCCTGACCGGGTGCTCGGCCTGATCTCGGCGCGAAAGGACGTCGACGGGCTCACTGCAATCAACGCCGGGCTGCTGGCCCAGGGCAAGATCGGTGTTGCCGAGGCGCTGGAGATCGAGCGTGGCGGGCCGCCTGCCGGGCTGATCGCCTGTACCCCGAGCGGTGTCATGGAGATGCTCCGCGTCACCGGCGTCGAGCTCGAGGGCGCAGAGGTCGTCATCGTCGGCCGCTCGACGCTCGTCGGCCGCCCGCTGATCAGCTTGATGCTCGCCGCGAACGCAACGGTTACGGCATGCCACTCTCGGACCCGCGATCTCGCAGGGACCTGCCGCCGTGCCGACGTCCTCGTCGCCGCCGTGGGCGTACCGGAGCTCGTCAAGGGTGACTGGGTGAAGCCGGGCGCCACGGTGATCGACGTCGGCATCAACCGCACCGATGATGGGCTCGTGGGCGACGTCGAGTTCGGCACTGCCTCAGAGGCTGCGGCCGCCATCACGCCCGTGCCGGGCGGGGTCGGGCCGATGACGATCGCGATGCTGCTCGCCAACACCGTCCGCGCCGCCCGGGTGCGGAACTCCGACTGAGCTGCGAGCTAGATTCGGCGGCGCATGGAGGTCGACGGAATCCGGCGAGGGGAGCTGATCGCGGCGGCGTCGGCGATCGGCCTGCTGCTGATCATGCTGCTCTTCGACTGGTACGCGGTCCAGCACCGCGGCTTCGGCCTTGGCGGCCACCATCGCCTTGGTGGCGACGCGTTCGAGTCGTTCACCTTCATCGACCTGTTCCTGCTGGGCACGGCCGTCTTCGCGATCGTGGTCGCGGCGCTCTCGGCCAACGATCCCCGCGCCAACACGCCGGTCGCGCTCAGCGCGATCACGACCCTGCTCGGCGGGCTCTCCGTGCTGCTCATCCTCTTCCGGATCATCGACACGCCACACGGTCTCGACCGCAGCCTCGGTGTCTGGCTTGGCCTGATCGCGGCGCTCGGCATCTTCTACGGCGGCTGGCGGGCAATCCAGGAGCAGAAGCCGAAGGAGAAGCCGGCCGGCAAGATCGGAAAGTCACGGGATCGTGGAAGCGCGAGCGCGCCCAACGCCTAGCCCACGGGTCGAGCGCGGCGTCGCCGAGCGACCGCGAGCCGCTCGGCCGCCGGCCGCCGGCCGCCGGGCCCGCGACGCCCCCAACGCCCGCGGATCGCTGCAGGCCTCGGCGCCCACGGTCACGCTGACGGCGATTGGCTCCGGCGTCGTCCTGTTGCTCAGCCTGCTGCTGCCCTGGTACGCGGAGAGCCCGCCGCCGGGCGCCTTCTACGCCGAGCAGTCCTACTCCGCCTTCTCCGCATTCGCGCTCGAAGATCTCGTTCTGGCCCTGCTCGCCATCGCGACGATCCTCGTCGGGTTGCGTCTGCGGGCCCTGCTGCGACCGCGCGGCGGGTCGGCCGCTGAGCTCGTCGGCGCCTGCCGGATGCTGACCGGAGTCGGCGGCGTCGCCGCAGCGATCGTCGCTGTCCGGATCGTTGCCCTGCCGGCGCCGTCGGTGCCCCTGGCAACGATCGGAGTCCAGTTCGGGGCGCTCGTCGGCCTCTTCGCGGCACTGGCGGCAGCCGGAACCGGCGCCTGGGCGAGGCGGCAGGCCGCACGCGCCGAAGCGGCCGCGCCACGCCGGCGCCGGCGCCGGCGGGGCGCGTAGCGCGCGCGCCGCTCGGCGGCGGCTTGTAAGAATGGCGCCGATGATCGAGCGCGAAGAAGTTCTCCATATCGCGCGGCTGGCGCGGCTGCGACTCTCCGAGGAGGAGGTCGACAGGATGCAGAGCGAGCTCTCCGGCGTGCTCGCTCACGTCGACCGGATCGGGACGCTGGACCTCGCCGGCGTGCCACCCACCTCCCACGTCGTCGAGCTCGAGAACGTCCTCCGCGACGACGAGCCGGCTCCGAGCCTGAGCCGCGAACAGGCGCTCGCGAACGCGCCCGATGCCGAGGACGACTCCTTCCGCGTGCCCTCTCCGCAGGCGTGAGCGAGCACGAGCTCAGCGTCGTCGACGCGGTCGCCGCGATCGGCGCCGGCAAGATCGGCCGTGACGAGTACGCGTCGCTGTGGGCGCGGGCAGCCGCCGGCGACGAGCTCGGCGCCTACCTGTGGACCAACGATGATCCGTCGGGCGAGGGCGACGGATCGCTCGCGGGGATCCCGGTGGCAGTCAAGGACCTGTTCTGCGTCGAGGGGATCCAGGCGACGGCCGGCTCGCGGATCCTCGAGGGGTACGTGGCGCCCTATACCTCGACCGCCGTCCGCAGGCTCTTCGAGGCCGGTGCCGGGCTGCTCGGCAAGACGAACATGGACGAGTTCGCGATGGGCTCCTCGAACGAGAACTCCGGCTACGGCCCGGTGCTCAACCCCTGGGATCGCACCCGCGTCCCGGGCGGATCGTCCGGTGGCTCCGCGGCGGCAGTGGCCGGCCGCATCGCGCCTTGCGCAATCGGGACCGACACCGGCGGTTCGATCCGGCAGCCTGCATCCCTGTGCGGGGTCGTCGGGCTGAAGCCGACCTACGGTTCGATCTCGCGGAACGGGATGATCGCCTTCGCCTCCTCGCTGGACCAGTGCGGGCCGCTGACCCGCACGGTTGCCGACGCGGCGCTCCTCCTCGCCGCGATGGAAGGCCGCGACGCCAAGGACAGCACTTCGATTGGCATCGTGGGCGGTGTCGCGATGCCGACGGCGGAGCGCCTCGACGGGCTCCGGCTCGGCGTCCCGAAGGAGCTGGCCGGCGACGCCGAGGGCATCGAGCCCGGCGTGCGCGAGGTCTTCGAACGCACGATTGAGCTCTGCAGCTCGCTCGGCGCATCGGTCGAGGAGGCGCATCTGCCGCACGCCGAGCACGGCATCTCGGCGTACTACGTGCTCGCCCCGGCAGAGGCGTCGGCCAACCTCGCCCGTTACGACGGCGTCCGCTTCGGCAAGCGCGTGGCCGCCGACGGGCTCGACGAGATGTACGAGCTGTCCAGGGCGGCCGGCTTCGGCGCGGAGGTCAAGCGCCGGATCATGCTCGGCACCTACTCGCTCGCCTCCGGCTACTACGACGCCTATTACGGCCAGGCGCAGCGCGTCCGGACGCTCATCGCGCGCGACTTCGCCACTGCCTTCGAGAGCTTCGATCTGCTGCTCACGCCGACCTCACCCTCGGTCGCGTTCGAGCTCGGCTCGCGCGCCGCCGATCCGCTCGCGATGTACATGTCCGACTACTGCACGGTGCCGATGTCGCTCGCCGGGATCCCCGCGATCTCGATCCCGGCCGGGCTCGCCGAGCCTCCCGGCGGCGGCCCTGCCCTGCCCGTTGGCCTGCAGATTGCCGGCCCGGCCTTCAGCGAGTCGCGGCTGCTCGACGCGGCGCACGCCCTCGAGGGCGCGATCGGCTTCGACGCCTCGCCGGCGATCTCCGGGGGTGCACCCTCGTGAGCGCCTTCGAGCCCGTCATCGGCCTCGAGATCCACGTCCAGCTGCAGACGCGGACGAAGATGTTCTGCGGCTGCGAGCTCGAGTTCGGGGCGCCGCCGAACACCCACACGTGCCCGGTCTGCCTCGGTCACCCCGGCACGCTGCCGGTCCCCAACCGCCAGGCAATCGACTACGCGATCGCCGTCGGCCTGGCGCTCGGCTGCGAGATTGCCCCGCGGTCGATCTTCCACCGCAAGAACTACTTCTACCCCGACCTGCCGAAGGGGTACCAGATCAGCCAGTACGACATTCCGCTCGGCGCCGGCGGGGCCCTCGGCGACGTCCGCATCCACCGCGTTCACGTTGAGGAGGATGCGGCGAAGCTCAGCCACGTCGGCTCTTCCGGCCGCATCCATGGCTCCGGCGCCTCGCTCGTCGACTACAACCGAGGCGGCACGCCGCTCGTCGAGATCGTCACCGAGCCCGACCTGACGAGCGGCGCCCAGGCGCGCGAGTGGCTCGGCCTGCTGCGAACGACGCTGCGCCAGCTCGGCGTCTCCGACGTGAACATGGAGGAGGGCAGCCTGCGGTGCGACGCGAACATCTCGATCCGCCCGGCGGGGACTGAGGGGCTCGGGACGAAGACCGAGCTCAAGAACATGAACAGCTTCCGCTTCATCGAGCGCGGCATCGCGGCCGAGATCGACCGCCAGACGGCAATCGTCGAGGCCGGGGGAGAGGTCGCTCAGGAGACGCTGCACTTCGATCCCTCCGATGGCTCGCTGACCTCGCTGCGCTCGAAGGAGTACGCGCACGACTACCGCTACTTCCCCGAGCCCGACCTGGTGCCGCTCGCTCCCAGCGCCGAGCAGATCGAGGAAATCTGCAATGGACTACCGGAGCTGCCCGGTGCGCGCCGCGACCGCTTCGCGACCGAGCTCGGCCTCAATGCAGACGACGCTGCGCAGCTCGCATTTGACGCCGACCTCGCCGACTTCTTCGAGCAGGCGCTGCCCGCGGCCAAGGTGGCCGACGCCCAGGGCATCGCCAACTGGGTCACGGGCGAGCTCGTCCGCGTCTCCCGGGAGGCAGGTCTCGAGCACCCGAGCGAGGGCAAGGCCGAACCAGCGGCGATCGCCGCGCTCGCCGACCTCGTGGCCGAGAAGACGATCAACCGCAAGACCGGCCGTAAGGTCATCGCCAGACTCGTCACCGAGGGTGGCGATCCAGCCGCGATCGTCGAGCGGGAGGGGCTCGCCTCGTCGGACGCGGGCGACCTCGAGGCTGCGGTCGATGCCGCAATCGCCGCCGATCCCGACGCTGCCGAGAAGGTCAAGGCGGGGGAGGGCAAGGCGATCGGCGCCCTCATCGGCCTCGTCATGCGAGAGACCCAGGGCCGCGCGGATGGCGGCGAGGCAACCCGCCTGATCCGCCAGAAGCTGGGTCTCTGAGAGGCCCGACCGACGGAGCCCGGACCGCGCCCGAACCTCACCGACTTTCCCAGCACATAGCTGGCAAAGTCGATACGGAACGCCGCAGGTCCAGCTCCCTCGCCAACCCACCTCCCTCACTGCCCTCGCAAGGCCACGCCTTCACCGGCGAGGGTGGTGGCGCGGCGGCAGCGGCTCGCCGGCCGACACCCCCTCGCCGACGGCAAGCTGACCGCCCTTGGGCACCGAGGGGAGTGGGCGGGACCGAAAGAACGTCATAGACGTCAACGTCATCTCGACGTCCCTTACGTTTTTGGCCTGCCCAGGCCCCCTCGCAGGCCCAGCTCCCTCACTGCCCTCGCACCGCCGCGCCCCCTCGCCGCCGGCGCCGCCCCGCGCGGCGGGAGGGCTGGCCGCGCCGCCACGCTCGTCGACCGGCAGCGGGACACCGCGCGGCGTAAGCCCCACACCCGCCGCCCGGCCGCCGCCCCACCTTTGTGCGAATCATCTCTTTGTAACAAGTTGTTACAAAGTCCGGTAGACTCTGGCTATGGCTTACAACGTCGTCATTGCCGGTGGAGGATTCGCGGGTGTCAGCGCGGCCCGTACGCTCGAGAAGCTCCTGCCGAAGCAGTCGGCGCGGTTGATTCTCGTCAACGACGTCAACTTCCTGCTCTACACGCCACTGTTGCCCGAGGCGGCCGCCGGCACGCTGGAGCCGCGGCACGTCGTCACGCCGATCCGCGACATCCTCAAGCGCACGTACCTGCGGCTCGGAGCGATCTGCGAGTACGACGCCGCACGCCGCGCGGTGACACTGCGTACCCACGAGGGCGAGACCGAGGAGATCCGCTACGACGCGCTACTGCTCGCGATGGGCTCGGTCAGCCGCTCGCTGCCGATCGAAGGGCTGAGCGAGCACGCGATCGGCTTCAAGAGCCTCGCCGATGCGATCTGGCTCCGCAACCACCTGATCGAGACCCTCGAGGCCGCGAACTCCTCCGAGGACCCGGCGAAGCGCGAGGAGCTGCTCACCTACGTGTTCGTCGGTGGTGGCTACAGCGGACTCGAGGCCATGGCGGAGCTGCAGGACTTTGCCGCCGACGCGATGGCGGCGTACCCGCGCGCCCGGCTCACGGGCATGCGGTTCATGCTCGTCGAGGCGGCCGACCGGGTCCTGCCGGAGATCCCGAGCGAGCTCGCCGACTACGCGGTCCGTGAGCTGCGCGGGCGCGGGATCGAGATCCGTCTCGGCACTCAGATCGAGCGGGTGGCCCGCGACGAGGTGCAGCTCTCCACCGGTGAGCGGATCCCGACGCGGACGGTCGTCTGGACGGCCGGCGTCGTCGCCCACCCGAGCCTGCGCATGATGGGCGTCGAGCTGGACGAGAAGGGCCGCATCCCGGTTGACGAGCGGCTCGCCGTCCCGGGGCTGCCCGGCGTCTATGCAGCCGGCGACTGCGCGGCCGTCCCCAACCCCGACGGGGGACTCTGCCCGCCGACGGCCCAGCACGCGATCCGCCAGGCGCGCGTCGCCGCGCACAACATGGCAGCCGGTCTCGGCGTCGGCAAGGAGAGGACCTTCAACTACCACTCGCGCGGCGCGTTCGTCAACCTCGGCCGCCACAAGGCCGTCGCCAGCGGCCCGGGCCTGACGCTATCCGGCTTCCCTGCCTGGTGGGCGGCGCGCACTTACCACGTTTCGCAGATGCCGGGCGCCGGCCGCAAGCTGCACGCGGTTGCCGACTGGACCGTCGGCCTGCCGTTCGGCCGTGACACGGCCGAGGTCGGCTCGATCGGCCACCCGCACCCCCTGCGCGCCGAGGTCTACGAAAAAGGCGGCACCCACCGCCCGGTGGCCTAGCCCGTCGGCCCGCCTGGCCCTCGGCGCGCGGGGTCCTGTCGCCCCCGCCCGCCAAAACCACCGGGGCGAACCGCCAACGTAACCGTCCCTCGCGCGGGTGGCGCCCATGCGGGCGTGCGCGAAACCAAGTGAACCAAGCGGATTTCGCGTGCGCACGCAGGGGCGACAGGACCCGCGCGCCAAGACAGGAGCCCGCGGCGGCCTGCAACGATCCAAAGCACCCATGCCCTTCCTGATCGTCATGGCCTCCTTCGGCCTCGCCACAGCCTTCATCGCGAGGGCGAAGGGGTCGAGCTTCTTCCTCTGGCTCGCGATCGGTTGCATCACCGGGCCACTCGGGCTGATCGCGGCGGTGCTGTACCGGCGCGAGAAGAGCGAGCCCGAGCGCCGTTGCCCGCAGTGCGGCAAAGTCGTCAAGTTGTACGTCCAAGTCTGCCCGCGCTGCGGCGAGGATCTCTACCTGCCCGACGTGTCCGAGGTCCGGCCCGGCCCGGACTTTCGTTGAGCACGGCATCGCGGCGGCCGGCGCCCAGGGCCGGGAATCGGCTCTGAGCCGCCGAAAACGGCTGGTACACTCGTCCGTCCACGCGGGAGGGCCCGGCACGTTCGGTGTCCACCGCCACAACCTGTCCCCGCGATCCCCAAGGAGGTCGAACCCATGCGCGCAGCCGATGCACTCTGCCAAGCCCTGAAGGCCGAAGGCGTCGAGCACGTATTCGGGATCCCCGGGGGAGCGAGCCTCCCGCTCTATGACGCGATCTACGACGCGGACTTCGAGCACGTGCAGAGCCGCCACGAACAGTGCGCGGGCCACTCGGCCGAGGGCTACGCGAAGGCCTCCGGCAAGGTCGGCGTCGCCTTCGCCACCTCGGGCCCGGGCGCGACGAACCTCGTAACCGCGATCGCCGATGCGGTCATGGACTCGGTCCCGACCGTGTTCATCACGGGGCAGGTGCGCTCGGACCTGATCGGTACCGACGGCTTCCAGGAGGCCGACGTGACCGGGATCACGATGCCGATCGTCAAGCACAGCTTTCTGGTCACCGATCCGAAGCAGATCCCGCAGTACGTGCACGCGGCCTTCCACATCGCCAAGAGCGGTCGGCCCGGACCGGTGCTGATCGATATTCCACAGGACCTCTCGCGTCAGGAGATCGACTACGAGCCGGCCGTGGGGGCGCCGAAGCTGCCGGGCTACCAGCCGACGACCGAGGGCAACATCAAGCAGATCCGGATCGCTGCCAAGGCTCTCGCCAACTCACGGCGGCCGGTGATCTACTCAGGCGGGGGCGTCGTCAACGCGGGCGCCGCGCAGGAGCTGCGCGAGCTCGTCCGCTCGGACCGTTTCCCGATCACGTCGACGCTTATGGGTCTCGGCGCCTACCCGGCCCCAGACGAACAGTGGCTCGGGATGCTCGGCATGCACGGGACCCGAACCGCCAACTACGCGATGGACGAGGCGGACCTGATCGTTTCGGTCGGGGCCCGGTTCGACGATCGGATCACCGGCAAGCTGGACGAGTTCGCGCCGCGCGCGAAGTTCATCCATATCGACGTCGACCCTGCTGAGATCGGCAAGAACGTCCCGGCTCACATCCCGATCGTCGGCGACGCCGGCGACATCCTGCCCAAGCTGACCCGCGAGTACCGGGCGCTGCAGGCGGACAGCTCGCGCCTCGACGAGTGGTGGGAGAAGCTCCGGTCCTGGCAGGAGCAGTATCCGCTCGGCTACGAGGACTCTGCGGACAGCGAGATCAAGCCGCAGTTCATGGTCGAGGAGCTGTACCGCGTCACCGACGGCAAGGCAATCATCACCTCCGACGTCGGTCAGCACCAGATGTGGGCGGCGCAGTACTACCACTTCGCCGAGCCGCGTCAGTGGCTCAACTCGGGCGGTCTCGGGACCATGGGCTTCGGCCTTCCGGCCGCGATCGGAGCCAAGGTTGCGCGACCCGACGACACCGTCGTCTGCCTCGCCGGTGATGGCAGCCTGATCATGGTCTGCCAGGAGATGGCAACCGCCGCCGAGCACAACCTCGACGTGAAGGTGATGCTGATGAACAACGGCCACTTCGGCATGGTTCGCCAGTGGCAGGAGCTCTTCTGGGAGGAGCGCTACCAGTCGGTGAAGATGGGCTCGAGCCCGGACTGGGTCGCCCTCGCGAAGGCCTTCGGCTGGAACGCGGCGCGCTGTGACGACAAGGCCACGCTCGGTGACGCGATGCGCGAGGCGCTCGAGACGCCCGGTCCGGTACTGCTCGACGTGCGCGTCACCGAGAACGAGAACTGCTACCCGATGATCCCGGCTGGGCACGCCGCCCGCGACATGGTCGGCGGCCCGGACCTGGGCGCCGAGATCGAGCGTGGAGGACACCTTGGCTGAGTCCCAGACACCAGAGCTCAAACTTGAGGATCTGCAGGCTACGAGTGGGCTCACCGGGCGTAAGCACCTGCTCTCGCTGATGGTCGAGAACCGGCCCGGCGTGCTCGCCCGCGTCGCCCTGCTGTTCAGCCGCCGCGGCTTCAACATCGACACGCTCGCCGTCGGCCCGACGGATGACCCGGACATCTCACGCGTGACGCTGACCGTCGACGGCGCCGTACACCCGATCGATCAGGTCACGAAGCAACTCCACAAGCTCGTCAACGTGATCAAGATCCGGGACATGGAGCCGGACGCGACCGTCTCGCGGGAGATGGCGCTGTTCAAGGTCAACGCACCGGCGGAGGGCCGCGCGGAGATCATGGAGTTCGCGCAGATCTTCCGCGCTCAGATCGTCGATGTCTCACGCAGGACGATGACGATCCAGGTGACCGGCACCGCCGACAAGATCGATGCCTTCGAGCGCATGGTCCGTCCGCATGGGCTCGTCGAGATGGCGCGTACGGGCGAGGTCGCGATCGCCCGCTCCCGACCGGAGAACTAGACAGATCACGGTAGCGGCCGATTCCGCGGAGCTGCTCGGCGCGCTCAACGAGCTGGCCGAGCGCGCCGCGGGCGGCCCCCGCCGGCTGATCAGCGTCACTCGGCCGAGTCCGATCACCGATCCCGCGGCGGCGATCTTCGCCGCGCGCGGGGCCAGCGACCGCTACTTCTGCTGGGAGGAGCCCTCCCGGGCCGACTTCGCGATCGCGACGCTCGGCTCGGTGCACGAGGTCGTCTCGCGTGGCCCCGGTCGGCTACGGGATCTGCGCGATGACACGACGGAGCTCGCGGCCGGCAGGCTCGCCGACGAGCCGGCGGAGCTGCCGATGGGCGCCGGCCCGCTGTGGGTCGGTGGCCTCGCCTTCGCCGCCGAGGGCGGCTCCGAGCCGCAGTGGGCCTCGTTGCCTCCGGCGCTTCTCGTCCTGCCCGAGCTGTTGCTCAGCCGTGGACGGAACGGGACGCTCCTGACCCTCTGCGCGCTCGCCGGCGGCGACACCGACCCGGCGGCGATCATGGACCGGGCGCAGGCACGGCTTGCGGCGCTCGGCGACGCCACGCTGCCACCGCTCGATCCCAGCCCGACCGCCGGCGTGCAGGTGCGCAGTGCCCGTCCCCCGGCCGCATACGAGGATGCCGTGGCCGAGGCCGTGCGCAGGATCCGCGCCGGCGAGGCGAGCAAGCTCGTGCTCGCCCGCGAGGTGCACGTCGACGCGCCCGCAGCTCATTCGGTGCCGGCGCTGTATGGGGCTCTGCGCGAGCTCTTCGAAACCTGCTTCGTCTTTTGCGTCGGTACGCCGGAGGCGGACTTCGTCGGCGCCTCACCGGAGCTGCTGGTGCGCCGCAGCGGTGCCGGGGCCGCGACCGTTGCCCTCGCGGGGTCCGCGCGGCGCAGTGCCGATCCCGCCGTCGATGACCACCTCGGCGAGCAGCTGCTGCGCTCCGACAAGGACCGCCACGAGCATGCGATCGTCGCCCGCCGGATCAAGCGGCGGCTCGAGCCGCACTCGGTCTGGGTCGAGGTCGCCCCCGAGCCGGTCGTGATCAAGGTGGCGAACATCCAGCATCTGGCGACGCCGATCCGCGCGCAGCTCGCCGAGTCGCGCTCCGTGATCGAGCTTGCCGAGCTCCTGCATCCGACGCCGGCTGTCGGCCCCGAGCCCGCCGGCGAGGCCGGCCTGCGCGCGATCGCCGAGCTCGAGGGCATGGACCGCGGTTGGTACGCGGGGCCGGTGGGCTGGATGGATATGGCCGAGGACGGAGAGCTCTGCGTGGCGCTCCGCTCGGCGCTGATCCGGGACCGCCGCGCCCACCTGTACGCGGGCGCCGGCATCGTCGCCGACTCGGACCCCGCCGCCGAGCTGGCCGAGACCGAGGTCAAGCTCGGCGCGTTGCTGCCGCTGCTGGCAGGCTGAGCGCCGCCATCGATCAGAGCGCCGCGGCCACGGCGGTGCCGACGGCTTCGGCGATGTTCCGGTGCAGCGGGACGTTGTGCTCGGCGTCGAGCGTCGCATGCAGCAGCATCGGACCGCCGTCGCCGGCACCAAGGCGCGAGAGCTCGGCAGGCTCGGAGACGAGCGCGTAGCGCAGGCCAAACGCCTCGGCTACGGCCTCGTAGTCGAGGCCCGCGGGCGTATGGAAGAGGCGGCCAAAGCTTGGCTCGTCGAGCTGAACCGCCTGTGGCAGGAAGTCGAAGATGTGACCGCCGCCGTTGTCGACCAAGACGACCCTCAGCGGCGCGCCGAGCATTGCCGCGACCTGCAGCGAGCCGATGTCGTGGGCGAGGGCGAGGTCGCCGAGCAGCGCCCATGTCTTGCGCCGCGCGCCGCGGGCGAGACCGCACGCCGTGGCGACGAGCCCGTCGATCCCGTTCGCGCCCCGATTCGAGAACAGGTGCGCGTCGCGCTCGGCGACGGTGCCGAAGGCCTCGACGTCGCGGATCGGCATGCTCGAGGCGATCAGTCCGAGCTCCCCCTGGCCGATCGCCTCGACGTACGCGCGCGCGAGGGCGGGCTCGTTCATCGCAGGTGCCGCCGCCAGCGCCTCCTCGATCGCCGCGCCGGCTGCTGCATCGGCGGTCCGCCAGCGCTCGCCCCAGCCCGGTTCCCCGTCGTTGTCGGGGCCGCCGAGCGAGGCATGCAGCGCCTCGAGTACCAGCCGCGGGTCGCCGTCGACCACTGCGCCGGCCCGGTGGGTCGGCTCGTTCCAGCGGCCCGGCGCGCCGATCACGATCTGGTCGGCGGCGGCCGGGCGAGCGAGCCAGACGCGCAGCGGCTTGCTCGTCGGCATGTCGCCGCAGCGAACGACGAGGTCGGGCTCAAGCGCTGCCGGCGGATCGCGCAGGATCAGGTCGTAGTGGGCGACCGAGCGATCGCCGGCGGCCTTCCCGACCCGTAGGCCGGAGGTCGGCTCGGCGAGGACCGGGATGCCGCGTTCGGCCGCGAGGGCCGCGAGCGCGGCGGCGACGCCCGCGCGCGGCTCCCGCCCGGCAATCATGAGTGGACGCTGCGAGCGGGCGAGGGCATCGGCGAGCGCTCGGACCAGCTCCGGCTGCGGCGCTCGGGCGGCGATCCCGGCAGTCAGCGGGCGGCCGCCGTCGCGACCTTCACGCGCGAGCGGGTCGGCGGCGGTGACCTCGCCGGGTCGGGGCTCAGGCCCGAGCGGATCGCGCCACGGCAGGTTCAGGTGCACGGGACCGCGGCCGCCGATCGCCTCGGACACGGCCCGACACGCGACCGAGCGGTAGTGGAGGACGCCGTCATCATCGGCGTCGTGGTTACCGACCTCGCAGAACCACCGCACGGCAGAGCCAAACAGGCCGATCTGATCGATCGTCTGGCCGGCGCCGATGCCGCGCAGCTCCGGCGGTCGATCGGATGTCAGCGCGACAAGCGGTACGCCCGCGAGATCGGCCTCGGCGATCGCCGGGTGCAGGTTCGCGGCCGCCGAGCCGCTCGTACAGGCGAGCGCCACGGGCTCGCCCGCGGCGAGCGCGGCACCGAGCCCGACGAAGCCCGCCGAGCGCTCGTCCAGGACGATCTCGAGTTCGATCCCGGGCTCGCGGTCCAGCGCCAGCGCAACCGGCGTCGAGCGCGACCCCGGACTGACGACCGCCCGCCGCACACCGGACCGCGCCAGCTCCTCCGCGAGCGCGGATGCCAGTGCCGTGTTGCGGTTCGTCTCGTCGATCACGCGATCCTCAGCTCGGCCAGGCGCCCCTCGTCCACCTCGACCCCGAGCCCGGGCGTCGAGGGGGGCAGCAGCGAAGCACCATCGAGACCATCGCCGGGAGCGTATGCGGCCGAGAACATGTTCAGGGTTGCGAGCCCGTGATCGAACCGGCACGCATAGCCAGCGCGGGGGAGTACCTGGGCGAGATGCAGCGCGGCGGCGATGCCGACCGGGCCGTCGAGGGCGCTGGACAGGTAGCTCGGCACGATCGTGGCGATGCGCAGCGCCTCGAGCAGTCCGCCGACCTTGGCGAGCTTGATCGTTGCCGCGTCGCAGGCACCAATCGCGGCGATGCCCTCGGCGTCGGCGGCCGAGGTGACGCTCTCGTCGGCAACGACGGGGATCGCGATGCGGGCACGGACGGTTGCGAGCCCCGTCGCCTCCCGGCAAGGCTGCTCGACGAGCTCGAGGTCGTGTCGGCCAAGGTCGCCGAGGCGCTCGACTGCCTCGGCGCCGCTCCAGGCACCATTGGCGTCGATCCGCAGCAGCGAGTGCGGGCCGATCGTTCGGCGGACGGCGGCGATCCGCCGCGCGTCGGCCTCGGCGCCGAGCCCCACCTTGACCTTGAACGTGCGGAAGCCGTGAGCGAGCTGGGCCGCCGCGCGAGCCGCGACCGCCGAGGGTTCGCCGGCGTCGATCGTCGCGTTGCAATGCACGGGGACGATGTCGCCGGCGCCGAGCAGTCGCCAGAGTGGCAGCCCGCTGATCCGGCCCGCGAGGTCGTGGAGGCCGATGTCGAGCGCCGCGAGTGCCTGCGTGCCCGCGCCTCGGGCGCTGCACTGCCAGAGCAGCCCGTGGATCCAGGCGCGGATCTCGACGGGCACGCGGGAGAGCGGCGGGGCCGCCGAGGCGCCGGCGATGACCGGCTCGCAGGTCGCCAGATCGGCACGAACCCGGTCCAATGAGGCTCCGCCGCGGAGGCTCAGGGGCACGGCCTCGCCGAAGCCGACGTGGCCGCCATCGGTATGCAGCCGCAGGAGCACCATCTCGCGCCGGTCGAGCTCTCCGGCAGCCGTTCGGTAGCGCTCGCGGAAGGGGAGCGCGATCGGGATCGCTTCTGCTCGGACGATGCGCATCGGGGACAGGCGGCTCGGGGTACCGCGTCAGGCAGTATCCCGCCGGGCGACCGTGGCGCGGGTTCTTCGGCTCAGAGGACGAGGGCGATCGAGGCGACGACGGCGAACGCCGCGAGCAGGGCGCCGGTCTGGGCGAGGGCGCCGTTGAGGGCGGGGCCGTCGGTGCGGGTACGGACCGCGCGCATCGGCTTCGCGGCAAGCGGGATCGTGATCAGCGCCGCCAGCGCCGGCAGCCAGTTGGAGCCGGCGAGCAGCACGAACGGCAAGATCACGTAGGCGAGCGCGATCATCGCTGCGTACAGATCCCTGGTCCGCTCGCGCCCCAGCCGGACTGCGAGCGTGCGTTTGCCGGCACGCCGATCGGTGTCGATGTCCCGCACGTTGTTGACGACGAGGATCGCGGCGGAAAGCAGCCCGATCGGCAGCGAGAGGATGAACGGGGCGAGGTCGAGCTGCTCGAGCTGCACGTAATAGGCACCATTGACCGCGACGAGGCCGAAGAAGACGAAAACGAAGACCTCGCCCAGGCCCTCGTAGCCGTAGGGCTTCGGTCCGCCGGTGTAGAGGACTCCTGCGGCGATCGAGAGCGCGCCGACGAGGATGATGATCCAGCCGACCTCGAATGCCAGGTAGAGGCCGGCGAGCGAGGCGACCCCGAAGGCGGCCCAGGTCGCATGCAGCACGCGCCGCGGCGCCGCCAGCCCGGCGGCGGTGACCCGCACCGGGCCGAGCCGGTCCTCGGTATCGGTGCCGCGCTTGGCATCCGAGTAGTCGTTGGCGAGGTTGGTGCCGATCTGGATGAAGACCGCGCCGATCAGCGCGGCGATGAACGTGCCCCAGCGGAACGCGCCGGTCCCCTCGACCGTGATCAGGAGCTGGCCCGGATGGGCCGAGCCGGTGACGAATCCATGCTGCAGCTGGTTGTAGGCCGCCGCCGTGCCGAGGAAGACCGGAGCCAGGGCCGCCGGCAGGGTCCGCGGCCGCGAGGCCATCAGCCAGATCTTCAGCGGGCTCACGGGCGGCTCACCGGCTCACGGTCGGCGCGGGAACTTGTCGAAGTCGCCGTACTCGACGTCGCGGCCTTCCTGGAAGGCGTTGCGGCCCTCCTGGCCCTCCTCGGACATGTAGAAGAGCAGCGTCGCGTCGTGGGAGAGCTGCTGGATGCCCGTAATCCCATCCTCGTCCGCGTTGAAACTCGACTTGAGCAGGCGCAGCGACAGGGGGGAGAGCGCGTTCATCTCCCGGCACCAAGCGACGGCCTCGCGCTCGAGATCGCCGGTCGGTACGACCGTGTTGACGAGCCCCATCTCCATCGCCTCGTGGGCGTCGTAGAGGCGGCACAGGAACCAGATCTCCTTTGCCTTCTTGACGCCGACCTGGCGGGTCAGCAGGCTTGAGCCGAAGCCACCGTCGAAGCTACCGACGCGCGGGCCGGTCTGGCCGAAGATCGCGTTCTCGGCGGCGATCGTGATGTCGCAGACGAGGTGCAGGATGTGGCCGCCGCCGACCGCATAGCCCGCGACCGCGGCGATGATCGGCTTCGGCGTGCGCCGCATCTGCACGTGCAGGTCGCCGACGTCGAGCCGGCCGATGCCCTGCTGGGCGACCTCGTCGGAGCCGATGTAGCCATCGTCACCGCGGATCTTCTGATCGCCGCCCGAGCAGAAGGCCTGATCGCCGGCGCCGGTGAAGATGATCGAGCCGACCTCGAGGTCATCGCGAGCCTTGGTGAAGGCGTCGCGGAGCTCGGCGAGGGTTGGGGGCCTGAAAGCGTTGCGGCGCTCGGGCCGGTTGATCGTGATCTTCGCGATCCCGTCGGCCTTCTCGTAGAGGATGTCCTCGTAATCGTCGGCGCTATGCCACTCGATCGGGGCGTAGAGCTTCTCCTCGGGCGGCGCGTGCTTGTGTCGTCTCGGCATCTCTCCGGGGGGGTCGGGTTTCCGGGGGCGTCGCGGCCGGTCGCCCGGCCACGGAAGAATGGGCGACGATAGAGATGCACGCCGAACCCGGGAACACGAACTGGCTTGCGAGCGCCGCCGAGGCGCTCCCGACCGCCTCGCGGTCATCGACGGTGCGGGGGACGGGCTGACCTACGCGGAGCTGTACGAGCGCGCCCTGTCGCTGGCCCGCCGGCTGGCAGGGCAGGAAGGGGTGATCGGCATCGAGTCGCCCCGGGGATCGCGCACGCGACCGCGCTGCACGCGGCGATGCTCGCGGGGCGCCCGGCCTTGACGATCCGCCCGGAGCTACCGGCGAGCGAGCGCAAGGCGGTGCTCGCGGCGGGTCGGCCGACCAACGTTCTGGCGAGCGCCGAACGTGCAAGAACGGGTCCCGGAGGGCCGGATGCTGCACGTTCAGCGCCGGAGGGCGGCATGCCGGCCCCGCAGCCGGACGCGACGCTCGCCCGGGTGCTGACTCCGGGACCACCGGTGCTCGGCGCCCCGGTCGACCTGAGCTTCGCCAACTTCGCCGCCTCCGCGGCGTCCTCGGCTGC
>CAWKLZ010000014.1:0-40905 GCA_963850625.1 uncultured Solirubrobacterales bacterium
TCGCGATCGCGGGCTCGACGTCGAGCGGGGCGGGGGCAGCTTCGCGGGCGCGCGCGATCGTCTCCTCGAACTCACCGCGCCAGCGGTTGACCATCGAGGCGACGGGCATCGCCATCGCGTCGCCGAGGACGCAGAGGCAGTGGCCGATGATGTTCTCCTGGACCGAGGCGATGATGTCGAGGTCCATCGGTGTCGCCTCGCCGCGGACGACCCGCTCGAGCATCTTCACCGTCCAGTTCGTGCCCTCGCGGCAGGGAGTGCACTTTCCGCACGACTCGTGGTGGTAGAAGCGCGCGGTGCGAAGCGCCATGTGCGGGATCGAGACGCTCTGGTCGGCAACGATGATCGCGCCTGAGCCGAGCATCGACTTGGCGTCGGCGAGCGCCTCGAAGCAGTAGGGGAGGTCGAGCTCCTCCGGGCCGAGCACCGGGGCCGAGGAGCCGCCCGGGTACCAGGCCTTGACGTCGCCGTCGATCGGGCCGCCGGCGAGGTCGTAGATGATCTCCCGCGACGGGATCCCGAGCTCGATCTCGTAGTTGCCCGGGCGCTTGACACAGCCGGAGACCGAGACGACCTTGGTTCCGGTCGACTGCTCGGTGCCAAAGCTCTTGAACCAGTCGGCGCCGTTGTTGACCACGTGTGGGACGTTCATCAGCGTCTCGACGTTGTTGATCAGCGTCGGGCCGCCGTAGAGGCCCTGGATCGCAGGGAACGGCGGCTTCAGCCGCGGGTTGCCGCGCTTGCCCTCGAGCGCGTCGAGCAGCGCCGTCTCCTCGCCACAGATGTAGGCGCCGGCGCCGCGGTGGACGACGAGGTCGACCGTCGTGCCGCAACCGAGGATGTTCTCGCCGAGATAACCCGCCTCATACGCCTCGGCGACGGCCGCGTCGAGAACGTCGGCGACCTCGGCGTACTCGCCGCGGATGAAGATGAACGTCTTCGAGGTGTCGGCCGCCATGCCGGCGATCGCGATCCCCTCGATCAGCTGATGCGGGTTCTTGAACATCAGTTCGCGGTCCTTGAAGGTGCCCGGCTCCGATTCGTCGGCGTTGCAGCAGAGGTACTTCTGCATCGACCCACGCGGCAAGAAGCCCGCCTTCTTGCCCATCGAGAAACCGGCGCCGCCGCGGCCGCGCAGGCCGCACTCCTCGAGCTCGCCGAGCAGGTCCTCCGGCTCGACCGACCGGAACGCTTTCTCGATCGCCGTGTAGCCGCCGTTTCGCTTGTATCCCTCGATAGTCCGCAACTCGGGGTCGTCGATGTTGCGGAACAGCATGCGGGTCTCAGGCATGGGCCGAATCTACCGGAACGGCGCTACGGGTCGGGATCAGTGCCGGCCCGGAGGGTCGCCGATCAGGCCGAGGATGCCGCGCGGCGCGCGCGCAGGGTGCCGATCCGTGTCCGGTAAAGCCGAAGGAATCTGTCGGGGCCGCGCGGTCCGGCCGCGGCCCTTAGCCAGCGCGCGTCGGCGTCGGGTCGCTCGACGGCATCAGCCTCGAGCCTTCGGAGCTTCTCGATCTCGGCGCAACTGCTCTCCAGGCCCCGGGGCTCCGACACCGACCAGGTCAGCCAGCGAGCGACTCGTTCCGGTCGACGGGCGCGACGTCGATGAGCCGCTCAGCTTCTTCGGCGTCGACCAGCCCCGCACGGACGTCGACGCGGAGTCCCTTTTCGAGCTGCGGGGCTGCCTGTCCGCCAGGTGGAGCGTTCGGGGCCAGATCGCGGCTGCGGCAAGGGCCAGCGCCGCCGCTTGGGCGAGTGGGAACTGGCCCCGGCTCAGGACCAGCGGCGCGCCGCCGGCGCAGGGCCTCTCGGCGGACTACCGGCTCGTCTCCCATCACCATCGACGAGGGCGTGTTCGACGGCCACGACCGCCAGCAAGCCGAGCGGCGAGCGCTCCCCGAGGCGGTCCACCACTGCGCCGGCCGCGGCCAGCAGCGGCGCCGCTGCGGCCCGTCCGGCGACGTCGGTCTCGGCGAGGACCAGCAGCATCATCTCGACCACGCGCCCATGTCCTCCTTCGCCTCGAGCGAACCAGGACGTGTTGCATTCCCTTACGGCGTCCTCGATGCGGTTCTCGTAGGCGAGCACCTGACCGAGTTCGACCGCGGCTCGCAGTGTCAAGACCACGTCGCGGCCGTCCGGGCCGGCAGCGCCCAGGCGCAGGCGGCCGAGCTCGAAGCGGAGACGCGGCCCAATCTCCTCGGGCTCGACCTCGCTCGCCGGCCAGCTGGGCACGCCGATCCACGGCCGGCGAAGCAGGTCTACCCGCGACGAGGTCGGGGCCGCTCTTCGAGCTCCCGGGCATCGGTGGCCGACCTCGGCGGGCGCCGCCCGCGCCTGAAGGACGAGCGGATGGCGAAGTCGAGGTATCGCAGAGCGGCCGGGCGCAGGACCGAGCGAGTCCACCGGCGCCGCGCTCGAATGCCGACCTCGTGACCTCAGACGACGGGAGTCGACGCTGCTCGCGAAGCAGTTAAGGTCGTCGATCACCAGCAGCTGTGGACACTCCTCGGCGAGATTGCTGAGCAGCCAGTGGATGCCGTGCAGGGCTGCGAAGCTGGGCATCGCTGGTCGGCGCCGAGAAACATCTTGGCCGTCCGTGCCGAGCACCCTCTCGGCCAGGCCGGCCGCGCCGGTGAACGCCCCTCACGCCCCGGCTCGTCGAGGGCCATCACGTGCCCGGTCAACAGCTGTCGCACGACGCCGAACGGATAGTCCTGCTCGAGGCCGCTGCCGCGGGCACGGTGAACGCACAATCCGAGCTTGGCGCCGGTTTCCTCGGCTTCCGTCAGCAGTCGGGTCTTACCATCCCGGCGACGCCTTCGAGCAGCAGGATCACCCCCCCCCTGCCCCCCCCCCTCTCCTCTCCCCATCCCGCGCCTCTGCCCCAGAACGCTCGCTCTCACTCGACTGTGCGGCGGCTCCCCTGCACGCCGGCCATCGTATTGGGTCTGTGTCTATTCGCCGGCCCTCATCCGGCCGGCGCCGGCGTCTCGCCGGCGCCCCCTTCATCCTCGCCGCTGCCTGCGCGGTCCTTGCCGCTGCCGCCGCGAACGATTCCCTGCCGCTGCCGCCGAGCACGATGTCCCTGCCGCCGCCCCCATTGATCCGGTCCCTGCCGCTGCCGCCGCAGATCACGTCCGCGCCCTGCCCTAGACTCTGCCCTTGCCACCGACATGACGTCTCCCCTTCTGCCGCGATACGGCTCGCCCTTCCTCGAAGCTTGCGACCCTTCCCAATCGGCGGCACGACCGAGACGGCGATCGGATCCTCGAAGAACTGTCCCTGGCTCATCACGGTCTCCGCACCCGTGACGGGGTCGATCTTGACGATCCCGCCGGTTCCACCGAGGCTGTCGGGGTCGGCGACGTACAGCTCGGTCGTCGCCGATGTCGATGCTCCCCGTCCCCAAACAACACGTCCTCGCTCCCCCTTCCCCTCCCTCTGCTTCTGCCCGCCTGACTCTCCCCTACCCCCCTCCGGTCGCTGACGAAGATCGCCCGTCCGGGCGCGCCCGGCAGGTCGGCGACCAGCCCGGTTGGATCGATCAGGTTTCCGCCAGCTCTCGGTCGTGTCCGCGCTTGTGATCGTGACCACTTGTGGGCGCCGGGTGCGCCATAGAGGGCGAGCGGGCGGCCCTTCGAATCGATCCCCGTGGCCACGCCGGCGAGCTCGCCGCCAACGGGCGCTCGAACCAGACGTCCTGGATCTTTTCCTCCCCCCCCCCCCCCATCCCTTTCCTCCCCCGGTCCTCACCCAAAACCCTGACTCCGACCCCGTGAATACCAAACCCCCCACCCCCTCCCCGGGAATCCCACCTGTTCCTATCCCTGCGATCCCCAATCCATATACCGTAAATAACTTTCCCTCCCTCCCAACTTCACCCCTTAAGGAAAGTTCCTGTTTTACCCCTTGAACCTGACCCCCCCCCGCCGTAGAATCCCCCCCCCACCGCCTCCAAGCCCCGAACCTACCAAAGTCACCTCCGACGTCTGTCAAGACCACCACGAGAAAATAACCACCCCATCCCCTCGAACCCCCCCATGAGGCGTCAACCGGCCAGCGCTACGCCGGAGCGGATCGCGGTGTAGACGGCGGCGAGGACGATCAGGCCGGCGAAGGCCTGTCGCAGCCCCTCGTTGCGTAGCGCCAGCGCCGCGGCCGGCAGGGCCCCGAGTGCGGCGGCGATCGAGAGCGGCACCGCGATGCTCCAGTCGACGTCGCCGGCGCTGAGTCGCTCGATCAGGGCGAAGCTCGAGCCGATGATCACGACGAGCAGGCTTGTCGCCACGGCTTCGATCATCGAGAAGTGCAGGCCGAGGACCAGTACCGGGACGATCACGAAGCCGCCGCCGACGCCGAACAGGCCGATGATCCAGCCGACTGCGAGCCCGTAGAGGGCGACCCGGTCGCGCTCGAGAACGACACGCCGAACCGCCACGGCCGGAACTGCGCGGGCCGCCGAGCGGCGTCGCTGACCAGGGCCGCGGCGCCGACGACCATCAGCGGGCTGAAGATCAGCAGCAGCAGGTCGGGATCGAGGTGCTTGTTGAGCAGCGAGCCGGCGAAGGCGCTGGCTCCGGCGGCGAGACCGAAGGCGACGCCCGCACGACGCCGAACGTCGTCGGCGCGCATGTAGGCGTAGAGGGCGATCACGGAGCTGACGATCACGATCACCAGCGAGGTCGCCTGCGCATCACGCACGCTCTGGCCGACGACGTAGACGAGGATTGGCACCGCCAGCAGCGAGCCGCCACCCCCGAAGGCGCCCATCAGCAGACCGATCAGGACCCCGAGCGGGGCCGCTTCGAGACCGGTCAGGGGCCTGCTGGCGGCGTGGCGCATGCGGCGCTTAGCCGGCGCCCGGCCGGACTCGACAGGCCAGCCCCGTTCGTTCCAGGTTCCGACGCCGCCCTTGGAGACATGGAGCACCTGTTCGACCCCGAACCGTTGCAGCAGGCTCGCCGCGATCCCGGCCCGCTTGCCGCGGCGCAGACGGCCGCCACGGGCCGCCGGGTCGAGGCCGGCGGGGAGGCCGTCGATGTCGTGCCAGGGGCGATTGCTGGAGCCGGGAATATGGATGCGCTCGAACTCGTCCGTCTCGCGTACGTCGAGGATCTGCAGCGCCCCGTCGTCGTAGCCCTGTTTGAGCTCCTCCAGCGTGATCTCGTCCGCTCGGCCGGCCGGTCCTCCTCGCGCCAGGCGGTCATTCCGCCGTGCAGGAAGCCCCCGAGGTTGCGCATCCCGACGGCCTGCGCGAGCTCGACCGCGCGGGCGCCGTCGGCATCGTCGCGGCCGGCGAAGACGATCTCGTGATCGGGGTCGGCGAGCCAGGCGAGCCGCGAGGCGAAGCCGGGCTCGAGGATCGAGATGTGGGTCGCGCCAGGGATGTGGGCGTCGTCGAACTGCAGCGCCGTGCGCGTGTCGACGAGGAAGGCCCCCTCTGCGACCCGCCGCTCGAGCTGGCCGGGCGTGAGCGGGTGGGCGTCGACCCCGTCGGTCAGGAGCTTGCCGCGGTTGATGCCGACGATGTTCTGGAAGTTCGGCGGCTGCTTGCCGATCCGGGCGAGCGATTCGGCACGAACTCCCCGGTTCCGATCGCAGCATCGGATTGGCCTCGATCTCGAAGCCGAGCGTCGTCGCGATCTTCGGGCTCATGTCGCCGCCGCCGCACATCGAGCCACCCAGATGCCCGGGCCAGATCTCGGTTGTCGGCGCCAGGCCGAGCAGCTTGCCGTGCAGCGACTCGAAGATGCCGCGGGCGCCGTCCTCCTTGTCGATCGCCAGGTCGGGACGGGCGACGTCGCCGACGAAGAGCGTGTCGCCGCTGAGCACGGCCCAGGGCTCGTCGGAGCGGGAGCGGTCGGTGAGCGCGAAGGCGGTGTGCTCGGGCCGGTGCCCGGGCGTGTGCAGAGCCGTGATCGTCACCTCGCCGAGTTGCAGCTCCCAGCCATCGTCGAACGCCTCGTGCTCGTAGTCGGGCTCCGCCAGCCGATGGACGTGGATCGTCGCGCCGGTCGCCGCCGCCAGCCGACCGTGGCCGGAGACGTGGTCGGCGTGGTTGTGCGTCTCGAGGATGTGCTCGATCCGGACGCCGAGATAGCGGGCCGTCTCGAGGTATTCGTCGATCTGGAACTTCGGATCGACGATAGCGACGACGCCGTCGTCGCCGACCATGTAGGAGGCGCAGGAGAGGTCCTCCTGCAGGAACTGTCTGAAGATCACTGTCGACTCCTTTCCGGTGGCTGCGGATTCAGTGCCCGAACTTGACATCGGGCAAAAGCGCGCGAGCCGCCTAGGGACGGCCCAGGCGGCCGGCCCAACCAAGCGCAACAGCACCGGCAACAGCAACAATCTCACGAGTAGCGCGTCGAGAAGGACCGCGACCCCGAGGATCACGCCCATCTCCTTCGGCGGCAGCGGCCCCGACAGGGCAAAGGTGAAGAACACCGCGACCATCACGCCGGCCGCCGCGAAGATCACGCGGCCGGAGTGGGCGAGGCCGTTGACGGTCGCATCGCGGGCGTCGTGGCTGCGGTCCCAGTGCTCCTTCGCCGACGAGAGCAGGAACACCGTGTAGTCCATCGAGATCGCGAACACCATCGCGAAGAAGAACACCGGTGCCCACGCGTCGAGAAAGCCCTGAGACTCGAATCCGAGTATCCCGGACAGGTTGCCGTCGCCGAAGATCAGCTTGGCGACGCCGAATGCGGCGCCGACGGCGAGCAGGTTCGTGATCACGCCGAGCGCCGCCACCAGCGGCGCCTGCAGGACGACCAGCAGCAGCAGGAAGCCGAGCACGAGCACGACGCCGATCACGAGCGGGGTGCGCTCCTTGAGCAGCGTCTCGAGGTCATGGTTCTCGGCGACCGCGCCCCCGACGAGTACGTCGGCGGGCACATCGCCGCGGAGGCGGTCGATCGTCGCCGCCGTGGCGTCGAGGAGGTCCGCGTGGGATCACCTGGATCATCGCCGCCTCACCCGAGCCGGCGCGATCGTCGGCTGCACGGCGGCAACGCCCGGGTCGGCCTGCCGCGAGCTTCGCCGCGGGCGCGACGTCGGCAGCAGGGCCGACGAGCTGCAGGGTGCCGGGAGCTCCCTCGCCGAACGAGGTGGATCTGGTTGTAGCCGATTCGCGAGGGATCTCCGGCGGGACGACGGCAATCGAGGGCATGCCTGTATCCAGTCTGAGGATCGGCAGCGTCAGCAGCACCAGCAGAACCAGCGCCGGGAGCCCGTAGAGCAGCGGCCTCCTCCAGAGCCGCTCGCCCCAGGCGGCGAAGCGCTGCTGCGGTGCTCACCTGAATGGACCCAGGGCAGGCTGGGGCCGTCGACCCGAGGTCCGAGCTTTGCGAGCACCGCGGGTAGCAGCGTCAGCGACGCCGCCAGGACGAAGACCACGGCAAACATGATTCCCAGCGCCATCGACCGGAAGGCCGGGCTCGGCACGAGCATCACCGCCGAGAGCGAGATCAGCACCGTCAGGCCGCTGAACAGGACGGCCTTGCCGGCGGTGTCCATCGCCACGGCCGCGGCGTCGGCGGGCTCACGCTCCTCGCCGAAGAAGGCGCCACGGAAGCGGTAGACGATGAACAAGGCATAGTCGATGCCCAGCGCGAGCGCGAACATCAGCGCGAAGTTCATTGCCCAGATCGAGATGTCGATGATCTGCGAGCCCAGGTAGAGCGAGCCGGCGGCCGCGGCCAGTCCCATGATCGTCAGCATCAGCGGCAGGCCGGCAGCGACCAGCGAGCCGAACGCGAGCAACAGGATCACCATCGTCACGGGCCAGGAGATCGACCTCCGACTTCATCATCGCGTCCTTGTTGGCCTGGTTGAAGTCCGACCACATGCCGGAGGCGCCGGTCAGGGCGACGCTCACCTGGGCGTCGCCGAGTTCGCCGAGCGGGCCTTTGAGGTCATCGGCGGCGCGGACCATGTCGTTGGAGTCGGCAGCGGCGGCGGCCTGCAGGATGACCGTGTGGCCGTCCTGCGAGATCGCCCCCGACTGATCGGGCGGAATCACCTGAGCGACGCGTTGATCGGCGGCGATCAGCGAGCTCGCATCGGCGACGTCGCCTTGAAGGCGGGGTCGTCGCGGTCAGGGTCGGCGAGCAGACAGCGACCTGGAGCGCGCTCGAGGAGAGCCCGCCGAATTGTGTGTCGAGCTGCTCGCGGGCTGCACGGATTCAGAGCCCGTCGCCTCCCAGCCGGCGCCGGAGAGGGGTGCTCGGCCTTCGGCGCGAAGAACCCGAGCCCGAGAACGATCGCCAGCCAAATCGAGCACGACCCGGAAGTGGGTTGCGGCCCAGCGGCCGAGGCGCCCGACCGGGCCGACCACGGCCGGTTGGGACCGGTCGGCGTGCGGTGCGGCGCTCATCGGGACACCCCGGCGACCGCGGCGGAAAGTTCGTCGGCACGGCGCTCGATGCTCCCGCAGACGGCTTCGCAGATTGCGATCACGGTCTCGTCGGAGATCGAGTAGATCACGCGGTTGCCGTCGCGACGGCGGCTGACGACACCGCCGAGTGCAGAGCGCCGAGGTGCTTGGAGACGTTCTGCTGGCTCGTGCCGAGCGCCTCCGCGAGCTCGCCGACCGAGGCCTCGCCGCGCTCGCGCAGGTGGTCGAGGGCGCGGACGCGCATCGGCTCGGCGAGGAGCCGAAAGCGCCCGGCGATCAACTCGACGAGGGGAAGTGGGATCGGGGAAGGAAGGGCCATCTGCGGTGCCTTTCAAGCTATACAACTAAACAGTGGTAAAGGAGAATAGCACAGTGCGCTGAACCCGCGACTCGCGGCGCCCGTAGGTGTTTAGGTGCGGAATACGGGAACCGCTTACCCTTGCGGCGTGGCGCAGCGCGGAGAACAGGCGTGACGGAGCGACGTCTGCGGATAACGCTCGGCGTGCTCGGCCTGATCGGCCTCGGGATCGCTGTGTACCTGACGATCGCGCACTACGCCGGCGGCGACAATCCCGTCTGCGCCTGCGGTGGCGGCTGCGAGACCGTGCAGCACTCCGACTACGCGAAGCTCGCCGGGATCCCGGTCCCGGTGCTCGGCCTGCTCGGCTACGTCGCGGTGCTGGTCGCCGCGGCGCTCCCGGGCGACCCGGGCCGGATGCTCGGCATCCTCGCCGCGCTGGTCGGCTTCGGCTTCTCCGCCTACCTGACTTACCTGGAGCTCTTCGTCATCGACGCGATCTGCCAGTGGTGCGTGGGCAGCGCAATCGTCATGACGCTCGTGCTCATCGTTAGCCTGCTGCGCGGGATACGGTTCGCCGGCGTCCGCGCGGCACCGCGAGAGCCCCTACCCAGCTAGACCCCACCCCAGAGAGGACACCCGACCGGATGGCCTCCCGCAAGGACGAGAAGGAACAGCGACGGCAGGAGCGGCTCGAGGCCGAGCAGGCCGAATCGAGCCAGGCCGCGCGCCAGCGCATGTTCGCGATCATCGGCGGCGTCGCCCTGGCCGCGGTCGTCGTCGTCGTCGCGCTGATCGTGATCAGCCAGTCCGGCGGTGGGGGAAGGCGGCAACGCCAACGACATCACGACCAACTCGACGGTCGACCTCGTCGACGGGCTCGACCAGAACGGGACCGTGCTCGGCGACCCGAATGCGAAGGCGAAGATCGTCGAGTTCGGCGATCTGCAGTGCCCCGCCTGCAAGGCGTTCAGCGACAAGTCGATCCCGAGCTGCTCGCCGGCCCGGTCACCGGCCGGCGACGCCCAGATCGAGTTCAAGAACTTCATCATCATCGGCCCGCAGTCGTCGATGCCGCGAAGGCGGCGCTGGCGGCTTCCGAGCAAGGCCGCTACTGGCAGTTCATCGAGACCTTCTACGCCAACCAGGGCACCGAGAACTCGGGCTACGTCACCGACGAGTTCCTGACGAACGTCGCCAAGGCGGCGGGCGTCAAGGACATCGACGCCTGGAACACCTCGCGCAACTCCGACAAGTGGACGAAGCAGCTGCAGGCCATCCAGAAGGAAGCCAGCGAGAAGGGCTTCTCGAGTACGCCGTCGCTGCTTGTCGAGGGCCCCGGCGGCACGCAGGTCGTCGGCGCGGCGCCGTCGACCGGCCAGGTCGAAGACGCGATCCAGAAGGCCTCCGGCTCCTGATCAGAGCCGAATCTGGGCGCCAGCCCGCGACGGCCGCCCGGTGGCGGGCGGTCGTTGCGGGATACCCGCAGGTCGTCGGCGCGGCGTCACGGATGTGGACGCCGGCCGTGCAGGGCACCATCGGGGCTGTTAGAGATGCCGTCCTCGCAGGCACTGCCCCCACCGATGCACCGCACCGACCTCGCCGATCCGGTCGGGCGACGCTCGCTCGAGCCGCCGCCCGAGGGCCCGTACGTGCGCCACGCCAACGACCGGAGTCCCGAGCGGATCCCGCACAGGGCAGGCGACGGCTTCGTCACCATCGACTCGGGCTGGGGCACCGTGCAGCCGCTGCGGCTCGCGTCGGGCGTCGAGACGATCGGCGAGCTCGAGCTGATCGAGCATCTCGAGGCGGGCGGGCTCGCCGTCGACACGAGGATCCCCGAGTCGGTCGCGCACGGCACGATTCCAGGCGCCGTCGCGATCCCCTCGGCGGAGATCGCCGAGCACGCCGACGAGCTCGTCGAGCGTGCCCCGGTGGCGCTCTTCTGCAACGGCCCGCAGTGCGGGGCAACGCCCCGCGCGGTCAAGGCCCTGCTCGCCGCCGGCGCGCCGCCTGAAGCACTCCTCTACTACCGCGGCGGCCTGCACGACTGGATCTCGCTGGGCTACCCGCCGGGCCAGCCGGCCCCGATGCCTCAGGGGTGACGCCGGCGTTCGCGGGGCGTCACGCTCCGCGGCGGGTTGGCTCCGACGGGAGGGTGAGGCAGGCGATTGCGGCGGGCGGGTACGCCCCGCGGGGCGTCGTCGCCGGCGGGGGTTGACGCCTCGGGAGCAGTGAGGGGTGTAGGCCTACGGAGGTGTCACGGAAGGCGCGAGGGCGTTTGGCTTCCGTGACGGGTTGGGAGGCCGGTTTCGGGAGTGGTCACGTTCCACCGCAAGTTGCGGTGCAACGTGACCAGTGGCCTTGCCGGGGACCGCGAAGCCACCCGATTCCGTCACGAGAGGCGCGCTCGGGAGCACGGAAGCGTCACTTCAGCCACCTCCCTCACTGCAACCGCCGGCGGGAGGCTCCCGCCAGCGCCCAGCCCTCAGCCCGCGTCGGCCACCCGTGGGTCCGGCTCGGGCTCGGGGCCGCCCGCCGCGGGGCGCAGCTTCAGCGCCTTCTCCGGCAGTACGTCGGCGCCGCTGCGGAGCTGGTCGATGAGCGGCTGCGCGTCCGCGTCCTCCAGCGGCCCGTAGTAGACGCCGTCGACGGAGGTCATCGGCGCGATGTCGCAGGCGCCGAGGCACTCGAAGCCGCTCACGAACAGGTCGCCGGCCTCGTTGACCGTGCCGCCGTGGCCGGCCTCGTGCCGGTCGGCGCCCGCGGCTTCGCAGACGGCGTCGAGCAGTTCGTCGGCGCCGCGCATCCAGCACGAGATGTTGGTGCAGACGAGCACCTGGTGGTGGCCGGCGGGCTCGAGGTGGAAGAGGTCGTAGAAGCTGGCCACCGACTCGAGGTAGGCCGGGTCGACGTCCATCACCGCGGCCGCCTGCTCGATCCCCTCCGGTGTGCACCAGCCGTAGCGGGCCTGGACGGCATGCAGCGCCGGCAGCGAGGCGGAGCGCTTCTCCGGGTAGCGGGCCAGGGCCGCCTCGATCTCGGCGCGCAGCTCGTCGGGGACCTCGACGCCGTGGTCGGGCTCGCGGTAGTGGCCCTGACTCTCCTCCTCGGCGATGCCGACCTCGGCGCCCGCCTGCGCGTCGCCGGGTTGCGTGCCCTCCTCGGGCACGGGTGGCGTGCCGCTCTCGGCGGGGTGCTGCTCGGCCTCGGTCGACTCGGGGCCCTGCTCGGCGCTCATCGGTCGATGCCTCCGAGGATCGGGTCGAGGAAGGCGAGGTTGGCGATCATGTCGGCGACGTACTCGTCGAGGCACATGTCGCGCAGCGCCTGCAGGTTGACGAAGCTGGGCTCGCGCATGTGCACGCGGGCGGGCTTCGCGGAGCCGTCGGCGACGACGAAGCAGCCGAGCTCGCCGCGGGGCGACTCGATCGGGTGGTAGACCTCGCCGGGCGGCACCCGGAAGCCCTCGGTGACGAGCTTGAAGTGGTGAATCAGCGCCTCCATCGAGGTGCCGAGCTCGTGCCGCGGGGGCAGCACGACCTTGCGGTCGTCGGCGATCCACGGACCCTCGGGCAGCTTCTCGACGCACTGGCGGACGATCCGCGTCGACTGCCGCATCTCCTCGGTCCGGACGATGAAGCGGTCCCAGTTGTCGCCGACGGTGCCGACCGGGACGTCGAAGTCGACCTCGCCGTAGGCGAGGTAGGGGTCGACCTTGCGCAGATCCCAGGGCACGCCCGCGGCGCGCAGCAGCGGGCCGGTGACGCCGAGGTCGAGCAGGCGCTCGGCGGAGACGACGCCGACGTCCTTGGTCCGCTGCAGGAAGATCTCGTTGTTCTGCAGCAGCGCCGCGTACTGGTCGATGCGGGTCGGCATGTCGTCGCAGAAGGCGAGCACCTTCTCCTCGAAGCCGAGCGGGATGTCCTCGATCACGCCGCCGACCTGGAAGTAGCGCGTGTGCATGCGCTGCCCCGACGACATCTCCATCAGGTCGAGGATCTTGTCGCGCTCGCGGAAGCAGTACCAGAACATCGACATCGCGCCGAGGTCGAGCGCGGTCGTGCCGAGCCCGACGAGGTGCGAGCTGATCCGGTTGAGCTCGAGGTGCAGCGTCCGCAGCCACTTGGCGCGCGGCGGGATCTCGAGCTCGAGCAGCTTCTCGACGGCGCCGCAGAAGGCCTCCGCGTTGAAGTAGTAGGAGAGGTAGTCCATCCGCTCGACGAACGGGATCACCTTCCAGTACGACTTCTGCTCGCACGACTTCTCGATGCCGGTATGGACGTAGCCCATCACGGGCTTGAGGTCGCGGACGACCTCGCCCTCGAGCGAGACGAGCAGCCGCAGGACGCCGTGGGTCGCGGGGTGGTGCGGCCCCATGTTGACCGTGAACAGCTCCTCCTCGCGCTCGATCGCGGTGCGCTCGATCGGCGAGGTGCCGATCACCTGCGCCTCGGTGCGGCCGACCGCGTCGCGGCCCATCTCCTCGACCGTGCGGGTGGTGTCCGCGTACTTCTCGTCGGGCCCGGTCGGTCGTGTCGGTGTCGCCATCGTCCTGCCGCCTACCGGGTCCAGCCCGGGACCTCGTTCTCGGTGTTCGTGAAGATCACGGGATCGCCGCCGACCGGGAAGTCGCGGCGCTGGGGCCAGCCGACGTAATCCTCGGGCATCAGGATCCGGCGCATGTCCGGATGGCCCTCGAAGACGATGCCGAAGAAGTCGTAGGCCTCGCGCTCCTGGAACGAGGCCGTCGGGAAGAGGTCGACGACCGTGTGCGTCTCGGGCAATGCGCCGTCCTCGGGCTCGGCGATCAGGCACTTGACCGAGAGGCGCTCGACGCGGGCCATGTTGAGCAGCTCGTAGTGGACCGCGAAGCGGGGCTCGGCCGGCAGGTAGTCGGCGGCGTGCAGCGAGGCGAGGAACGTGTACTCCTGTCCCGGCGCCTGCTTGAGCCAGTCGAGCACGTTGCGGATGTGCTCGGGCGTCGTCAGCAGCACCGGCTGGGCGCGGTCGTAGCTGGTCCCGATCACGGCGCCGTCGTGGCGCGTGTTGATCTCGTGCGCGATCAGCTCGAGGCCGGGTGCGTCAGGCATCGTCCCAGTCTCCCGTCGCGCGCTTGCGGCTCTCGGCCTCGCCGCTGTCGGCGCGCGTGCCCGGCATCGAGCTCTCCTCGCCGTCGGCGGTGCCGTGCGCGCGCGAGGCGGCGTCGCGGACCATCTCCGACTCGGAGACCGGCTCCTGCGGCGAGCTTGATCAGCTCCGCGTCGGCGAGCAGCTTCTCCGCCCGGTCGCCGTCGGTCTGGCCGACGAGCCGGCCGTCGGACGGGGCGGTGCCGGCCCGCTCGACTCCGATCGCGCCCGCCTGCCACGGGCGTACGCCCTCCTCGGTGCCGTGCGCCGCGTACTGGTCGCGCCAGCCGAGGCTCGGGTCGCCGAGGACCTTGTCGCGCAGCTTCAGGATCCCGTACATGAGCGCCTCCGGCCGCGGCGGGCAGCCGGGGATGTGGATGTCGACCGGCAGGAACTTGTCGGCGCCCTGGACGACCGCGTAGTTGGCGAACATCCCACCGGACGAGGAGCAGGCCCCCATCGACAGCACCCACTTCGGCTCCAGCATCTGGTCGTAGATGCGGCGGATGACAGGGACCATCTTGATCGAGACCCGGCCGGAGAGGATCAGCATGTCGGCCTGCCGCGGCGAGGCGCGGAAGACCTCGGCGCCGTAGCGGGCGGTGTCGTAGCGGGCCGAGACCATCGACATCATCTCGATCGCGCAGCAGGCGAGGCCGAACGTCGCCGGCCACATCGCGTTGCCGCGCGCCCACGCGATGGCCTTGTCCATCGTCGTCGTCAGCAGCCGCTGCTCGACGTACTCATCGAGGTCGGGACCGTCGAGATCGCCGCGCTGCATGTCGCGCGCGCGGAGCTGCCGGATCCGCAGCTCCTCGGGGCTGCGGGGCTGGTCGAGCGGCTGCAGGCCGCGCAACTTGTGCCGCTCTACCTCCAGTTGAGGGCCCCCCGGCGCCAGACGTAGGCGAGCGCGACGAGCAGCAGCGCCGCGAAGACGAGCACCTCGACGAGCACGAAGACGCTCGAGGCGCCGTTCAGGATCACGCCCACCGGATACAGGAAGACGACCTCGATATCGAAGAGGATGAACAGCATCGCGATCATGTAGAAGCTGATTCCGAAGCGGAATGTCCGCTGGATGTCGGAGGGCAGCCCGCACTCGTATGCCTCGGACTTGACCGCGTTCGGTTTCGACGGCCCGAGGACCTTGTTGAGCGCCGTGAAGGCGCCGCCGACGGCGATGCCGAGGCCGGCGAAGACGATCACTGGGAGATAGCTCTGGAGCATTTGCTGCCGGCCGATCCTTCCTGCGGGCTTGCAGGCCCACTGTATCCGGTTCGCTGAGCGTCCCTCACTACAGTTCCGCCGCGTGGTCACGGTCCACGTCATCTGCGGCATCACGGTGATCGCCTCCAACCTGCTCGCCGGGGCGTGGGGCGGCTTCTGCTGGTACACGCGCCGGCCCTCGGTCGCCTTCTGGTACCTGCTGCGCTTCGCCCAGATCGCCGTCGTCGTCCAGGTCGCGATCGGCGCGATCCTGCTCCTGCTCGGCCACGAGGCCGCCAACCTCCACTACCTCTACGGCGTCCTGCCGGTGCTCGTCTCGCTGCTCGCCGAGGGCGCCCGCTGGCAGGCCAACGAGCACGAGCTCGAGGGCCTCGACTTCGAGTCGCTGCCGCGGGGGCGCCAGCAGGCCGTCGCCGCCGCGATCGTCCGCCGCGAGACCGGGATCATGGCCGTCGGCGCGCTCGTCATCCTCGGCCTCGCCCTGCGGGCGGCCGCGGTCCAGCTCTAGCGGCGCAGGGCCGGGCCGCTTGACCGTCGCGGCTGCGGCGCTACTCTCGATCGAAGAGGAGGTGGTGTCCATGGGCACCGAGCAAGACGGTGCGGAGGAGGACCGCTTCGCGGCCGGTTCGCCGACCGAGCAGGTGTCGCGCCTCGACGCCGAGGCCCGTGCCCGGCCGTACGTCCTCTTCCGGGACGTGCGCGACCAGCAGCGGATCTACGAGCTGCCCGAGAGCGCCTCGGTGACGATCGGTCGCGGCTCCTGGATGGACATCTCGCTGCACTGGGACGAGGGCGCCTCGCGCCTGCATGCCCGCCTCGAACCGGTCGGTGACGACTGGACGGTGATCGACGACGGCACCTCGCGCAACGGAACGTTCCTGAACGGCGAGCGCATCTCCGGTCGCCGCCGCCTCGATGACGGCGATGAGCTGCTGATCGGCGCCACCCGGCTGCGCGTCGGGTTGCCGGGCAGCGTCGATGAAGGCGCGACCCGAGCCTTCACTCGCACGGACCTGCGCGAGCCAGGGGCCGGTCAGCCCGAAGCGGGCCTGTAGGCGCCGTCGACGAAGAGCAGCGGTGAGCCGTACCGACGACCGTCGAGCGTCCTGCAGCCGACTCAGATCCCGAGTACCCCGTGGACGATCAAGTCGATGAGCTTGATCCCAACGAACGGGGCGATCAGCCCGCCGAGACCGTAGATCAGGAGGTTGCGGCGCAGTAGAGCGTCGGCCCCCAGCGGCCGGTAGGCGACCCCGCGCAATGCCAGCGGCACGAGCAGCGGGATGATCAGCGCGTTGAAGACGATCGCGGAGATGATCGCCGACTCGGGGGTGCCCAGATGCATGACGTTGAGCTCGTCGAGCGGCCCCGAGCTCTGTCCGGCGAGCGCGTAGGTCGTCGCGAAGATCGCCGGCAGGATCGCGAAGTACTTGGCGACGTCGTTGGCGATCGAGAACGTGGTCAGGGCGCCGCGGGTGATCAGCAGCTGCTTGCCGACCTCGACGATCTCGATCAGCTTCGTCGGGTTCGAGTCGAGGTCGACCATGTTTCCGGCCTCGCGCGCCGCCTGCGTTCCCGTGTTCATTGCCACGCCGACGTCGGCCTGCGCCAGCGCCGGCGCATCGTTGGTGCCGTCGCCGGTCATCGCGACCAAGCGGCCGTCGCTCTGGTGCTCGCGGATCAGCGCCATCTTCTGTTCCGGCGTCGCCTCGGCCAAGAAGTCGTCGACGCCGGCCTCGTCCGCGATCGTCTTCGCAGTCAGCGGGTTGTCGCCGGTGACCATCACGGTGCGGATGCCCATCGCCCGCAGGTGCTCGAAGCGCTCGCGCATGCCTTCCTTGACGATGTCCTTCAGGTAGACGATGCCGAGCAGTTGGCTGTCGCGGGCAACGGCGAGCGGTGTGCCGCCCTCGCTCGCGACGCGCTCCAGCGTCGACCGGAACTCGGCCGGAGCCTGCCCGCCCTGGCCTTCGATCCAGGCCCCGATTGCGTCACCCGCGCCCTTGCGCAGCGACGTGCCGTCGAGATCGACGCCGCTCATCCGCGTCTCGGCCGTGAACGGCACGAACTCGTGCTCGTGCTCGGCGAGCTCCCGCTCGCGGATCCCGTACTCCTTGGCGAGGACGACGATCGAACGGCCCTCGGGCGTCTCGTCGGCGAGTGAGGCGAGCTGTGCCGCTTCGGCAAGCTCCCGCTCGCCGACGCCGCTCATCGGGATGAAGTCGGCCGCCTCCCGGTTGCCGAGCGTGATCGTCCCGGTCTTGTCGAGCAGCAGGACGTCGACGTCGCCGGACGCCTCGACGGCGCGACCGGAGAGCGCGAGAACGTTACGGCGCACGAGCCGGTCCATGCCGGCGATCCCGATTGCCGAGAGCAGCGCCCCGATCGTCGTCGGGATCAGCGCGACGAGCAGCGCCACCAGGGTCACGATCGAGACGTCGGTCCCGGCGAACAACGCCATCGGCCGCAGCGTGACGACGACGACGAGGAAGATCATGGTCAAGCCCGAGAGCAGGATCCCGAGCGCGATCTCGTTCGGCGTCTTGCGCCGCTCGGCGCCCTCGACGAGCGAGATCATCCGGTCGAGGAAGCTCTTGCCGGGCTCCTGGGTGATCTCGACGACGATCCGGTCGGAGAGGACCCTCGTGCCGCCGGTCACCGCGCTGCGATCGCCGCCGGACTCGCGGATCACGGGGGCCGACTCCCCGGTGATCGCCGACTCGTCCACGGTCGCGATCCCGTCGATGACGGTGCCGTCGCCGGGAATCGTCTCGCCGGCCGCGACGACGACGACGTCGCCCTTACGCAACTGCCCCGCGGGGATCTCCTCGCCGTCCTTGAGACGGGCCGTGGTCTCGGTCCGCAGCGCCCGCAGGGTCGCCGCCTGAGCCCGGCCGCGGCCTTCGGCGAGCGCCTCGGCGAGGTTGGCGAAGACGACCGTCAGCCAGAGCCATGCGGTGACGGCGAAGCTGAAGAAGGCCGACTCGGTGCCGCCGCCGAGCTGCTCGCCGCCGAACGCCTGCACGATCCACGCGGTCGACGTGAGCGCCGCCCCGACCTCGACCACGAACATCACCGGATTGCGGATCTGCACGCGCGGGTCGAGCTTCTGCAATGAGGCGACGAGCGCGGGCCGCAGGATCTTTGGATCGAGCGGCGAGCGGCTGCCCGGCTGTGCGTGAGCGGTCCTGTGGGCCTGGTCCGTCATTGGCGTGGGAACTCCTGATCGAGGGCGATGTTGAGCTCGAGCACGTTGACGCCGGGCTCGCCGAAGATCCCGAGGCCACGACCGTCGGTGTGCTCATCGATGAGCTCCTCGACGCGGTCGAGCGGTGCCTTGCGGACGGCGGCAATCCGGTGCGCCTGGATCGCGGCGTTGGCCGGCGAGATGTGCGGATCGACGCCGGAGGCCGAGGTCTGGACGGCGTCGTTCGGCACGTCGCCGGCACTCAGCGCCGGATCGTAGGGGCGCTCGAGCGCCAGGTAGGCGGCGATGTTGCGCCGGAACATGCGCACGAGAGCGCGCTGATTCGGCCCGAGGTTGTTGAAGTAGGTGACCTGTGGGTCGTTGCCGGTGACCGAGGGGCGGCCCTGGAAGTAGCCCGGGTCGGGCTCGGTGCGCGGGTGCCCGGCGGGCCCGAGGACCGGCTTGCCGCGAGCGTCGAGAACGGGCCGCATGTAGCTCTGGCCGATCAGCTTCGAGCCGACGACGCGGCCGTCGAGCTCGACCTTGCTCCCGTTCGCGGCCTCACCGAAGGCGGCCTTGCCGATCAGGGTCATCGCCAGCGGGTAGGCGAGGCCGAAGACGATCGTCAGGGCGATGACGGCGATCGCGGAGGTGATCAGATCGCGGCGCATCTCAGAACACCTGGTCGGTCAGACCCTGCACGATCGGTCCGAGTAGCAGGGCGGGAACGAAGGTGAGCAGCGCGACGATCAGGATCGTGCCCATCAGCAGGACGACGAATGTGCCCGTGTCGGTGCGCATCGTGCCCGGGCCGGCCGGGGCGACGCGCTTGCCGGCCAGGGCACCGGCGACGGCAAGGGCGAGGATCATCGGCGCGAAGCGGCCGATCGCCATCGCGGCGCCGCCGACGAGGTCGGCGAAGGTGACGCCGCTGGCGCCGACGTTGCCGGGCGGGTTCGGCTGCAGGAAGCCGGTGTAGCCGGCGAAGGCGGAGCCGTTGTTGTTCGCCTGCGACGTGTAGGCGTAAAGCGTCTCCGAGAAGCCTTGCGGGCCTGCGTTGAAGATCGACTGACGGCCGGCGTGCGTGGCGATCGCGACGGCCGTTGCGATCAGCACGGCGAGCGGAACGACGATCGTCCCGAGCACGACGAGCTTGATCTCGCGGCTCTCGATCTTCTTGCCGAGGAACTCGGGCGTGCGCCCGACCATCAGCCCGGCGATGAAGACGGCGAGCAGGACGAAGAGCAGCATTCCGTACATGCCGGAGCCGACGCCGCCAAAGATCACCTCGCCCGTCGCCATGTTGGCGATCGGGATGCTGCCGCCGATCGCGGTCAGCGACTCATGCGCGCCGTTGACGGCGCCGCACGAAGCGACGGTCGTGACGACGGCCCACAGCGCCGTTCCCGCGTCACCGAACCGGACCTCCTTCCCCTCGAGGTTGGAGCCGGCGATGCCGGCGAGGTGCTGGGCCGTCGAGCCCGAGCTCTCGGCCGCGTAGACGATCGCGACGCCGGCGAGAAAGAGGACGGCCATCGTCGTGTAGATCGCCCAGCCGAGCCGCTTGTTGTCCGCCATGCGGCCGAAGGTCGAGGTGAGGCCCGCGGGGATCAGCAGGATCAGGACCAACTCGGCGAAGTTGGCGAGGCCGCTCGGGTTCTCGAACGGCATCGCCGAATTGACGTTGAAGAAGCCGCCGCCATTGGTGCCGAGCTCCTTGATCGCCTCCTGCGAGCCGACCGGACCCAGCGCCAGCGTCTGCGTGCCGCCGCTCAGCGTCCGCAGCGTCTCGTACGGGGAGAGCGTCTGCAGCACACCCTGCGAGATCAGGAAGAGCCCTCCGATCACCGAGATCGGCAGCAGCACGTAGAGAAGCGAGCGGACGAGGTCGACCCAGAAGTTGCCGAGCGACTTGCCCGAGCGGGAGACGAAGCCGCGGATCACAGCGATGACGACGGCCATCGCGACGGCGGCGGAGACGAAGTTCTGCACCGCCAGCCCCGCCATCTGGGTGAAGTACGACATCGTCGTCTCGCCGCCGTAGTACTGCCAGTTCGTGTTCGTCACGAACGAGACGGCGGTGCTGAAGGAGAGGTTCCAGGGCGGGGCGCTGAAGCTCTCGGGGTTCCACGGGAGGCTCCCCTGCGCGCGGATGATCACGTAGAGGAGCACGAAGGAGGCGGCGCTGAAGACGATCGTCGAGCGCGCGTACACCTTCCAGTCCTGCTCGATCTCCGGGCTCGTGCCGAGCAGCCGGTAGCTGCCCCGCTCGAGCGGACCGAGGACGGTCTCGAGCACTGGGACGCGGCCGCTGTAGACGCGGTGCATGTAGGCGCCGATCAGCGGGGTCAGCGCGGTCAGCACACCGATGTAAACGGCGATCTGAAGCCAGCCAGCGACGGTCATCAGAGCTTCTCCCCGCGCAGCAGCGCGTACGTCAGATAGACGAGGAGCGCGACGGCGACCACCAGGGCGACGGCCTCGGCGGCGCTCATATCCGCTCCAACCCGGCGATCAGGCCCAGCATCGCTGCGAAGAGCAAGAGGCCGAGGGCGATGGCGATGACGTCCATGCACACATGCTCAGATGCGCGGCGCCAAGATCCGGTGAAGATCCCAGCGCCGGGCGCCAAGATCCTGTTAAGGGCCCGCAAGCGCCGCTGCGGCGCGCCCTTCAGCTCGCGAAGCGGTAGCCGACGCCGGCGTCGGTGCGGATCAGGCGCGGCGCGCCGGCCGGCTCGATCTTGCGGCGGAGGTTGGCGATGTGCGTGCGCAGCGTCCGCGTGTCGTCGACGTAGTTCGGCCCCCAGACCTCACCGAGCAGGGTCCGGTGCGTGATCACGCGGCCGCGATTGACGGCGAGCACGCGCAGCAGCTCATATTCGATCGGCGTCAGGTGAATGTCTTCACCCGCGCGCCGCACCGTCCTCGCCGCCAGGTCGATCTCGAGTCCGTCGACCTCGATCACCGCCTCTTCGGCTGGGCCGGCCGCGCGCCGCGTCACGGCGCGCAGCCGGGCGAGCAACTCGCGCGGGCTGAACGGCTTCGTCACGTAGTCGTCGGCGCCGGCCTCGAGCGCCTCGACCTTCGACTCCTCCTGACCGACGGCCGAGAGCATCAGGATCGGCATTTCGCTCCACTCTCTGATTCGCCTGCAGATCTCGACGCCGTCGCCGTCGGGGAGAGCGACATCCAGGATCGCGGCGTCCGGGCGCCGCAGGGCGGCCGCGTCGAGCGCCTCCTCGGCGGTTGCCGTTGCGATCACCTCGAACCCCGCCTCGCGGAGGACGGCACGCAGAGCGCGGAGGATCTGCAGCTCGTCGTCGCAGACAAGGATCCGCCCGGCCGACCCCGTCATCACGCCTGCACCCGTCTCGCCGGCGGCGCGGGGTCGGACGCGCTGGGCCCGGTCGGCAGCTCGACGACGAAGACGGAGCCCTGCCCCGGCAGCGATTCGGCCCGGATGTGGCCGCCGTTCGCCTCGACGAAGCCGCGGGCGATTGCCAGGCCCAGCCCGGAACCACGCCCCCCGGCGGTGCTTGGGCGGCGGTAGAACGGCTCGAAGATGCGGTCCCGGTCGGCAGCGCTGATCCCGGGCCCGTGGTCGATCACCCTGATCGCAAGCGACTCGCCCTTGCGCAGCCCCGCGACCCGGATCGGGCCGCCGCCGGCGTGGCGGCGGGCGTTCTCGAGCAGGTTGACGAAGACCCGCTCGAGCTGCGCGGCATCGGCGCGGACGAGTGGCAGCTCGGGGTCCAGATCGAGCTCGATCCCGACGGTGGAGTCGAGCTGCTCGACGGCGCTGCGCACGACCTCCTCGAGCGAGCACCAGTCCCGGCGCGGTTCGGCGGCGCCCGCCTCGAGCCGTGACAGGTCGAGGAGTTGGTCGACGAGATGCGAGAGGCGCGCTGCCTCGCCGCTGACGACGTCGACCAGCTCGGCGCGCTCCGCGGCCGGTAGCTGCTCCGAATCGAGCGTGGCCGCGGCGGCGATGATCGCCGTCAGCGGGCTACGGAGATCGTGGGAGACGGCTCGCAGGAGCGCCGTCTTGACCATGTCGGAGCGTCGCAGGGCGACGGTCTCGACGGCCTCGCGCTGGAGCGAGTCGCGATCGAGGGCCGCGCGCAGAAGCGTCTGCAGCGAGGGGGCGATCCGTTCACGGACCCGCGCCTCGAGCTCGGGGCTCGTCGACCGCGGCAGCGCGAGGAGACCACTGTGCCCGGGGCCGAGGTCGAGGTCGACGGACGGCCGGCCGGCGGGCGGAGCGGCGTCGACGACGATCGCGATCCCCGGCAGCGCGAGCGCCTCGCCGAGCCGGCGCGAGGCGAGTGAAAGCGCATCCGGAAGGGAGGCGCTGCCGAGGAGCACGCGCGCCATCTCCGTCGCGATGTCGGCCTCCTCTCGACGGGCCTCGGCGTCGGCTGCCTGCGAGCGGGCGAGCTCGGCAATCGTTGAAGTGATCGCCGCGGCAACGAGGAAGATGACGAGCGCGATCCAGTTCTCCGGGTCGGCGATCGTGAGGCCCCCCGTCGGGGCGATGTGGAAGAAGTTGAAGGCGAGCGCGGAGCCAACCGCGGTGGCCAGGCCGAGCCCCAGCCCCCAGTAGGTGGAGACGAGCATCACCGCGACGAGGTAGACGACGCCGGTCGAGATCACCGGCACGACCTGGCGCAGGCCAAAGATGAGCACCGTCGTGGTCGCGATCGCTGCGATTGCGACGAGCGAGCCGACGAGCACGGAGCGCTCGCCCTCGAGCCGGGGTAGCTCGGGCAGGCGGTCCATCCGGTGCGCTCCCGGTCGGCTCCTTGTCATTCTCATGAAGGTAGCTCGCCCAGCCTTGCGTGGAATGTCGGACTCCGGCCATGCACCGCGGCCGCCGGGCGGCGTACCCTGACACTGTGTCGAGAGGGCTGCATCGGGTCTACCTCGGCGCCGCGCCGGGCGTCGGCAAGACCTTCGCCATGCTCAACGAGGGCAACCGGCGACGCCGGCGCGGCGACGATGTCGTCGTCGCCTGGTTTGAGGAGCACCGGCGCGCCGAGACGACCGCAAAGCTCGAGGACCTCGAAGTCGTCCCCCCGCGCAGTCTCGGCTACCGAGGATCCGAATTCGAGGAGATGGACGTCGACGGCGTGCTCGCTCGCCGTCCCGAGGTGGCGCTTGTCGACGAGCTCGCGCACACGAACGTGCCCGGCTCGCGCAACGCGAAGCGTTGGCAGGACGTCGAGGAGCTGCTCGATGCGGGTATCTCCGTGATCTCGACGCTCAACATCCAGCATCTCGAGTCGATCAACGACGTCGTCGAACGAATCACCGGCGTGCGCCAGAGCGAGACGATCCCCGACGCCGAGGTGCGCCGCGCCGACCAGATCGAGCTCGTGGACCTGACCCCCGAGGCGCTTCGCCGACGCCTCGCCCGTGGCGACGTCTACGCCGCCGACAAGATCGACGCCGCGCTCGCCAACTACTTCCGCGCGGGCAACCTCGGCGCCCTGCGGGAGCTGGCGCTGCTGTGGGTTGCCGATCGCGTCGAGGAGGCGCTCGATGACTACATGGAGGCGCACGGGATCGCTGAGATGTGGGAGACGCGGGAGCGGGTCGTGGTCGCCGTCGCGGGCAAGCCGGGCGATGAGTCCCTCGTCCGCCGTGCGGCGCGGATCGCCGCCCGCGGGCGCGGCGATCTGCTCGCCTGCCACGTGCGCTCGGCGCAGGGATGGCGTCAGCGCTCCGATCCTGCGGCAATCGAGGATCTGCGTCGCCTCGTCGCCGATCTCGGCGGCGAGTTCCACGAGATCGCGGGCGGCGAGGTGGCAGCGTCCCTGCTCGACTTCGCGCGGGCCGAGCACGCGACTCAGCTCGTACTCGGCGCCTCCTCGCGCTCACGATTCAGTGAGCTGATCCAAGGGTCGATCATCAACGAGGTCAATCGCGCCTCGGGGGAGATCGACGTCCACATCATCTCTGAGCCCCGCAGGACCCTGCCGCTGCCGGGCGCGATCGAGGGCGCCGACGCCTCCTCCCTCGGCCTGGAAGCGCCCACTGCCCGCCGGCCGCCGGGCGAGCTGGCGCCGCGCCGCCGGCTGATCGCCGCGGCGCTGCTCGTGGTCGGCCTACCTCTGCTGACCGCGGCGATGATCCCCGTGCGGGATGAGATCGGTCTCGGCTCGGCCTCGCTGCTGTATACGGGTCTGGTTGTGGTTCTGGCGATGGTGGGAGGCTGGCGCTGGTCCCTCGTCGGCGGCGTGCTGGCGGCGCTCTGCCTGAACTTCTTCTTCACCGAGCCGCTCCACACGCTCCGGGTCAGCGACTCGGCGGTGATCGTCTCGCTGGTCGTCTTCGTCGTTCTCTCCGGCGCGATCGGGGTCCTGGTCGGGTTGATCAACCGGCGCACGCTCGAGGCCGATGCGGCCCGTGGGGAGGCGCAGGCGCTCGCCTACGTCGCCGGCGCCCACGACGAGCAGCTCGAGCAGATGGTCGGCGCGATCCGGGCCGGCTTCGGGCTCGGCTGGGTCGCGATCTACGAGCAGGAGGCGGACTCGCGCGAGTGGTCCGCGCTCGCCGCGGCCGGCGATGCCCCGGCCGACCCGGATGGTGCCGAGGAACGTCTCGAGGCAGGGGAACGGCTGATCCTCGCGCTCGGAGGGCGGCCGCTGAGCGGCGACGATCGTCGCGTGCTCGGCGTGCTCGCCCAGCAGCTCGGCGGCACGATCGACCGCGGTCGCTTGCGTCGCGAGGTCGACCGCGCCGCTCGCGCGGCCGCGTCCGAGCGTCTGCGCAGCGCGCTGCTCGCCGCCGTTTCCCTCGACGTCGGCCCACCGGTCACATCGCTCAAGGCCGGCGTTGCGGATCTGCTCGCTGGCTTCACACCCGCCGATGAGTCGGCGGCCGAGGCCCTCGCCGGAATCGTCGCCGAGGCGGACCGGCTCGAACGCGTGATCGGCAACCTGCTCGATCTCGGCCGGCTCGAGGACGGCTCCGTCAAGGCCGACGTCAAGGTCGTCGCAGTCGAGGACCTGCTCGAGTCGACGACCGAGCTGCTCGGCCGCGCCTCGCGACGTGTCGACACCGAGCTCGATCCGCGTCTGCCCCCCGTGCTCGGCGACTTCGACCTCCTCCGCAGGGCGCTCGTCAACGCTCTCGATCGGGCGCTGGCGGTCGATCCCGCAGGGCGCGTCACCGTCGCCGCGGGCCGGGCCGGCGAACGAGTCGACATCTCGATCGTCGACCACGGACCGGAGGTGACGGCGGACGAGCGTTTGCGTCTGCTCGCGCCGCTGCTCGGCGGTCAGCCCAGCGACGACCGCGGGGCGGGGATCGGGCTCGCGGTCGCCCGCGGGCTGGTCGAGGTCGCGGGCGGCAGGCTGACCCTGGACGAGACGCCAGGCGGGGGCTTGACGCTCGTCGTCTCCCTGCCCCTCGGCGGCCGGCCCGTGAGCCGCGACGCCGTCGCGGCCGCCGGCTCGTAAGGCCTCAGAGCGGCCTGTAGGTGCCGTCGACGAAGAGCAGCGGTGAGCCGTCGCGTTCGGCGATCGAGTCGACCTCGCCGGTGACGATCACGTGGTCGCCGCCGGCGAGCACGTCGCGCATCGTGCAGGCGATGAAGACGATCGCGGCGTCGAGCCGCGGCAGCCCGTCGCTCTCGGAGGAGCCGACCCCCTCCCACTTCTCTTCCATCGGGATCTTGCGGCCGAAGGCCCGGGCGAGCTCCTCGCCGTCGGCGCCGAGGACGTTGACGCCGAACCGCCCGGCCGCCTCGACGGCGCGCAGCGTGCGCGAGCCGCGGTCGAGGCAGGCGAGCATCAGCGGCGGCTCGAGTGACAGCGAGGTGACGGCGTTGGCCGCCAGGCCCGCCGGGCCGTCGGCCGTCGGTGCGGTGACGACGGTGACCCCCGTCGGGAAGCGCGACATGGCGGCGCGGAGCTCGCCGGGGTCGATCTGGGGGGTGGTCGGGTCTGCGGCGGACATCGGGGGCGTCCCAAGTATGATGCCGCCCGCGTGCGGCCCCTTTACGTACTAATCGCACTCGCGCTCTGCGCCCTCGGCGTCGCTGCCTGCGGCAGCGAAGGCGTCAGCGTGGCCGCCAACGACCCCGATTACGCGGCCGCCACGATCTTCTCCCAGCGCTGCGGCGGCTGCCACACGCTCCAGGTCGCCGGCACGCAGGGCTCGGGCAACAGGACGCTTCGCCAGCAGGGCCCGAACCTGGACCAGCGCAAGGTGGATTTCCGCACGGCGCTGTACGCGATCGAGAACGGCGGCATCTCCGGCTCGATCATGCCCCAGAACATCGTCGTGGGCCTGGATGCGAAGCGGGTCGCCAAGTTCATCGCCGACTACTCCGGCACGGAGGCGGTCGATTCCGCCCGGCCCTCGCCGAACCAGGACGAGTCCCTGCAGCAGCAGGAGGACTCCAAGCCCGGGCAGGGCAAGTCGGCGAACTACGACTCAAACGGCACCTGAGGCGGGCGATCCCATGGGATCGACCAGCTGAGCTGCGGGGCCCGCCCTGCTCGACCTGAAGCGAATCCGCGACGACCCCGGGCCGGCACGCGCCGCCCTCGCCCGGATCGGCGCCGACTCCGACCTGGACGAGCTGCTCCGCCTCGACGCCCGCCGGCGTGAGCTGCTGCCCGGGCTCGAGGGGCTGCGCGCCGAGCGCAACGAGGCCTCCGACGCGATCGGCCTCGCCAAGCGCGAGGGCCGCGACGCGGACGAGGCGATCGCGGCGATGCGCGAGGTCGCGACGCGGATCAAGGAGCTCGAGGGCGAGCTCACCGAGGTCGAGTCCGAGCGCGACCGGCTGCTGGCGACGCTGCCCAACCCGCCCCATCCCGACGCGCCCGATGGCGACACCGACGAGGACGCCGCCGTGCTGCGCGAGGTAGGCGAGCGGCCCAGCTTCGACTTCGAGATCCGCGACCACCTCGAGATCGGCACGGCGCTCGGCTTGATCGAGATGGAGAAGGCGGCCGAGGCCTCCGGCTCGCGCTTCGCCTACCTGATGGGCGACCTCGTTCTCCTCGAGCTGGCGCTCGTCCGCTTCGCCGTCGAGGTGACGAGCGCGCACGGCTTCGTGCCCGTGGTGCCGCCCGTCCTCGTGCGCGAGGACCCGCTCTATGGCACCGGCTTCTTCCCGGGCGAGCGCGAGATGATCTACGAGGTCCCCAAGGACGAGCTCTTCCTCGTCGGCACCTCCGAGGTCTCGCTGGCCGCCCTGCACGCCGGCGAGATCCTCGACGGCGCCGAGCTGCCGATCCGCTACGCCGGCATCTCGACCTGCTTTCGCCGGGAGGCGGGCGCCGCCGGCAAGGACACGCGCGGGATCTTCCGCGTGCACCAGTTCGACAAGGTCGAGATGTTCAGCTTCGTCCGTCCTGAGGACGCCGATGCCGAGCACCAGCGCCTGCTGGCGATCGAGGAGGAGCTGCTCGGGGCGCTCGCGATCCCGTACCGCGTCGTCGACATCGCCGTCGGCGACCTCGGCGCTCCCGCCGCCCGCAAGTTCGACTGCGAGGCGTGGATCCCGAGCCAGGAGCGCTACCGGGAGCTGACCTCGACCTCGAACACCACCGACTACCAGGCGCGCCGCATGAACTGCCGCTTCCGCGACGGCGACGGCGCGCCGGAGTTCGTCAACACGCTGAATGGCACGGCGACGGCGATCTCGCGCTGGCTGATCGCGATCATCGAGAACCACCAGCAGGCCGACGGCTCCGTCGCCGTCCCGCAGGCGCTCGTCGATCGCGGCGCCCCGGCGACGCTCGGCGGCTGAGCGGCGCAACGTCGTCCACCGGCCAGCTCAGCGCTGGCGACAACCAGTTCATCGACGGCGACAACCTCATCGACTTTCCCATCACATGAGTGGCAAAGTCGATGAGGTTCGGCGTATCGGCGCCTGGCCTCCTACTCGCTCGACGGCTTCTGCGGCTTCGGCAGGGCGTCGCCGAGGCTCTTGCCGAGGTTGCCGAGCGCCTCGGTGATCTCCTGCGGGATCAGGAACATCTTGTTTGCCTCGCCGGCGGCGAGCTGCGGCAGCATCTCCAGGTAGAGGTAGGAGAGGATCCCCTCGTCGACGTCGCCCTTGTGCAGGCTGTCGAACACGGTCTTGATCCCGAGCGCCTCGCCCTCAGCCCGCAGCGCCTGTGCCTCGCGGTCGGCCTGGGCGTCGAGGATCGTCGCCTGCTTGGCGCCTTCGGCCCGCAGGACGGCCGACTGCTTCTCGCCGTCGGCGACGAGGATCGAGGAGGCCTTCGAGCCCTCGGCGTTGAGGATCGCGGCCCGCTTGTCGCGCTCGGCCCGCATCTGCTTCTCCATCGCCTCCTGGATCGTCGGCGGCGGGTCGATCGCCTTGAGCTCGATCCGGTTGACGCGGATGCCCCACTTGCCGGTCGCCTCGTCGAGGACGGTGCGCAGCTGGTGGTTGATCGAGTCGCGGCTCGTCAGCGCTTCCTCGAGGTCGAGCGAGCCGATCACGTTGCGTAGCGTCGTGATCGTCAGCTGCTCGATCGCGCGGATCGGCTGGGCGACCTCGTAAGTCACGGCCTTCGGGTCGATGATCGTGTAGTAGACGACGGTGTCGATGTTGACGTTGACGTTGTCCTCGGTGATCACGGCCTGAGGCGGGAACGTGACGACCTGCTCGCGCAGGTCGATCTGCGGCAGCAGCCGGTCGACGAACGGGATCAGCAGCGCCAGGCCCGGCTGCAGGGTGCGCTGGTAGCGGCCGAGGCGCTCGACCACGCCGGCGCGGGCCTGCGGCACGATCTTGACGGCGGCGGCGAGCGAGATCAGGACGAAGATCGCAATCGCGGCGAGCGCAATCGCGACCGCATTGACGGCCGCGAGCGGCACGGTTGCGAGGAACGGGGTCATCTGTTCACTCCTCCCCGCCGGCCGCGGCCGGCTCGGACGGTTGCATGGGCATCGGCTCGACGTACGCGTAGACGCCGCGGATGTCGACGACCTCGACCCGCGCGCCCTCCTCGATCACGAGATCCTCGGATGGCGTCCGCGCCGACCAGACGTCGTCGCCGAGGCGGACGGTGCCGGAGTCGACGTCGACGCGCTGCAGCGCTACGGCCCGGCGCCCGATCAGGCTCTGCACGTTCGAGGCCTTCTCCGCGTCGGGCGGTTGCAGGTGGTCCCGGACCACCGGGCGCAGAACGGCGAGGGAGACGAGCGAGCCGATGATGAACGCGGCGAGCTGGATCTCGATCCCGGCGCCGAGCGCCGCGACGATCGCCGCCCCGAACGCGCCGAGCGCGATCGGCGCCGCGTAGAACGTAAACGCGATCGCCACCTCGACGATCAGCAGTCCCATGCCGATCAGAAACCAGAACAAGCCAGGCGTCAAGCCCAAAGATCTCCACGAGATGAGCCTAACCGCAGGAGCCGAGAGCGGGCTTGGCGGCGAGTGCGGGGGGCCGCTGATCAAGGACGCAGGAGGCGAAGCGTGCGCCAGCACGTGAGCCGACGAGGACGCCGAGCAGCGGCCTCTCGCGCCGCCGCGCGCAGGACCGAGCGACGGTGTGCCGTTCCCACACCGTCGCTGCGAATCCTCTCCTGGTCTTAGGAGTCTGGTGCCGGCTCGTCGCTCGGCTGATCGAGCGAGAGCGCGGCTGAGTTGATGCAGAAGCGCTGGCCGGTCGGCGCCGGGCCGTCATCGAAGACGTGGCCCAGGTGCGCGTCGCAGCGGCTGCAGAGCACCTCGGTACGGCGCATGAAGAGGCTGTTGTCGGACTTCGTCTCGACCGCACCGTCGCCGGCCGGCTCGTAGAAGCTCGGCCAGCCCGTGCCGGAGTCGAACTTCGTCTCGGAGTCGAACAGCTCCTGGCCGCAGCACACGCACCGGTAGGTCCCGTCGGCATGCTCATCCCAGTAGCGGCCCGTGAAGGCGCGCTCCGTTCCGGCCTGGCGTGTCACTTCGTACTCCTCATCGGAAAGCTGCTCGCGCCATTCGTGGTCACTCTTCTGAACCTTTTCCATGGTTCCTCCTATGGGACGTGGATCTCAGTAGGAATCTAGGTCCTGGCGCTTACCGGCCCCTGAACGCGGCGCGCCCCCGCGGACGAACGCAGGGCACGCGATTCGCGAGCTGGGCGCCTGCTCGACGGGCCGAGGATAGCCTGCCGCGGGTGAATGGTGTCGATGCCCCGGGTGCGCGCTTGAGCGACTCGTCCTCCAGCTTCTTCGAACCTCTGGCCACTGAGCCGGACGGCACCGGGACCTATCGCTCGACCGAGCTCACGCGCGGGCCTTGGGACGCCGCCAGCCAGCACGCCGGCCCGCCGGCGGCTCTGCTCGCCCGCGCGCTCGAGCGACGCCCGGGGATCGGCGCCGGCCCCGGCGACCGCTCGGTCGGGCGGATCACGCTCGAGGTTCTGCGCCCGGTGCCGATCGCCGAGCTGCGGGTCGACGTGACGACGCTTCGCGGCGGCCGGCGCGTCGAGCTGCTCGAGGCGACGCTGAGCGAGGCGGGCGGCGGGCGGCGGGAGCTGATCCGGGCACGGGCCTGGCGCCTGGCGGTATCGGAGCCGGCGCTCCCGGAGGGGCTGGCGAGCGCCGACGGTCCGGGCTCGGCGCCCGCTCGCGCCGGGCGCCCCAGCGGCGAGCACGGCGCGCCGCCGCGCCCCGACGAGCTGGAGGCCAGCGACGTCTTCTTCCCGACCGGCGAGGACGTCGGTTACCACTCGGCGATGGAATACCGGTTTGTGCGCGGCGGCTTCCTCGAGACAGGCGCCGCAGTGTGCTGGATGCGGATGCGCCACCCGCTCGTCGCAGGGGAGGAGCCGACGCCGCTGCAGCGCGTCATGGTTGCCGCCGACTCCGGCAACGGGATCAGCTCGACGCTGGACTTCCGGCGCTACCTGTTCATCAACGTCGATCTCACCGTCCACCTGCACAGGCTCCCGGCGGGCGAGTGGGTCTGCCTCGACGCGCTCACGATCCCCGAGCCCAACGGCCAGGGGCTGTCGGACACGCTGCTGCTCGACGAGCGCGGGCCGCTCGGCCGCGCCTGTCAAACGTTGCTGGTGGCCGAGCGCTGAGCGCTCGGCGGCGCGACGCGGATCGCGTCGCGGCCCTCGCGCTTGGCCCGGTACATGGCGCCGTCGGCACGGGCGAGGAGTGCCTCCGGGCTCTCGCCCGGCTCCCGTTGCGCGACCCCGCCCGAGATCGTGATCCCTCCAGGAGCGCTACTGCGGACACGCTCGACGACCGAGGTCGCATCCGCTGCCCGGGCGCCCGGCAGCAGCACCGCGAACTCCTCTCCACCGTGTCTGGCGATCAGGTCCATCTCGCGGATCTGCGAGCTCCAGCGCGACGCGGCTTCCTTGAGCAGGCGGTCGCCCGCGGCGTGGCCATAGCGGTCGTTGAACTCCTTGAAGCGGTCGATGTCGATGAGCGCGACCGACAGCGGGCCCTCGTCGCGGTCCGCGCGCGCGATCTCGCGGCGCAGCATCTCGCCCCAGCCTCGCCGGTTGGCGAGCCCGGTGAGCGGGTCGGTGCGGGCGAGCTTTGCGACCTCGTCGAGGAGCCGCTCACGCTCGCGGACGATCGCCGAGCTCGCGTAGCCGACGAGCGCGAGGACGACGATCCAGACGCCCGCGGCGGCCGGTTCCAGCGACGCGCCGTCTGAATCGATCAGGTCGGGAGCGGCGATGACGGCGCCGGCCAGGCCGATCGAGACGGCCAGCTCGGTCCGCGTGCCGTACAGCGCGAACCAGATCACGGGCAGCGCCAGCATCGGCGTGAACGTTGCGACGGCTACGCCCTCAGCGTCGCGGATGAGCGCGACGATTGCCAGGAAGGCGAGCGCCGGCAACGCCTGCGCTGCCGGCGGCAGGCGCCGCCACGGCATCAAGCAGGCGAGCAGCGCACCGCCGACTAGGACGATCGTCGCGGCCAGGAGCTCGTCGGCAGAGCCGGCGGGAGCGCTCGCCGCCGTCAGCGCCAGCGCTGCGAGGGCCGCGGCGAGGAACGGTGCGCAGCGGCCGGCGGCGCCGTTGCCCTGCAGTGGACGCCCGCGCACGGGCAGCCCGCCCAGGCCCGCGCGCTTGCCCGCCCGAGACCGGCCGGCGACGTCGATCCCCGCCCTCCCTGATCCTGCGATGTCCGAATGAGTTTTGATGAGGTCTCCTCGGGGGATGCGTCCCCAGATACGACCCCCAGCGATCTCATCATCGGCGCCTGCGCGGCACCCAACCAGCGTCCGCACGGCGTCTCGACATCTGTACGAGAGCCCTTGCCGGTCAGGAGGCGAGCAGGGCCCGGGCGAGGCGCTCGGCCGCTGCCGGCGCAGAGCCCAGGTAGAGGACCGGCTCGATCAGCTCGAGCTCGATCAAGCGCAGCTTGCCGCCGCCGTCGCGAATCAGGTCGGCACGCGCGTACAGCGGGTCCCCCGGTGCCGCGGCGAGCGCCTCGCGGCCGAGCGCGATGGCGTCCGCCGGCGGCTCGAGTGGCTCGACCGTTCCCCCGTACTGCGGCTGGACGCGGAAGTCACCGCGGGCGGGCCGCTTGCGGACCGCGTGGGTCAGCTCGCCGCCGATGAAGACGAGGCTGAGCTCGCCCTCGGTCTGCAGGGGGCGCAGGAAGGGCTGCGCCATGCCCGGCGCCGCAAGCGCCGCGAGGATGCGGGCGACCATCGTCGTCTCGACCCGGGCCAGGCGGCGGGCCCCGAGGTCGACGACGGGCTTGATGATCACGTCGCCCCAGCCGAGCTCGGCGACGGTGCGCTCGATCTCCTCCTCCTGACCGGGCTCCGTCCAGATCGTCGGGATCGTCGCGACGCCGGCCGCCTCGAGCTCACGCAGGTAGCGCTTGTCGACGTTCCAGGCGACCGTCGCGGCCGGGTTGCGCAACTCGGTCGCCGCGCCGACCCGCTTGCTCCACTCGAGGAAGTCGTCGAGCCGTTCGTCGTAGTCCCAAGTCGAGCTGATCAGGACGACGTCGTAGGAGCCCCAGTCGACCGCGGGATCGCTCCAGGGCTTCGCCTCGGCCTCGGCGCCCCGACGGCGCAGCGCCGGCAGCAGGAAGTCGATGTCCTCGTCCCGCGCCGGCGGGTGCACGCAGGTTGCGATCCCAATCCGCACGCGGCCGAGGCTACTGGTACACCCATCCGCAAATACGATCACCCTCCCGCGGCGTCCGAACGCACCTGACGGCAGCCGCCGATCGCCCACGGGCAACCAGCCCGCGGGCGATCACCGGCCACCGCCAGCCGCGCCCGGCCACTCGCGGGAGTGCGACCGTACTTACGGACGCGCGTACTAGTGAGCCGTCCCGCGACTTCCAGCCCAATCGGGCGGCGCCGGGCGGAAGTGCTCCGGACTTTGCCGCGGCGGAGGTGGTGAAGTCCGGAATACCCATCGTCACGCCCCCTCCGTTCGGTCGCTACCCGCCCAGGCTGCGCAGAGGCCCGCCGGGATCCACGCAGCGTCGCCGATCAGCCGGGCCTGCCACACGGTCGCGATCCTAGGCGGGGTTGCGCAGCGGGCGCACGTCGTAGAGACTCAACAGGTGAGTACTGACGCCGACCCCCGGGGAGCGGGGCAGCTCGGAGGGGGACACGATGGGGTCTTCGCGGCCGGCGAGGCAGCGGTGCTGGCGCGGCTGCGGGCACTCGGGGTGGCACTGATTCGCTTCAGCGGCGAGCCGCGGGTGATCAGCGGGTGGGGCGCGGCGGCCGAGGAGATCTTCGGCTACTCCGCGACCGAGGCGATCGGGCGGCTGCCCGAGGAGCTGCCGATCGCGACGGCGGACGTCACCCAGCGGCTCCGCGAGGCCCTGCTGCGGATTCCCGAGACGCCGCTCGAGTACGACCTGCGGCTGCTGCGCAAGGACGGCACGACCTTCCCGGCGCGCGTTCGCTCGGGCTTCGACTTCCGCGCCGACGGCTCGATTGCGGGCACCTGTTCGCTCGTCCTCGACACCTCGGCAGCCCGTGCCCCCGGCGAGCAGCTGCCGGCGACCAGCAGCCTCGGCCCCGTGGCCGCTCTGGGCACGCTGGCGATCGGCGGAATCGAGCGCGCCGAGCTCGTCACGCGGGCCGTGAACATCGTCGCCGAATCGCTGGCGATCGAGCTCGTCGCCGTCTTCGCCGTCGACGCCGAGAACGGCGTTCTGCGCTTCGAGGGTGGTCGCGGATGGGCCGGCGAGAAGCGGCCGGCGGAGCGGATCCCGCTGGCGGGCAGCGACGCGGCGGCGTTGCTGCGCACCGGAACCGGCGTCGTCGTCACGGACACCCCTCCAAGCTGGACGCCCGAGGGGCTCTTCGCGCGCAGCGGCGCCCGGGACGGGATCAGCGTCGCGATCGGCGACCCCTTCCGGCCGACCGGCGTGCTCGTCGCCTTCGCCCAGGGCGACCGGCGGTTCTCGGTGGGAGAGGTCGGCTTCCTGCAGGCGACCTCGCACGTCCTCGCGGCGGCGCACGAGCGCGAGCGGGCGCACGATCTCGAGACGCGCTTCCAGCGCCTCAGCAGGATCGAGGCGATGGGCCAGCTCACCGGCGGCATCGCCCACGACTTCAACAACCTGCTCGGCGTCATCCTCAACCACGCGGCCTTCGCTCGTGAGCACGTCCGGGGGGCCGGGTCCGAGGGGTCGATCGACGAGATCGAGGCGGCGGCGACGCCGCGCTGCCGAGCTCACCCGGCAGCTGCTCGTCTTCTCCCGGCAGGATGTGGTCGCGACCGAGAGGATCGACGTCGCCGAGGCGGTCGCCGGCGCCGAACGCATGCTGGGCCGCACTCTCGGGGAGGGCTATTCGATCGAGACCTCGCTGGAGGGCGACCTGCGTGCGATCGAGGCGGGCGCCGGCCAGGTCGAGCAGATCGTCGTCAACCTCGCGGTCAACGCCCGCGACGCGATGCCGAACGGCGGCACGGTCCGGATCAGCGTCGAGCGCGCCGGCCGCAGCGACGCCGACGCATCGCTGGGTGCGCCTCACGGTCAGCGATGACGGCGTCGGAATGAGCGTGGCCGTGCAAGAGAAGGCATTCGAGCCGTTCTTCACGACGAAGCCGATCGGCGAGGGCTCGGGGCTTGGCCTGGCGACCGTCTACGGGATCGTCTCCGGCCTCGGCGGCTCGATCGAGCTCGCCTCCGAACCGGGCACCGGCACCGACGTCGACATCCTGCTGCCAGTCGCGGGCGAGGTCGCTGCGGCCGGCCTCGATGCCGCCGCCCCGCCATCCGCCGCCGCGGGCGGAGCAGCTGAACGCCGGGTGCTGCTCGTCGAAGACGACCCGATGGTCCGCCGGCTGACCGAGAGGGTCCTCGTCGAGGCCGGCTACGACGTCGAGGTTGCGGCTGGGCCCGAGCCGGCGCTCCAGCTGCTCGTGGCCGCGGAGGCGCGCTTCGCCGTGCTGCTCACCGACATCGTCATGCCCGGCCTTTCCGGCGTCGAGCTCGCCCGCCACGTGCGCGAGCTCGAGCCCGGGATCGGGGTCGTTTTCATGTCCGGCTACACGGGGGACACGATCTCGCGCGACGCGGTGCGTGACCTCGAAGCGGGGTTCGTCGAGAAGCCGTTCACGCCCGAGACGCTGCTCGAGGGCGTCGCGGCTGCCTTCGAGGCGGCGTCGCCCGGCGGCTGAGCGTCGTCAGTCGCTGACGGCGCCGGCCGGCGCCGGCTGCGCCCGGCCGATGTTGTGGACGATCAGCTCACCGACGCGCTCCCAGAGCCCAGGCGGCAGGTCGTGACCCATGCCCTCGATCAGCTCGAGCTTCGCGCGCTGGATCGCCGCGGCGGTGTTGCGACCGGCGCGGGCCGGGATCAGCCGGTCGTCACGGCCATGGATCACCTGCGTCGGCGCAGTGATCTTCGCCAGCTCGCGCGTGCGGTCCCCTGAGGCCATCACCGCCATCAGCTGGCGGGCGACGCCGCTCGGGCAAAAGCAGCGGTCCCAGGCGCGTCCGGCGCGCTCGCGCAGCTGCTCGGGATCTGGCGGATAGGCGGGCGAGGCGATGACGCTGAACATCGTCGCCGCGGACTCGATGTAGGCCTCACGCGTGCGGGCCGGCTTCTGCATCAGCATCCGCAGGGCATCGAGCCGCGGCGCCGTTCCGACGCGCCGGCGCCCGGAGCTCGACATGATCGAGCAGAGGCTCGCAACGCGGTCGGGGTAGCTGCAGGCGACCTTCTGACTGATCATGCCGCCCATCGAGACGCCCACCAGATGGACTCGCTCGAGCTCGAGGTGGTCGATCAGCCCAAGCGTATCCGCGGCCATGTCGTCGAGCGTGTAGACGGCCGAACCGGTCAGGCCGATCATCCCTGCCGGGATGTTGACGCGGCCGCCGAGCTTGGTCGACAGCCCGACGTCGCGATTGTCGAAGCGGACGACGTGAAAGCCCCGTTGGGCGAGCATCCCGCAGAACTCCGGGTCCCAGGCGAGCATCTGCATGCCGAGTCCCATGACGAGGAGGATCGTCTCCGCCTCCGGATCGCCGAAGTCGTCGTAACAGAGCTCGATCCCGTTGACCCGCGCGAGCTGTGAGCCCTCCTCCGCGATCTTGATGGCCTCGGAGACCATCTTCGCAAGCTACCAGCAGCCCCAGTTCGGGCGGCTGATTGCGGGCCGGGTTGCCGAACGGAGCACCGGGGTCCTCTAGCCTGACGGCGGTCGTGTTGCAGCGGATCCGCCAGTTCTCGATCAGCCCGGAGTCGTACTTCGTAGTCGCGTCGGTCGCGCTCGGCGCGCTCGTCCTGATCGTGCTCACGGGCGCGGCCGTGCGCCTCACCGGCTCCGGCCTCGGGTGCCCGGACTGGCCCAAGTGCTATGGCGGCGCCGTGCCGCCTGCGGACCTCCACGCGGTGATCGAGTACGGCAACCGGCTGCTCACCGGATTCGTCGGCTTCGCCGTGATCGCCGCCTCGCTGCTCGCCTGGTTCCGCCGGCCCTTCCGCTGGCATCTCGCGGCGATCGGTGCGTTGCTGCCGCTCGGCGTCATCGCCCAGGCCGTGCTCGGCGCCCTGGTCGTCAAGTTCGACCTCGCGCCCGGCCTCGTCATGCTCCATTTCATCCTCTCGATGATGCTGCTCGACGCCGCCTTCGCGCTCGTGTGGCTGTCCCGGTTCGAGCCCGAAGACCGGCGTCGCTCCTCCGACCGGCTCGGCGTCTGGGCGGTCCGCGGGCTGATCCCGCTCGGCCAGCTGACGATCCTGATCGGGACGATGAGCACCGCTGCGGGCCCGCACGCCGGCGCCCACGAGGGCCAGCTCGTCCATCGCTTCACCTTCGAGGGCTCCGACACGTTGCAGTGGCTCGTCGCCCGCCACTCGCTGATCGCCGCCCTCTTCGGCATCGGCGCGATCGCCGTCTGGTTCCTGCTCGGCCGCGCCGGTGCCGACGACCGGGCGCGCCGGCCACTCACCTTCGTGCTCGGCCTGCTCGTCCTCCAGGGCGTGATCGGCGGCATCCAGTGGTGGCTGAAGCTGCCCGCCGAGATCGTCTGGCTCCACGTCGGGGTCGCGACGCTGACGTGGGTCGCGACGCTGTGGACCGTCGCCACCGCCGGCCGGCTCGAGCCGCGCCGCCAGCCGGCGGGGGAGAGCGTCGAGCCCGTCGGGCGCCCGCAGGCGCAGCCTCCCGCCGAGATCGCGGGCGTCTGAGCGTCAGCCGAACAGGCCGGCCAGAGCCTTCAGCGACTTGCGCGCCTCGCGGTGGCCGGCCGTGGCGTTGACGGCGCGCTTCGCAGCCTGGCCCAGCAGGCCGCCCGGCGGGTCGAAATCGTTCTCGTAGTCGAAGCGCGTGCCGCCGTCCCCGTTGGCGGCGAGCCGATAGCTGACCTTCGCGGTCGAGCCGCCCGGCCCCTCGCCCCGCCAGCGCGCCAGCGATGGCCGTTCGGCCTCGATGATCTCCCACTCCACCCAGAAGCCGACCGGGCCGACGCCGAGCCGCTGGCGGAACCGGTCACCGGCGGCGAGCGGCAGGTCGGGGACGTCCTCGACCTTGCGGTGGGCGCTGACCCACTCGCCCAGCTGACCGGGGTCCATCAGGACCTCCCACACGTCCTCCGGCGGGGCGGCGATCTCGCAGGTCTCGTTGACTGACTCGGGCATGGTTCCTTTCGGCTTGCCGGGGGTTGCTTATCAGCGGTGCGCGGCCGCTGCCTCGCGCTCGGCCTCGATCAGGCAGCGCTGGAAGATGACCGGCAGCGGCTCCGCCCGGATCCCGAAGGGGGCTGCGCCGGACGGATCGGTGACGATCGTCTCCTCCTGCAGCCCGAGGGCGAGCTCCGCGGCGACGGCGGGATCGCCGCGGGTCAGCGAGGCCGCGCCGGCGGCCATCACCTCGGGCTTCGCGATCCGCTCCGAGACCGGCAGCCAGCGCGGACCGCGCCTGCCCATCTGCGCCGCGAGCACGTCGATCACCTCGCGGTGGCTGAGCACGTCGGGGCCGCCGATCTGCACCTCGCGGCCCGCCGATTCCTGCACGTCGGGAGCGGCGGCGAGATAGGCGATCACGTCCCGCACCCCGATCGGTTGCGTGCGGTTCTCGAGCCAGCTCGGGGCGGGCGCGACCGGCAGGAGCTCGACGATCGAGCGGAGCAGCTCGTAGGACTCGCTCCCGGGCCCGACGATCATCGCGGCGCGAAAGTAGGTGAGCGGCGGGCCATGCTCGATCAGCGCCTCGGCCGTCTCCCGGCGTGAGGTCAGATGCGGCGAGTTGCCGCCGAGCCCGCCGAGGTAGGAGATCCGCTCGACGCCGGCCTCTGTGGCGGCGGCGGCGAACCGGACGGCGCTCTCGCGCTCCCGCTCGGTGTAGCCGGCGTTGGCGCCGGCCATCAGATGGACGAGGAAGTAGGCGTGCTCGCAGCCGGCGAGCGCTGCGACGAGACCCTCGCCGCTCTCGACGTCCGCGATTGCCAGCTCGACGTCGCCCGGCAGCACGGCGGCGGCCCGCTCGGGGCTGCGCGCCAGCGCCCGCACGGAGCGGCCGCGCCGGTGCAGCGCCGCCACCAGCCGCCGGCCGATGAAGCCGTTCGCGCCGGCGACGAGCACGCGGCCCGCCGCCCCCTTGGCTGCGCTCACAGGGTTGCTCCGGCCCGCGCGAGCGGCAGCTCGCGCACGGGGTCGGGCGCCGGCGGCGCCTCGGGCAGAACCTCGCCCTCCTGCACCGACCGCGCTGCCCCGGTTGGAGGGACGGAGCCCTGCGAGCGATCCCGCTTTCTTCGGGTTGCGAGGCGAAGCACGCGGCAAAGGTACCCGGGGAGGCGCCGTTGGGAACCCACCGGGCACGGCCCTGCGAGGGCAGTGAGGGAGCTGGACCGGCGAGAGTCATCGGCCGCCCAGGGCGCCAGAGACCAGATGTGGAGCAACAACAGCAGCCACGTCGCGCGAGCCCCGACGTGCCTGCTGAGAGTGGTCCCCAGGACCAATATCCGCAGCCACGTCGGCCCACTCTGTACGTGTCCGCTGCTATCGCGCCGGATTCGGGCCTCGCCGATCTGCACGCTCCGCCTCCCTCCCTCGGTGCCCAAAGGCGGTCAACCGCACGCCGGCGAGGGGGTGGCGGCAGATCCAGCCCTCACGCCGCGCGGACCGGCGCTGCCGGCGGAGGGCGTGGCGGCGCGAGGGCAGTGAGGGAGGTGGCTTGGCGTGGGGGCTGGGCCTGGGGCGCTTCCTTGTCGACTTTCCCATCTCTATGGCGGGAAAGTCGATGAGGTTGGGGCGGTGTCTGCCCGCACGAAGCGACGTCGCCGGCGTGCGGCAACGGCTTGCGGGGGCAGCGAGGAGGGGATGGACGGGAAGCCTCGCCCGGGGCCGAGGCGAAGGACTGCGCCGGACGTCCCGCGTGCGCGGAGGTAAGGCGCGTAGCTTCACTCAGCGCGCAAGAACGCGCCACACGTCGCCCAAGATCGGACGTCCGGCGTGTTTCTTCGCCCCGCTTGTTCCCCTCGGTGCCCAAAGGCGGTCAACCTGCCGCCGGCGACGGGGCGCGGCCGGCGAGCCCTCCCGCCGCGGCCGGTCCCTGAAACGGAGAAACGCCGCCGGATCGCTGGGACCGGGCGGCGTCTCAGTAAGCGGTGCGCTGCTCGCTAGAAGCCGCGCGGGTGGCGCTTCGTGTAGCTCTCGGGGGTGGAGCGCATCTTCTTGCTCCATCCGGGGCCGTCGCCCGGCGTCATCGACGTATCGAAGCGCAGGCCGGCGACGACCATGTAGGCGTGGCTCGAGGAGCCGTACACGGTGATCCAGCTGCCGTGCTTCTTCGCGCCGTAGCGCTCGAAGCCGACGGAGTCGAGCGGCTTGTTGAGCAGGTGCCCGCCGGGCAGCGCGTAGCTGACGGAGCCGGAGCAGTCGTAGCCGGAGTCCTTCCACTTGCCGTGACCGCCGCCCCACTTGTAGGGCTTCTTGCGGATCTTGTTCGCGGCGGCGATGACGGCCTTGACCTCGTCCGGGGCGCTGGCGGGGGCGACCGCGCGTCCCGTGGACGAGCTTTGCCTTGTTGCCGGGGACGGTGGGTCCTGGCTCGGAGCCGACGCCAACTCCGCCGCCGCCGGCCGACGCTGCGGCGGGCGCGATGCGGGCAACGCGCAGACCGACGGTTGCGGCGAGCACTCAGAAGCCAAGCCTTGGCGGGCCATCGCTTCAGGGTCTCTGTGGGCACTTTGAAACTCCTTTTGTGCGCCTACGGGGTTAGCTGACGGGCTGGCGACA
>CAWKLZ010000015.1:0-15087 GCA_963850625.1 uncultured Solirubrobacterales bacterium
GAGCGCCGCGCGATCGGGCGGCGCCACGTCCGCCGACGGGCCTCGCAGCGACGGAGACGGTTCGATCCTGTTCGAGGACGGAGGATCGGCCCGGACAGCGGCACGGCGTCGTTGAGGGCGCTGAGGATCTTCGAGCGCTGTACGTCGGCCCGGTAGCGGTGCAGGCCAGGCGCGTTCAGGACGACGGCAGCGATCACCCAGCTCACGGCGAGGACGAGCCCGGCGATTGCGATCGCGCCGCCGATGGCGTCGATCACGCGCGGCGCCCCGCGACGGCGAGGCGTCGCGTACGGCCATGCCGAGACCCTCGAGCAGCGCGGCGAGGACGCCGCCGACGAGCGGCCGCCGAGCAGTGCCGTCGCCGGCGCATATGGCGACGCTGAGCCGCCACTGAGCAGCAGCGGCCCGACCCTGCTGCCGACGAAAGCGCCCACGGCGAACCCGACGAGCGTGGTCGCCGCGACGATCAGGCCCTGCCGGAAGCCGAGCGGAATGAGCAGCACGACGGCGGCGACGATCACCCAATCGATCGCGGTCACGGGTTACCGCCCCTGCGCGGCGGGTAAGTACGTGTACCCGTCGAAGTAGCCTTCTCAAGTGAACCGGTGCGGACGCAGGGGCGCGTCACGACGGTGGCCAAGCTAGCGAATCAGTGAGCTCGATCAGACCCAGGCGGCCCAGTAGTCGCAAGATCCTTCTTCGCGTCGGGCCGCTCGTGCTGCTCGCAGCCGCGGCCTTCATCGTCGGCGCAGTCATCGCCTCGGGCTCACCGGAGCTCGACTCGGCGAGCGATTCGCCGCCGCATGGCAGACCGGCGACTACAGCGCAATGTACGCGGAGCTGGATGCGGCTTCGAAGTCGGCGACCTCGGCCGACGAGTTCGCCGCCGCATACGAGAAGGCCCGCGAGACCGCGACGCTCAAGCGAATCGAGGTCGGCGACGCGCGCGGCCCGGTCAGCGTCAACGGCACGGACCAGGTCGCGGTCGAGCTCCAGGCGACGACGGACTCCTTCGGCACGCTCGGCGGCGAGTTCGCGATCCCGGTCGCCGACGGCGGCGTCACCTGGTCCCCGGACCTCGTCTTCCCCGGCCTGCACACCGGCGAGCAGCTCGATCGCGTCACGAAGGCGCCGAAGCGGGCTCCGATCCTCGCGACCGACGGCTCCGCCCTGGCCGAGGGCCCAGCCAACGCAAGGACGACGAACGGCGCCGGCGGGATCGTCACCGGCGAGGTCGGTGAACCCTCGGCCGAGCAGGCCAAGGCGCTCGAGGCGAGGGGCTTTCCGGAGGGCACGAAGGCGGGCACGAGCGGGCTTGAGCTCGCCTTCGACGAGCAGCTGTCCGGTACACCGGGCGGCAAGCTGCTCGCGGTCTCCGACTCGGGCAAGCGGGTCCTCGCACGGCGCAAGCCGACCCCCGGCAAGCCGCTGAAGACGACCATCGATCCGCAGGTCGAGCAGGCTGCCTCCGACGCCCTCGCCGGCCAGTACGGCGGCGTCGCCGTACTTGACGCGAAGACTGGCGACGTCCGCGCGCTCGCCGGCCTCGGCTTCTCGGCGCCACAGCCGCCGGGCTCGACGATGAAGATCGTCACCGCGTCGGCGGCGCTCGAGAACGGCGTTGCCGACCTCGATACCACCTACCCGATCGCGACGTCGGCGACGGTCGACGGCCGCGAGGTCGCGAACGCGCACGACGAGGCGTGCGGCGGCACCCTCCTCACCAGCTTCGCCGAGTCCTGCAACAGCGTCTTCGTACCGCTCGGCGCCAAGATCGGGGGCGAGAAGTTCCTCGACACGGCGAAGAAGTTCGGCTTCAACTCGCCGCCGAGCCTCTACGACGATCAGGCGCTGAAGCTGGTCAAGCCGGCGATGAGCTCGCTCCCCGACCCGCTCAGCGACGGCCTCGACGTCGGCGTCAGCGCGATCGGCCAGGGCGAGGTCCAGGCGACACCCCTGGAGATGGCATCGGTCGCGCAGACGATCGCCAACAACGGTGTGCGCGAGCCGACCAACATCGTCGAGGACCCGAAGCTCCGCTCGAGTCAGAAGGCGGTCAAGGCGGTCTCGCCGGAGACCGCCGACAAGGTGCGGAAGATGATGATCGAGGTCGTCAACTCGGGCACCGGCACCGCCGGCGCAATTCCCCAGGCGCAGGTCGCGGCGAAGACCGGCACCGCCGAGCTCGCATCACTCAAGGACACGGAGGGGATACGACGACCGCCACCACCGACCCCAAGGCCGAGCCCGAGCACAACGTGGACGCCTGGTTCAGCGCGTTCGCTCCCGCCGACAAGCCGAAGTACGCGGTCGCGGTGATGATCGTCAACGCCGACGGCGACGGCGGCGTGATCGCGGCGCCGATCGCGGCGCAGATCCTCAGCGGGATCGTCTAGGCGGGCCGGCCGGCTTAGAGGTCGAGCTCGATCGTCTCGACGCTGCCGTCGGGAGCCGGGATCTGCAGGTTGAGCGGCCGGTTCTCCTCGGAGGAGACGGGGAGCGCGAAGAGCAGGTACGAGCCCTTGACCGGGCCGCTGTAGGCGGGCGAGTCGACTGGCGGGTACTGGGAGTCAGCCGGCACATCGGCGCCGGGCTGGAGGGCGAAGTCACTGTCCGAGGGGATCGGCTCGAAAACGTTGCCCCGGGTGTCGACGATGCTGAAGTGGTCGGCGAGGTTCTGGGCCTGGTCGGACTTGTTGTCGACGCGCAGGAACACGGCGAGGTAGTCGTCGCTCTTCGGCGCCGCAGGCTGGCCCGCGAGGTAGGCAGCATCCTCGGGGTTGCTCGGGTTCAAGAAGCGGGTGAGCTGCACGTAGTAGGTGAGGTCACCGACCTCGAGCGGCTGCCCTTCGAGCACGGGCGACTCGCTGCCGCCGCAGGCGGAGACGGCTCCCGCGGAGAGCGCGAGCAGAGCGATGAGCAGGGCTGGTACGAGTCTCCGGCGCATGCGAGGGCGGAAGTCTATTGAGCGTCGTGGCGACGCGTAGCGCTGCCTGGAAGCCATCTAGACACGCGCCGCACCAGCCACTTGCAGGCGCTCGATCGGCTCGTCGTTCTCGATCAGGTCACGGAGGCGGTGCAGGGCCTTGCGCCACTGGCGGCGGTACCACCCGGCAGCGCCGAGCTTGCCCTTGATCGCGTCCACGGGGTTCGTCGGCTCCGCCCAGAAGGTGACGGAAACCTCCGTCGTGCCCGCGTCGGGCCCCTCGACCAACTGCCACGCGGTGCCCACCTCCATCCGATCCCAGCGGGAGCCGCGACCGCGCTCGATCAGCTCATATGGCGCCTCCTCCGAGGCGATGACGGTCTCCATCCAGATGTGGAACCGGGAAGCCTCGGCCTTGAAGCGCGCGGCCGCGCCGACCCCGGTCGAGTCGAGCCTCTGGAGGTGGAATTCATGCGCGAAGTGGTCGCAGAAGGCAGGCCGGTAGGCGAGATCCGAGATCACCTCGAAGACGCGCTCGCGCGGCGCGTCGATCGTCACGGTTGCGCTCACCGGTCCCATCGCGTCGCGATTCTATCCGCGCCGCCATCCGCGCTGGTTTGTGCAGGAACAGAGCCGCCGGCGGCGAAGGGGCGGGCATGGAAGCTGCCACCGCAAAGGACGCCGGACTGCTGAGCCGCGACGGTGCCCTTCCGATCGCCCCAGCCCCCCAGACCCGGCCCGCGGAGCGGGTCGCCGACGCCAACGAGGCGATCGACGGCGTCGCCCGCTGCTCGTGCTGCGGCCGCTTCCCGCTCGTCGGCGAGGAGGTCGTCCGCCACGCCGCCAAGGGCCGCCAGCCGACGGCATGGGTTTGCGAGCGCTGCGAGGTCGCCGGTCGCGCCGGCAGCTACGGTCCCGCTACCGGCCGGGCTCGGATCCGCACGGTCGGCGGCGCGATGAACGTCCGCCGCCTGCGCTGATCCAACTCGGCAAGCGAGTCCGCCCCCGGCGGGGCCGTCTATAGTCGCCGCGTGGCGCACGGCTCCGGACTTCTGAGCTCTCCCAACCTCGCTCGGCGCCGCGCCGCCGGGCCCTCCCACCGATGTCGGTGACGATCGCCGTCCTCTCCCAGAAGGGTGGGACGGGCAAGACGACGACGGTTCGCAACCTCGCCGACGTGCTCGGCCGGATCGGCTTCGACGTGCTCGCCGTCGACGCCGACCCCCAGGGCAACCTGTCCGACTACTTCGACGTCGACCCGGAGGCCCAGCCGACGCTCGGCGAGGTGCTCGCCGGGCAGGCGCGGGCCGCCGATGCGATCCACCACGACGTGATCCCAGCCAATCTCGGGCTCGCTGAGGCGGAGCTCGTCCTCGCGGGCAAGATCGGTCGCGAGGTGACGATGCGTAACGCCCTGCGCGACGTCAAGCGCCGCTACGACGTCGTCCTCATCGACTGCCCGCCGACGCTGGGCCTGCTCACGGTGAACGCGCTCATCGCCTCGACCCACGCGATCCTCTCGACCCAGGCGCAGCACTTCTCCCTGCAGGGCGTCGAGCAGGCCATGGAGATCTTCAACCTCGCCCGGGACACGCTCAACCCGGAGCTCGAGCTGCTCGGCGTCGTCCTCAACATCGCCAACATGAGAACGAGGCACGCGCGCCAAACTCTCGAGGCCCTTGACGAGCGCTTCCCCGGCAAGGTCTTCGACACGGTGATCCGCCAGTCGATCGCCTACGCCGAATCGGCCGAGCGCGCGGTCCCCATCCTCGAGTACAAGCCCGATCGCGGCTGTGACTACCTCTTGCTGGCCGCCGAGGTCGTCGCCCGGCTCGGTATGCCGGAGCGGCTCGCCCGGCTCGAGCAGGTCCGCCGCGACACGCTCCCGCAGCGGCTGCTCGACGAGACGGAGCCGCTCGGCACCATGGCCTGAGCCAGCCTGAGCCTGGCCGGCGTACTACCCCCCGGCCGCCTCCGCGCTCCGCATGCCGCGGATTGCCCACAGGCCGAAGAGCAGCACGAGCGCGGTGCCGACCGCAAGCGCCAGTCCGACGTACTCGGGGTCGCCGGCGATCAGGCTGCGGACGGCCTCGAGAATCGGCGTGATCGGGTTGATCGTCGCGATCGCGTGGATCCAGCTGTTGAGCAGGTCGAGCGGCACGTAGACAGGCGCCAGGAAGAGGACTAAGAAGACGGGCGTCTGCATCAGCGGACCCGCCTGCAGCGAGCGGAAGCGCAGCGCGATGCCCGCCCCCCAGAGCGCGGCCGCCCCGTTGACGAGCAATGCGAGCACGATCATCGCGACGAGCTCCCGCGGGTTCGAGGAGATGTCCATGCCGACTGCCAGCGCGATCGCGAAGAGCAGCGCGGCGATGATTCCCGCCCGAGCCAGCGCCGCAAGCCAGTAGCCGCCGATGATCGCGAGCCGGTTGGGCGCCGCAAGCATCATCCGGCGACCGAAGCCGCTCTCGAAATCCGCGGCGATCCCGAAGCCGGTGAAGACGCCGCCGAAGGCCGCCGACTGGAGCAGGACGAAGCCGAACTGGAATGCCGTGTAGCCGTTTGGGTAGTCGAAGCCCGGCACGTTGCCGATGTTGGACAGGCCGCCGGCGAACGCGGCGAAGAAGAAGAGAGGGAAGATGATCGCGGGCAAGAAGAGCGGCGGGTTGGTCAGGAAGTTGTGCAGGCTGCGCCAGGCGACGGCGCCAACGACGGAGCGCGAGCGGGCGTTCACGTGCGCACCAGCCTCGAGCGCAGGGCGACCGCGGCCGCCGAGAGGAAAATCGCGCCGAGCGCGATCGAAATCCCGAAGGCAAGGCCGAGCGCCTCGCCGTCGATGCCGACGATGAACAGCGAGCGCACGCCCTCGATCAGATAGGAGACGGGGTTGATCGTGGCGATCGTCCGGAACCAGTCCTGGGCGATCAGGTCACGCGGGAGCGAGCCCGACGAGAAGAAGAGGAAGACGAAGAAGACCGGGAACATGCTCTGCATCGCTTCGGCCGACGGCACCCGCAGCGCGAAGAACGTGCCGATGCAGCCGAACGCGAACTGGATCGTCAGCGCCAGCGCGAAGAGCACCGGGATGCCGGCCAGGCCCGCGGCGAACTCGGCCCCGGCCGCCAGGCCGACGGCGAGGTAGACGCAGGTCTGCACGATCGCCAGCGCCAGAACCCCGCCGAGCGTCCCCGCGAGCAGCGAGGAACCGCTCAGCGGTGAGAGCGCGAGACGCTGCAAGAAGCCGGTCTCCGCGTCGCGGGCGAGGTCCGTGCCCGAGTTGAGCAGGGCGAAGATCGCGCCCTGCAGGAAGGGCACGGCGAGCGCAAAGGAGATGTAGGAGTCGGTCGGGAAGCCCGGGATCCGAGTCGCCGCGTTGAGCCCGGCAGCGTTGACCGCGAGCAGCATGAGCGGAAACGTGATCGACGGGATCACGGTCGCCGGCTGACGCCAGGCGCGGACGAACGAGCGCCGGGCGACCTCGTAGGTGCGTTCGAGCCGATCGTTCACGCCGGCGCTCCCTCGAGCTCCTCCTCGTCCTCCCCGGCACCCTCGAGCTTGCGGCCGGTCTGCTCGAGGAAGACGTCGTCGAGGGTCGGCTCGTGCAACTGCAGGTGCGAGAGCGCGATCCCCTCCGCGTCGAGGGCCCTGATCACCGCCGCGAGGCCGTCGTTGTCCTTCGCCAGCCGCACGGCGACGGCGCCGTCGCGCTCGTCGTGGGCGAGCTCCGCGTCGGCCTCCGAGAAGCGGCAGAGGACGTCGGCGAGCCGCTCACGGTCACCCTCGTCAGCGGGGATCGCCTCCACCGTCGGCTCGCCGATCTCGGCCTTGAGCGCCTCCGGGGTCCCCTCGGCGACGATCGTGCCGCGATCGATGATCCCGACCCGGTCGGCGAGCGCGTCCGCCTCCTCGAGGTACTGGGTGGTCAGAAAGACGGTCATCCCGTCCTCGCGCGCGAGCCGCTCGACCTCCGTCCACAGGGCCGAGCGGCTCTGCGGATCGAGCCCGGTCGTCGGCTCGTCGAGGAACAGGATGCGCGGCGAGTGGACGAGCGCCAGCGCCAGGTCGAGGCGCCGCTTCATCCCACCCGAGTAGCCGCGGACCGTCCGGTCGGCAGCCTCCGACAGCCCGACACGCTCGAGCAGCTCGTCGCCGAGCGCCCTGCGGTCGGGCTTGGGGACGCCGTGCAGGGCGGTCTGCAGGCGCATGTGCTCGCGACCACTCAGGTAGGGGTCGAGCGCTGCTTCCTGCAGGGCGGCGCCGATCAGCTCCCGCACCCTGCCGCCCTCGGTCGCGATGTCGAAGCCACCGACGCGGGCGACGCCGCCGCTCGGCGGCAGCAGTGTGGTCAGCATCAGCACCGTTGTCGACTTGCCGGCGCCGTTGGGGCCGAGAAACCCGTAGATCTCGCCCTCGTCAACGTGGAGGTCGATGCCGTCCACCGCGCGTGGTCCCTTCTTGAACTCCTTGATCAGCCCCTCGACCTCGATCGCCCTGTTCACGCCTCGGCTCAACTCCCTCGCGTAGCTCATGGCGCGGCACCGTAACAAATACCGTTGGGGTAGTGCAACTATTCACCTCTCCAAACTATTCGCTAAAATATGCAGGCAATGGGGCAAACCACTGCTGATCCCGCGACGACCGCGTGGAAGGCGATTCTCGAGCTCGTCGGCTGGGGCTCCGGTTCGGCACCCCGCTTTCCGATGGTCGCGCTCGAGCTCGACCTCTCGCCGAAGCAGCTTGGAGTGCTCTGGCGGCTCGATCCCGACGGCCCCGGAACGCCGATGCGCTCGATCGCCGAGAGCCTGTACTGCGACGCTTCCTACGTCACCGACCTCGTCGACCGGCTCGAGGAGCGGAAGCTGATCGTCCGCACGCAGGATCTGGACGACCGCCGGGTCAAGCTGCTCAAGCTGACCAGCGCCGGCGTCGAGTTGCGGCGCCAGGCGCTCGAGCGCCTCTACGAGCCGCCGCCGGGCTTCGCCGGGCTGAGCGCTGCCGAACAGCGGACGCTCGCCGAATTGCTCGAGAAGGCGTCGGCCCCGTCCCAGGCCGCCTAACCGGCGCCGCGCTCAAGCGAGGATCTCGACCTCGGCGCCAAGCGGGTCGAACGGCGCGCGCCGTACCTCCGCCCAATCTGCGGCGAGCGCGTTGAGCTCGGTCAGCAGGTCGGCGCTCGACTGCCAGTAGCTCCAGACGAGCACCGTCGGGCCGGCGCCGGAGATCGTCGCGCCGAGCGCGCCGAGATCACGAGCCGCCTCGACGATCTCCATCGATCGCCCGTAGAGGGGACGCCTGTGCGGCTGGTGCAGCCGATCGCCGAGCCCGCGTTCGATCAAGGTCAGGTCGGAGCGCTCGATGCCGAGCACGAGGTTGGCTGCTGCCGCCACGTTGTGGGCGGCGTCGGCGAGGGGCGCCGTCTCGGGGAGGGCCGCCCGGGCCGCCTCGGTCGAGACCTCTTCGCTCGGGATCACGACGATCGGCTCGACCCCCTCGGGCGGGCTCAGGCGAGCGGGGACGGGGATGCGCGCCGCGGACGGGGGCTGTCCGAGCGCGTCGAGAATCGGGTCGGGCTTCGTCTCCCGGAAACGCGCGCCGGGCGGCGCGCAGACGGTGACGCCTCCGTATAGAGCCGCCGCGACGTTGTCCGGATGCCCCTCGATCGCGACTGCCTGCGCGAAGAGCTGCTCGCGGCCGAGGCCGAGCTCGAACAGGTGGTCGGCAGCGAGCAGGCCGGCGAGAATCGCCGCCGCGCTCGAGCCGAGCCCGCGCGCGAGCGGGATCTCGTTGCGGACCGTGAAGCGGAGCCCGTCGGCGCTGTGCAGGTGCTCGAACGAGCGCACGATCAGGTTCGAGCGGTCCGCCGGAACCGATCCGTCGCCCGGGTCGATCTCGAAGTCCCCGGCCTCGACGACCTCGAGCTCGAGGTGCAGCGCGAGCGCCGCCCCCAGCACGTCGAAGCCGGGCCCGAGGTTGCCCGACGAGGCGGGCACACGGACGATGCGGCCGCGCGAGCTCATGCGTCCGGTGGGTGCATGCAGGCGGCGCTCATCGCCGCGATGCTAGATCAGCGCCCGGCAGGGGCCTGGGCCGGGTCAGGCGCGGGCGAGGAGCCCGTCGACGCGGGCGATCAGATCGCTCGGCTTGAACGGCTTGCGGAGGTACTCGTCGGCGCCGAACTCGAGGCCGCGGACCACGTCCTGATCCTCGACCGAGGCGGTCAGCAGGATCACTCCGATGTTCTGCGTCTCCGGCTCAGCCCGCAGCCGGCGCAGGACCTCGAAGCCGTCCATGCGCGGCATCTGCACGTCGAGCACGGCGAGCTCGGGCTCGTGCTCACGGATCAGTGCCCACGCCTCGGCGCCGTCCCCGGCGCCGACTGCGTGATGGCCGGCGAGCTCGAGCCGCAGCAGGACGAGGTCGAGGATGTCGGGATCGTCGTCGGCGACGACGATCTTCACAGCCCTTGTGAGATCGCTCATTGCGCCGCCCCGGCCTTCTCGCGGGCTGTCTCACCGGCAGGATCCGCCTGCGGTCGCGTCAGGCGCGGGAGCTCGAGCCGGAAGCAGGTCCCCTGACCCTCCTCGCTGCGGACGTTGATCGTGCCGCCATGCGCCTCGATCACGGACTTGACGATCGTCAGCCCGAGGCCGGTCCCCTGGATCTGGTTGCTGACGGCGCTGCTCGCCCTGAACAAGCGGTCGAAGAGCTTGTCAACCTCGTCGGCCGCGACACCGATTCCCTCGTCCTCGACCTCGAGCGCAAAGCCTTCGGTGCCCGCCTCGAGCGCGACCCGGACGGCGTCACCGCTCTCGCTGAACTTGATCGCGTTCGTGAGCAGGTTGTCGACCGCCTGGCCGATCCGGTGCGAGTCGGCCCACACCTCGCCGGTCTCGTCGAGCGACATCCGTAACTCCACCCCGGCGCGCTCCGCCTGCGGGCGAACCGCCTCGCACGATTGGGCGACGATCGCGTTCAGGTCGACCGCGTCGCTCTCGAGCGAGAAGGTGCCGGCCTCGAGCCTGACGAGCAACAGCAGGTCCTGGACGAGGCGCAGCTCGCGATGCGCGTTGCGGGTGATGACCTCGACGAACTTCCGCGCCTGCTCGGAGAGGGCGTCCCCTTCGAGCTCGGTGAGCAGCTCCGAATAGCCGATGATCGAGGTCAGCGGCGTGCGCAGCTCGTGCGAGATCAGGCCGAAGAAGTCGTTCTTCGTGCGCTCGGCCTCGGCAGCCAACTTCGTCCGCTCGACGTAACCGGCGACCATGAGCATCGCCGGCTGGAAGATCTGCTCGATCGTGTCCTGGTCGGGGACCGAGCCGCGATAAGCGACCATCGCAACACCGTCCTCGGTGACCGGCACCAGCGCCGTCGGCCCGCGGCGGTCGCCGCGCGGGTCGCGCCAGCGCACGTGAAATCCCTGTGGCATGCCGGAGAGCTCGCGCAGCTCGCCAGGCGCGAACGGGGGCGCCTCGCCATCGACCGCGAGACAGCGGTAGCTGCCGTGCCGGCCGCGGTGCCAGTAGGCAGCCCACTCGACGTCCGCGACGCCGCAGATCAGGTCGAGGATCATCGCCGGCAGCTCCTCGATCGGCGGCCGCTTGACGAGCCCCTCGGTGATCCGGTGCTGCACCTGCATCCAGGTGCTGCGCCGGTGTTCGGCGGTGACGTCCTGGGAGAGGACGAAGATGCCTTGCGCATCGCGGCCCGGGAGCTTGACCGGGCCCGTAACCGAGCGGAAGACGTGCTCACCGTCCTCGAAGCGGATCCGGTCGATGCGGCCGTGCGCGTCCGGCTCCTCCTCGATCTCGGGCTGGCGGGCGGCGAGGTCGGCGGCCGTTTCGGAGGGCAGGCTTTCCAGGTATTTCTCGCCAAGCAGGTCCTGCGGGGTGCGACCGACGAGATCGGCGGCGGCAGTGTTGACGAGCCCATATCGCCCCTCCTCGTCGAGCACGTAGAGAGCGTCCGGGAGCTTGTCGGCGATCGCCCGCAGCAGCGCGCCGGTCTCGGAGAGCTCCTGCCGCGCCCGCGCGCTGCTCTCCTCGGCGGCGACGACGAGCAGCGGCGGGCCGGCAATCAGCAGGACGCGGATCGAAGCGCCGAAGAGGCTGACGTCGCGGGGGTGGATCAGATCCCACGCGCCGAGCACGGAGAGCGCCAGCAGGGCGCCACCGACGGCGCCACGCAGCCCGTACTGCAGCGTCACCAGCAGCACCGGAACGAGATACAGGAACCCGACGCCCGTCACCGGGCTCTGGTTCAGGCCGAGCAACACGGTTACCACGGCAAACAGCACGGCCGCGGCGGCGGCGTTTACCCCCCCACTCCACGGGATCATCCCGTGCGGCTTCTTTTCGAAAAGAGCCTTCAGGCTCATCCTTGAACCTCGTTTCCGGCCCATCCTGGACCCCGAGAGGGAAAAAGATACCTGGAGCGGGCGCGGATTACCAGTCCATCGCGGCGAGCGCAGCGGCGCCACCAACGAGCCCGCGGGCCACGACCGCACCGGCGGCGATCTCGGCGCCCGGCAGCAGCACCGCCTCGGCGACGCGCGCCCCGGAGCCGATCCGGGCGCCCGGGCCGACTATCAGAGGGCCGCTGAGCTGCGCCCCGGAGCCGATCTCGGCGCCCGGGCCGATCAACACCGGGCCTTCCACCTCGGCGCCGCCTTCGAACGGGCCCTCGCCTTCGATCAGCTCGCCGTGCATGTCCTGGTGAACCTTGCCGGCAACCGCGTCGAGGTTGCCGTTGACGTACTCGCGCAGGGTGCCGACGTCGTTCCAGTAACCGTCGATCTCGTGCACGTGGAAGGGCACGTCGTGGGCGAGCAGGTTCGGGAAGACGTCGAGCGCGAAGTCGATCGGCTGATCGGGGTCGCCGGGGAAGTAGTCGAAGACCTCGGGGCTGAACGCGTAGACCATGCAGTTGACGAGATCGGAGAGGGCCTCGGCCGGGTCCGGCTTCTCCTGGAAGCCCTGGATGCGGCCCTCGCCGTCGACGACGATCACGCCGTACTGGTCGACGTCGGTGACCTTCTTCACCGCGAGCGTGGCGACGCCCCCGTTCGCGCGGTGTGCCTCCAGCAGCGTCGTCAGGTCGATGTCGGTAAGCGCGTCGCCGGCGAGCACGAGGAAGGGCTCGCCGTCGCCGGGCGCGAGGAAGCCGGAGACGTTGCGGACGCCGCCCGCCGTGCCGAGCAGCTCTTCCTCGTAGGAGTAGCTGATCTCGATGCCGTGCTCGCTGCCGTCGCCGAGCGCGCTCTTCACGGTCTCGGGGAACCAGTGCGTGTTGGCGATCACCTCGCCGGCGCCGTGGCGGGCGAGCAGGCGGGCGAGCTGGGCGACGATCGGCCGATTGCAGACGGGGACGACCGGCTTCGGGATCTCCCAGGTGATCGGGCGCAGGCGGGTGCCCAGCCCTGCCGCCATGACCATCGCCCTCATCGCGTCGCTGCCCTCACCCGGATCCTCAGGGGCGCCCGAGGCTGTCCTTGAGTGACTCGATCACGTCCACGGGCGTCGGATCGGCACCCCGGCGCGCGGCGAGCTCGAGCGACAGCAGGTCGCCGAGCATCACGGCCCACAGCAGCCGCTCGGTCCGCGTCTCGCCCTCGGTCTCGATCGGGCAAACCGCGCCGGCCTTCGGCCCGACGAGCTCGGCGGTGAGCTCGATCCGCTGGCGCTCGCGCGGGTGCTGATCCTCGTCCTCGAGGAAGATCGCCGCGTAGCCGCCGTCGGCTCCCCCCTCCCAGCCGACGATCTCGTTGTGATCCATCTCGGGCAGCTGGTGCGAGAAGCAGGGCAGCTTCGCGTTCTCGTTGATCTGGCACTTCCACCGGTAGGAGACCGGCACGGTCAGCCCGCAGCCATAGATGAGCGGGGTCGCGTCGCCGATCTGAGTGGCGAGCTCCTCCGCCTTCGCCAACAGCGCCGGCTTCGCCGCCTCCAGGTGCGCCGCCGAGCTGTCGATCTCCATCCGGATCGCTGGCCCGGCGCCGACCAGCGCTGCCACCTCGGCGGCGATCGCGAAGGTGTAGCCGACCGCGGCGCGGGGCTGCAGGCCGGCCGGCATTCCGATCACCGGCACGTCGTCGCGGCGCGCCGCCTCGGCGAGGGCGCCGCCGGTCGTCGCCACGATCCGCTTCGCGCCGACCGCCTCCGCGGCGGCGTAGCAAGCCATCGTCTCCTCGGTGTTGCCGGAATAGCTCGAGCAGAGGATCGCGCGGTCGGGCAGCGTCCACGAGGGCACGCCGTAGCCGCGAACGACATCGAGCGGGCGCCCGAGGCGGCCGCCGAGCGCGGCGGCGGCAAGATCGCCGCCGATCGCCGAGCCGCCCATCCCGCACACGATCAGCCCGCTCGCGTCGAGCTGGTCGAGCTTCGCCGAAGAAACGCGCCACAGCGCATCCCGGAGGTGGTCGGGCAGCGCCATCGTCGCCGCGTACTGGTCGCCGGAATCGACGGCGCCGACACGCTTTTCGAGTTCTTCCTTCATGCACTCTCTCCCGGTCCGACCTTTGCCCCCTTGCCGAGCGCGGCGGCGGCGGTGATCGTTGCCCCCTCGCCGATCACGGATCCCTCCGGCACGCTGGCGCCGTCGGCGACCGTGACCCCGGCCGAGAGGATCGCACCGCTCACCGTCGCGCCGGACCCGATCACGCACTCCTTGTGCAGGGCCGAGCCCTCGATCCGCGCCTTTTCACCGATCGCCGAGCCGCGACCGATCACAGCGCGCGGGCCGATCACGGCGCCGGCGGCCACCCTGGCACCCGGCTCGACGAAGACCCGGCGGCCGATCTGGGCGCTCGGGTCGACCTCGGCGTCGGCATCGACATAGGTGAAATCGCCGTCGACGAGCTTGCCGGGCTCGGTCTCGACCTTGCCGCCGAGGATGTCCCAGCAGGCCTCGAGATAGCGCGACGGGGTGCCGATGTCGACCCAGTAACCCTCGAGCCGCTGCGAGTAAAGGCCCTTGCCGACCAGCTCGGGGAAGACCTGGCGCTCGATCGAGAAGTCGACGCCCGGCGGGACCAGCTCGAGCACCGACTTCTCCAGCATGTAGCAACCGGCGGAGACCTCGTCGGTGTCGATCTCGGCCGGGTCGGGCTTTTCCAGGAACTCGGTGATCTCGCCGTCGTCGGTGCGCCGCACCAGACCGAAGGCGGTCGGATCCTCAACCGGGTAGAGGCCGAGCGTCGCCCGCGCCCCGCTCGACTCGTGCCGCTCGCGCAGCTTCGTCAGATCGAGGTCGGTGAGCGAGTCGCCGTTGAGCGCGAAGAAGCGGTCCTCGAGGACGTCGGAGGCGAATTTGATCGCCCCCGCCGTGCCGAGCGGCTCGGGCTCGGTCAGGTAGGTGATCTTCGGTCCGCCGGGGATCTCATCGCCGAGCGCCGCACGCAACGCATCCGGGAGGAAGCCGCAGGCGAGCACGACCTCGTCGACGCCGTGGGTGGCGAGCCAGTCGATCATGTAGCGCATGAACGGCCGATCGACCAGCGGGATCGCCGGCTTCGGCAGGGTCAGGGTTATCGGGCGCAGGCGGGTGCCGTGCCCGCCGACGAGGATCAGCGCCTGCACGCGCAGCCCTCCCGGGGCCGTGTCGGTGTCGCGGGCGGGGATCCACTCGTCCTTCCTATCAGTTTCCGCGCCCGATGCCCTCGTACGTGAAGCCGGCCTCGGCGAGCACCACGGGGTCGAGGAAGTTGCGTCCGTCGACGAGCACGGGCTCCCGCATCAGACCGGCCATCGCCCGCCAGTCGAGCTCCGCGAACTCGCTCCACTCGGTCACCAGGACCGCCGCATCGGCGCCCTCGAGCGCGTCGGCGGGCGAGGAGGCCATCTCGACGGCCGGCAGCAGCCCCGCGGCCGCGTCGCGGGCGACCGGGTCGTAGGCGACGACCTCAGCGCCCTCACCCTGCAGGCGGGCGGAGAGGACGAGGCTCGACGCCTCTCGCATGTCGTCGGTGTCGGGCTTGAAGGCGAGGCCGAGCAGCGCGATCCGCTTGCCGACGAGCGAGCCGAGGTGCTTGCCGAGCTTGCCCAGCACGCGCCGTTTCTGCAGCTCGTTGACCTCGATCACCGAGTTGAGCAGTTGGAAGTGGTAGCCGGAGTTGCCGGCGAGCTGCTTCAAAGCAGTCACATCTTTCGGGAAACAACTTCCCCCAT
>CAWKLZ010000016.1:0-98703 GCA_963850625.1 uncultured Solirubrobacterales bacterium
GATGACACGCGGCTTGCGGTCAGTCTCCCCCGCCCTCGACTCATTCTGCGACCGCGCCTGGCAAAACGTTGAGTACAGTGCGTTCCGCTGATGGCGACGCCGGCAACACTGGTCATGTGGTTTTCTCTGCGCTCGCCCGAGCTGGCAGAGGACTTTGAGCGTCTGATGGCCAGCGATCGGGACATCGTCCGTAGCTCGCTGGACACGATGTCGGATTGGCGATTGACGCGGCCGCTGGATGTGCCCGGGCAGGCAGGTGCGGGTGAAGCAGCCGATTACGTGCTGATGGCGGAGATCGTCAACGTCGAGAGCTGGGAGCAACAGGGCGAGGAACGGACTCAGGAGTTGGCTGATGACTTGGCGCATCTGGTCTCGAGTCGGCAGTACCTCGTCCTCGAACGCGTCCTTTGAACCAAGCCCCTGCTTTGCCGTGACCAGCGGGGCGCGTCGCGCTGCGGCGGTACGCGAAGGTCACCTCTGACAGGCTCCGATCGCATCCGCGAGTGCCTTTGTGGCCGCCGGGATCGAAGCCTCTGGCAGCTGTCCGTACCCCAGCAGGATCGTGGGTGCGCCGCCACCGGGACGCACGCGGTACCGGCCTAGAGCGTCGATCGCGATCCGTCGCCGCAAGGCCTCGGCCTGGACCTCGTCTTCACTGATGCCATCAGGGAGCTCCACCACCACGTGCAATCCCGCGGCGATGCCGCGAACTCGAGCTGAGGGAACGGCCGACCCCAGCGCCTCGACCAAAAGATCGCGGCGAGCCCGGTACGTGTGCCTCATCCTGCGCAGATGGCGGTCCAGGTGACCGCGCCCCACGAACTCGGCGAACGCGCGCTGCTCGATCCGAGCCGTGGCCTGGTCGGCGAGCGTCCTCTCCTCGGCCAGGGGCTCGATCAGCTGCGGCGGCGCGACCAACCAGCCGACCGGCAGCGCCGGTGCGAGCGTCTTGCTCGTCGACCCGGCGTAGACGACGCGCTCGGGGTCGAGCGCTTGGACGCTTCCGACCGCCGTGCGGTCGTAGCGATACTCGGCGTCGTAGTCGTCCTCGATCGCGAGCGTGTCGTTCGCGCGCAGCCACTCGATGATCGCGCCGCGACGAGCGCCGCTCAAGGTCACACCCATGGGGTGTTGGTGGGCAGGGGTCAGGACCACTGCGTCGACTCCCGCCCGCGCCAGATCATCGACGCGGATCCCGTCGTCGTCGACCGCGATGGGGACGACGCGCAGTCCGGCTCGCTCCGCGATCAGCCTGTGCTCGTGATGGCTCGGGTCCTCGAACGCGATTCGTCGGGCGCCGCCGGCAGCGAGCGCCCGGCACACCATCCCCAATCCCTGTGAGTAGCCGCTGGTGATCACAATCCGCTCGGGGTGCGCGAGGACACCCCGCACTCGGCCGAGGTATGTCGCGAGTGCGACGCGTAACACCTCGGCTCCGCGCGGGTCGGCGTAACCAAGCTCGGCGACGGGGATCGACTGGATCGCCGAGCGCAGGCTTCGAAGCCAGGCTGCCCGCGGAAAGCTGGATACATCGGGCAGGCTCGGGCGCATATCGAACAGCGGCCGGAGGCGGGGCGGTTTCGCAGGCGGGTCGGACGTCGGCACCGCGGGCGACGTCTCAGACACACGCGGACGCGCGCCTTGGCGGACCGCGAGATAGCCCTCAGCGGCGAGCTGAGCGTAGGCATCCACCGTGATCCGCCGAGAGACTCCGAGTTGCCGGGCCAAATCGCGCGTGGATGGCAACTCGGTGCCTGGCGTAAGCGCTCCAGCCCGAATCGCCCCACGCACCTCGTCCTCGATCTGCGCACCGAGGCTCTTTCCGACGCCGCGTCGCACGTCCACGTGAAGCCCAACGGGCTGACTGGTCTCATTCATTGCGATGAAAGTGGACTCTGGAATTTGCACCAACCCCAACCTACCATCGCGCTCATGCCCCGACGCGCGAAGAGTCTGCTGGTCACCTCGGTGATCGCCCGCCTACCGCTCGGCATGCTCAGCATCGCCTTGCTGCTTCATGCCCGCCACGTGACGGGATCCCTCGCGGTCGCGGGGACGGTCTCGGGGGCGTTCGGCCTGGCCCTGGGGGTAGGGGGGCCGGCGCTCGGGCGCTTGGCCGACCGGCGCGGCAGCGCGCCGGTGCTGCTCGGGGCTGCGCTCACATCGGGGCTGGTGCTGGTGGCGACTGCGCTGGTCCCGGCTCGAACCGACGGAGCCGTGCTGGTCGGTCTCGCCATGGCCCTCGGACTCGCGGTCCCTCCGGTAGGCGCATGCATGCGCGCCGTCATCCCCGCCGTCGTGGATGGCGACGAACGCGCCGTGCGAGGCGCCTACGCCTTTGACGCGGCGGCCGTGGAGCTGACCTTCATCGCCGGCCCGCCCTCGCGATCTTCCTGGCTGCCGGCGCCTCGACGGCCGCAGGGCTCTGCGGCGCAGCCGCCCTTCTTGCAGGCGCCACCGCTGCATTCGCGGTCCAGCCCGCGACCCGTCGGAGCGGCCGGACACGGCGAGACGCCGGCCGTCGCGCGGGGTCCCTGCGGATACCGTCGGTGCGTTTGCTCGTGGCGGCACTGGTGGCGGTCGGCTTCACCTTCGGGATCACCGAGGTCGCAGTCGTCGCCGCGGCCGACGAGCTGACCCTGCCCGGGGGCGCCGCCCCCCTTCTCGCGCTGTGGGGCATTGGTTCGCTGGCCGGGGGCGTCGTCGTCGCACGCGCCGGCCGACGGGTGAGCTGGCGAGGCTTCGGTCGAATCCTTCTCGCGCTCGGTATCACCCACGCGCTGCTCGGCGCGGCGGCAGGGAGTGGGCTACTTCTGGGCGCGTGCCTCGCGGTCGCGGGAAGCACGATCGCGCCGATGTACTCGAGCGCCTTCGCCCTCGCCGAGCGCATCGTGCCGGAGGACTCGCTGACGGAGGTCTTCGCCTGGCTCGCGACGGCGATCGCCGTCGGCGCCGCGGCCGGCGCTCCGATCGCCGGAGCTCTCGCCGAAGCGACGAGCGTCGCCCCCGCGTTCCTGCTCGCCGGCGCCTGCGCCGCCGTCGCCGCCACCGTCGTCCTGGTTCGAACAATCCAACACGAAGGAGTCACATGCGCATCCGCACCCACATCGGCGTAAGCGTCGACGGCTACGTCGCAACGCCGGACGGCCGTCCCGCCCTGCTCTCTATCCCGAGCTTCGTCCCCGGCGAGTCCCACGGGCACCCTGAGTTCATCGCCGAGTGCGGCGCCGTCCTGATGGGCAGGAACACGTTCGAGCCCGCACTGGGAGCCGGGCGCTGGCCCTGGGGCGAGATGCCGGTCTTCGTCCTCACCTCACGACCCCTGCCCCCCGAGTTGCCTGGGCAGGTGTCCGCGGCGAGGGACGCAGCGGCACTGCTCGAGCAGATGCGCGAAGCCGACTTCGACGGAGACGTTCACCTCGTCGGCGGTCCAACGACGATCGCCGCCGTCCACTCGGTGGGCGCGCTGGACCGTCTCGAAATCGTTGTTCTTCCAATAGCCCTGGGGCAGGGCGTGCCGCTGGTCCCGGCCGGAACCGACCCATTTCCGCTGCGTTTGGAGTCGCACCGCACGTTCCCGGATGGTGCTGTGGAGCTGGCGTACGGACTCGACGCGGCGTGAGAGGCTTGCGGTTGGCTCCGCGAACTCCCCACGACCGGCGTAACACCCGACCCAGGATCGCAACGCCCCCGTCCTGCTAGCGTCGGAGCCCTGCGTGGAAACGCTGTTTGAACACGCTGGCGGTGAGGCGGCCATCCACCGCCTCGAGGAGATGTTCTACGCCAGCGTTCTGGCCGACCCAGTTCTGCAGCCCCTGTTCGGCGCGGGCCGCCCGGAGCACGTCGACCACCTCACCGCGTTCACCGCCGAGTCCTTCGGCGGGCCGGACCGATTCACGCGCGAGCTCGGCTTTGACCACCTGATCGCGGTTCACCGGGGTCTGCACATCACCGAGGAGCAGCGGCAACGGTTCATCGAGCTCTACATGCGCGCTCTCGACGAGGCTGGCATGCCGGCAGATGAACCGTTTCGCCGAGCGGTGCGCGAACACGTCGAGTTCGGCACCAAGGTCGCGATGCAGAACTCCAATGCCAGCAGCGACGACGAGCTCTACCCGCTCCACGAAGTGCCGCGCTGGACCTGGGAGCCGGAAGGCGGGGCATAGGCGGGACCGTCTCAGGTCGTCTCGAGTTCGCCGAGAGCTGCGCGTCGTCACCTCCTCAAGCCGCGGCCGCCCGGGAGATCGCTCTAACGCTCGCCGGATCGATGGAGTAGCCGCTGACGGCGTGTTCAGCCATTCCCTTTGATTGGCTGGGCGAGAGCAGTAAGCGAGCGATGACGACGGCAGCCGGCAGCAGGCTCGGTGGATCGCGAAGGACCGGCGTCAACTGCTCGCTGCTGTTCGCATATTGGCCGCGGTGAACGATCGCGTCACGTATCTCGCCGAGCAGGGAGTGGCGCGATTCGCCGCGGGCTGCGCCTCCAAGCAGCACCGCGATCGTTCCGTGCGTCAGCACGCCGGCCCGGCCGACGCGGGTTGGTCCGGCAACCTGCTCGCCCAGAGTCAGGCGAACTTGAAGGTCGGGGATGTTGACGCCGCTCGCGGCAGCGTTGCCCGGCTCCACAGTGCGGGGATTGCACTCGATGTATTGCGGCGAGCCGTCCTCGTGCATGTAGTCGAGCGTCAGCCCGCCGTTCCACGACAGCTCTTCGCCCAAGGCCGCGATGTGCTCGCGCGGGGCGGCGTGATCGACGCTGAGCCGTGCCGCTGCGCTGCCGCCTACGCCGCTTCTGTGCTGCACATTGGTGTGCACCGCAACCAGGCGGCCGCGGTCAAACAGGCCCTGCACCTGGCCGTACTGCCCCGCCGCCGGTTGCTGCGCCATCACCGATCCTTCGCCCAGCAGGGCAGCCAGCGCCTGATCGCGCGAGCAGGCGTCGACGACCTCTCGGACGCCCTGACCTGCCGTGCTGAACGCTGCCTTCAGCCAGTAGGGGAACGCCAGCTCTTCCAGGTCGCCAGCCCCACCGACAACCCGCCAACCCGGCTGCGGAAGCTTGAGCTCGTCGAGCAGTCGGGCGAACTCGATCTTGCTCTGGACTCGCTCGAAAGCTGTCGCCGCGGCGAGCGATACGCGCACACCCGCCGCCAGCAACGGCCGCGCATTCGCCAGGAGCCACGCCTGCTCGTGGGTTGGGAGCACGACGTCGATCCGCCGCTCCTCGACCACCCTTCCGAGCGATTCGACGTAGGCGAGGGGATCGGCGCCGGCGTGCGGGCAGCGATGCACCTTCTTCACCCAGCGACTGAAGCGCGCGACGCACATCGCGTCGGGGTCAAGCACCTCCAAGTGGTAGCCGGCCGGGCCGAGGCAGCTCACAACCTCGCGCGAGGTAAGACTCGATCCCTCGGTTAGAAGCACACGCGGGCCGGACACAACGGATAACCATCGCAGGCCCCCGAGAGGTCATCGCAACCCGACGCCAAGCGAGCCCGCTCGCACTCCGCAAGTAGCGAGTCGATCTGAGCCAAGATCCTCTGCCTGTCTACTGCAGCAATGCATGGTTGGACGACCTCGATACTGGGTCTCCGCGACACGGTCGGGACACAAACCCGAAGCGCGCCCGAAATCTGGCTTGAACAATGGGCCGGGCAGGACTCGAACCTGCGCCCTACGGATTATGAGAAGGCCCCTGTAGTTGCGGCTGGTTGCGGCTGATCTGCGCAATCCGCCCAGATAATGGGCTTCGGGGTGTTCGCCGGGGTGACGAGTTGCGGCTGGCGATGAATGGCGTGTTGCCCAAGAGTTGCCCACCGTGGCGCGTGCCGGTGATGATGACGATGATGATCGCGATGGTTCTTGGCGGCGACGTCGCAGCCACCTTGACCAATCGCCGTCACGGGTCGGCACCGTCAGTAGCGACGATCGACATCATCGGGCAACAGGGCTAGGGGCAACCTAGCCCGGGGTCCGGGGAGCAGAGGAGTAGATTGTCAGCACTTAGTCAAACCTGGCTGTACAAATGTCTGACAAAAGCGCCATCGACCGCCTCTACTCGCTAGCCGAGAACCAAGCTGGCTACTTCACGACGCGACAGGCGGAAGCGGCCGATGTATCGAGGGGGCTCTTGGCGCACCACGCAGAAGGCGGAGGATCGCTGATCCGCGTCGGTCGCGGCCTCTACCGGCTGAAGAACTTCCCTCCCTCCGATCACGAGGAGATCGTCTCGACATGGCTGGCCGTCGGCGAAGCCATCGACGCGGTGATCTCGCATGACACCGCCCTCGAGCTGTATGGACTGAGCGACCTGATCCCGTCGGCCATCCACATGACCGTCGCTCGCGAGAAGCGTGGCCACCGAACCAACCGGCCCGGCGTCCGAGTTCACTACGTCGAAGGTGGCGTCCCCGCCACCGATCGCGACCGCCGCGAGGGCATGCCGATCACCTCCGCTGAGAGAACGCTGCTGGACAGCCTTGCGGCACATGGGGTGACGGAGCAGACCGAACTCGCACTGTCGCAGGCGCTGGCTCGCGGACTGACAACACTCCGCAGGGTGAGGAACCGAGCCGCACACGGCTCGAAGGCAGACCAAGAGCGCCTCAGCAAGGCTCTCTCGAAGATCGCTTGATGTACGACGATGACAAGGCATTCCGCGCGGCCCTCGAGCAACGCTTGAAGAACCTCGCAACCGGCGCGAACGAGAAAGTCGATCCCGCTCTGCTTGCGAGATGGCGCAAGCGGGTCACATTCGAGCGGTTCTTGCTCCGCCTCGCGAAGGTCGCTCCCGACGGATGGGTGCTCAAAGGCGGATTCGCCCTTGAGCTGCGCCTCGACAACGTTGCTCGGACCACCCGAGACATCGACGTTGACTGGCAAGCGGACGAGGACCAGGCCACCGAACTCTTGCTTGACGCCGCCGCCGCCGATCTCGGGGACCACTTCGTCTTTCGCATCGAGCGCGTTCTAGAGCCGGAACAGGCAGACGGCCAGGGGCAACGATGGCGTCTGAAAGCTGAGGTCGCCGGCAGAGCGTTCGAAACTGTCCTCCTTGACGTTGGCGTTGAGACGACCTCCATGCTTGGTGCGGTCGAACTCCCGCTCTCCTCCGCTCTTGACTTTGCGGGCTTTGGGCCCGCGAGTGTCCCGTCGATGCCAATCGAGCAGCATCTTGCCGAGAAGGTTCACGCCTACTCTCGGCGCTACGGAAAAGAGACGGATCAACCTTCATCGCGAGTGAAGGACCTGGTGGACTTGGCGCTTATAGCGGTGGCACTGCCAGTCGAAGGAGCTCCATGTCGTGAGGCGATGGACGGCATCTTCTCTCGGCGAGATACGCATCCTCTTCCCGAGCGCCTCCCCACTCCCCCCTCAGCTTGGACCGGCCCCTGGAAAAGGCTGTGCGAAGGCCTACCGGTGCCGGCCGACCTCGAGGGCGGCTACTCGCTGGCCTCCAAGCTAGTCAATCCGGTTCTCGCCACCGAGAGCTTCAGGGGAACCTGGTCCCCGGTCGACACACGCTGGGGGGATTCGTAGAGCCGTCGCAGCGCGGGTTGCCCAACGCGCGCTCGAGACGACTGGCGGGAGCGACCAGTTAGCGGCTGGCTGCGGATGGCACGCTTCCCACCAGCTGCCCATGCCAGTGAGTTACGACGGGTCTCTCAGTGAAGCTTCCTCAGAAGGAACGCTCCGACCCCCGCGGCCACGGCTGCCGCCGCAAATGTGACCGCCGCAGTCCCGATGTAGAGCGAGTCTGGGCTGTCCTTATAGTCGTCGAACAGCGTTGCGAAGGCGGAACCAGCGAGCAAGAGCGCAGCCCCGGCCAACGCGAAGAGCACTGCTGCAACGACCTTGCGCACGGCGTGAAGTCTAAGCCCGCTCGCTGCACCGCAAAGCGCCTTCCCCGGACTCGAACCCTTGCCTATCGCCTGCCCCCAGCGGGCTGCGACAGCATAGGGCGAGCCTGGTCCCCGCGCGGCTACTCGATGGGCCGGGCAGGACTCGAACCTGCGCCCTACGGATTATGAGTCCGCTGCTCTGACCAACTGAGCTACCGGCCCGGGCTGGCGTCGATTATCGGCTCTGGTCCGGCGCCGCGGATGGCTCAGAACAACAGGAGTCCCCAAGACCGTTGCTACTTGCCAGCATCCCGATGCCCGTGTAGGGTCGAACCCGAAACCTCAGTCCGGAGACAAACCAGAGGGGAGCTTCAGATGCGGGGATCGGGAAACAGGCGCATTCAGTGGATTGTCGGGTGCGGCCTGATCGGGCTGGCGCTCGGGCTGGCGGCGCCAGTCAGCGCCGACGCGAAGCGGACCGTCTACGTCTCCAGTTTCCCGACCGCCAAGGTTTCGGCCTTCGGCATGGGGGCGGCGGGCCAGCTCAGCGCCATAGCGGGCTCGCCCTTCGCCGCACCCGCCGAAACCGAGGGCGTGACGATGACGCCGGACGGCAAGAGGCTCTACGTCGTCGGCGACTTCAAGGTCGCCGGGTTCACCGTCGCGGCGAACGGCTCACTGAGCCCAGTTCCCGGCTCGCCGTTCGCGGCAGGCAATACCCCCGTCGGAGCGGCCGTCAGCCCGGACGGCAAGCACCTATACGTCTCCAATGTCAACTCCTACGACGTCAGCGCCTACAAGATCGGCGCGAACGGTGCTCTCAAGAAGTTTGCCGGCGCGAGCCTCGGCGTAGCGGACAACCCCTCCGGGCTGGCGATTGCGCCCGACGGCAAGCACCTGTACGTCTCCGGCAGCGGCATCTACGCATTCACGATCGCCGCCAACGGCACGCTCAGCAAGGTTGCGGGCTCGCCCTTCGCCGGCCCCGACAGCGTCGATGCCCTCGCCGTCTCCCCGAATGGCGCCCGGCTCTACGGATCGAGACGCGGCGCCGATCAGATCATCGGGCTCGCAGTGGCCGCGAATGGCAGCCTCAGCGCGCTGCCCGGGTCGCCCACTCCGGCAACCGGTAAGCCGTCGGGGCTCGCGATGAGTCCCGCCGGTAACCGGCTCTACACGGCCAACCTTGATACGAACAACGTCGGCGGTTTCAACATCGCGGCAAACGGCTCGCTCAGCGCGATCGCCGGCTCGCCGTTCAACCCTTCGGGCACCAGGCCGTACGGAATCGCCCTGACGCCCAACGGCAAGCGCCTCTATGGCGCCGACACGGACAGCGCCAAGGTGGCGGGGCTCGGAGTCGCGACCAGCGGCGCGCTCAGTGCGCTCCCGGGCTCGCCGTACACGTCGGCCGGCTCCAGCGACTTCCAAGCGGTCGTCGTGACGCCGAACCAGCCGCCGATCGCCCACGTGACCGTCTCGGGAACGGGCGCGACGCGGAAGTTCAACGGAGCCGCCTCGAGCGACCCGGACGGCCAGATCGCGACCTACGCCTGGGACTTCGGCGACGGTACGACGCTCAACGACGGCGCCCAGGTGAGCCACACCTACGACGAGCCGGGCAACTACACAGCGACGCTCACCCTGATCGACAACGAGGGCTGCTCCACCGCCCTCGTCTATACCGGCCAGACCGCCTACTGCAACGGCTCCGCCCTCGCCGCGCAGGATGTCGTGATCGACGCGCTGGCAACGATCAAGCTCGTCGACCAGAAGCTGACCCTGTCGAGGAAGGGCGTCGCGAAGGCCGGGGTTTCCTGTCCGGCGGACGAGCTCAGCGGCCCCTGTAAGGGCAAGCTGACCCTGAAGACCCGGAAGAAGGTCCCGTTCAAGGGCGAGAAGAAGAAGGTGAAACTGGCCAAGGCCAAGTTCTCCGTCCCTGCCGGTGAGACGAAGAAGGTCAAGCTCAAGCTCAAGAAGGCGCAGGCCAAGCTCATCCGTACGAACAAGAAGGCCCGCAAGGTCGTGCAAAAGGCAAGCGTCACCGACAACTCCGGCAACTCGGGCAAAGCCAGCAAGAAGTCGAAGCTGAAGCCGAAGAAGAAGCCGAAGAAGGGCTGAGGCGAGACGTCAACTCCGGCTGCCGAGGCCCGCGAACCCGGCCAGAGCCTCGAGCCCGGGGCCGGCGGCGGTACCGACGCGCGCTTCGGACCGCCTGCACCTCAGCATCGCCGGCCCGGTCCGACGGGAACGCGCGCGGGGTTCAGCGCGATGGATTGGCCCACTCGTTGATGTCGGGCTCGGCGTTGAAGGCAGCCGTCGCGCGGCCGCCCAGCACCTGCATCAGAGGCCCAGTCCGTAGGGGTGTTCGAGAGCGGCGACGGCGGGCAGAGACGGTTCTTCGTCTCATCGTCGTCGCGGGTCGCCTCCACGTATCCGACCAAGCGCCGCCGCCAGGCAGGGGAAGCCCGCGCGAACGGGCTGGATCGTGATCGCGTCCTCGTTCCAGATGGGTTTGAGCGGCGGGTACTGCAGCCCGGGCGCCGCGCAGTGGACGACGACCGCGTCGCTCGCGATCGCCGCAGTGCCGTCCGCGAGCACGATGCGGCCCGGCTCGACCCCGCGGATGTGTCCAAGCCGCACGACCCGCTCGATGCTCCGCAGCAGCTCGAGCTCCCACTGCGCGATCGTCGGCGTCTTCGCCATCGTCGGCATTACCGAGGGGTCGATTCGCGCCATCACCCCCGCGGCTTCCATGCGCAGGAAGAGGTCGTCAGCCGATGTGGCGGCGCCCGCGGCCTCGAGGATGTCGGCGACCATCCCCCCGAACACGGCCGGGTCCGGCTGCACCACCGCTCGGTCGAGCATCCAGGGGTCCCGTGGCCGAACCCAGCAGACCGAATCGGGGTCGACGCCGCTCTGCAGCAGCCAGACGCAGGCGTCGGTCGCCGTCTTCCCCGATCCGACGATGACGAACTCGCTCGGCACGTCATCCAAACGCGGCAGCTCGTTCGCCGGGACCACTCGGACGCCCTCGGCGACCGCGAAGGGCGCCTCGGTGGTGGCGGGGATCTCGGGCGCCAGATACCGGGCGTCGACGAGGCGGCAGCCCGGCGCAACCCATGGCGCCGGCCCGACACCCGGGAGACGAACGAGCCTGCCCCCAGGTACTCGCAGCTCGGATGGAACGTCACGCGCCCGGAGGGCAGGAGCCGGTCGTCCAGCACCCGGCGGTAGTAGGCGCACACCTCTGCTGCGCCGGCGCGTTCGTGCAGGCCGGCCTCAGGGCCCTGGCTCTGGATCGATCCGGAGCCCAGCACCTTCGAGGCCACGCCGTAGAAGCAAGAGGCCTGGTGCAGCCGAACGAAGGGGTACGCGTCGAGCCAATGGCCACCGGGTCCGGGCCGCCGATCGACGATCGCGACACGAGCGTCCGCGTGCTCGATCAGCGCGTCGGCGAATGCCATGCCCGACGCCCCAGCTCCGACGACCAGGTAGTCGGCATCGACCTCCCGCGCCTGGCGGGCTCACGGGCGGCGGGACCGAGGCAGCGCCCCGGCCCGGCCGCGGCGCGCGGGCCTGACCGCGCGGGCTTACTGGCCGAGGAGCTTGGCCTTCTGGCCGGCGAACTCCTCGTCGGTGAGGGCGCCGGCGGCGTGCAGGTCGGCGAGCTTCTTGATCTGCTCGGCGACGTCGACGGTCTGGGCCGGCTGGGCGGCGGGCGCCGCGGCGGGAGCGCCTCCCATACCGACGAAGGAGTCGGCGACGGCGCCGAACATCTCGCGCAGCGACTGCTGGCCGGTCGCGTCGGTGACGGTCGCATAGGACCAAGTCTTCGGATCCTCCGGGTCGTACCAGACCGGGTAGCGATCGCCCTGGCGCGGAATCTGTACGCGCGAGACCGTCGCGGTCTTCTCCAGCTGCATGACCGAGCCGCCGTCAAGCGGCTCGACGCTGAAGACGAGCTTGATCCGCGGGTTGTCGTTGATCGTCATCCCGGTGTCGGCGACCGTGACGACGGTCCCGATCCCCTTGCTGCCGGTCGCCATCAGCTCCGCGGCCTTCTTGGCTTTGCTCTTGAAGAGACCCATATCGCGAACTCTATCCCAGGTGTTGACGTCCATGACCGACGAGTTGCCGAACGGGCTGCAGGTCGGCTCACGGAGCCAGTTTCGGGGCATCGCCGAACCTATACTCGCCCGACGGTGGAGCGCTGGGAGGATCGCGACGAGTGGCGACGTGAGATCGCCGAGCGCAGGCGCCTACGACGCGCGGAAGAGCGCGCGATGCAGCGCGTCTACCGGCGCCGCCGGCTGACGGCAATGGCCGTGCTGATCGCGCTCGTCGCGCTGCCGTTCGCGGTACTGAGCATCGTCCACAAGGGACACGGGGGCGCGAAGGCGTCCTCGGGCCAGGCGACGGTGCCGCTCGACCAGGTCAGCCAGCAGGCGCCAAAGCCCGCCGCCAAGCCAGTCGACCTGCCGGCGCCGAAGATGGTCTCGAACTTCCGTGAGCCGGTGCCGATCCTGATGTACCACGTGATCGCCGAGGCACCGCCGGGTGCGGCCAACCCGGGGCTGTTCGTGCCCCCCACCGAGCTCAAGGCACAGGTCAAGTGGCTCGCCGACAACGGCTTCACGCCGGTCACGCTGAGCGAGCTGTTCGCCGCCTGGGACGGGAAGGCGAAGATCCCGGCGCATCCGATCGTCCTCACCTTCGACGACGGCACGCGCGACCAGCACGACGTCGCCGCGCCGATCCTCGCCCGCTACGGGTGGCCCGGCGTGCTCAACCTGCCGATCGAGAGCCTCAACGAGCACGAGATGACCAACGAGATGGTCAACGAGATGCTCGGCGAGGGCTGGGAGCTTGCCTCGCACACGCGGCACGCACCCGGATCTCGCGACGCTCGACGCCGCGACGCTCGAGGACGAGGTGGCCGGCTCGCGCAAGGCGCTGCAGCGCCGCTTCGACGTCCCGGTCAACTTCTTCTGCTACCCGTCCGGCAGCTACGACGCGACGACGATCGCCGCCGTCAAGGCGGCCGGGTACGAAGGCGCGACAACCGTCACCTCCGGCCTTGCCAGGCCCGGCGAGCCGTACGAGCTGCCGCGGATCCGGGTCGAGCCCGGCGACGGCGCCGACGGGCTGGCGGCGAAGCTGCAGGCCGCGGGCGCCTGAGGCGGCCGGGGCGGCTCCCGGCGGCGCCCCTGAGGTCTAGGCTCGGTCTCGAAGATGGAGAGGAGAGCGTGATGATTCCGGGATTGAGCCTCGTCGGCGACGGCGGTGGTGTAGCTCGCTCGCTGATCGGCGGCGCCCGCAGCATCGCGTCGGCGATGACTCCGAGATTCCGGGCCGGCAACCTCGACGACCGCGACCCCGACTACATGCGCGAGGTCCTCCCCGCCCTGTGGCTCGCGGTCAACGCCTGGTTCCGCCCTTCGGTGCGCGGCCTGCACCACGTGCCCGCAGAGGGCCCCTGCCTCATCGTCGGCAACCACACCGGCGGCGCCCAGTCGCCCGAGGTCTTCATCTCCCAGCTCGCCCTCTCCACGTACTTCGGGGTCGAGCGGCCGCACTTCCAGCTCGCCCACCGGATGGTGCTCAACTCGCCCGTCGGGCGCGACCTCAGCCGCTTCGGCGCGGTCGAGGCGGACCGCCACAACGCGGCGATGGCGCTCGAGGCGGGCGCGATGGTCACCGTCTTTCCCGGCGGTGACCACGAGGTCTTCCGGCCGAGCTGGGAATCGACGAAGGTCGACTTCGGCGGCCGCAAGGGATTCATCAAGCTCGCTCTCGAGGCTGGGGTGCCGATCGTCCCGATGGTCACGATCGGCGGTCAGGAGACGGCGCTGTTCCTCTCCCGCGGCGAGTGGCTCGCGAAGGCCCTGAGGCTCGACAGGACGATGCGGCTGAAGACGCTGCCGATCAAGATCGCCTTCCCGTGGGGGCTCGCCGTCGGCGCGATGCTCCCCCACATCCCGCTGCCGGCGAAGATCACGATCCAGTTTCTCGAGCCGATCGACCTCGCCGAGCGATACGGCGCCGATCCCGACATCGACCGGATCTACGACGACGTGATCGCGACGATGCAGGACGTGATGACGGAGCTCGGTCGCGAGCGCCGGCTCCCGGTGATCGGCTGAGGCGCGGCGGCTATGCGGATCGAGGAGTCGCGGACGACGAGCGCCTCGCCGGGCGAGGTCTGGGAGCTGATCGGCGACCCCGCTGAGCTCGGCCGCCTCTCCGAGCGGCTGACCGTGACGCCGCTCGAGCCCGACCAGGAGGTCGGCGTCGGCGCCCGCTACCGGGTCCTGCTCGACTTCGGCGCCGCTCCGGTCGGCAGCAACGTCGAGGTCGTCGAGTACGAGCCCGGCCGCGAGCTGGCCTGGACCTCGCTGACCGGCGTCGACCATCGCTTCCGGCTGCGGATCCGCGAGGGCTCGCCGGGAGGCTCACGACTCACCCTGCGCTTCGGCTATGACTCTCCAGGGCCGCTCGGGACGATCTCCGACTTCGCCGCGTTCCGATCGGTGCGCTCGATCCTCGAAGAGGCGATCGACGCGCTCGCCCGCCGCGCCGATGGCGCCCCCGAGCCCGCCCCGTCGACACCATCGCTGATCGGTCGCGCCGCCCACGAGCTCGGCAACGTCGGGGTGCTCGCGCGGACCGGGATCGTCAGCCCGATGCGCCCGGACAAGCCGCTGCGGATGGCGCTCGCCGCGCAGCGCTGGGGCGCGACGCTCGCCGCCGGCGTCGCCGCGAACGCGATCCGGCACGGGGACCGCGCGATGCTGATCGACGAGCTCGGCTCGCTCAGCTGGGCGGAGCTCGACCGGCGCAGCGACGCGATCGCCGTCGGGCTCGCCGGGCTCGGCATCGCCGAGGGCGACGCCGTCGGCCTGCTCTGCCGTAACCACCGGGGCTTCGTCGAGGGGGCGACGGCCGTCGCCAAGCTCGGCGCCGACGTACTGCTGCTCAACACCGCCTTCGCCGGCCCGCAGATCGCCGAGGTCAGCGAGCGCGAGGGAGCGAGCGCGCTGATCTACGACGAGGAGTTCGGGCCGCTGATCGAGGAGGCCGGCGCGGAACGCATACGGGTGCTCGCCTTCACGGAAGGAACCGACCCGACCTTGCCGACCCTCGCCTCCCTCGCCGCCGAGCACCGCCGAGCCCGGCCGTCGGCGCCGGGCCGCGACGGACGGCTGACGATCCTCACCTCGGGCACGACGGGGACGCCGAAGGGAGCGACCCGGACCTCGATGGCGGCGACGCTCGACGGGCCCGCGGGGCTCTTCTCGCGCATCCCGTGGCGCGCCGGGATGACGATGTGCCTGCCCGCCCCCCTCTTCCACGCCTGGGGCCTGGCCAATATGGGCGTCGCGATGGGCCTCGGCTCGACCGTGATCCTGCGCCGGCGCTTCGACGCTGAGACGGTGCTCGCCGACATCGAAGAGCACCGCTGCGCCGGGCTCGTCGTCGTGCCGGTGATGCTGCAGCGGATCCTCGCGCTCGACGAGGAGGTCCGGGCCCGCTACGACACGAGCTCGCTGCGGATCGTCGCGGCCTCGGGCTCGGCGCTGCCCGGCGAGCTGGCGACCGAGTGGATGGACGCCTTCGGCGACAACCTCTACAACCTCTACGGCTCGACCGAGGTCTCGAACGCGACGATCGCGACCCCGGCCGACATGCGGGCGGCGCCGGGCACCGCGGGCAAGCCGCCGCGCGGGACGACGGTCAAGATCCTCGACGAGGATGGGATCGCGGTCCCGCAGGGCGAGCGCGGCCGGATCTTCGTCGGCAACGCGATGCTCTTCGACGGCTACACGGGCGGCGGCGACAAGGACCGGGTCGGGAACCTGATGGCGACCGGCGACGTCGGCCGCTTCGACGCGGCCGGGCGCCTGTTCGTCGAGGGGCGCGACGACGAGATGATCGTCTCCGGCGGCGAGAATCTCTTCCCGAAGGAGGTCGAGGACACGATCGCGGGGCACCCAGCCGTCCTCGAGGTCGCTTGCATCGGCGTCGACGACGCCGACTTCGGCAAGCGCCTGCGCGCCTTCGTCGTCGCCTCCGGCCCCGAGCCCGGCGAGGATGAGATCAAGGCCCACGTCAAGTCGCGGCTGGCCGCCTTCAAGGTGCCCCGCGAGGTGATCTTCCTGGACGAGCTGCCCCGCAACCCGGCGGGCAAGGTGCTGAAGCGCGAGCTCATCGAGTTCCACGTCTGAGCGAACGGGCGCAGCGGGCTGGGCCGGCACCAATCGAACCGGGCGGGCGCGCCGTCCGTAACACGGGCTGAACCAGCTCACCTCAAGGAGGCCCGAATGTTCCATCCCCGCGCGCGATCGATCGCGCTGCTCGTATCGGCCGGCGCTCTCGCCGTCGGCCTGGCAGCCTGCGGCTCCGGCAGCAGCTCCTCGACAACCACTGCCGCCGCGGCCAGCACAGCGGCCGCATCGAGCGGATCCGGCGGCTCAACCGTCGCGATCTCCGGCGCGGCGGGTATCGGCGACGTGCTCGTCGACTCGAACGGCCGCACGCTCTATCTGTTCGAAGCCGACACCGGCGACAAGTCGACCTGCGACGGCGCCTGCGCGAACGCGTGGCCACCGCTGACGACCAAGGGGCAGGCCAGCGCCGGCGGCGGCGTCGACGCGGGACAACTTGGGACGACGACGCGTAGCGACGGCACGACGCAGGTGACCTACTTCGGCCACCCGCTCTACTACTTTGCCGGCGACAGCGCTCCCGGCCAGGCCAACGGCAACGGCTCCGACGCGTTCGGCGCCGAGTGGTACGCGCTGACGGCCTCCGGAGAGAACGCCGAGGGAGGAGCGAGCAGCCAGAGCTCCTCGACCTCCTCCGACGGGTCGACGAGCAGCACCGATTCGAAGGGCGGCTACCCCTCCTACTGAGCTTCCCTGCGCACGCCTGGGTGCGGGCGCGGTGCTGGGACGGCCCGCTCTGCGCTCAGGCGTCGCCGGGGATCGCGATGCCGGGTCGCGGCTGGCGGGCGTTGCCCCCCGCCCGATCCAGGGCCTCGGCGGCCTCCTCGGCCTCGGCGAGCGCCTCGCTCGTCTCGGGGCCGCCCGCGGGGCGCGGGCCCTTGATCCGCTGCGCGAGCAAATAGGAGCCGACGACGAAGGCGAGCGCCAGGACCTGCGCCGCGAGCGTCTCCCAGTAGGGGTAGATCTCGAACCAGGAGCCCATCCAGGTCGGCACCGAGAACGGCGTCGGCGTCTGCGGGATCCAGCCGAGCTCGGCGAACGAGAGGGCCGTGCCGCCGATCATCACCATGAGTACGAGCGCGACGAGCACGCCGGTCAGGATCAGCATCTTCCGGTAGGGCAGCTTGTGGTGCAGCCAGAAGGTGATCACCCCGACCACCGCGGTGCAGGCGAGGCCGATCGCGACGCCCTCGAGCACCGCGGAGTTGCCCTGCTGGAGCTTCAGGTTCTGCTCGAAGAGGACGACCTCGAAGCCCTCGCGGTAAACGGCCGGTGAAGCCGAGCATGACGAGGCCGAAGGTGGCGGCGATTCCGGTGCGGGCGAGGATCTTGCTGCGCTGGCGATGGTGGCGGCCGATCCACTCCGACCAGTAGACCTTGTGGACGAACCAGTTGAGGACGACGAGCAGGACGACGATCGCAATGAAGCCGGTGATCGCCTCGAGCTTCGCGCCGAGCGGCGAGGCGGCGTTGAGGATCGCGCCGACGACGAACCATGTCGCGACGGCGGCGACGAAGGAGACGGCGGCGCCGACGAAGACGTGGCGGCGCAGGTGCTGGCGCGCGCCGACGAAGCTGGCCGTGATCGCGGCGAGGATCAGGACCGCCTCGAGGCCCTCGCGAAAGACGATCATGCCCGAGTTGAAGACGACCGTGCCGTGACTCATGTGCGTGCCCGGGTCGGTCGGATCGGCCGGCCCGGTGCTCGCGGTCGCCATCAGGTAGACGAGCAGTGAGAGCGCTGCGAGCCCCGCCGTCCACCAGGCGAGGCGGGTGTAGTTGACGCCACGCTTGCTCCGGCGTAGGGTCGCCGGTGCCTGGGTGGAATCGGAGTTTGGCGCCGCTGGGTCGCTCACAGTTAGGGCACCCTAACAGACAGATTCTCCGAGCGACGCGCTGGGTCATCCCGCCGCGCTCACCGGGCCCGTCCCCTCCCCTGCCGATAGGTTTCGGCGATGAGCCCGGAGCCCGAACCGCACGTCCCCGCCCACAACCCGCCGTTCGCCGGCTACCAGGCGGAGATCTTCCTGCGCGGCATGACCGGCGAGGTACCGGCGCATCCGGTCGCGATCGACGCGCTCGCCGCCCACGTCTCCGAGATCGCGGAGCCGAAGACGGTCGCCTACGTCTTCGGCGCCTCCGGGCGCGAGCGGACGATGGCCGAGAACGCCGCAGCCTTCGAGCGGGCGCGGATCGTGCCGCGGATGCTGCGGGACGTCAGCGAGCGCGACCTCTCGGTCGAGGTCGCGGGGACGGCGATGCCGGCGCCGATCGGGCTGGCGCCGATCGGCGTCCAGTCGATCGTCCACCCCGAGGCTGAGCTGGCCGTCGCTCGCGCCGCGGCAGCCGTCGGGCTGACGATGTGCGTCAGCACGGTCTCCTCGTTCACGCTCGAGGAGATCGCCGCCGCGGCAGCCGGGCCGAAGTGGTTTCAGCTCTACTGGCCGCGCGACCCCGAGCTCGCGACGAGCCTCGTCCAGCGGGCGGAGCTCGCCGGCTACGAAGCGATCGTCGTCACGCTCGACACCTTCCTGCCCGGCTGGAAGACGCGTGATCTGCAGGGCGCCTACCAGCCCTTCCTTGAAGGGGTCGGGATCGCCAACTACCTCGCCGATCCGGTCTTCGGTTCGCTGCTCGAGAAGCCGCCGGACGAGGACCGCCAGGCGGCGATCGGCCAGTTCGTCTACCAGTTCTCGAACCCCGGGCTGACCTGGAAGGACCTCGAGCACCTGCGCGGCGCCACCGACCTGCCGATCCTGCTCAAGGGCATCCTTCATCCCGAGGACGCGGCGCTGGCCGCCGAGGCGGGCGTCGACGGCGTCGTCGTCTCCAACCACGGCGGCCGCCAGGTCGACGGCGCGATCGCGAGCCTGGACGCGCTGCCCGACGTCGCCGAGGCGGCGGGAGATCTCGCCGTGCTGCTCGACAGCGGCGTGCGCTCCGGCGCCGACGCCTTCAAGGCGCTGGCGCTCGGCGCCGACGCGGTGCTCGTCGGCCGGCCCTACCTGTGGGGACTGGCGGCCGGTGGCACCGACGGCGTGCTCGCGGTGCTGCGCGCGTTGCTCGCCGAGTTCGACCTCACCGTCGGGCTCAGCGGCTACCGGGCGATCGACGAGATCGGCCCCGAGTCGGTGCGTCGGGACGTCGACTGAGGGGCGGCGACGCCGAGACCGCCGGCGGCGGCGCCGGGCTCAGCTCTCGACGAAATATGGCCCGCTGCCCTGACCGTCGCTGAACCAGCGGCTGGTCACGGTCTTCTTGCGGGTGAAGAACTCGACGGCGTCAGGGCCGTGCGCGTGCAGGTCACCGAGGAAGCTGTCCTTCCAGCCGCTGAACGGGAAGAAGGCGACGGGGGCGGCGACGCCGATGTTGACGCCGACCATGCCGGCCTCGACCTCGTGGCGGAAGCGGCGGACGGCTGGCCCGGACTCGGTGAAGATCGAGACGCCGTTGCCGAAGCGGCTGCGCGACACCGCCTCGATCGCCTCGTCGAGGGTGTCGACCTCGAGGACCGTGAGCACCGGGCCGAAGATCTCCTCGCTGATCAGATCGGAGCCGGGGTCGACGCCGGTGATGATCGTCGGGCCAACGTAGGAGCCGCCGTCGGGAGCGTCGGGATCGCGGCCGTCGACGAGGATCTCGGCGCCCTCGCCCTCGCCGGCCTCGATCGCCGCGCCGATCCGTGCGCAGGCAGCGTTCGAGATCACGGGGCCGACGTCGATCGCCTCGTCGATGCCGTCGCCGACCGTGAGGCCGCGCGTGCGCTCGACGAGCGCCGGCAGCAGGCGCTCCCGCGCCTCGCCCACCGTGACGAGGACCGAGCCGGCCATGCAGCGCTGGCCCGCGGCACCGAAGGCGGAGCCGATGATCCCATCGACGGTCTTGTTGACGACCGCGTCCGGCATGACGACCATGTGGTTCTTGGCGCCACCGAGCGCCTGCACGCGCTTGCCGGTCGCGGCGGCGCGCTCGTAGACGATGCGGGCGACGGGCGCCGAGCCGACGAAGCTGACGGCGTCGATGCCCGGGTGCTCGAGGATCCCCTCGACGATCTCGCGGCCGCCGTTGACGAGGCTGACGATGCCGGGCGGCAGATCGATGGAGTCGAGGACCTCGAAGGCGATCTGCTGGGTCAGCGGCACCTGCTCGGAGGGCTTGAGGATGAAGGCGTTGCCGCAGCCGAGGGCGAACGGCAAAAACCAGAAGGGCACCATCGCCGGGAAGTTGAACGGGGCGATCGCCGCGCACACGCCGACCGGCTGGCGCACGGTCTCGGCGTCGACGCCACGGGAGACGTCCTCGATGATCCGTCCCTGCATCGTCGTCGGGATCGCGCAGGCCGCCTCGACCATCTCGATCATGCGGGCGACCTCGGCGCGAGCGTCGGCGATCGTCTTGCCCATCTCGGCCGTGACCGAGCGGGCGAGGTCCTCACGGCGCTCGTCGAGGCCCTTGCGGAGGGCGAAGAGGCGACGGCCGCGCTCGATCACGCTGACCCCGCGCCAGGCGGGTAGGGCGGCGCGGGCGGCGGCGACCGCGGCGTCGAGGTCGGCCGCGGTCGAGAGCGGCACCTCGGCGAGCACCGAGCCGTCGGCCGGCTTGATCACTTCGAGTCGCTCGGCGTCGGCGGAGGCGGGCGTCCAGGCGCCGCCGACGTAGTTGTCGAGAACGCGTGTTGCTGTGCTGGTCGGTTCCATTGCTCCCACCCCATTGAAGCGCGTCAGGCCCCTCGGCGTGGGCCGGGTGCGCCGAGTTCTTCCGCGGTGGACAATGCCGGGCCCCGATGTTCGACCACCTGCCAGACGGGCGCCAGGCGCTGCTCGGCCTCACCGCGGAGGGCGACGAGGCGTGGCTGATCCGCTCCGTCTCCCAGAAGCTCTACCGCTGCCCGGGCTGCCACGGGGAGATCGGGATCGGCGACACGCACGTGGTCGTCCAGTACGTGCTCCGCGCGGGCGGCACCGACCATCATCACTGGCACCACCGGTGCGCGCATGACCTGCTCGTCCCGGAGCTGCGCCGGCTGAAGCCGGTCGCGGCCAACCAAGCGGGGCGCAACCAGCTCGAGTCGCGCGGCAAACGGCCGGCGGGCAAGCGCGGGCGGCGGGCGCCGCGGCGCTGAGGCGGGAGGCGCCCGGCTCCCGGCCCGGTCAGTTCGAGCTGCCGCTCGACCCCGAGCCGCCGCTGACCTTGTCGAGCGCCGCCTCGAGCTCGCCCTTGCTGAAGGCGCCCTCCATCTCGGTCGAGATCTTCCCGTCGGCGCCGATCACGAACAGCCAGGGCTCGGAGGGCAGATGGAACGCGTTCACCTGCGGCCGCGTGCCCTTGCTGACCTGGTTGTCGTTGTAGATCTCCTGGTGGATGTAGGCGGCGTCGTCCGGCCGCTCCTTGGAGACCTCCTCGGTGATGTCCGCGACTGGCCCGCAGACGCGGCTCTGACAGAGCGCGGGCGTTGCGAAGAGCAGCACGACGGGCTTCTTGCCGACGACGTCGGCGAAGTCATCGGAGTGCATCGTGTCCGGCGGCTGGCGGGTGTCGATCTTGCTCACGTCGCCACCGACGTCCTTGGTCGTCAGCGTGTGGATCTTCGGCGGCGCGTCGCCGACCGCCGGCACCTTGCTGTTCGGGTTGACGACGGCACTCGTGTTGAGTGACGTGTACGAGTAGTCGTTGCCGTTCTTGAAGAGCGCGATCAGCTGCCACTCGCCCTTCTTGTCGAAGGGGATCTCGGAGACGTAGACGTCGTGCGCGGCGTCGGGGTCGGTCGCGGCCGTCTTCGACTGGTAGGGGGCGGAGACGTCGAGCGTCTCGGCCGCTGCCGGGAACGGGCCCTCGGCGGGCTTGCCGGGCTGCGCGGCGTAGAGCGCGACCTCGGCGCCACGAACGGAGCTGCCGTCGAGGTTGAAGAGGCCGAAGCCGTAGCGGTTCTTACCGGGCCGGAAGACCTGTCCCGATGGCGCAGCGACGAGCTTGCTCTGACTGCCGCCGCTCTCCTTGGCGATCTGATCGAGCGTGCGACCGTTGGCGCCCGGGAAGTCGGAGGCCGGTGGCGTGGCGTCCGCGCCGGTCGCGGCCGTCGAAGTGTCACCTCCGCCGCCACATCCGGTGATCAATACGAACAGTGCTGTTGCGGCCGCGCAGAGCAGCGCGCCGCGAATCTTGTTCCCCTTACGCATGCTTCCGGATCCTAGAGATCGACCTAAAGCTGACCTGAGCAGGCCCGATCGGCGGCTTGTCTATAGGGTGCGCGCGCAACGAGCGAAGGAGAGACTTTGGCTGAGAGAGCGGCTTTGATCACCGGTGGGTCGAGCGGAATCGGACTCGCGATTGCACGGGCACTGGGCGAGGACGGCTACGCGCTGACCGTCTCGGCGCGCCGTCCCGACAAGCTCGAGGCCGCGGTCGCGACGCTGACCGGCGAGGGCCTCGAGGCGACGGCGGCAGCGGCCGACGTCACCAAGGAGGAGCAGATCGTCGACCTCGTCGCCGGCCACAAGGAGCGCTACGGCCGCCTCGACGTGCTCATCAACAACGCCGGCGTCGGCATCGGCGGCGCGGTCGCCGAGGCGCAGACAAAGCACATCGACATGCAGCTCGACGTCAACCTGCGCTCCTACGTGCTCGGCATGCGCGAGGCGCTGCCGATGCTCACTGAGGCCGGCAAGGAGCACGGCAAGGCGCTGATCGTCAACACCGCCTCGATCGCCGGCAAGGGCGGGCAGGGCTGGCTCGCCGTCTACTCGGCGTCGAAGGCGGCCGTGATCGGCCTCAGCCAGGCGACCCAGATGGAAGTCGGTAAGGACGGCATCCAGGTGACCGCGCTCTGTCCCGCCTTCGTCGACACGCCGATGACCGAGTGGGTGCGCGGGCAGGTCGAGCCCAAGGACATGATCCAGCCGGAGGATCTGGCGGAGACGGTGCGCCTCTTGCTGCGGACCTCGCCCAACTGCCTGATTCCCGAGATCGTCTACACGCGGCCGGGCGACCCGAGCGCGTTCGCGACCTGAGCTGAGGCCGCGCGCGGTCCCTCAGTCCAGCACGGGCTCGTCGGCGCGCATCTCGATCGCGCGCCGCTCGGCGAGCTGCTCGGAGGCGGCCGCGACGCGGCGCTGGTACTCGTCGTAGCTGCGGGTCGGGCGGATCCACGACCAGCCCGGCCGGCGTCGGAGCTCGGCGCCGCGGTGGCGCTCGCCGGTAGGGACGCGCTCGCGGCGCGGCTCGGCGGGAGTGGAATCCTCGCGGGCGATCCGCTCGAAGGCACGGTTGTGCTCGGCCCGCATCTCCTCGCGCTCGGCGCGCAGGCGGTCGGCGACGACGCTGATCGGCTCCGAGCTCGGCGTGTCGATCAGGCTCATCTCGAGGTAGCTGCGCAGCGTCGCGACCTCGCGTCGGGTTGCGAGCCGCGGGCGGCGGGCCCCGGTGAAGAAGTCCCAGCAGCGGGCGAAGCTGGAGAGGTCGGTGCGGCCGCCGTTGCGGTGGGCGGCGAGCATCGGACAGATGCCGCCGCTCGAGGAGTCGGCGTAGGCGCCGGCGATGATCCGGTTGTCGTCGATCCCGCGCAGCATCGCCTCGCGGCTGTGGCGCGGCATCGATTCGACCGCGGCCCTCAGGCGGCTGGCGGGAAGCCGGTGTCCTCGGCGGAACTTCACGGCGACGAGTGTGCTCCTGTGCGGATCCGCACGCGGGCTGACGGCAGCGGGGCGAAAGCGATGTTGCAAGGGAAGGAATGGCAGGATCGAGGCCGTATGGGCGACGCGCGCATCCTCCTGGCCGCTTTCGGCGACGCCGGCCACGCCTTTCCGGCGATCGCGCTGGCGCTGGCGCTGCGAGCGCGCGGGCACGAGGTCGTGGTCGAGACCTGGGAGCGCTGGCGCGAGCCGATCGAGGCGCAGGGGCTGCGTTTCGAGGCCGCCGAGCAGTACAAGGTCTTCCCGCCGCCACCGCCCGGCACCGAGCCCGGCCCGGGCGAGGCGGCCGTGGCGCTCGGACCGCTGTTCGAAGAATTCCAGCCCGATCTCGTCGTCAGCGACATCCTCACCCTGGCGCCGGCGCTCGCTGCCGAGCTGCACGGGATCCGGCGCGCGACGCTCGTCCCCCACCTGTATCCGGTGCATCAGCCCGCGATGCCGTTCTTCGGCTTCGGCGCCATGCCGCCGCGGACCAGGCTCGGGGGCGCGTTGTGGAGTGCCGCCGGCCCGCTGCTGGAGGCGGGGTTGCGCCGCGGCCGGCGGGAGCTGAACGCGACGCGCACCTCGATCGACCTGCCGGCGCTGGATCGGTTCCACGGCGGCGTCTCGGAGGAGCTCGTGATTGTCGCGACGTTCCCGGAGCTCGAGTATCCGCGCCGGTGGCCGGCCGAGACGCGGGTCGTCGGCCCGCTCAGCTTCGAGATTCCGCATCCGGACGTCGAGCTGCCGCCGGGTGATCAACCCCTCGTCCTCGTCGCGTCGAGCACGGCTCACGATCCCGACTGCCTGCTGATCCGGCGCACGTTCGAGGCGCTTGCCGAGGAGCCCTTGCGCGTCCTGGCGACGACCAACGGCCAGCGGCCGGCCGCGCCGATCGAAGTACCCGCGAACGGGCGGCTCGTCGACTGGCTCCCCTACAGCCAGGCGATGGCGGCGGCGGACCTCGTCGTCTGCCACGGCGGCCACGGCACGATCTGCCGGGCGCTCGAGGCGGGCAAGCCGCTGCTCGTCTCCCCCGCCGTCGGCGACATGGCCGAGAACGGCATCCGGGTGCAGTGGGTCGGCGCCGGCCTGATGCTGCCGTCGAGGTTCCGGCGGTCGGCGCCGATCCGGTGGGTGGTCCGCGAGCTGCTCAACGAGCGGGCCTACGGGCGCCGCGCGGAGCAGATCGGAGCCGCTCACCCGCGAGGCGAGCCGGCCCGGCGGGCCTGCGAGGCAGTCGAACGGCTCATCGGCGTCCGCTGAGACCGGGCGGGGGTCGTCTTCGGAGGAGGCCACGCTCCGGCTCAACGATCGGCTCCGATCTGCCGATGTATGGGCTGATGTCCCCCGGCGATGTGACGCTCGACCTCGGGCCTGAGCCGGATCTCGAGGCTGCGCTCGAGCGCATCAAGCGGCTCGAGCACGAGCTCGCCGCGACGCGCAGCCGCTTGGACGAATCGCAGCGCGTCGCCGGGATCGGCAGCTGGGAGTGGGATATCGCCAACAACCACGTCGTCTGGTCGGACGAGCTCTTCCGGATCTACGGGCTGGAGCCGGGCGAGACCGAGCCGAGCTACGCCGAGTTCCTCGCTCGCGTCCACCCGGAGGACAGGGAGGCCGTCGACGCGCGTAACCAAAAGGCTTTTGCCGACCATCAGCCGTTCGAGGACATCAAGCGCTGCATCAGGCCCGACGGCACCGTGTTCCCCATGCACACGAAGGGTGAGGTGATGACCGACGCGGAGGGCACTCCGATGCGGATGATCGGCGTCTGCTCCGACGTGACCGACGGGGAACCTGAGGCCTAGCCGCGGACGCCGGTCGGGCGGCTCGCGGACCCCGTCGGCGCACTTCCCGTTCCTTCTCGACCACGGGTACGTGGAGCCGCGCAGCAGCGTTGCTCGGCGGTTCCGACGGAGCTCACCTTCGACTCGTCGCGACTCACGTGAGCTCCGGGGGTGGGACTCGAACCCACAACCCTCGCATTAACAGTGCGATGCTCTGCCATTGAGCTACCCCGGATCAAACGCCGGCCGGAGACGGCGGGGGCGGTCACTTTACCGGCAAGCGGCGACGCCTCCCTCCACCTCGGCGTGACAGTTGGCGCAGAGCAGCGCGCACTTCTCGGCCTCAGCCCGCAAGCTGTCCAGCGACCTCATGACGTGATGGGCCGAGAGCCCGAATGCCTTCTGCCCGGGTTCGCGGTGATGGAACTCGAGTGCGCCCTGGTAGCGCGAGTACCCGCATAGCTCGCAGGCCCCACCAGCGTCAGCTACGAGTTGGCGTTTCACCCGACGGCGCCATCTGACGACGGCGTCCATTCGGCACTGGCGACAACGAACACGCCCACTGTTTTCGATGACGAACGTGGTGGTCCGTGCAGACGGCATTGCCGCTCGACGGTGCGCCTTCCATCCGCCAGGGCTTCCACCCTGTCCGCGTTGCGAACGGCGATCGGCTTCGGAAGCTCGAGCTGGTCGAGCCATCTCCTCACGGTCGTCTGACTGACGCCGAGGGACTCAGCGATAGCTCGGACCGGAAGACCCTCCGAGGCCAGCGCGCGGAGTGCCTTCTCGTGTCGGGACCGGGCCCCCATCGGTAGAGCTTCCCCCACCGGCCGGACGGAAAAAGGCGAACGTATGTTCCCTGCTCAGCCCCCTCGGCTGGCGATCTGGTCGGCGATGCGGGCGCGTTCGCGCTGCAGCTCGACGACGCGCTCGAAGGGGACGACGTCGGCGCCACCGCCCTCGACCGCGTCGACGGCCTCCTGGCCGGGGGCTGCGGCGCTGCGGCGCAGGCCGGCGATCTCGCGGTCGATGCGGGCGCGCTCGACCATCAGCCAGCCGAGCTCCATCGCAGGCTGCTCGGCGGGGTGGGTCTCGGCGATCAGCGCCAGCCGGGAGATCTCGCTGAAGAGCTCGTCGTCGGCGCGGTCGAGGCCGTCGAGCGGGTGCTTGAGGTGGTCGCGAAGCCACTCGAGCGCGCGCACCGACCGTGCTGAGACGAGGTGCTCGGGCGTCAGCCGGGCGAGGTACTCGGCGCCCGGGTCGGGCCGCGCGATGCACATCGCCAGCAGCGCCTCCTCGCGCTTCTCGTCGATCGTCGCCGGCCGCGGCGGACCGCCCTCCGGCTCCTCGTCCTCCTCCGGCGGGGCTATGTCGTCGTAGGGCGGATCGTCATCGTCCGTCTGCGGCGCCGCCTCCGCCCCGCCCCGGTCGCTTTGACCGGCGTCGGCGCCGCGGGCTCCTCGCGCCTGGGCATCGGCGCCGCAGCGAGCCGGCGGGCGACCATCGCCGGGTCGGTCTCGAGCCGGTCGGCGACCTCGGAGATCAGCTCCTGGCGGATGATCGTGTCGCCCATCGCCTTGAGCACCGGCGCGACCTCGTCGAGCGCCCGGTCGCGGCCGGCCGGCGTCGAGCAGGTCGGCGTCGCCGAGGATCGCGCGGACGTGGAAGACGGGCAGGTCGACGGCCTCGGCCAGCAGCCGCCGGAAGCGCTCCTCGCCGCCGTCGGCGTTGAGCAGGTCGGCGGGGTCCTCGCCCTCGGGCATCGCGACGACGAGCAGGCGCAGGCGACCGCTGCCGGCGACGCGCTGGGCGCGCAGCATCGCCTCGCGGCCGGCGCGGTCGGCGTCGAGGGCGAGCACGACCTCGCCCGCGTAGCCGGAGAGCAGCTTGAGCTGATCGGCGGTGATCGCCGTGCCCATCACGGCCACCGTCTCCTCGATCCCCGCCTGGTGCAGGGCGAGAACGTCGGTATAGCCCTCGACGACGACGGCCCGCTCGCCGCGGGCGATCGCCGCGCGCGCCCTGTCGATCCCATACAGCGTGCGGCTCTTGCGGTAGAGCTCGCCCTCGGCCGAGTTGCGGTACTTCGGCTTCTGGTCGGGCAGCGTCGCCCGGGCGCCGAAGCCCACCGTGCGCCCGCGCACGTCGCGGACCGGGAAGGTGATCCGCGAGCGGAAGACGTCGTAGTTGCCGCCCTTCTGGCCGGCCTGGATCAGGCCCGCGGCCTTCAGCTCCTCGACGGTGAAGCCGGCCCGCTGGCCGCGGACCAACAGCGAGTCCCAGGCGCTCGGTGCGAAGCCGACGCCGAACGCCCGCAGGATCTCCTCGCCGAGGCCGCGGCCCGCCAGGTACTCGCGCGCCCGCTTCGCCTTCTCGGCCTCCCACAGGTACACCTCGTAGAAGGCGGCGGCGCGCTCGAGCGCCTCGCCGAGCCGGCCGCGGCGGCGGCGGCGAGCCTCGGCCTCCGGATCCTCTGTCTCGCGCTCGACCTCGACGCCGAAGCGGTCGGCGAGCGCCTCGACCGCGTCGGGGAAGCTCAGGCCCTCCTTCTCCTGGACGAAGCGGATCGTGTCGCCGCCGGCCTCGCAGCCGAAGCAGTAGTAGAAGCCCTCGGCGGGCTTCACCGAGAACGACGGCGTCCGCTCCTCGTGGAACGGGCAGAGGCCGACGAAGCGCTCGCCCTGGCGGCGCAGCTCCGTGTAGGCGGAAACGACCTCGACGATGTCGGCCGAGTCGCGCACGCGGTCGATCGTCTCCGGCGTGAACAGGCTCACAGCCGCCCAGTCCCCCGCGGGTCGCGGCTGCTCATAGCCGCGACTCCTCCGGCAGCGCGATCTTGCGGAAGGTGGCGATGCAGTAGCGGTCGGTCATCCCGGCCACATAATCGACGACTCGCTGCAGCGGCTCGGTCCCCGGGATCGGGCCCGGGGATCTCGTCCGGGTGGGCGAGGTAATGATCGAGCAGCGCGGTCAGCGTCAGGTGCACGCGCTCGTGCTCGGAGCGCGCGTCGGGACCGAGGTAGACGCGGTCGAACATGAACTTGCGCAGGCGCAGCATCGCGCCGCCGATCTCATCGCTCTGGGTGATGTCGCCGGCCGCGGTCGAGCAGGCGACGATGTCGTTGACGAGCGTGTCGATCCGCGTCGAGCCGGTCGGGCCGAGCAGCTCGATCTGCTCGCGGGGAAGGTCGGCCTCGGCGATGATCCCGGCCCGGACCGCGTCGTCGATGTCGTGGTTGATGTAGGCGACGCGGTCGACCAGCCGCACGATCCGGCCCTCCAGCGTCGCCGGCTTCTGCGGACCCGTGTGGTTGACGATCCCGTCGCGGACCTGACGCGTCAGGTTGAGCCCCTCTCCCCCGCGCTCGAGCGCTTCGACGACGCGCAGCGAATGCTCGTTGTGGCGGAAGCCGGCGCCGCCGCGCTCCTTGATCGCCGCGTCGATCACCTCCTCGCCGATGTGGCCGAAGGGCGGATGGCCGAGATCGTGGCCGTAGCCGATCGCCTCGGTCAGATCCTCGTTCAAACCGAGCGCCCGGGCGACGTTGCGGGCGATCCCGGTCGCCTCGAGCGTGTGGGTCATCCGCGTCCGGTAGTGGTCGCCCTCGGGCGCGATGAACACCTGCGTCTTGTGCTTGAGCCGCCGGAAGGCCTTCGAGTGCACGATCCGGTCGCGGTCGCGCTGGAACGGGGTCCGGTGCAGCGAGTCCGGCTCCGGCCGCTCGCGGTCGGCCGGATAGGAGCGGGTCGCCTCGGGCGTCAGGTACTCCGCCTCGAAGGCACGCGTCCGCGCCTCGAAGGCACCCTCGACTCCATCTTGCTGACCGGTTCCGCTCACCGCGACGATTCTAGGCTCGACACCCCTGAACCCCCGGACGGGCGTCCTGCGCCCCCGAACGCCCGGCGGCGATAGGTTTCGCCGATGCCGACCGCACTCGTCACCGGCGCCTCCTCGGGGCTCGGCGCGCAGTTCGCCCGGCAGCTCGCCGCGCGCGGCTACCGGCTCGTGCTCGTCGCCCGCCGCACCGACCGGCTGCAGGCCCTCGCGGCGAGATCGGTGGCGAGCCGGTCGTCATCGGCCACGACCTCGCCGCGGACGCCGCCGGCCTGCCGGCGAAGGTCGCCGAGCTCGGGCTCGATGTCGATCTGCTCGTCAACAACGCCGGCTTCGGCACCTTCGGTCACGTCTGGGAGATCGAGGAGGGACGCGACGCCGAGATGGTCCGGCTGAACTGCGAGGCGGTCGTCGTCCTCACCCGCGCCTTCCTGCCGGCGATGGTCGAGCGTGGCAGTGGCGGCGTCATCGTCGTCGCCTCGACCGCCGGCATGCAGCCGCTGCCCTGGGAGGCGACCTACGGCGCCAGCAAGGCGTTCGCGCTGAGCTTTACCGACGCGCTCAGCGAGGAGCTGCGCGGCACCGGCGTCCGCGCGATGTCCGTCAATCCAGGCCCCGTGCCGACGGAGTGGCAGGACGTCGCGGGCGTCGACGACACCGGCGTCGTCCCGGGCGAGATCGGTGCCGAGCAGTGCGTCCGCGAGTCGCTCGAGGCCTGGGAGCGCGGCAAGCGGGCGATCATCCCCGGCGCGCTGATGCGCTGGGTGATGCGCGGCTCGCGGCTCGGCCCGCGCGCCGTCCAGCTGCGCGTCACCGAGCGCATGTACCGGCCGAAGAGCTGAAGCCGGAGCCGGCCTCCGGCGGTGCGAGGGGTCGACCGGCCGGAGATCGGCCCGTCAGAGGATCCGCGCCACATAAACGACCCCATGTGGCGAAAACGTGCGCCGCATGCGTTCGTCTCGCCGGCGCTCAGGCGACGGCGCGGAGCTGCACGTGAGCGTGGTGGGAGAGCACGTCGCCGGTCGCCCGCTCGACCTGGCGCAGGGCGCCCTCATCGGCCTCGGGTAGCTCCGCCAGCGGCTTGCCGACGGCGGCGACCATGAACTCGTACGCCTGCCTGGAGAGCCGGAAGCCGGCGCCCTCGCAGGCCGAGCAGACGACGCCTCCCGCCGCGCCGGAGAAGGCGGCGATGTCCTCGCGCGAGCCGCAGCGCGCGCAGGCGCCAAGCTCCGGGACGAAGCCGGCGGCGAGCGCCAGCTTGAGCCGGAAGGCGAGCGCTGCCGCGCGCGAACTGGGCGCCGGCGCCGGCGCCGGCGCGGTCCCCGGCGCGGCCTCGGCCTCCAGCATGTCGAGGTAACGGCAGAGCAGGTTGTAAGCAGGCCGGTTCGCCTCGGTCGAGTCGAACAGCCGCAGCACCGCCTCGCAGGCGCCGTTCGCGGCGGCGATCGCCGGGCCGCTGGCGCGCAGGTGCGGGTAGCCGCTGATCGTCGAGGCCCCGGTCACCGTGAGCAGCTCGCTGCGCCCCTCGTGCAGCATCAGGTCGAGCCGGAAGAACGGCTCCAGCCGGCCGCCGAAGCGCGACTTCGGCCGCCGCGAGCCCTTCGCGATCGCGTTGACGCGGCCGCGGTCGGCGCTGTACAGGTGCAGGATCCGATCGGCCTCCCCGTAGCGGATGCTGCGCAACACGACGGCCTCGGTCTTGACGCTTCCCGGCACGCTTCCATGATGAACGCGTGACAGGACGGGCGCGAGGCGCGCCGGCGCACGAGCGCTGAATTCCGCGCCGCGCCCCGGTCAGGCCGCGGAGCGGATGCCGTCGCGGATCGCGGCGGCGGTGACCGTCGCGGCACCGGTTCCGGCCGACATCACGCGCCAGCCCGCCGCCGGCTCGGCGCCGCCCGAGGCGAGGCAGAAGGTGATGTCGCCGTCGAACGGCGTGAAGACCGGGTCGATCGCGCGCGCGATGCCGGCGCTCGCCATCCGCGCGACCTTGTTGGCGGCGAGCTTGTCGAGGGCCAGGTCGGTCATCAGGCAGACGAGGGTCGTGCCCTCGCGGGAGTCGCGCACGCTCCAGTCGGGCGGTCCCGGCGCCGAGGCGATCAGCTCCGCCGACGTCCGTCGCTCGCCGTCGATTTCGGGCAGGCCGGCGAGCATGCTGCCGTCGCCGTCAATCACATCGCCGGTCGCGTTGACGATCGCCAGCGCCGCCATCGTCTCCCCCGTGCCGAGCCGCAGCGCCGCGTAGCCGACGCCGCCGGGCGTCGAGTGCTCGCGGCCGAGCGCCTTGGCGACGGCGGCCCCGGTCGCCGCGCCGATCCGGCCGCGCTCAGGGATGCCCGGCCGGGCCGACGCGCAAGCGGCGTAGCCCTGCTCGGGCCCGGGTCGCACGTCGCTGCGACCGGTGACGAGGTCGTAGATCACGGCCGCCGGGACGAGAGGAACGCGGCCGCCGGGGGTCTCGTAGCCACGCCCGTTCTCCTCACACCAGCGAACGACCCCGTCGGCAGCGGCGAGGCCGAAGGCGCTGCCCCCGGCGAGCACGACGGCCGTCGCCTCCGACGCGTTGGCGAGCGGCCCGAGGATCTCAGTCTCACGCGAGCCGGGCCCGCCGCCGCGGACGTCGACACCGCAGGCGCTCCCGGGCGGCGGGATCACGACGGTGCAGCCAGTCCGGGCCGCCTGATCGGTCCAGTGACCGACTGCGAAGCCGGCCGGCGCCGCCAGATCCGGGCCGGCGGCGGCGCTCACCTCGCCGTCCCCCTGCCGCGTGCTCCGGCCGCGGCCCGGCGCCGCCGTCGGCGCGGGCGGCGCCGCAGGCGGACCTGGCAGCTCGGGCAGAAGTAGGTCGAGCGGCCGCTGACGACGATCCGCGAGATCGTCTCCCCGCAGCGCGGGCAGGGCTCGCCCTCGCGAGTGTGGACGAGGAACTCCTCCTGCATCGAGCCCTGCTCACCGCGCGCGTCGCGGTAGTCGTCGATCGACGAGCCGCCGTTGACGATCCCGAGCTCGAGCGCCTCGACGATCCCGTCGCGGAGCTCTTCCGCATGCTCGAGCCGCATCGAGCCGGCCGGCGAGAGCGGGTGCAGACGGGCACGGTGCAGCGCCTCGTCGGCGTAGATGTTGCCGACGCCCGCGACCCGCCGCTGATCGAGCAGGAACGACTTCAGCGGCGCCGTTCGGCCCGCAGCCTCGGCGAGCAGCAACTGCGGGGTCAGCTCGTCGCCCAGCGGCTCGACGCCGAGCCGCGACTCGAAGTACGGCCCGATCTCATCTGCGGTGAGCAGGTGGGCGTGGCCGAAGCGACGTGGGTCGGTGAAGCGCAGCGTGCTGCCGTCGTCGAGCGTGAACAGCGCCCGCAAGTGCGTCTCCATGTCGTGCTCGCCCTCGTACAGGCGCGGACCGCCGATCCGCTCCCCACCGATGACGAGGTTGCCCGTCATCCGCAGGTGCATCGCCAGAGTCGCGCCGTCGTCGAGCGCCAGCAGGATGTACTTCCCACGCCGGCCGACCCGCTCGATCGTGCGCCCGGCGACGCCCGCCTCGACGTCCACCGGATCGTGGGGCCGACTCCAGCGCGCGTCGAGGATCTCCAGCCGCTCGATCCGCCGCCCTTCGGCGTGTGGGGCCAGTTGGCGGCAGACGGTCTCGACCTCGGGAAGCTCGGGCACAGAGCCCTTCTACACGAGCGGCCCCGCGGGCGCGGTCAGAGGCGGGCGGTCAACCGCCGGTGTGACTGCGCGCACGCGGATGGGCCTCGAAGTAGACCTCCTTGACCCGGTCGGCGGAGAGATGGGTGTAGATCTGCGTCGTCGCGACGTCGGCATGGCCGAGCATCTCCTGGACCGAGCGCAGGTCGCAGCCGCCCGAGAGCAGGTGCGTGGCAAAGCTGTGGCGGAGGGTGTGCGGGCTCATCTTGTCCGCGAGGCCGACCGTTCGCGCCCGCGCCTGGATGATCTTGTAGAGGCCCTGGCGGGTGAGCGCGCCGCCGCGCTGGTTGAGGAACAGGGCTCGTTCGTCGCGGTCTCCGGCGAGCGCCGGGCGGCCATCCCGCAGGTAGCGGCGCACGGCCGCCGACGCCTCCCGCCCCAACGGCACGACGCGCTCCTTCGAGCCCTTGCCGAAGGCGCGCAGGAAGCCGTGTTCGAGGTCGATCGAGCCGAGCTCGAGCCCGACCGTCTCCGAGGCGCGCAGGCCGCAGCCGTACATGACCTCGAGCAGCGCCCGGTCACGCAGATCGGGCGGCGCGGCGCCCGACACGCACTCGAGCAGCTTCTTGACCTCCGAATAGCCGAGCACCTTTGGCAACGACTTGTCCTTGCGCGGCGCGCGCACCGTGGCGGTCGGATCGGAATCGATCTGCTCGCCGCGGCGCAGGTGGCGGTAGAAGGAGCGCAGGCAGGCGGTCTTGCGGTTCACGGTCGCCGCGGAGGCCGGCTTGCGGTCACCCTCGCCGCGGGCGAGAGTCGCGAGGAAGTCGCTGATCTCTGCAGGCCCCGCATCAGTCGCCGCGAGCCCCCGCCCGGCGAGGTAGGAGCCGTACTGGAGCAGATCGGTCCGGTAGGCCGACAGCGTGTTGCGCGCGAGCCCGCGCTCGAACTCGAGGTAGGCGAGGAAGTCGAGCAGGTGCGCCTCGAACCGTGCATCGGGTTGCGGCGCCTCGCCCTCCCCGGTCTCCCTTTGGGCATCGGTACGTAGTGCGGCAACGGCCATGCCGGCACTTTCCCGGCCGCCGGACGCCTCCCTTCAGGTGCAACCAGCCGTGCGCAGCCCCGGCGCGCCCTCAGGCGAGCAGGCGGGCAAGCGCCACGCCCGCGGCGAGCGGCGCCGCGAAGAAGAGCTCGTCCTCGCCGAGCCCACGGCCCATCGTCCGGCTCGGCAGGCCGCTGTCCTGGTAACCGCGGATGTCGGCGGCTGAGACGACCGGCTCGTGTCGACCCTCCAGCGCCGTGACGAGATCGTGCGGGATCGGGCCCTCGGTCCGCGGATCCTGGGCCCCGCCGGGCCATAGGCGAGCCGCGTCGGCCGGGATCGCGACGCGGACGCCCGCGAGCAGCAGATCGAGCACGGTCCGCGTGTGGTGGCTGAGCCCCGCGTGCCGCTCGCGCGGATCGCCACTCGACAGGCGCGGCGAGAGCAGAACCGGGAGCCCGAGCGTCAGCCCCGCGTGGGCGGTGTCGAGCGCCGCGATGCCGCCGTGGCCGTAGCGGCTCGCCGAACCGAGGATCCCGGGGCCTGGGCCGGCGACGACCGCATCCCAGCCGCGCGTCGTCGCCGCGGCGTGCAGGGCGCCAATGACGCTGATCGCTTCGAGGTCACCGCCAAAGCACGGACCGGCGCTGATCGTCTCGATCAGCAGGCCCCGCTTGCGGAGCTCGCGCACGTCATTGGAGAGGGAGCCGCTCAGCGCCGCGCCCGGCGTCTGCACGAAGCCGAGGCGCTGCCCCTCCCCCGCCGTCTCCGCAAATGCCCAGGCGGCGGGCGCCAGGTGGCCGTGCAGCGGCAGGACCAGCAGCGGGATCGGCAGCGACGGACGGGCGCCCGCCTCTGCCGCCTCCTCAACCGGGGGAACGGGGTGCTGCAACGACGTGTAGTTGAGCTTCATCACGTGCAGATCCGGCGCGCTCTCACCGCCCTCAAGCCCACGGGTGAGGTTGACGTGGACGATGTCGAAGCCGCCGCTGCCAAGGCCGAGGTCGACGGCCGTCGTGTTGACGACGACCTCGTCGCCGCGCTCGCAGGGCCCGACCAGCGTCTCGTCGGCCCATGCCCGGCGCCGCTCGCCGCCGATCTCGACGGTGAGCGGATCGGCCTCGACGACGAGGCCCCGGCGGAGCTTCAGCACTTCGCGGCCTCGGCGACGCAACCGAGGCAGACGTCGAGCATCAGATCGAGGTCGGCGCGGGAGACCGACTCGTCGGCGGTGTGATTCGCCTTCGTGCCGTTCGCGAGCAGCAGGGCGTCGAAGCCCCGGACGCGGAAGGCATTCGCGTCGGAGCCGCCTCCGGTACTCCGCTCGATCGGCTCGACGCCGGAACCCTCCAATGCGGCTCGGGCGATCGCCAGGGCCTTCGAGGTCGGCTTGACCCGGTAGCCGCGGAAGTTCTCGTCGATCTGCACGTCGACGTCGCAGCCGTGCTCGCCGGCAGCCCACTGGCAGGCCTCGACCATCGCCATCGTCACCTCCTGGACGCGTTCGAGCTCGATCGCGCGGGCCTCCGCTGAGACCCGGCAGCTGCCGGCGACGACGTTCGGGGCGCTGCCGCCCTCGATCACGCCGACGTTCGCCGTGGTCTCGTCGTCGAGCCGGCCGAGCTTCATCGCGGCAACGGCCGCCGAGGCGGCCTCGATCGCGCTGTGCCCGGCCTCCGGCTGCAGGCCGGCGTGTGCCTCGACGCCGGTGAAGTCGGCGATCAGCTTCTTGTAGGTCGGTGCCGCGGTGATCACCTCGCCGATCGGCGTCGCGTGGTCGAGGACGAAGCCCGTATCGGCGCGCAGCGAGGAAACGTCGTAGGCGTGAGCGCCGCGTAGGCCCTGTTCCTCGGCAACGGTGAAGAGCAGCTCGACTCCGGCCGGCGGTCCCTCGCCGTCGGCCCAGATCGCAGCCATCTCCATGAGCACCGTGACGGCGGCCTTGTTGTCGGCGCCAAGGATCGTGTCGCCCGCCGAATAGAAGACTCCGTCGCGCTCGACCACCTCGATCGGGCCCTCGTGCGGAACGGTGTCGACGTGGGCGGCGAACATCGTCCACGGGGTCTCGCCGGCGCCGTCGCCGGGCTCGATCCGGCAGGTCAGGTTGCCGGCGCCGGCGCGCGCGGGTCCCGCGGCGCCGTCCTCGCTGACCTCATACCCCATCGCCCGAAGCTCGGCGGCGATCGCGTCGGTGACCGCGCGCTCGTCCTCGGTGATGCTCGCAATCTCGCAGAGCCGCGTGAACCGCTCGTGCATCCTCTCGCTCACGGGGCGCAATCTAAGGGTGCGGCGCGCGCGGCGTCAGCCCGCCTCGTTGCGCGGCCCCTCAGGCTGTGCGGCGGACGCTGATCTCGTCGCCGTTGGCAGCGCCGGCCTCGCCGTCGTCCGCGCCCTCGCCGGCCTCCGGGGCGGGACGGGCGCCGGCCCGCTCAGCCGCGGCGCCGACGAACTCACGGAAGAGCGGCTCAGGGTCGGTCGGCCGCGAGTTGAACTCAGGGTGGAACTGCGAGGCGACGAAGAACGGGTGGTCGGGGAGCTCAACGATCTCGACGAGCCGCTCGTCCGGCGAGGTGCCGCTGATCACCAGGCCTCCGTCCTCGAGCCGGCGCCGCAGCATGTTGTTGACCTCATAGCGATGGCGGTGACGCTTGTAGATGACGCCCTCGCCACCGAAGATCTCCCGCGCCTTGGTGCCCTCGTGGAGCTTCACTGGGTCGGCGCCAAGCCGCATCGTGCCGCCGAGATCGGAGACCTCCTTCTGCTCGGGTAGGAGGTCGACGACCGGGTAGGGGGTCTCGGGATCGAACTCGGCCGAGTTGGCGCCCTCCATATCGCAGACATGACGGGCGTAGTCGACGACCGCCATCTGCATACCGAGGCAGATCCCCAAGAACGGGATTTCCTGCTCGCGGGCCGCCTGGACAGCGGCGACCTTGCCCTCGATCCCGCGCTCGCCGAAGCCGCCGGGAATCAGGATGCCGTCCGCATCCTCGACCGAGGCAGGATCGAAGTCCTCGGAGCTGACCAGGTCGACCTCGACGTCGACGCCATGGTGGTAGCCGCCGTGCTTGAGCGCCTCGATCACCGACTTGTAGGCGTCCTCGAGCTGCACGTACTTGCCGACGAGCGCGATCCGGACCGTGCCCGTCGCGTTGTCGGCGTTGCGGCACAGCGCCTCCCAGTCGGCAAGCTCGGGGGCCGGCGCCTCGATCGCGAAGTGGTCGAGGATCAGGTCGTCCATGCCCTCGGCCCGGAAGACGAGCGGCACCTTGTAGACGTTGTCGACGTCACGAGCGGAGATCACGGCTTCCTCGGGGACCGAGCCGAAGAGCGCGATCTTGCGCCGAATCTCGCGGTCGAGGCCGCCCTCGGAGCGGCAGATGACGGCGTGAGGCTGGATGCCGATGCGGCGCAGCTCGTTGATCGAGTGCTGCGTCGGCTTCGTCTTCAGCTCACCGGCGTGGCCGACGTAGGGGACCAGCGTCAGGTGCAGGAACATGCAGCGACGCGAGCCGAGATCCGTGTAGAGCTGGCGGATCGCCTCGAGGAACGGCAGCGACTCGATATCGCCGACCGTGCCGCCGATCTCGGTGATCACGAAGTCGACCGACTGGGCCTCGGCGACGATCAGGATCCGCTGCTTGATCTCATCGGTGATGTGCGGGATCACCTGCACGGTGCCGCCGAGATAGTCGCCGCGGCGCTCCTTCTTGATCACGCTGTTGTAGACGGCGCCCGCCGTGACGTTCGACGCGCGCGAGGCGTTCTCACCCGTGTAGCGCTCGTAGTGGCCGAGGTCGAGGTCCGTCTCCGCGCCGTCCTCGGTGACGAATACCTCGCCGTGCTGGAACGGGCTCATCGTCCCGGGGTCGACGTTGATGTAGGGATCGAACTTCTGCAGCTGGACCCGGAAGCCACGGCTGACGAGAAGGCGGCCGATGGACGCGGCTGCGATCCCCTTGCCGAGGGCAGAGACAACTCCGCCGGTGACGAAGATGAAGCGAGTTTCTCCCGCAGGCGTTCTTGGCTTCCCCGAGCGGTCGCTCATCTCGTTGGACGAGTCTAGCTTCGACGGGGACGGAACCGAAAGCGGTCGGCGCCGGAAAATGCGGATTTCGGCACCGGCGATGATGCGGAAGCGCCGGTCCTCAGGGCATCCGCCCCGCCCGGTCGAGGTCGCGAAGTAGCGGCAGCCGCTCGATCGCCGCCGAGATCGAGCGGAACTCGCCGTACGCGGTCAGCGCGAGGACGACGGCGAGGGCGACGAGGCGCGCGTCGGGACCGAGCGTGACGAGCAGCGAGACACCGGCGAGCGCCCCCGCGAGGTTGGCGCCCGTGTCGCCGAGCATTGCCCGCTCGCGCAGGGTCAGCGCCGCGCCGACGGCGAGCGGGCCGATGAAGACGCCGAGCAGCTTCACTGGGTACAGGGTCCAGGCGCCGAGGCAGAGCCCGGCGAGCAGGATGGCGAGCGCCTTCTCAACGCGACCGGGACGCAGGTCGAGCAGGTTGAAGAGGTTCGTCGCGAGCAGCAGCAGGGCCAGGTCGGCGAGGTAGCCAAAGGCCTCGCGACCGGTGCCGGAGACGGCGAACGCGGCCAGGCCGAGCGCCCCAACCGCCTTGATCGCGCCCGTCGACAACCGGCCCGATGCGACGGCGCGCGCGTGCCCGCGCCACCCCCGCGCCGTGTCGCCCTCGTGGCCGCGGCCGAGCATGTCGTCGAGAAGGCCCAGGAAGGCCACCCCGAGGACGTAGGCGAACCAGCGGTCGAGGCCGGGCTCGAGCAGGTTGAGGTCGGCCCTGTCGTCGAGGACGGCGAGCGGCACGAGCGCGATCAGCGCGACCGAGACCAGCAGCGCACCGAGCGGGAAGGCGAGCCTGGCGCCGCGGTAGTTCTCTCGCAGCTGCCCGCTGCGCACCATGTCCTCGGTCCAGCGCGGCAGCAGGAAGGCGGCGAGTGCTGCGCTGAGCAGCAGGGCGAACAATGTCACGGCGTCGTGGGGGCGAGCAGGTCGGGCAAAAAGCTGTCGGCGCCCTCGCGGATCCCGTAGTCGCCCTCGGCGCCGAGCAGCGAGAAGACGATCGCCGCCTTGCCGGCCGTCAGATCAGCGTGATCGACGGTCGCCATGCCGGCGTCGGAGGCCTCACCGAGCACGTTCGGGTCCGTCGTCGTCAGCTCGACCGCGACCGCCCCGGTTGAGCCCGCCTCGATCCCGGTGTACAGACCGGAGAGCAGGTTCTGCGTCCGGGCGCGCTCGACCGGATCGAGCCCGGAGAGATCGCTCGGGGCGACGACGACCATGTCGACCCCGACGAGCCGGCCGCTGAAGCGCGAGAAGAGCGTGGAGCCCGTCGAGCGTACGAGCTGCCCACCGCTGCTCAGCTCCTCGCCGAGCCTGTGCCCGAGGCGCTGGAGCTGCGGCCCGCCACGGCGCGCCCCCGCCCACTCCGGCCCGGCCGCGTCCGCGAGCGCGCCCGCATCGACCGGTGTCGCGATCACCGCCTTCGCCGCGACCTCGCCTCCGGCTGGGTCGACCGCATCGGCGACGGCGGAGTCGATCTCGTTGCTGAGTGACCCGATGCCGACGATCGCGATCTTGTCGCCGGCGAGGCGGTCGGCCACGAGCGCCGGGTAGACGCTGTTCGAGAACTCGCGTTCGCGCTCGAGCTGCTGCTGCAGGTCGTCGGCGCGGCTCTGGGCATCGCTGAGGTCGCTGCGCAGGCTGCTCTCGAGCTCCTTCGAGGCGCCGGAGACGACGTCGTCGGCGAGGCCAACGCCGATCACGATGCCGATCGCGAGCGCGATGAAAACGGCGACGAGCGAGGCCGCGTGGTATCTGCCGCTGTAACCCATCCTCGCCCCGGAACGCTAGATGGTTGATTGGGACCGGCAGGCGCTCCCTCGCCCCGCCATCTGTCTACAGGCCGAACGCGTCGCGGATCTTGAGCCAGAGCAGCTCGGTCACGTTGTCGAGTGAGGGCGAGACGATCAACACGATCGCGAGCAGCAGGACGAACGCGGCGAGGAAGATCCCGATCCCGACCTTGCCGATCCCCGGCCGGTACAGGCGGCCGACGCCCTTCGCATCGACGAGCGTCTCGCCGACCCGCATCCGCGTCAGGAACGTCGATGACATCCCGGCGCGGTTCTTGTCGAGGAACTCGGTCAGGTTGAAGTGGGCGCCGACCGTGACGATCAGCGCCGCGCCGCGCTCGTGCGCGAGCAGCATCGCGACGTCCTCGCTGGTGCCCGCGGCGGGCGCGATGACGTGGTCGAGGCCGAGCGCCTCGAGGCGCTCGCAGCCCGGCGCGCGCCCATCCGGATAGGCGTGGACGATCAGCTCGGCGCCGGCGCCGAGCGCCTCGTCGCTCGCCGAGTCCATGTCGCCGAGGATCATGTCCGGCTTGAAGCCCACCTCCCGGACCGCGTCGGCGCCGCCATCGACGGCGACGATCAGCGGGCGCACGTCGCGGATGTAGGCGCCGAGGGCAGCCAGGTCCTCGCGGTAGTCGGGTCCGCGGACAACGATCAGCACGTGGCGGCCGCGGAAGTCGGTGCGGACCGGCGGGAACTCGATCGCGCCGGTGAGCAGCTGGCTCTCCTCGCGGACGTGCTGGAGGGTGTTCGTCGCGAAATCCGCGAGCGCCCGGTCGATCATCTGCCGCTGGCCCTCGAGCCGTTCCGCAGTCTGCTCCAGCGTCAGCCGCTGCCCGGCTGCGATCCGCTCCTGTCCACGCAGGACCCGCTGGCCTTCGATCGCGATCCGCTCGCCGTCGCGGAGCAACTCGAACAGGTCGGCACCGTTGACGTCGATGAGCGGCACGCCTGCACGGGCAAGCAGGAGCGGCCCGATATTCGGATAGCGGCCGGTCGAGCTGTCCTGATTGTTGAGCACGGCCGCAATGCCGCTGGCGGCGAGATCCTCGGCCGCAATCCGGTCAAGATCGGCATGGTCGATCACGGCGATGTCGCCCGCGGAGAGCCGTTTGACGAGGTCCTTGGTCCGGCGCCCGCAGCGCGCCCGCCCCTCGATGCGGGCGTCCGCACGCGCAGGATTGGCCGGAGCGCCCTCCCTGCGACTCAGTCGAAAACGCCCTGAGGCTGGGCTCCTCACGCCTCGATTATCGCTCAGCGACCGGATTCCGCGGCCGCCCGCCGAGACGGGCGATGCACGCGCCCACTAGGCGGCGAGCAGCTCCCGCGCATGCTCGTTGGCCGCCTCGTCGCCGCGGTCGGCGCCGAGCATGCGAACGATTTCGGCGACCAGCTCCTCGCCGCCAACGCGCTCGACCGTCGCCACAGTCTCCGAACCGCTGGCGGCCTTGTGGACGCGGAAGTGCCCCGCCGCGAGCGATGCGACCTGTGGCAGATGGGTTATGCAGATCAGCTGCCGGCCGGTGCCGAGCGCCCGCAGCCGCTCGCCGACCCGGCGCGCCACCTGACCGCCGATGCCGGCGTCGATCTCATCGAAGACCATCGTGTCGACGGTCGCACCGGCCGAGCCGAGACCCGTGAGCGCGAGCATCACGCGCGAGAGCTCGCCGCCCGAGGCGGTCTCGCCAAGCGGCGAAACCGGCATGCCCGGGTTGGTCGAGACGCGGAGCTCGACGAGCTCGGCGCCGGTCGGGCCAAAGCCGTCGGGGTGTGGCTCAAGCCCGACTTCCAGCGTCGCGCCGTCCATCGCAAGCTCGGCGAGCTCGGCGGCGACGTCCCGCTCGAGCGCCGGCACAGCCTTGCGACGCGATTCGGTCAGCTCCCCCGCCAGCGACGCGCGTTTGCTGCGCGCGGCGTCGAGCTCGGCCTCGAGCTCGGCGCCCAGCTCGTCGGCCCGGGCGAGCCTGTCGATCTCCTCCGCGCAGCGGCGGCCGTGCTCGAGCACGGCGTCGATCGAGCCGCCGTGCTTGCGGAGCAACCGGTCGAGGCCGTCGAGCCGGGCCTCGACCACCTCGAGCCGTTCCGGATCGGCCTCGAGGCCGTCGAGGAAGCCGCGCAGCTCGGCCCCGAGATCGGCGAGCTCGACGGCGAGCGCTCCGGCCCGCTCGGCGAGCCGGTCGAGCTCCGGATCGATGCCCTCGGCCCGGCCAAGCGCCGATTGGGCGACGGCGGCGAGCGGCGCCGCGCCGGCGGAGTCCGCCCCGCCCTGATCACCGCTGACCGCGGCGAGCGCCTCGGCGACGCCCTCGCGCAAGCCCTCGACCGAGCGCAGGCGGTTGCGCTCGGTGGTCAGCTCCTCGTACTCGCCCGGATCCGGGGCGAGCTCCTCGATCTCGGCGAGCTCGAAGCGGAGCAGGTCGAGGTCGCGCTCGCGGGCGCCCTCGCGCTCGTGCAGCTCGCGCAGCTCGCGCTCGGCCGCGCGCACACGCCGATGGGCGGTCGCGTAGCGCTCACGAAGCTCGAGGTGAGCCGCGCCGGCGTAGGCGTCGAGGATCTCGCCCTGGACGGAGGTGAGCGTCAGCTTGCGGTGCTCGTGCTGACCGTAGAAGGCGAGCAGGCGCGAGCCGATCGCGCTCAGGTCGGCGGCCGTCGCGGCGCGGCCGCCGAGGAACGCGGAGGAGCGGCCCGCCGCGGAGACGCGCCGGGCGAGGACGACCTCCTCGGCGTCCTCGGGCAGGCGCTCGAGGAGATCGGCCAGCTCCGGCACCTCGCGCAGCGGCCGGATCGAGGTCGAAGGAGCCCTCGACCCATGCCTCGGGCGCGCCGGGCCGGACGATGCCGCTCTTCGGCTTGCCGCCCAGCAGCAGGTCGAGCGAGTGCGCGAGGACCGTCTTGCCGGCTCCGGTCTCGCCCGTGATCGCGTTCAGGCCCGCCTCGAAGCGCAGCTCGGCACGCTCGATCAGGAGCAGGTTCTCGATTCGCAGCTCGCGCAACATCTCCCGAGTGATTTAGCAACGGCGACCGACGGATTCGCGCCCATCCGCCAGTTGCAGGGAGATCCCGGGCGGGTTATTGGGTGAGACGGCCGAACTTCTCGCGAATCCGGCCGTAGAAGGTCTCGCCCTCGAGCTGGGCGAGGCGCGAGACGCGGTCGCGGAAGCGGATCTCGATCACGCCGCCGGGGCCGAGCTCGCCGGCGGGTACGCCGTCGGTGGCGATGTCGACGGCGTCGCGCGAGCCGACGTTGTGGACCTGCAGGACGTCGTCGGGGGCGACGACGAGCGAGCGCGAGGTGAGCGTGTGCGGGGCGATGAAGCTGACGACGTAGCCCTCGACGCCCCAGGCGAGGATCGGTCCGCCGTTGGCCAGGTTGTAGCCCGTCGAGCCGACCGGAGTTGCGGCGACGAGGCCGTCGCAGCGCACGTGGCCGACCTCGCGCCCGCCGAGCCGGTAGCTGAGCTCGGCGACGCGGTGGTGCGGACGACGGGTGAAGGAGATGTCGTTGAGCGCCGGGCTGCGCTCGCCGGGCGCGCCCGCCTCGAGGGCCGGCAGCTCGATCGTCTCGAAGTCGGCGGCGAAGGCTGAGCCAAGCCCGCGCTCGAGGTCCTCGGCTTCTGCCGCAGCGAGGAAGCCGACCGTGCCGTAGTTGATGCCGAAGACCGGGACGCCGCTGCCGGCGAAGCGACGCAGGCCCTTGAGGATCGTGCCGTCGCCGCCGAGCGCCAGGCAGAGATCGGGGGCGCCCTCGAGGCTCGCGAGCGGCTCGACGCCGGCGGCGCCCTCGCCGTGTTTGGTGATCTCCTCCGGGTCGGCGTAAAGGCGGCACCCGGCGCGCTCGGCGGCCGCGCGCGCAGCGCGGAGACCGGGCGCCGACTCCTCCGGCGTGCCATGAGTGAAGACGGCGGCGGTGGCAATGGCGCTCATGCCTTCACCGCCGGTCCCTCGGATTCTGCCGCTGCGCGCTCGGGAAGATCGGCGAGCGGCTCGAGCTCGGCACCGAGCAGCAGGAAGATCTCGACGTTGCCCTTCGGGCCGGGCACGCCGGCCGCCGCAACGCCGCCGCACTGCAAGCCCACGGCGCCCGCCGCGTCGGCGACGTTGAGCACCGCCTCGGCCCGCTGGGCCGGGTCGCGGACGACGCCGCCACGGCCGACGCGCCCGCGGCCGAGCTCGAACTGGGGCTTGACCATCGCCAGGATCCGCGCGTTGGCGGCGGCGACCGAGGCGATCGCGGGCAGCAGCTTGGCGACGGCGATGAAGCTGACGTCGACGGTGACGAGCTCGGGGGCGAAGGGCAGATCCGCCGGGGTCAGCTCGCGCGCATTGAAGCCCTCGATCGCGACCACCCGATCGTCGTTGCGCAGGCCCCAGTCGAGCTGGCCGCGGCCGACGTCGAGGGCGACGACGCGATCGGCCCCGCGCTGCAGCAGGCAGTCGGTGAAGCCACCGGTCGAGGCGCCGACATCGAGGCAGCGGCGACCGTCGACGTCAATTGCGAAGCGGTCGAGCGCGGCCTCGAGCTTGAGGCCACCGCGGGAAACGTAAGGGCGGCCGCCCTCGACCTCGATGCGGATCTCCTCGGGAACCATGTGGCCGGGCTTCGTCGGCCGCTCGCCGCCCTTGCCGATCCGCACCTGCCCGGCGCGAATCGAGCTCGCCGCAGCGCTGCGCGAAGGCGCCAGGCCTCGCTCGGCCACGAGTGTGTCGAGTCGACGCTGGGCCATCGCCCGAAAAGTAGCGGCATCCGGGGCGCTCGCCCCGGCGCTCTGGCACCGCTGGCTGCGCCCGCCCGCCCAAGCGTGCGTTGCCCGCCCGGTCCCGAAGCGTCCGAGCAGGCATTCCGGCCTTGGCCACGGTGGGGAGGGCCAAGGCCGGACTGCCTCTCCCTCGACCGGTGCCCGACCGCCATTCCACCGGCGTCTGTGACCGGACTCACAGACAAATCGTACGTTCGTTCGTATCTTCCTACTCAGACTTAGCGCCCAGGTCCAAGAACCGGGCGCCTTCCCATCACACATACTCTCCTCCCTGTACCCACGAAAACGTCCCGCTTGCGGGACGTTTTCGTATTTGCGGGGCCGTTTTTGCTCCGCGGCGCCGGCCCTCCGTGGCCTTCAGCTGCCGATCGCGGGTAGCGACGGGCAGCCCGCGGTCGGGTTCGTGCTGCTCGTGAAGTCGCCGGTGCACTCGACCCACGCGTCGCGCCGCCAAAGCGTCGTCGGCGTGCCCGCCGAGACCCTGAGCGCCATCCGCGCCAGGATCCGCCGCTGGGCTCCAGCGACGTCGCCCTGGCAGATGACGTTCCGCGTCAGCAGGTTGTTGACGAGGTTGGAGACGTTGCCGAGGTCGAGGCCGACACGGGCTTCCGTGTAGCACGTGGTCGCTTCGCCCGCGGGCAGGCTTGGAATCGAGAGCGCGTTGCAGAAGCCGCTCGCGGGCGTCGATGTCAGGACCTGCAGGACGATGTTGTTGCCGCTCAGACCAAGGCAGCCATCGGTCGAGACGACGCCGGTGGTGATCCCGGCGAGGTCGCGGACCTCGGTCGAGACGAGCTCGCGGTTCATGTGCCAGGTGACCTCGTCGACGCCCGAGTCGGCCAGCTGAAAGGCCTCGGCCGAGCTGCGATCGCGCGTCGTCTGATGCAGCGAAGCGATCACGACCGTCGTGATCGAGGCCGTGAGCAGCAGGACGATGAACATCAGGATGATCGCGCTCGCCAGCGCGAACCCCTGCTCCGGTCCGAGGCGGCGGCTCATCCGGTCAGGACGAGGCCGTCGTCGGGGTTGGTCACGATCGTGCTCAGGTAGGTGACGTTCTGCGGCGTCAGATCGCCGCGCGCCTTGTCGATCGTCACGGCGACGGTCACCCGTTTGCTGTTGTGGGTCGTGTTCGCGGTCGAGAGCGCGGCAAGGTTTGCGAGGTCGGTGTTGAGCGTCGTCGTGCTCGCATAGATCCCGGCCGAGCCGCCGATCGCCGAGGTCAGGGTGTTCGACGAAGTGTTGAGGTTGTTGTAGGCGGTGCAGAGCGAGGGCAGCAGGGCGTTCGGGCAAGTCAGCGTGCTCAGGGCTCCGAGCAGCGTCTTGAAGGCATTGAGCTTCGTCTGCAGGTCGCTGAGGTCGACCGACAAAGTCCCGCTCGTGTCGCCGAGCTGCGTGGTCAGGCCCGAGGACAACGTCAGCGAGCCGGAGGAGTTGAAGTCGGTGATCGAGGTGAGCGACTTGAACTGCGAGAGCTTCAGGTCGCACAGGTCGAGCGACGTCAACCCCGAGAGCGTGGTGCTCAGCGAGTTGAGCTGGCTTTGCGTCGTGTTCAGCAGCGTGTAGAGAGCCGTCGCGCTGGCCAGTTGCCCACCGGACTGGAAGAGCGCGTTCTTGAGGTTCTGCGCGCCCGACGGGAGCACCGCGTTGAGCAGGCTGTTGAGCCCGTAGGTGCTGTTGTTGAGGACGTTGTTGAGCTGCGTGAGGCGGTTGCCGACCAGCGTCGAGAGCGTGTTCAGCTGCGTCTTCAAACCCGAGATCGGCAGCAGCTCGCACTCCTCGTCGTGCCAGGTGACGAACGTGTAGATGTGGCCGCTCACGGTCTGCCCGCCCTGGGTGACCGTGAACGTCTTGTCCTGCAGGGCCGGCGTGATCTTGAAACAGGACGTGGCGCTGCCGGCACCGGCGTCCTCGGTCCTGCAGTCGGACGAGTACTTCGTATCGCCGCTCTCGGTATTGGCGGCGATGACGAGCTGCTCGCTGGAGGGAGCGTCGGGAGACTTGTAGTTGGAGCCGGAGAGGCCGGACTCGCCGCTCGGCAGGACCGGCGTTCCGGTGTGGCCGAGCTCGGAGTAGCTCAGGCTGCGCATCTGCTCGAGCGCCCGCTCCCCCTGGTCGGTCGCGACCTGCTGCAGCTCGGAGTCGAGCGTCGTCGTATCGGCGCTCGAGATCACCGTCGCCGTGCCGAGGATGCCGATCGCGACGACGATCGCGGCGACGAGCGCCTCGATCACGGTGAAGCCGGACTCGTCGCGAATCAGCCGGCGCGGGCTCATGAGCAAGCGGGCAGCAGCCCGTTGGGATCGGCGACACAGGTGTTGCGGATCGCGATGTCCTCGCTGAGCACGATCGGGCGGCTACGCGAGTCCGGCAGCTGGCTGAAGCGGACCTGCACGTTGGTCGCGCCGCTGGTGATCGGGGCGACCGATGTGAACGCCGCGGTGCTCACATCGAGGCCGGTGATCTCGGTGACCGGCCCGGCAGTAACCGCGTAGGGGCTCGTGCGGCTGCGCTCGGTCCGCGTGCATGAGCCGGTCGAGCAGTCCCAGACGATCCGCTCGACCGGGGTGTCGATCGTGAGCACGTTGCCGGACGTCGTGCTGGTGCCCCCGTAGGTCGTCGAGATCGTCACCGCCTTGCCCTCGCGGACGTCGCGGGAGACGCGTTCGATCGTCGTCCGCAGCTCAGCCAGGGTGTTGGCCCGGGCCGCCGCAGAGTCGGTCCGGTTGACGACGACCTGGTAGAAGCCCGCCGCCGCGGTGAAGATCACGCCGAGCATGAGCATCACGACGAGCGCTTCGATCAGCGTGAAGCCCGACTGCTCCCGCAGGACGTCGCGCAGCTTCGTCCCGGGGTGAGCAGGGGGGCGCCGAACATGCGTCGAGAACCCCGAAACCATCCGCCTCCCATATCGGCACGCGGACCTCGCCGCGTTAGGCCGCTAGTACAAGCGGCTAGAGCCGATTTGGACGCATGGTTGGACGCATGGTCACCGCGGCTCGCCCCGCCGGCGCCCTACCCGCCGACGGTCTCGCGCGTGCCGATCGCCGCGAGGACGCGCTCGGCGACCGCCGGGCCGGTCAGGCCGACCTCCTCGCGCAGCAACGCCGGCTTGCCATGGGTGACGTAGCGGTCGGGCAGGCCGACGCGAAGGATCCGCGCGCGGTCGCGCGGCAGGTTGTCCTCGGCGTGCTCGAGGACGGCGGCGCCGAAGCCACCGGCGAGCACGTTCTCCTCGATCGTGACGACGAGCTCGTGCTCGGAGCAAAGGCGCGCGATCAGCTCCTCGTCGACCGGCTTCGCGAAGCGGCCGTCGGCGACGGTCGGGTGGAGGCCGTGGGCTGCGAGCTCGGCGGCCGCCTCGTTGGCGACCTGCACGCCCCAGCCGTACCCGAGCAGCGCCACCCTCTCCCCCGCCTCGAGGATCTCCCCGGTGCCGATCGGGATCGCCTGCGGGGTATCGGGTAGCGGCACGCCCTCGGCCGAGCCCCGCGGGTAGCGGAAGGCGATCGGGCCCTCGTGCTCGATCGCGGTGCGCAGCATGTGGACGAGCTGCGCCTCGTCGCGGGGCGCCATGACGACGACGTTCGGGATCGGGCGGAAGTAGGAGACGTCGATGAAGCCGTGGTGCGTGGGGCCGTCGTCGCCGACGAGGCCGGCGCGGTCCATCGCGAAGACGACGTCGAGCTCCTGCAGGCAGACGTCATGGACGAGCTGGTCGAACGCGCGCTGCAGGAAGGTGGAGTAGATCGCGCAGACGGGCTTCGCCCCCTGCAGCGCCAGGCCGGAGGCGAACAGCACGGCGTCCTGCTCGGCGATGCCGACGTCGTAGTACTGCCCGGGGACCTGCTCGGCGAGCTTGTCGAGGCCAGTGCCGCCGGCCATCGCGGCGGTGATCCCGATGACCCGTTTGTCCCGCTCGGCCTCGGCGACGAGCGCGTTGGCGAAGACCGCCGTGTAGGCGGGCGGGCTCGGCTTCGGCGGCGGCACCTCGAGGCGTTCCGGCGCGATCGACTTCGGCGAGTCCGACTCCTGGACGGGGACCGGCTTCGGCTTCGGCCCCGCGGCGGGCTCCTTCGGCGCCGGCTTGCGGTCGACGATCGACCCGGGCTTGGCGGCGTGCCACTGCTCCATGCCCTCGAGCCCGCCCTCCTCTGCCGGCGCGAAGCCCTTGCCCTTGACGGTGTGGATGTGAACGACGACCGGGCGCTCGGCGGCGAGGGCGTCGGCCAGCGCCCGCCGCAGGGCGGCGACGTCGTGACCGTCGATGACGCCCAGGTAGGCGAGGTCGAGCTCCTCGAAGAGCAGGCCCGGTGCCCAGTAGGCCTTGATCGCCGACTTGATCTCGGGGCCGAGGCGCTCGACGCGACGGCCGAGGCCGAGCGGCAGCTTCGTCAACCGCTCCTCGACCTCCTCGCGCGCGGTATGCAGGCGCGGGTTCAGGCGGTAGTGGTTGAAGTAGCGGGAGAGCGCACCGACGTTCGGCGAGATCGACATGCCGTTGTCGTTGAGGACGATCACCATCGGCGTCTGCAGACCGCCGGCCTGGTGTAGCGCCTCGAAGGCGACGCCGCCGGTCAGCGCCCCGTCGCCGATCACCGACACGACCTTGCCGTCGGTGCCGATGCCGCTGCGCATCGCCTCCTTGAGACCGACGCCGTAGCCGATCGAGGTCGAGGCGTGGCCGGCGCCCATGATGTCGTGCTCGGACTCGAACATCGCGCAGAACGGGGCCAGGCCGCCGTACTGGCGGATCGTCTCGAGCCGGTCCTTGCGGCCCGTGAGGATCTTGTGCGGGTAGGCCTGGTGGCCGACGTCCCAGAGGATCTTGTCCTGGGGGCTCTCGAGCAGGCTGTGCAGGGCGACCGCAAGCTCGCAGGTGCCGAGGTTGGCGCCGAAGTGACCGCCGATCTCGCCGATCACGTCGATGATCAGCTCACGGGTCTCCTGCGCCACCTGCTGGAGCTCGGCGTCGCTCAAGTCCTTGAGGTCGGCCGGCCCGTCGATCGAGTCGAGCAGGCGCTCATTGTCCTTTTCGGGGCCGTTCACGGGGCCCGCCATTGTCTCACGTCACCGGCCGCAGCCCAAAGCCGGGGAGCGCCTGTGCCGAGCCGCCCTCAGCAGCCCGAGGCGGGGTCGCTCGAGTCGGTCGGCTCGGGCGTGCACGTCTTGTAGCCGACCTGCTCGAAGACGGTGAGCAGGTTGCCGTCGGTGCCGATGACGGCCCTCGCGGTCGCGATCACGCGCTTCGTCACCTTGCCCACCGTCCCGGTGGAGACGATTCGGCGCTCGATCAGGTTCGCGCTGCTGTTGGTGGGATCGACGCCGACGTTGATGCCACTCGAGACCCGGTATGAGAACGAGGCCGGATCCCACCCCGCGCCGCCGTCGAGCCCGCCGTCCAGCTGTTCGCTGCCGCCGGCCGCATCGCACCAGCCGCCGCTCGCGTTGACGGTCACGACATCGCCGAGGTTCACGTCGAGGCACGCGGTCTCCGCCACCGCGGCAACGGGCAGGCCGAGCACCCCCTCCGCCTGGGAGGCGGTGAGCGTCTTGTTGAGCCTGTAGAGGGCCGCATCGACGCCCGCATCGGCCGCCTGGCCGGCTCGGACAGCATCGCGGTCGAGGTTGGCGCGATCGGTGTTGTGCGTCGCCAAGGCGACCGCGGCGAGGACGAGCAGGCTCGTCACGAAGAGGATCGAGATCGCAAGTGCCAGCGCGAAGCCGTCCTCCTCCGCGAGGCGGGCGCGGCGCGTCCACACGCGCTCTGCTGCGGCCCTCACGCGGAGCACGAGGCCCCCCCGTTGCTCAGCACGCCGGCCGTCGGATCGCGGACCACGGACGACGCCCAGACCGGCGCGTCCGGCCCGGAGCCGGTGGGTGTGTCGATGACCACCGCGACGCTGATCCGCTTCGTGTTCTTGACGGTGTTGCCAAGATCACCCGGCAGGCCGGAGAGTCCGCTCGTCACCCCGTCGAGGTAGGTATTGAACTCGGCCGTGGTGTCGGCGCTCGATCCGAACATGCAGTTGAGCTGGCTGTTGACGGCGGTGATCTGCGTCTTCGCCTGGGGGGTGAGAGAACAGCTGAGCACGCAGACCGAGGGCAGGACGCTCGGCAGGACGCCGAGCTGTGCCGTCAGCGTGTGCAGCGACGGGGCCAGATCGCCGAGCTCCTGCAAGCTTTGGAGCGTCTGGCTGTCGAGATCGCACAGATCGAGCTGGCTGACGCCGTCGAGCGCTCCCGAGAGCTGCGACTGGCGGCTGCCGAGGGCGCTCTTCAGGGCGGTGACCCGGTTGTTGAGGGTGTTCAGCAGCGCCTTGTCCTGGTTCCCGAGGCCGCTCAGCAGCGCCGACAGCAGGCTGCCGAGCAGCGAGTTGAGCGTCGGCACGGCGCCGATCTCCGTCGACAGGTCGCCGACGCCGAGACCGCTGAGGTCGGTGACGCGGCATTCCTCGTCACGCCAGCTGACGAAGCGGTAGACCGTCATGTTGACCGGCGCCTCCGTCGATCCGGTCGTCACCTGCGAGACCGGATCGACCCAGGCGTCGCCGGCCGCCATCCCCTCCGTGGAGTAAGTAGCGAGCGGCTCGGAGAGGTCCGATCGCGCGCGCAGCGTGGTACCGGACACTCGGCCGTCGCCCGGATCGGAGGCGGCGGCGTTCATGGCCAGGTGGTTGTAGGGCAGGCCGCGCATCTCCTCGAGCGCCTGTTCCGCCTGCAGCAGCGCAATCTCGTGGTGCTCCCCGGTCGCGTTCTGGTCCCGGGAGTCGTTGAAGACCTTGACCGTCGGCAGGATCCCGATCAGCAGGACCATGACCGCAACCAGGACTTCGATCAGCGTCATCCCGGCCTCCTCGCCCCGCAGGCGAGCCAGGAGGGCCCATGCGCGCGTCCGGATCAGGCGGAGGTGGTCGGACACGGGATCACCTCCTGCTGATTCGTCACGCAGTTGCGGATCGTCACCGCACTACGCATCTCGATCGGGTTCTGAGCGTCCTCCGGCGTGACGAAGATGCTGATCTGCACCGTGCGGTTGTCCTTGACGCAGAAGTGCTTCTCCTCGTTCGTGCTCGTGTCGTAGTTGTCGCAGGGCTCGTCGAAGCCGGTGCCGTCCTTGGCCGTGACGTTGTGCAGGATCACGACGCAGCCGGGCCCGGTGCCGCCGCTGCTGCAGTCGTTGCCCGACTGCTCGGTCTTGTCCTGCCTCGAGCAGGTCCCGCCGAGGCCGTTCGAGCTCGTCGCGTTCCCGACGCACTTGAACCTGATCCAGTGGTAGGGGTTCGTTGTATCCCCGGGCACCGCGACGAGCACGTCGAGGACCTGGGAGCTGACCGATTGGAGGGCGACGGCCGAGCGAATCTCGGAGCTCATCTCGAACAGACCATTCCGGGCGTCGTCGACGGCGACGACGCGGTCGTACTGGTTCTGATCCTGGTGAAAGCTGACCCCGATCAGGCCATCGTCGCCGCGGCGACGACCAACATCATCGAGGCCGCGATCAGCAGCTCGATGAGCGTGAAGCCGGCCTCGGCCCCTACGGTGGGGCGCCGGGGCGCGAGCTTGTCGATCCGTCGACCTGCGGGCACGAGACTCCTTCCTCCGTGGGGCACTCGAAACCCCATCGGCGGCGGACCTAGCGCCCCTTAAATCTGTCCATGCAATCTGTTTCCGGCTTTTGGGCGCGGGTAAGCTGGGCGGCGGCGGCCGCGCCGCGGCTCAGGTGTCGCGCGTGAAGATGAAGTCCGCGATCCGCTCGAGATCGCCCGGCTCGCCCTCGACTTCTGCGAGGGCGCCGCGCGCGCCGGTATGCGACTCGGCGGCGAGCTCGCGAGCCCGCTCGAGGCCGAAGAGGCTCACGTAGGTGACCTTGCCGTGGCGCTCGTCGGAGCCGCTCGGCTTGCCGAGCTCCTCGTCGCTGCCGGTCACGTCGAGGATGTCGTCGACGATCTGGAAGAGGACGCCGAGCTCGGCGGCGAAGCGCCGGTAGGGCTCCGCCCGCTGCTCGTCGAGCCCGCAGAGGCCGAGCGCGGCGCCGACCGAGGCGGCGATCAGGCGGCCCGTCTTCAGCGAGTGCAGCTCGCGCAGCGAGGTGGCGTCGGTACCGCCGCCGGTGACGTCGACGAACTGGCCGCCGACCATGCCGTCGACTCCCGTCGCGGCGGCGATCTCGCGGATCGCTCCAAGGGCCGCCGCCGGGTCGTCCTGCTGCTGCTCGGCGATCAGGCGGATCGCCTCGGCGAAGAGGGCGTCGCCCGCGAGGATCGCGACGTCCTCGCCGAACTTCACGTGTGAGGTCGGGCGACCGCGCCGGAGCTCGTCGTCGTCCATCGCCGGCAGGTCGTCATGGATCAGCGAATAGGTGTGGATCAGCTCGATCGCCGCCGCCGTCGGCAGCAGCGTCTCGGGCTCGCGGCCCAGGGACCGGCCCGTGGCCAAACAGAGCACCGGGCGAATCCGCTTGCCGCCGGCAAGCAACGAGTAGCGCATCGCCTCACGGAGCCCGGCGGTCGAGGCGTGATCGTCGAAGGCGAGCTCGGCCAGGTACTCGTCTACGGCCTGCCGCAGCTCCTCGGGATAGTCGGCCACAGGCGGACCTCGTGCTCAGACCGCGTCGGCTTCGGAGGCCTCACGGGCGGCGTCGGCGGCGACGCCGCCGACCTCAGCCGCGATCTCGGCCGCCTCGCGGGCGAGCGCGACCGCGTCCTCGTCGCCCGTCTCGGTCGAGCCGAGCAGCGCCGAGATCTCCTGCAGCCGCTGGGCCGCGGCCTCGAGCCGGTCGCTGTTCGAGGCGCTCACGCCGCCGCCTCCGAGGCCGCCGCGGAGAGGATCCCGTTGACGAAGCCCGGCGCCTCAGCCCCGCAGTAGCGGCTCGCGATCGACACGGCCTCGTCGATCGCGACAGGCGTCGGCACGTCGTCCCGATAGGAGATCTCGTACAGCGCAACCCGCATGATCGCCTTCTCGAGCGGCGCGATCCGGTCGAGCGTCCAGCCGCGAGCGTGCGCGGCGATCGTCTCGTCCAACTCACTCTGGTGCTCGAAGGTGCCCTCGGCAAGAGCCCGGGTGAAGGGCTTCGCCTCGGTCAGCAGATCGTCGAGCGGCCGCGCCGTGACCTGCTGCTGGTAGATCGCGAAGGCGGCGTCCCGGCGTTGGTCTGAGCGGCGCACGCGGGAGAGATTAGGCGAGCGGCGGCCGCGCGGAGGCCTCCGATTGCCCGCCCGCCCTCGCAGGCGGCGATCGGGCCGGGCCCTGAGATGTGTCCGCTCAGCCACCGCCGAATCCCGGGTGGCAGTCGGCACCTGCGCAGTCACGCAGCTCGGCGAGCCGGGAAGAGAGCCGCCGAACGAGCCGCTGGCGGGCCGGATCGGCAGCGAGGTTGTGGAGCTCATAGGGGTCGGCGTCGAGGTCGTAGAGCTCGGGCTCGCCGCGATCCGGCTCGACGTAGACCCAGCGCCGGAAGCGGATTCCTGCGTAGTCGCGGGTCTCGAGCAGCAACTCGCGACGCCGGCGTTCCGGACCACCATGGAGCAACGGCAGGAGCGAGATCCCGTCCTGCTCGAGCTGCGGCTCCACCCCGGCCGCGGCGAGGATCGTCGGGGCGATGTCTGCGTTGATGACCGGCGTCGCGATCTTGGTGCCGGGGTCGATCCCGGGGCCGCGGATCAGCAGCGGCACCCGGCTCCCCTCCTCGTAGTGGTGCACCTTCCCGCTCGGGATCCGGTGCTCGCCGAAGAACAGGCCGTTGTCGGAGGTGAAGATCAGATACGTGTTCGCGAGCTCGCCGCTCGAGCGAAGCGCCGCGACGATCCGTCCGACGCCGTCGTCGACAGCCAGCAGCGACTCGAGCGTGCAGCGGTAGCGCCGCGTCACCTGCTCGAGGGCCGCGGCATTGAGTGGCGCCAGCCGCGCAATGGAGGCCGGCTTGTCGGAGACGTCGGCCTCGTTCAGCGAAGGCGGGGTCGGCAGCGGCTCGTTGTCGAAGCCCGTCGCGTAGCGTGCCGCCGGCTTCGGCGCGTTGGCGCAGTCGAACGGGGGCTGCGGGCTCGGGTTCGGGCCACCGTCGTGGGGGGAGGTGTAGGCGACCGACAGATAGAGCGGCTGCTCGGCGCCGGCACGGCTGCCGATCACATCGACGGCCCGGCGGGTCAGCACGTCCTCCTTGAAGTCGCGCCGCGCGCTTGCCGTAGGAGACCAACTCGCCGTTCTCGTTCAGTCGATAGTCGTACACCCGCTGGTCCGGCGTCGTGCTCGCGTACCACTCATCCCAGCCGGCTGGCCGGAAGCTCGGATCGTCGTCGCCGTAGCCGTTCACGTACTTGCCGACGTGCACGGTGTGGTACCCGCCCGCCTGTAGCCACGTGGCGAGATTCGAGTCGCCGTGCTCGGCCTGGAACTTCTCGAAGCCACCAATCGGGGGCTTGTTGGCGAGCACGAGATTGTTGTGCGCGTACTGGCCGGTCAGCACCGTCGCCCGGGACGGTGCGCAGAGAGGAAAGTTGACGTAGCTGGTCCCGAATTCCGCTCCGCGGTCGCCCACCAGCCGGTTGACGCGGCTCATGATCCGCATCGACTCGACCGTCTGATCGTCGGTGACGATGAGAACGATGTTGGGCCGCTGCCGACCTGCCGGCGCCGATGCCGGCAGGGAGCTATCGGGTGCCGTGGCGGCGTCGGTTCCCCGGCGCGAGCCGCAGCCCGCGAGCGCCACCCACGCGACGACGATGGTCGCGGCGGCTACGGCCCGCAGCCACCCCGACGCCATCACAGCTTGCGTCGCAGCCGCAGCAACAGCCTCCCGACCCGGGTGCCGCTCGAGCCGACCCGCGCCTTGTTCTTGCGCGACTGTTCCTGCAGGCGGTCCACCCTGCGCAGCAAGATCCGCTGGCTGCGAGCGATCGACTGCATCGCGTCGTACTCGATCTCGGCGAGCTCGGCCGCGAGTTGCTCGCCGTTGAGCCCTGGCCGCCCCGAGGCCACGGCATCCCCGGCGCCGGCGGTGGGGATGCCGTCGGGGCAGGCGCGCAGCGAGTCGCGCAGGCTCGGATCGGTGACCAGGAGCCCCGACTCGGTCCGGCGCTCGATCCGGAACTGCGGGAGAACGAGCTTCTGGTAGCTGCGCTCGAGCCGCCCGTGCTTGAGGCGGCGGCGTAGGTCCTTACGGGTCTCCGTCGCGGGCGGATCGCCGCGGAAGACGACGGTCTCGACCCGGCGCCGGTACTGCTCGTACGAGCGGATCGGAAAGTGCAGAACGCGAACCGGCCAGTACGGCGCCCAGGCCGGTGAGGGATCGAAGCCGCGCCGGCCAGGGTCGGCCAGCCGGGTCATCGCCCGCCGATCGTTGAGGACGGACGTCGCGACCTTCTTGTTGACCAGCATCACGTCGTGGGCGCCCTGGTGCAGCGCGACGCCGGGGATCCCCCGGTGGGCGACCTTGGGGCGTAGGCGCGAGTAGCGCTCGCGGGCCGTCATCCGCTCGTAGAACGGCTCCTCGTCGTCGGGACGTGGGAGGAACTCGGGGCGTGGCGCCAGCACCACCTGGTAGCGGTCCGGCACCGAGCCGAGCGCCGCCTTCAGCGAGCCCGCCGGCGCCACCCAGAACTCATCCGCGTCGGCGTGCAGGACCCAGTCCGCCGCGTGCCTGTCGGCCGCAACGCGCGCCATCCGGGTAACCCAGCCGTGCGCCCGCGACCAGAAGTCCTCGTGGGGCTCGTCGAAGACCTCCATCAGGCCCGCGTCCTGCCAGCGCCGCAGGATCTCGCGGGTGCCGTCGTCGGAGCCGTTGTCGGTGACGACGAAGAAGTCGACCCCGTGAGCGAGGTGGTGGCGCAGGTTCGCCTCGATCACATCCGCCTCGTTGCGGACCTTGATCGCCATGACCAGGCGCGGGTCCTCGCGAACCCCCAGCACGCCCTCACGGCCCTGCATAGCCAAACCCTACCCGCGCTTCCCGCGGCGAGGCAGCAGCCCGCCGAGCCTCGCCCTGATCCCGGCCCAGCGCGATCGCTTCAGGCGGGCGATCCGCACGCCTCGGCGCTCGGCCTTGCCCCGAGCCTTGAACACGTCATGACGCAATTCCTCGAGCTCCGCCTCGAGCAGGGCGAGGCGCTCCCGCTCGGCCTCGCCGTCGTCGGAGTTGCCTTCGGTCGGGTAGCCGAGCTCCTCGAGCAAATCGCCGGCGATGAGCTCGAACGCGCGACGCTGGCCGGCACTCATCTCGGCCCGCCAGTCACGTCGCACAGCCAGTGGCTCGGCGAGATTGCGGTGGACCGCCGCGTCCGGGTAACCGGCGGTGATCCGCTCGGCCTGCCGCTCGGGCTCGAGCATCGCGGCGTCGAAGTCGAGCTCGAGGAACCGGCAGAGCTCGCGCAGGGTCGGTTCCGGGTCGGCGACGAGCTCCTCGTAGCGCAGCTCGAGGTAGCGGTCCGGGCCCAGCGCGCGTCCCTGCTCGCGTCCGGCGCGGACTCGCGCCGACCAGTAGAGGGCGCCTTGGGCGGCGGTCTGTGGGCCGCGCTCGAAGCTCTCGGCGATCGAGAGCGCGACATCGCGACCGTCGCGGATCAGGTGCACGAAACGCGCCTCCTCGAACAACCCCGCAAGCCTGGCGATCCGCATCACGTAGGCCGGGGTCTTATCGGCATAGCGCGGCTTGCCGGCCGCTGCCGCCCAGCTTGCGTACAGCAGCCGGATCGCACCCGCCACGTCGGCCGGGCGGTGCTCATCGATCAGGGCGATCAACTCCTCACGGCTGATCCCCCAATACTCGAAGCGGCGTCCGGCCGAGACGGCGTCGGCGAAGCGTCGGGACCTGGCATTGCCGTGCCAGCCGCTCCTGAACCGGCGAGCGACGCGCGGAATCCAGTGTGACTCCGGTGGAATGGCGACCTCCGGATGGGCGGTGAGCATCGCCTGCAAGAGCGTCGTGCCCGAGCGCGGGCAGCCGACCACGAACGGGAAGACGGACAGTGGTGCAGTCAGCTCGCGCCCCTCCATGGGGCTGAACTATCGCGGGCGCGGGCGCGGAAACGTGACGACCCCCAAGGGCGGCCGCACGGCGGTCGGCGGCGAAGTGCTCAATCCTGTGGGTCGTGCGGATCGGCCTCGTCACGAAATGGTTCAATCGCGGGCAGGCCTACGTCGCCCGCCAGACGCGCTCGGCGCTCGAGCAACTCGGGCACGAGACCTTCGTCCTCGCCCGCCCGAGCCGTGACCGCGGCCCGCTGCCGGCCTACATCGACCGCAGCCGGGAGTGGGAGATGCCGGGCGTCACGGAGGCTTCGAGCTGGGAGGTGCCCGCGGCGGAGTACCGCGACTGGGCCGCCGCTGAGCGGCTCGACGCCGTGCTCTGCGACAACTGTTTTCAGTTCGACGAGATCGCCGCGCTCCGCGCCGATGGGGTCCGCACGGCGGGACGCTTCATCTGGGAGTTCTTCGACTCCGACCACGTCGCCGACACCGAGCGAGCCTTCGATCTGGTCTACGCGGTGACCGGATGCGAGCACGAGCGCTATCGCCAGCTTGGCGTTGACAGCGCCCGGGTCCGCTGGGGCATCCACCCGGAGTTGCTGGAGCTCGAGCCGCAGCGCGAGGATGGCATCGTGCGCCTCTACTTCCCGGGCGGGCTGATGGGTCCCCGCAAGCCCCGGCGCGAGGTGCTCGAAGCCTTCCTGAAGACGCCGGGGCCGGAGTTGCGGCTGCTGATCAAGGCCCAGGTCGAGCGCCACCCGCGCTTCCTCAAGAAGGCCGCCGCGGCCGACCCACGGGTCGAGGTGGTCGTCGAGGACATGCCCACGGAGGAGCACCTACGGCTGTTTGCGAGCTGCGACGTCTGCCTGGCGCCCTCTCGCTGGGAGGGACTCGGGGTGTTCTTCTACGAGGCGATCGCCGTCGGCATGCCGATCATCACCAACGACGATCCGCCGATGAACGAGGTGGTCGAGGACGGGCTCAACGGGCTGCTGGTCAGCTCCGCCCCCGACGGCACCGCCCCCTCGGGGATCCAGGCCTTCCGCCCGGACGTCGACTCGCTCGCCGACGCGATCGCGCGCATCCGAAGCGACGAGCTGCGCCGTGAGCTTGGCGTCGGCACGGCGGAGATGGCCCGGCGCCTGCGCTGGGAGAACACCGTCGCTGACCTGGAAGCCCTGCTCGAGCGCCTCGCCGCCTGACGGAGGCGCGGGCGCGGGGCCGTTCGGCCGCCCCGCTCGGACGGCCTCTTAGGCCCGGCTGACGTACTCGCCGGAGCGGGTGTCGACGCGGACGCGCTCGCCCTCGTCGATGAAGAGGGGGACCTGGATCTCGACGCCGGTCTCGAGCGTTGCCGGCTTGGTGCCTCCGCCGCTGGCGGTGTCGCCCTTGAGCCCCGGCTGCGTGGTCGTGATCGTCAGATCGACGGCGCTCGGGACCTGGACCCCAGCGGCCTTCTCGTCGACGAAGAGGACGTCGACCTCGTCGTTCGGCAGCACCCACTGCATCGCCTCGCCGGCGGCAGCGGCGTCGAGCTCGAGCTGCTCATAGCTCTGGGTGTCCATGAACACGCGGGCGTCGCCGGAGTCGTACAGGTACTGCATCTTGCGGGTCTCCGTATGGATCGGCCGGACCTTCTCGCCGGCGCGGAAGGTCTTGTCGATCACCGACCCGTCCTCGTGGCGGCGCAGGCGCGTGCGGACGAAGGCGCCGCCCTTGCCCGGCTTGACGTGCTGGAAGTCGATGATCCGGTAGATCGTCCCGTCGACCTCGATGTGGGAGCCGTTCTTGAACTGAGCGGTGGAAATCACGGCGGCGCAGGCTAGTGCGTCGGGCTACTGCTCGTAGCCCTCGACCGTGCCCTCATCGCGCAGCGAGGTGTTCTCGGGGTCGAGCCCGAACTCCTCGTGCGCTTCGCGCTGGCGCAGCAGATCCCAGCAGCGATCGAGCTCGACCTTGAGCTCTTCGAGGCGGGCATGCCGCTCGGGGTCCTCGCCCTTGTCGGGCGCTGCCGCGAGCAGCTTGTGCTCCTCGGCAACCATCTGTTCGATCTGCTCGCGGAGGCCGGCGTCGTCCATGCCCTCCAAGATAGCGACGAGGCCGACCTACTACCTTCCTCGGCCCGATGCGCGCCTTCGCCTGCGACAACTGCAACCGGCTCGTCTACTTCCACAACACGAGCTGCCTCAACTGCGGCCACGAGCTCGCCTTCGACTGGGAGGAGCGCGAGCTGCGCACCTACTCACCGGGTGATCCGGGCCTGCGCCGCTGCGCAAACCTCGAGTTCGCTGCCTGCAACGCGCAGGTCGAAACCGACGGTGAGCTCTGCTTCGCCTGCCTGCTGACGAGGACGCGGCCGGGCGACGACAACGCCAGCGGCCTCGGCGCCTTCCGCGAGGCGGAGGCGGCGAAGCGCCACCTGCTCTTCGAGCTCGGGGGGCTCGGGCTGCCCGTCGATTCCTTTCGCGAGCGCGAGGGCGGACTCGCCTTCGACCTGCTCTGCAGCGACGAGCAAGCGGTGACGACGGGGCACGCGAACGGCGTCGTCACGCTCGATCTCGCCGAATCCGACGACGTGCACCGCAAGCAGATGCAGATCGAGCTCGGCGAGCCCTACCGGACCCTGCTCGGCCACTTCCGCCACGAGGTCGGCCACTACTACTTCCCGATCCTGACCGCCGATCCCGAGGCGCTCGCCGAGGCGCGCGAAACGTTCGGCGACGAGCGCGAGGACTACCAGGCGGCGCTCGACCGCCACTACGACCAGGGGCCGCCGGCCAACTGGCACGACAACTACGTGAGCGCCTACGCGACGATGCACCCGGCCGAGGACTGGGCCGAGACGTTCGCCCACTTCCTCCATATCCGCGACACGATGCAGACCGCCGCCGCCTACCGGATGCGGGTCGAGGGGCCGAGCGACGCGCAGACGCCGGCGCCGCCCGAGGTCGACGACCCCGAGGCATTCGAGACCGTGATCGCCGAGTGGCTGCCGCTCACGTATGCACTCAACGCCCTCAACCGCAGCATGGGCCGCGACGACCTCTACCCGTTCGTGCTCAGCCCGCCGGCCATCGCCAAGCTCCACGTGATGGCCGAGCTCGCCCGCGCCGCGCGCAGCGACGGCGCTTAGCGCTCAGCCTGAGCGCCTTCGCGTGGCCGACTAGCCTGGCACCCGTGGCCTACGGCGAGGATCTGACCTACATCCACGACGCCGGCTTCACGGCGTACGCGGAGGCTGGCGCGAGCCTGATCATCGAGCAGCTCGGCGAGCGCCGCGACGGCCCGGTCGTCGAGCTCGGCTGCGGCGGCGGCATCACGGCCGCCCGCCTGCTCGAGGCCGGGCACGAGGTGATCGGCTTCGACATCTCGGCCGATCAGATCGCCCTTGCCCGCGAGCGCGCACCCGAGGCCAGCTTCGAAGCCGCCTCGTTCGTCGACGCCGAGCTGCCGCAGGGGGCGCTCGCCGTCGTGGCGATCGGCGAGGTCCTGAACTACGTCTTCGACCACCGCAACGACGCCGCCCGGCTGCGGGACCTGCTCGCGCGCGCCCACGAGGCGCTGCTGCCCGGCGGCCTGCTGCTCTTCGACCTCGCTGCGCCCGGCCGAGTCCCGGACCCACAACCGCCCGCCGGTCATCGTGAGGGCGAGGACTGGGCGATCACGTTCGCGGCGCAGGAGATCAAGGCGCCGCCGATGCTGATCCGCCAGATGACGATCTCACGGCGCACGCCCGAGGGGATGCGCAGCGAGCAGGTCAAGCATCACCTGCTGCTCTTCCGTCGCGACGACGTCGAGGCGGTACTGCATGAGCTCGGCTTCGAGGTCGAGGTCCGCGACGGCTATTCGGAGGCGCTGAAGCTGCCGGGCCTGCCGCTCTACGTGGCCCGCAAGCCGGCGGGCTGAGCAGCCACCAGGCGCCCGGTCAGCCGATGACGAGCAGCTCCTTCGGCCGCGAGCACAGGTTGCGGGCGCCCTCCTCGGTGACGACGACGAGGTCCTCGATCCGGATGCCGAACTCGCCTGGGATGTAGACGCCGGGCTCGACGCTCACGACGTCGCCGGCCAGCAGCGTGTCCTCGGAGCGTGGCGAGAGGCGTGGCGCCTCGTGCACGGCGATGCCGACCCCGTGGCCGAGGCCGTGACCGAAGTGATCGCCGTGACCCGCCGCGCTGATGATCTCGCGCGCGACCGCGTCGACCGCCTTGCCGTGGGCGCCGGCCCGAACCGCCTCGAAGCCCGCCTGCTGGGCACGGCGGACGAGCTCGTAGACCTCCGCCTCCTCGTCGTCCACCTCGGTCGTCGCGTACGTGCGGGTGCAGTCGGAGCAGTAGCCGTCCACGATCGCGCCGCAGTCGACCGTGACCAGCTCGCTGCCCTGGATCTCGCGATCGCCGGGCTCGGCGTGAGGCGAGGCGCCGCTCGGCCCGGAGGCGACGATCGGCGGGAACGAGGGGCCGTCGGCGCCGAGCTCGCGCATCCGGGTCTCGATCCAAACGGCGACGTCGCGCTCGCTGCGGCCCGCCAGCCCGAAGCCCTCGAGCTCGGCGAGCACCTCGTCGGTGAGCTCCGCCGAGGCCGCGATCGCCTCGATCTCGGCGTCGTCCTTGACCCGGCGCAGGGGCTCGACGAGCCCCTCGGCCTCGACCAGCTCGACCCCGTCGGGGAGCTCCTCCTCGAGCCGGCGCAGCTCGCGAACGCTGGTCTTGCGCGGATCGAAGCCCACGCGGCCGCCCTGACCGTTGAATCGATCACCGAGCGCACCGGGCAGCTGGCTCTTCGCCTGGACGAGCTCGAAGCCATCGGGGAGCGACGTGCGGACGCGCTCGGCGTAGCGGAAGTCGGTGATCAGATCGCGCCGCTCGGGGCCGATCACGGCAAGGCCGCTCGTCCCACCGAAGCCGGTCAGCCAGATCACGTCGGCCATCGCCTCGTGGCCGGAGTCGCCCGGGTTGACGAGATCGCCGACGAGCAGCGCGTCGAGGCCGGCCTCGCCGACTGCCTCGCCGAGCCTCTGCGCCCGGTCGGCGGGTGCGGCCGGCATCAGGCGCCCATCTCCTCTTTCAGCAGCTCGAGCGCCTGCCGGTAGCCGTCCTCGCCCTGGCCGGAGATCTTGGCCAGCGCCAGACCCTCGAAGACCGAGTCGCGGCGCCAATCCTCGCGACCCTCCACGTCGGAGATGTGGACCTCGACGAAGGGCACCCCCGCGACCTCGATCGCGTCGCGGATCGCCCACGAGTAGTGCGTCCAGGCGCCGGCGTTGACCACCGCCGCATCGGCGAGGTCGGGGAGCCGATGCAGGTACTCGCAGAACTCGCCCTCGTGATTGGTCTGAAAGAAGGTCGCGCGCATGTCGAGCTCGTCGGCCCAGCGGCCGATGTGGGTCTCGAGCTCGCCCAGCGTGAAGGTCCCGTAGACGTCGGGATCGCGGCGGCCGAGCGTGTCCAGGTTGACGCCGTGCAGGATCTCGACGCGATTGTGGGCGTTGCTCGAGCTCACCGGCGCAATTCTTCCACCGCGGCCCACAGATCACCCTCGGCGACCGGCTGCCCCCACTCGACTTCGCCCGGTGCATGGACGAGGACGAAGCCGAGACCGGCCGCCGTCCGCTTCTTGTCGAGCCCGGTGGCGGCGACGACAGCGTCGAGGTCGATCGACCCGTCGATCTCCGTCGGCAGCCCGGCGCCCGCCAGCAGCTGCTCGACCTCGTCGCGCAGCCCCGCGTGCCCGGAGAGCCGCAGCGCGACGAGCAGGCCGAGGGCCACGGCCTCACCGTGCCGGTAACGGGAGTAGCCCGTCGCCGCCTCGATCGCGTGACCGACCGTATGGCCGAGGTTGAGGACCGCGCGGCGGCCGCCGTCACGCTCGTCCTCGGCGACGATGCCGATCTTCGTCAGCGCGCAGTCGAAGACGACGCTCTGCATCAACGACACCGTCGGCGAGCCGCCCCAGCGGACGCGCTCCCAGAGCGAACCGCCGGCGATCAGCGCCGTCTTCACGACCTCGGCGTAGCCGGCGGCGAGCTCGGCCTCCGGCAGCGAGGCGAGCGCCCGCGGGTCGGCGAGCACGGCCCGCGGCTGGTGGTAGGCGCCGACGTAGTTCTTCGCCGTCGGCAAATCGACGCCGGTCTTGCCGCCGAGCGCCGAGTCGACCTGGGCGACGAGCGTCGTCGGCAGTTGCACGATCGGCACGCCGCGCTGGTAAACGGCGGCGCAGAAGCCGGCAAGGTCGCCGACCACGCCGCCGCCGATCGCGGCGATCGCGTCGTCGCGCCGGATGCCGGCCGCGGCCATCGCCGTCAGGACTTCGCCGGCCCCTTCGAGCGTCTTCTGCTCTTCGCCCCCGGCGAACTCGATCACCGGCTCAGTGCCCCCCGGCGGGCGCACGCCACCCGCCAATGCGCGCGGATCGGCGATCGGGAAGAGGCGCGCGCCGATCGCGTCGCGCAAGCCATGGCCCGAAGCGAGCAGCTCCCCCGCCCCCGCCCCGACGACGACGGGGTACTCGCTCTCCCCCGCCCGCGCCCAGGCGATCCGCAGGTCCGGACGAGTCCGCAGGGCGGCGATCCAGGGCGCGGCGACAGCCGGCGTGTCGTCGCCACCACGCGGCAGCACGACGTCGGCAGCCTCCTCGTAGACGGGGCGCGCGCTCCTCGTACAGCTGCTTGAAGGCATCGCGATCGGCGGCCAGCGGCCGGCCCGACTCGCGGGCGCGCTCCCAGGCGACCTCCTCGCGGACGCGGCAGTGCACGGTCACGCATGAGCCGAGAGCAGCTCTGACCCGCGCCGAGCCCAGCGCGCCGCCACCGAGCGAGACGACGCCGCCGCCCCGCAGCGCCCTGAGCGTGACGCGCTCCTCGACTGCGCGGAAGGCAGCCTCGCCCTCGCGCTCGAAGAAGGAGGAGATCGGCTCGCCGAGCTCCGCCTCGAGCAGCGCGTCACAGTCGGCGTGCTCCTCGCCGAGCACGCGCGCGATCGCCGTCGCACCGCGGCTCTTGCCGGCGGCCATGAAGCCGATCAGCGCGATCGCCGATCGCGGTGCCGGCTCCTTTGCGGGCGGGAGCTCGGGCATGGCCCAGCCCTACTCCCCGATGCGCTCGCGGTAGGCGGCGATCGCGGCCTTGACGTCGTCGATGTGATCGCCGCCGAACTTCTCCCGGTAGGCGCGTGCCAGCGTCAGCGCGAGCATCGCCTCACCGACGACGCCGGCGGCGGGGACGACCGTGGAGTCGGTGCGCTCCTTGTGCGCGGCCTGCGGCTCCTTCGTGTGGATGTCGACCGAGCGCAGCGGCTTGGTCAATGTCGAGATCGGCTTGATCGCGACCTGGACGATCAGCGGCTCGCCGTTCGTCATACCACCCTCGAGGCCGCCCGCGCGGTTGGTCTCGCGCCAGTAGCCGCGCTCGTCGTCGTGAAAGATCTCATCGTGGGCGTCGGAGCCCTTCGAGGCGGCCACCTCCCAGGCGGGCCCGATACTGACGCCCTTGATCGACTGGATCGAGACCATTGCCTGCGCGATCCGGCCGTCGAGGCGCTCCTCCCATGAGATGTGCGCGCCGAGGCCTGGCACGAGGCCGAAGGCGCGCACCTCGAAGCTGCCGCCGAGGCTCTCGTTCTCCTTGCGCAGGCGGTTGATCTCCTCGACCATCGCCGCCTCCGCTTCAGCGTCCAGGCAGCGGACCGGGCTCTCGTCGACGCCCTCGAAGTCCCCGACGCCGAGCTCGGCGGGTGCAGGGGCCGTGATCGAGGCGATCCGCGTCACGTGCGAGCGGATCGTCACGCCGAGCGCCGCCAAGAACTGGCGGGCGAGCGCGCCGGCGGCGACCCGCGCCGCGGTCTCGCGGGCGCTGGCCCGCTCGAGGATGTTGCGGATGTCGTCGTGGCCGTACTTGAGGATCCCCGGCAGATCCGCGTGCCCGGGGCGCGGCAGGTGCACCGGGACGATCTTGCCGTCCGGGTCGGAGACCGGCCACGGGTTCATGCGCACGTCCCAGTTCTCGTAATCCCGGTTGGCGACGAGCACCGCGATCGGACTGCCGAGCGTGTGCCCGTGGCGGACGCCGGAGCGGACCTCGACGGTGTCGGTCTCGATCTTCATCCGCCCACCGCGGCCGTGGCCGAGCTGGCGGCGGGCCATGTCGCGATCGAGCCCCTCGCGGTCGAGCTCGAGACCGGCCGGCATGCCCTCGACGACGGCCACCAGTCCGGGGCCGTGCGATTCGCCGGCAGTCGTGAAGTCGAAGCGCGCCATCGGGACGGGAGGCTAGATGAGGGGACCGCGGCGGCGGCGCGAGCGCCCGGCGGCCGAACGGGTTCTCGCGTCGCCTACTTGCCCGAGAAGAGCGAGTTGATCGCGTCGTCCGCGGCGCTCGTCTGCTTCGGCTTGACCTCGTCCTTGTAGAGGTGGACGCCGGTCAGCTTGACCTGGTACGTGACCCCGTTGGGGTCGTACTTGAAGGTGTGGGTGTCGCCGACGTGCAGGAGCAGGAACTGGCAGTCGTCGTGGCTCGGCGCGCAGCGGCCCTCGACCCTTCGTGTCCCCGACCTCACGCGAGACGACGAAGACCGCCTTGCTCTCGTCCAGGTCGCCGCGGATGAACTGCAGGACCGGATGGGTGTCGCCGGGCACGAAGGCGAGCTGCTTGACGCCGTCCTTCGTCTCGCCGGGTTTGCCCGGCACCTTGACCTTGACGTCGATCTCCCAGCGATACACGTAGCGATGCGTCTTCGTCTTGGGCGTTGTCGTCGTGCCGCTCTGCGGCGTCGTCGTCGTGCCCGTCGAGCCCGAGGACGAGCCCGAGGAGGAGCTCGTCGAGCTCGTCGCCGAGGTAGTGCCGCTCGTCGCCGAGGTGGTGCCGCTCGTCGCCGCGGTGGTCCCGGAGGAACCGGACTGCGAGCCGCCGCTGCCGCCCTTGTCGGGCTTCGGCGGTGCTGGTAGCTCCGACTTGAACGGGTTGCGGGACTCGAGATGCTGCAGGCGCCTGTGGTAGTCGCGGATCCCGTGGACGTCGGTGAGCACGACCGGCTGGGCGATCTCGGCGCCGTCCACATGAGCCGCGGCGGCGACGTCGGCGGCGGTGGCGGCGCTGCTCGGCGCCGAGTCCGAGCCGTTGTGGAGCAGGATCGGCACGGCGACGATCGCGAGCAGCAGGACGATGACGACCGGCAGCAGCCTCCGATCGCGGAGGTCGCGGAACAGGTTCTGGACCGAGTCGGGCATCAGCGCATCCGCTTCACGGCGCCGTCGTCGCGGCGGTCGGGGTCGGGGTCGTGGAAGGGGCTGCGGTCGAGACGGTCGACGGCGAGCCCGAGGCGAGCGGTGCGGGTCCGGCCGGCGTGGCGCCGCCCGTGATGCCCTGGCCCGCGGGCACGATGTAGGTGGTGACGGCGAAGTTGGCCTGGACGCCGCCGGAGGACGAAACGGGATCGCCGCTGAGCGCGAAGCCGTCGACGGTCATCAGCCTGCCGTGAACGACGGGCTCGCCGCTCTTCGTCGAGACCGATGAGTCGACATCGCCGAGGAAGTCGGCGACCTTGAAGAAGTTGCCCGTGTATTTGAACTGGTACGGCAACACCGGCAGCCCGGCCGCGCCGACCGCCGCGCCGAGCGGCAGCGTCGCGGCGGCCGCCTCCGTCGCCGGGGCCGGAGCGGTCGGCGCCGCCGTGGGCGTCGATGAGGACGAGCCGGACGACGAGGAGTCGGGAGCGGCGACCTGCGCAGCGTCAGCCTGAGCGGAGCTGTCCGGCGTCGGCGCGGGCGGGGGCGCCGGGGCCGTTGTCGTGCCGGCGCCGGGCTGGACCTCGAAGCTGAGGAAGTCGAGGTCGTTCTCCTGGCCGACCTTCGACATGTCGTAGACGAGCGTCGACTGGTCGTTGTCCTGAGGCACGGCGCGGCCGAGCTCGACGAGGCGGCCATAGGTCTTCGGGAACTGCTTGCGCGCGGCGTCGGCAGCGGCCACCTCCTGCTGCGCGGCCTGGATCGAGGCGTTGGTCGAGTCGATCTGACCCTGAAGGTCGCTCGCCTCGTGCCGCTTCGGCGCGATCAGCAGGAACCAGAAGGCGAGACACAACACGACCAGCGGCACGACGATGAGGATGATCCGGTCGTTGGCGCGCATCAGTTACCCCCTGCCCCGATCAGGCCGGCGGCCTTGCGCGCGTGCTCGGTGCCGGAGGCGATGTTCGAAGCCTGCTGCTGCTCTTCCGGCGAGGAGACCTGCTGCTGCTCGGCGCTCGTCGTCGTGCCGCCGGCGCTCGCCGCGGAGTCGGTCGCCGCCGTCGAATCAGTCGTCGTCGTCCCAGCCGAAGCCGGCGTGGCGGTCGCGGTGGTCGAAGGCGCCGTCGAGGTCGCGGGCACGCTGACCGCGTCGAAGGCGGCGACCGCGTCGAAAGTTGGGCCCTTGCCGCAGCCGATGTCGGCAGAGCCGGCGGAAGCACTCGAACTCGAGCCCGTCGCTACGGGCGCGCTCCCCGCGGCGACCTTCGGCGGCTTTTCGGACTTCGTCACGAGTACACGGGTGACGCCATCGATGTCGCCGAGGGCGGAGATCAGTGCCGCCACGTCCTCCTGGCTGCGGGCGCAGCCATCCATGCTCAAAGCCGGGCCGGGCACCTCGCCCCGCATCGTCGATTCGGCGCCGCCGTCGACGCTGACGTCAGGTGAGACCGTGCCCGACATGCTCGTCAGCCAGACGCCGTCGGGGAGCACGCGCGAGACCTCGTTCAGGATGCGCTCCCAGTCGAACCGACTCTGGGCGAGCGAGGAGATCGTCTCCGAGCGCGCGTCCTTCATCTGCTGGAAGGAGGCGAAGTTCTGCAGCGCGTCGGCCCGCGCCTGCGTGCTCTGCTCGGTGGCCTGGGCGCTGGCCAGCTCCGACTTCTTGTCGTTGACGCTGTTGCTCGTCAGGACCAGCGCCGTGACCGCAAAGAGCAGCGCCCCCAGCACGGCGACGACGATGTAACTCGCGATACCGGTCCGCGACGGGGCGGAGTCGCCGCGGCGCTGCTCGGGCGGGATCAGGTTGACGGGGCGCACGCGCTACTCCTGCAGCCCGAGTCCGTAGGAAAGCGTCAGGCGCGCCGCCGAGGCGGCGTCGAGGTGGGAGAGCGCCTCCGGGCGGCCGACGCGCAGCGGCCGGCCGAGCTCGCGCTCGAGCCGCTCGGCGAGTCCCTCAATCGCCGTTCCCTGTCCGCAGGCGACGATCTCCTCGATCGCGATCGCGTCTTCCTGCGCGCCGTAGAAGTCGAGCGAGAGGCGGAGCTCGTCGGCGAGCTTCGCTGCGCCCTCGGAGAGCACCTCGCGCGTCGCCGCAACGATTTCGGCATCGCCGTCGATCAGCTCGACCGGGCGGCTGAGGCCTACGTGGAAGAGCCACTGGCGCGCATGCTCGAGCGTCAGCGCCCGCCGCTCGGCGAGGCGCTGGGCGATGCCCTCGGCGCCGAACGAGGAGACGCGGGTGAAGAGGCAGGCCGAGCCGCGGGCGACCGCAAGGTTGGTGACGTCGCCGAGGTTGCAGTACAGGCGCGCGGGGATGTGGACGGCCCCCTCGCCGGTCGCCGCGAGCTCACGCTCCTCGTAGGCGGAGGAGAAGGCGGCGTCGCCGGCCTGGTGGGCAAGCGCGCGGATCATGCCGAACGCCGCGACATCGACGCCAACCGGCTTCAGCCCGCCGGCGCGCATCGCGTCGACGAGCCCGCCGACCATGTCACGGCGCGCCGCGACGACGACCACGTCCATCTGCCGGCCGGCCTCGCCGATCCGCTGCGCCGTCACCTGCCAGTCGAGCACGGCCTGCTCGAGCGGCATCGGGATGTGGTCCTGGGCCTGGAAGCGGATCGCCGTCTCGAGTTCCTTGCGGTCGTCGATCTGCGGCATCCGCAGGCTGCGGACGACGAGGCGCTGGTTCGCGACGCCGACCCGAACGGTGCGGGGCAGCTTCGCCTGGGCAAAGAGCTCCTTGAGCGTCGCGCCGAGCGCCTCGGGATCGGTGATCTCGCCATCGCGGGTGACGCCGGGGGGCAGCGGCGCGATGCCGGTGCGGCCGACGCGCACGCTGCCGTTGGCGACGATCTCGGTCGCCGCCACGCTGCCGGCCTCGATGTCGAGGCCGACGACCGTCCCTTGCTTCTTCGTGGAGATCATCGGGGTTCCGCGCTGCCTTGCTCAGCAGTTGCATCGACTCCCACAGCCGCATCCTTGAATGCGGCTGGACGCTCGGTTGAGCCCGCGTCTGCACTTTTGTCCAGGCGCCGGAGGCGCCCGGGCGTCAGTTGAAGAAGCTGTCCGTGTACCAGTCGACGATCTCGTCGCCGGCGAAGAGGCCGACGAGGCCGCCGAGGGCGAGGAACGGCCCGAACGGGACCGCCTGCTTGCGGGCCTCGGCGCCGCGCACGGCGATCAGCCCGAGCCCGAAGATCGCGCCCGTCAGGAACGCCGCGAAGAGCGCCGGGGCGACGGCGCGGCCCAGGTAGACGCCCATCAGGCCGGCGAGCTTGACGTCGCCCATCCCCATCCCCCGCCCGTACAGCAGCGCGGCGATGAAGAGGATGGCGAAGGCGATCGCGCCGGCCTCGGCACGCTCGAGCAGGTCGCCCTCGTCGGCGAGGACCGAGAGGACGATCGCCGCGACGAGGCTGGCGAGCAGGACCTCGTTCGGGATGATCCGGTCCTCGAGGTCGGTGAGCGTGACGACGAGCAGTGTCGCGACGAAAACGCAGCCGAGCGCGACCAGCCAGCCGTCGGGCTGGAAGCGGAACCAGACCGCGACGAACGCCGCCGCCAGGCCGACTTCGCTGAGCGGGTAGCGGACCGAGATCGGCGCGCCGCAGTTGCGGCACTTGCCGCGGAGCAGCAGCCAGGAGACGACCGGGATGTTGTCGTAGGCGGCGATCTCGGTCTTGCAGTGCGGACAGCGGGAGCGCTCGCTGATCCAGTTCTCCCCGATCGGCAGCCGGTAGGCGACGACGTTGAGAAAGCTGCCGAGGACGAGTCCCAGCAGCGCCAAGAAGACGACCTCCACACCCACGATCCGAGCCTATACCTCCAAAACGTGACCGGGGCGGCCCGCTGGCCGCCCCGGTGGTGCCTTGTCGCGGTATCAGATCAGCCCCGAGCCCGTGCTGTGACAGCGCGGCTACCCGCCGTCCGTCGTGCACACTCGGTCGCCGCAGGCGTAGTGACGGTGCCGGTGGGCACGGCGGTCGAGAACGTGTTGCCGGTCGACGAGGTGAACGTGATTGTAGTGTCGGCCGCGCCGTGACGTGTCCGTGCCGTCGGCCGACGGCGAGGTAATCGTCGGTCGTGGCAGCGTCGGCTCGATGGTGTTCAGCGCCGAAGCGCCGGCGCCGGTGAAGTCGCCGTCGTGGTCGGTCCCAAACGTCTCGGCCGCGGTCTGTGCGGTCCGGACAGCGGCCTTGGCGTCGGCGTCGTGCGCCTTGGCCCGCTGCTTCAGGAACGACGGAATTGCGATTGCGGCCAGGATGCCCAGAATCAGCATCACGACCAGGAGCTCGACGAGCGTGAAGCCTTCCTCACGTCCCATCCGCTTACGGAGATTCTCCAGCATTTGAACCCTCCTAGGTCCTGTAATTGCTTGGAGCCAGAGCCCGTTGCCTGTGCCACGGTGATTCTGGTGAACCCCGGTGGTAGCCCGGCCGACTCCTTTGCGTTGGAGTCCCGTTTGCTTTGCGTCAGCCGCCTCGCGACGGTGTTGCCTTTAGCACCAGGGCCCTAGCCCTCTTCCTCTCTTACGGTCGGTCTATCGGTCGGCCTTGAGGAGGTCTTGAGGAACTGGGCCGGATCGCCCCGATATCTGGACGGGTGTTGTAACCCAGGGCGATCTAGGGGCTGGCCCCTAGAGCAGGCCCGCCCCTCCGGCCCCCACCCGCGCGCCGCCCGACCGGGTAACAATCCCTGCAGATGGCCGCTCGTCGCCTGATCGCCGTGCTGATCGTGATCCTCGTCGTCTCCTCGATCGCTGCCGCGATCGCGCCGGAGGCACGGCGCGCGCGCCAGGAGACGACAAGTACGACGACCACGACAGAGTCGACCACGACGCCGACACCGGCGACCTCCGGCGGGGAGCCCGGCGGGGCCGGCCAGTCAGCGGGCCGGCTCGTCGAGCGCACCGTCTCGGCCGATGGCAACGGCAAGCCCGAGAGGTCTCGTCGCGGCCGGCGATGAGCTCGTGCTCCGGGTGACCACCTCGACGGGCGGCGAGATCGAAATCCCGGCGCTCGGTCAGATCGAGTTCGCGAGCGCCGCCGCCCCGGCGCGCTTCGACCTGTTGCTCGACGAGACGGGCAGCTATGCGGTGCGCCGCGACGGCGGCGATGAGATCGCGACGATCGTCGTCAGCGAACCGGACGCGGCTGCGAAGCAGCGGCCCGCGGCCGGGAAGTCCGGCTCGGGCTCCTGAAGACGGCTTGAGCCGGCCGTGCCGGCCGGGCGCCGGTGAGGCCCTCGACCCAGGAGGCGACCCGAACGCCGGTGACGCAGAGCATGTGGCCGAGCGCCGCGGTGCCCAGCGAGACGAGCAACGCGATCGTCGCGACGCGCCCCCATGCGTGATTCATGCAGTCCGCTCGACCCGCGCCGGACGGTGCCGGACAGGCGCTCGTGTCGGCGGGCAGGGCAAGCACGATGCCGAGCGCCAGCCCAAGGGCCAGCAGCGCCAGCAGTATGCACGCCGTCAGGCGCCGACGCCCCGCAATCGGAGCGAACATCGAGAATCCTTTCTCGAGAGTGAATCCGTTCGCTACCGATGATCGCGGTCACGGCGGCCGGCGTCCATCGTCCGATCGGATGATTCCGCCTCAATCGAACGCCCCGCCCCGCAGGCGGAGATCGCGCGCGTAGAGTCCGTACGCATGGATCCGGGCTACGTCCTCGCGATCGTGCTCGCGTTCGCGTTCGCGATGACCAACGGCCTGCACGATGCCTCGAACGCGATCGCGACCCTCGTCGCGACGCGCGCCGCCCGTCCCGCGCAGGCGATCGCGCTGGCCACGGTCTTCAACATGCTCGGCCCGCTGCTCGTCGGCGCCGCGGTCGCCGACACGATCGGCGGCATCGTCACGGTCAGCCCCGATCAGGCCGCCGCGGTGATCGGCTCCGGCCTCGCCGCGGCGGTCGGCTGGAACGTGTTCACCTGGTACCTCGGCCTGCCGTCGAGCTCCGGGCACGCGCTGATCGGCGGACTGGCCGGCTCGGCGCTCGCCGAGGGCGGCTTCGGCGCGGTCAACTGGGGCGGCATGGACGGCATCCACCCCGTCGGCTTCGTCGGCGCGATCGTCGCCCTCGCCGTCACCCCGCCCCTCGCCCTCGTCGGTGGCGCGCTCGCGATCCGCGCTATCCGTCGCGCCGGTACGCCGGGCCACGCGCCGCTGGGGGCGACCCGTGATCGGCTCCGAGTGGGTGATGTCCGCCGCGCTCGCCTTCAGCCACGGCGCCAACGACGCGCAGAAGACCGTCGGCGTGATCGCCGCGCTGCTGCTCGCCGACGGCCGCATCGACTCGCTCTCCGCGCCGACGTGGGTAGTCGTCCTCTCCGCGCTGGCGCTGACGGCGGGCACGACCTTCGGCGGATGGCGGATCATCCGCACCGTGGGCAGGCGCATCTACCGGATCGACCGCAACGAGGGCCTCGCCAGCCAGTCGGCATCCTCGGCGATCATCTTCGGCGCCTCGCTGGTCGGCGGCCCGACCGCGACCACCCAAGTCGTCGCCTCGTCGATCGTCGGCATCGGTGCCGGCCGGCGCCGGCTGCACCACGTGCGCTGGCAGCTCGTCCGCGAGATCGGCGCCGCCTGGCTGATCACGATCCCGGCCGCCGCGGTGCTCGCCGCGGTCACCTTCGAGATCTGGCAGGGGATCGCATGAAGCGCGGCCGCTGGTTCTTGCCGGAGGAGCCGGACGTGGTCCGGCTGATCCGCGCGCAGCTCGCGGTAACCCTCACGACGCTCGACGACTTCGGGGCCTGGGCCGGCGGCGAGGCAGCCGCGGGCGGCCGGGTCCGCGACTCGGCCGAGCGCGGCGACGCCGCCAAGCGCGCGCTCACCGGCGCGCTGCGCTCCGCCTTCGTGCTCCCGATCGAACCCGAGGACGTCTTCACGATCTCCAGGGGGATCGACTGGATCCGCCGCGACGCGGCCGACGTCGTCGCCGAGGCGGGGGTGCTCGCCTGCGAGCCGGACGCCGGCCTCGCCGAGGTGGCTGCGGTGATCCGGCAGGCGGCCGGCCTGCTCGACGGCGCGATCGCCAAGCTGGTCGAGGACGGTGATGCTGCGACCGCCGCGCCGAGGCGGCGATCGAGGCCGAGTCAGACCTCGCCGACGCCTACCAGCGAGGCATGGCCGCCCTGCTCGACGTCGAAGACCGCAGCGCCCGGATCGGCCGGCGCGAGCTCTATCGCCGCTGCGCCCGGATCGGCGACGTCATCGTCGAGGTCGCCGAGCGCGTCATGTACGCGGTGGTCAAGCAGAGCTGAGGCTCAGACGGCACCGCGGCCGCCGTGCTTGCCGTGGCCGCGGACGACGATCCTGACGCGGGTCTTCTCCCCGCCCGCGCTCAGCGTCGCATGCCGCAGCTCGTGCCGGCGCAACAGCGTCCGGTAGCGCCTCGCCACCCGCATCCGGGCTTTGGTGCCCTCGCCGGCGTCGATCGCGTACCGGCAATGGCCGAGCACGACCCGGCGCTTGCGCCGCCGATCACCATGCGCGGCGGCCCCCGCGTGAGCGGCCGCGCGCGGCCTGTGGACGCGGGCCGTGAGTCGTGCCCGCCCCGCGCACCTGCCGGCGCCGGCGCAGCTCATGCTGACCGTCGCGTTCGCGCCGCTCGCGCTGATCCGGGCCCAGCGCTCGGCCCGCAGCCGTGCGCTCCGGCCGCGATCCGGGATCGTCATCGTCCCGGACGGCGCGGGCACGGCGTTGCGGCGGCAGGGCTCGTTCAGGACGGTGCCGCATCGCGGCCGCGGCGCCTGCGCGCGGCCGCCGAGCAGCTGCCCGAGGACGAGCGCCGAGGGGTGCCGGGGATCCGCATAGATGCTGTTCACGGCCGGGGTCTTGAGGAAGTCGAAGGACCAGCCGCCCGTCTCGCCGGTGGGCGCATCGATCCACAGGCGGATGCTCGACCCCTTGCGGAAGACGTGGTCGAATGGGAAGAGCTGGATCCGCATCGGCGTCGGACGCCCGGGCGTGAGCTTGCGGGCATCCGCCTCGCGGTTGGTGTGGTACGGCGCGAGCGGGGTCGAGCGCTTCGCATCGAGTGCCCGGTGGGAGGCGCGCAGCCAGCCGCGTCCGAGGTACTGCTCCTGGCCGTCGGGGCGGACCTCGGTCAGGGTGATCTCGAGGTCGGTGTCGGGCGCGGTCGAGCTGAGCCAGATGTTCGCCGACCCCGATCCGGACAGCTCGGTGTCGCGGCCGAGCGGCGGCGTCGTGTACGCGACCGATGCCCCTGGGGGCTCCGGCGCGTTCCACAGGAGGCCGTTCTGGCCGAAGACGACGCCCTCCTCGGTTCCCAGCGCGGGGCCGGGATAGGCGTACCGGTTGGGCTGGTGCTCGCCCTTGGGTGGGGTCAGCGAGAGCTGGCCGTCGGACCGGAAGTAGAGCGAGAGCCGCCGATCGGAATCGCCGAGAAGGATCTGAAGCTGCTGGTCCAGCGCGGCACGTTGCGCTTCGCGGCGTTCGTCGCGGTGTCGTGCCAGAGCTGTACGTGGGGCGTGCGCTCGAAGCCGTTGTGGCGGCCCTTGACGAAGCGGTTGAAGAAGGCGACGAGCTGCTTGGTGACCCGCGGCGTGTCGAGCTCGCACATGCCGTGGTAGCCGTTGCTGGCGACGACCCAGGTGCGCTTCGGATCGAGATCGGCGTAGAGCGAGGCGGCGCGGCTGGAGACCTCGTCGTCCTGCCAGGTCAGACAGCCGAACGTCGGGACGTCGATCGCCTCGGCGTTGGCGCCGGGCTTGTGCGCCTGCCAGAAGGCGTCCTCGAACGGGTGCTGGAGCGCCTGCAGGGCGATGTTCTGCACCGGCTCTGACGTGAGGTGCGTGATCTGGGCCAGGATGCAGCCGGCGTCGCCCGCGTCGGCCGCCTGGCTGAGGCCGCTCTTGTAGGAGTTGAGCGGCTGATCGACGCCGCCCCAGAAGGCCCCGAAGCCGGTGTTGGTGATGCCCCCGGGATAGGCCACGTCGCGATAGAGGTCGGTGGTCACCTGGAACGGGGCGATCGCGTCCAGGTGCGGCGGGCGCCGTCCGGCCACGCCGACCTGCGTGATCCCGGGGAACGAGTCGCCGAGCATGCCGAGGTGCCCGTTCGACCATGACTGGCGGGCCGCCCACTCGATCGTCGCCGCGCCGTCGCGCCACTCCTGCTCGGAGAAGGCGTCGAAGGTCCCGGTCGAGCAGCTGGTGCCGCGGATGCTCACTCCGAGGACGGCATAGCCCGCGTCGAGCAGCGCGGCCGCGCTCGTCGGGTCGTTGCAGTTCAGCGCCCCGACGTCCTCGCAGTAGCCGTCGTAGACGAGGGCAACCGGGAACTTGCCCGTCGCCGCCGGGAGGTCGACGGTGTACCCGAGCTTCGCTCCGTCCGCCATCGGGATGTAGCCGTGCTCTTGGACCGGCCCCGCGGCCTCGGCGGCGCTCGGCCCGAGCGCAAGTGCGAGGGCGGCCAGCGCTGCCGAGAGGCACACCAAACGCATCAGGCGGCTGATCGCCGCCGTCCGAACCGTTGCCCGTGCGCTCATCTCCTGCCCGTCCTCTCCGGTGCGTGAACCCGGGCCGGGCGGGCATCGAAAGCCCATTCCCAGCCGGTGCTCCGCGACCCTAACACGAATAACTAACGCGAGTGTCAGTTCAACTGACGCAGGCGTCAGGGCGTGGGTCGAGACCACTACCATCCGCCCGCGCATGGCCACGACACCGACCGAGCCCCGCCGCCGCCTGCCGAAGGAGGCGCGGCGCGCCCAGCTGATCAGCGCCGCCGAGGCGGTCTTCGGCGAGGTCGGCTACAGCGGCGCGACCATGGAGCGGATCGCCACCCACGACGGCGTCACCCGCTCCCTCCTGTACGAGCACTTCGCCTCGATCGAGGAGATCTACCTCGAATGTCACCGGACGGCGCGCGAGGAGATGCAGCAGCGGATGCTCGAGGCCGCGACGACGGCCGGCCCGGACCTGCACGATCAGCTCCGGGCGGGCCTGTTCGCCTACTTCGAGTTCGTCGGCGACCGCCCGGACCGCTTCGTGCTCCTCTACGGACCCGGCGGACCCGGCGGCCCACTCGCCGAGCAGACGGCGGAGCTGCGCTTCACCTCCGCCCAATGGATCGCCTCGATGTTCATCGCGGCGGCCCCGGGCATCCCCGAGGACGAGGCGATCGCGGCCGCGCACATCATCTCCGGAGGGGCGGAGCAACTCGCCCGCTGGTCGCGCCGCAACCCCGACCGACCGGTCGAGACCCTCGTCGACTGGATGATGCCCGCGCTCTGGCCGGGCGTCCAGAAGCGGCTCGACGAGGCGAGCGCGTAGGGCCCGGCGGCGGCGCGGAGGCCGCACGCCGCCTCAACGGATCTTGTCGTAGATCGAGAAGATCGGCAGGTACATCGAGATCACGATGAAGCCGACGACGGCGCCGACGAAGAGGATCATCACGGGCTCGATCAGCGAGGTGAGGGCCTTCACGCGGGCGTCGACCTCGGCCTCGTAGAAGTCGGCGATCTTGCCCAGCATGTGCTCGAGCTGGCCGGTCTCCTCGCCGACGGAGACCATGTGCGTGACCATCGTCGGGAAGACCGTCGCCGAGTCGAGCGGAGCCGCGATCGTGCCGCCGGAGCGGACCGACTCGTAGACCTCGTCCATCGCCGCGCCGACGACGGCGTTACCCGAGGTCTCGCCGGAGATCTTGATCGCCTGCAGGATCGGCACGCCGGCGGAGATCGTGCCTGAGAAGGTCCGCGACCAGCGCGCGATTGCGACCTTCTGGACGATGTCGCCGATGTACAGCGGCATGTGCAGCTTCAGCGTGTCCCACTGATGTCGCCCCTGCTCGGTCTTCTTCCACTGGAAGAAGGCAACGAGCCCGACGGCGAGCACGCCGAGGATGATGTACCAGGCACCGGTGATCGCATCGGAGACGTTGACGGTGATCTGCGACATGAAGGGCAGCTTGGCGCTCTCCCCCGGCGCCTCGGCGGCGATCTCGTTGAAGATGCCGACGAAGACGGGGACGATGAAGGCGACGATCGCGATCATCGCGACGATCGCGAAGGCGAAGACGAACGCCGGGTACATGACCGCCGAGCGGATCTGGCGCCGCAGCGCGTCGAGTTTCTCGAGCTGGTAGGCGACGAGATCGAGCGCGCTCTCGAGGCGGCCCGAGCCCTCCCCCGCGCGGACCATCGAGCGGTAAAGCGGGTCGAAGATCATCGGCCTGCGCTCCATCGCGTCGGCGACGGAGCTGCCGGCTTCGACGTCGGCGCGGAGCTCAGCCGCCGCCTGCTTGATCTTCTCGTCCTCGGTCTGGTCCTCGAGCGTGTAGAGCGAACGCAGCATCGGCATGCCCGAGGAGATCAGCGTCGCGAACTGCCGCGAGAAGACGGCGAGGTCGCGCATCTTCACGTGCCGGAAGCGATCGAACGCCGCCTCGAGCTTGAGCGGATCGCGCTGCTCGGCGACGTCGAGGACGATCAGCCCGCGCTCGCGGAGTTGCTCGGTGACGTGGGCCTTGCTGGAGGCCTCCATCTCGCCCTTCGCGGGGATCCCCGCGACGTCGACCGCTTTGAAGGCGAAGGTGCTCATCTCAGGCCCGCGTCCTCATCGCTCAGGCCGGGCTTCCCAGGCCGCTCGCCGCCGACTCGTACTGGGGCGCCTGCTGGCTGGACGGCGCGCCGCCGAGCAGCCGGCGGAGCTCGTCGGGCACCGAGGCCCGTTGCTCGGCGAGCTGGCGGGTGATCTTCCCCTGGCGCGTGAGCTGCGCCAGGTGCGCGTCCATCGTCTGCATCCCCATCGCGCCCGAGGTCTGGAGCGCGGAGTAGATCTGGTGCGTCTTGCCCTCGCGGATCAGGTTGCGGATCGCCGGCGTCGGGACGAGCACCTCGGAGGCGCAGACGCGCCCCGCGCCGTCGGCCGTCGGCAGCAGCTGCTGGGTGACGATCCCCTGCAGCGCGATCGACAGCTGCATCCGCACCTGGTGCTGCTGCTCGGCCGGGAAGACGTCGATGATCCGGTCGACCGTCTGCGCGGTCGACTGCGTGTGCAGGGTGGCGAAGACCAGGTGGCCGGTCTCGGCGGCGGTCAGCGCCGTCGAGATCGTCTCGAGATCGCGCATCTCGCCGACGAGGATCACGTCGGGGTCCTGACGCAGGGCCGCCTTCAGGGCCGAGGCGAAGTCGTGCGCGTCAGCGCCGATCTCGCGCTGGTTGACGATGCACTTCTGGTGCGCGTGCAGGAACTCGATCGGGTCCTCGATCGTGAGGATGTGCTCCTCGCGCTCGCGGTTGATCAGATCGAGCATCGCCGCGAGGCTCGTCGTCTTGCCCGAGCCGGTAGGCCCGGTGACGAGCACGAAGCCGCGCGGCTTGCGGCAGAAGTCGGTCAGTACTGCGGGCAGCCCGAGCTCCTCGACCGACTTGATCTCCTGCGGGATGTGGCGGAAGGCGGCGCTGACCGCGCCGCGCTGGAAGTAGGCGTTGACGCGAAAGCGGGCGACGCCCGGGATCGCATATGCGAGGTCCAGCTGCTGTTCGTTCTCGAAGCGCTTGCGCTGGTCGTTGTTGAGGATGGAGTAGACGACGTCGCGCGTCTGCTGCGGCGTCAGCGGCGGATAGTCCTCCAGGGGCGTGATCCGCCCCCGCACGCGGATCGCCGGCTGAAAGCCCGCCGTCAGGTGGACGTCGGAGGCCCGCAGCTCGACCATGCGCGTGAGTACCTCGGCAAAGTCGAAGTCGCTCATTCGTCCACCTAATCGTCAGCCCCCGGCCGGGGCTTGAGCCCGGCTGGACGCGTAGATGATTGATCCCACCCATCGAGACGGGATCAGGCGGGAGTGGGCTCGGGGCCGGACTCCGCGGGAGGCGGGTCCTCTCCCCCGTCCTCCTGCTGCCCCGCGTCGGCGACGGGCGCACCACCCGAGCCGTCGCCGCCCTCGCCTGGGCCACCGCCGGTTGCGTCCTCCTCCTCGTGCAGGCCGAGCAGGGCCGCCTGCCGGTACTCGACGAACTCCCGGACGCCGATCTGCCCCGCCGCGGCGAGCGGGATCGCAACCAGGGCGCCGATGATGCCGAGCAGCGTGCCGCCGAAGAGCGCGGCGATGACGATGATGAAGGGGTCCAGGGAGACGGCCCGGCCCTGGATTCGCGGCTGGATCACGTAGTTCTCGACCTGCTGGTAGGCGATCGCCCAGATCGCCCAGATGATCGTCACGGTCGGGAAGTCGCCGAACAGGGTCACGATCCCGACGAGGATCGCGCCGAGCGTTGCGCCGACCAGCGGGATCAGATCGAGCGTTGCGATCACGACGGCGAGTGCCAGCGGCGAGGGCACGCCGAGGATCGAGAGCACGATGAAGGTGAAGAAGCCCGCGATCAGCGCCTGCAGCAGCGCGCCGCCAACGTAGGCGCCGACGGCGACGGCCATGTTGTCGAGCGCGCGCTTGATCACCTCGCGCCTCGCGCGGCGGCCGCAAAGTCAAGGCCCGGTCGATCCAGCGGCCTCCCCGGCTGACCATGAACAGGCTCATGATCAGGATCGTCACGACGGCGAAGACGGAGGTGATCAGCCCCGTGCCGATGTCGGCGAGGACGCCGGCGACGTCCGTGAACTTCGACGCCGCGTTGGTCGCGAACTCCTCGAGCTTCGCGGTCACGTCGAAGTTGTCGTTCAGGTTCTGCAGCGTGTCGCTGTGGTTGATCGTGCCCTTGAGGTCGCTGACGTAGCTCGGGAAGTGCTGGACGAGATCCGCAACCGCGCGGACCACCGGCGGGATCAGGACGGCGCCGATCCCGATCGGGATCAGGATCACGCCCAGGTAGACGATCGTGATCGCCATGCCCTTGGGCATGCGGCGGGAGAGGAAGGCGACGGGCCCGGAGAGGATCGTCGCCAGGAACATCGCCATCAGCAGGTAGAAGATCGGCGTCCGCAGCCGGTAGACCACGTACAGCGCCAGCACCGAGAGGACGACCGTGACGATGATCCGCAGGATCGTGCGGACTGATGGCTCCCGGCTGGCGGAGCGCCCGAAGAACAGATCGCCAACCCGCGGGCGGACGGTCTCGGGCAGATTTGCCCCCGTGGCGACCGCCAGGGTCTCGCCCTCGGGCCTCCCCTCCCCTCCGGAGGCGGCGCTGGGGGGCGTCGTCGGCGGTTCCGCCATCGTGCCGGATGCTGGACGCCGGGCCGGACGGACAGCCGTGATGAGCCGCGACGCGCGACCGCCGCCCGATCGGGGACAGTTCCGGGTGACCGATGAGCGCCCCACGCCGGACGACGACGCAGAGATCAGGACCGCGACCGCTGAAGGTCCTCCTCCGCGGGCTCGCGGTGCTGCTTGCAGACGCGCTCGCGCTGCTGATCCTCTCGGAGCTGCTACCGGGCTTCACCCTGGACGGGCCAAGCGCCGCGCTCGGCGCCGCGGTGCTCGTCGGCGCCGCGAACGCGCTCGTCTGGCCGACGCTCGCGCGGCTCACGGCGCCGCTCAGCGTGCTGACGCTCGGCGGCGCGGCGATCGTGCTCAACGCCGTACTCGTCACGGTAGTCATCGAGCTGATCCCGGACGCCCACATCGACGGGCTCAAGGAGGGCATCGTCGTGACGATCGGGCTGACGCTGCTGACGGCGTTGTTCGGCGCTCTGCTCGCGATCGGCGACGACGAGAGCTGGCGCCGCAACGTCCTGCAGCGGTCGCAGCGCCGCGCCAAGGACAGGATCGAGACCGACGTGCCGGGCATGCTGCTGCTCGAGATCGACGGGCTCGCACACGAGGTCGTGCTCCGCGCCCTGCGCGACGGCACGATGCCGAACCTCGCCCGCTGGGTCGCCGCCGGCAGCCACCGGCTGGAGCGCTGGGAGACCGACCTCTCCTCGCAGACGGGCGCCTGCCAGGCGGGGATCCTGCACGGCAACAACGAAGACTGGCCCGCGTTCCGCTGGTGGGAGAAGGACCGCGGCAAGCCGATCGTCACCAACCACCCGCGTGATGCAGCCGAGCTCGAGAGCCGCCACTCGAATGGCCGGGGGCTGCTCTTCGCCGACGGAGCGAGCCGCGCCAACATCCTCTCCGGCGACGCGCCGCACTCGATGCTGACGATGAGCACAGTGCTCGTGCGCCGGCGCCCGCTCGGGCGGGACTACGCCGTTTACTTCGCCCAGCCCTACGGGGTGCTGAAGACCGCGGGCTCGGCGGTCGCCGACTTCTGGCGCGAGCGCCGCGCCGCCAAGCGCCAGCGGCGCCGCGACGTTCTGCCCCGGATTCCACGCAGCCGCGTCTACGCGGCGATGCGGGCCTTCGCCACCGCGGTGCAGCTCGACCTGCAGGTCGCCGCTGTAGTCGGCGATCTGCTCGCCGGGCGGCCCGTGATCTACACGACCTTCCTCGCCTACGACGAGGTCGCCCACCACTCGGGCATCGAGCGCCACGACACGCTCGACGTGCTCGCCAAGGTCGACCGCGAGATCGGCCGCCTCGCCGCGGTCGCCGCCGATGCCCCACGCCCATACGAGCTCGTCGTGCTCAGCGACCACGGCCAGTCGCAGGGCGCGACCTTCGAGCAGCGCTACGGGATGACGCTCTCCGACCTGGTCGAGCAGCACGCGCGCGGCGGCGCCAGCATCCACGCCGCCAGCGGTGGCGAGGACGAGGCCTCCTCATACCTCGGCGCGAGCCTGACGGAGATCGGGCGTGACGACACGGGGGCGGGGCGCACGGTTCGGGCGATGACGAAGGGCCGGCGCAGCGATGAAGACGATGGCGGCGTCGTCGTGATCGAAGCGCCGAGCGCCGACGACGGCGACGGCTCGGGCGAGCAGGAGGGCGAGGAGCCGCCCGAGATCTCGGTGATGGCATCGGGCAACCTCGGGCTGATCAGCTTCCCGCGCGAGCCCGGCCGGCTCACGCTCGAGCGCATCGACGCGCTCCACCCGGGCCTGATTGCCGAGCTTCGCGTCCACCCCGGCATCGGGTTCCTGCTCGTCCGGAGCGAGCAGCAGGGCGCCCTCGTGCTTGGCGCCGACGGCTCCCACGCGCTCGCCGACGACACCGTCGAGGGCAACGATCCGCTCGCCCCGTTCGGCCCCCATATCGCCGCGAAGCTGCGCCGCACCGACTCGTTCGCCCACTGCCCCGACATCGTCGTCAACAGCACGTATTGGGCCGAGACCGAGGAGGTCGCTGCCTTCGAGGAGCTCGTCGGCTCGCACGGCGGCGCCGGCGGGCCGCAGAGCTTCCCCTTCATCTGTCACCCCGCGCGCCTGCGCTTCCCCGACGAGGACGTAGTCGGCGCCGAGCAGATCCACCACATCCTGCGCGGCTGGCTCGCCGAGCTCGGCCAGGAGGCCTACGCGGACTGACGCCGCGCGGCGCGCGCTGCGCTGAACCGCGGCCTCCTCAGGCGGCCGTCGGCGGTACCCGGCAGCGGATCTCGTTCAGCAACCGGTGCGCGAGCGCACCTGCGTCCTCGCCAGGCCGGGGCTGACCGCCCGCCGGGAGGAAGAACTCGATATGGACGCGCGGGCGCCGCGGAAAGCGATTGACGACCGTGCCTCCCGCGACCGACGCCAAGACGACCGGCACGTCCGGACACGCCGCGGCGAGCCGGGCGATGCCGCGCCTGGCGCGCAGCCTGCGGCCACGGGACAGAGTCCCCTCGGGAAAGATCCCGATTGCCTCTCCTCGCCGCAACGCGGCCACCGTGTGCTCGATCGCTGCCGCGTCGCCCGCGCCGCGACGGACCGGGATCTGCCCGAGCCCGTCGAGGATCCGGCCCGCGACGGGGATCTCCCACAGGCTCGACTTGGCGAGGAAGCGGACCTGGCGCGGCCGCCACATCATGACTTCCGCGATCGCGGGCGGATCGAGCCAGGAGTCGTGGTTGGCGACGACGAGGACAGGACCCCGCATCGGCAGTGCTTCGACACCCTTCGCTTCGAGCCGCACCCACCAACGCAGCCAGCGCAGCGCGAGTCGGATCGCCTGATAGAGGCGCCAGCCCGTGCGCCGCTCGGGCAACGTGCCGGGCGTGCTCATGCTCTCCATGAAGCCGTAGACGACCAGCAGCCACCATCGGCGTCATCACCCGAAGGAGATGAACGGCCGAGGGCCGCGCCCCAGGCCCGCGGACGCGCAGGCCTCAGACCGAGACCCGGGCTACTTCTTCGATCGAGGTGATGCCGGATCGCACCTTGTGCAGGCCGTCCTCGCGCAAGGTGAGCATGCCCTCCTCGCGGGCGACCTTGGTGATGTCCGCCTGGGCGGCGCCGCCGACCGTCATGTCCTTGAGCTGCTCCGACATCGCCATCACCGAGTAGAGGCCGTGGCGCCCTTTGTAGCCGGTGCCGTTGCAGCGCGCGCAGCCGACCGGCTCGTAGGCCTCGACGTCGGCGCCGACGCGGAAGCCCGCCGTGGTCAGAGCTTCGCGGGCAAGCACGGTGCGGCGCTTGCAGTTCGTGCACAAGGTCCGCGCGAGGCGCTGGGCGACGACGCAGTCCACGGCGGAGGCCGTGAGGAACGACTCGACCCCCATCTTCGAGAGACGCGTGATCGCCCCGGGCGCGTCGTTGGTGTGCAGCGTGGTCAGCACCAGGTGCCCGGTGAGCGCCGCCTCGATCCCGATCCTGGCCGTCTCGGCATCGCGAATCTCGCCGACCATGATGATGTCGGGGTCGGCACGCAGGACCGAGCGCAGGCCGCTGGCGAAGGTCAGGCCGGCGCGCCGGTTGACACCGATCTGCTTGACGCCCTCGAGCTGGTACTCGACCGGGTCCTCGATCGTGATGATGTTCTTGGCGACGTCGTTGATCTCCTTGAGCGCCGAATAGAGCGTCGTCGATTTGCCGGAACCGGTCGGCCCGGTGACGAGCACGGCGCCGTAGGCCTGGTGGATCGCGGTCTCGAAGCGCGCCCGCTGCTCGCCGCCCATGCCGAGCTCGTCGAGGCTGAGCAGCGCCTTCTCCTTGTCAAGGATGCGGATCGTCGCCCCCTCGCCCCGCTGCGTTGGCATCGTGACGACGCGCATGTCGACCTTGCGTTCCTCGACCGTAAGCGCGACGCGGCCGTCCTGAGGGACCCGCTTCTCGGCGATGTCGAGGTCGCTCATGATCTTCACGCGGCTGACGACGCCGGAGACCATCCGGCGCGGCACGCGCGCGGCCTCGTAGAGGACGCCGTCGACGCGGAACCGGACACGCATGTCGCGCTCGCCGGGCTCGAAGTGGATGTCGGAGGCACCCTCGGCGACCGCCTGGCCGAGGATCGAGTAGACGAGCTTGATCACCGGCGCATCGTCGGCGGACTCGCGCAGGTCGGTGATCTCGGGCCCGCCGTCCTCCTCCTCGTCCTCCAGCACGGCCTCGGCGACCGAAGTCTCAAGGGTGTTGAGCCGGCCGACCAGCGCCTCGATGTCGACCTCGGCGGCCACCGCGACGCGGCAGTTGAGCCCGGTCATCATCTGGATGTCGTCCACGGCGAGCACGTTCGCCGGGTCGGCCATCGCCAGCAGCACCGTCTGCTCGTCGAGGAAGCCGACCGGGACCGCGCGGTAGCGGCGCGCGGTCTGCACGCCGACCAGGTTGGCGGCGCCCATGTCGACCTGGAAGGTGTTCAGGTCGACATGGTCGAGCCCATAGCGCTCCGCCATCGCGCGGGCGAGCTGATCGCCGTCGATCAGGCCCTGCTCGAGCATCAGCTGCTCGGGTGAGCGCCCGGCGGTCCGAGCCTCGGCAATCGCCTGCTGAACGCGCTCGTCGCTGACGTAGCCGAGGTCGACGATCAGGTCGGTGATGAACTCGCCGCTGTGCGAGCGGGTCAGCGGCGGGGTCAGGCCCATCACGCCTCCATCGGGTTCGAGCTCACGGGCAGTCGCCTCCTCGCTGCCGATTGGAGGCACGGGGCGTAGATGTCCGGGGCGGGGGGGTTCGGGTGTCATCTGGTGCCCTCTACCGGGGGGCGCACTGCTCTGTCCATGGTCGCAAGGGGAGCCTCGAGCCCCGTCCAGATCTCGAAGGCGAGCGCACCCTGGCGAACGAGGATCTCGAGTCCGTCGACCGTCCGGGCGCCGCGGCCCTTCGCGGCCTCGATGAGCCCTGTCCCGGCCGACCCGTAGGAGAGGTCGACCACGACCTGTTGTTCATTGAGCTGATCGACGCCGAAGCCGAGCGCCTTGAATCCTGCAGGAGCGCTGGACGAATCGGCACGCTCGTGGCCAACGGCCGTCGTATTGACGACGACCTCGAAGCGCTCGGGTTGCGGCGGCTCCTCGGCCCCGATCGCGACGCCGCCGAGGTCGGCGGCGAGCGCCGCCGCGCGCTCCGGCGTCCGGTTCCAGATGCTCACCTCCGCCCCGGCCTCGAGCAGCGCCCAGACCGTCGCCCGAGCGGAGCCGCCGGCACCGAGGACGAGCGCCGAACGCCCGGCCGGGTCGGTCCCCGCGGCCCTGATCGCGTCGATGACCGCGGGTGCGTCGGTGTTGTCGGCGGCGATCCGCGGCCCATCGCCGCCCGGCCCCGGGTGGAAGCTGAGCGTGTTCGCCGCGCCAATCGCCCGCGCGGCATCGGTCGTCGCGTCGGCGAGCGCCAGCGCCGCCCCCTTGTGCGGGATCGTCACGTTGACGCCGGCCCACTCCCCCGCCGCGCCGCTTGCCAGCCGCTCGATCGCCGCCGTGAACTCGTCGGGCGCAAGCTCGATCGCCCCGTAGCTCCACTCGCCGGCGAGGCCACACTCCGCAAGCGCCGCCGTCTGCATCGGCGGCGAGAGCGAGTGGGAGATCGGCTGTCCGACCACCGCGAGCTTCGGCATCGGCCGAGCGTACCCGCCTCGCACGGCGCCGGCCCTCGCGCGATGCCGCCCCGGGAAGCGGCGACCGGGCGCCCCGTTCAGCAGTTGGTCGGCGACTTGCCCTCGGCCTGCAGCGCCGCCTGGTACTTGGCGGCGGCGGCCTCGAACTTCGAAGCGCTGCTGGTGAAGTACATCCCCTTGCAGTCGCCCGGCTTGACGACGAAGTAGTAGTCGCCGGTCTTCGCCGGCTGCGCGGCCGCCTTCATCGAGGCCTCGCCGGGGTTCGAGATCGGCGTCGGCGGCAGGCCTGGGTTGGTGCGCGTGTTGTACGGGTTATCCGACTGGAGCTCGCTCTGCAACAGCTGCCCCGAGTACTTGTCGAGCCCGTAGCGCAGCGTTGCGTCGATGCCGAGGAAGTCGCCCGCGGCAAGCCGGTTGTAGATCACCTCGGAGACGAGCGGGCGGTCCTTGTCGACCTGCGCCTCCTTCTCGATCATGGAAGCAATCTTGAGGACGTCGTATGGCGTCAGGTTCTTCTTCTTCGCGTAGCTCAGATCGATCGGGTCGAAGTACTGCTTGAAGGCCTCGAGCTGCTTCTCGACGAGCTCGCCGACGGGCGCCCCCTTGACGACCTCGTACGTCGCGGGGAACAGGAAGCCCTCCATGTTCGCCGCGTCCTGAGCGTCGTACTTCTTGAGCGGGAACTTCTTCATCGCCTTCTTGACGGCCTTCTGGTAATTGCCCTTCAGGCCGGCCTTCTTGGCGACGCCGGCCATCTCCTCGATCGTGAGCCCCTCGGGGATCGTCACGTTGGTCGTCTTCAGCGTCTTCGGCCCCTTCGCGACCGGCGCCGGTGTGTCGTTGCCGCCAAGCGCCGCCTTCGCGACGAGGACGATCGCGCCGAGCAGCACGAGGCCCAGCCCGAGCGCGATCAGGCGCCGCACCCAGAGCGTGCGCGGGTCGCGCGGCGGACGCCCACCGCCAACTGGAATGCCATCGCGCCCGCCCGCTCCCCCGCTCCCGCCGGGCGCCACGACGGGGGGCACCGGCTCCTCGACCGCCGCGCGCTCGCCGGTCAGCGCCGCGGCCTCGCCGGCTTGGGGCGGCGGCGCCCAATCGGAGGTGATCGCACGCTCTTCGCCCGTACCGAGGTCGGCCAGCCAGTCGTCGGTTGTGCCGCTCGCGAGCTGCTCCCCGTTCGTGGGGGCAGCAGGGGCGCCCGACTCTGCACGCGGAGCGGCTGCCGGCTGCTGCTCGGCTGGGGCGGCCGGCGGCGTGGCCGCCGGTGGCTGCTCGGCCCGGGGAGGTGGCGCGGAGGGCCCGGCGCCATCGCCATCGCCGTTGCCGCCCGAGACCGCGTCGGTGACGGTGCCGATCGCGCCGCTCACCCGGTCGCCGAGCGAGCGGCGGGCACCGGCCGAGCGTTGCTTGCGGCGCTGCTCGCGCTCGCGTCGCCGCGCCTCGCGCTCGCGTGCCTTCGGGTCGCCGTCGGCGAACGGGTCGCCGCCGGGCAGCTCGCTCATGCGACGTCCCCCGGCGTCCGCGTCGGCGCGCTCGACTCCCGGGCGGCCAGATAGGACTCCAGCAGGTGCGCCGCGGCGAGCGAATCCTCGGCGGCGCCGGCGCCGGCCCGCCTCGAGGCCCCGGCCATGGCCGTGGTCAGCCGCTCATCCCAGGTGGTCACGGGCACCTCGACCGCGTCCTCGAGCTCGGCGCAGAACTCACGCACGACGGCCGCCTGCGCGCCCTCGCTGCCGTCGAGACCGAGCGGCAGCCCGACGACGACGGCCTCCGCACCCTCGTCGACGATCAGCCGCGCAACCGGCTCGACCTCGGGCGGAAGCGTCTGCAGCGGGCGCACGATCGTCCCGGTCGCATCGGAGATCGCGAAGCCGCAGCGAGCGGTGCCGTGGTCGATCGCCATCGTCCTCATCGGTCAGCCGAGCCCCTCGACGATCGCCGCGCGCGCGGCTGCGAGGGCGTCGTCGAGCTTGTCGGGATCGCGGCCGCCAGCCTGTGCCGCCTCGGGACGGCCGCCGCCGCCACCACCAACGATCGCTGCCGCCTCGCGGACGACGTCGGCGGCCGAGATTCCGCCGGAGACCGCGGCCGGAGAGAAGCTGCCGACGAGTGCGACCTTGCCGGCCGCCCGATCGGCGCTACCGAGGACGACGGCGGCGTCGCCGAGCCGCTGCTTGACCTGATCGGCGAGGTCGAGCATCGCCTTGGCGTCGTCGACGCCCTCGACGCTGGCGACGACGACCTCGATGTAGTGATGCGTGTGCGCGCCGGCCATCAGCCGCTCGGCGAGGCCGCCGGTGGCCTCGGCGCGGCGCTCCGCGCCCGCCCGCTCGAGCTCGGCGAGGCGCTCGCTCGCGCGGCGGGCGGCGGCGACGACATCCTCGCGGTTGCCGAGCAGCTCGCCGGCCTCGTCGAGACGCTGGCTGCGCTCGACGAACCAGTCGATCGCGGCGGGCCCCGTGACGGCCTCGATCCGGCGCACGTTCGAGGCGCTCGAGCCCTCGTGGATGATCTTGAAGATGCCGACCTCGGCGGTGTTGGTGACGTGCGTGCCGCCACAGAGCTCGCGCGAGATCTCCTCGACCTCGACCATCCGCACCCAATCGCCGTACTTCTCGCCGAACAGGGCCATCGCGCCGAGCTCCTCGGCATCCGAGCGGGCCATCTCCATCGCCCGGACCGGCGCCGAGGCCTTGATCCAGTCGTTGACCATGCGCTCGACGGTGTCGAGCTCGGAGGGCGACAGGCGCGTCCCGTGGGTGAAGTCGAAGCGCAGCTTGTCGGGCCGCACGGCCGAGCCAGCCTGGCGCACGTGCGTGCCGAGCGTCGCGCGCAGCGCCGCGTGGAGCAGGTGGGTCGCCGTGTGGTTGCGCATCGTCGCGTGGCGGGTGCGGCGGTCGACGGCGGCCGCGACGTGCGTGCCGGGTTCGGGCGGCGGGCCGTCGAGACGGATGCGGACCGCCTGATCGTCGCCGACCCGGTAGACGTCGAGGACGCCCGCCTCGGTCCCGTTCCAGCGCAGCGCGCCGGCGTCGGAGACCTGGCCGCCGCCCTCCGGGTAGAAGGGGCTCTCCTCGAGCTTGATCAGCGCCTGGGGGCCGCCGGCCTCGTCGGGGACGCTGGCCGGCTCGACCGCGAGGGCCGCGGCGACCGCGGTCTCGGCGGCGAGCTCCTCGTAGCCGACGAAGCGCGTGGGCGGCGCGCCCTCGACGAAGCTGAGCACGGCCTCGTGATCGTCGACGACGGCAACGCCTGAGCGCGAGCGCGCCTTCTCGCGCTGCTGCTCCATCAGCGCCTCGAAGCCCTCGTCGTCGACGGCGAGCCCCTGCTCGGCGAGGAGCTCCCGGGTCATCTCGTAGGGGAAGCCGTAGGTGTCGTGCAGCTTGAACGCCTCTTCCGCCGCGATCCACGAGGTGCCCTCGGCGAGCGCCGCCTCGACGAGCCGGCCGAGCAGCTCCGAACCGCGGTCGAGGGTGTGGCCGAAGCCCTCCTCCTCGCTCGCGCACCAGCGCAGGATCGTCTCGCGCTCGGCGGCGACCTGCGGGTGGATCGCGGCGTAGCTATCGATCACCTGCTCGGCGTAGCGGCCGAACCAGGGCGCCTCGAGCCCGATCACGCGGCCCTGCTGGATCGCCCGCCGCATCACCCGGCGCAGGACGTAGCCGCGGTCCTCGTTCGAGGGCACGACGCCGTCGGCGAGCAACTCGACGGTGCCGCGGACGTGGTCGGCGATGATCCGCATCGCCCGCGTTGCCTGCTCGTCGTCGCCGCCGTAGGAGCGCCCCGAGTCCCGCTCGGCGAGCTCGACCAGGGGTCGCATCAAGTCGGTGTCGAAGACCGAGTCGACGCCCTGCAGGATGACGGCCATCCGCTCGAGCCCGAGGCCGGTGTCGATGTTCTTGTTCGGCAGCTCGGTGAGGCTGCCGTCCTCGTGCAGCTCGAGCGCCATGAAGACCAGATTCCAGTATTCGAGGTAGCGATCGGAGTCGTCGCCGGGACGGTCGGTGTCGGGGCCGAAGTCGGGGCCACGGTCGAGGTAGAGCTCCGAGCAGGGACCGCAGGGACCGGTCGGCCCCGCCTGCCAGAAGTTCTCCGAGCGCGGCAGTTGCACGATTCGCTCCTCCGGGACGCCCTTGGCGAGCCACAGCTCGATCGCCTCCTCGTCGGGACCGAGCCCGAGCTCTTCGTCGCCGCCGAAGACCGTGATCCAGATCTTCTCCGGATCGAAGCCGAACGGTCCCGTCGAGAGCTCCCAGCCGAAGTCGATCGCCTCGGCCTTGAAGTAGTCGCCGAAGCTGAAGTTGCCGAGCATCTCGAAGTAGGTGAGATGCCGCTTGGTCGAGCCGACCGACTCGATGTCGGGCGTCCGGAAGCAGCGTTGCGAGCTGGTCAGCCGCGACTCGGGCGGCGTCTCGCGGCCGAGGAAGAAGGGCTTGAACGGCTGCATCCCGGCAACGGTGAGCAGCGTCGAAGTGTCGCTCGGCGCCGGCACCAGCGAAGCCGACGGCTGCCGCAGGTGGCCGTTCTGCTCGAAAAACGACAGGTATGTCTCGCGGATCTCGTCCGAGTTCACGGGCGGTGAAGGCTAGTTGACTGAATCCTCACGAAACGTACAAGCGCGGGCGGCCCCGCCCCACGGCTGAAGATGTCAGAGCGACGTTCCGGACTTTGCCGCGTCGAGGAGGGCAAAGTCCGGAATGCCTGCCGGCTTCAGGCGATGGTGGCGTGGCCGACGATGAGGCCGTCGGCGAAGAAGACGGCCGTCTGGCCCGGCGCCGGGCGGGTCGTCTCCCGCTCCAGATCGACGCTCAGCCGGCCGACCCCTTCGTCGCTCACCGAGCAGGCGAGCGCCGGCGCCCGGTAGCGGAGCTTGACGGCGTCGATCCGGTCGGCATCGCGGTGTAGGACCGGCGCCTCGACCTCGACCAGGCGGCAGGCGAGCTCGCGGCGGGTGCCGACGGTCACCGTGTTCGCGCGGGCGTCGGTCGCCAGCACGTACAGCGGCTCGGGCGCGGCCAGGCGCAGCCCGCGGCGCTGACCGACCGTGAACTCGTGATGGCCCTCGTGATCGCCGAGCCGCCGGCCGGCGGAATCGACGATCTCGCCCCGGCGCGGGCCGAGGCCGCCGTGGCGGGCGAGGAAGCCGCGCTTGCCGACGCCGGCAAGGAAGCAGAGATCCTGGCTCTCGGGTCGGGAGGCGACCGGCAACTCGGCGACGGCGGCGATCTCGCGGACCTCGGCCTTCCGCAGACCGCCGAGCGGGAAGCGCAACCGGGCGAGCAGCTCCGTCGGCAGGCCGGCGAGCATGTAGGTCTGATCCTTGCCGTCGTCGCCTGCCGGGGCGAGCAGCGGACCCTCGCCGTCGTCGCTGACGCGCGCGTAGTGGCCGGTCGCAAGCCCGGCGGCCCCGAGCCGTTCGGCGAGCCCGACCATCGGCTCGAGCCGGACGCTGCCGTTGCAGCGCACGCACGGGTTCGGCGTCACCCCCGCCGCGTAGCCGTCGAGGAACGGCTGCACGACGCCGGCGGCGAAAGCCTCGCGTAGGTCGACCGTCAGGTGGGGGACGCCGATCTCGTGGGCGACCGAACGGGCCAGCCGGACGGCCTGCGGCGAGCAGCAGCTCGCCTCCCCGTCGTTGGCGGGGTCCGACCAGAGCTCGAGCGTGACGGCGAAGACCTCAGCTCCGCTCTCGGCCTCCAGATGCGCCGCAACGGCGCTGTCGACGCCGCCGCTCATCGCGACCAGCACCCGCTCGCGCTCGCCGGTCGGCGGGCGCGCGAGCAAGTCCTCGTCGCCCATCACGGCCGCGCCGAGGGCACGATGCAGCGCATCTGCGGCGAGTTCGGCGCCATGCAGACCGACCGGGCTGAGCCCGCCGAGCTCCTCGTCGATCGCCTCCGCGCCGAGCAGCGCCGCCTCCGCCAGCGTTGCGCCATCGAGCAGCTCGGCAGCGGCCGCTGCCGCGGCCCCGGCCGCGCCGCAGCCCTCGGCCGAGCACCGCACGTCGGCGACACGGCCCTCCCGAACCCGGAGCGAGAGCCGCACGACGTCGCCGCAGGCGGCGCCGCCGGCCGCACCCTCGTTGCTGCCGGTCCGTGGATCGCCCCAGTGCGAGCGGTCGCGGAAGTAGTGCTCGAAGGCCTCGTTCATCGCCCGGTCAGGGTAGATCGAACCGGCGGCGGCGCCCACGCCGCGCGCGGGCGAGCCGGATCACTTCGGGTAGGAAGGCTCGGTTGGCCCGTTGTAGAGGGCGTCCTCGAGTGCCGTCTTGACGCTGGCGGAGCCGCGGAAACCTTCGGCGACGAGCGCAGTCGGCACCCCGTCGGTGCGGTTGCGGGGCCGAATCACGACGAGGGCCGGCGTGCGGTCGACGGCGACGCCCTGGGTGATCCGCGCGTAGTCGGCGATGTCCTTCGCCTGGACGATGAAGACCTTCGTGCCCTTGTCGCCGCTCAGCGCCTCCGTGTACTTCTTGACCTGCTTGTCGGGGAAGCTCTTTGGGTCGATGACGAGCAGCGCGATCGGCTCGTTCTTCGCGTAGGCGACGAGCACGTCCTTGGGCAGGCCGGCGCTCGGCAGCAGACCGGAGCTGGCGCCGGCGTCGGCGGGCGGCGCGGTGGCCTGCGTGGCCGGGGGCGCCGCCGCGGTCGCGGGCGCGGGCGCGGGCGTTGCCGGAGTCGCCGGAGTCGCCGCCGCGTCGGGCGTGGCGGTCGTCGCCGTCGTCGGGGTCGTCGCCGCGGCCGTGCTCGGGGTCGTCGAGGTGTCACCGGAGCCGCCACGACCGCCGAGCGAGCTCATCAGCATGAGCACGAGGACGACGGCACCGACGCCGAACACCGCGAGCTGCACGCGCGGGTTGCTGTTGAGCGCCTGCCTCACCGCCCCGGCCCTTCCTGGGCACTACCCGGCCGGGACGTCCCGTTCGAGTCGATCCGGGAGTGCGCCCAGCGCAGCGCCGGCGCCGAGATCCTCGGCATCCGCGCTGACCCCGGCGGCAAGAAACTGGACCCCAGCCTGCCGGTGCCGCCCGGCTGTGGAACCTGAGAAAACAGGTGGGGACTCGTCAGGACTGCCGCACGCGGCGCCCCGAAACTCCATCCCCTAGCCAATTGCGTTGGTTCACAAATAAGGCGGCTGTCGAACAAGCTCGGGCCCATCACTCAAGGTAGCAATGTGGATTGGTTCGGTCGCCGGGCCGCAAAGCTTGAATCGACCTGGACGGCGGGCGGCGTCGTTCAGCGCGCGCCCAGGGCCGCCAGCGCCGCCTCGAGCTCGTCGAAGACATCGAGGCGCGCCAACCGCTGCCCGTCCAGCCGTAGGAGCAAGAAGACCGGCACCGTGTCCCCGACCTCGCCGCTCTCCCGCCATACGTACTCGACCCGGCCACGGCCGAGCAGCGTGCCGTCCGCCCCGCCGCTGATCGGGCGCCGGCTCGAGCGACTCGAGCCGCCAGCGGCGGTCGAGGTGCTCGTAGCCCTTGCGCGCCCAGGCGAGCACGGCGTCGTCGCCCTCGTGGCTGCCCCGTCCGGTGTGTACGGAGACGCCGGGGGCGAGCAGCGGGCGCAACCGCTCGGCGTCGCGGTCGCTGATCGCCTCGAGCGCGAGGCGGACGATCTCCTCCGGCGTCGCGCCGTAGCTCACGACGGGCCCACTACTGCTACCCCTCGTCGGGCCCGCCGTCGTGCTCGTGCTCGGGGGGCTCTTCGAAGTCGCGATGGATCTCGATCGGCGTCGCCGCGGCCGGAGCCGACGGCGCACCCGCGGGCGGCTTGGCGATCGAGGCGATGCCGAGCTCGCGCAGCTGGCCCTCGTCGACGGGCGCCGGCGCGCCGGTCATCGGGTCCGAGCCGGAGGCGGTCTTCGGGAAGGCGATCACGTCGCGAATCGAGTCGGCACCGGCCGCGAGCGCCGCGATCCGATCGACCCCGTAGGCGATGCCGCCGTGCGGAGGTGCGCCGAAGCGCAGCGCCTCGAGCAGGAAGCCGAAGCGCGCCTCGGCCTCCTCGGCGTCGATGCCGAGCAGCTCGAAGACCTTGCCCTGGAGCTCCGGGTCGGAGATACGGATCGAGCCGCCGCCGATCTCCCAGCCGTTCCAGACCATGTCGTAGGCCTGCGTGAGGGCCGCGCCTGGGTCCCCGGTGTCGAGCTCGCCGTCGGGCGCCGTGAACGGGTGATGCAGCGGATCCCAGCGCTTGCCCCCCTCGTCCCAGGAGAACATCGGCCACTTGACGACCCAGCAGAGTGAGTGCGCGCCCGGGCCGTCGGTGGGGACTAGCCCCCAGCGCTCGGCGAGGCGCGTGCGCATGCCGCCGAGCACCTCGTTCGCGGTCTCGACCTCGTCGGCGACGAGCAGCAGCAGATCGCCGTCGGCGGCGCCGAGCTTCTCGTTGATCGCGCTCAGCTCCTCGGTCGTCAGGAACTTCGCCGTCGGCGAGCGCCAGCTCGTCGCGTCCTCGGTGCAGAAGGCCCACACGAGGCCCTTGGCGCCGAGCTCCTGGGCCATCGAGATCAGCCCGTCGAGCTCCGAGCGCGGCAGCTCACGCTTGCCGGCGTTGATCCCCTTGACGGCGCCGCCGCCGTCGATCGTGCCGCGGAAGACCTTGAACTCCGTCCCGGCCAGCGCCTCGGAGACGTCGACGAGCTCCAGGCCGTAGCGCAGGTCAGGCTTGTCGGAGCCGTAGCGGCCCATCGCCTCCTCGAAGCAGATGCGGCGCAGCGGCAGCTCGACCTCGACGCCGGCGGCGGCGAGCACGTGCGCGATCAGGCGCTCGTTGACGTCCATCACGTCCTCGGCCTCGACGAACGACATCTCGATGTCGAGCTGGGTGAAGTCGGGCTGGCGGTCGGCGCGCAGATCCTCGTCCCGGAAGCAGCGGGCGATCTGGTAATAGCGCTCGAAGCCGCTGACCATGAGCAGCTGCTTGAACAGCTGGGGCGACTGCGGCAGCGCGTAGAAGGATCCCTGGCGCAGGCGGGCGGGGACGAGGAAGTCGCGGGCGCCCTCCGGCGTCGAGCGGGTCAGCACAGGCGTCTCGATCTCGAGGAAGCCCTGGCCGTCGAGGAACTGGCGCATCGCCGAGACCAGCTTCGAGCGCAGCATGATCGCGTGCCGCATCGGCTCGCGCCGCAGGTCGAGATAGCGATGGCGCAGGCGCGCGTCCTCGCCCGCTTCACCGCTCCAGCTCTCGATCGAAAACGGCGGCGTCTCGGCGTCGGAGAGCAGCGTCGCGGTGGCGATGCGGACCTCGAAGGCGCCGGTCGGGATGTCCGTGTTGACGACGTCGGCGTCCCGATCGACGACAGGCCCGGCGACGCTGAGCACGTCCTCGGCGCGCAGCTTGTGGCCGAGCTCGAAGGTCTCGGTGTCGCAGTCGTCGGGGTCGAAGACGAGCTGCACGAGCCCGGTCCGGTCGCGCAGGTCGATGAAGATCAGGCCGCCGTGGTCGCGGCGCCGGTGCACCCAGCCCGAGAGGCGGACCTCGGAGCCGACGCGGTCGGCGAGCACCTGACCGCACCAGGTGTCGCGGTAGGAGTTGCCGCCGAAGGAGGAGAGCACGGGAAACTCACCGGCGTTGTGGGCGCTCGGCGTGGCGGCTCCGGAGCTGGATGCGGCCTCGGACATGGCGGCGGAGTCTGGCACTCCGGACGCCTCAGCGGACCTGCGCGAGCGCGGCCGGCAGGTCCTCGCGGGCGAGCTCGCGCTGCTCGCCGCTCTCCATGTCCCGGAGCTTCACCGAGCCGTCCTCCTCGAGGATCACGGCGAAGGCGGCGCTGGAGCGGTCGGCCTGCTTCATCTGCCCCTTGAAGGCGCGCCCAGCGACGTCGAACTGGGTTGCGATCCGGTGCCGGCGGAGCTCCTGGGTGAGCGCGAAGGCCGCCTCGCCGTCGGCGCAGACGATGAACGCAGCCGGGCCGCGCTCGTCCGGGGCGTCGCCGATCGCGAGCAGGATCCGCTCGATCCCGGCAGCGAAGCCGACCGCCGGGGTCGGCTGCCCGCCGAGCATCTCGATCAGCCCGTCGTAGCGGCCGCCGCCGCCGAGCGCCGACTGGGCCCCGAGGCTCTCGCTGGTGAACTCGAAGACAGTGCGCGTGTAGTAGTCGAGCCCGCGGACCAGCGTCGCGTCGAGCTCGTAGGGGACGTCGGAGGAGTCGAGCAGACGGCGCACGCAGGCGAAGTGCTCCGCGTCCTCGCCGTCCAGCCGATCGAGCATCGCCGGCGCGCCGGCCATCACTTCGATCGTGCCCTCGTCCTTGGAGTCGAAGGCGCGCATCGGGTTTGCGTCGATGCGCTCGCGCACGTCGTCGGAGAGCTGCGCCTCGTGCTCGTGTAGGTAGGCGCGCAGCTCGTCGCGGTAGGCGGCGCGGCCCGCGGCCGAGCCGAGCGAGCTCAGGTGCAGCGTCACGTCGGGGATCCCGAGCCCGCGCAGGAGCTCGTCGAGGAGGACGATCAGCTCGGCGTCGGCAAGCGGGCTGTCGGTGCCGATCGCCTCGGCCCCGATCTGGTTGAACTGCCGGTAGCGCCCCTTCTGCGGAGCTTCGTAGCGGAAGAAAGGGCCGCGGTAGAAGAGCTTGACCGGCTGCGGATTCTTGTGCATGCCGTGCTCGACGTACGCGCGGGCGATCGCCGCGGTGCCCTCCGGCCGCAGCGTCATCGACCGCCCGCCGAGATCCTCGAAGGTGAACATCTCCTTCTTGACGATGTCGGTGCTCTCACCGACACCGCGCGCGAAGAGCTCGGTCTCCTCGAAGGCCGGCGTCTCGATCCGCCCGTAGCCGGCGGCGCCGAACAGCGCGTCGGCGTGCTCGGTGATCGTCCGGCGACTGCGCTCCTGCTCGGGGAGCACGTCGAAGGTTCCGCGGGGTGCTTTGTGCTTGGGCGGCATCGTGGCTGAGCCTAAAGCGTCGGCCCGCGCCGGCGGCACGTCGGGCCACTCCGCCGCGACCGGGCGGGCCGCGGCGCGGGGATAGATGTCACATCGACCCCCGGAAACCGGGGGAAATGTGCCACCTGTCAGGCGATCTGCTGCAGGAAGGGGTTCGTCGCGCGCTCGGCGCCGAGGGTCGTGATCCCCATGTGGCCCGGGAAGACGGTCGCCTCGTCCGGGTAGGCGTCGAGCAGGCCCTTGATCGAGGCCTCGAGCGTGTCCCAGTCGCCGCCAGGCAGGTCGACGCGGCCGACCGAGCCCTGGAAGAGGACGTCGCCGCTGAACAGCGCCGGCGGCTGCTCGGCGCCCGGGTCGGTGATCGCGAAGGTGACGTGGCCGGGGCTGTGGCCGGGTGTGAAGACGACGTCGATCTCGAAGTCGGCCAGCTCGAGCTTCTCGCCGCCGGCGAGCGTCTCGTCGGCGTCGTAGCTCTCGAACGGGCCGAAGCCGGGCCACGGTACGTAGCTCATGATGTCGGCGAGCACCGGCACTTCGAGCTCGGGGCAGTAGACGGGGGCGCCGGTCGCCTTGGCGACGGGAGCGACGGCGCCGATGTGGTCGAAGTGCGTGTGGGTGAGCAGGATCGCCTCGAGCTCGATGCCGAGGTCGGCGATGGTGGCGAGCAGGCGCTCTGCCTCCTCCCCCGGGTCGACGATCAGGCCCTTCGACGAGCCCTCGCGGTGGAAGACGTAGCTGTTCTCCTGGACTGGGCCGACCGTCAGCCCCCGGACCTCCACGGACTAGCTCTCCTCCGAGCGCGGCTTGCCGCGCGCGCTCTTCTTCGCCTCCCGCTCAGCCGCCTGCTTCGCCATCCGCCGCCGGTAGAAGTAGCCGTCGGTGAAGTAGCCGAGCGGGATGTAGATCGAGGCCGCGAAGAGCGTCAGGATGATCGCCGCGGCGATCGGCTGGTGGAAGATCAGCGCCATCGGGAAGAGCAGCAGCGCGAAGATGCCGCCCCGCAGCGCCGCCCCGTTCCACGTCGGCGGCCGGTCGCGGCGGTCGGTCTTGTTGCCGCCGCTGCGGGCACGCGACATCGCCTCCTGACGGCTGCGCGGCGTGGTCTTGCCGCGCTTGTCGATCGAGCCGGTCTGGGTGCCGCGGTGCTTGCGCCGCCGCCGCTTCGTGTTGCCTGGCAT
>CAWKLZ010000017.1:0-18657 GCA_963850625.1 uncultured Solirubrobacterales bacterium
GGCGGCGGGCTGACCGGCTGAGGTGCGGCCTACGGTGGAGCAGGAGCCGCGCGACGTCCCGGCCGCGGGGCGCGATCTGCTGACACCGGCATACGACCTGGTCGTGCGGCTGACGATGCGCGAGGGGACGTTCCGGCCGCGGCTTGTCGCAGCGGTGGGCGAGGGGCTGCCCGCCGCGGGCGCGGGAGCCCGCCGGCTGGAGGTCGGCTGCGGCACTGGGGCATTGACGGCGAGCTTGCCGAGGCCCTGCCGGTGGCAGCGGTTTGGGGGCTCGACGGTGATCCGCGCGTGCTCGGCCGGGCACGGGCGCGCCTGCGGCCGCTCGCCGGGCGGGCCGGCGGCGCCGTCGAGCTGGCGGAGGGCAACGCAGCCGAGCTGCCCTACGGGGACGCGAGCTTCGATCGGGTCGTCGCATCGCTCTTGCTCCACCACCTCGACGATGCGACGAAGGCGAGGGCGCTGGCGGAGGCGGCGCGGGTCCTCCGTCCGGGTGGGCGCCTGCACGTCGCGGACTGGGGCCGGCCGCAGGGCATAGGCCCCCGCCTGGGCTTCGCCGCGCTCCGCCTTCTGGACGGCCGTGCGAACACGCGGATCCATGCCGAGGGTCGCCTCGAAGAGATCGTTCAGGCCGTCGGCTTCGGGCGCGTCGAGAGCAACGGATCGCTCGCCACCGTGTGGGGTACGCTCGAGCTGCTGACCGGCTACACCACTGTCAAATTCGCATAGGCTCAGCCGCATGAGCGCCACAGCAGAGAGGTCCGAGCCCGTCATCCCCCTCGTCCCCTCCGACGAGGAGCGGTTGCTGCGCGAGGCGGTAGGTGGAATCACCTCGGGCTACGGGGCGAAGTACATGCTCGAGTGCACGGAGGCCGGCGAGCCGCCGACCGAGCTCTGGGACGCGCTCGCCGAGAAGGGCTACTGCGGCGTCAACCTGCCCGAGGAGTTCGGCGGCGGCGGGCTCGGCATGACCGGGCTGGCGGCCGTCCAGGAGGAGCTTGCGCTGCAGGGCTGCACGCAGCTGCTGCTCGTCGTCTCGCCGGCGATCGCCGGCTCGATCCTCGTCGCCCGCGGGAGCCGCGAGCAGCAAGAGGAATGGCTGCCGGGACTGGCGCGCGGGACCACGCGGATCGCCTTCGCGGTGACCGAGCCCGACGCCGGCACCAACACCCACAACATCTCCACGCGCGCGAAGCAGAACGGCGATGGCAACTGGGTGCTGAAGGGCCAGAAGACCTACATCTCCGGCGTCGAGCACGCGACACACATCCTGATCGTCGCCCGCCAGGAGCTCGACGACGGTCAGCTCGGGCTGCCGCTGTTGTTCATCGTCGACGTCGACGCGCCGGGGCTCAATCGCGAGTCGATCCCGATGGCGCTGCGGTTGCCCGACAAGCAGTGGACGCTGTACATCGACGGCATCGAGGTCGGCGATGAGCGGCTGATCGGCGGCACCACCGGTGGCCTCGGCGCGCTCTTCGACGGGCTCAACCCGGAGCGGATCATGGCGGCGGCGGGCTCGATCGGCGCCGGCGACCGCGCGCTCCGGCAGGCCTCTGAGTACGCGCGCGAGCGTGCTGTCTGGGGCAAGCCGATCGGCACCCACCAGGGCCTCAGCCATCCGCTCGCCCAGTGCAAGGTCGAGCTCGAGCTCGCCCGAGTGATGACGCAGAAGGCGTGCGCCCTTTACGACGCCGGATTCAAGGGGGCCGGGGAGGCCTCGAACATGGCCAAGTACGCGGCCGCGGAGGCGACGGTCAAGTGCGTCGATCAGGCGATCCAGACCCATGGCGGCAACGGCATCGCCCTCGAGTACGGGCTCACCGACATGTGGTGGGGCGCGCGGCTCAACAAGATCGCCCCGGTAAGCCGCGAGATGATCCTCAACTACGTCGCCGAGCACTCCCTGGGCCTACCCAAGAGCTACTAATACGGCGGGCATGGGGTTGCTCGATCACATCACGGAGATCCCGGACTGGCCGGCGCCGGGGGTTCTCTTTCGCGATCTGAACCCGATCTACCGTGAGCCGGCCCTCATGGAGGAGGCGGCTGGCGCAGTTGCGGCGACCGCGCGTGAGCTCGGCGGGGGCGACTTCGAGCTCGTTGTCGCGCCCGAGGCGCGCGGCTTCATCCTCGGGCCGATGCTCGCCCTGGAGCTCGGGGCCGGCTTCGTCCCGGTCCGCAAGCCGCAGAAGCTTCCGCCACCCGTGCACAGTCACTCCTTCGAGCTCGAGTACGGGCTCGAGAGCCTCGAGATTCAGACCCACCCGCTGTCCGGCTCCGGCCCGGTCCTGATCTACGACGACGTGCTCGCCACCGGCGGCACGGCGACGGCGACTGCACGGCTGGTCGAGCGCCTCGACGGCGCCCCCGCCGCCTTCGCATTCCTGCTCGAGCTCGACGGGATCGGCGGCCGGGCCCGGCTCGAGGCGGACACCGGCTTGCCCGTGGGCGCCGCCCTGTTCGGCTGAACCGGCACCGCCGCCGGCGGCGGCGTGCGCAAAGCTGGGCCCGTGACCCTCGTCCTGATGGGGGTGGGCGAGCAGATCTTCAGCGTCCTCTGGGTGACGGCGATCCAGCGCGAGGTCCCCGATCGGCTGCTCTCCCGTGTCTTCTCGCTCGATTACCTCGGCAGCCTCGCCCTACTGCCGGCCGGACTCGCCCTGGCCGGTCCGGCAGCCGATCTCGTGGGGCGCACCCAGTTGCTGCTCTTTGGCGGGGTCGTCTCGATCGTGACGATCGTGCCCGTGCTGGCGATGCCCTCGGCGCGCGCGTTCAGCTCGCGGCCCGCGCAGGAGGAGCGGGGTTCGTCGCCAGGTCGAGCAGCAGGGTCTGCGTGATCTCGTCCAGGTAGGCGCTGGAGATGCCCGGGGCGGAGGGTGTGAGGTCAGCCTTCGCGGTCGGGCCACGCCGGCCGGCGACGAGCGCCGCCCATTCGCCACGCTCCATGCCATCGCCGGTGAGCACCAGCGCGCCGTTGACTGAGGGCGACCCGGTGCCCGCGAAGAACCCGGTGAAGACGCGCACGGGCTTGCCGGGCAGTCCGGCCTCGGCGTTCTCGGCGGCGTAGCGCAGCGGCTCGACCGCCTGCAGCCCCCGCTCACGAGCGTATTCGGCGTAGAACGCCTCCTCGGCGCACCCCTTCGCATCCCCGTTGATACGCCGCCGGAGGACGAGGAAGAAGATCAGCAGATAGAGGCCGCCCTCCCAGATCGCTGCCGCGAGCAGCGGGTTCGCCAGGTTGAGGATCAGCCCGTACAGGCCGCCGGCGATCACGCTGATGACGAGCGTGAAGCCGAGCGCCGTGAAGGCCGAGCCGAGGTATGTGCCGGGCCGGCTGCGGAGGACCGACTGGTAGGAGTCCGTCGCGGCGGCGACATCCTTCGGAGGACCGTCACTGAAGCTGACGTGGTCGAGCAGTGTGCTCACGCGGGCCATGCGACTGTCAGCCTTGGCCTTCGCCGCCGTGCGCGGGGCCTCGCCGCTGCTCGACTCCTCCACGGCCTCGGCGCGGATTGCGGTGGCGATCTTCGTCGCATCCGCGCACAGCGACTCGAGCTCGCCGCGCTCGCTCAGGTGCCCGTCGCGGACGACGACGAGCACGCCATCGGCGAGTTCGAAGCCGAAGTCGCGCGGGCTGCGTGAGAGCCAGTCGGCGAACGCGGGGGAGATCAGTTCGGTCAGCCACCCGGCGTCGACGCCCTCGTCGACGCGGACGTTGACGTTCTCGACCTCGCGCACCTCGGAGTGGGAGACGAGGCCAATGTGCCCGCCGCCGCCGACGGCCAGGTAGGGGGCGAAGCCGATCGACTCCGGCAGCGCGCTGATCACGGCGGTCAGGCGGTGGGTGACGGTGTGGTCGTCGTTGTGGGTCTCGTACCGCAGCAGCGCGATCTGTCCGGTGAGCCCGCCTGGGAGCGTGCCGTGAACGGCATCGTCGATGCTGACGCCACGGGTGAGGACCGAGCCGACTTTGGGGAGGTAGCCGTCGGGGCCGGGTTGCAGGCCGCTCGCCTGGGCGAGCTCCCCCAGCGCTCTCGAGTTAGCCAGCGATCCAAATCCCGATGCCACGTTCCGGCAATCTAGTCCTCCCGGGGCGCCGCCGCAGTGCCAGGCGACGGTCGTCAGGACGCCGCTGCGAGGCGGGAGCAATACGATCCGCCCGTGATCAGCCCGGAAGAGGCGGTTGAGCGGATCTCGTCCCGCTTCGGTGTCCACAGCGGTCGACGCGCGCTGCATGCGCGCGGCGTCGTCTGCGCCGGCACGTTCGTTGCCTCGCCCGAGGCCGCCGCGCTGACGACGGCGCTGCACATGCAGGGCGAGCGCGTCGGTGTCATCGCCCGTTTCTCGAACGGGGGCGGCGACCCCGAGGAGCCGGATCGGGCGCCTGACGTGCGCGGGCTCGCCGTCCGCTTCGAGCTGCCCGGCGGCGGCAAGACGGACCTCGTCGCTCAGAACGCGCCCCGGTTCCCCGTCTCCAACCCCGACGACTTCGTCGCCCTGCTCGGGGCGACCGAGCGCGGTCCCGGCATGGCTGCGCGGCTGCCGCTCTTCTTGCTCCGTCATCCGTCCGTGATCGGCGCGCTGCGGGCCAACGCTGCGGCGCTGAAGGCGCCGGCGAGCTACGCCGACATGAGCTACTACGCCGTTCACGCCTTTCGGTGGCGCGCTCCCGACGACTCCTCCCGTTGGGTCCGGTACTCGTTCGTCCCGCGCTCGGCTGGCGAGGCCGCCGAGCAGGATCGCAGCGTCTCCGACTACCTCACGCGGGAGCTCGCGGAGCGCCTCGCCGGCGGCGGCACGATCGACTACGACCTCGAGCTCGCTCTCGCCGGTCCCGACGACGACCCGCACGATCCGAGCGCCGTCTGGCGCGGCAGCGAGAGGCTGATCGCCGGGCGGCTGCAGCTGGAGTCGGTCCTCGACGGGCGCGAGTCGACGATCTTCGACCCATTGCGGCTTACGGAAGGGATCGAGCCCTCCGAGGACCCGGTCCTGCACTTCCGCCCGCGCGCTTACGCGATCAGCTACGCGCGCCGCACCGGCGACGAGACCCGGCCGCCGGACTGGGCACGCTGAGCGCCGCGGCAGCGCTCACCAGTCCTCGCCCTGCTCGTAGCCGAGCTCGACGAGCAGCGGCCCGGCCTCGCGCTTGAAGGTCGCTCGGTCCTCATCCGTGAAGACCCGCTGCCAATCGCCGGCTACGCCCTTGCGCTGGAAGCTCGAGGAGTCCTCCTCGCCCTGCTTGCGGCCGCCCGATCCGCGCTCAAAGCTCGCTCCCTCGAGGCAGGCGGCAGCCCGCTCGTTCCCGGACTCGACGCCGAGGAAGGCGAGTAGGCGGCTGAGCTCGGCAGCCGCTCCGCTCAGCATGTCCTCGTAGCGGACCTCGGCGTAGCGGGCGCCGAGCAGCGCCCGCCCGTCGGCCCGCCCCCGCTCGGTGTAGGCGCGCCAGCGCGCCGCAGTCCCCGCCAGGTGGCCGGGGGCGAAGATGCTCTCGCCGGCGCCGCCGAAGGCGCTGGGGTCGCTCCGGTAGCGGTCGCGCCGAGCAGCGAGATCGGGGTCGAGCTCGGCGCCGGTGATCCGCTCGCGGTTGTTCCAGATGTGGTGGACGGCGGAGACGGCGGCGTCGCGACCGTCGCGGATCATGTGGATGACCTTGGCGCCGGGCACGGCAGCCGCGACCTGGGCGACGACGTCGGTGCCGTTCAGCGGCGTCTTGTCGCCGGCAATGCGCGCGTCGCTGGCGGCCAGCCGCTCGCCCATGATCCGGGCCGCTGCGGCGCCGGCGATCGAGCCGATGCCGCGCTCGTACTCGTCGCCGCGGACCCAGGCGCCGTGGTGCCACCACTCGCGCAGCTCCGGCGAGTCGAGCAGCGCCCGGTACAGCGACCGTGCCCATGGCGCCGGCTCCTCATCGCCGGTGCCGAAGAACTGGCCCTCGCCGCGGCTGAGGATCTCGGGGTGGCGGTCCAGCATCTCCATCAGCCATGAGGTGCCCGACTTGCCGCGGCCGACGACGAAGAAGAGCGGCGGCGCGTCCGCGGGGGGCACGCCGGGGCTCATCGACCAGCGGTTGAGCCGCGTCCAGTTGATCGCCTTGAGCAGGCGTCGCGAGCGCGGTAGCTGGCGCAGCTGCTCGAGGCGGCGCTCGGCCTCGAGCCGGTGCTCGCGCTCGCGGCGAAGCGCCGCTCGCAGCTCCTGCCGCTCGCGCTCCTCTTCGCCCTCTCCGCTCGCCGCGTGCACGCCGTCGCAACGGTAGCCCGGATACGGTTGCGAGCGCACCCCCGATCCTTCCGAAGGAGCACCGAGCATGCCCGACGACCGACCCGGCCTCGCCGGCAAGACGATCCTCATGTCCGGCGGCAGCCGCGGCATCGGCCTCGCAATCGCCGTCCGGGCCGCGAGCGACGGCGCGAACGTCGCGCTGATCGCGAAGACCGACGAGCCGCACCCCAAGCTCCCGGGGACGATCCATACGGCGGTTGCCGAGATCGAGCAGGCCGGCGGCCAAGGCCTCGGGATCGTCGGCGACGTGCGCGAGAACGCTTCGATCGACGATGCGGTGGCGCGCACCGTCGAGCGCTTCGGCGGCATCGACATCTGCGTCAACAACGCCTCGGCGATCAACATCGCCCGCACGCCTGACCTCGACCCGAAGCGCTACGACCTGATGCAGGACATCAACACGCGGGGCACGTTCATGCTCAGCCGCGCCTGCATCCCGCACCTGGCCGAGGCGGCGAATGCGCACATCCTGACGCTGAGCCCGCCGATCAACCTCGACCCGAAGTGGGCCGGGGGGCAGCTCGGCTACACGATCGCCAAGTACGGGATGAGCCTCTGCACGCTCGGTCTCGCCGAGGAGTTGCGCGATCGCGGCATTGCTGCGAACTCGTTGTGGCCGCGGACGCTGATCGCAACCGCGGCCGTGCTCAACCTCTTGGGTGGCGACGCGGCGATGAACCAGTCGAGGAAGCCGGAGATCGTCTCCGACGCCGCCTACGCGATCCTCACCCGGCCGGCGGGGGAGTGCACCGGCAACTTCTTCATCGACGACGAGGTGCTCGCCTCCGAGGGGATCACCGATCTCGACGGCTATCGGGCCGGCAGCGGGGAGCCGGTGGTCGATCTCTTTCTCGAGGGCTGACGGCGCAACCGCAGCCCCCGGCCGGTGTTCTCGGGCTGGTAGCGTGACGGCACTTCACGGGGAAGTCGAGCGAGGAGGAGAGGGATGCGTAAAGGGGACGGGCGGGCCGGTGCTCGCCATTTGAAGCTTGGCCTGGGAGCGATCATCGTCGCCGCCGCCACGTTCGCGACGGCGCAGCCGGCCGCGGCCGCGCCATCGCCGAGCAGCGTCTTCGGCGGCCAGGTTCCCTGCTCGCAGCGCCCCGACGGTGCCACCTTCTGCAACGCCGAGCCCCGCAGCACGGTGCCGGCATGGGACGGCGTGCCGATCGACGTCGACGCCGCCTTCCCCTCACCCTCGCAGTTCGGCCCCGGCCCGTACCCGCTCGTGATGATGTTCCACGGCTACGGCGGCGACAAGCTCGGCCTGCAGGACATGCGCCGCTGGCTCAACCGCGGCTACGCGACCTTCTCGATGACCGACCGCGGCTTCCACGAGTCGTGCGGCTCGGCCGCCTCCCGCGCCGCGGCGGGCTCCGCCTGCGACGACGGCTACATCCGCCTGATCGACGACCGCTACGAGGTCCGCGACGCCCAGGAGTTCGCCGGCCAGCTCGTCGACGAGGGCCTCGTCGAGCCGAAGAAGGTCGGCGCTCAGGGCGGCTCCTACGGCGGCGGCATGTCCATGGCGCTGGGCGCGCTCCGCAACCGCGTGATGATGCCCGACTACAGCCTCGTCCCCTGGAAGAGCCCGGACGGCACCCCGATGGAGATCGCGGCGGCGACGCCCGAGGTCCCTTGGACCGACCTCGCCTACTCGCTGCAGCCGAACGGCAGCACGCTCGACTACCTCGCCGACTCGCCCTACACCGGCCCGGTCGGGGTCGAGAAGGAGTCGCTCGTCAATGGCCTCTACTACAGCGGCCTGTCCGCGCCCGGCTACTACGCGCCGAAGGGCAGCGACCCGACCGCCGACATCGCCGGCTGGCACGACCTGCTCAACGCGGGCGAGCCGTACGGGACCGATGCGCAAGCGATCATCGACGAGATCACCCAGCACCACTCCTCGTACTACATCGACCACTCGATCCCGCCGGCTCCGATGATGATCTCGAATGGCTTCACGGATGACCTCTTCCCACCCGACGAGGCAATCCGCTACTACAACCGGACGCGGACTCAGTACCCGAGTGACTCGCACCTGGCGCTCTTCTTCGGCGACTTCGGCCACCCGCGCGCCAACAACAAGGAGGACGTCGGCTCCTCGCTCGTCCGCCACGAGAACAAGTGGATGGATTACTGGGTGAAGGGCGAGGGCAAGACCCCGCGCCAGGGTGTCACGGCCTTCACCGAGACCTGCCCGGAGGCGGCGGCCTCGGGCGGCCCCTACAAGGCCCCGACCTGGGCGAAGATGTCGAAGGGCGAGATCCGCCTCACCGCCAAGCAGGCGCAGACGATTGCCGCGGGCGGCGGCGACCCCGCCGTTGCCCACGTCTTCAACCCGGTTGGCGGCAGCGCTTGTGGCACCGCACCCGGCGCCGACGAGGCGGGGACGGCGAACTACCGCCTCGACGCGGCGCCCGACGGCGGCTACACGTTGATGGGCGCAGCCACGGTGCTCGCCAAGTTCAGCTTCCCCGGCGACGCTTCGGAGGTCGCAGCGCGGCTGCTCGACGTCGCGCCGGACGGCACCGAGACGCTCGTCTCCCGCGGCCTGTGGCGGCCGGACGGCAGCTCCTCGAAAACGCAGGTCTTCCAGCTGCACCCGAACGGCTGGCACTTCGACGCCGGCCACGTGGCGAAGCTCGAGCTGCTTCCGACCGACAACGATCCTGGTCTGGCCGGTGGCTATGGCAGGACCTCCAACGATCAGCAGGACGTGACCGTCAAGAATCTGAAGCTGCGCCTACCGGTCCGGGAGAAGCCAGGGGCGCTTGACGGCCTCGTCGGCGCCGCCGCGGCGAAGCAGCTGCCGCAGGGCGACGAGCTCGCTCGGGACTTCAAGAAGCTGAAGAACCCGGTGCCGCACCTGGTCAAGGGCAAGCTCAAGATCAAGACGCCAGGCTCGCCGGCAAGGTGATCTGCCCGAGCGCGGTACGACCGCTGCCACGACGTCTCGGTGACCGCGAAGGTCAGGCCGCGACGGTGAAGGGCGGCTCTCCGAGCTCGCCGGCGGGTTGCGTCGCAAGGTGAAGGTCCGTGGAGAAACTCGGCGGCCGCTGCCGTCTGCGCGCCGCACAGTCACTCCACATACAAGGCGAAGGTCAAGATCACGTCACGGAGCTCGACAAGCCGGTCAAGTCGACGGCGAAGGTCAAGGCCTGCTGAGGCCGTTCACCGACCGAGTTTCCCAGCTGGATGCTGGAGAAACTCGATGAGGAACGGTGCGATCGGATGGCCGCGTCTTGCGCCTAGCGGCGCCAGACGCCCGAGCGGGCGAAGGGGATCCAGGCCCGCGGGCGGGTGATGATCGCGGTGATCAGCGGGCCGGGGTCGAAGTAGCTGACGCGCTTGGTCACGAGGCCGTCGCGAAGTTCGAGCACGTCGACCAGCGACCAGCGCAGTTCACGCCCGCCGAGCGTGCCGATGAGGTCGAAGACGATCACGCCTCCCGCCGCGTCGCCCCAGCCGTCGTGCACCTCCGCATGCACGTCAGGGATCAGGTCGAGCAGAGCGCCCATCGTGCGTAATGCCGCCGCCTTACCGCGAGCGGTGGGCGCCATCGGCTGGACGAGGACGATGTCGTCGGCCTGAAGCTCGCTGAAGCCCGCGATCGTCGGCCGCGCCCAGACTTCGGTGAAGCGCGCCTTGAAGCTCTCGAACTCGGGACTCGAGACCCGCTCGGCCGTCACCAGGCGCCGCCACCACCGCCGCCGGAGAAGCCGCCGCCGCCGCCGGAGAAGCCGCCGCCGCTGGAGCTCGACTCCGGAGCGACCTGGCTCGAGAAGCCCGAGGAGAACGAGTTGAAGTTGGCGTTCCAGGCGCCGCCGTAGAGGGCGAACGCCGTCCAGCTGCCCGTGTCGTTCGCCTCCACGCCGACGGGGGCCGGGATCCGGCCGGACTTGGCGACGCGCTCGGCCGTGCCGAAGGCGACCGCGTAGACGAGGATCGCGCGCCACAGCTTCAGCGTCGCCGGCGGGTCGTCGTCGAGGCGCGGGAAGTCGTCGGTCCAGCGACGGAACGACGCCCAGCGTGCGTTGCGCTCGCGGTCGGCCGCGTCGAGCCGCTTGTAGGCGGTGCCGGGCAGCAGGTAGACGAAGAGCAGCCCCGCGACGGTCGTCGCCGCCGGGATCGCGACCCAGCCGCTGCGGCTGACGTAGAGCACTGCGAGAACCCCGTATCCGATCACCGCGATGGCGGCGAGCAGGAGGCGGAGGCCGGTGTAGTTGCGGTCCCAGCTGATCTCGCCCTCCTCGGCCTGGTCGAGGGCGCTCTTCATTCCTTCCCAGCGCGAGCGCCAGGTCGAGGAGTGCTCGGGGATCTGGTCCTTCATCTTCGAGAGCGCAATCTCCTCGCCGCCGAGCAGATCGTCGAAGAACGTCATCGTCGTCTTCTCGTACTCCTTCAGGCCGTCGGTCGGCGGCCGGTCGTCGGCGGCCTTGATCAGCAGATCGAGGTCGGCTTCCTGCGAAGTGCGGGTCGCGTAGTAGCCGCGGTCGACGAGGCTGAGGAGCGTCGCAAGCACGATCCGGTCGTCGTAGGAGCCCTCAGTCGCGAGCGCGTAGGCGAGCGCCGGCGGGATGTCCTCGGGGGGCTCCGGCACGTACTTCGGTACCGACGTCGGCCGCTCGCGGGCCATGAAGGCGAGCAGCAGCGCGAGCAGGATGACGATCACGGTCCAGGCGATGAAGATCGGCCAGGCGTGGTTGAACACGACGTTCTCGGCCTTCGTCACCGTGCTCTCGTCATCGCTGATCTGCTGCTCGGAGTCGACGACCTGCTGAATGCTGCCGCTGCCCGGCCGGGCGCCCGCGGTGGAGCGCACGGCTTCGCGCGGGACGGTGGCGCGGAAGACAACGTTGTGCCCCCGCTCGGCGCGATCGGCGCTCATCGTCGCCTTGCCGTCGCCGATCGAGACGTCGGCCTCGAGCGTGCGCTTGCCGTCGGTGGGCTTGCTGTCGTTCTTGCCGAACGTCGAGACCCAGGCATGCGTCGGGTCGGTGCCGTCCGGGGTGACGATCTCGGCCGTGAGGTGATCGAGCCAGAACTTCCACTGACCGCCCCAGACGGCCCAGCCGACGTCCAGGCCGTCGTCATAGGCCGTGATCGCGTTGCGCACGTCGTAGCTGATCGTGAACGTGCGTTGGTCGGGGGTCTGCGGGTAGTGCCAGACGACGAGTTCGCAGGGAGCGTCCGGGTCGCAGGTCGCGCCCTGCCCTCCCGGGAGGGGGGCGCCCGCCGGAATCCGCAGGACGCCGAAGCTGTCGGGTGCGTCTTCGGAGCGGAGCGTCGTGTTCGCCCCGGGCCTGTACGGCTTCCCGTTCTCGAGCACCTGGATGTGTGAGATCTGGGCGCCGTTACGCAGCGGAATGTCACGGAAGGCGCCGCTGAAGGTGCCGGCGTGAAAGTGGAACTCGAGCGTCTCGGTGACGTGCAGCGCCGAGTTCGGCTCCAGCTCGACCCGGGTGTTCGCGGTGCTGATCTCGTAGTGCTTGGTGTCGGAGTTGGCGAGGTCGGAGCCGTACGTGGCGAGGAGGTAGACCGCGACGACCACGACCGCCCGCCACGCGACCTTCCACACCAGCGGCCCCTTCCCGAGCGCCGACAGGAAACTCATGCGCCGTCTCCGCCGAGCGCCACGGTCGGCGCGATCTCGGCGCCGGCGCCGGCCTCGAAGAACTCGCGGGGCGCAAAGCCGAAGCCGCCGGCGATCAGATTCGACGGGAAGACCTGGATCTTGGTGTTGTAGGTCTGGACGGTGTCGTTGTAGACCCGGCGCGTGATCGAGATCTTCTCCTCGACCCCGGAGAGCTCCGTCTGCAGCTTCTGGAAGTTCTCGGTGGCGCGCAGCTGCGGGTAGTTCTCGGCGACGGCGAGCATCCGGCCGATGCCGCCGCCGAAGCGGGCCTCGGCCGTGCCCCGTTCGGCGGGCCCGGCCTCGTCGGCGCCGATCGCGTTCGTGCGCAGCTCGGTTACCTGCTCGAGCGTGTCGCGCTCATGCTCGGCGTAGCCCGAGACGGCACCGACCAGGTTCGGGATCAGATCGTGGCGTAGCTTCAGCGCAACATCGATCTGCGACCACGAGTTCTCGCAGGCCAGGCGCAGGCCGACGAGCCGGTTGTAGGTCAGCCAGACGAACGCGCCGATGGCGACGATCAGAACGACGATGACGACGAGGATGATCAAGCTCAGGTCCCTTGCGGTTTCGCGAACCGACGTGCGGGCGCCAGCCTATCGCGCGTGACAGCGCCCACACAGGCCGCCAAGGTGCCCAAAGGTGCCCCTCGATGGGGTAGGTTCCTGAACGTCTCAACCCCGAGGAGTGCGAATTGGATTCCAGTCAGCTCAAGAGGTTCTCGTTGTTCGAGGGCGTCGCGGACGAGAGCCTCGCGAAGATCGCTCCGTTCACGCAGCTCGTCGAGTTCCCCGAGGGCAAGGTGATCATCCAGGAGGGCGGGTACGCGAACGACTTCTTCTGCATCGACGAGGGCAACGTCAAGGTCGAGAAGGCAGGCGAGGAAGTCGCCACGCTCGGCCCCGGCGACGTCTTCGGTGAGCAGGGGCTGCTCGAGAAGCAGGAACGCTCCGCCTCCGTGATCGCGACAACCGTCGTGCGCGCGCTCAAGATCGAGCACTGGGAGCTCTCCCGGATGCGCAAGGCGATGCCCGAGGTCGTCGACGGTCTCGTCAAGACCGTCGAGGAGCGCACGAGCTAGCCAGCCTCCTCAGACCCCGGCGAGTGGCCGGGCACGGCTGAGGGTGCACGATGGCCGCCCGCATGCCGGTTGGCATGTGGGTGGACGGCGGGTGCCCTGAGGCGGGTTCGGCCACCGCCGGCGGGTGCCACTAGACTGGCGCTCGTCCATATAGGTCCGTGTACGGGGAAGTCCGGTGTGATGCCGGCGCGGTCCCGCCACTGTGATCGGGTGTGTTCGCCGCAGCGCCCTCTCTCGCGAGAGGGCCGGGCGCAGCCACTGGGAGCCCTTCGGGCCCCCGGGAAGGCGCGGCGAAAAGACCCGCAAGCCAGGAGACCCGGCACTGACCCAGCTGTAAACCCTCGAGGAAAGGGTGGCTCATGTCCACACACCTCTTGCGCCCGCGGCGGGTCCTGCCCGTGGCTGCGGTCGCACTCATGACGATGTTCGCGGCGGCCTCGGCGCACGCTGCCCCCAACCGGATCGGCGCCGACGTGCGCGTCGTCGACGATGCCGGCAAGACGCTGGTCGACCAGCGTCAGTACACCGGCACGACGAAGATCGAGACCTCGCGCAAGGCCAACTGCTTCGGCAAGGGCACGGGCGGCTCAGGCGACGCCGCCAAGGTCCCTGGCACGACGGCCCTCGGAATCGTCGCCGACGCGTCCGAGTACGCGCGCCAGTTGCGCCCACTCTCGATCACGGACTCGTTCGACTTCGGGCTCGGCGTTTGCGGCTTCGGCCATGCCATCGCCCCCTCGACGGGCTACTGGTACCTGAAGAAGAACCACGTCGGCTCGCAGACGGGCGGCGATCAGACCGCGGTTGAGCGTGGCGACGACATCCTCTGGTACCTGATCGACGACTACAACGACCCCTATCCGGCCGAGCTCGCGATCAAGGCCCCCGCCGAGGTCAAGCCCGGCCACAAGATCCGGGTCAAGGTCAGCGAGTACGCCGACAACGGCAAGAAGACGCCCGCTGCGGGAGCGAAGATCGTCGGTACGGGCGTGACGACCGACGCGAGCGGCAAGGCGACGGTCCCGATCCAGGGTGCCACCACGCGCCTGCGGGCCGTTCGCGTCGGCGCAATTCCGTCGCCGGCGGTCGACGTTTGCGAGCAGCTCAAGCTGAGTGACTGCCCGAACGGGCACCCGCTCGAGATCGACGGCACCGACGGCGCCGATCACATCCGCAGCGACAAGCGGCCGACGGTGATCAACGCCTACCGGGGCCGTGACGTGGTCAACCTGAAGCCCTCGACGAACGCGGCGCCGCCGATCGTCAAGTGCGGTCCGGGCAAGGACGTGGTCAAGGTCCGCCACCACCAGAAGTTCACCGCGCGGCACAGCTGCGAGCGGATCAAGCACGGCTGAGGTGGGGGCCATCCGCACACCCGCGGCCGCGGCGGCGATCTTGATCGCCATCGTGGTCGCGGGTTGCGGGTTCGGCCCCGGCCCGAGCAGCGAGGGGACCGCGAGCCTGCGCGTGACGCGCGACTTCGGCGCCCAGTTGCTCGACGAGGCCACCGACACCAACCCGGCCGCCTCCGAGACGGTCGCCCGCTTCCTCGATCGCGAGGGCGACATCGAGACGAGCTACGGCGGCAACTTCGTCGACTCCATCGACGGCCTCGCCGGCAACAAGGTGGTCGATGGGCACAGCTACGACTGGTTCTTCTACGTAAACGGCTATTGGTCGCCGGTCGGCGCCGGCGAGGCGCAGGTCCACCCGGGCGATGAGATCTGGTGGGACTACCACGACTGGAGCGACGCCGAGCACGTGCCGGCGGTCGTGGGCTCGTGGCCAGAGCCGTTCGCCGACGGCTTCGACGGCAAGCGCTACCCGACCGAGCTGACGTGCGCAACAGACGTCGCCGCGGCCTGCAGTGAGGCTGAGGCCGCACTTCGCGACGCCGGCGCCGAGCTGACGGTCGGCAGGGGGGAGGATTCCCGGTCGAACCCCGACGCGACCTTGCGCGTGCTCGTCGGGACCTGGGGCGACGTGCGCCACGACCCGGCGGCCCACCTGCTCGAGCAGGACACGGGCGTCAGCGGCGTATACGCGCGACCGGTGCGGTGCCGCGACGGCTGGGGCCTCGATCTGCTCGGCGTCGATGGCGACTCCGAAGGCACCGCTGAGCGTGCCGGCTGGGTCGCGGCAACGCGGAACGGGGACGAGCAGCCGACGTGGGTCGTCTCCGGGACGACGCCGGAGGAGGTCAGTGCAGCGGCGAATCTGCTCGGCGATGATCCACTTCGAGGTCATTACGCGGTGGCGACGGTTGCCGGCGACGCCATTCCGCTCCCGGCAGAGGCACAGGTGAGCGGCGCTTCCGGCTGCCCGCAGGTGGGCGCTTCGTGAGAGCAGTCCTCGCCTACTCGCCGCGCCCCGGCCCGCTCGGACGCGCCCGGCCGCTCGCCGCCGCGATCTACCTCGGCCCGCTCGCCGTCGTCGCCTTCAGCTTCTCGAGCCCGCTCGTGCTGGCCGCGGCGGGCGGCGCGGGGCTGCTCGCCGCCGCAGCCTCCGGCGCCCTGCGCCCGGCGCTCGCCCCGCTCCGCTACGGCCTGGTGCTCGCGGCGACGGTGATCGCCGTCAACGCGCTCGTCACCGACCGCGGCGACACGATTCTCTTCCGCGGCGGCCACGTGCCGGTCATCGGCCGCCTCGACGTGACGCTCGAGGCGATCGCCGAGGGCGGCATCCTCGCCCTTCGGATCCTCGTCGCGCTTGCGGTCTTCGCCGTCTGGTCTGCCTGCGTCGACCCCGACCGGATCCTCAAGGCGTTGCGCCCGTTCGCCGCGCGCTCAGCGATCACGGCGACGCTGATCTCGCGGCTCGTGCCGCTTGCCGCTGCCGACTCGACGCGTCTGCAGGAGGCGGCGTCGCTACGCGGACCGGGGGCCGCGCCCGTCACCCGTGCGGCGCTGGCACGCCGGCTGGTCGCGGGCTCGCTCGACCGCTCGGTCGACGTTGCGGCGACGCTCGAGCTGCGCGGTTTCGGCCTCGGCACGCGGCCGGCGCGCGTCCGCTACCGGCGTCAAGCGGGCGAGGTCGCGATGCTGGTGGCCGCCCTGGGGATGATCGCCGCCTCCGTCGCCGCAGCTGTCTCCGGCTGGGGCGAGATCCAGATCTACCCGACGATCAGCGGCGGACTCGAAGCCGGCACCTTCGCGTTCGCCCTCGCGTTGCCGCTGCTCGCCGCGTTGCCCTTCTGCTCGCGGCGCGAGCTCGATCGCCTGCGTGCCGAGCGTCGGCTCGCACGGGAGCACGGCGGATGAGCGCGCCCGTGCTCAGCTGCTCCGGGCTCGAGTACACGTACCCGGGCGCCGCCGCGCCGGCCGTGGGGCCGCTCGACCTCGAGTTCGGCGAGGGTGCCTTCGTCGTCCTCGCCGGGCGGTCGGGCTCGGGCAAGTCGACGCTACTGCGCGCCGCGTGCGGTCTTGTCCCGCATTTCCATGGCGGTCGGTTCGCCGGCGACGTGATCGTCGACGGTAATAGCACCCGCGAAGTGGGGCCGGCTGAGCTCGCGGTCAACGTCGGCTTCGTCGCCCAGGAGCCGGAGAGCCAGGTGGTCTCGACTACCGTGCGCGCGGAGCTCGAGCTGCCGCTGGAGTTGCGCGGGCGCGGGGGGCGGAAACCGCCCGCGCCGTCGAGGAGGTGGCCCTCGCGCTCGGCGTGGAGGGGCTGCTCGAGCGGACCACCGACACGCTCTCCGGCGGCGAGCTGCAGCGTGTCGCGATCGGCGCCGCGCTCGTCATGCGGCCGCCGCTGCTGCTGCTCGACGAGCCGACCTCACAGCTCGACCCCGTCGCCGGCGATGAGCTCATCGCGCTGCTGCGCCGGCTCAACGAGGAGTGGGGGGTGACGGTCGTGCTTGGCGAGCACCGGCTCGAGCGCTGCCTGCCCGCGGCCGACCGCGTCGTTGCGCTCGAGGGCGGCCGGATCGCCTTCGACGGTCCCCCCGGTGGCTTCGGGGCGTTCGCCACGGGGCGCGCGCCGTGGCTGGCGACGCCCGGGATGACGATGTTCAAGCTCGCCGGCTTCGAAGGCCGGCCGACCTCGGTCAAGGAGGCGCGGGGGATGATCGCCGCCGGGCACCGCGTCGTTGCAGAGTCCGCGGACACCGGCGAGCCACGGAGGCCCCCCGAGGGGGGGCCGCCGGCGCTCCTGGCCCGGGGCCTGCGCGTCGAGCTCGATCCCGGCAACGGCCCGCGCGAGGTCCTCGCCGGGGTCGACCTGCGCATCGAGGCCGGTGAGATCGTCGCCATCGTGGGGCCCAACGGTGCCGGCAAGAGCACGCTGATGCGAACCGCTGCCGGACTGCTCGACGCGGCCGGGGGCACGGTTGAGGCTCCCGGCGGCTGCGCGCTCGTCGGCCAGCGACCCGACGACTACTTCGTCCGCGAGCGGGTCGAGGATGAGCTCCCCGGCGCGGCCGGCGCCGCCGCGCTCGCCGCCGCCGGCCTCGAGATCGATCCCGGACGCGACCCGCGCGATCTCTCCGGCGGCGAGCGACAGCGACTCGCGGTCGCGATCGCGATGGCTGGCCGCGGCGCCGGTGGCAGCCCACCCGGTCTCGTCTGCCTCGACGAGCCGACCCGCGGTCTCGACCGCGAGCGCAAGGCCGGGCTCGTCGCCTGGCTCACCGGCCTCGCCGAGAGGGGCGCCGCCGTTCTCGTCGCCACGCATGACGTCGAGTTCGCCGCGGCGCTCAGCCGGCGCGTCGTCCTGCTCGGTCGCGGCCGCGTGCTCGCTGACGGCCCCGCCGAGCAGATGCTCGCCGGCGGTTGGTACTTCGCGACCGAGGTGGCACGGATCACGGGCGGGCGGGCGATCACGCCGGCCGCCGGGGCGGCGCTGCTCGGCGCCGCACTCACCAAGGGCGAGGGGCTGGCACGGTGAGCTGGCAGCTGGCGATCTTCACCGGTCTGGCGCTCGTGCTCGTCACGGGCGGGATCTGGTTCGAGCACTCGCGCCCGTCGGCGCGGATTGTCGCCGCCGTCGCCGCGCTCGCCGCGCTCGGCGTCGCCGGGCGGCTCGTCTTCGCGCCGATCCCGAACGTCGTCGCGACCACCGACGTCGTTCTGATCGCCGGCTATGCGCTCGGTGGGCCGCCCGGCTTCGCGGTCGGTGCACTCTCCGCGCTGATCTCCAACTTCTGGCTCGGTCAGGGCCCATGGACGCCCTGGCAGATGGCGGGCTGGGGCCTCGTCGGGATCGGCGGGGCGATCCTCGGCCGGCTCACGGGCCGCCGGCTCGGCCGCGTGGGGCTCGCCGTCGCGGGCGCCGTCGCGGGCCTCGCCTACGGCGCCCTGCTCGACCTCTCGGCGATGGTCAGCTTCGGCGGCGAGCAGTCGGTCGAGCGCTACCTGGCCCTCTCGGCCCGCAGCATCCCCTTCAACATCGCGCACGCGGCCGGCAACGCCGCGATCATGCTCGCCGCAGGCCCGGCCCTGGTGCGGATCGTCGAGCGGTACCGGACGCGATTCGAGATCGAATGGGCGCCGCTCGTCCCGCGAGGCGAGGGCGCCACACGGCTTGGCGTGCCGCCGGTCGCGGCGGAGGTGGCCTCGCCGTCGTTTTGATCGCACTCGGCTTCGGGCTCGCGGTATTCGCCGGGCCGGGCGGGCCGCAGCGCGCGGCCGCCGCCGACGCGCAAGCCGCCGGCTCCGGTGCC